>NZ_RHHP01000032.1 GCF_003710815.1 Brevibacillus centrosporus
CCGCTTCACCAACGGGCCAATATGTAAGGGTGATTATGGCGGATGGAGTGGGATTTGAACCCACGAGACGGGTCGACCCCGCCTACACGATTTCCAATCGTGCTCCTTCGGCCGCTCGGACATCCATCCATGTATGATAAAGGATCGAAGCGATCCGTGTTGTTTCCCTCACGGAATTACTATGTTACCAGATCTCTTGGTTTTTCGCAAGTACTTTTTTAATTTAGTTTAAAAAAGTTCAATCAGATAACACATCGCTGTCAGACACAATAGCCATTGTATATCGTAGAACACTCAATGTCAACGATAAACTCAATTCTTTTATCATTTTTTTGTTTTTTCATGGCGCCAAGTGGATCTGCGATTATCATAACCCTCGAAACCCGAAAATACTCTTCTCACTTCCCCTACAACTTTCAAGTTGATTTTCTATTTTATACCTCCTGATTAAAGTAAGGGAGCAGATGTAAGTTAACCGACTAGGCATCCTTTATTCCATACTTGCAGCTAGTAGCATGTTATTCTTTTCTTATGGCATCTGTTCTTTTTCTTTCTCCTAAATTAGAAAGGGGGCTTCCTTTCATGGTCCTGATCCGTCAGGCTACTTTACAAGACCTCACAAAGGTCTGCCATATCGATGCTGTTGTTCTGGGAAATACCAGCCGAGCTCAAGAACTGAGCAGTAATGTAACAGCTGGAGAATGCTTTGTTGCGTGCGAGAATGCTGAAATTATTGGTTTTATCGTGATGGATTATAGCTTTTTTAAACAGTGCTTTATCCCACTCCTGATTGTACATCCTCAGCATCAAAATCGAGGAATCGGAGCAGACCTCATCACATATGTAGAGTCGGTTTGCACAAAAGATAAACTGTTCACTTCCACTAATCTTTCCAATAGGCCCATGCAGCGCCTCTGTCAAAGGCAGGGCTTCATTCAGAGTGGAATTATTGAGAATCTCGATCCCGGAGACCCAGAAGTCATTTTTTATAAACCGCTCCAGAGGAATAGCGAAACGGACTAAAACAAGACAAAAAGCCGCATGCTCTAACATGAGCTGCGGCTTTCCCATCCCACTCAGCCTATTGATTTCGTTCGTAAATCAGCCGCAGCCCTTTTAAAGTCAAATACGGATCGACGATGTGGATGCACTCCGTCTCTGTTGCTACTAATGATGCCAGCCCACCAGTCGCAACGACTTTGGGCTGGGTTCCGTACTCGGCAATAATCCGGCGAACGATCCCCTCTACCTGCCCGACAAACCCGTAAAAAATTCCAGACTGCATCGCCGCAATCGTGTTCCGTCCAACGACACTCGCAGGCTTAGCGATCTCGATTCGTGGGAGTTTGGCAGCACGACTAACCAACGCCTCCGTGGAAATCCCGATCCCCGGAGCAATGGCACCACCCCAATACTGCCCCCGCTCATCCACATAGCAAAAAGTCGTTGCTGTCCCGAAGTCAACCACAATCGTCGGGGTACCGTAGTAGTGGATGGCGGCTACCGCATTTACAATCCGGTCTGACCCCACTTCTCGCGGATACTCGTATTTGATGTTCAATCCCGTCTTGATTCCGGGCCCGACCAGCAACGGCTTTTGACGCAAATACTTTTCACACATCCGCTCGATCGTATGGTTGGAAGGCGGCACGACAGAGGAAATGATGACCCCACTCACCTGGGAAAGGGTCAAACCTGCATGCTGGAACAGGCTTGCTACCAGCATGCCGTACTCATCTTCGGTCTTGTTCCGATCCGTAGAGACACGCCATTGCTGCCGCAGCTCGTCCCCAGCATACAGACCCATCACGATATTGGAGTTGCCGATGTCTATCACCAGTAGCATGGCAGTGCTCCTCAGCGCTTGCGCGTATTCAAATCAAGGCTGATATCAAATGCCTTGACTGAGTGCGTCAGTGCTCCTACCGATATGATATCCACGCCGGTTTTCGCAATGGAACCGATCGTATTCAGGTTCACTCCACCAGAGGCTTCGACGATCGCGCGCCCAGCAATCAGTTGAACCGCCTCCACCATTTGCTCGTTCGACATGTTATCCAGCATGATGATATCGGCCCCTGCATTCAGTGCTTCCTGGACTTGCCCCAATGATTCCGCCTCCACCTCGACCGTCATCGTATGCGGAATGGCAGCGCGTGCGGCAGCAACAGCTTGCGCAATCCCACCCGCACCTTTGATGTGATTGTCCTTGATCATCACCGCATCGTACAAAGCGAACCGATGATTGTGGCCTCCTCCGACGCGCACCGCGTATTTCTCCAGAAAACGCATGCCAGGTGTCGTCTTGCGCGTATCGACCACGCGGGCTTTAGTGCCAGCTACAGCCTGTACGTACTCATTTGTTTTTGTCGCAATGGCTGACAGGCGCTGCATCAGGTTAAGGGCCAATCGCTCTCCACTCAAAATCGAACGGACAGACCCGCTCACTTCCGCAATTTGCTGGCCGTATTCCACGCGGGTACCCTCCTCTACCTTGGCCGTAAAGGTCAGCTCTGGATCAACCGTTTCAAACACTTGCTGTGCGATCTGCAATCCGGCTACGATTCCCGCTTCCTTGGCATAAAGAATCCCGATTCCCTGCTCGCCCTCCGGAATCGTACTCATCGTTGTAATGTCACCGAAGCCCAAGTCCTCGTGCAGCCACTCTTCGATTTTTCTTTGCAGCTCTCGTTTATTCCACATCGTTTTTGCCACTCTCCTCCTGGACGCCAGCATAGATAGACTGCACCAAGTGCTTGCGCCAAATTAAGTCGTCCTTCTCAGGGAAATCGATGCGATAATGCCCGCCCCGACTTTCTTCTCTCATGAGGGCAGCCCTGGTCGTCAAGACTGCTGTATTCAATAAATTGAGGTATTCAAAATCTTCCCGTTCCATCGGGATATCCTGAAAGTCCTGCTCCATGCGCTCCAGCTCTTCCAGTGCTTTACGCAGGCCTTTTTCATCCCGTTTTACACTCACATAGCGCAGCATCAGCTTTTGCAGCTTCACTCTTTTTTCGCGTGTACCCGCAGCGTGACGCTGTCCAGGGTCTGCTACCACCCTCACAGGCAAAACATCCGGCAAATCCGGCAGCTCTTTGATCCGCTCAGAAATCCGATGGCCAAAAACAACAGCCTCTGACAAAGAATTGCTCGCCAGGCGGTTGGCACCGTGAACCCCTGTGCTCGATGCTTCCCCGCACGCAAATAATCGTTTGGTAGAAGTCTCGCCATGCAAGTCCGTTTGCACACCACCCATCATATAATGGCAGGCAGGCGCTACCGGAATCCAGTCTGTTACCATATCTAAACCATATTGCAGGCAAAATTGATAAATCGTCGGGAAACGATGGCGAATCAATTCCGCTGATTCATGTGTAATATCTAGAAAAACGTTCGTTGCATTCGCTTTTTCCATCTCGGAGACGATCGCCCTAGCCACCACATCACGGGGGGCAAGCTCCTTTTGCGGATGGTACTTGTCCATGAAACGCTCGCCATTGCTATTGCGCAGCACCGCTCCTTCACCTCGAACAGCTTCGGAGATGAGGAAACGTGGTGCGCCTGGATAGTAAAGGGCCGTTGGGTGAAACTGAATGAACTCTACGTCCCTGATGCGAGCACCTGCCCGATAAGCGATCCCGATTCCATCTGCGGTCGCAATTTCCGGATTTGTCGTATAACGATACAGCTGCCCGGCGCCACCTGTCGCGAGTACCGTCGCATCTGCTTCCAGGAAAAATAGCTCGCCGTTTGGCTCCCGCACGATCACACCTACGCACTCGTCATTCTGTGTCACGACATCGATAGCAAAATGATGCTCGAGTACCGTAATGTTCGGCTGTTCCATGACTCGCGCAGATAAAGCACGAACGATTTCCGCTCCAGTCGCATCTCCATTTGCATGCAGGATTCGCCGTTTACTGTGTGCCCCCTCTTGGGTAAGCTCGTAGTGTCCCTGCTCGTCCCGATCAAACTCGGTACCGTAGGCGATCAGCTCTTGCAGCCGATCCGGTCCCTCATGCACCAGCACGTCCACCGCGTCGTATGAGCAGAGTCCTGCACCTGCGATCAGCGTATCCTGGCGATGCAGCGCTGGCGTGTCTGTTTTGGCTGTCACCGCAGCGATCCCACCCTGCGCCCAGCGAGTATTGCTATCGTCCAATTCCTTTTTACTGATCAATACCACATCTGCATACTCGCTCGTTTGCAAGGCTGTATACAAACCAGCGATCCCTGCTCCAATGATAGCCACTTTCGTTTTCCTTCGCGGCAAAGCGTGCAAATCAAAGTCGACGATATAGCGGGGAATCATCTCGTGTCCCTTCTCTCCTCTTGATAGGTTAAGCAATGGAAAAACCGATGATTTCCAACTCATTATAGCAAATCTTTCGGGTTTATCGACCATGTTAGAAAACTTGGCTCGCAAGCCTTTTGCATCCAAAAGGTACTTGGCACTTATACTGGATAAGGATCTCATCAATCCTTCCTGTACAAAAAAGAGCACCTCCCTCATCGGTAGATGCTCTTCTCTGTTTCTTACAAAGGTTTAGTTAGTGTGCGCTACGCAATCCTTACATGTTCCGTACACTTCAAACTTGTGGCCAGTGACCTGAAAATCATCAGGTACAGCTGACATGATATTCATCGGACAGCCGGGTAACGAAGAGGTTTTTCCACATTCCGTACAAATGACGTGATGGTGGTGATGTCCATCTGTCGAACATGCCAAACGGAATTTACCCTCCCCGTCGAGCTCGGTTTCCTCGAGAATCCCCAATTCCACAAAAGTGGAGATATTGCGATAAACGGTATCAAAGCTGAGCGAAGGATACAGCTCTTTGATTCGCTCCATAATATCTTTGGCAGACAGGTATCGCTTCTCCGCCGCGCAGATGCGAATCATCTCCTCCCGCTTGCCGGTATACTTGAATCCATGATCTTTTAAGATCTGCAGCGCTTCTTCTACTTTCATCGACAAACTCTCCTTCCTTTTGTCTTTACTGGGTTGGTTGATCTATCGCATGAGAACTCGCAGTTTTTTTACACCTAAGACGACCAGCAAAATCAATACAGCCATCAACACAATTGTACCACCAGATGCCCAATCTAACAGGTAGGCAAAATACAATCCGGCCAGCACAGATATTTCCGCAAACAGGATCGAAAAGAAAATCGTCTGGCGGAAGCTTCGAGCGATCTGCAGACTAGTGGCAACCGGAAGTGTGATCAAGGCCGAGATCAGCAGGACACCGACAATGCGCATAGAAGCCGCAATCGTCAACGCCACGAGTACCATAAACCACAGGTTGATTGCTCGGCGCGCTACACCCGATACACGGGCAAACTCTTCGTCAAAGGAGACCGCGAACAGCTCTTTGTAGATGAGAAACACGGTTCCCAGTACAACAACCGCTACACCGACGAGTGCGTACAAGTCCTCGATCGATACCGTCACGATCTTACCGAATAAGTATGAGTACAAATCCGTATTAAAGCCGTCGGCGACACTGATCAGAACCGTAAACAGGCCCAAGCCAGTGGACAGGATAATCGGAATGGCCAGGTCTTGATACGCTTTATACACCTTGCGCAGCCGCTCAATAAACAAAGAACCAATCACCGCAAACAGCATCCCGAAAAACAACGGATTTACGGCAGAGAAAAATGCGATTTTCTTGGAAACCAGCATCCCTGCCGCCACACCCGAAAGTGTTACGTGCGAAAGACCATCTGCCATCATCGACAAACGACGTACAATCAAAAAAGTCCCGAGGATGGGACAAATCAGTCCAATCAAAATCCCTGAGAACAGGGTATACCTCAAAAAATCATACTGCCACCAATCAGCAAGCATGTTCATGCTCCTTCTTTTCCATGTTATATACAATCAATGGTGATGAGACAGCAGTTTTACTGAATCACCGTACATTTGCGTCAGGATTTGTTCGTGATTGTGAGCGAACTCGTGCGCCGTTCCATGGAAATGGATTTTCTTTTGAACACAGGCTACCTTGTTTACCCACTGCGTCATGACACCTACATCGTGGCTGACAATCATCATGGTCAGCCCATTTTCTTCTTTCAGGGAGCGCAACAAGCTGTAGAACTGTTCAATCGACTCCTGATCCACCCCGACAGTTGGTTCGTCCAAAATGAGCAGCTCCGGCTCCGCAACCAGTGCACGGGCAATAAATACACGCTGCAGCTGACCGCCCGACAAGCTGCCAATCCTCTGATCGAGCTTGGCTGTCAATCCCACACGCTCCACCGCATCCCGGACCTTTTCGTGATGGTGAGCTTTCAATCGGCGAAAAAGTCCAACCTTGGCAACCAGCCCGGATGCGACCACTTCCCGCACCGTTGCAGGAAAACCACCAGCACCATGAGCGACCTGCTGGGCAACGTATCCGATTCGGCTCCAATCCCGAAACTTCGAGAGCGGCTGCCCGAACAGCTCGACTGTGCCTTTGGTCGGCGACAGAAGCCCGAGAATGAGCTTCATCAGCGTGGATTTACCTGAGCCGTTGGGACCAACAATCCCGACAAAGTCACCGCGCTCCAAAGTAAACGCCACCTGGTCGAGAACTAGTTTTTCTTCATATTGAAAGGAAACGTCCGTGAGCTTTACCACAGCTTCTCCTTTGGTTATGCGTTCCATGAATCAATCATTCCTCAAATCGGATTTGTTCTGATTTAATCCCCTTCATCCTACTACGATTTTGCGAGGACGACAAGGGCTAAGGTGCAAAATATAAAAAGCAACATCTTCTATAAGCAAAGATGCCACCCGAAAGAGCGACACCTTCATTATTCCCATTTATTTTAACGCTGCGCGCAGCGTCTCGATATTTTCACGCATGATGGACATGTAATCACGGCCTGCTTTGACATCCTCTTCCGTCAAACCTTCCAGCGGATTCAGTGTCGCCGTCTGCACACCTGCCTCCCTGGCAATCACCTCAGCGACTTTTGGAGACACGAGTGTTTCAAACAAAACGTACGAAATTTGATGTTCTTTCACATGTTCCACCAATTCTTTCAGCTGCGATGGCGATGGCTCGTCAGCTGGATTCACTCCGGAAATAGCCACTTGTTCCAAGCCATAGCGGTTCGCCAGATAGCCGAATGCGCTGTGAGAGACCATGAATTCCTTTTTGGAGGACTGCGCTACCATGTCCTTGAATTCTTTATCCAACTGATCCAGATCTGCAGACAGCTGCTGGAAGTTCTTCTCGTAGTCGGCAGCATGGGCCTGATCCTTTTTCACCAGAGCATCCTTCACCTTCGCAGCTTGCTCTTTCAGTTTACTAGGGTCCAGCCATACGTGCGGATCTTTGTCCCCATGATCATGACCTTCCTCTTCGGTCGCTGCCTCTCCCTCGTGCTCGTGGTCATGCTCCTCTTCCACCGCATGCAGCAGATCCATTCCTTCTGTCGCATTAACAATGGTCGTTTTATTTTTATCCATACTTTCCACTGCCTTGTCTACCCACAGCTCCAGACCACTGCCGTTAAAGGCAAAGATGTCTGCCCCTGACAATGCCACCATATCTTTGGCTGTAGGCTCGTAATCATGCGGCTCTACCCCCGGCGGAATCAAGTTAGTGACTTCGATATGATCGCCACCAATCCGTTCGGCAGCGTATTCCAGCGGATAAATTGTCGTGTATACTTTTGGCTTAGCAGCCGCACTACCCTCTGCTGCTGGAGTGCTTGCTGTTTCCTTGCTTCCGCAGCCAGCGATCCCCACAGCTGTTACGATGCTCAATAAAGCCAACAGGCTCTTCTTCATTTTTCTAGTCATCTCCTCTAGTAATTCATAATCATTCCGATTTACTTGCTTCCCGTTTTTCATTATACGGACAGTCAACCAGAATGTAAATAGGATTTATTACGATTTAATAGGCATATTTAAACATCTATCCCCATACAGCTTCCTCCCGTGTGAATTTGCGCTGGGAAAATCTTATACGGTAAAATAGGCGGGAGGAGGTTTGTCCAGATGAAACGGAAATCATGGTTAACCATTAGCGTCATGACGGTAGCCCTGTTAACTGGCTGTGGTTCTAACGATCAAGCCGGTCAAGAGCATGCCAGCCATTCCCAACACGCACCAAACGGCGATCTGCAGGAAATGACCGCTTCCGCAGACCAATTGCCGAAATTTCTCGACAATCAGGACCCTGTCATCGTGGAGTCCTACAAAGTGGCGGCTGCCAATCGCGAACTGTTAAAATCCATCCCTTGCTATTGCGGCTGCGGCGAGAGTGCCGGTCATCAGCATAATGGCAACTGCTTTATTAAAGAAGAAAAATCTGACGGTTCCATCGTATGGGATGATCACGGAACTCGCTGCGGCGTTTGTATGGAGATCGCCGTTATTTCCTCCAAGCTGAAGGAAGCCGGGAAAACGACAAAGGAAATTCGCGACTACATCGACAATACTTATAAAGAAGGGTACGGAAAGCCAACTCCGACTCCCATGCCTTCGTAAGAAATGGAAGACTACTGTGAAAATGGCAAAGCCCAGAACCATGAGTTCCGGGCTTTTTAGCGTTTGGCGGATCGTGGCCTTTCCCATAAAAAAACTGCGCCTGCCGGAGCAAACGCAGCTTGTGCTATCCTCTTATCAGCCTGGAGCTACTTCCAGCATTCTTTCCAGCGATGCACGTGCAGCATCAGCCACATCCTGTGGTACAAAAATCTCCGGCTTCATGTTCTCCAGAGCTTCTACGCACTTTTTCAGGTTGTTTACTTTCATGTTTGGACAAACCAGATATTTGGAGGCAAAAATGAAGGTTTTTTCCGGACTGTCTTTTTCCAGCATGTAGCGCGTACCGTCTTCGGTTCCGATAATGAATTCCTTGTGGGAGGACTCGCGGCAATATTTCAAAATGCCGGTCGTAGAACCCACATAATCCGCCAACGAAACCACTTCTGGACGGCACTCCGGGTGGACGACAACGACTGCTTCCGGATGCTGCTGCTTCAATGTCATGATATCCTCGACAGACAGCTGGTCATGCGTATTGCAGTACCCTTCCCATATGATCATTTTTTTGTCGGTAAACTGGGATACATAGTGGCCCAAGTTCTTATCCGGCACCCAAATGATCTCGTCCGTGTCGAGTGATTCAATAACCTTCTTGGCATTGGACGATGTACAGCAGATGTAGGTTTCTGCTTTTACGTCAGCGGATGTATTAATGTAGGCGACAACCTTTGCGTTTGGATGCTGCGCTTTCAGCTTGCGCAAGCCGTCTACATTCACCATATCCGCCATCGGACAGCCTGCTCGTTCATCGGGAATAATAACCGTCTTTTGGGGATTGAGAATTTTTGCACTTTCTCCCATGAAGTGAACACCACAGAACAAAATCACGTCTGCATCCGTTTCTTTGGCCTTTTGAGCGAGTCCAAAAGAATCCCCGATAAAATCTGCTACTTCTTGAATTTCCGGCCGTTGATAAAAATGTGCCAAGATAATAGCATTACGCTCTTTCTTCAACTGCATCAATCGTTCACGTAACTCAGCGTTGCGCTGGGCTTTTTTTTCTAACGCTAAAGCGTCCATGGAAAAAATCCCCCTACGTAGGTGTCATAATTAGGGTCATTGTAAGCTGATTGCTTGATCTTGTCAATGTAAGCGTTGTTATAAATGGATATGAGCCTTATCTCCAAAAGATCCCATGATTTCGTAACGACTCTGTAGATCCAATAATTCTTTTTGCCTCATACGCATTCCCTCCCCCTGCCCAGTCACTGCGCTCATTATAATTGATATCAATTCTCAACAATAGAAAAAAAACCGTTCGCGTCCGAACGGTTTCTTCTCGTGCAAGCTATACACAGTTTTTGTCCCTTATCGTGAAGGCGTCTCACCCAGGACATGCTTCCAAATAAACTGGGCCACGCCATCCTCATTGTGATGTGGTGCAACAAATTTGGCGATCTCCTTGATTTTGGACGAGGCATTCTCCATCGCCACCGAGTAGCCAGCCTCGGTCAGCGCCTCCCGATCATTTTCCGCATCGCCAAAAGCCATCACTTTCTCTGGCGCTATCCCCCACAGCTGGCAAAAATGCCGTAGTCCTTCCCATTTGGAAACGCCGTGTGAATTGATCTCTATGTTGGTACTTCCGGATGAAGTAATGGAAATCTGACTTTTCCAGGGAGCAAACTGATCGGCGATCCACTTCAAGCGCTCCGCATCGCTTTCCCAAATGAAAAACTTCACGATCTCAGCTTCACCCGTCTCAATATTTTTCAGCATTTCTTCCAGAGGAACCACTTTTGCAAGCCTATACAAGGCAAACCGCCGCATAGAAACTCCCTCTAACGAAGTGCCCTGCTCGATAATTGGTTCCAGACGATCCCGATCCTCCTGCACCATCCAGCGATTGCTGTTTGTATCGTGCATTTCGTAGTAAACCGGCTCCGAATCTTGTCTGAGTGCATGGATTGCTCCGATGACCATCTCTTTTGCTAAGGAATAGCGGCGGATCAGCGTTCCATCCTTTTCGTAAAGGGCAGCCCCATTGCTGCAAACATAACCGTCGAAGGGAAACGAATCAATCGGAATCTGTGCGGAACCAAACATTCTTCCTGTCGATAGCACCAGCTTGCAGCCTGTTTCCTGCAGCTTGAACAGTGCTTCTCTGTTTCCCTTGGACATTTGTGATGCCTCATTCAACAATGTACCATCCATATCAAATGCTGCCATCCCCGGTGTAAGTAGCATCATTTCTCCCCCTCCACTGATTCGGTTGATCATGCTTCTTTATGCTGAGCAAAGTGCCGCTTTCCCTTTTATGACGAAAAGAGGCACCTGAGGCGCCTCTTATTGTTTCGGTTCTTCGTTTGTTTCGTCTTGTTTTGGTTGAATGTTCACGACCACATCACTATTTGTCAGTGGATCGTTTTCCATTCTACCTGTCTCAATCAGCTGTCTGATTTGATCCGCATCGAGAGTCTCGACACGCAGCAAAGTGTTCGCAATCAGATCGAGCTGGTCACGGTGCTTGGTCAACAAGTCCGTACATTTTGCGTAGCATTCGTTGATGATGTTTTGCATTTCCTGATCGATCTCGTAAGCAATCTGATCAGAGTAGTTGCGCTCGCTGCCATAATCACGACCCAGGAATACTTGGCCTTGGCTCTTACCGAACTGCATAGGACCCAATTTGCTCATCCCGTATTCCGTAATCATGCTGCGAGCAATGGCTGTTGCACGTTGGAAGTCATTGTGTGCACCGGTACTGATATCGCCGAGCACCAATTCTTCTGCGACACGTCCACCCAAAAGTCCGACGATCTTGTCGAGCAAGTCTGTCTTGGTGGCAAAGAAACGGTCTTCTTTTGGCAGCATGACCGTGTATCCGCCAGCCTGACCACGTGGGATGATCGTAACCTTATGTACCATTTCGGCATTTCTCAAATGATAGCCGATGATTGTATGACCAGCTTCGTGGAAAGCAACCAGACGTCTTTCGTCTTCGCTGACAACACGGGACTTTTTCGCCGGACCAGCAATGACGCGGTCGATGGCTTCGTCCACTTCCACCATGTTGATTTGCTTTTTGTTTTTACGGGCAGTGAGAAGGGCTGCTTCATTCAGCAGGTTCTCCAGATCCGCACCGGTGAAGCCCGATGTACCACGAGCAATCACATCCAGTTTGACGTCCTCACCCAGCGGCTTGTTGCGAGCATGTACTTTGAGTACAGCTTCGCGGCCTTTGATGTCAGGGCGATCCACTGTAATTTGACGGTCAAAGCGTCCCGGACGAAGCAATGCCGGGTCGAGAATGTCTGGTCGGTTGGTCGCAGCCACCATGATGATGCCTTCGTTTCCACCGAAGCCGTCCATTTCTACGAGCAACTGGTTGAGAGTTTGCTCGCGCTCGTCGTGGCCGCCGCCGAGTCCAGCTCCGCGTTGACGACCTACAGCGTCAATCTCATCAATAAAGATAATGCAAGGCGCATTTTTCTTAGCATTTTCAAACAAGTCACGCACGCGGGATGCACCGACCCCGACGAACATCTCTACGAAGTCAGAACCAGAGATGCTGAAGAACGGAACGCCAGCCTCACCTGCAACTGCACGAGCAAGCAAGGTTTTACCTGTACCCGGAGGACCTACGAGCAGTACGCCTTTCGGAATGCGGGCACCAACAGCATTAAATTTGCGCGGGTCTTTCAGGAATTCTACAACTTCCTCCAGCTCCGCTTTCTCTTCGTCTGCACCAGCTACGTCGTCAAACGTAACGCGCTTCTTCTCTTCGTTGTACAGCTTGGCACGGCTTTTCCCGAAGTTCATGACTCGGCTGCCGCCACCTTGCGCATTGTTCAGAAGGAAGAAAAACAAGATGAAGATGATCACAAATGGAATGATCGAGGTCAAGAACGTGAGCCAGATGCTGTTGCCCTCCGCCGGATGCACCTCTACCTTTTTCACTTTTTGTTCATCAATCTTCTGCTCTACCAAAGAGATAATGTTGGAATCATACAGTGGAACGTTGGTGAAGAATTTGTTGCTTTCCTGTCCCGGAATTGCTTTAGCCAATGTACCATCCACTCTGTATGTACCATTCTCAGGGCGAATAGCCATCTCTGTGATGTTATCGGCTTGCAACTGTACCCGGAAATCCTGATATGTAAGTTTCCCAACCTTATCAGTACCGGAGAGGATGAAATTCACGATCCCGACCGTGACAAGAAAAATCAGTAGGTAGAACCCGGTATTACGAAAAAAGCGATTCATTCCTTACCTCCTCTCACGAACAGACACTTTTGACATTTTATCATATTAAGCAGGGTCTCCACAACAAACCTACTTTGTGTAGACCTCAGGCTTCAATACCCCAATGTACGGCAGATTACGGTAGTGCTCCGCATAGTCCAGTCCAAATCCGACAACGAATTCGTCCGGAATGTCAAAGCCGCTGTAATCCGGTGAAATGTCCACCTTGCGACGTTCTGGTTTGTTAAGCAGCGTTACTACTTTGACAGAAGCTGCTTCGCGATGGCGCAAAAGCTCTACTAGTCGGCTTAGTGTCAGTCCGCTGTCCATAATATCTTCAACAACCAGGACGTGACGGTTTTGCACCGAGGAATCGAGGTCCTTCAGGATTTTCACCATGCCCGTGGACTCTGTGCCGCTTCCGTAGCTGGAGACAGCCATGAAATCCATTTCGCATGGAATATCCATATGACGAATCAAATCCGCCATGAAAACAACGGCTCCTTTTAGCACGCAGATCACCAAAGGGTTTTTATCCCGGTATTCTGCAGCCAAAGTCTTGCCCAATTCCTGTATTTTGCCTGCAATTTCGCTCTCAGATAGCAAAATCTTCTCGATGTCTTGATTCATGAAAAAACCTCCCGCCAATCTTCTCCAAACTCTACTCGCACATGTAGGAAACGCTTCGTTCGTTCATCTACAGGCGCTGCGGCGGAACGGCGTACACCCGGTACCAAAACCACTTCATCTCCCGCGATCAAAAGCGGCAGCCGATCTCTCCAGGCTCTCGGAACTTTTGTATCAATCAACAATTCCTTCAGCTTCTTTTCAGAGCCTGAGCCAAATAAAGCGAGACGGTCACCTGGTCTTCGATTGCGCAAAAACAGCGGCCCTGGCAAACGATCGGCATCAAAAACCGCTTCGTTCTCCGGCAGTCGCTCCCAATCCGTAAGGCGTTCCAGATAATTCGTATGTACCCAAACCTCACTCTCTGCGATCCACACCTTTCCTGGAACAGGGAGCTCATAACAATACATATGTATGCGTTCTTCTCGTCCTTTTGGACAAAAATGAATTCGACCGTACACCCGGCTCACGACCAGCTGTCCAGGCAAATGCAGTTCAGCAGAAGGACGGCTACCACCTGACATGTGCAACACTGCCTCGACATGCTGAGAAGACCACTCAGTTTGTTTAGAGACATAATCTAATATTAGAGTAATCATTCTCCTTTGTAAAGCAACGTCACAGTTTTGAAACGGTTCATTGTCAATCACAATCTCGTCTGGTTTTCGTACGATCAGGACCTTTTCCAGTTGCTCAATCGCGAGTCTCTCCAAAAACGTATGGTCTTGGTGGATCGCCTCTGCCGCCTCGAGAATATGTTCCCGATAACGCTCATTGACCTCGGCCAGCAGCGGCATGACTTCAAGCCGCAGCAGATTTCGTTTGTACTTGCGGGAGCGGTTGCTGCTGTCCTCACGTGGATTCAGCCCGTTCTCCTCACAGTAGCTCTCCAGTTCCTTGCGAGTCACATGCAAAAGAGGGCGTACCAGCTCGATGCTTCCCTCTTCCAACCAGCGCCTTTTCGGCATTCCGGACAAACCCTGCATTCTCGTCCCCCGCACAAACCGGAACAAAATCGTCTCAACCTGATCATCGGCATGATGAGCGAGTACCAGTTTGGTCGCTCCTTGCTCTTTTGCCACTTGCCGGTAAAAGCCGTAACGAATTTCTCTGCTGGCCTCTTGTCCCCCCATCCCTGTCTGCTCCATGTAGGCGGGCACGTCGAATTCAAACAAGTGGAACGTGACGCCAAGCTTCCCGCAAAGCTCCTGGGCGTAAGCAGCGTCCAGCCGTGCCTCTTCCCCGCGAAAACAGTGGTTCAGATGAACAGCGTGAAGCTTCCACCCGTAGTGATAGTTTTTATTGAGAGCCGCCAAGATATGCAAGAGAGCGGAGGAATCATTCCCTCCCGAAACACCCACGACGAGGGTCTCCCCAGGCAGCAGGAGCTTCTCTCGCAAAATTTCACTGTGCACGCTTGCCAGCATAACGGGCTCCTTTCACGATAGTGACCACGGAAATTCCAAAAATCAGCCCGGAAGCAATAGCCCCCGCTACCATTAAAGTCTTCGTAGCCAACGTTATGCCTTCTACGTAGTCGTTATTCACAAACGCAAGCATGGACTTGTACGCTAAAGACCCTGGAACCAATGGAATAATGCCGGCGACGCTGAAATTAGTAGAAGGCACGCGCAAAAATATCGACATCACTTGGCTGAGCAAGGAAACAATCGCGGCAGATACGAAGGTCGACAGCAGAACTTCCGCATTTAGGAGCGGCAAGAACGAATAGACGAGAAACCCGACCATGCCGGCGATGCCTCCAGCCAAAATCGTCCGAACAGGCACATTGAACAATACACACCAAGCCATGGATGAAATGAAGCTGAGCGCCAATCCTTTCAACAACATCTGATCACCTCATAAACCAGAGAATAATTGCTGTAGCCACGGCAACAGAAATAGCGGTCAGCATGGCCTCTACTCCGCGTGAAACACCTGCCACCAAATCGCCCGCCATCAAATCACGCAGCGAGTTGGTAATCGCGATCCCCGGAAACATCGGCAGCATCGCCCCAATAATGATGATGCTAATGTGCAGCTCAGGGAAGACAGTCACAGCCAACAAGGCAAACAAGCCACCTAGTAAAGCTGCCGAAAACTCGGTAAAAAATTTCATTCGAACAAACTGTTCCAAATATTCCAGGCTGAGATTGACCGTCAACCCAGCCAGGGCTGACGGAGCGAGATCGTACCAGGTGCCTCCCGCGAGCATGGCAAAAGAGCCGCTGGCAGTAGCGGCCGCCAAATGCTGCATCCACTTCGGGTACAGCGGTTTCTTTTGATCAATCTCACACAATGTCAAATACGCCTGCTCCAAGGTTATGCCTCCACTCACAAAGCGACGGGAAACATCGTTGACCAGCGTAATCTTGTTCAGGTTGGTTGTCCGGGACGGCGTACGTACCATGCGCGTATGGTCCAGACCTTTGCATCGAAAGGAGAGAATAATACTCGTCGGAGTCGCAGAGCTGTTGACGTCATCCATCCCTGCTGCTTGCGCAATCCGCGCCATCGTCTCTTCCGTACGGTAGGTCTCTCCCCCGTTTTTCAAAATAATCGCGCCTGCCAAAAGACAGGTATCCATCACCAAATCTGAGGACAAGACCGTCACATCCTTATCTAAACCTCTATATTGCCTTGTTCCTGCAAATCTCACATGAACCAAGCGTAATAAAGTGTGCCAGCCAAAAGCAACAAGGACGCGACAAACAGTCCGCTAATCCCCATTCCTCCTGCCCCAGATGTCCGCTTTTGCTTCTGTATGTGCTTCTGCTTTTGCGGGGCGGCAACTGTGAGATCTTTTAAAATCTCCAGCATCTCTGCTCTCATTTCCCCTGCTGTCGAGTACTTCCCGTGAAAGGCTTTCAGGAGTGGCACTCGATAGGGGTACAGGCCGTCACTTTTCCGTATTATATCACAGAGCCATACCGTATGCCGCGTTTCACTGTGACTGCTTTGCCACGTTTGCGGATCGACAGCGAGGCGCACCATCATGACTGCCGCAGAAAACAAATCGTAGCTGATTTCCGCCTTTCTGTCTCCCGCATGCCAGTATGCCCGGTCGTACTCCTCGGTGAACTGCCGAACCGCGTTTCCCTGCTTGGTCACTCCCCCAAAATCAATGAGCCGGACCTGCTTGCTCGATTTCGTCACCATCACATTCTCCGGCTTCAGATCTCCAAACACCCAACCGTGCTTGTGCAAAACATGGAGACGAGCCAACAGCTGGACCATCATCACAGCGACCCAGTCCACTCCGGATTGCCTGATATATCGGTCCAGCTGCTCCCCCTCCAAGTATTCCATCGCGTAAAACGTGCATGGCTTGCCATCAATCACCAGATCGTCCACATCACACAGGAGCGGTCCCACTTGGGAATCCCGCCCCTGCTGCACGCTTTTCAGCACATTGACTTCCATTAAAATATCCATACCTTCTGCCCCGACCTTGACCGCCCGTTTGACGCCGCCCTGGGTAGTCAAATAAACGGCGCCGTTCGCTCCACGCCCCAACTCCCTTAAGACGTGGTACGATTTTTTATTCCATTTGCCCTGAAACTGGCGCGGCAAGCTGGGAATGCGGGGCGATTGATTAAAAGACATGGTCACGCAGGCTTCCATCTTCGTTATCGTCGGACTCCATGTCGGCATATCGCTCGGATAGAGCGCGCGGGAGCTTCACATGCTCGAACAAGGCGATCGCCTCTACAATAGCCGGTCCAGTAGGCGTAATCCCGCTCATCGCCAGATCACTGCTGATCTGATGAGCCTGTTCTACCTTTTCCGTCCATGGAATGCGCACATCCAGGTACTTTTGTTTCCCAGGAAATGAACAAACGGCCATCCGACTCTGACCACTGCGTGAGTGCAAGCTGATACTGAAGTCATGTATGGCCTGCTGGACCGCAGACAGCTTTGGCTTCATGCTCCCCGATGTATCCACCAGCATGACGACATTCAGGCTGCTTTTCTCTCCCAACTCGTCCACCATGCCGGCTACCTGCACTCGTTTTTGAGGCTCCAGCTCTTCTATACCCGAATCGCCCAAAATCTCTTTCAATTCTTTATTGACTACTTGGTGAATCGTACGCGTCATCGCTTTGCGCGTGAGCATTTGCACGGTTTGTGCCAGTTGCTGCGGGTAGACAATATCGCAAAGGCCACCTCCTGCTTCTGCAATCTCGCGGATCTCCATCTCGCCCTTTTCACCCAGTTCGCTTTTTTCAATCACACCGATCACGTTCACCGTAATCCCTTGTTCTCTCGCAAGAGCTGCTGCTGCCACCGGGCTCATCCCGGTATTCGAGCATCCGTCGGTGACAACCAAAATTTGCCGAAGTGTCGCTTCTTTCACAAATTATCTCCCCATTCTGCTTTTTAGCAACAGTATCGACGGGGAGCTGAAAAAACATACTCGCTAACTCACAATCCGAGGCCGCTCCAGCTTCTGCATGCCGTGTACCTGAATGGCCGACCACTGTGGGACAAACCGGTCTATTCGCGCGACCAGAACCGTCATGTCATCGACGATCTGTCCCGAGTGCTGGCGAATGACCTTTTCAAGCAACAGATCAGCTACTTCCTGCGGGTCTTCCGTTTCCAGCTCACTGATGATTCGCTTCATCCAGGCTTGACGATTTTCGATATGCCTTGGCGCTTCGTAGATTCCGTCTGACATCATAATCAGCAAATCTCCGGGCTTGAGGGAACGGGATACGACATCCACCTCGATCTCATCCAGGATTCCCACCGGCAAATTATTGGCTGTGATCGTGATGACATCGGCGCTTCGTTTCACAAAGCTGGGGGTCGAACCGATTTTCACAAAGCGGGTATTCGCCGTCTGCAGATCGATCAGCGCCAAATCAACGGTAGCAAACATCTCGTCGGTAGAGCGCAGCGCTAACACCGAGTTGACCGTTTTGATCGAAATTTTCTCGTCCATGCCGGAACGCAGCAGCTGCTGGAGCATGTCGAGTGCCGACTGGCTCTCTATGGAAGCACGTTCTCCGTTGCCCATGCCATCGCTGATCGCCAATGCCATTTTCCCATTTCCCAGATCCATCGTGCGGAAGCTATCCCCTGATAAAAGCTTGCCGTCCTTGGCTGCACCCGCTACGCCGATATCGATCTCGAAGGTTTTGGCGGATGCGAGGCACATCGTGCATGAGCCGTCTTTTTGGGCTTCGCAGTGCCTTTCTCTGACAACGATGTTCTCCCCCAGGATTTCCGTCAGCATGGGTGCCACTATTTTGGCGCATTCATCACGTCCGTAGCAGGTAGGCTGACTGATCTCGATATCGACTCTTCCTTCCTCCAGGCTGTGTATATCAACGCGGCGCACGGAAAGACCCAGTCCCTCCAACGCCTGCGATACTTGTTTCTCCTGAAAGCTCAGCTCCATCCCTTCCCTCTGAATCTCCCTGGCAAAATCGCTCATGACTCGAGATACGCCAGAGAGCTGGTCGGCTACCAGCTTGCGGCTTTCCTTCACCTGCTTTTTCAGCTGTTCAAAGGATTCCTGCCGCTCAAATTCCTGCTCCATGATCGTCATCACTTTTTCCGTCTTGACGCATTTCCGCTCCCACTCCTTTGGTGGTGTAACGCCTGCGAGGGTACCGTTTTCCTGCACCTTTTCCATGAGCCAGCGCATGCCCTGATAGGTCGACTGCATATCCTTTTCCCAGCATTGTTCCTTCTTCCAGCATTTTTGGCAGGTAAACTCCGTGACACGGCTGAGAAAGGCGTCTGCCTGCTCCTCGACTTCCTCAGGGTCCGCCGTCTGGGCGAAGCTGCGGGACAGCTGAGTGAACAGCTCGGAAAACTGCTGGATCTTGCCCGCCGTCACATCCCGTACCCGGCGCATGTACTCTTGATGAGACTGTAGATTTTCCATCGTGCCAGGGATGAATCTTGCGACCTTCTTCCACAGCACGGCCGGCGTCAGGATAAACAAGGTTATCGCGATCGCTGATTCGACGAGAGACAAATACAACGTTTCCTCCGCGCCGCCGTAGATCGCCAGGATCGCTGTCCCAATGAGCAAGCCTGCCGATACACCGACTTTACCCCCCTCTTTTAGCAAGCCTGCCAACAGCCCAGAGAAGGCGAGCAGATTAATTTGCAAAAGGGCACTGACATTTGCCAGACTGAGGATCAGGCCCGTAACGACCCCGACTGCCGCTCCCACGGTTCCTCCACCTACAAAGGCGAACAACAGCAGCAAATACCGGGACAGCACGTGCTCCATGGAAATGCCTTCAACCATCCAGTCCACTGTGCCAGTCATCAGCGAGGCTAACAAAATGACCAGAGAGACGATCTCTTCGTTTTTCAAGGGCTCATAAGGCTTGGCCAGATGAACGATCGAGAGCGATTGAATAAAGATGAGTGTCAGCACAAACCCCAAAACAGCTTCGACTGCGACCATGACCAGCTCGTAAGTATTTACCTGATTGGTCAGGGCATGGTACAGCAGGTGGCTGACAAAGATCGTCGTCATGACGAGCAGAGGCGTTCGGGAAAAATCCTTCCTGCGCATTCGCTGGCTGATCTTGCACGCGGCGAATGCGAGTACAATACTGAGAACCGTCTGCAGCCCGAGCGGCACCGATTGGGTAAAGGCTCCTAATATCAAAGCGAAGCCGGTCGTAATGATACAATCTCTTCGCAGATAAAACATGACTATGAAGTAGGGGATAACAAAAGGAGTCAGCTCTTCCAAGATGAGAGCCCTTCCTAACAAAAAACCCATTAACAAGGGCAGCACGTTCCACCGATAGGCTGCATCCGCTATTTTTTCTCCCCAGGTCATCGCGGCTGTATCCATTTGCTCAGATACTTGACGCGTCCATACCTGGCCGGTACTCGTAACATTTTTATTTGCGATCATGTCAACACCACCCCGTTCTTGTTCAATGTGTTTCTCAATTATACGGAGGCGGTATTGTAAAATTTGTCAAAAAACCAATGGATATTCCCAGAATCGTCCGACAAATTCATTGACACGTTTGGACATGAGTACGTGCTTTATGCAGAAAGGGAAACTTGGCCACTCCAGGCTACTAACGAACCTCCAGCGCCTTTGCGATGGCAAGATTCTTAACTTCCCTTCTTTTTGCACAAAAAAAACCGACGTTATGGCGGATAACGTCGGCTGACAGGTGATTCGCGCTTTGCGAAACGGGCTTACGATACGTATTCGGCATGATTCACAAAATGCCTTCCTGATATTGTAGTCAAAATGCGCAAACTATAAAGAAAGAAAAGTCAAAATTTTCCGAATCAATGTTGTCGACCGCGGCCCTTCTTGTCCCCATTTTTCTTTAACGGGGACTGGCGGTCTTCGCTTTCTTTCAAAAATCGATTCAGTTTATCTTCAAAGCCCTCCCCACGTTCACGCTGATGGCGAGGTGGTCGTTCCTTTTCCAACGCCTTTTTTATCGACAATCCGATTTTGCCCTCGCGGATATTCAAGACCTTCACCGTTACGACATCCCCGATTTTCAGGAAGTCATGAATATCTTTGACAAACGTGTCTGCGATCTCACTGATATGCACAAGACCGGTCACATTTCCTGGCAGCTCCACAAACGCACCAAATTTCGTGATACCTGTCACTTTTCCTTCAAGTTTGCTCCCGATCTCGACTCCCATGAACGTGGAAAGCCTCCCTCTGCTTGAAGATCAGTCAAACGCTACTCCTCCGGAATCACATAAATGCTCTCGCCAGGTTTGGTATAGTAAATCCGTTTTCTCGCCAGCTCTGCCAAATACTCCTGGTCATTCAGACGACTCGCTTCATAGGTCAGCTCCTCTTGCTGCTGCAGCAAAACGGCTGACTCTTGCTTCAATGCTTCCAGCTCAGTCTCTTTCTGGGCAAGAACCCCGCTCTGCAAATAAAAGGTATAGCCAGTCCAGACGAAAAAGCAAAGAATGAAAAAGAAAAACAGCCGCATTCTCCGCTTTTGCCCTCTTCGATTGGTTGTAGGGGATGCTGCTTCTTTCATCATTAGGCCACCTCGGATATTTAATCCCGCTTTCTCTTTGAGTGAAACCAATTCTTCCCATTGGTCCAAATTCCTTTTGTTTTGCCGAACATTTTTTTCCCCAAATGTTGACCCCATCTGGCAAAGGGCGAAGTGACAAAACGCGCCACTTTCCACAAAAAGCCGAGGATCGCGAGCAACACGGAATACAAAAATGCCAGCACCATCAGGATCACTCGGTAAAAAAACAGGATAGGACGCACAACCAGGGTGTCAATGATCTGTAAAACCGTACGGTAAAACCACTGACAAAATTTTATCACGCGGTGTAAAAATTGGATATACTTCTTACTACCTACTACAAAATACACCCAGGCGCCAAAAATCATTCCAAAAAAGATGGGAAACCGAATGATTCCGTCGTTTACTTTCACCAATATCAAGAAAACAGCACCCATGCTGCCGATCCAGAAGAGGACGTCAAAAATGAATACCATCCACAACGGCAGTCTGCTCTTTCCTTTAAAAACATGATACGTATCAAATCCCATTCCCATAAGCGCACCGCACGTGGACATGGCCAGGACCGTCTGAAGCTGGGTTGCGATACTCACTTGAACAGCTTGCCGAAGAATCCTCTCGACCGGTCCCCGGCCTGCCCTTGCTCCAGATAGGCCATTTCATGCACCAGACCCTCGATCGCCACTTCTCCGGTTTCCAAACTCAGATTTTTCATATGCAAATTTTGTCCACGTATGGTTAAAAAGCCGCCTTCTGTCTCCAAGAGAAATTCCTCACTGTCAAAGCTTTCGACGTTCTTCACACCCGAAATCGCCAAAGAGCGCCTGTTGATCATCACGACTTCATGGCGAGGCCGCTTCGTGTGCTCCATCATGCTAACTCCTCCCTTACGTACCCTTCTTGTACAATCGTATGGGGGGGGATGTCCTTTTAGAACAAAAACCCCGCTAGAGAGCGGGGTTAGCAGGGTAGCTTGCTTCTTATTTGTACACGGTGTAATTGCCGTTGACAAAGATGATTTTGTAGCCAGTCCGGTCGGTAATCGTACGAAGTGGCAAGGTTGGAATGTTGCTCTTCACCTGAACAGCCGTTGGCAGGGTAACATTTTGCCCGTTAATCGTCGCCACGTTGGAGCCTACCTTGAACTGCATGACGGTACTGCCGCTAACCACCTTGGCTGTCGTTGCTGTCCAGGTAACGGACATGCCCAAGCCATCGCGGAAGAAGGAAGCAGGCATCAGCGTATTCCCGTTCACAATGTATGGTGCCGCTGTCATTGCTGTCGCTTTTCCTGACTTCGTGAATGAAGCGACGTTGGCCTTGAAGCTGACGCCATTTAGTGCCACGATCGTCGCAGGACGAGCGAACAGAAGACCCTTTTCCTCCGAGGTGTAGACACCAATGCTGTATACACCCGCCGTTGCCGGATTCACAACGCCTCCTGCCTCCAGCACATTGACCGTCACCGCTGTCTGTGCAGGAATGTCCTGGGACGGCACGATAATCAGGTTTTGACCCCGTACCCCGACATAGTTGGCAGCTGTACCGTTGACCGTCACGCTCGTCGCCGGTATGTAGGCAGGGACTTTGAAGCCTGCAGGCAGGACAATTTCAAAGAATCCTTGCGAGCGCGTGATAGGAGCCCCGAGTCCTTTGATGGCAATCTGCACGCCAGTCGGTGTCGACGCCGTCGCACGAGTCAATCCGATGGTAGCAGCCGTATTGTCCACGGCAGCAGGGACAGAGGTACCGGAGATTTCAAAGCTTTTGGAACGGTACGTCTTATTGTCAACCTTGGCAGTCAGGCTGTATGTACCTGCTGTTTTGGGGTTCGTCAAATACGCATCATAGGCAAATTTGACGGTCAGGCTGTCCGTGCTTTTAAATCCGCTAGGTGTACGGAAAGAAACCTTGCCATTGCTTGTACTCACGGTATTGACCTGATCCCCGTTCACCGTTACGCTGTAGCCGGATACCACAGGCGGTACCATGTCTGCACTCGGGAACTCAATCGTAATATCCGTATTGGAATACAGCTTTGTCGAAAGGTCTATGTCGAAGGAATAGCTTGAACGCGCTCCAGCAGCACGATCAGACAGGGCCACATCAAAGGATGACTTCGCTGTCCCGGTCACTTCCATGTCTTCGGAGGTGTATTTTTTGCTGTCGTACTCAATCTCAAAGGTGTATTCGTCATCGGCCTCTGACGGATTCTTGATACCTGCGGACGAACTGAACTCCAGCTTGATGTAGCTATCTCCGTCGGCTCCGCTCGGAATCTCGATGCGCATGGAGTCACTGTCCAGGATGCTGACATATTCGGCTTTGGTTCCGTTGACTTTTACGTCGGATTTGCTGATGCTCTTTGGCAGCATATCCTTCGTTGGAAAATCTACATAAATGTATTTTCCCTTTTTCAGTTTCCCTTTGGAGGAAAGGTTGAATTTGCCCAGCGTCAAGGAGATGTCAGCCTCAGCCGACTTGCTGCTCTGGACGACGTCAAACTTGCTGCTACTGCTGCTTCCGCTGCTTGACGATTTGCCGATAGTGATTTTCTCATTTTTATAGGTGGTTTCCTTCGAGGTCTTTACCCCGATCGTGTAGGTTCCTTTGTCCTCTGGATTCGTAATGTTGTCGATCGTCAGAGTGAGCAGCGTGCCTTTGCTGACCTTTTCATCCAGCTCGATCGTCACCACGTTGCCGCTGACCGAAACATCATCGATCTCGACTTCATCGCCATCGTCATCTTCCAAATACACGTCGGATGTTTTCAGCTTTTTATCAACCGTGTAATCCGAAGGGAACTTGACGGAAATTTCGTCACCCGATTTCAATTCCTTGTCGATTTCAAATTCAATCGTATATTCAGTTTCTTCATCTGCGCTCGTATCATCTGCCGAAATATCTTCAACAGTTAGGGCATAAGCGGCTTTTGGCACCACGACAAATGGACTTGCCAACACCGTAGTCGCCAGCAATACGGAAATACCTGTTTTTGCGCTTTTGTGCAACGGTAACGCCTCCTTTAACCTGCAATTCCTTTTATGATAGGAAAAGAACGGCAGGAAAGGGTTACAGAAGGGTAACGAAAGACTTCACCCAGAGTTTGGAGAAATCGAGCCAACCAAATGAATTGGCGACAAACCCCTGCAAAGCCGGGTCATAGCGGTCAATCCGTTTTACATGAAAGATGAATAAAATCCACAGGTCCTGACGAAAGATTTCTTCGATTTCCATTAAAGCATCCATCCGCTTTTCCCGATCCGACATCCGCATCACCGCAGACAATTTCTTGTCCACCGCCTCTCGCATCTCGTCATTCATAAATCGGTATACGATCGTGCTCTTGTTTTTGTACAATTCGAACAGCCCGAGCTCAACGTCACTTTGCAAGACTTCTCCCATGATAGCCATATCTGCCTCACGATCCATAAGATCAGACAGGTAATTTGCTTTTGTCACTGGGACAAACGTGATCTCGAGCCCAATTTGACTGCATCTGCGTTTTATCCATTTCCCGACTACGTCAAACAATTTTCCCTCACTGATAAATAATGTGAGCGTCTCTCCCTTGTATGTGCTGCGACGGAGCCAAGAAGCTGCTTCCTCCAAATCAGATGATGGCAACGACATGCTTCTGCTCTTCTTTGGCAAAAAGCTCCCTGCACTAGAAAACGCGTATTCTCCCAGTTTTCCTACCAGTTGATTGCGGTCAACCACGATCTGCATCGCCTGTCGAAAAGCAAAATCATGGTGAACACCCGGTCTGCGGAAATTGAAAGCGATATAATGACACCCCGTTTCCTCAAAAACGAGGTCTTCCTCCTTGTTCCCTGCCCCAGGCTTTATCTCCCGCTCCGGCAGCTGATACAGCTGATTGGAAGAGTGCCTTCCTGCCACAATCCAGATCTCGACGCGATCGAGCAGCGCCCGCTCTCTGTAGTAATCGTCAAACGCCTCCAGCACAAGTCGCTCATCGGTGTATTCAGCCATCCGAAACGGCCCTGTTCCCACGACGGCTTTCTCTGAAAAGGGCAGATCATACGGCAAGATGGACATCGCCATCGAACCCATGAAATGGAGAAAAAAACTGTTTGGCTGACGTAAATGGAAGGTAAGGATTCTTTCGCTTTGATGCTCGATCCGTTCTATGTCATCGACTTGCCAGCGATAGGGGGAGTCCAGGTCAATGAGACGCTGTACTGTGAATTCAACATCTCTGCCTGTCAGGATACGTCCGTGATGAAAGCGCACCCCTTTCCGCAAGTAAAAGGTCCAAGCTGTCTGTTCTTCATTGCTTTCCCAAGCATGTGCCAGCTCGGGAAGAATGGTCTGTGTCTCCTGATCGTAGAAGACCAGCCTGTGACACATCTGATAAAGAAAATGACTCTCGGCAGCCACGGACACAAAGGCTGGATCGAGACTGGAAAAACCACGCGACCGAGGAATCCGCAGGACATCAAGACTCGCCGTCTTCCCCTCTTCGGAAACGAACCCGAATTGACTGTCCCACGTTTCCTGTAGGGAATGTTTGATCCTTGGCGGAAGCTTTTTATTTTGAATGAGCTCGATCGCCTCTTTGATTTTCCCTTCCGACAACAGCCTCTTGAAGCAGGATCGGAAAAAATGAGCGGTATCACACAGAATCGTCAATGTCGAATGGTTGCCCCGTCCCACTCCTGCCTTCCAGCGCAGCAAACCCTCATTTTCCCATTTACGGAGGATCAGTTTCACATTGCGGGGCGTACAGCAAAGAATTTCTGACAATGCCTCGATGCTTATCGACTGTTCATGATTCGTCTCCCAATCGGATAGACCAAACAGCATCTGCATAAAGTGCTCTTCGCTCTTCATCCCAACCACCATCCTAAAAGGTGAAATTCTTAAATGAATCTTACCCTTTTTCTTCTCCTTTTGACAGGTAAAATGTAGAAAAACGAAAGGTGGTCTGCTCCATGAGCTTTTTGCAGCTGCACCCGAACATTCGAATACGCATCGTGACTTCCTTTCTGATCAGAGCGGTGGGGACGATGATCTTCCCTTTCATGGCTATTTATTTCTCTGACAAACTCGGTCAGGCAGTCGCTGGTTTCCTTCTATTCGCCAACATTTGCGCCCAGATGCTGATGGGTTTCTACGGTGGGTATCTCGCGGATCGTTGGGGCAGAAAAAAGGTGATGGTATATGGGGAGATCGCCCAGTGCATTGCCTTTGTCTTCATGGCGCTCGCCAACTCTCCCCTTTTGGATTCCCCATGGCTTACCTTTGCGATGATGCTCGTTCAAAATGCGAGCAACGGTATGATCGGACCTGCTGCGGATGCGATGCTGATCGATG
Organism: Brevibacillus centrosporus; assembly: GCF_003710815.1. Classification (GTDB taxonomy): domain Bacteria; phylum Bacillota; class Bacilli; order Brevibacillales; family Brevibacillaceae; genus Brevibacillus; species Brevibacillus centrosporus. Next base: position 26,719 of record NZ_RHHP01000032.1, read on the forward strand.
TAAGCACCAAAGAGAACCGGACCTTTATGTACAGCATCAACTATTGGGCAGTCAATCTGTCCGTAGCGATCGGCTCCGTACTCGGTGGGATCTTATTTGCTACCCACCGCTTTGAACTCATCCTGGGACTGACAGGTGTCAGCCTGTTCGCCCTTGCTCTCACTGTTTTTTTCATGCAGGAGACTTACAAGCCGAGCACCATCGACAACGCACCCAAAGCCAGCATTCTAAAAGATGTGTTCACCAGCTACAAACAGGTAATGAAGGACCAACGCTTTTTACTGTTCTCTCTAAGTGGATTGCTCATCTTTTCACTGGAATTTCAAACGGCGAATTACATTGCAGTCCGATTGTCCGATGAATTTCAAACGCAAATGGTGCATGTCGGAAGCTTGTTTTCCTTTGAGCTGAACGGCCTCAAGGTATTCAGCCTGATCCAGCTGGAAAATACGCTGCTGATTGTCTGCCTGTCGCTCTTTGTGAGCAAGCTCGTTCGGCAGGCAAGTGAGGCCAGAACCATGTACACAGGTGGGTTCCTGTTTGTGATCGGCTACTCGGTCATTAGCTACAGCAACTCGCTGGTCGTGATCGTAGCTGCGATGCTACTTGCGACAATAGGCGAGCTGCTCCACATTCCCACTCGTCAGGCCTACCTCTCGCAAATCGTGAAGGACGGTGCACGCAGCTCATACATGGCAGTGAATGGACTCTTTTTTCAATGCGCCAGACTGACCGGGACGATCGGTATCAGCGTCGGAGCCATCTTACCCACGATGGGAATGTCGATTCTCCTGCTCGCGATAGGATTCTCAGGGCTTATGCTCTTGCGCCACGTACAGCAACAGGATCAACAAATAGGCATTCGCTGCTCGCAAGCCAACGCAAAAGGAGCTGCCGACTAACCGGCAGCTCCTGCTCTCTTTTCTTACGGTTTTACTGGGCCGACAAAGACTCCAGAATCGCATCGCCCTTTTTGCTTACACGCACCTGGGCAAATTTCGCGGAACGCTCGACTTCAAGCCCTGTGCCCTCGGGGACAAAGTAGCTCTCGATCCCATACTCGACTTGGCTGGATCCAATCACATTTCCATTGATCGTAACGTCGTCCGGCTGCATCTGATACGCTCTGTTCCAAACACCGTTCTGTGCGTAATAGCCGCTGTAATCATACACGCCATCCGCTTGTGGTCGAAGCACCACCTGAATCTTGCTATCCATATCAGATATGTTTTCTTGCTCGAGGGTCGAGATCGTGTACCCCAATCGCACATAATCACCTTGCAGCAGGGAACGTGGATCGATGGGCTCGAGCTTCAGCTTGATAGCGCGACCTTGTGTAAGAATCGTCTCGCTGCTGACGATCTGGTAGCCAATCAGCACGAGCTGCAGCAGGATAATGAGGAGGAAGGCGAAGCGCTTTTGTGCAAAAAGAGCCGGTTTAGCTGCTTCCCACTCGGATTTTTCAGAACGATCAAACCAGTAGCTGATAGCGAAAAACACGATACTGAGCAGCAACAAGCTGATAGATTTATGCAGAAGGCTCCACAGAAGATCGTAGTATTTCATGAGCAAAAAGGCGAACCAAAAGCCGAGCGCGATGGCAAAGCTCACGCGATCCTTCCTGTGCATGGTTCGATACACCAGATACGTACTGATCACGAAATAAACAAGGCTGATCGCGACATTCCACGCGACTCCCCACTGGTTGCTTTCTGTTAATACCAACAGGGAAAGCAGCCCGTAACCCAGGGAGCTGTTCCGCAGGGCATTTGGCAAACTCGGCAGCAGATACATGGCCATCTGCGAGACAAAGATGATCGCAAGCACCAGGTCATGGGTATTTCTCCAGTCACCCAACTTGAAATAAAGGATGAACAGAAAGACAAATTGGGTCAGTAATTTCGTGGGAATTCCGCCTGTGATTGTCCAAGCCACACACAAGCCCGCCAGCAGTACTACCCAATAATACCCATCCAAATACAGGCTCGTAGCGACCCCGATCATACAACCCATCGTTATCAGCGTGTAGCGGACAGTCCCGTTCATTTTTTGCTCGGAAAATACCGGGACCAATAGGCCAATCAACGACAGGAAGAAAAGAAAATAGATGACGGTATCATCATCACCGATCACCAAGAACAAAAAGCCCGCAAGAGAAACGGCCCCAATCGTAGCTGCCACTAGTGTAACGAGCACCGTAAAGGCTTCCTGAAAAAAGCGCACCCATCTGCTGTCTTGAGAAGCTGCCTGTCTTTTCAGCCACTTCATCGCCGCTACGGCTCCCCAGACAATCCCTACAGCAGCCAGCAGGCCAATCAGGAAAAAGCCCTCCGAATAATGCTCAAACATAAACCAGAAAAACTGGGCCAGCAAAAACAGCGCAAGCATCGTCGAGGTCACGATCAGCAGGACGCGATTTGGCATCCATTTCAAAAAGCCGAAGAAAAGCACTCCACCGATCACCAGGTACAACAGCTCCGGAAGCCCTCCGTAAACCTCCACGAAGGAAGAGCAGAACAAAGCGAGCTGAAAGACGAGAAAAGAAAGGTAATAGAGAGGACGAGACTTTAACCGCTCGGATGCGGCCAGCCAAAACAACAGGAGATTGCCCAGCGCGATCAGCCAGTAGACCATAAACCACCAGTACCCATCCCTGACCACATGTATAACCGATGGCTGCAAAAAGAAGCACAGTGCCAAATGGGCCAGCACATAGCTGATCACATAGAAAGGCTGGTATCTCGACACGATCGCAAACAACAGATTGGGAATCAGCCAAACGACAAACAGCATGTAGCTGTCCGCGTGGGAATTATAGATCTGCCCTAGCAAAGCTACACTGATGCCAAAGGCAAGCCCGCCTGCAACCAATAGCCAGTTGCTAAGAAAGGTGTGCCTTTTCAGGACGAGAGTGGCCACGTACGAAAATAAATAAAAGAGAACGAGCACAGAGGTACTCACACCGATTTTCTCCCATCGGCTAAGCACGGGCCAGTTGGAGGCAAAGAAGTAAAATAGTGCAGACAGCAAGAGTGAGATCGCCAAAAAATAACCGAGTCGCACTGCGTTTTGTTGCATGTGTTCACATCCCTTCTTCGTCATCGTGCCTACATGCGTAAACCCATTATATACCATACCCCTATAAGAAAACCTCTATCGAGACTTATTCAAGGAGGAGCGGCCCCGTTGTAGCGGAAAATTTCCATGCGCTCTTATACGTTAAAAAAGACTACCCGTTTTAGGGTAGCCTCTGCGTATGCTCTTACTGGCCTTTGATGTAGGCGTCTTCTTCTTTTTCATCCCGTGGAACCGGCACTTCTCCCAGGACGCTATACAGGGATGCCGCCTCTTCCTTGCGTGGATTCTCCTTAATGTCTTCCACTTTCACCGTCACGATTTTCTGTCCGAAGCGAATAGCCAGCTTGTCGCCGATTTTTACATTGCTGGCAGATTTGGCCTGACGATCATTGATCTCGACACGGCCTTTGTCACAAACCTCTTTTGCCAGTGTGCGCCGTTTGATCAGACGGGATACTTTTAAGTATTTGTCCAGTCTCATAGCTTATCCTCTCCTTTTAGCGTGCTGCTTGGCTTCTTCCCACCACTGATCCATCTCTTTCAGATCGGTATCTTCAAAGGATTTGCCTGCCTCACGAAGCTTGTCTTCAATATAGGAAAAACGCTGCTTAAACTTGTTATTGGTCAATGCCAAGGCTTCTTCCGGATCGAGCTTCATGAATCGAGCCAGATTCACGACAGCAAACAGCAAATCGCCCAGCTCGCCCGCACGCTCTTCTTCCGAAGCTTCGCCCAGCTCGCGGTACTCTTCCTCTACTTTGTCGTAGACATCAGCAACATCGTCCCAGTCAAAGCCTACCTGTGCCGCTTTCTTTTGCAGCTTGTAGGCGTACATCAGGGCTGGCAAATCGCGGGGAATACCCGCCAGCTGGGATTGTACGGAGACATCAATTCCTTTTGCCGCCTTTTCCTGCGCCTTGATTTCCTGCCAGTTCGCCAAAGCTTCATCGGAGTCGCTCGCACTCTTTTCTCCGAAGACGTGTGGATGTCGGCGAATCAGCTTCTCGTTGAGCGTCGCAACCACATCGTCCACGGTAAAGTAGCCGTCCTCCGAAGCGATTTGCGAATGCAGCATGATCTGCATCAGCAAATCACCCAATTCCTCGCACATGGCATCCGGGTCTTCATCGTCGATCGTCTCCAACACCTCGTACGTTTCCTCGATGAGATTTTTGCGGATGCTCTGATGGGTCTGCTCCCGATCCCACGGGCAGCCGTCTGGACTGCGCAGAATCGCTACGATTTCCTTCAAATAGGAAAACTGGCGGTACGAGATGCGTTCATCGTGCGCTGGTGGTACATAGACAAGCGACAAATTGCCGAAATGGTCCAAGCGATCCAGCTCGTACAAAGGAACCGTTTCAATTCTCTCTTGTCCTGCTACCCCGACGGCAGTCGCTACCGTCACGAGAAAATCATCCGGCAGAACCTCCATCAGCGTCAGTTTGACATCGGATGCGACAAAGGCATCGTAAACCTGTGCGATAATGGTGTGCAGTCCTGGGGAGACTTGCTCTGTTTTCAGCGCCGTTCCATCCAGCAAGGAAAAGCCCTCGATCGGATCAATCTTCAAACGTGCAAACAGAGGATCAATAAAGCTCTGACCGCCGCCAATCTCGATCTCTACCCCTCGCGATGGACCTTGTTCCAAAAGCAGCTGTACGGCACGCTCGGCTACCAATGGATGACCTGGCACAGCGTAGACGATCCTGCCATGCTGCTGGGCTTGGGCAAACAGTACTTCTACGATGTCGGCATACACATCTTCAAAGGATTCGTGCTTCTCATAAGTCTCATCAAAAGACGAAAACGAAATGTTCTCTGCTCCGAGCTGTGCCACTACCGGATGCTCCTGGGTGCGCAAGTAGAGATGCTCAGCCTGCTTGAGCGTCCGATAAATGCCATATGGCAATTGGTCCAGATCTCCCGCTCCCAACCCCACTACTGTAATCATTTGTTTGGTTGTATTCAATCGTCTCGCCCCCTTATCGATCTGCTTTCTTCTATCCTTATTTCGGCAACAGATGCAGCTTGGCCAAGAGCGAAGCAATCCGTTTGCCTTTCGGTAAAAACTGAATGTCAGTTCGTGTCAGCCCACCTGTTTTCAGCAGAGCCAGCAAGTACACCAGCGCCCCGCAGCCCACGGCCACCAGACCAACAATCGTATGGATCAACCGCTGCGGACCTGGCATGTTACCCAGCAGTGCATTGGCCCCCCACTCTACGACCAAAACTACGACCGACATGACAATGACCGATAAAAACGGCTTCAACACCGTCTGACGAAGGCCGATTCCGGCTCCCGTGTACTTTTTCACTGCGAGCACGTTTAAGCCCATCGCTACCAGGTAGGCAAGCACCGTGGACAGCGCAGCCCCCGAAATCCCCCAAAACGGTACGAGGACCAGATTGAGGACCAGCTTGACCATCACGCCAATGAAAAGATTCCGTGCCGGGCGCATGACTCGTCCAAGTCCTTGCAAAATGCCTGCGCTGGCAATGCTCAAGGTCGCAAAGATAATCGTAAAGGATTGGACAGCCAGTGCCTCCGTGCCGTTGGTATCGCCATACAGCATCACGTTGATCGGCTCTGCCAGCAAGGCCAGTCCGAATGAAGCGGGCAGTCCCAGCAAAAACGTCAAGCGAATGGCTATCTCCGCACGGTTTGCGATCAACTGATGCTGACGCTGTGCGACCGCTTCACTGATCGCTGGCACCAAGGCCAAAGACAGGGAGGTAGCGAAGAAGGTCCCGAACTGAATCAGAGGCTGCCCGCGGTCAAATGCACCTTTTGCCAGCTTGGCGAGATCTTCCTGCATCCCGCTCCACTGCAGCATGTTGACGACGGTCACCGAGTCTACCAGCGGGATGAGCGGCAACACTAAAGCTCCCATGCAGATCGGAAGGGCGTAGTACAAGAGACTGCGCAGAACCTGGCGATTGGTCCATTCGGCAACCCCAGAGGATTGCTGCTGCTCCCCTTCCAAATGTCGAATTTGCTTGTCCTTTCGCCAATACCACAACAGCACGAGAATGGCTGCTATTCCTCCAGGAAAGGCTGCAAATACGGCGCCTGTCCCAGCCAGGTAAGCATCCTGATACACATTCATCGCCCAAAAGGCGGTCAACAGGATGAAGATGACCCGAATCAACTGCTCAACTACCTGAGATACACCTGTGGGCATCATATTCTGATGGCCCTGAAAATATCCGCGCAAGATCGCTGCCATCGGTACGAGCGGCAACGACCAAGCAACTGCCCGAAGCGGAGTCGTCAGGTGTTCGTCTCCCATAAACTTTGCAACCATTGGTGCTCCTACATAAAGCAACAGAAAGAAAAACAACCCCAGTATGACCAGCGAAATGCTGGCTACTCGAAAGGCGCGACGTGCTCCGATCGCATCACCTACGGCCACTCTTTCAGACACGATCTTGGAGATGGCAATCGGAAAACCCGCCGTCGCCAAAATTAACAGCGTGGTATACAACGGATATACTTGCATGTATACGTACAAACCGATGTCACCGGCAATGTTCTGGTACGGAATGCGGTACACAGCGCCCAAAAGCTTGGAGACAAGACCGGCTACCCCGAGAATCGCGGCGCCTTTCACAAACTGAACAGATGCCTTTTCTTGAACCATACGAGTGAATTTTCTCCTCTCCAACCAGAAACTTCGTACATTATACCACATGCGTTTGGAGATAAAGAAAACTTGAAGCAACGTAAAAGACAGCCTCGGCATATCGAGGCTGTCTTTTTAAGTATGGTCTACTGTTCCATTTGTTTAGCCAAGAATCCAGCAGCTGTTTCCGACATTTTCATTTCGAGATCGCTCATTTTGGTTGACTCGTTTTTGTTGAGCAAGATCACGGAACCAATCGGGTCACCACCGGCAACGATAGGCGCTACTACAAAGGATCCATATGTCTCACTCATGTCGCGACAAATTTCATACGAGCCTGCGTTTTTCTCCAAACGCGTCTTGCGCTCCTCCAAGCATTTCTCCACAATGCTGCCTATCGCCTTTTCCAGGTACTCTTTCTTGGATGCCCCCGCCACTGCAATCACGCTGTCTCGATCAGAAATCAGTACGGTATGATTCATGCTCTCATACAGAGAGTCAGCGTATTCTTTGGCGAAATCCCCGAGCTCACCAATCGGCGAGTACTTCTTGAGAATGACTTCTCCATCACGATCTACGAAGATCTCCAGCGGGTCGCCTTCACGAATGCGCAGTGTACGACGAATCTCCTTAGGAATCACGACCCTACCGAGGTCGTCAATTCGACGAACGATACCAGTTGCTTTCATGTCATGTTGCCTCGCTTTCCTAAGAGAAGTGGTAGTGAGAAGCTTTGGTTCGTTACCTGTATTTTTTCCTCAAATTCTAATTTTACCTATGCGTGACGACTGCAACTTTTTCCAGCTTGTTTCAGTTACTCTCCCCCGGGCGGTAGCGAGTGACTATAGTATTTGCCCACGTTTCAAGAATATGCGAGAAAACGAAAAAACAGGGAACCCATGTCCCTGTTTCTTTCCAACAGCCTGCCTAACCCATTTATTTCGCGGCAGGTGTATTCACTTTAGGAAGATTGTACTTGGTGATGAGCTTGTCCAGCTCGTTTTTACCAAAGGCATCGTATGCTTTCTCCAATGCATTTGCACGCAGGCTTTCCTTCATCTCATCAAAGGTCTTTTCCTTCCGGTTTTCCACTTTGATGATGTGGTAGCCGTAGTCCGTTTTCACAGGTGGACCAACTACACCTACTTCTTGCTTCAAAGCAGCATCCTTGAATTCAGGTACCCATTGAGTAACATCGGCATCCGCATAAAGACCGCCGTTTTCTTTGCTGCCTGGGTCATCTGTGAATTCTTTTGCCAGCTTCGCGAAGTCCTCGCCTTTTTTCAGACGCGCTTCCAGATCATTCGCCAGCTTCAGCGCTTCTTCTGGTTTGCGTTTCTCTGTCGAAATCAGGATGTGGCGAACAGACGCGGTCGTACGGGATGCCTTATCCATCGTGTCGTACGCTTTTTTCAGCTCAGCATCATTAATGCCTTTTTTCAGTACATTGATCGAATCGTTGATAAGCGCCATTTGGTTTACAACCAGCTCTTTGCTGACAGATTGTCCTTCCATCAGCTTCGTGAACTTGGCTTCATCCTTGTCAAGCAAGCCCATATACTGGGTTTTGATCTTTTCAAAAGTCTTTTCAGCCAGTTCCTTCGAATCCTTTTTCATGGTCTCATCCGCACGGGCAGCCAAAATCTTGGTCGCAGTGTATTCACGTGCAAATGCCTTCAACGCATTTTCGTCAGCTGCTTCAATCATGCCGCCTTGCTGTGGGTTCATGAAGTTGATGACACGCAAGAACTCTTCAAATTCTTTCCCATTCATGGTACCGCCCTGATATTCCACCAGAGCTGCATTTGGTTCTACTGTAAACGGCAGTGTCAGCTTTGGAAACTTGACCAATGGGTCGTTCGCATCCGCAGCTTGATTGCCTTGACCGCTGCCTTCTGTCTGATTCGTTGGTGTTTGTGGCTGCGCGTTGTTGTCAGCCTTTCCGCAACCTGCCATCAATGCCATAACGAGCACAGCAGACGACAAAATCGCTACAGAACGTTTCTTCATGAGGATCTCCCTTCCTGTCTAGCCCAGCTGTCTAGGACACAGGGCTCTCCGTACCGGTGTCTTTTCGCACCTGGTGAAATTGACGTAGCAGTTTTTCAACCAGCTGTACGCCCTCGTCTTCTCTCAACCCTTTTACTTTAACAGCAATGACGATCTGTTGTCCACCCGAGAGCCCTACCCTGCGGCTCCAACTGCTGGCAAGCGCAAACAACGCACCACCGTCAATATTGTTATTTTGGCTCGGATGGAGGAACAGCTTGATCTCATCCGGATTTTTCTGGCTGATCTCGGTGATATGGTGCTGCAGGGCGTACACGCGCATTCTGGAAATGGTCAGCAGATTCTCAACAGGCTTGGGCACAGGTCCAAAGCGGTCGAGCAATTCCTCTGCCAGGTCGTCCACATCATCCAGAGAGGAGACAGCGACGAATTTTTTGTACATCTCGATTTTTTGGCGGCTGTCCGTGATGTACATCGAAGGAATGTAGGCATCCAGCTGCAGGTTGATCTCCACCGTCGTAGCGCTCTCCTGCTTGACCTCGCCTTTCAGCTCATCAATCGCGTCCTTCAGCATCTGGCTGTACAAGTCAAAACCGACTGTATTAATGAAGCCGTGCTGCTCCGCGCCCAACAGATTCCCCGCACCGCGAATCGACAAGTCGCGCATGGCGATTTTGAAACCGGAACCGAGCTCTGTAAACTCCTTGATCGCCTGCAAACGCTTTTCCGCGACCTCCGTCAGTACTTTATCCCGTTGGTACGTAAAGTACGCATACGCAATCCGATTGGAACGACCTACACGTCCACGCAGCTGATACAGCTGAGACAAGCCCATTTTGTCGGCATTGTAGATGATCAGGGTATTCACGTTCGGGATGTCCACACCGGTCTCAATAATGGTCGTACTTACCAGAACGTCGAAGTTCCCTTCCAAAAAGTCGAGAATGACGCTTTCCAGCTCGCTCTCGTTCATCTGACCGTGAGCGACTGCGATCCGTGCATCAGGGACAAGCATGGAAATCTGCTCGGCCATCTGTTCGATTCCTTGCACCTGGTTGTAGAGGAAGAATACTTGCCCATCGCGAGCCATCTCCCGCTCGATCGCTTCCCGTACGAGTGCCGGGCTGTAGTCCATCACGTACGTTTGCACAGGAAAACGATTTTCCGGTGGCGTCTCGATAACGGACAAGTCCCGAACGCCGAGCATCGACATATGCAGCGTCCGCGGAATTGGCGTAGCCGTCAAGGTCATGACGTCTACATTCGTTTTCATTTGCTTCAGCTTTTCCTTGTGACTCACCCCAAAGCGCTGCTCCTCATCCACGATCAGCAGCCCCAGCTCGCGGAATGTCAGATCTTTGGAGAGCAGTCGGTGGGTACCGATGACCACATCGACTGTGCCTTCCTTCAGGCCCTTCAGCGTAGCGTTTTGCTCCTTGCGGGAACGAAAGCGGCTCAATACTTCCACGCGAATCGGATAATCGGCAAAGCGCTCGCGGAACGTCTCGTAGTGCTGCTGGGCGAGAATCGTGGTTGGAACAAGTACCGCTACCTGTTTGCCATCCATCACAGCCTTGAACGCAGCGCGAATCGCGACCTCGGTTTTCCCGTATCCTACGTCCCCACATACTAGACGATCCATCGGGCGTCTGCGTTCCATGTCGGATTTAACCTCTGCGATCGCACGCAGCTGATCAGGCGTCTCCTGATATGGGAACATCGCTTCGAATTCACGCTGTTCGGACGTATCCTGCGAGAACGAGTGTCCGACTGCCGCTTCCCTGGATGCGTAGAGCTTGATCAAGTCCTCGGCAATATCCTTGACGGAGGATTGGACCTTGTTTTTGACCCGTTTCCACTCACTGCCGCCCAAGCTGTAGATTTTCGGCTGCGCCTCTTCACTCGCCACGTATTTTTGGACGTGGTCAATCTGATCGATCGGCACAAACAGGCTGTCTCCTGCCGCGTATTGAATATGCAAGTAATCTTTATGAATTCCGAGTATTTCCTTGGTTTCAATTCCAAGGTATTTTCCAATCCCGTGATTGACGTGCACCACGTAATCGCCAGGCTTCAGCTCGAGGTAGTTCTTGATCCGCTCAGCGTTGTTCATCGTCTGCTGGACTTTTCGTGCCTTGCGCTGTTTGGCCGTAAAAACTTCGCCCTCGGTGATGACGACGAGCTTGTTCAAAGGCAGCTCAAATCCTGCCTGCAGGTTGCCCAAAATGATCGTCGGACGACCTGGCGGCACCATGTCCACCGTCTCCGTCAGTACATCTGCTTCCATTTCATAGTCGTGCAGGACACGCTCCAGCCTTTTGGCACGTTCCAGATCGGCTGCGACAAATACGATTTGGTCATGAGATTTTTGCCAGCGAGCCAGCTCTGTTTTCAGTACGTTCATCTGACCATGGAAGTTTTGCATGGTACGACAGGTCAGATTAACGATGTTTTGCGGCTGTGTCTTCGGGGACTGCCTCAGGAACAGGGAAAGATAAACGATTTGGCGTTTTTTCGCCATAACGATATCCTCGTACGTGCGGGACAAAGTCAGATTTGCCATGTACTCACCGGACATGATGCGCCCTGTCAGCCATTCGCCTTCTTCCTTTTGCAGCTGTGCTGCAGTGTCTAGAACCCGCGTCGGCTCGTCGACGATCATGAGCGTGTTGGCAGGCATGTAAGACAGCAGCGTTTCCTCTGTCGGATAAATGACAGAAATATAAGAGTACAGTTGCGGGAAACGTTGACCGTGGCTCATTCGCTCAATATCGGCGCCGATGCGCTCCACAATTTTTTCCTTCGCCGACCCGTCCTTAAGTTTGGCAACGGTTTCACCAAGCTTTTGCTCTAAGCGCACGGCAGATTCTTGCAGTAATGGCGTCGAGGCAATCATTTCTTTTGCCGGACCGAACACGTAGGATTGAACCGATTCCAAAGAGCGCTGGGAAAGCATATCAAACGTACGGATCGAGTCGATCTCCACATCAAACAGCTCGATTCGCACCGGCCATTCGGAATCGATCGGGTACAGGTCGATGATGCCGCCACGGACACTCAGCTCCCCTTTTCGCTCTACCATGTCGACTCGCTCGTACCCCAGTTCAATACAGCGGAGTAAAAATGATTCAATATCGAGCTCTTCCCCTACCGACAGCTTGATTTGCGATTCCTTCCAAACATGAGGAGGCACAACCAGCCGACGCATACCGGCAAAAGGTGCAACCAAAAAACCCGTAAAGCCCTCGGCCAAACGGTTGAATACATGTATTCTCTGCGCCAGCATTTCCGGGCTGGCGATAGCAAGCTCCGAACCGATCAGCTCGTTCCCCGGATAGAGCAGCACCTGGTCACTCGGCACCAGCTCGATCAAATCTTCGTATACCTTTTGCGCCTGATACATGTTATGTGTCACGACGCAAATAGGGCGATCCGTCATTTGCTTGAGCGTAGCCATGAGCGCCTGACGAGCAGAACCAGCCAGCCCTGATACCAGCTGCTCATGCAACCCCTTTTCCAGGCCCGCGACAATCGTACCTACGTTGGAATCCTGCTTCATCGGGTTAATGATGACTTGCATTCACTAATCCCCTCTCTACTCTTCTGTCATTCGTATTTGGGTCACCGGCAAGGATCGACCATGCGAAAAGAAGCCTTAGCTCCCCAAGCTAAGGCCTTGTCAGTGCAAGCCTTCCTAACGAGTGTATCCACTTATTGCAGTGGGTTTCCGACCAAGGAAAGCTCTGGATGCTGATTCAGCGCTTCACGGCAATAATCGCACGTGATACTGACGACCGTATCTCCACTTTGTTCTCTCGATATTATAAGAGCCCGCTCATCTGGGGTCAAGGAATCAAACCCGAGCTGCGCTTCCGATACTTGCGATTCGTCAAATTCCGCGATTTTCATCCCGCAACAACGACATGTATAACGTATGCTCATGTATATGCCACCCCCATACCTTTCATATCGATTAGTATGGACGGCAGGGTGGAAAATCATACTAGACTCGGACCATGCTAGACGTGCTTACTGCTTCAAGCTGTTGTAGTGATTCATCACTTTCACGAAGGTCTCGCGGGTCCACATCGCTGCGGCATCGGCAGCCAAACTGACGGCTTCCTGAATGCTTGATCTCTCAGACGCTGGAAACGACTGCAAAACATAATCACTGACACTGCGGCCTGGCTCGGGACGACCAATTCCTACCTTGATCCGTTTGAAATCCTGCGTTCCCAGATGTTGAATCATGGATTTGATCCCATTATGACCGCCAGCGCTTCCTTTTTCCCGCAAACGCAGCTGGCCTGTCGGCATATCCAGATCATCGAAAATGACGACCAGCTCATCTGGGATCAATTTGTAAAACTTGAGGATCTCCGCTACGGATTCACCAGAGAGGTTCATATAGGTTTGCGGCTTAACGAGAAGAACCTTTTCTCCTTCGATCCGCCCTTCCCCCACCAGCGCCCGAAACTTGTTCTGCTGGACGGGAATACACCATTTGTCGCTTATTTTATCTATGGCCATGAATCCGGCATTATGTCTTGTATCTTCATATTTCTTGCCGGGATTGCCCAGCCCAATGATTACTTTCACCGTGATCCCTCCTACTCTTTCCCCATTGTACTAAAATGGTTCCGCGAACAAAAGACAAAGCCCGCAATGAGGTCATATGAATAGCCAAGAAAAAAAGGCCAGGCAGCTTGCACCTTGGCCTTTTTGCTTTCTATACCCGATTGGACTGCTCGGTCGATCCCGCTGCTTCCGCCACTTGCTCGGCATCATGCTGCGCCTCAATCGATTCCTCGGACTTGGCTTTGACAGGCAGAACGCTAATGAGAACTTCTGCCGCATCCAGACCAAGCTCGACTCCGGCCGGAATCACCAAATCGCTGACGAGCACGACGTCGCCAATATTCAAGCCATCTACGTCCACGGTAAACGATTCTGGAATATTGCCCGGCAGGCAGCTAATCTCCACGCTATGGCGAACCAACGTAGCCACACCCAGCTCTGGATCGCCCGTCATCAACACCGGCACAGTCGTATGTACCTTTTCATTCATATTGATCTTTTTAAAGTCGGCATGGAGGATGTTCCCCATTACCGGATGTCGCTGCAGCTCATACACCATGACATCGTAGGAACTGCCATCAACCATAAGTTTGTAAGGTTTATTTGTCGCTTGCCGACGCAATGCTGCATCCAGTTCTTTTCCTTGTACCTGGATCTGTTGATTGGTTATGTCGGAACCGTAAACTATCCCAGGAACCCAGCCGTTTCGCCGCAGTTTCTTGACCGAATTGCCCATTCCCTGCGCTCGTGATTGACCCTGAATCGCTTCCACAAAAAAACCTCCCTTGGTCCGCTAGTAAAAGATTCCTCACTAGCTTGTCCAACGGAGGTTTGTTTCAATCCCCCAACAGTAGGGGGCATGTCAATTAATCAAACAGCTTGCTTACCGACAGCTCTTCGTGTACGCGGATAATCGCTTCGCCGATGATCGGTGCAACAGAGAGAACGGTAATTTTGTCGATGATTTGCTCTTCTGTGAGTGGGATCGAGTTGGTTACGATCAGCTCACGAATATTGGAGTTGCCGATGCGCTCGATAGCTGGACCGGACAGCACAGGATGTGTGCAGCATGCGTATACGTCACGCGCTCCCGCTTCCACCAGTGCGCTCGCAGCCAACGTGATGGTTCCTGCTGTATCGATAATATCGTCGATGATGATCGCGGTTTTTCCCTCGATGTTCCCGACGATGTTCATTACTTCCGCTACGTTTGGCTCCGGACGGCGTTTGTCGATGATCGCGATTGGCGCTTCCAGACGCTCAGCCAGTTTGCGAGCGCGGGTAACACCACCGTGGTCAGGAGAGACTACCACGATGTCCGACAGACCTTTTTCAGAGAAGTGTTTTGCCAGAATCGGTACGCCCAACAGATGATCAACCGGGATGTCGAAGAAGCCTTGGATTTGGGTCGCATGCAGGTCCATCGTGATTACACGTTGTGCGCCAGCTGTTTCAATCAGGTTGGCAACCAGTTTCGCTGTAATCGGATCGCGTGCGCGTGCTTTACGATCTTGACGAGCATAGCCGTAGTAAGGAATCACTACGTTGATGCTCTTAGCAGAAGCACGTTTCAATGCGTCTACCATTACCAATAGCTCCATCAAGTGCTCATTAACGGGAGCAGATGTCGGCTGAATAACAAATACGTCACAACCGCGAACACTTTCATTCAATTTGATTTGGCACTCACCATCACTAAAGCGCACTGCTTGCGCATTTCCGAGTGGTACACCAATATGTTCGGCGATTTCTTTCGCCAGTT
This sequence comes from Brevibacillus centrosporus, assembly GCF_003710815.1. GTDB lineage: Bacteria > Bacillota > Bacilli > Brevibacillales > Brevibacillaceae > Brevibacillus > Brevibacillus centrosporus. The sequence continues at coordinate 41,773 of NZ_RHHP01000032.1, forward strand.
CTGGGTTAGCGTTGCACGTAAATACCTTCAGTTTTGGGTCGCGGTAGTTAGCCATGATCTTCTCAAGAACCTCCCGTTATGATTGCTTTTTGCCCTTGCGAGGCATTCTGTTGGCGTAATCGATTTTATTCACTTGTCGTTCACGAGCGATGGCCAGGGCATTATCTGGCACATCCTGGGTGATCGTAGAACCAGCTGCTACATAAGCATTCTGCCCTACTGTGACCGGAGCAACCAGATTCGAGTTGCATCCGACAAACGCACCATCTTGCACGGTCGTTTTGTGTTTGACTGCTCCATCGTAGTTGACCGTAATTGTTCCACAGCCGATATTGACGCCAGCGCCAATCTCAGCATCCCCAACATAGCTGAGGTGAGGAACCTTCGAGCCTTCGCCGATTTTGGCATTTTTCAGCTCAACGAAGTCACCGATTTTTGCTTTTGGACCAATCACACTTCCCGGACGAACATACGCGAAAGGTCCGACGGTGCTCTCGTGCTCCACACGCGCATCCACCATGACAGTGTAGGTCAAGGATACATTGTCCGCAACCGCAACATCCGTCAAATCTGCATTCGGTCCGATGACACAGTCAGATCCGATGGTTGTCCGCCCGCGCAGGAATGTACCTGGATGAATAACGGTGTCAGATCCGATGGTGACGCCTGCCTCAATGTAAGTAGAGGAAGGATCCAGAACGGTCACGCCGTTGCGCATGTGTTCAACAACAATGCGACGTCTCATGTACGCTTCCGCTTCAGAAAGCTGCACGCGGTCGTTTACGCCCATCGTTTCATCAGGATCCGCCGCTTCAAAGGCAGCTACCTTTTCACCGGCATCCCGCAAAATACCGACAACATCTGTTACATAGTATTCGCCTTGTACATTGTCATTTTTCACTTGTGCCAAGGCTTTCCATAATTTTTGGTTGTCATAGCAGTATATGCCCGTGTTAATTTCCTGGATCGCCCTTTCCTCAGAAGTGGCGTCCTTGTGTTCCACGATTCGCAATACTTCGCCTGCCTCATCACGCACGATACGTCCATACCCGGTTGGGTCAGACAGCACGGCGGTCAAAACGGTAGCAGCCGCTTCCTGTTCTTCGTGATAGGTCAATAACGCGGCTAACGTCTCTGCAGACAAAAGTGGGACGTCTCCGTACAAAAGAAACGTAGTGCCTTCTTTATCATGTAAAAATGGCGCTGCCTGCTGGACGGCATGCGCCGTTCCCAACTGTTCTTCTTGTAGTGCATATGCAACGTCTTCGCCCAGTTTGGCGCGGACTGCGTCAGCACCATGACCTACGACGACAACGATATCCTTCACCTGCATCGATGCCATCGTATCCACAACATGTTGGACCATTGGCTTTCCGCAAACAGGGTGAAGAACCTTGTACAGCTTCGATTTCATCCGTGTACCCTGACCAGCCGCCAGAACCACGGCATGGATCTTAGACATGACAACCCTCCATCGTAGAAGTTCCACAATGACTATATCTTAATCATATGTGGATTTCAAGACAATCGATTCAGGATTATCGTCGTTTTCCGGACAATGCCGGGAAGTTGGACAAACATCGGACAACATTTAATTTTCTGATAAGAGTGTGATATATTGATGGTCGATAGGGTTTTGAAAAGGGAGGTCGATATGGATGAGTGCTCAGGTGTACTTGCTGACAGGTTATTTAGGAAGCGGAAAAACCACCCTATTGCAGAAAATGCTTGCTCATCTGCGCGTACAGGACGAAAAGGTCGTAGTCGTTATGAATGAAATGGGCGAAGAAGATATTGACGGGGAACAACTGCAAGGATTTGGGTTTCCTGTAAAAAAGCTGTTGGACGGATGTATATGCTGCTCGATTCGGGGAGAAATGACGGAGAGCCTAAAGGAAGTAATTACCTCCATAAATCCGGATAAAATCCTCATTGAAACAACAGGGGTTGCTGATCCTATCGATGTGATCGACGGTTTGACTCATCCTGAGCTTTACGAGCAGATTGAGATGAAAGGCATTGTCTCTGTCGTAGATGCTTCCCGCTTTTTGGAGCTGAACTCGCGCTTTCAATCTACCGGTGCGCTCGTCAAAACGATACGCAACCAGGTCAAATACGCAGATCTGCTGCTCGTCAATAAAGTAGATCGCACCACGGGCGATACCTTGGAGAAAGTAAAGCGAAAGCTGTCCGAGATCAATCCAAATGCCCCACTCTACGACACCGTACAGAGCGACATCGATTTGCACACGCTGCTATCGGTCTCACGTCTGTCTGAAAACATCGAGCTGCGACGAGAGGCGGTCAGCAGCGTTCCGGTGCAAAAGACGATCGGACGGATGTCACCCATGGATCGACTGAAGCAATCCCTTGGACTGAGCACGGGCCAGCCATCTTTATATAACAGCATAGAAACCTTTTCCTACCGTTTCAAAGGAGCCGTCGACGCTGGCAGGTTTGAAGACTTTCTGTACGACTTGCCCAAAAACGTCTACCGCGCAAAAGGATACGTGCAGTTTCACGGAAGAGAGGAACTGATTTCTTTTCAGCATACCGACAATCAGGTCCACTTGTTTCCCTTTGAAAACCATGGCCCGAAAATGGTAGCTGTCTTTATCGGTGAGGGAATGAACCGAGATAAAATCATTACTGACCTGGAAAGCTGCTATTGATCATCGACACACATCGAAGCACCCTGCCTATTCAGACAGGGTGCTTGCTTGTTTCACCTAAGCACCTGCTTCAATGGTGCTTTCTTCTTCTTGACCTACGCGATCGTACTCCGACAATACTGCTGCCTGGATTTTTTCGCGGGTAGTGGAAGAAATCGGGTGCGCGATATCACGGAACTCTCCATCCGGTGTACGTTTGCTTGGCATGGCAACGAACATGCCATTGTTTCCATCAATCACACGGATATCATGAACCACAAATTCATGGTCAATTGTAATGGACGCAATCGCTTTCATCCTACCATCCGTATTCACTCGGCGAAGTCTAACGTCTGTAACTTCCATCTAGTTCACTCCCTTTATCTATGAAAACGCGTTTAGGAGTATTTCCACCCTTTGGGTAAATATTCCTGCTGTATCTATGCAAATTTTTAAAAAAATATATAAATTTATTCATATCTACAGCATTCGTATGCATCTCAAGAGGGATTTGGTCGAAAAAAATAGCCTGGTGCACGTTAGGCACGAGGCTATTTGGTCCATTTTTGACGCTTACACTTCCAGATGAGCAATGATCTCGATCTCGACTTTTACATCGCGCGGCAGGCGAGCTACCTCTACCGTGGAACGCGCTGGCTTGTGATCGCCAAAATATTGTCCGTACACTTCATTCAATTGTCCGAAGTCGTTCATGTCCTTGATAAAGACAGTCGCCTTCACGACGTTCGACAAGCTGCCGCCTGCTTCTGCCAAGACCGCTTTGATGTTGGCGAAAACCTGATGCGCTTGCTCGACGATGTCACCTTCTACGAGGGTACCATCTGGGCGGAGTGGAATTTGACCGGACGCAAACAGGAGTGGTCCTACTTTTGTTGCCTGGCTGTAAGGACCAATCGCTGCAGGCGCTTTATCAGTGGATACAAAAGACATTGCCATGTAAATCTACTCCCCTCATTTTTTGAAAACGTGCCCCGTTCTCTCAGAGCAGACAAGAAAAGCCGCCTATCTACCGAAAAAACTTCCGAGCTCGATCTCGATTTGCTTGCCCTTGATGTCTACATCTTGAAGTTTGGCCAACGAAACGTATTCATCGACCAGTCGCTCAGAAACGTCTGCTGTCGTTTCTACCAATACGCCGCAGCCTACGACGGTAGCACGGAATTCTTGCAGCAGGTCGATCATTCCACGCAGCGTTCCGCCTGCTTTCATGAAGTCGTCTACAATCAGCACGCGGGACTGTTCAGCCAATGCACGCCGAGCCAGTGACATGGTCTGAATCCGCTTGCTGGATCCGGAAACGTAATTAATGCTAACGACTGAACCTTCCGTCACCTTGTTATCACGCCGCACGATCACCACGGGAACATTCAAAAACATCGCTGTCGCATACGCCAGTGGAATCCCTTTGGTTTCCACTGTCATCACCACGTCAACGTTTTTGTCCGCGTAAGCTGTCGCAAACAGCTTCCCGATCTGCGCCATCGTGGAGGGGTTACCTAGAACGTCTGACATGTACAGGTATCCGCCTGGCAGAAGTCGATCTGGATTCGCCAGTTGACCAATCAGCTCTTGTACAAAGGTAAGAGCCTCTTCGGTTTTGACTTGGGGAATGAACTTCACTCCACCAGCCGCACCCGCTACCGTTTTCAACAAGCCTACACCCTGTACCTCAAACGCTTCTTTGATGATGGATAAATCTTCGCTAATCGACGATTTCGCCGCCCCGTATTGTTCGGCAAACAGAGTGAGCGGAATCAGCGTATGGGGATGGGCGAGCAAGTGCTGAGTCATATCGACGAGCCGAGCACTTCTACGCAATTTCTTCATAGCTCTTCCTCCAAAACCGAATATTATGGTGCTAATGTATCATTTATATACGGGTCTATGCAAGCATTTCCCCTTCTTGGGCACCTAACATTCGGGCAACAAATACATCTTTTACAAATCCGCGCAAAGCATTGTAGATGCGATGCACTTTTGCTTCCTTTTGTACGAGCGCAAAAACGGTCGGGCCGCTGCCTGACATCAGGACACCGTCAGCTCCCGATGCCATCATCAGCTCCTTGATCTGTCGTACTTGCGGATGGAGAGACAAAGTCACATTCTCCAGAACGTTGCCGAGTGCCTGGCACATCATCGGGAAGTCCTGCTCCGAAATCGCCCGCAGCATTTGTCCCGTCAAAGGATGATTGTCGATCTCCTGGACGCGCAGATTTCCGTACACATCCGCAGTCGACACACCGATCGGTGGCTTTGCCAGAATCACCCAGCAGGGAGCAGGCGTATTCAGATGCGTGATCTGCTCTCCTCTCCCTTTTGCCAGAGCGGTTCCACCGTAAACGCAAAAAGGAACGTCTGAGCCGATCTGAGCCCCAACCGCAGCCAGCTCGTCCAAGGACAGTCCCAGATTCCACAATTGGTTCAGCCCTCGCAAGGTCGCTGCTGCATCACTGCTTCCTCCCGCCAGTCCTGCGGCGACAGGGATCTGCTTATCAATATACAAATGCACGCCTTCGCGTACCTGATAGCGTTCTTTTAAAAGTACTGCCGCTTTGTACGCGTGATTGCGAATATCATCCGGTACGAAGCTGGCAGAGCAGTCCAGCGTAATCTCTCCATCTCCGCGCAGAGTGAGATCTACACGGTCCGCCAAGTCTACGGTAGTCATCACCATTTCGACTTCGTGATAACCGTCCGGCCGCTTGGCAAGAACATCAAGAGTTAAATTAATTTTGGCCGGAGCTTTGACCGAGATACGCACGTTGTTCACCTCTGACTACTTTCTAATTTTCCTAGTCTCTTATTGTAGCATAGGCATTCTCTTCCATGCCACTCGATCAACCAAAAGAATATGATCAAGAAGATTATAATGGTTCGGAAAATAAGAGTCAGAGACAGAAGACCGGGAAGTCCCCGGTCTCGCCAACGAGTCATGTCGTATGCTGCTTGGCCAATGCTTCCTCGGCAATCTGAATGGCTCGTTTGACTAGGTTACCAGCGTCACTTGTCGTGATCGCTCCCCAGCCCTCGGTTTTCACCTTATCGTAAAATCCTAGCTCCTTGGCGATCTCCATCTTGAACTGCTCAGACATAATGCCTCGTCTGCGACGACCCATAACATCCTCCCCTTCTCGTTGACACAAATAGTTTGTGCAGCCAACAAGGGATTCAATCTCGATCCGGGGTGCAGCCAACACTTGGTAATAAAAAAACTCTGCCGCGGCCTATTCGCCGAGGAGCTTTCTGCACCCAAAAGGGACAAGTCTCGCCTTTACCTCGCTTATTTAGGTTAAGAATCTAAAGTTCTCTCTGCAAAACAAAACAGTAGAACCCAAAGGGCTCTACTGTTGTACAAATGTGATGCGGATGTGCTGATTCTCACGGCACACCGTCAACTCTACTGTTTCCGTCAAGATGTCCGCATAGCTGTAAGAAACCCGCTCGAAAAGTTGATCATCGTCTAGCTTTACTACAAATACTGATGGGTATGTTTCTTCGAGGATGCCACTTCGTTCGACGGTTTTGCGGCGGCCGCCATTTGCCTTCAGCAGGATGCGCTCACCAATATGTCCGTCTAAACTGCGTTTAATGTCAAGTAACGCGTTTCTTGCCATTGTTCCATCCACCTCGCTTACATCTATTATAACAGCACACACTTATTTTGTCAAAGAAATAAAAAATTATAGCAACCAAGCGGAGTTTTTGTCAACGGGCTTTTTTTCATGAATTACGTAGATATTTGTCAGTATTATATCGAAAGGAAGACGCAAACACAAAAAACCCTCACTTTTGGCGTTATAAGCCCAAAAATGAGGGTTCCCCAAGGCTACTGCCCAATCAATCCACGCCGCAAGCTTTCGTTCGCCAGTCGGGCAAACTCTTCAATGCTGAGCGTCTCCCCACGACGTGTGGGGTCGATCTGGATGTCGGCAAGCATCTGTATTACTTCGTCTTTCTGTTCTTTGCGAAACAGACCGTTCATTAGGTTGTTTAGGAGCGTCTTTCTGCGCTGTGCGAACGAGCTGCGAACGACCCGAAAGAACATGTCCTGGTCATCTACCTCGACCGGTGGACGATCCCTTACCTTCAGGCGTATAACCGCAGAATCGACGTTAGGACGAGGGATGAAGACGCTAGCAGGCACGATCATCGCTACTTCTGTTTCTGCATAGAATTGGGCTGCGACCGATAAAGACCCATAGTCTTTCGTACCCGGCTTGGCAGCTATTCTTTCCGCTACTTCTTTTTGAATCATCACCACGATGTTCTCCAGAGGAAGGCGTTCCTCCAGCAGCTTCATCAAGATCGGTGTCGTTACGTAGTAGGGCAGATTGGCTACCACACTGATCTTTTCTACACCCGCCATTTTCTCTGCTAACAATGCCTTCAGATCAAGCTCCAGCACATCGCCGTGCACGACCTCGATATTTTCATAGGGCGACAGCGTGTCCGCCAAAATAGGCAAGAGGCGCTGGTCGATCTCGATCGCCATCACCTTTCCTGCTGCTCGTCCCAATTGCTCCGTCAAGGCTCCAATCCCAGGCCCGATCTCTACGGCACCCTTTTCCTTCGTCAGATCCGCTTCTGCGACGATGTTGTGCAGGATGTTCGTATCGATCAGGAAGTTTTGCCCCAGACTCTTTTTAAAAGAGAAGCCGTACTTCTCCAGGACCTCTTTCGTACGCGTAGGTGTGGCAATGTCTTTGCCGGTCATTTGGGTCATGGCTTACTCCCTCTCTTTATCGATAGCTTGCATGGCAGCTTCAAATTCTTCTCGTTTGATCTGAAAGGCATTCAGGCGCGCGAGAAGCTGCTTGGCGTTGGCATAGCCGATCCCTAGCTTCTCACCCAGCTTGATTCGGCGTTCTTTGGAATCTCCGCCTGAGGTCAGCCCGTACGCCAGCATATCCTCTGCCGTGATCTCTCCCGCAGATTCGATCATCTCTGTGCGCACATCTGCGAGAGCTCGTACAATCACTTCGGGAGACGCATTCTCCACTCCGATGTCACCCTTCTTCGTACCGTCCTCCTGAGTGATAAACGCATGCTTGCATCCCGGTACAGCCTTGCTGATGATCCTGCGGATGCGCTCTCCCTGATAATCCGGGTCGGTGAAAATAATAACGCCTCGCTTTTGCTGCGCCAGGCGGATTTTTTCAATCACCCAAGTATGAATGGCAGATCCGCCCGTCTCGATCGTATCGGCGTTGACAGCCCGCTTGATCGCCACAGTATCGTCCCTACCCTCCACCACGATAAGTTCCTTGATTTTCATTCCTGTGCTCCCACTTTCGTACATTGTCCATATGGTACAAGTATGCCAAAAAAATGCGGTCAAAAGCCCCAAAAAGGCGAAACGATTTCCGCCCATTCAACGTCTTACTAACAACCAGATTAGCACGGCTCACAACCAAACAGAAGACAGGAGCATGTCGCTCCTGTCCTAAGGCTTCTGCGGTCCAATTATATAGACAGTTTTGTTACGCTTGCGGCCAAACTGAACCGCCTCCGATTCCGTGCTAACAAATACGTCAATCTTGCCACCTTTCATAGCCCCACCAGTATCTTCTGCTCGACGGTACCCAACTCCGTCGATGTAGACCCACCACCCATAAGGAATGACGCGAGGATCTACTGCAATGGTGTGCCCTGCCTGAGCTTTTACCCCAGTCGCAGTACGTCCGTAGCCTGCCGAGCTGGGATGCTTGCCCCCGCCTGCTGGCGAGTAAGCAGTCAAGGTAACTCCGTTCAGTACTTTTTTCGGCCTAAAAACTTTTCCACCGCGGGAGACCATCCCCGCCGATGCGACCAGAACTCTTTGCGAACTGTCTTCTGTGCGCATCGCCACCGCAGTCCCTACGGCGATCACATGGTCCTTTTTCGGAGTAACAACATCTCTCGAAACCAGCTCACGGGAGACTTCTTTGCCGTCCACAGTGACTAGCTTGTAGTGTGCAATTGCCTTACCTTCTTGTCCTGTTTGCAGTACTTTTGTTTTTCCTTTTTCCAACGCAGAATCGTTTTTACGGATTTCCTGATAGGTGACGCGCTCTTCTTCGTCTACCATCTTCTCGACAACGCGTTTGACGGTGATGGCTGAAGATTTTGCTAGAGACGCTGTCAAGGCCGGTTCTACCCGGTCCTTTTCACTGAGTGTGATGCCGCCGTCCTTCAACGCGCCAGCAACATCGCGGCTCAGTGTTTGAATCACTTTGGTCTGCCCGTCAATCTGGACTGGTATGGACCAGACTGTATGTAAAAATATTTCTGTTCCGTCTTTGAGCTTGGTCGTAGGTGCTGGTTGAAGGGAATCCTTTTCCGTCAGGGTGATCTGTCGCTCTGCCAAAAACTCTTCAACGGTCTCGGCTTTGGTAGCTACCTTGCGACTTTCACCATCTAACGAAAATGTGACCTGTTTTGGCTGGGTAGCCTGGGCAGAGAAATACCCAATCATGGGAATGATGACAAGAGCGAGGACCCCAAAGATGACGAGCCCCTTATTCTTATACCTTTCCCACATCGTGCGTAACTCCATTTCCCACACTCCTTTTCCTAGAAAAGCACAAGGCTTTTTCGGTCTAGCCAGGTAAGGGTCGCTGTAATTGCACTAATATTCTGGAAGTGGCCGGTACTAAACAAGATCGGATTTGATTGTATGTCACTTTTCCGGCTTTGTCAAATTTCCCCTACCTTTGGCTGAAGAGAAGATGGTACAAGCCTAGCAAAAAGCGTCTGACGAATCATAGGCAGTTGGTGTCGAGTACCCATGTCGATAGGACAATAATCGTTCGACATATTGTTCATGGTATGCTTCGACAAACGGGTGTAGAACACAGGAAAAACGAACGAAAAAAGCGGAAAACCACGAGCCGCGCCGTGATTTTCCGCTTTTGCTTTATTTTTGGGACTCATTTAGTCGAAATAATCGTCGGGCGTTCTCCGAAGTAATTTCAGCCATTTCTTCGTAAGACAAACCCCGAATGTTCGCCATTTCCTCGCAGACGTAACGGACGTAGCCGCTCTCGTTTCGCTTGCCCCGAAAAGGATGCGGCGTGAGGTAAGGACTGTCCGTCTCGATCAACAATCGATCGAGTGGTACTTTGGCCGCAACCTCTTTTGGCTGCTTGGCATTTTTGAAGGTGAGCGGTCCGCCAAAGGAGATGTAGAAATTCATGTCCAAGGCGAGCTTTGCCGTTTCCCAGCTGCCGGAGAAGCAGTGCATGATCCCGCCGACATCAGCAGCCTTTTCTTCCCGGAGTATCGAGATGACGTCCTGATGGGCATCGCGATTGTGGATGATGATCGGCATGTCTACCTTGCGCGCGAGACGAATCTGCTTGCGGAAAACGTCTGCCTGCACGTCCTTGGGCGACGTATCCCAGTAGTAGTCGAGACCCATTTCTCCCAGTCCTACGACCTTTGGATGACGACTAAGCTTCTCAATCCACTCCAGATGCTCATCCGTCATATCTTTTGCATCCTGCGGGTGCCAACCGACTACCGCATAAATAAAGTCATGCTTCTCAGCCAGCTCGATGCACGTCGGGATCGTCTCCGCGTTAAAGCCGATATTGACGATCGTGCTGACCCCGTTTTCCCTGGCACGAGCAATTGTCTCTTCGCGGTCCTCGTCAAATTCCTTGGCATTCAGGTGCGTATGCGTTTCAAATAACACGGGTTGATCCTTCCTTTCCTGCTGGATGCGCTCGCTTACTTCACGATCGCGCCGTTCGGCATGCTCGGATCTACAGTCGCAAGTGTCAGCGAATCTCCTGCAGATGCTGCTAGAATCATACCTTGGGACATTTCACCGCGCAGCTTTACTGGCTTTAAGTTCGCGACCACGATGACTTTCTTCCCAACCATATCTTCCGGCGAGTAGTACTTCGCGATCCCGGAAACGACCTGACGTTTTTCATAGCCCAGATCCAGTTGCAGGATCAGCAGCTTGTCGGCGTTCGGGTGCTTCGCGCATTCGACTACCTGTGCAACACGCAGCTCTACCTTTCCAAAGTCATCGATGCCGATTTCTTCCTTAGCATCCGCTGGTTTCTCAGCTGCAGCTGCTTCCGCCGCATTTGCTTGTGTTTCGCTCACACCTGCTCCACCTTCCGTTCCCTCTTGCTTCTTCTTGTTTTCTTCTGCTTGGCGACGCGCTTCCGCCGTTGACTCGTCGATGAATGCCAGCTCTGCCGCAACATCCAGACGCGGGAAAAGCAGCTCTTTGCGGCTAACCGTACTACCTACAGGCAATCCGCCCCATGTGCCGGCAGACTCCCAGCTGGTCGCTTGCTCATTTCCTACGATACCGAGTTGATCCCAGATTTTTGCTGGGGCTTTCGTCATGAATGGTTGAATGAGAATCGAGCTGATGCGAATGCTCTCTGCCAGGTTGTACATAACGGTTGCCAAACGGCCTTTAGTTTCTTCCGACTTTGCCAGGTTCCAAGGCATGGTCTCATCGATGTATTTATTGGTCCGTCCCACCAGCTCCCAGATGTGAGCCAGCGCGTTGCTGAAGCGCATTGCTTCCATATGCTCCTCAACCAGACCTTTTGTTTTCACAGCCAGCTCGATCAAGCTGTCATCCGGCTCTCCCGCAACCTCAGCAGCCGGAATCACACCATCGAAGTATTTCTCGATCATCGTCGCAGTGCGGCTCAAAAGGTTTCCGATGTCGTTTGCGAGGTCAAAGTTCAATCGTTGGACGAAGGACTCCGGCGTAAAGATGCCGTCTTGACCGAAGTTAATCTCACGCAGCAGGAAGTAGCGAACACCATCGGAGCCGTAACGGTCGATCAGAAGCTTCGGATCGATTACGTTTCCTTTGGATTTGGACATTTTGCCATCTGGCATCAAGAGCCAGCCGTGACCAAAGATTTGTTTTGGCAGCGGTACATCGAGTGCCATCAACAGAATCGGCCAGTAAATGGTGTGGAAGCGCAAAATGTCTTTTCCTACCATGTGCACATCCGCAGGCCAGAAACGGCGGTATTTACTGTCATCGTCGCTCAGGTAGCCCAGTGCGGAAATATAGTTGGTCAAAGCATCGATCCAAACGTAGATCACATGTTCAGGATCGCTTGGCACTTTGATCCCCCAGTCAAATGTGCTGCGAGAGACAGAGAGATCCTGCAGACCTGGCTTGAGGAAGTTGTTGATCATTTCATTTTTGCGTGTCTCTGGCTGGATGAACTCTGGATTTTCCTCGATGTGCTTGAGCAGTCTGTCCTGGTATTTGGACATGCGGAAGAAGTAGTTGTTCTCCTTCACCAATTTCACTTCGCGGCCGCAATCTGGGCAAAAATAGCCTTTGTCCGTCTTCGCCTGCGTCTCTGTCCAGAACGCTTCACATGGCACACAGTAGTAGCCTTCGTATTCGCCCAGGTAAATGTCCCCCTGATCGAGCAGGCGTTGGAACACCTTTTGGACGACTTCCTTGTGGCGCGGCTGCGTCGTGCGGATGAAATCATCATAAGAAATGTCCAGTCTGTCCCACAGGTCGCGAATCCAGTCCACGACAGGGTCGATGAACTCCAGCGGCTCTTTGCCATCCTGTGCTGCGCGCTCCTGAAGCTTTTGCCCATGCTCGTCCGTACCCGTCAGGTAGTAGACATCGTACCCACGCAGGCGTTTGTAGCGAGCCACTGCATCACAGGCAATCGTGGTGTAGGCATTTCCGATATGCAGCTTGTTACTGGGATAGTAGATCGGTGTGGTGATGTAATATGTTGGTTTCATTGCAACAAAACTCCTCCACTTTACGTTTAGTAATTAGAAAACTTGGCTTCGCCATTCCTATGGCGGAGCCTTAGTTGCCCTTATACTGGATAAGAATCTTATAAATTCTTAACTGTATAATAAAAGCCCGCCCCAAAAAATTGGGGCGAGCTCTAACTCGCGGTACCACCCAAACACTCCGTACCCTCACGGCATACGGACTTGGTGAGTCAAGGTCTGACTCTGCCCGTAACGTGGGCGTTGCGTCGCGGACTACTGGAAACGGCTATCCCGATTCGTGTTCATCGGCGAGACTCTGGGTCCATGTTCAGCTTGCTCGCTTATACCGGTTTTCAGCTACCCCGGCTCTCTGAAATAAGGAGGTCCACTTACTCTTCCCATCAAGGTCGTTTGCTATGTTTTGGTGCTTTACACCCTCTATTGTACACGACCAACCTGTTTTGTAAACCTCCCTCACCCTGCTTTCTCCAGAAAAAGGGCCTTAGTAGGAATTAAAGGGAAAACAGTGAAATAACGGTGATTATGTCGAATGTACAAACGATAATTCGACATGAACCGACTATAGGCTAGGCGAAAACTTCCAGTAAATTTTATCCAATTATTTTTACATAACATTTCCATATTGGAGAAAAACGTTGCTACAACAGTGTTTTCATTTTCAAAAAAAACTTTTGTTTTCAAAGAATTGTAAATGCTAGGTTGACACCTTTGGGAATCGCTGGTATGATGTTTTCAACAGAAAATGTCGAATATTGACGATAAATGGTTTCCGTTGAACAATAGCATCGACATGTCCATATTTGGGAGGAGAAATCACTAATGATGAAATCAACAGGTATTGTTCGGAAAGTGGACGAGTTGGGCCGCGTGGTAATCCCAATCGAATTGCGCCGCACGCTGGGTATCGCAGAAAAAGATGCTTTGGAAATCTACGTTGACGGTGAGCGCATCATCCTGAAAAAATACGAGCCTGCTTGCATTTTCTGTGGTAATGCAGATAAAGTATCTCACTTTAAAGGTAAAATCGTTTGCCAAGACTGCCTGTCCGAAATGCCAGTCGTAAAACGATAACTTTCTCTCTTTTACATATGTTGAGCCTTTTGGGGACAAGCCCCGAGAGGCTCTTTTTGCTTTTGTGCCGGATGTGTAAATAGAATCGCCTATTTGGATGCAAAAAAACTGGCCGTAAAAGCCAGCCAGCTCTAATCTTCGTCTTGTTCACGATGGTACTCGTTGTACACATCTCGTTTGGAGACACCGCGATCATCCGCAGCCTGCTTGATCGCATCCTTTTTGCTCAATCCCTGCTCACAGTACTGGTCGACGTGCTGGGTGACACTGAGCTCTTGCCACCACAAATCTTCCTCCTCTTCCTCGAGAGGACCTGTGTAGCCTTCCACAATCAAGCAAAACTCTCCTCGCGCTTCTCCTTCACGCAGCCACTCAATCAGTTCATCAAGCGTGCCCCGCACAAATTCCTCATAGCGCTTGGTCAGCTCTCTCGCCAGCACTGCCCGACGATTGCCCCATGCATCCCGAATAGCCACCAGTGTTTTGTCAATCCGATGCGGAGCTTCATAGAAGATGAGCGTTTCCTGATACTTTTTCAACCGCTCCAGCTCTTCGCGGCGCTCCTTGTTTTCTCTGCCCATAAACCCGCAAAATACAAAGCGATCTGTCGGCAGTCCTGATGCGATCAATGCCGTTAACCCAGCATTTGCTCCAGGAACCGGGATCACCGGATAACCAGCTGCTGTCGCATCGCGAACCAGATCAGCTCCCGGGTCTGATATCGCCGGCAGCCCAGCATCGCTGACTAGTGCGATCTGCTTTCCTTCTGCCAGCCACTGCAAGAGACCATTTCCGCTCGCTTCCTTATTATGCTCGTGATAGCTGACCGTTCGCTTGTCGATATGAAAATGGTTAAGCAGCTTTCGCGTCTGCCGTGTATCCTCACAAGCAATCACATCGACAGAGCGCAGCGTTTCCAGGCAACGGACCGTGATATCATCCAAATTTCCAATCGGTGTCGCCACCAGATAGAGGACACCGGCCTGCTCGGACGAAAAGCTACGCTGGATATTCACCATGAGGTCCCTCTCCAATCAATTCTTCTTTTTTCGGGCGGGAGAGCCGCTTGATTCCTTCCTCTCTCCTCAGCCCCCAGGAGCGGTCTGTCCCTTCTTCCCAATACAGCAATTCGACAGGTCCGCGTCCACGGGTGTATTTGGCTCCTTTGCCTTCGTTATGTGCTCGCAGTCGTCTTGGCAGCTCGGTTGTGTAGCCTGTGTAAAGACTCCCGTCCGCACAAGACAAAATATAAACAAAGTGGCCTTTATGCGAGGGAATCGCGTCTTCCGAAATAGACTTCCTGCAGCTCTTCACAGTATTCCTCTCCATTTTCATAGACAATCAACGGTGGCTGGATCCGCAGCTCCGGCTTGCCTCCCCGCATCCCTTCTATTAATACCATGTTGGGCTCAGCGTCGCGGCGAGGATACACGAGGCGCATCCGCTTCGGCTCGATTCCGTACTGGCGCATCAACGTAATGATCTCAATCAGACGCGTCGAACGGTGTACCATCGCGAGCTTTCCTCCGTTTTTCAGCAGCTGGCTGCCTACACGAATCACGTCTTCCAGAGAGAGCATGATTTCGTGACGGGCGATGGCAAAATGCTCACTGATATTTTTCTCCCCACTGGTGGCCGGCATATAGGGCGGATTGCAGGTGATCACGTCAAACTTCGCATGACCGAAGCGCTCCACCGCCTCCTTTACATCTCCGTGGTGCATGGTGATGCGCCCTTCCAGCTGGTTCAGCGCTACATTGCGGCTCGCCATGCTGAACAATCGCTCCTGAATTTCGATTCCTTCAAAAGAGGCTTCTGGTGTCCTGGTCGTCATAATGAGCGGAATCGCCCCGTTGCCTGTGCAAAAGTCTAGGATACGCCCTCTTTTTGGCGCCGAAGCAAAGCGAGCGAGCAGGACAGCGTCCATAGAAAAACAGAACACTTCATGGCTCTGAATAATTTTCATTTCGTGCGTCAGCAAATCATCGATGCGCTCTGATTCGAAGAGCGGCACATTGGTGACTGGTTCCATCCGTTGTTCATAACCCCTTTGGTTTACTCATGTATAAAAGCGACCTGACACATGGCCCAGGTCGCTTTTTCATCCGGCTATTGGTACACCGCTTATTTTTGAGGGCCTCCGCTTAAAAACGACAAGCAGAATAAACAATCGCCTTCTTTACGCAAGCTGCCAAAATGCACATTGCAGATATGAAACCCTTCTGCGTAGAGACGAGCAAGATTGTCGTATCCTTCTCCGACCACTGCCTTCTTGGCCTTCTCTTGTGCCACTGGGCGCGTTCCCTTTTGCTTCGGTGAAGTGCTTGTCTTTTTTCTGTCTAGTCGGTTGCGAAGGTGCTGGTTTTCAACGAGTAATTGGGCGTTTTCCTCCATCAAAACTACGATGACGTCTTTCAACTCACCGATTTCTTTGTAAAGGTCCCCAATTCGTTCTTCAATGCTCGCCATCTTGACGAAGATTTCCCGTTTGTCCACTCGCTCACCTCTCCCCTACTCCCATCTTTTATTCAAAAGTGGGAAGCCCTATCGCAATCTCATCTAGTCCAAACTCTGTGATCTTTTTATCGATCGAAAGCTCTACTTGAACGGATTGGTCGAGTACATTCACGGATACGACGCGTCCGTTCCCCATCGGGGTGCTTACGACTTTTCCGATGTCAGGCATCTCATCGCGCGTACTCTCGTAGTTGTCGTTCTCGTATTTTAAACAGCACATCAATCTGCCGCAAAGCCCGGAGATCTTCGCTGGATTCAACGAAAGGTTTTGGTCCTTGGCCATTTTAATCGAAACGGGCTCAAAATCGCCAAGGAATGTAGAACAGCAAAGCAATCGTCCACAGGGCCCGATACCGCCAAGCATTTTCGCTTCATCGCGAACGCCGATCTGGCGAAGCTCGATGCGGGTACGGAATACGGACGCCAAATCTTTAACCAGCTCACGAAAATCAACGCGTCCATCTGCCGTAAAGTAAAAGATGATCTTGTTGCGGTCGAATGTGTACTCCACATCAACCAGCTTCATGTCCAGTTTGTGCTCCTTGATTTTGGTCTGACAGACGGAAAATGCATTCTTGGCGGCCTGCTTGTTTTCGTCCACCTGCTTGGCATCCTTGTCGTCAGCGACCCGAATCACTTTCTTCAGCGGCAATACCACATCGGAATCCGCTACCTGCTTTTTTCCGATGACAACCTTGCCGTATTCGACTCCTCGCGCTGTTTCCACGATGACGGTACAATCTTTCTCGATTGGCAGTCGGTCAGGGTCGAAGTAATATATTTTGCCCGCTTTTTTAAAGCGGACTCCAACAACCTCGTACAAGGTTATCCCTCCTGGATTTGAAGAACCAACCGCTCAAGAGCCAACTGTGCGTTGGCATTTCGCTCTATCCGATTTTTCGTTTCCATGACCAAATCTATCCCGTGCAAGAGCTCAGCTTTTGTCCATACCAGTGCTTGTCCTTGCAGCACATCCTGTTGGTCGCTGTTAATGAGATGGGCATGCCTGCCTACTTGCACATACAGGATATCGCGCAGCCAAAGGATGAGCAAATCTAAAAAGAGGGGTAGTTCCTCTTTAATTTTGTCGCTCTTTTGCAACATATCATGGATGGTAAAAAGCGCAGACGAATTGCGTTGTTTGCACTCCTCAATCAATTGTATCACTAGATTTCTCAGCTGTGCAAACGATTCTGATTGGCTGAGCACCTTGGCCTCTTCCATATTTGTCGTAATATGGGAAGCAACCTGTGCCATGCCTGCCAAAACGCCTTCTCTTCGCAGTTCTACGGCGATTGCTTCTGCAGAAAGTGGGGAAAATTGTACGATTTGGCAACGCGACAAAATCGTAGGGAGCATCGCATGACTGTGCTCGGTAAGCAGCAAGGCCAGCACACCAGCTGGCGGCTCCTCCAAAAACTTGAGCAAGCTGTTGGCTGCCTGTGTCGTCATTTTATCGACATGCTCAATAATGTACACCTTGTGCTGAGATTCTACGGCTCGCATCGCCATTTCCTTTTGCAAGGCACGGATCTGGTCGATTTTAATAGAAGCTCCATCTGGCGTAATGAACAGCACATCGGGATGGTTGCCTCCCTCGATGCGTCTGCATGTAAGACAGGCCCCGCAGGCGTCAGCCTCCCTCTCCGGACAAAACAGGGATTTCGCCAGATGCAGGGCCATCTGCTTTTTGCCCGCGCCCTTGGGACCAGCCAGCAAGTAAGCATGTGCCAGTCGTTCGTTGCGGAGGCTATGGTACAGCAGCTCGGATGCTCGAGGCTGCTGGGAAAATTGTGTCCATGTCATGTTTCTCAACACCTAACTAAAAGTACAGGTTGATCAGCATACCGCGAATCTCACCAATGCGGGCGAGCAAGTCGATCATCGGAGCTTGATCACTGAGCAGCTCATCGGTTAGTTTGAGCAGCTCCGCATCTACTTCTTTCACGATCTTGTACAGCCTGCTGCGGCCACGCCGGTTCATCCCCCGTCGATCGTCTAAGGCGATACCGTATTTGACGGCTTCCTCCATGAACTGTTTGACGAGATTTTTATAGGAATAAAAGTCACGTACGGAGCGGGAACGAGCTAAAATCTGCCCTTGCTTGTCGATATCAGACAGCAGCCGGTTCAACCGCTCCTGGGACATGCGTTCATCTTCACCTTGCACCATCGTGCCAAAATTCAGCTTTTCCAGCTGAGGATTTCTACGTGTATCTGCCGTTTTTACCATGTCCAGTTTAGGCCGAAGACCATCGCTGATTTTCAAATCGCCACCTCCGCATCCGATTCACAGTCTTTTGTCCCCATGAGAATCAGTATATACGAAAGTGGCGAAAAAAGAGAGCAGGAACTACTTGAAAGAGAGCATTTAAAAAGAGTGGAATTCTCCGACGTCGAGTACGAATACGGCAGCTCCGCCTACCTGCACTTCCAGTGGATAAGGCATAAAGGAGTCTACGGCATTGCTGAGTGGGGATACAGGAGTGACCATCTGTTTACGGGATTTGCAGTTATGCGCAATGATGTCGATTACTTCCGGCACGCTTTCGTCAGACGTACCGATCAAGAATGTTGTGTTACCAGCGCGTAAAAAACTACCGGTACTAGCTAGCTTGGTAGCTCGAAACCCTTTTTTCACCAGCTGCTGAGACAGACGACCACTATCTTTGTCTTGGACGACCGCAACTACCATTTTCATCGGCTATCACCCTTTCCGCAAATAATCATTCCCATTAGGATGCTTGGTGTTTCATTGTATGATAAACATGTGGGCGTGGTACGATATTCTTCCTAAACATATTATACAGCATGTACGCGCTGAAACGGTACTGTCACCTTACAGTCTTGCAGTCAAAGCTGCCAAAGCGTCCGCGTACACCTGCTCCTCCGACTGACCGGCATCGATCATAACAAAGCGCTCAGGATCTCGCGCTATTGCCAGCTGGTAGCCTTCCCGGACGAGCTCGTGAAAACGCATCCCCTCCAGATCGAGACGATTTACCTCGCGCCCTCTCGCAGCATTAATTCTCGCCAATCCCACCTCGGGCTGGACGTCGAAAAACAGCGTCAGCTCTGGCATGCAGTCCCCTACAGCAAACTTGTTGATCGCGTACACTTCATCGATGCCCAATCCACGTGCATGTCCCTGATAAGCCAGGCTGCTATCGATAAACCGGTCGCAGAGCACCAGCTTGCCAGCTTCGAGAGCAGGCAGTACTTTCTCGGCCAAGTGCTGACTACGAGCAGCTGCATACAGCAAGGCTTCCGTTCTTTTGTCCATTTGGGTATGCGCTGGATTTAAAATAATTTCGCGAATTTGCTCCGCAATCTCGATACCACCGGGCTCCCTGGTCAGGAGCACGTCCATACCTCGTTCACGCAGCTCCTCGTAAAGCCGTGCGATGATCGTGGATTTCCCCGCTCCTTCACCACCTTCCACCGTGATAAAACGACCTTTTTTTCCTGTTGTCACTTCTAGACTCCTCCCAGATCGGTTAAATCGCTTGTCGCTTGCTTATCGAAGTACTTGAATCGTCTGCAGCTGGTCGTCCTGTACACCATGAAAACGGGTCTGTCCCTTCCGGAGCTCGAGGAGCATCGCCAATCCTTGGGCATCCACACGCTCACCTGGGACGAGAACAGGGATTCCCGGCGGATAAGGAATCACCATTTCCGCGACTACTCTTCCCAGCGAGTGGTCCAACGGGATGGATTCCTTTGGTAAATCGACGGCCTCATCCATCGGTAAGACCTGCTCACGCAAATAATACGAGGAGACAACACCTGCCTCCAAAATGCGCTCTGCCCCCGGCTCGACCTCTATATCCAAGGATTCCAGCAGCCGAGCCAACGAGTCCAGATCACGGGCGCAGGTCCCTGCTGATGCTGCCAGCAGCACATGAGCAGAATCGGCCAGCTCAGGAAAAATTCCGTGCTTTTCCATGATGTGCTGCAAGGCAAAACCGTTTATTTGCTCCGTACGCACGTGTAAAAACAGCTTCAAAGGATCAAGAGTCGCGTAAACACTGCTGGCATCGAGCTGCGGCCACTCCAGCCATTCCAGCCTGCCGGTACGCTCCCGCAGCTTGTCCAGCTGAGGCAAAAGCCGCTCCCATTCCTCGTGGGCTTCCTGCACCAAATGACGGCGGGCCAAATCGAGCGAAGCCATCAGTACATAAGAGGGGCTCGATGATTGAATCATGGCCAAATACCGAAACAGTCGCTCCCGATCAATCTGCTCCCCCTGCAGGTGCAGCATCGAGGACATCGTCATCGCCGAAGCCATTTTATGCGTGGACTGCACGGCTGCATCGGCACCGGACAGCATCGCAGAAAGCGGAAATGCCGGATGGAAGCCAAAATGGGAACCGTGTGCCTCATCAATCAAAAGAGGAATGCCGTGCCTGTGTACGGTAGCTGCCATTTTCTCCAGGTCGATTCCCATTCCATAGTAGGTCGGGTTCGTCAAAAAGACTGCCTTGGCGTCGGGATGTGCTTGCAGGGCTCGTTCTACATCCTCACGCCTGACTCCGGCAGCCACTCCGGTAGCCAGATCTACTGCAGGAACCAGAAAGATGGGCGTTGCTCTTGCCATGATAATCCCGTGATAAACGGATTTGTGGCAATTGCGTTGGACGAGAATCTTGTCCCCTGGTCGGCATACCGTCATGATCAACGCGAGATTCCCTACCGTACTGCCCCCGATGAGAAACCGCGTCTCCTCTGCACCGAACGCCTCGGCTGCAAGCTGCTGCGCCTCGGCGATCACACCCTCCGGCTGATGCAGATCGTCGGTACCGTTGATTTCCGTAAGATCGATTTCCAATATACTTTGAAACCTGTGTTTGCCTTCTCTGTCAAAGCTATGTCCCATTTTATGTCCCGGAACATGAAACGGATGCGGGCGACGTTTGACGTGCCGTTCCAGCTGTTCATACAGGGGGGCTCGCTTTTGCCGCTCCCGAAAATCAGCATGTTTCCCCAACACGTATGGCTCACGTCCTTTATTGAAATGAATTACCCACTATTTTAGCATGATTTGGCACGAAAAAAGGCATCGGGATTTATCCGTTGCCTTTTTTCCTTCACGCATCTTTCCGTAGCCATATTCTCCGCATCTGGTGAATAAAGAACGGGTACTTTTCATCCTGCACGTCCGTGTTCACCATTTCCTGCTCGCATCTTTCGCAAATAAACTGCTCACAGATGGCGATTCCGTCGCTGCGCTCCAGTTCACAGACGATACATCGCTGAGCAATCTTTTCCATAGTATGAACGCCTGCCCTTTTCCTCAATCTACCAAACATTATACCCCATTATAATCAGCATCATTCCCAAACGTTCGTCTTTTCGCCGATAGCTCGGTAGCTGTGGAGCAAGCTGCGTGCTTCCTGAAGTGGAAAACAAGCGCAAGCGTCTAGAACAATCGCTTGTTTCATACATAGAACCAACTCGTGCAGCGGCAGTCCCCTGATGATACCGTCCGGTTTGCCAATCACCAGTAAATCTGCGTCTTTCAGTGCTTTTTCCCACGTCCTGTTCGTTGTCCATTCCGGAAAGATGTCGTTCGGAATTGACTCATCCTCTTGGGTAACCAAGCATACCTCTTTTCCCTGCAACCAGCTTTTATCCATCTCTCTCCAAAGCACAGCAGGACCCCATAGCGCGACTCGATGCACGTTCGACTTTTCTGCTACAAGCCTACCTTCCCGCTCAATCCACTGCATCACGCGCCGGTGGTCCAAACGTTCGGGATACAGCCAGTCCTGCCCTACTCTTCGGTCCATTCCCATCGCGCGCGCTACGGTTTGTAGAGAGATACCCTCCTGATCGCATACTTCTCCGAGCTCCACAAAAAAACGTTCCTTCCACACAAAATAGAGCGGCAGCTGACGGACTGCCTCGTCCACCTCCTTCGCTTTACAGACCAGTGACACCCGTTGACTTTTGGCAAGCGACCGACAGAGCGTACGCACCCAGAATCCATCTGCGGTACCACCGATCAACGCCTTTTCTCCGTCTGCCACCAGCGCCATCCTGACGACCTCCCATGCTTCATCGCCATCGCTGTTGTCGACCAATCGCTGTGCCCAGCCATATGGGATGCTCGGGCCATATAATAGCAGCAGTCCAGGAGTCGCACTTAATACAGGAAGCGCCTCTTCCCAAGCCCCCTGTGACGCCTCTTTGGTCAGCAGCACTCCATCCACCTTTTGTCCAGTCCACTCCGCCTGCTTTCCATAAGGGATCAGCTGTATGCCGCAAGCTTTCAAATCCCGACTCACCACCGAAGGGATCTCCTCTGACAAAGCCAGTAATCGCAAATCCGTACCTCCTCTTCCTTCCTCCCTATCCTACCCATTCTTCCCTGCCGCTCATGCCATGGGCGCACACCAGCAAAAAAGCCGCCGGCAACGCCAACGGCTGAAATCTTTCCCATCTGATTCTTTTTCATCCAGGATGTCTGTGCGATAATAAAAATCGAAATCAAGGCTTGTCAGAGAGGAAGTGACGTATGAAGGAACCAATCAGTCAAACCATCTACAGCTACAAACTCCTATACCGCTTTCGTTGGGGTGTGATTGGTTACATGCTTCAATGGCTGCTGATGGGCTCGTCCTTGATCGGCATCTCCCTGTATCTGAGCATACCTGTTGCCAGGCTGATCGTCACACTCGCGATACTGCCAGCGATAGCCATCTGTCATCTCATCCTTTTTCGTCTCTACGCCCAGATGCGTATGCACAAGCCGCAAACGACAGCGGACATGCTCGTCTCACCTTGGTGGGGAAGTGGCTATCGCCTACCGGTTCCTCTAACCGTCTATCGCACAGGGGAGAGCACCGTTTTGTTCGGCTGCCTGTTTCTCGCTGCAGCTGCCTATGTATGGCTGCCCGTCGAATACGGATTGACCTTGCTCAGCGGCACTATGGTTCTATCACTCCCTCGACTGCTGGCGCTGCTCGCGTCCTTTCGCCAGCCCAAGCAGTGCCGGGTAAAATACGAAAACCGCGGCGTCGCCTTCCTGCTTACGGATGGATAAAGCCTTCGTGCTCTGGTCGCTACATCACCCAAAGCTTGATAACTACGAGGGCTGCCAGGCCAGGGAGCCGCAGAAAACCAGCAAGCAATGCCGTAACCGGATTGATCGGGATGTGAAAGCTGGCAAGCTCCCCGACCAGATTGGCAAAAAACAGCAGGATGGCTCCGATCACCAATTGCATGATTCCAAAGCCAATCCAACGTACGGGGCCCGTCACCGATTTACTGGCCGCAATGACGAGTAAGATCCCCGCAATAATCAGCCCAACAACCCATCCCGTTTCCATGAGCTTTCCCCCTTACGCTTGCTTACGATGATGCTCCCGCTTCGCTTGCGAGAGAAGATACATATAGCGTTTCTCCGTCAACTGCAAATAGTAAATCGCATCATCCAAGCCGCCATCCGGCTCGCTGATCTCAACCAAATGGCGGGCGTGCTGCCAATCCTGTCTCGCCTGATTGACCGCAGCATCCAACCCCCCTGCGTCTACGTCGATCAGTATTCTCGTTTTCTTCCCCCACCTGCTCACCTGTGTACCTCCTTATTGAAAGTAGTACAGTACGCCAGTCAGATTGTTGACGGCATGCAGCAAAACCGCACCCCATATTGAGTCATAGCGATGGCGGACAAATCCCAATCCAAGCCCAATTACAAAGAGTGGGACAAACAAAGCCAAATCAATATGCAGCAGCGCAAACCATAGGCTGCTGAAGACAATGCCTATGACCGCTCCCACGCGTCGCACCAAGTACGTTTGGATAACTCCGCGAAACAGGATCTCTTCTGCGATAGGAACCATAATTCCAATCACGAGAAAGGACGCCGCTGCTGCCAGCATATCCGTCTGCTTTGCCTGCACAATCTCTTTTTCAATTTGCTGCTCACGCTCAGATGAGAGGGATAGCCCAAGCCAGTCCGACAATGGATTGGTTATCGCCACGTCCAAAACCTTGGCAATAAAAAGAAACAGAATCAACAGTGTGATGAGCATCCGTCCAAGCTGCGCAGGTCGTCGTACGCCGATTTCCCCCAAACGCCCCCGGAACCAAAGCGGGATCACAATCAGAAGAAACATTTGAAACGAAGCCGATTCAAAAGCCCCTCCGATGGTCCCCTCCGTAAAGAGAGTCCCTTCGAGAATCAAACCGTACAAGATCAGTGTGCATGTCTGAAATACATGCATCCATGCCACCATGTGCAGCACGTCATTGCCCGTCAAATCGCGGTCTCCCCAGTGCCATAGCGAGAGGCTACTTTGCTTCCACACACTGAGTACAAACCCCATCGCTCCGATCAAGCTAAGAGCCGTGATGATCAGCACCGTCAGCGATAGCCACATGGGCGGCTGCTCCATCGTCGATGCGACCCAGCGCCCGTCTTCTCCCCGGTAGAAACGTATGACGGAAAACTCTGCGGCAAACATCAGCCAATACCCTATAAACAGCATGATCGCCCACGGAGTAGACCGATGTCTCTCTGGCTCGATCCGCAGCGACATTCCCGGTCCTGTCACCATCTCTTCACGCTCCTATCTTCACTCTATGTCTCGTCCCACAAAAAAAGTCCGGTATTCTCAGACCTTCTTTTCTTCCATCTGCTTGAACTGCTTCTCTGCGACTTGCTTTAAATAGAGATTCCTCTCCAGCAGAAACCGTGTCATGTAAGCCTCCAGGACTAGCCTGTCCACGATTCTTCCCAGGAGCCCAAGCGGTGACGTATAGTCGAATGTATCGAGCATGCGGGTTCGATTTTTTCCAACGGGAATGAATTCATGCTCATGCCGAAAGCATTTGAATGCTCCGGAGACCATTTCATCGACAAAATAACGCGGCTGCTCCATCTCTGTAATTTTAGCCGTCAAACGCTGCTTGATGCCAAAGTGCACGGCCTCCCAGGTCACAGACTCTCCCAGCTCGATCAGACCGCTCGTTACGCCGCCTATCGCCTTCTCGCCCGTCTTGGCTGTTGACTCCATATGCAAATCAATACTTCTCGCTGCATCAAAACACACCTGCTGCGGTGCTTCAATCATCAGCTCCGAACGGATGACAGGCATCCCGTTTCCCTCCCTGCTTGGGTTCAAACATTCGCACAAAGCAAAAAAGACAGGTTCCCCCGTCTTTTAAGTTACTGCTCCTATAGCTCACGCCGACCTTCCAATGCTTTGGTCAGCGTCACTTCATCTGCGTATTCTAGATCGCCGCCCACCGGCAATCCATGGGCAATGCGTGTGACCCGGATTCCGAAAGGCTTGATCAGACGAGAAATGTACATCGCTGTCGCTTCCCCTTCGATGTTGGGATTTGTCGCCAGGATGACCTCTTTGACTTGCTCGTCACTGAGGCGTTTCAAGAGATCCGGGATGCGAATATCTTCCGGACCGATTCCGTCCATGGGTGAGATCGCACCATGCAGCACGTGATAGTAGCCTTCGAATTCTCTCGTCTTCTCCATCGCCACCACATCCTTGGGCTCCTGTACCACGCAGATAACGGAGCCGTCTCTGCGCTTGTCCCTGCAAATGTGGCAAGGATCGAGATCCGTGATGTTGTTGCAAACGGAACAATAGTGCAGCTGGCGTTTGGCATTCACGAGCGCCTTTGCCAGGTCCAGTACATCGTCCTCTTTCATGTTCAGAACAAAAAAGGCAAGCCGCCCAGCGGTCTTGGGACCGATGCCGGGCAGTTTCATGAAGCCTTCGATCAGCTTGGATACCGGTTCTGGATAGAACATCGCGTCTGCTCCTTCAACTTCCTAATTCATTAAGAAATCTTCTATCGCGGCTATTCAAGGAGGAGCGACCGCGTTTTTGCGGAAAGTTTTCATGCGCTCCGGAAATTAAAAGCGTAAACGCTTATAAATTCCTTTACGTTTAGAACAAACCTGGGATGTTCATTCCTCCTGTGAATTTGCCCATGTCTTTTGCCATCAGTTCGTCTGCTTTGCGCAGAGCGTCATTCACTGCAGTCAGCACGAGGTCTTGCAGCATTTCCACATCGTCTGGATCGATTACTTCAGGTTTGATGACGATTTCTTTTACTTGCTTGTGGCCGTCTGCTTTTACCAGAACAGCGCCACCACCAGCAGAGCCTTCGACCACTTTATCTTTCAGAGCTTCTTGCGCTTTTTGCATTTCTTCTTGCATTTTCTTTACTTGCTTCATCATTTGTTGCATTTGCTGCATGTTTTTCATGTGAGAGTCCTCCCTTTATTTGGTGTAGCTTCAGTCTTTTACTTCAACAAGATCTTCACCTACGAGCTTGATGGCTTCCGTTAAGAACGGGTCTTGCTGTTCTTCGGCAGGCGTATCCTTCTGCCCTACCTGCTGCTCGACTGACTGCCATTCCTCTTCCATGATGGAGAGAAGCTGCAAGGGTCTTCCCAGCACACTTTGCAAAACTCGTTCAACGACGCCTTTCAGTTCCGGCTCCATGGTTTTATCACAGTGGATGGGACTGGTGAATGTAACCACCACTGAATCACTCGAGGCAGCAACAGGCTGACCGTTTACCAGCCAAGCCTGGTACTGGATTTTCACTTTTTTCAGATCGGTCAATATCTGGCTCCATTGTCCGCGCACCTGACGGGTCAGGTTTTCGTCCATTGCTTTGGCTACCTCACGCACTCTGTTCATCGAGGTACGCGAGCCGCCCCCTGCAGCAGCAATACGCTTTGGCTCCACTTTTCGTGGCTCCTCCGATTTTTGCGTCGGCAAGCTTACCTGCCCCTGCAATACTTGTGTGAGCCTCTCTTCCAAGACACGAATCCGATTTGCCATGCCATTTACTTCTTCATGATTCACTTGCACAGCTGCAGCAGCTGGTGCCCCCGCTTGCTGTGCAGTCGGCTGACAAAGTTTGACCAGCGTCAGCTCTACCAGCACTCTGGCGTACGTAGACCATTTTAACTGAGATAGCGCCTGGTTGCACGTTTCGATCGCCGCGTACAACTCGGGAAAGCCGTAAAGCTCGGCTACGTGGGAGAATTGATCGTCAATCATCGTCCTCTCCACGATCTCCTCCAATTGAGGAGCCGTCTTCAAGAGCAGCATATCACGATAGTAATACAGAAAATCGTGAAGGAATTGCTCAGGGTCTTTCCCTTGCACCATGATCTGATCGAATTGCTCCATGACCTGTGCTACGTCACGTTCGGCGATGGAACGTGCCAGGACAGAAAAATACGTCTGGGAAACGGTTCCCGTGATCTGCATGATGTCGCTAGCTCGCACTTCATCACGGCTAAAGCTGATCGCCTGGTCCAGCAGACTAAGGGCATCACGTGCACCGCCCTCCGCCATTTTGGCTACGAGTTGAAGCGCTTGTTCTTCGACTCGAACTCCTTGCGATTGGCAAATCTTTTGAAGCAGATTGACCATTACCTTTAGCGGAATCCGATGAAAATCGAAACGCTGGCAACGAGAAATAATGGTCGCAGGCAGCTTATGTGGCTCCGTTGTCGCCAAAATGAAAATGACGTGCGAAGGCGGTTCTTCCAGCGTTTTTAACAGCGCATTAAACGCCTCCGTCGTCAGCATATGCACTTCGTCAATGATGTACACCTTGTACTTGACATCGCTTGGGGCAAATTTGACTTTATCGCGAATATCGCGAATTTCTTCTACCCCACGGTTGGACGCGGCGTCAATCTCGAGTACATCTGTCACAGAGCCGCTTGTAATCGCCCGACAAGAACCGCATTCATTACACGGCTCACCGTCAATCGGCTGTTCACAGTTCACTGCTTTGGACATGATTTTCGCCGCACTGGTCTTACCCGTACCACGGGGACCATTGAACAAATAGGCATGGGAAAGCCGTCCTTCACGCAAAGCATTGCGCAAAGTAATCGTCACATGTTCTTGTCCGACAACATCCTGAAACGTCTGCGGTCGGTATACGCGATACAGCGCAGTATAAGCCATGTTCGTGTGACACTCCCCATCTGACAGTCCTCTTCTATATCCTTTTCATTATACACTATTGGCCAGGTTGGTACTAGGAAACTTGGATACGCCAATGGGCGGAGCCATAGTACCCAAAGGGCACAAGTCTCGCTTCTCTCACTTTGTTCGAAGTCTCGCTATGTTGCGCTTGTACTGGATAGGAATCCCATAATTACTATCTGTACAAAGAAAACGCCCCATACACAAGGCTGCGCGGGACGCTTTCGCTTCTTCGTTTTTTACAGGTAAGGGAGCATGATATGAAAGGTCGTACCGTATCCTTTGGACGAGACGCGGATTTGCCCTCCGATATCGTGAATGATCTTCTGGCACACAGAAAGCCCCAAGCCTGTTCCTTCTTCTTTGGTTGTGAAAAACGGGTCAAAAATCTTGTCGATGATGTAGAGCGGGATACCTGGTCCCGAATCGTGGATGTCGATGCTCACTTTGTCGCCATCCTGGTCGATGTGATGGGAAATATGCAGAGTTCCTTGCTCGCCCATGGCCTCGATGCCGTTTTTGCAGATATTGAGGAATACCTGCTTCAGCAGCTCATTGTCCCCCACTACCATCGGAAGCTTGCCATTGGAGGTAAACTTCACGTCGATCCCATACAGAATGGCCTGCGATTCCACGATCGGCAAAATCTCCGCAAAAACGGTATTGAGGTCCACCATGGAATACTGGATATTGCGCGGCTTGCTCAGCAAGAGAAACTCGCTCACCAGAGAGTTGATCCGATTAATCTCAGTCAGCATGATTTCCGTGTATGCCTTTTCCCGATCCATCCCGCTTTCCGCAAACGATTGCAAGAACATTTGCAAAAATCCTTTGATAGATGTAAGCGGGTTACGGATTTCATGGGCTGTACCGGCAGCGATTTGCCCGATCATGGCTAACCGTTCGTTTCGTTCCAGCTTTTGCTCAAAGGAGCGCAGATTTGTAATATCTTTAAAAAGGACAAAAGCGCCTACCGTTTTCCCTGTCTCGTCCTGCAGTGTATTGGCATCTACGATCAGTTCATAGCGCTGATTGTCGTTGGTCCATGACGTGGCGATATTGTGCAATTTGACTCCTTCCAGCAGCTCTTTTTTAATGAGCCGATGCTGCTCAGGAATCCCCGCGAAAACGCGGTCAATGTGTTTGTTGATGACCTGCAGGCGCTCCATACCCAAGAGCTTGCATGCCGTCTGGCTCGCCTCAATGATGTGGCCCTGTTCGTCGAGTATAAACAAACCGAGGCTGGTGTCGTGTGTCAGCTTCGTCAGCAGTCGTTGAGACAACGAATGGTTGGTTTCCTGTGCCAACTGGAACAGATGAATCAAATACAAAGGCTGTTCGGTTTGCTGCACCAAAATCATCGCAGGGGTTTTTCCACACTTTCCTTGCCGATTCAGCCATTCTACTTCCACACTACATTCAAGCTGCTCTTCCTTTTGCAGGTGCTCTTCGTACATCTTTTCCATCGTACCATCAAAAGGAAGGATGATTTGAAACGGCCGATTGACAAGTTGGTCGCGTGAAAATTCGGTTACACGAAGCAATTGTTCGTTTACCTCTACGATACTACCCGCCTCATTCACCAGTAAAACAGCAGTAGGCAGTTGATGCATGAAATTCTGCAATCGTCTGGACGAGCCAACGAGATGTAGCGAAAAAGATGCACTCACAGCTTGTCCCCCCTGACCTATGGCGTATTTCAACGTGCAGGAAAGTACCTATTATCTCCCTCATAAAAAATTTCGCGAAGAACCTCGTAAAACCTGCCCTGAAGCTTGTTCAAGAGGATAGAAATGTTTCGCTGTTTATCGTCAAAAAGCAACAAAAAAAACGTGGGCCGATTGGAAAAGTTGGCAGGATTGGCTTGAAGTGTGTGACAAAAATAGCATGCCTCCCGAAGGAAACATGCTATTGCTTTGTCGATATAAGGTACCGTGCACCTATCTTCGATAATCCTCATCCAAGCGTTACTTATGGCCGCAGCTCAGACCAGGCTGCCCTGCGGCACACGCGATGATCCACTTATGGCTGCTTCCTTCCGGACCTGACCAGGTTCATGGGTTCGCGTTGCACAGGACCCGATCCTCAACACCGCCGCCATAAGGCAGCCTCACATGAGGAAACCTATGATAGGAATTCAACCCTGCTATTGCGGATTGCAGGTTACAGGGCACCGCAACCTCCCCGTCTAGCACGGTACGATTAGAATACCAGAGATAGGAGTCGATAGCAAGGCGTAAACCCCAACCAATACAGGGAAACGTCCCCTTACCTTGCTTGTTTGGTTTGTTCCGGCGCTTTTTCCAGCGCGATCGCGCGCGGAATAGACTGCGCCTTTTCCTTTAATTGCCGCTCTTGGTATGCCTTTTGAAATACGGTCACGATCTTGGGGTCAAACTGCGTGCCTGCGCATTTCACAATTTCCTCGTACGCCTGATCAAACGTCATCGCCCTTCGGTAGGAACGGGTCGTCGTCATCGCATCAAATGTATCCGCGACCGCAATAATTCGCCCGAAGAGGGAGATTTCTTCTCCTTTCAACTGATCGGGATAGCCTTTTCCGTCCCAGCGCTCATGATGATGGCGGACACCTGGACTGACGTGAGCCAAGCTCGCGATCTGTTCGACGATATTGGCACCAATCGACGAATGCTGCTTCATTTTTTCATATTCCTCGTTCGTCAGCTTCCCAGCTTTTAGAAGTACCTGGTCAGGAATCGCTACTTTGCCGATGTCGTGCATTAAACTGGCATAGCGCAAATCATCACGGGAGAATTGATCGCGAGTTTTTTCATCCAAATAATCGTAGAGAATAAGTGCGTATGCCGTGACTCGCTCTGTATGTCCTGCCGTATAGGGATCCTTCATCTCTACAGCCAGATAAAAGCTGCGCACGATTTGATCCAGGCTCTCCTGCATATACTCTCGTTCTCGCTCAATCAAGGTTTGCATCTGACCCGCCATCTGGTTGAATTTCTTTTCCAGCAGCTTGATTTCTTCCATCCCTTCAATCGGGACACGGATCGAGAAATCGCCACGCAAGAGCGAATCCGTAGCGGAGACTAATCGGTAAATCGGCTGTCCGATCCACCGCGAAAAACGATGGGCAACATAAGCAGAAAAACCGACAACCAAGCAGATTGTGACTAACAAGATCAGCTGCAGCCGCTCCAGGCGCTTATTGATTTCATCGGTCCCAATCCATTCCAGATAACCGCTTCCACTGACAGGAGAAACGTAGTATACCGCATAATAGGTTTTTCCCTCGAGCCGGTACGTAAAGACACTGGTAGTCGACTGGCTGCTTACTATACTTCTCACAATATCCCGATTCTCAATCTCCTGTAATTTCTTGCCTATTTGATTCCCTCGGGTTTGGAGAAAAATTTTTCCGGTCTGGTTGATCACCATTAAATTGTCCTGCTCCTTGGAATAGCTCGTACGAATCCACTTGGAGAGGCTGTCCAAACGCATCTCTACCAGCAGTAAAGAGATTGGCTTGTCATCGTTGTCTCTGACTCTCTGTGCGATGTATATCGACCGAGGATTCCCCTCTGCATCCGTTCTGCTCAGTGCCCATATATTGTTTGAACTTTGCTCAAACGATTCCCTGGTGAACGAAATGGAGTCCTCCCCCCCTGTCCATCCCTTCTCAGGGTAAAGTGACGCAATGCTGCGGTCACTCCTGATCAAGTGAATGTTTCCCACCATATCCTGATACTGCTTCTGGGAGAACAAGGGACGAAGCACTTCCAGATTGCGCTCATCCGCACGCAGCAGCGGATGCTTCGCCAGGTGGTTGACCTCATCCTGTGCCGAACGCAAAAACAGAGACAAGCGCGCATCAGCCATTTTGAGCTGACCCTCTGAACTGGACTTGTACTGTTCAAATATCGCCTCTTTGGCCTCCTTATAAAACAAAAAACAAATAAAGAGAATTGGGAATAGGCTTAACAAAAGAAATGTTGAAAACAATCGATCTTTTACTTTCGATGAAAACATCCGCCCTCCCCTTTCCTTTCATGCGGTCCATTCGTCACTTCCTTATTTCCCGCACGGAGCCAGAGGAAAACCTCGGATTCGAGACAATATGAACGACTCACATAGACAAAGCCTGTAGTGCGTATTATCCTAGCTAAGGACTAAATGACATGTACAAGGAGACTTCCCATATATGCGCTACATTCTATTGGTTTTTTTAGGGGCTTGCAGCTATGGAATCCTCTCTACGATCGTCAAATTGGCTTACGGACAAGGGTACTCTCCAGCTGAAGTGATCGGTGGGCAAATGTTCTTCGGACTCGTGCTGACCTTGCTGCCCTCCTTGTTTTTCTTGCGCAAAAGACCGCGCAAAGGCCAATGGCTCCTCCTCGTTGCAGTCGGATTAACCGTGGGATCGACGGGAATCTTCTACTACAACGCACTCCAATACATCCCAGCCTCCATTGCAATCGTCTTGCTCTTTCAATTCACATGGATGGGGGTATTCGCAGAGGCCATCCTGAATCGCCGACTACCCGACAGACAAACCGCGAGCTCGCTAATTATTCTGCTGATCGGAACTTTGCTGGCCGGCGGTATTTTTGAGAGTGGCGGGATCGAGGAATTCAATCTGATCGGTGTATGTTTGGGTCTTCTCTCAGCGGTTTCTTATACGTTGTTTCTGCTTTTTAGCGGGAAGGCTGCGACTACGGTGCATCCCTGGGTACGAAGCGCAAGCATGGCTTTCGGCTCCTTCCTTTTGGCGAGCGTAATCTATCCGCCTGTTTTCCTTTTCAATGGAGCTTTGTGGGAGGGATTGTTCCCTTACGTTTTTTTGCTCGCTTTCTTCGGAATTTTGCTTCCAACTGTCCTGTTCAACTTTGGCATTCCACACATCGGTGCGGGAATGGCAGCCATCCTCGGTGCCGCCGAGCTGCCCATGGCTGTTGTCTCGTCCTACTTCGTTCTGCATGAATCGGTGAGCATGCTCCAGCTAGTTGGCGTGATTGTCATTCTGCTAGGAATCGTACTGCCGGAATGGCTCCGCCAGCGCGGGACCAAACGCAATCCCGACCGCAACTAATCACACGGGAAACCCCACCAGCTTGCAAGAAGCATAGGTGGGGTTTTGCATCGACAGCTATGTACGTTGATCGCTGAGCTCCGTAATGTAAATGCCGGCCAGCAATAAAAACACACCCGCCAAAATAGTCGGTGTAACGATTTCCCCCCACAGCAGCCAGGAAAACAGGAATGCAAACGCTGCTTCCAGCGAAAGAATGATGCTGACGTGTACAGGCGGAGAAAATTGCTGCGCCTTGATCTGAACGACGTAGGCAAGCAGTGTGCCCAAGAGACAGTCAAACCAATAAGCAAACCATCCGTAGGGGCTGAGCCCATGTGGAACTGGCTCGGAAAACAGCGCAATGACAAGATCGATTACTCCCACAACGAGAAGCTGGATCATGACGAAGCTGAGGGAATTGACATCTGCCTTTTTTTCATAGAAACGGTCAACCATCAGGATGTGCATGGCAAAAAAGATCGCACACAAAAAAACGAGTAGATCCCCGGAAGAAAGCCCTGTCCAATCGCCTTCTCCAGACAAGCAGGCCAGTCCCAAAAAGGCGAGAACGCTACCGATGATCGCCCCTTTTCCCACAGACTTGCGACGCCAAAGAAAGTAAAGAAACGGGACGAGAATCACATTTGTCCCCGTAATGACCCCAGCTTTCCCCGGAGTCGTCCGTTCGATCCCCAACAGCTGCAGCGTGAAGGCAGCACACAGAACCACCCCACATCCTATCCCTTGCAGCCATACTTCACGAGGAAGTGCTTGCAGCCTCCTCCAGATAAAAGGAAGCAGAATGAGTGCCGCGATGAGAAACCTCGTCCCTAAAAAATAATAGGGTGTCAGCTCCATCAGCAAATCCTTGCTCAAAATGAATGTATACCCCCAGGCCAGCGCGATGACAAACAGCGATAGATCGGCCCAGAGCAATTGTCTTTTTGTTGCCACAATCGTTTGTTCTCCCCTCTCACTCCGGTCTATTATAGTCGAAATTTCAAAATCAAAAAAACCTCCGGGGTACCCAGAGGTTTACTTGCTGTATTCTTTGGAGGCAACCGCCCGCTCTTTTCGCCGTTTCCATACCTTGTAGCCATACACAGCCACTGCCGCCACGAGGACAAGACCCGCCACACCTGCCGCCATACCTTGCGTCAGCGTACTCAGATGCGCATTGAGGTAAGCGACGTTATTGCCGGTAATATGGCCAATCACAAACAGAATCAGTGTCCAGACAAGACCTGTCGTATAAGAAAACAGCGCATAGCGGCGAAACGTCATCTTGCCGATCCCCACCAAGTAAGGAACGACGTGGCGGACCACAGGCAAAAAATAACTGATGCACAGCGCATAGCTCCCGTACCGCTCCAAAAGAGACTGCGCATGTGCTACGTACTTGTGCATCCCCTTTTTCCGCCCGATCCAGTTTAAAGCTGGAGCGCCTACGGTTCTGCCCAGGACGTAACCGAGCGACAGCCCCGATACAACCCCCAAATAAGTAGCTACAAAAGCCGGGATGATCTTCAGAACGCCTGTAGAGGTCAACACACCGGCGGATAAAACAATCACTTCATCTGGAATTGGCATTCCCACAATCCCTAGCCACAACAAAAAGAAGAGGGCAAGATAACCAAACTGACCTACCGAATCCGTCAGCATCTCGACTACCATTCTCGTGTATTCCTCCTACGATCTATCCGATTTCCTTTCGGCACACATATACAAATGCAGGGGGAACATTGAATGGCACCAATTTGACAGATATGTCCGTAAAGACGTCCTTCAACTGTTTTTTCATTTGCAGCGAATATTGGAACGCTACAAATACCCCACCTGGCTTCAGGGCAGCATATACCTGCTCCATGATTTGATCACGCAGTGCCTGGGGAAAATTGGCAAACGGCAAGCCTGAAATGATCCCGTCTGCTTTTCCTAGTCCTGCTTCATTCAAAACACGCACCAGCTCTACGGCATCCTCGTGAAAAAGCGTATCTGGAAATAGAAGCTCCAGCCGCTTGCGCATGCTCGTTTCCTTTTCAAAAGATACCAGTGTAGCGTCCGTTCGCTTTAGCTCCTCAATCCATTTGGTAAAAATGCCAGTTCCGGCACCCAGCTCTACGATCGTTTGCGCTTTATCCCAGTCGATTGGCTTCATCATTTGTTTGGCTAGCGCATGCGAACTTGGCGTAATACTTCCTACTTGACCCGGAGCTTGCAAGAAATTATAGAAGAACATCAGCCGTTCCTTTAAGCTGACCGGTTGATGGCAATGAATCATCATGGTTTGTCTCGCTCCTTTTTCTGTATAGAACATCTCGCTTTACATGTCATCATACCCATTTTCCATTTAGAATTACTTATGGAAATACAAAAGATTTTCTTAAGATTCACAGTAACGGATTAGAAAGGAATTTTCCTCCGTCTGCAGTCGGAATCGAAAATCACGCTTTTGATGGTTTTGGTTAGCCATATTCCTCGTATACAATAGGATCATAGAAGTTCGTCAGTGACGACGAGGAGGACTAATTCAATGGATTATAACGGTGTTAAAGCTATCACACATGCGAGTGCGTTTTTTGCTCCCTTCCTGGTGCCATTGGTGGTATGGCTGCTCATGCAGGATCGCGATGCCAAAAATATGGCTCTACAGGCTTTGCTGTTTCACGTCTGCATCGGAGTACTGATCAGCATTTCCTGGGCATTGTCGTTCATTTTGATCGGCATTCCGTTCCTGATCGTATTCGGCCTGATGGGTATCTACTATCCAATCAAAGGCATCATTTACTCCTTAAAGGGAAGGCCTTTCCACTACCCAGTGATTGGATCGCTGGTACGATAAATCCTCAGTAAATTTATATGCTTTCCGATAGTATAAAAAAATATAGAAAAATTGAAATAGGAAATTAGAACCTTTAGAAAATAAAATAAAAAAAGACGTGCATGGAGGACTTCCTCGGCACGTCTTTTTTCGTTTTCCTGGGGCTTACTTCGATCCTACCGTGAATCGTTCGTTGCGGTGCTGCGGGTTTTCGATTTCATCCAAAACGGCAATCGCATAGTCAGCGTAGCTCACGTAGCTTTGACCGCTAGCATTTACCAGCAGATGATCTTTTCCTACTACATAGGAACCTGTGCGAGCCCCTTCCGCGTCGAAGAAGGCAGACGGGCTGATGAACGTCCATTGAATGGAATCCGTCCCTTGCAGGATGCGCAGGTTCTCTCCCTGATTTTTTGCAGTTGCCAAAAACATTTCAGGGAAATCAGGAGTTTCCAGCACACGAGTTGTTTTGGCCTCGTCTACAAACAGGCTGCCAGCTCCGCCCACTACCAGCAAACGAGTGTTTGGTGCCCCCTTCATGGCTTCGATCAGCACGTTTCCTGCCTCTACATGCAACTGTTCTTCTCCGAGCGGCGCACCGAAAGCATTGACGACAACGTCTAATCCTTTCAGATCTTCTGCTTTCAGAGCGAAAACGTCTTTTTCCAATACCGCAACGTTCTCCTCCTTGATTTTTGCAGCGTCACGTACGATGGCAGTTACTTCATGTCCACGATCCAACGCTTCTTTCATGATCAACTTTCCTGCTTTTCCGCTTGCTCCAATAATGGCGATTTTCATGATCAATTCCCTCCGATAATGTTTAGGATTTGTTTTAAAAAGGTATCGTTTTTTATTGTTGTAACCACATTAGTTACATCTACTCCAAAAAAGAAAGAGGTTTGACCACCTCTCGTTGTAATCATTTTAGTTACAACAAATAAAAATGTCAAGCTGTATTAGATCGCTACTGTCGCTCTATTCCTGGCATCCGAGGACTCCAAATTCGTCAATGGCGTTGTCATCGCGGCAGATGCCGGCTGGTCAGCCTACTAAGAGTTGAACAACAAAACCCCACAGAGATTGGTGTGCCTGGTGCATCCGTCTCTGTGGGGTTTCTCGTTCTATTTTTTCTTTTTTGCTCCTTGCCATGTCGAAATGCCGCCTCGCAAGTGAGCCATTTTGCTAAAACCGTGCTTGCTCAAGATTCTTGCGGCTTGCTTGCTGCGCATGCCGCTTCGGCAGTAGAGCAGAATATCATTTTTGCTGGATATTTCCTTGACGCGCTTGTTCAACTGGGACAGAGGAATATTCACAGCAGTCGGAATGAACCCGCTTTTATACTCGTGCGGCTCTCTCACGTCAATCAAAAGAACTCCACTCTTCTGCTGGACCCGCTCTTTAAACTGCTCTGCTGATAAGTTTTCCAGCCCCTTCACAGCCCTGAACTTTGAGATTAAATACCAGGTTGTAAACGCATAGGCAATGATCAAGACAATCGTCGACCAAACCATACAAGCACCTCCTCCGTATGTCCTTAGCGGCTTTTCACCAGCAGCTCGACAGCTTCCTTCACCATTTTCCCCGTGTCCCCTCCTGCCGCCTGTTCTTCCAACAGACAGCGCTGGAGATTTTCCGCCACGATCTGGGCAATGGCGCGGTCAGATGCATTCCGCACGGCAGACAGCTGCGCGACAACGTCCTTGCAGTTTTTCTGCTCGTCCATCATTTTCAGTACGCCGCGAACCTGTCCCTCGATTCTTCGCAGGCGACGCTTGATATCTTCACCGTAGTTGTAGTCCATTTTGAGAAACCTCCCGTTTCAGACAATACGTAGACAGGTATATTATACGAGAAAGGCGACCGTTAAATAAACAGATTTACCTTTGCTTGTGTGGCATCGCCCAGGTAAGCCGCTACCCCCGCGTATTCCATTCCGTCCAGCAATTCTTCCTGCTTTAAGCCCAACAGATCCATCGTCATCGTGCAGGCAACCAGCTTCACTCCCTGCTCCTGCGCAAGCTCAATCAGCTGTGGCAATGTCAAGGCGTTGTGCTTTTTCATGACGTGCTTGATCATTTCTGGTCCCATGCCCATCATGTTCATCTTGGACAAGCCGAGCTTTTTCGCTCCGCGTGGCATCATCCAGCCAAATGCTTTCTCGAGAAACCCTTTGTTCACCTTGACGATCTCGTCCTTACGCATAGTGTTCAAGCCCCAAAAGGTAAAAAAGATCGTGACGTCGTGGTCATAGGCAGCCGCTCCGTTTGCAATAATGAAGGCAGCAATCGCTTTATCTAAATCCCCGCTAAACAGGACAATCGTCGTTTTTTCTTTTTGGTTTTCCATGAAAAGACCCTCCCTTAGACTTTATACCATTACCCCTATAGGTAATTTACACGTGATGGAGAGCTTTTGTAAACGGAAATTTGCAGATTCCCGCCTACAGAAGAATTTCACTCCAAATTTTGATTGCTGTGGCGGCTATCAGGATCAGTAGTCCGTATCGCAACAGATTAATGTTTATCTTGGCACTAACCCTGCTCCCCAGCGGCGCCCCGATGACACTCCCGATCACCGTAAACAGAACGGGCCATACCGGAATATGCCCCGTCGTCAGCTTCCCTAGCACACCACCAATTGCAGAAATGAATACGATAGCGAGTGAAGACGCAATGGTTACTCTGGTAGGGATCTTCAGAACGGTGAGCATGATGGGAATGAGTACAAAAGCTCCGCCTGCCCCTACAATACCTGAAACGATGCCCACCACGAATGCAGACGGAATCGCGATGCCCCGGTTATAGGAAATCTCCTGTGCAGCCTCTTCGCTTCCCTTGTTCTTGATCAGCATGAGGATGACTGCCACTACAGCCAGGATTCCGTAAACGAAATTAATGCTCTCGCCTGACAAATACCGTGAGACAAAAGCGCCAATCAGACTCCCGAAGAGAATGCTGATCCCCATGTCCTTGACCAGCCCTTTGTGAATCAGCGGCGAGCCCTTTCCGTTTCTTTTGCGGAAAGCCAGCACTCCTGACAGCGAGGCAAAGAACACCTGGAACATGGAAATCGAAGAGACCTCCTGCGCCGTGAAGTGAGCCACTCCCAGCCAATCGGGGACGAAGAGCAGCAGCGGGTAATTGATGATCGCCCCGCCGATGCCAAGCAGCCCGGAGAAGAAGGAGCCGATCAGCCCCAGTATCAGCATGAGTACAAACAATAGAACTTCCATACGTCCTCCCTTCATTCTCAAAGATGGCTTGAGAATGTGCTTTCTGCCTTTTCAAATGAAGGATTATCAGGTAAAATCAATTCCAAGTAATTTAATGCGAATAGGGTGATATAAATGATTCGATATTTGAAATCGATCTTTCAACACCGTTGCCCCACCTGCCAAGAACGATTGCATTCTCATATAGATGGATTACGCTGTGAAAAAACATGTCCAAATGGCCATTACAAAGAGGAAACCTACGCCCATTTAGGTGTACGCATCATTTATGAGGATGGGAAATAAGCGAACACGACGCATCGTGCTCGCCTTTTTTCTGTTTAAGACTTTCTCACGAGAAATTTGTATACGCCGTTTTCTTCTTCGTGGGAGATCAATTCATTCTTGGTCTGCTTCACCCACGCAGAAAAGTCGTTGAGCGAGCCTTTGTCCGTCGAGAGAACCTCCATCGTTTGACCAGACTGCAAGCTGTCCAAAGCCTTCTTCGCTTTCACGATCGGCATTGGGCAAGCCATTCCCTTTGTATCTACTATAATATCAGCCATTCTGTATTCCTCCTCTTTATTTTTGACCCTTTTTCTGTGTTGTTTTTATTTATCGTGAACGGCACAGCGATTCGGTCCAATCTCCATTTCTCGCTGCTCATCCTCACTCGGCTTTCTTTTTCCCATGTTGGTTTGTCGAATCTCTTGATACGCATTCGGCTGCGGCGGCAGATTTTCTGTCACTGTTTTGCGGAATACCTCTTCGTCCTCCATTTGCAGACCAGGATTATTTGCAAACAGGTCACCCAAGCGTGCAGATACCACGCCCCTCTCACCCAGCTCTGTATATTGGCCGAAGTGAGCGGGAAGAACCAACAGATGATCCGACAGCTCCCTATATCGATTATACAAAGTATTCCGCAGGTCTCCCACCCAGTCTTCGGCAAGACCTGCCAAGTCAGGACGCCCGATCGAAGCGACAAACAGGATGTCTCCAGTCAGGAAATACGCCTCATCAATGATAAACGATGTACTCCCGATGGTATGTCCTGGAGAATA
Organism: Brevibacillus centrosporus; assembly: GCF_003710815.1. GTDB lineage: Bacteria > Bacillota > Bacilli > Brevibacillales > Brevibacillaceae > Brevibacillus > Brevibacillus centrosporus. Next base: position 81,910 of record NZ_RHHP01000032.1, read on the forward strand.
AATCGGCTGAATGGCGATTTTGGCGTTTCCCACCTGGATGTCGCGTCCTTCCTCCAGCTTTTCGTAGGCAAACGTCACCTCTGCCGCATCCTTCTCAGGGAGCCAATAGGTCGCTCCCACCTGCTCTGCCAGCCTTTTCCCACCTGAGATGTGGTCTGCGTGCAGATGCGTATCGATGGTGTGCGTAATTTTCACCTGCAGCTGTTTGGCAAATTCCGTATACGCCTCTGTCATGCGCAGTGTGTCAATTACAGCGGCCTCACCGTTTGAAACGACCATATAGGACAGACAGCCTTTTCCGATCCGGACAAACTGGTACAGCTCTCCCCCAGCGCGTAGGTCACCGACTTTTACCGGCTCCAGATGCTCGCTCCATGCTTTCATGCCGCCCTGCAAATAATAGACATCCGTTCTGCCTGCCTCAACCAGCTGCTCGGCTACAAAGATGGACGATCCCTCCTTCGCACAGACGACCAACACCTTTTGTCCCTCAGGAATTTGATCTAGAGCCGCTTCTACACCATCGATCAGATCAAAGTAAGGGATGTTCAGCGTATGGATGTTGTGTCCTTCGATTTTCCAATCGAGATAATCGCTCTCGTTGCGTACGTCCAGAATAAACAACGGCTGTTTGTCGAAAAGAATATGCGTCAGTTCATGCGGAGTCATCCGTTGCAAAGCTGCCGTTTGTGTAATCATCTTTTATTTCCCCCTTCATGGTTCTTGAGTTGAATTATTGTTTTTCCGTCGGACCAGTCCAACCTGACATGCCGGGAACGACGTTTTTTACCTGTGGGAAGCCTTTTTCAGCGAGTAGCTGGCACGCCATGTCGCTACGATTACCAGAACGGCAGATGACGAGTATCTCGTCACCTGGATTTAGTTGATCTAGATTCTTTTCCAATACCCCTAGCGGTATCGAAAGTGCTCCAGGAATACGTTGAAAGAGATATTCTGCTGGTTCGCGAACGTCCAGCACGACGATCGGCTCTTTCTTTTGCAGCTTAACCGCCAACTCTTCGTTGGTAATGGTGTTCGGATATTTCGTTTCCAGCTTGGTTTCATTGGCAGTCGCTTTGCGCAGAAAATGCTTGAGCACATCGCCCTCATGAATCGTTCCTAAATACTGATGACCCGTATTTTTTGCCCAGCCTTGCAGATCGGCAAGCGAGCCTTTATCAGTCGCTTGGACCTCAATCACTTGTCCGGGCTGCAGCTGGTCAATGGCCTTCTTTGTCCGTACGATCGGCATCGGACATGCCAGTCCTTTGCAATCCAATACTTGATCGACAGCAATTGTTGATTGATTCGTCATTTCAAAGCTCCCCCTCGTATTTTTATCGCTCCCGTTTTCCTGTCCATGCCAGCATGCCGCCGACCATGTTGTACATTTTGGAATACCCGAGCTGTGCCATGTACTCACATGCTTTGCCACTCCGGTTTCCACTTCGACAAATAAAAATGACTTCCCGATTGTGATCGATTTCATTTGTGCGAGCAGGCAGCTCTGACAGCGGGATCAGCTTGGCGCCTGGTATATGATCATCCTCATATTCATCCGGATTGCGCACATCGATTAGCTGTATTTCTGGATCATGGGACAATCTTTGTTCTACCTGCTCCGTCGTTACTTCTTGCCATCCTTTGTTCATGAAGAGTGCCTCCCTATCGGTGAATTGTAATTTTAGCTTAATACCAATACCCCTATGGGTATAATATTAAGTGGTAGTGTCTTCTTTGTCAACACCTCTCCTTGTCCCTCTTCCTCTTTCCGCAAATGGCCCGATTGAAGCGAAAAGGTCGATAGTTACAGCGACTCTATTTGTTTGTTATAGTGGAAAAAGTGAGATTGGAAATCGAATCCAGTGAAGGTGAGCAAAGATGAGCTACGATTTTTCTGTTTGTGCAACCGAGTTCTACATGCAGAATTACCTAGAGTTTTTACTGGAGAACTACTCCAAACTGAACCTCCCTTATTCATTTCCCGTTACCCTCAGCTATATCGCGAGCCCTGCCTTCATGGAGCAGATCGCTATACTTTGCTATTCCGATGACCACGAAATGATTGGGACGATCGGCTGTATTCTAGGTACAGGAGAGAACGATTACCAGGATACTCACATTGCGCAGATTCAGGTCATTCACTTTTTAGAGCCTTTTCGCCGCACCCTGCTTTTCCTCAGGACGATGCAATTTTTTACGCAGCATCTCGCCCAGCTGCCAGTTGATATCCGTGAGCTGCGTTTTTGGGCACCTTCAGACGATTACCTCCGTCCGCTGTTTTCCAAGCTTGCCAAGCAAACAGCAGTTGTCGAAACAGACCACGGTGGTACTCTCATCGAATACCGTGCCTCTTTTTCGGATTGGCACTCCTATGCGGCCAAGTTCCGGCATGATCAATACTACGACTGATTCCAAGGAGTATCACCATGCTTACCGTCATCAAAAGCCTGCTGAGCTACCTGCGCTCCTACAAGCTGCTTACGTCACTCTTTTTATTGGCCTTGCTGTTTGACCTCACTTTCATTTCCCTTGCACCTTTGAGCTTTACATTCATCATCGACAAGGCAGTTGAACCTCGCGATCTGGACTATTTTTTCTTTATTTTGAAAGTCCTTGTGTCTACCGGTGTCATCTGTATCGGCATGGGAATCTTGAGCGATTATGCGCTTGCCCGCCTTCATACTCGTGTGCAAGAAGACCTGCACAAACGAGTCTTTGAACACATTCAGCACCTTCCTATCAGCTATTTTCAAAAGAATCGGTCCGGTGATCTTGTTGCCTTTTTCTCCGTCGATTTGCCAGCCATTGGGAGAGTCATGAATGTCCTGTTGACGACAGGCATCCAATCGTTTTTCGTCGTGATCGTCAGTACGGTAGTTTTGTTTTATTTACAATGGAGCATGGCTGTGTTGATACTGGTCGGTGCCTTGGTCATCTTTATCGGTCCCTATTTGTTTGGTCCACGCGCACGCAAAGCGAATGAAGACGATTTACAGCAATTTACCCATATGACCTCAGAGCTGCAGGAGAACATGAAGGCGCAAAATGTCATCAAGGGCTACCATCTGCAGGCTGCTATGATTGAAAAATTCAGTTCGCGTCTTCAATTGCTATCGGCTACCGGCTATCACCGACAGCTCGTGAATCAGCAGCTGGAACGAATCCCGCTGATCAGCCTCTTGTTCATCAACCTGACAATCATCGGACTCGGCTCTTACCTGGCTTTGACAGGTAAAATTACTGTCGGTGCGCTCGTCGCTTTTTTTACGATGTATACCTCCATGGGTAATTCCGTCTTTGGCTTGACCTTCATCATCCCCGCGTTTACAGAAGCACGCGTGAGCATGGAGCGCATCGCCGACCTGTTGGCGCAGTCTCGGGAAGCAAGTGGAGAGCTGATCCCCTTTTCTTCGGAAAATCAGTGCCAAGCAGATGTCCACGTGGATCACGTCACCTTTGGGTATGAAGCAAAGCAGCCTGTTCTAAAGGAAGTCAGCCTGCATATCCCTTCTGGCAGCCGAGCAGCTTTCGTCGGCTCCAGTGGCTCTGGGAAAAGTACGATGCTCCAGCTGCTGCTCGGTTTTTACGACCCACAGCTTGGGCAAGTAAAAATAAACGGAGTGAGTCTTGCGGATTGGAACCGGGGTGCCTTTCGGGAGCGAATCGGAGTCGTTTTTCAAGACAACTTTTTGTTTCACGGCTCGATCTATGACAACATCCGAATCAGCCGGCCACAGGCTACACGTGAGGAAGTGATTGCCGCGGCGAAAAAGGCGGAGATTCACGATTTTGTTAGCAGCCTCCCCGAAGGCTACGAGACAATGGTTCTAGACGAAGGAAGCAATTTTTCCGGAGGTCAGCGACAACGAATAGCCATCGCGCGAGCCATCCTTCGCGATCCGCCCATCCTTCTTTTGGATGAGGCAACCTCTGCTCTTGACCCGATCTCGGAAGCTTCCATTAATCGAACCTTTGAAGATCTGGCAAAAGGACGGACGGTTATTTCCGTGACACATCGTCTGGCAGCTATTACGGGGTATGACCAGATTTTTGTCTTTGATCAGGGAAAGCTGATCGATCAGGGAAGCCATCAGGAGATGCTGGATAGTGGGGGATTTTATAAGGCCTTGTGGGAGAAGCAAAGCGGGTTGTTCCTGTCCCAAAATGGGCAGGAAGCGACAATCGATAAAGAACGTCTGTCTCGGCTCCCATTCTTTCAAGGAATTGAATCAGCTATTCTGGAGGAAATATCGGACCTGTTTCAAACCGAAGCCTACACAAATGGGCAGGCCGTCATTCACGAAGGAGACGTTGGGGAAAAGTTTTACCTGATTGCTCGTGGAAAAGTGGAGATCACCAAAGCCGCACCTGACTCAGAAACCGGGGAAATCCGTCTGGCCGTCCTTCAGGATGGTGATCATTTCGGGGAAATCGCGCTGTTGGAGAACGTGCCTCGTACCGCGACCGTAACTGCCTTGACACCGTGTGTCTTTTTGACCCTGCAGCGTAAGGTTCTCTACTATATTTTATCCCGTTACCCGGAAATCGACGCCCACGTGAGAATGACGTTGGCGCAAAGACGTAGCTAGGAGTGCATGTGAATGCTAGGAAAATTCAGGATGTGCACAAGTGACGCGGACTATGCAAAATTTACGCTGTACTTTATCCGCCACCGCAGAGAGTTCCACCCGTTTTTCACCTTGTACGACACACTTTCGCATATTTTTGTCACTCTGCCCCACGCTCGTATTATCCTCGTGGAGGATTTGAACGATGATGTCATTGGGTGGGGGCATTACCAGTACTACAGCGCCGACTATCAGGACGATCCTCAAGGCGAGGTCGTGCTGGTTAATTCCGTCATTCTCGATCAAAAATTCCGAAGCAGTCGACTATTCATCCACGGATTTCGCCATTTAGCCAATCAGATTGCCGAAGAGAATCCATCCATCAAGCTCTTCCAGTTTTCCGCAAGAGAGGATCATCCCTATCTCAACCGTCTGTATAGCAAATTTGCGCAGCCTATTGGCAAAAGAGAAGGATATAACGGCACGGAAAATATTTATTCGACAGAATTTGAGCGTCTGCTATTTTATTTGAATCATCCGAATACCAGGAATTGACGCTATTTCGTCTCCAATGTTATGATTTACATAATATGACATTGACAGAAGGGGGGATTTTTAAAATGTTTCCAATGCCAGGGTATGGTAAAAAAGATATCAAAAAGGGCAGCGGTTTCGGGCGCTTTGGCCTGACTAACCTCTTGAAGCAAAACGAACAACTGAGAACTGCAGCAACACCAGCAAAATAAGCTGTCTTATATGGACAAGCTGTCATCGAGCGATTGCGGTGGCAGCTTATTTGTTTTGTAGGTTCCTGTCAAAAAATGAAAAAAGCACGATTTCACCATTCGGCAAAATCATGCTTTCACAATAAGCGGAGAGAGTGGGATTCGAACCCACGCACGCCTCACGACGCCTAACGCATTTCGAGTGCGTCCCCTTATGACCACTTGGGTATCTCTCCAGAATCGATATTCAGTCAGAAACATTACTAACTATAGCAAATCCACCGTAAAATTGCAAGACTTAATCCTTGGTGTTCCTCTTGATTTGCGAGCTGCATTAGGCCAAACTAATAACCATATACCTGTCCTAGAGTAGAAGAAAAGTGAGGAACACACATGAAACGTGAACGTTTAGATAAAGTACTGGCCAATATGGGTCTTGGCACGCGCAAGGAAGTGAAGGTCCTGGTCAAACAGGGGCTGGTCGTTGTCGATGATGTCGTCGCTACCGACCCCGGCATGCATGTCATTGCAGAAGAGCAAAACATCGTCGTCGATGGAGAGCCGCTCAACTTTAAACGCTGGGTCTACGTTTTGATGAACAAGCCGCCCGGAGTCGTCTCCGCAACCGAAGACAATGTACATGAAACGGTAGTAGATCTTTTGCCTTATGAATGGGCGATCAAGGTGCACCCGGTAGGTCGCCTGGATATCGACACGGAAGGTCTTTTGCTGCTGACCAACGATGGACAGCTTTCCCACAGCCTGCTCTCTCCGAAAAAGAAAGTGGACAAGGAGTACTTCGCAAGAATCGATGGCCGGGTAACGGAGCGCCATGTCGAAGAATTTGCCAAAGGCGTTGAGCTGGAGGACTTCACGACTCTGCCAGCCAAGCTCGAAATCCTCTCCTCCGGTGAAACCTCTGAGATTCGTGTCACCATCATGGAAGGAAAGTTTCATCAGGTGAAGCGCATGTTTGCAGCTTTTGATCTGCACGTGACTTACTTACAGCGCATCCGCATGGGTCCCTTGCATTTGGATTCCGCTCTGAAGCCGGGAGAATACCGCGAATTGACGGATGAAGAGCTGGACATGCTGCAAAACCAGCGATAAAAAACACAAGACCGCTCGGCATCTATGGATACGATGCCAGCGGTCTTTTTTACATGGCCTGCAAAACAGGTGCGCTCAGCCCTCTTTGGACTGCCGTCTCTGACGCAGGGAGCGAAAGAAATCCTTCAGCATTTGCCCGCATTCCTCTGCAAGTACACCTTCGATTACCGGTACCTGATGATTAAATCGCGGCTCCTCCAGCAGGTTCATAAGTGTCCCGGCACAGCCCGCTTTGGGATCGCGTGCACCGTAAACGACTTGCTCAATCCTGCTCTGAACGATGGCACCGGCACACATCGGGCACGGCTCCAGCGTCACATAGAGGGTGCAGCTGATCAGCCTCCAGCCGCCCAGCCGCTCGCTCGCTTCGCGGATCGCGATCATTTCCGCATGGAGCGTCGGATCCTTTTGCGTTTCCCGCAGGTTGTACCCTCGTCCTACAATTTCCCCGTTCCGTACGACGACGGCGCCAATCGGCACTTCTCCGATCGCAGCCGCCTTTTGCGCTTCCTCCATGGCCGCCTTCATATATCGTTCATGCTCTTGCAGATGAGATCCTATCACTGTTCTTTTTACACACCTTTATCTTCATGATTAATCACATGATTTGTAAATGAGGACAAACTATTTTCTTCATCAATTCTTCTTCGTTCCTTTAAGCATACATGGCAGCTTGCTGTACGGAAAGCGAAATGTACTCCTTCTGCCGCTTTCCATCCGACCGCATCGTTTGCTCGATAAGTTTTTTGTCCGACCTGTTCACATACTCTCTGCGAGATTACATACATTAATGATGTACGGATCAGATTTGGAAACTAGAGATTGCCTCTATCTGGAGGGATGTGAGTGGGCTTAACCTCTGCAAATTCTCTGTTCGATTGTTTTCACAGTCCGACTAGAGGGCTGCTTGCCAAGGAGGATGTATTCTCCCATATCGAGCAAACCATCTCGTCAATGGCCGGTCCATTTGAGATTATCGTGGGAGCCGATTCACAGCTCAAAAGCCGTGGAACCTTTTTTGCGCTAGTCATTACGGTGATTCGCCCTGGGCATGGAGGCACCTTTTTCTATCACAAATTCCAGGAAAGGCGTTACTCCTCCCTGCAGCAGCGCATTTTTCAGGAAGCGATGTACGCAGTGGGTCTCGCTACAGAAGTGCGTCAGTACCTCCGTGATCGCCAGCTCGATACCCCTATTCGCCTGCACTTTGACATCGGAGCGAACGGTCCTACCCGTAAGTTTATCCAGTCCTTGCTAAGCCTAGCAGAAACCAACCATTTCCGGGCAGAAATCAAGCCAAATTCCTTTTGTGCTTCGACCATCGCAGACAAATTCACCAAATAACGAGGCAAGCTGGCGGGTTCCCCTTCATAGCCGTCAGCTTGTTTTTTTGGCATTCCCCTGCCCTCGGTGATAGAATTTTGGCTGGTAAAATAGGGCGTACAAGCCCGGTGTACAGGGTGATTGACAACCAGAAAAACGTGAGCTATGATAAAAATCAATTGAAGCGTTTTCACACAGGCGTGTTACTGGTTATGCAGGCATGAGCCGAGAAGATCTTTTTAATTGATAAAAAGGTTTTTTCGGCTCTTTCTTTATGTAACAAAGGTGGTGAACTGGTTGTCCCGAGAACAGGAAAAAGTATATACGATCACACGCGTGTTGAACCACAACGTCGTACTGGTTGAAGAGCCTGACTCCCATCAGGAGATCGTGCTGTTCGGAAAAGGCATCGGATTTAGTGCAAAGCCCGGGAACACCATTCCTGCCCAGGACCCTCGTGTGGAGAAGCGTTTTCGATTGGAAAGTGAAAGTCATCAAAAGCAATATCAAACGATACTCAGTCAAGTAGACCCTGCTGTCGTCGGTATTGCGGAAGAGATCATCGCCTTGATCGCGATTGAGATCACACCGAAGCTGAACGAGCACGTGCACGTCGCCTTGCCTGACCATATCCAGTTTGCTATTTATCGGCTGCGAAATGGCATGGAGATCGTCAATCCGTTCCTGTTTGAAGTACAGACGCTGTACGCAAAAGAGTACGCGCTGGCGAAACGGGCGGCGGATATGATCAAGAAGGCGTTTTCCCTGGATATTCCCGAGAGTGAGATTGGCTTTTTGGCCCTGCATATACACTCGGCAATCAGCTATTTGCCCGTAAACAAGGCAGTTCAATTTGCCAACATCATCAGCGAGCTGGTGTCCATCGTCGAACAGCGCACAGGCCAAACCATCGAACGCAGCACAGTCGATTATGTTCGCCTGATCACTCATTTGCGATTTGCCGTAGAGCGTATCCGTCAGAAAAAATCGATTCAAAATCCGTTGCTGGACCGGGTCAAAACCACGATCCCGGACGCTTACGAGCTTGCCTCTGAGCTGGCTGATTACATTTCAACCCGACTCGAAGTGACAGTACCTGAAGACGAAATTGGCTATATGGCCATGCACGTCTATCGTTTGCTACAACAATAAATTGATCATAACCTGCGTGTTACTAGGTTCGACTAGGCATGAGCGGTTAGAACATACGGACATAGTATAGATGTCCTGTGTTTAACCTGCTCATGCCTATTTTCGTTCAACGCAAAAGGAGGAACTTATGCTACGCGGTTTGTTTTCCCGTAAGAAACAAGAAGAAGTCACTTTTCTTGCACCACTGACAGGCGCGATCGTGCCTCTTTCCGAGGTGCCAGACCCTGTTTTTGCCCAAAAGGTAGTCGGCGATGGTGTAGCGATTTTGCCATCCGAAGGGCTCCTGCTCGCTCCGATTGACGCCAAAGTCACTCACCTGTTCCCTACTCATCATGCGATTGGTTTAACCAGTGACTCCGGTCTGGAGATTCTCATGCACATCGGGATTGATACCGTCAAATTGAAAGGCCAGGGCTTTACTCCCTTCGTATCTGTCGGTGATCAAGTCAAAGCTGGCGACAAGCTGATCGAGTTTGATGCATCTGTCTTGAAAGAAGCCGGTTGCCCGATTGTCACTCCGATCGTGATTACCAATGGCGATGTCGTAGCAGAAAAGAACGTCGTAGCCAAAGCTGACGTGCAAGCTGGTCGCGAGCCGATCATGACCGTTCTTCTCAAATAATAATCGGCCACGAGGCTCATGTAACAGGAGGTCCCCATGATTCAGTTTCAAGTAACCGTAACGGTCGAGGGCGGGCTGCATGCTCGTCCGGCTGCTCTCTTCGTTAGCCGCACGTCCCAGTCCCAATCCAAGATTACCTTGAACAAAGGGGAGAAAATAGCTGACGGTCGCAGCATTCTCGGCATCATGACCTTAGGTATTTCCCAGGGTGATCATTTGACCATTCAAGTCGACGGCTCTGACGAAGAGCGTGTCGCGGCTGAAATCCAACAGCTTTTTCAGCAGGAATTCGCAAGCTAATCACACTCCAGAAAGAGGACGGTGAGTTACTTATGTTAAAAGGTATTCCGGTCTCTGCTGGCATCGCTATCGCTCCCATCGTCCGGCTGTCTCAGGATCAACCAATTGCGCACGAGACAGCCATCTCTTCTGCTGATGTAAGCAGCCACCAATCCCGTCTCGCACAAAGCATCGAGCTTGCCCGCCAGCAGCTGGAGCAACTGAGAGTGCAGACGGAAGAACAGCTCGGAGCAGAAAAGGCAGCTATCCTGTCCGCACACCTCGCGTTCTTAGACGATCCCGCGTTCACAGGGGAAATGAATAGCGCCATTGAAAGCCAGCTTCTCAGTGCTTCCGCAGCCGTTTCACAGGTAGCCGATCAATTCATCTCCCTGTTCGAGAGCATGGACGATGCCTACATGCGCGAGCGAGCTGACGATATTCGCGATGTGAGCAGACGCCTCATTCGCAACCTTTCCGGAGAAGAATCATCGGTGAGCTTCCCGGAAGAGCCGTTCATCCTCATTGCCGTAGATGTGACCCCTTCTGAAACCCTGCAGCTGCCTCTGTCGCACGTACGGGGCATCGCAACGGTAAAGGGAGGCTCTACCTCGCACGCAGCCATTTTAGCGCGATCACTTGGCATTCCCGCTGTGATGGGTGTAGGGGAGGCTTTGTTTTCACAAATGGAGTCCGAGACGCTGCTCATTTTGGACGGCGCCACTGGCCAGCTGTACCCCGCTCCCGACGAGGAAACTCGCAAGCGCTACGAGGCAAAGGCAGAAGAGGAAGCCATCGAGCGAGTTGCCTACGAAGCTATGAAGGACCTGCCTGCAAAGACCCTCGATGGTCACCGTGTTCATCTGATGGCGAACATGGCTGTCCCGGAAGAAGCAGATGCGCTGGTCGCATCGGGAGTAGAAGGGATCGGGCTGTTCCGTTCCGAGTTTCTGTTTATGGACCGCAGTACCCTTCCTGATGAGGAAGAGCAGTTCCAGGCTTACAAGCGTGTAGCCCTTGCCTTTGGCGACAAGCCCGTGATTATCCGTACCTTGGATGTGGGCGGCGACAAGCACTTGCCTGCTCTCGCTCTCGAAAAGGAAGAAAATCCGTTTCTCGGCTTCCGAGCCATTCGTATTTCGCTCGCTCGGCCAGAGCTGTTCCAGGTTCAGCTTCGCGCTCTGCTGCGTGCCAGTGCTTTTGGCCGACTGCTCATCATGTTTCCGATGATTTCTCACCTCGAGCAGCTTCGCGCGGCTAAAAGCATCCTGGAGCAAGCCAAATCGCAGCTTCGCGAGGAAGGCGTCGCGTTTGACGAGAACATCGCAGTCGGTATGATGATGGAAATTCCGGCGGCATGCCTGCAGGCAGATGCGTTTGCCAAAGAGGTCCAATTCTTCAGCATCGGCACCAATGATCTAGTGCAGTACACCTTGGCCGTCGATCGCATGAATGGGAATATCGCTGACTTGTACAGCTATTACCATCCGGCTGTTCTTCGTCTGATCTCCCAGGTCATCGAGGCCTCGCACCGTGCTGGTATCTGGACAGGACTGTGCGGGGAAATGGCTGGCGATCCTGTCGCAACAGAGCTGCTGCTCGGACTCGGACTGGATGAGTTCAGCGGAGCTGCATCCGTCATGCCAAAAGTCAAACAACGCATCCGCACCACAACAATAGAGCAAGCCAAACGTACCGCAAGCCACGTCCTCACTCTTTCGACTACCGAAGACGTCATTGCGTTTTTGAACAACAAAGCAGAGTAACTGTTTTGTTGTTTTACCCCAGAGCTTGAAAGCGATTTCAATCACATCGATCAGAATAGTCTTCTCCGGGCAATCTTCGTGCTCTCATCCTCTGCCTTTCATCCGGAGAACGGCTTTTTTGATATACATCTCATTCCTAAGGAGGTTTTCCTTATGCTCGCCTTTCTGCAAAAGATTGGGAAAGCACTGATGCTCCCAGTCGCCACGTTGCCGGCCGCAGCGCTCTTGCTTCGCTTCGGTGCCATCAACTACGAAACCGAGTTTCACCTGGGATCAGCTGTTGGTGGTTTCCTGAACCAGTACATTGCACCTTTCCTGCTCGCTGGCGGATCTGCTATTTTCGATAACTTATCTTTGATCTTCGCCGTCGGTGTCGCAATCGGTCTGGCTGGAGACGCTGTAGCCGCCTTGGCTGCTGTGATCGCCTACATGGTACTGACTGCCGTGCTGTCCAAAGTGCCGGCTGCCATGCCGTTCATCGCTGATGATGCGAAGCTGAACATGGGTGTTCTCGGCGGTATCCTCGCGGGTGGGGTTGCTGCTTACTGCTACAACCGTTATCACAACATCAAGCTCCCTGAATGGCTGGGCTTCTTCGGGGGAAAACGCTTCGTTCCTATCATCACTTCACTTAGCATGGTCATTATCGGTTTGCTCTTCGGGATCGTTTGGGGTCCAATCCAAGACGCTTTGACCAGCATGGGTAACTGGATCGTCGGTCTGGGCGCACTGGGTGCCGGTTTGTTCGGCTTCTTCAACCGCCTTCTCATCCCATTTGGACTGCACCACGTGCTAAACGCCATTGCCTGGTTCCAAATCGGTGACTTTACCGATGCAGCAGGAAAGGTGGTCCACGGCGACCTGAATCGTTTCTTCGCGGGTGACAAATCCGCTGGTATGTTTATGACAGGCTTCTTCCCGATCATGATGTTCGCTCTGCCTGCAGCTGCATTTGCCATCATTCACACAGCAAAACCGGAAAAACGCAAGGCAATCGCTTCTGTCTTTATCGGTACGGCGCTCGCTTCCTTCCTGACAGGGATTACTGAGCCATTGGAATTCGCGTTCATGTTCGCAGCTCCCCTGCTGTATGTCATCCACGCGGTTTTGACCGGGGTATCCGGGTATATTGTTACAGCGATGGGCATCAAGCACGGCTTTGGCTTCTCTGCTGGCTTGATTGACTACGGGCTGAACTTCCCGCTCTCCACCAACGCATGGCTGATTATCCCGATCGGTCTGGCGTTTGCAGTCGTTTACTACTTCCTGTTCCGTATCTTGATCGTGAAGATGAACATCAAGACTCCTGGACGTGAAGATGACGATGTCGAAGTCAGCACAACAGGAGGCACTAATACCATGCAGGAGAAAGCACAAAAAGTACTGACCCTCATCGGAGGAAAAGAAAACGTCGTGAACGTAGACGCGTGCATCACCCGTTTGCGCCTCGTCCTCAAAGACGACAAGGTCGTCAATGAAAAAGGGCTGAAGGACCTCGGGGCTGCTGGTGTCATGAAGCTTGGTCAGGGCAGCGTTCAAGTCGTTTTCGGTACACAATCCGAGCTGTTGAAGGACGAAATCACAAAGCTCTAAAATAAAATGGCCCGGTAACGGTTTATCCGTCCGGGCTTATTTTTATTCCTATTCATCGAATCCAGCGTCGGTGTCATTTCGGCGCTTCTTTGTTGTTCACCAGTTAGTCATTGGAACGGTCGCAATCCGCCGGGTCCTTTGGGTCCAGCACGATCCATTCCTGTGCCCAGCTCTCGATTCCTTTTAATACGGGCTCCATGGCAAGCCCCATCTGTGTGAGAGAATACTCTACCCGTACAGGGGCAGAATCGGTGAAGACTTCGCGATGCACAAGGCCTTCCTTCTCCAGATCCTTCAATCTTTCAGAAAGTAGCCTTCCGCTAACTGGCAGAGCGCCTTCCAGCGCACAAAAACGCTGCGGTCCCTCCAGTAACTGATATAAGATTAGCCCCGTCCATCGCTTCCCAAGCATTTGCATGCCTTTTTCGAATTTCGGACAAAGGGAGGACTGTTTCATCGGAATCACCTCATTCTCCTTTAGTATAACGCTCTTTTGCTGATCCTTCAAAAGAGAATGCGCGGAAACGGGCGCTTTCCCCTCGGTTTCGATTGGGTGTTTTTTCTTAGAGAGATTAGTTTCTTGACACGAAACTTTTCTTATTATAAACTAACTAACGAAAAGTAACTATGTTACTTAAAATAAATTCTTCTTGGAGGTAATTATACATGTCTTCTCGTTTTGAATGGAGTGCTATTGTTTTACGTTTTATCGCTGGGATCACGTTCGTCATTCACGGTATCGCCAAGTTCCAAATGGGCCTGGATAACGTCGCAGGCTTCTTCGGCACCATGGGATTGCCTGCTTTTATCGCTTATTTTGTCGCTTTCGTTGAAGTCATTGGCGGGATCACACTGATTCTCGGATTGGGTACGCGCATTTTCGCTGGTGTATTGGCGATTGTCATGATTGGTGCCATCGTCAAAGCAAAGCTGGCTGCTGGGTTTATGGGCAGCAATGGTGGCGCCGGCTATGAGCTGGAATTGGCTCTACTCGCCATTACGGCTTCCCTCGCAATCAGTGGCAGCAACAAGCTCAGTCTGGATAATGCCCTTTTCGGCAAAAAGAACCTCGCTTAATTGTTCGTATTTCGGAAGTGCCCGAAGCCGCATCTGTGTGGCGGACGGCACTTTTTTTCTTTTAGGAGAAAAAAAGCCCCACAAAGGTAGGGCTCTTCCTGCTTACTGACCGGATGCGGGCAGCGTTACTCGTTTTTCCTGCAGCTTCTTCCTGTTCGAGGCTTGATGGTACAGACGGAAATATACGATTCCCGCAAAGGCGACAATCAATGAGGAGATCAAGTACATCGAGCTGAAATTCATGGCCGAAGCAATGATCCCCAGCACGAATGATCCGATCCCCATTCCCAAATCGAACAACAAATAATAGGTTCCCGTCGCCACACCTCTTCTCTCTATCGGTGCGGACTTGAGCGCGATGGCCTGGAAGCTCGGGAAGACACTGCCGTAGCCTAGTCCAATAACCGCGCTCGCTACCAGGAACAGCATGGGTCCGTTTGCCAGACTCAGTAAAATCAGCCCAATTGCGTAAAAAATAATACTCGGGTAAATGACGACATGCTCGCCCATCCGGTCAAACAGCTTCCCGGTAAATGGTCGGGACAGTACGATCATGACTGCATAAATCACAAAGAAATAGCTCGATACCTCTGCTGCCCCAATCTCTTTGGCATAAACGGGGATAAAGGATAAGAGTCCACTGTAGGCAAAGGACATGAGACAAGCAGTCAGTGAGATCGGCATCGCGCCTGGTTCAATGAAGTTTTTCCAATGAAACTCTTGATCCGCTCTCTTCTTCACAGATGCCTGAGCTTCCTGCACTTTGGTCAATCCACCGCAAACGAAGGAAATGATAGCAAACACAGAAATCAGCATACATAAAACGGAAAAGCTATACGTGTTCATGATCAGCAGCCCTACAAACGGACCGATGACCATCGCCAAATTCATAAACAGCGCATAGTAGCCAATGCCTTCCCCTTTTCGGGCTTCAGGAACGAGATCAGTGGCAATGGCAGCCATAGCGGTAGTCGCAAAGCCGAAGCTCAGCCCGTGCACAAAGCGTAGTCCCAAGAGAAAAAGAAAGCCGAGAGCTCCCGCGTACGTGAAAGCGGAAAGCATAAACAAAGCGGATGCAAGGATGGCTACCTTTTTCTTGCCGAGCTCATCCACCCATTTCCCGGCGATCGGTCGAGCGATTACAGCCGCGATAATAAAGAACGTTAGAGTCAAGCCCACTTCCCGTTCGCCGCCGCGCATCGTATCCATGATATAGATCGGAAGCGTCGCGACGAGAGCATAGTACGTCATAAACAAAAACAAGCTGCTCAAGCATATTTTGATGAAGTCCCTGGTCCATAGGGGCTGTTTATCCAAATGAATCTCTCTCCTATCCACGCGGCACCATTCTTTACTATTCCGCGTTTACATTCTCTCTGATTTTTGAAAGCAATTGCTTCAGAAAAGCGATTTCCTCCTTTGATATTCCCCTGAGCGCGACTTCGTGGACGTGTTCATCGATCGGTATCAGCTGCTCGGTAATCTCTCTTCCCGCTTCCGTCAGACAGACCAACGAGGAGCGCTTGTCTTCCGGGTTTGGCTGTCGGACCAGGTATCCCTTACGTTCCAGCAAGTCGGATATTCTCGTTACATTCGCCTGGTCCTTTCCGACTCGTTTACTCAGTTCTTTTATCGTGAGTCGATCTTCTTCCTCCAAGCCTTTTAATACTGACCACTGTTCAGTCGTGACATCCATATGACTGAACGCACTCGTCAAAAACCGCGTCATGCTGCGACCCGTATTATTGATCAGAAACCCTACCGCATCATCCAGCTTCAAAAATGCCCCCTCCTTTCGCCGCTCAATTTACATGTCATAACATATATGTTACAGCAAACAAAATAATAACATAGGTAAGGAATGGGACGCAATCCGAGAAAAAGAAAAACGCTTATCCAGATAAGAGTTTCCTTAGGACCAGTGTGTTGGCCGTGCAAACGAGGGTGGCAGCTTTGTACGAGCGTCGCCCTTTGCAGCATTTAGTTGTGGCTGTGTTAAGAAAAGGCTGTCGGACAAGTCTGCTCCCCGCAGGTCCGTATCCCGGAAATCTGCGCCGATCAGATCAGCCATTCGCAGATCTGCTTCCCGAAGGTCAGCAGCGATCAGGTACGCCCCTCTCAGGTTTGCACCTCGAAGATCCGCTCCTCTGAGCTTGGCACCGATCAAATCTGCTCCTCTGCCGAATGTCTTCTTTTTTCCTTTTTGCAAGGACACCGCTTTCGCCCGTACAAGCTCACTCGTCTTCAGGAGCCACTCATTTACTCGAGCCCGATGAGCCGCTATGTCTACTCTTTGCAGCGCGTCCGGGCGTAGCTCTGTCAGTCTTTTTGTCTCATCAAAAGCAGCTTTGAGGGAATCCTGGATAGAATGTGCGGCTTCCAGTGTCAGGGCCTCCGTCAAATACCAGAGCAGCTCATGCAGCTGCCACATGAGCGGAAACACTTCAAACATCTGCCTCGCTACCTGCGGATGCTGACGCCAATCGCTGCCCTGGAACGTTTTTTGTGAGACCTTTTGTCCCGCTCCAAAGCAGTCAAACACGGTACATCCTCGAAAGCCAATGTCCCTTAGCTTGCTATGGACGCTGCACCGGTAGTCGGACTGCAAGTTGCTACAGGGCTGGCCTCCGTCCTTGTTCACGGCGAAATCAGATGAGGCTGCAAAGGGCAGTGCACCACAGCACAAGCCAAAGCAGCTGTCACAATCTCCTTTTAGCAATTGTCTCTCTTGGTCATTTATCTTTGACATAGACATAGGGACCTCCTCATACCGTCGTTACAGATAATAAAAACACGACTCCCCCGCTTCTGGTGGCGAAGGAATCGTGCTTGTCTTTATTGAAATGCGATTTGTGACTCCAGCATATAGTTGGTGAACACGTCGGCGAAGGCCTCAGCCGTGTTGTAGCACTCTTCAAGCGTATTGTTGGTTCCGCCAAACTCAAGCAGCAGACTTCCCTCGGAAACAGACTGATTGTAGACGCCGTTTCCTTCGTTCGTTCCTTTCAAAATCACTCCGCGGGACAAGCCGGGATAGTTCGCTTCCAATCGTGCATGCAGAGCTTCCGCCAGTTTTTTGTTTTCCAGGTAAGTCGGGTTGGCTGTTCCGATTACGAACAAGACTCGCGAATACGTCTTTCCGTTGATGGTGATGGCGACCTTGCTGCGCGGTTCGTCACTATCCCGATGTATATCAAAAATGTATTTCAGATTCGGGCTCACCGCTGCCGCTGCCGCCACCGCTTTATACGATTCCGTGTAGGACATCGCGAAGCTTTTCTTTTGCTCGGCCAGCTTCTGGGCAAAGTCGTCCTGGTTGACCATTGTCGCAATCCCTTTGGCTTGCAGCAAATCACCCAAACGTTTTCCAACCAAGGTAATATTGATTTCCGGGTCGTCAACAGAGCTTCCCTGTGTATTGCGGGCAACATTTCTCCACGACTCCCGGTTATGCGTAGAGTAGATGTACACTTTTTCGTTTCCGACCATTCCGCCGTTGTAGCCTACACCCAAGGGATCTACTCCGTTAGAAGGGGTGCTGGTCGTCGGCTGAATCAGGTCTACAATCCATCCAGCTATGTAGGCGGTAGAACCGTCGGACATCCGGATCAAATACCAGTCGCCTTTCGATTGCACGACGGGAAACACCTGGCCGGGCTGAGCATTCCCCACGACCGGATAATTGGTTCCGGGGCCGCTTCTCAGATTGGTATCGGCATTTTTTACCCGAATCGAGGCTTCCTGCTGTGTCGGAGCGGGATCTGGATTTGGTGCAGGAGTCGGTGAAGGAATAGGATCTGGCGTCACGGATACTTCGCTCGGTACCGTCTGACCTGTCTCATCCGGTGCGATCGGCTTATAGATGTAGGCGTACGTTCCTGCGTAATTGATCGTATACCAGCCATTTGCATAGCCGTATTGATTGACAATCGTTCCTGCGCTCAATTGACCAAGCACTGTGCCCAAAAAGTCTGGAGCCGTGTACACATCGACTCCTTCGGTCAATGCAATCGTTCCTGTCCCTGCATCAACTGGGTAGGTAGGAGCAACTGGCTCAGTTGGTGTCGGAATCGGTGTTGGTGCCGGGGCTGGCGTAGGGACAGGGGTAGGTGCTGGCGCAGCTGTTTCGGTCAAATAGCGTATGTTTACCCATCCATTTGCCTGATCTGAAAGCTTGATCTGTGCCCAATCCCCTTGTTTTTTCACTTGCAAAAATACGCCGTTTTTATCGATAATCTGCAAGATTTGGGCAGCTGCATTTGGTTCTGCCCGAACATTCAGCATGTCTACGGTACTTTTTACGTATTTGATCTGAGGGACCTCGATCATTTTTACGTACTTGTTATTGATCCAACCCGTCTTTCCACTGGCAAGCTTCACCTGTGTCCAATCTTTTTGCTCCGTAACGATTGGCAGTCGCGTTGCTTTTGTGACCGTTCCCACGATTTGCGTGGTTGTTCCAGGCGCACTACGAATATTTAACTGATCGACTGCGACCTCGACATGGGTAGCTGCTTCGGCAAATGACGGGGGCATCAGCATCATCAGGAAACAAACAGCTAGTAAGCTCTTTTTTACTCGTACCACCAAGAAACTCGCTCCCCCTCCTCTTTATTTTTTGGAAAATACATCCTGAGGTAAGAGTTCTCGGCTTGTCTACATTTTCCTCCATACAGCGACATCTTTTGCCCCCAGCAAATAAAAAAGAGGATGAAGCGACATGCTTCACCCTTTTCTCCCTCCCTTTATTGCTTAACCCATGCCTTTAGAGATGAACACCATCGGTAACGGGCTCACTTTTTGCCATATCTCCATAGCATATAGATGTTCACAAGAGAGGTTAGAAAGAGTAATCCCAATAGAACATTGGTCACGATCAACGTGTGAGTCAAACTCCTGAGGGGTTCATTGATCGTCGCAACCACACTCATCAGCTTATTCGGGAGATTGTTGAATGTCGCAAGGATGTCGTTAAAATACTGCACGTAGCTGGCCAAACTCCAATCCTCCTTTTACCCCCTATTCTCTGTAGCGTTTGATAAAGAGTGCCCGCCTAAACATCCGTGCATTTTTTAAATGGAAAGCCTCGGGCATACGGCTAGGAAATTGCGAGGTGTTCGTTAGGTGCTGGTGGACGAGTTGACGCTGAAGAAGCTCCGCAAAATGAAAACGCGGCTCTCTAAGTAATAGAGAACCGCATTTCGAACAACCATTTGCACCTGTATGGCGTCCCCGAGAGGATTCGAACCTCCGACCTACAGTTTAGGAAACTGACGCTCTATCCTGCTGAGCTACGGGGACATTTTTTGACAACACACTTATCTTCTTATTATATGCAGGTACTCACTTTTTGGCAAATACAGCAGTGGATCCCCCTGTTCCTTTTATAACTTTCACGGAATTGACTAATATTCTAAATACTATTATAATTCGCTTTAATGTTTTAATTGCAAAATGTAAGTTTTGTAATTAAAACATTAAAATTCAAGGAAAGGAGGCTTACTCGTAGATTCATATTAGCCCACTCCTACCGAAAGCCTACTCGAAAAAGAGGACTCCGCCCAAAGATGCCCCCATGTCTATCCACTACCACGATCGAGGTGAAACTTCACATGCTTACTGAGCAAAAACGCTGGTTCTACGTAGCTTTACCGGTCTTTTTCTTTTGGTTTTTTGGACAAATTGATAAGTTAAGCATTTCCATCATTCAGACCGATCCCCAATTCCTGCAGGATCTCGGATTGACCGGACCTAATAAAAACGCGTTAGTCGGTTTACTTACGTTAATATTTACGATCGCCTACTCTGTGTCGAATATTTTCTGGGGCGTTATCATCGATAAGCTCGGGGCAAGGAAAACAGCCATCATTGGCCTGAGCGTATGGACTGTGACGATGGTGGCTGGAGGTATGGCTCAATCGTATGAGATGTTTATGCTCAGCCGCATTATCCTTGGACTTGGAGAAGGCATGATGATTCCGGTCTCAGCAAAATTCATCTCGAACTGGTTTAACAGTCGGGAAATTGGGCGGGCTCAGGCATCTTGGATTATTGGCAACTATTTGGGGCCTGCCATCGGTGCCTTGATATTAACGTATTTAATCACAACGTATAGCTGGCATGTGTCGTTCTACGTACTCGCGAGCTTTACTCTCTTTATCTCCCTTCCGTTGTTCATGTTTTTGGCACGCAATACTCCGGAAGAACATCCTGGCGTCAGCCAAAAAGAACTCGCTCACATCCGCTTGGCTGAGACGACTGCTCGAACTTCAGAAGAGAAAAAGAGCTTCCTCACGAATTACCGGTATTGGATCGTGTTTTTCGGTAATTTAATGTCCTCCTTCATTTTTTTCGGTATCAGCATCTGGCTGCCAACGTATTTAGTTGAAGCCAAGCATTTTTCCCGCGAAGCGATGGCCGGTATTACATCCCTATCTTGGATGTTTGCGCTCTGTTTCGTCATCCTCGGCGGTTTTTTAGCTGATAAAAAGAAGCGCCCGGGCTTGCTCGCTTCCATCTGGTTCATCCTATGCGTGCTGTTCCTCACGTCCGCTTACTTCGCAACCAATCCACTGATTGCCGGAGTATCCCTCGGAATTGCCATGGGTACGCAGGGAGGCATGTTCCATTTAGTAAACCTGTTTGTCGTGAAATATTCCACGAAAGAGACTGCCGGGAAAGCAGCTGGTATTATGGGCTTCACCAATATTTTAGGTGGCTTCTCCAGCTACATCATGGGCTGGATGAGAGATATGTCCGGTGGAGATTTTACACCTACGATCATGCTGCTCATCGTAACTGCCGCCCTTGGGTTCATTGCCTACGCGACTACCTTAAAAAAAGAATCGGAAGAAATCCGCAGTTTCCACGCGTAAATAGTGAATGGATAGAGATTCAGAGAAAATCTGAGTCTCTATCCATTCTTTTTTGATCGCCTTCTATTTACTCAGACATTTGGCATTGCCTTAATTATGCTGAAACTGCTCTTCCTCTGTAGATCCGCTCAGAGCTGTCGTCGAAGAAGTTCCCCCGGAAATGACCTGCGCGATTTCATCAAAGTATCCGGTACCTACTTCACGCTGGTGGCGTGTCGCCGTGTAGCCGTGTACCTCACTCGCGAATTCAGCTTGCTGCAGCTCGGAGTAAGCAGCCATACCGCGATCACGATAGCCTCTTGCCAGCTCGAACATCCCGTAGTTCAGAGCGTGGAAGCCTGCCAGTGTAACGAATTGGAATTTGTAGCCCATCTCGCCCAGCTCTTCCTGGAAACGTGCGATCGATTCTTCGTCCAGCTTTTTCTTCCAGTTGAAGGATGGGGAGCAGTTGTAGGCCAACAGCTTTCCAGGGAATTTCTCATGAATCGCTTCGGCAAAGCGGCGTGCTTCCTCCAGATTTGGCTCCGATGTCTCGCACCAGATCAGATCCGCGTATGGTGCGTATGCTAGGCCGCGAGCAATAGCTGCATCCAGACCACCACGCAAGCGGAAGAATCCTTCTGGTGTTCGCTCTCCTGTGAGGAAAGGCTGATCCGCTTCGTCGATGTCGCTCGTGATGAGGAAGGCGCCATTGGCATCCGTACGAGCTACGATAATAGTAGGTACACCCATCACGTCTGCTGCGAAACGGGCAGAGATCAGGTTGCGAACAGCTGCCTGGGTCGGAATTAACACCTTGCCGCCCATATGACCACACTTTTTCTCGGAAGCCAGCTGGTCTTCAAAGTGAACGCCCGCTGCTCCCGCTTCAATCATACCTTTCATCAGTTCAAATACGTTCAGAGGACCACCGAACCCTGCTTCCGCATCGGCTACGATTGGCGCGAACCAATGCGTGTCGGTTCCACCTTCCGATTGATCGATTTGATCTGCCCGTTGAAGTGCCTGATTGATTCGTTTTACCACTTGCGGAACACTGTTGGCAGGATAGAGGCTTTGGTCTGGATACATTTGCCCGGAAAGGTTGGCGTCGGCCGCTACCTGCCACCCGCTCAAGTAAATCGCTTTAAGTCCTGCCTTTACCTGCTGGATCGCCTGATTCCCTGTCAGAGCACCCAGTGCTTTGATGTGATGCTCCGTATGAAGCAAATTCCACAAGCGCTCTGCGCCGAGACGCGCCAAGGTATGCTCCACTTGAACGGATCCACGCAGTCGAACGACATCCTCTGCTGTGTAAGTACGGGTAATCCCTTGAAAACGCTCTTGATTCCAGCTTTGCTCTACCTGCTGAATCGCTTCCTGCTTGTTTTGTTTGCCCATTTTCGTTTCCTCCACTCGTTTTTTTATTTATTGAAGATAGGTATAGCCGGGAACAGTTAGGAAATCCTCGAAATCATCCTCCGTCACAAGCTGCAGGAACAACTTGCCTGCCAACGGGAACTTGCTTGTTTCATATCGCTCTGGACCGATCGCTGTTTTCAATACTTGCAGTTCCTCGGTCAGCATCTGTTTCACCAAAGCTTCCGTGACCTTGCGTCCATCCTGCAAGACGCCGCGTGGATGACGAATCCATTGCCAAACCTGGGCTCGGGAAATTTCCGCTGTCGCTGCATCCTCCATCAAATTGTGGATAGGAACGGCACCGTAGCCCCTCAGCCAAGCTTCTACATATTGCAAACCGACACTGATGTTTGTACGGACGCCTTCCTCGGTAATGACTCCTTCTGGTACAGCCAACAAATCACTAGCCGTTACCTGTACGTCCTCCCGTTTGTACCAGATCTGATTAGGCTCTCGCATCAATCGGTTAAACACTTCCATCGCCACCGGTACCAAGCCAGGATGCGCTACCCAAGTACCATCGTGACCGTCGTATGCTTCGCGCTCTTTGTCAGCACGTACTTTAGCGATCGCTTCCTCGTTTTTGACCGGGTCGTTTTTCACCGGGATCTGCGCAGCCATCCCCCCGATGCATGGAGCCTGCCGTCTGTGGCACGTTTTTACTGCCAACGACGTGTATGCTTTCATGAAAGGCACCGTCATCGTGACCTGGGCACGGTCCGGGGTGATCACATCTGGTTGATTCCGCAATTTTTTGATGTAGCTAAAGATGTAATCCCATCGCCCACAGTTCAGGCCAGCGCTGTGCTCTCGCAGCTCATACAGAATTTCGTCCATTTCAAAAGCAGCCAAAATCGTTTCGATCAGCACTGTAGCCCGAATCGTGCCGCTCGGGATATGAAGCTCATCCTGAGCAAACAAGAAGACATCATTCCACAATCGAGCTTCCAGATGACTCTCCAGCTTTGGCAGATAGAAGTAAGGTGCTGTACCATTGGCCATCAGCGCCTGGACATTGTGGTAAAAGTAGAGGCCAAAGTCGAGCAGACTCCCCGAAATCGCTCTGCCTTCCAGCCTGAAATGCTTCTCCTCTAGATGCCAACCGCGCGGGCGTACGATCAAGACTGCTGTTTTCTCTTGAAGGGCATACCGTTTACCCTCGGGACTCGTATAGGAGATATTACGGCGTACTGCGTCCTTCATGTTGATCTGACCTTGGATGGTGTTTTCCCATGTAGGGGAATTCGCATCCTCGAAGTCAGCCATGAACATACGCGCACCTGAGTTGAGTGCATTGATGACCATTTTCCGATCGCCCGCTGGCCCCGTAATTTCTACACGTCGATCCTGCAAGTCCGTTGGCAAAGGAGCCACTGTCCACTCAGCTTTGCGGATCTGTGCCGTCTCGGGCAAGAAGTCTGGCAGCTGCCCCGCATCTATTTTCAGCTGCCGCTCCTGACGATCAGCGAGCAGCTGCTGGCGTCTGTCTCCAAATTTCTGTTCCAGCTTGATGATAAACTGAATGGCTTCTGGCGTAAGAACGTCGCGGTACCCATCATGCATTTCTCCGGTAATGCTCAGCTCGAGCGGATACGGATTGGTTGGAATCGTAGTCAAATGAGCTCCTCCTCCATCAGAAGAAACATTATTATGATACAGTAGAAAATTTAAAAATGTATTATAGTACAGACCGCGCAAAAAAAATGGTTCTTACTCCTGATAGCCGCTTCCACTGCAATGGCTGCAGCTTACATGACCATCGCCCAAACAATGGTGACAAGCCACCCCATGTTCATCGTGGCCGACTCCTCCACACCTCGTGCAATTTTGTTCGCCGTTTCCCTCACAACGGTAGCAGTCCATTTCCCATTCCCTCCGCATCTGTATTAAAACAATATTCTTAAGATTTGTTTTTATTATATAACAGCAATTGGTACAGTGCAACATGATTTTTTAAATTTTTCCTTCTGTATTAGTACACAGGATAATTTGAATAGACCAAGCGTAGGACGGACCATCGTTGTACTTATTCCAAATCTATCTGTACAAAAAAACAGCTCTCGTCCCTAGGGATCAAGAGCTATTCTGCCTGTGTCGCTACTTATTTAGGGGAAACTTTTTCCACTCCACCCATGTACGAACGCAATACTTCTGGGATCACGATCGATCCGTCAGCTTCTTGGTAGTTTTCCAAGATCGCGGCAACCGTACGGCCAATAGCGAGGCCCGAGCCGTTCAGGGTATGCACAAATTCAGGCTTCGACTTGGTGTCGCGGCGGAATCGAATGTTCGCCCGACGCGCCTGGAAATCCTCAAAGTTCGAACACGACGAGATTTCCCGGTACGTGTTGTTGCTTGGAATCCAGACTTCGATGTCATACTTCTTCGCGGCTGTGAAGCCCAAATCACCCGTACACATGCTCAGGACCTGGTAGGGCAAGCCCAAGAGCTGCAATACCTTCTCCGCGTTGTTCACCAGCTTTTCCAACTCATCATACGAATCTTCCGGCTTGGTGAATTTGACCAGCTCGACCTTGTTAAACTGATGCTGACGAATCAACCCACGCGTATCGCGTCCAGCCGAGCCCGCTTCCGAGCGGAAACATGCGCTGTAAGCGGCGTAGTAGCGAGGGAGTTCTACTCCATCCATGATTTCATCGCGGTGCATATTCGTCACAGGAACTTCCGCTGTCGGGATCAGGAAGTAGTCAGGACCTTCCAGCTTGAACGCATCTTCTTCAAACTTCGGCAGTTGGCCTGTTCCGGTCATGCTTGTACGGTTGACGATATACGGAGGGATTACTTCTTCATAGCCATGCTCATTTGCATGCAAATCGAGCATGAAGTTCATCAAAGCGCGTTCCAGACGAGCGCCCATTCCTTTGTAGAACACGAAGCGGCTTCCTGTGACCTTTGCTGCCGTTTCAAAATCGAGAATACCTGCCTGGCTAGCCAGATCCCAGTGTGGTTTTGCCTCGAAATCAAAGTGACGAGGCTCTCCCCATTTCCTTATCACTACATTGTCGTCTTCCGATGTTCCGACCGGCGTGCTCTCGTGCGGCAGGTTCGGCAGGCTCAACAGGATTTGTTCCTGCTGTTCATCCAGCTGACGCAGCTCTTCATCCAGCACTTTGATGCGGTCGTTTACTTCTTTCATTTCTGCAATCAGATGATCGGCATTTTCTTTATTACGCTTCATCACCGCAACTTGTTCAGATACAGTGTTGCGCTTGTTTTTTAAGGCATCCGCTTCTTGAATGACCTGGCGTCTTTTTTCATCCACTTCTGCAAACTGATCCAGTGCCGTAATATCCTCATTGCGATGGGCTAAACGGCGTCTTACTTCTTCCAAGTCTTGGCGCAGTACTTTTACGTCCAACATGTGAGAATCCCTCCGAATAGATTATCCATTAGAAAACTTGGCTACGCCAAGCTTTTGGCCGCAGCCTTAGCTGCCCTTATACTGGATAAGACCATTTATAGAGTCTTATCTAGAAAACAAAAAACACCCGTCCCCTGGTAAGGGACGAGTGTTGTATACCCGCGTTGCCACCCTCGTTGACAAATGCGCACAATTCCTCGCATCGGTCCACTCTTCCGTCATAACGGGACGGTTCCGGACAAAGTTAATCCTTTGCCACTCCGAGATGGATTCCTTCGCATGCTGGTTCGGTTTGCACCCACCACCGACTCTCTAGGCCAAGCTCTTACGAAGTACTTGTTCTCATCATCGCATTCACATAAATTCTTGCTTCTATTGTTAACTGTACTACAGGTTCTATACCTGTGTAAAGGGCAGCTGTCTTGCTAGGACCCAGTATTTCCCCGTTCATCACCGTTCAGACCTTGCTGCAAAAATAAAGACCTACATCGTTTCGATGCAGGCCATGTTTCCGTTTTGGTTTGTTTAGCTCCGGTACTCCTTCACCATATCGAGAAAATACCGATGCAAACGATTATCCTCTGTCAATTCGGGGTGGAATGCTGCTGCCAGGTAATGTCCATCTCTTGCCACGACGATCTTCTCTTCATACTTTGCAAGCACCTCTCCGTTCTCCCCAACTTCCCGAATATAAGGAGCACGGATGAAGACGGCAGGATAATCAGCTGCTACTCCCGCTACAGGCATCGTAACTTCAAAGCTCTCCTTTTGACGACCGAAGGCATTGCGTTCTACTAGGATGTCCATCAGGCCAAGGTGAGAGTCTTCTTGTCCACTGATGCGCTTCGCCAGGAGAATAGCTCCCGCACACGTGCCAAAGATCGGCTTTCTTGCTTTGCCAAACTCACGAACAGCTTCCATAAATCCGTATTTATGCATCAGCTTGCTGATCGTCGTGCTCTCACCGCCAGGTATGATCAGACCGTCCAGATCGTCCAGCTCTTCCACCTTTTTCACAGCAACGGCTGTTGCACCTGCCTCTTCCAGCATTCGAACATGCTCCGCTACCGCTCCTTGCAGGGCCAGTACACCGATTTTCATAGCGATCACCTTACCAGCCTCGGTCTTGCATGCGATCTGCTTCACGGATCTTGGAGATCTCAATACCTGTCATGGCACTTCCCAAGCCTTTGGACACGCGGGCGATCAGCTCGTAATCATCGTAATGAGTCGTTGCTTCGACGATGGCGCGGGCAAATTTCTCAGGATTTTCGGATTTAAAGATACCCGATCCAACAAACACGCCATCGGATCCAAGCTGCATCATCAAGGCAGCATCGGCAGGAGTCGCTACCCCACCTGCTGCGAAGTTCACGACTGGCAGCTTGCCGTTTTTGTGTACTTGCTCGAGCAGCTCATAGGGAGCTCCTAAATTTTTCGCTTCTGCCATCAGTTCGTCATAGGACATCGCTTGCACTTTGCGAATTTGAGCCATCATCGTACGCATATGGCGGACAGCTTCTACGATGTTTCCGGTTCCTGGCTCACCTTTGGTGCGAATCATGGATGCACCTTCACCGATACGGCGCAGCGCTTCACCCAGATCACGTGCACCACATACGAACGGAACAGTGAAATCCTTTTTATTAATATGGTACAGATCATCGGCAGGAGTCAGTACTTCGCTCTCATCGAGGTAATCGACACCCATTGACTCCAGAACACGCGCTTCCACGAAATGACCGATGCGTGCTTTTGCCATAACAGGAATGGATACAGCATTCAGCACCTCTTCTACGATGCCCAAATCAGCCATACGTGCTACGCCGCCAGCTGCACGGATATCAGAAGGTACGCGCTCCAGCGCCATTACAGCTACCGCCCCAGCTGCCTCTGCAATTTTGGCTTGCTCAGCGTTGATTACGTCCATGATGACGCCGCCCTTTTGCATTTCAGCCATACCTTTTTTCACGCGGGATGTTCCTACCTGTACCATTTTGTTTCCCCCTATAGCACGAAGTTTGGACCACAACTGTTATGTGGTGTTATGGTTCATTGTTAAGGTCATTGTAAACGAAAGATACAGAAAAAAACAACCCCTATTTCTGTAAACTTGAAAAATGCAAAAAAAATCCCCACCTCACAAAGAGATGGGGATCCTGTGCTTTATTTACCTGTAACACTTCCAAACAAGTTGCCGAAGAACTGAATGATGCTGCGGAAAAACAGGCGAATCCAGCTACCCTCTTCCACTTCTTGGCTAGCCACAATGTCTACTCCAGCCTTTGCTGCATCTTCCGGCTGCAAGTAATCGCTGTCCTTAGCGCCTTCTTCCTTCAACACAAGTTTACCAATTACTTGACCTTGCTTGATCGGCGCGGTCAGCTCCTGGAAGGTAACGGTTGGCGTGAATTTCGCCTCGGAGCCAATTTTGGTCAGAACGTTCACTTCACTACCTGCTGCTGCATTTACCGTCAGCTCAACACCATTTTTCACTGGTGCTGTCTCAAAGCCTTTGATCGTAGCACCTTTGTCCATTTGCTTGGTCAGCTTGAAGTTGCTGAAGCCGTAGTCAAACAGCTTTTTCGTCTCAACAAAGCGCTTTGTCTCATTATCGGTACCCATGACAACGGAAATCAGACGCATATTGTCACGCGTAGCTGTACCTGTAAAGCAATATCCGGCAGCTTGGGTATAACCTGTTTTCAGACCATCAGCACCTGGATAGTAGTTATTCAGATCTGGCAGCATCCAGTTGTAGTTTGCTTTTTTCAGCTCATCTGGTTTGCCTTCACGGAACGTCAAACGTGGGATTTTGGATACCTCGATCGCTTCCGGGAAATCACGGATCAGCGCGCGTGCGAGAATCGCGGAGTCACGAGCTGACATCAGGTTTTCTACTTGATCCGTTTGCACGGAGTATGGACCCAGTTCATTTGCTGGCAACCCAGTAGAGGTGACAAAAGAAGTGTTCGTCATACCGAGTTCTTTTGCCTTCTTGTTCATCATTTGCACGAAGTTTGGCTCACTGCCAGCAACTTTTTCTGCAAGCAGTACAGTCGCGTCATTCGCCGATACAACTGCCATCGCCTTGTACAATTCCTTCACACTAAATGATTCACCGGCATTCAAATACACACCGGATGCATCCGAAATCTTTGCAACGTAAAAAGCATATTCACTTACGGGAACCTGTTCGTCCCAGCTGATCTTCTTTTGCTTAACCGCTTCCTGCACCAGGTACTCGCTCATCATCTTACTCATACTAGCAGGTGGCAATGGCACATCGGGATTGGTGGCATACAGGATTTTACCGGTCGTTGCCTCTAAGAGAATGGCAGATTTCGCTGCCAGTTGTAGATCGGCTGCAGGTGCCGCATCGGCCTTAGTCGCTGCTCCTCCCATTGCTGTAGCTAATACAGCGACAGAAAGGAACAGACCTGTTAAGCGCTTTGTCCATGTCTTTCGTTTCATTAGATTCTCTCACTCTCCCATTTCTGTCGATCTTATTTTCCTACTAAACGCACACACCAATCTAAGTTTACCATAGTTAGTAGGAAGGCTTGAAGCTTGTTTCGGACTGTAATCTTTGGCAAACGATAGAAAAACCCCCCTTTCACCTAGATGGAAAGGGGGGTTTAGGTCCTGTGAACTAAATTGTTTCCTAGGAAATTGAGTAGTTTGGAGCCTCTTTTGTGATTTGTACATCATGTGGATGGCTCTCACGCAAGCCAGCGCCTGTAATCCGCACAAACTGGGAGTTTTCGATGAGATCCTCAATCGTTTTTGCTCCGCAATACCCCATACCCGCACGCAAACCGCCAATCATTTGGAAAGTAACGTCGGACAACGGTCCTTTGTAAGGAACGCGACCCTCAATGCCTTCTGGAACTAATTTTTGCTCATTCTCTTGGAAATAACGGTCTTTACTTCCCGCCTTCATCGCACCGATAGAGCCCATCCCGCGATACACCTTAAAACGTCGGCCTTGGTAAATTTCAAATTCTCCCGGACTTTCTTCAGTACCAGCAAACAGGCTGCCGATCATAATCGCAGATGCGCCTGCGCCAATAGCTTTTGGCAAATCACCGGAGTATTTAATGCCTCCATCGGCAATAATTGGAATATTGTATTTCCGCGCTACTTGGGCACAGTCGTTGATAGCCGTAATTTGTGGAACACCGATACCGGCTACAACACGAGTTGTACAAATAGATCCTGGTCCAATCCCCACTTTCACGACAGAAGCTCCGGCTTCGATCAGTTCGCGGGTTGCCTCACCAGTTGCTACGTTTCCTGCAACGATGGTAAGTTCCGGATAAACTTTGCGGATTTCTCTTACCGTGTCAATAACACCCTTGGAATGACCATGCGCTGTATCTACTACCAGCACGTCTACACCGGACTTGACCAATGCAGCTGCCCGTTCGAAGGTATCGCCGGAAACGCCTACTGCCGCTCCGCAAAGCAAACGCCCTTGCTTGTCTTTCGCCGCATTCGGATACTGAATGGCCTTTTCAATATCCTTGATGGTAATGAGGCCCTTCAGGATGTTATTTTCGTCCACCAGTGGCAGCTTTTCAATTTTGTGCTTTTGCAGGATCGCTTCTGCTTGCAGCAGCGTTGTTCCTACTGGTGCGGTGACCAAATTGTCTTTTGTCATAACCTCATGAATCGGTGTCGAGAAATCATGGACAAAACGCAGATCGCGGTTCGTTAAAATCCCAATCAGATGGTTGTCCCCATCTACGATTGGCACACCGGAGATCCGATATTTTCCCATGAGTGCATCAGCATCTTCTACCGTATGATCCTGTGACAAGGAAAACGGATTCGTGATAACACCACTTTCCGAACGTTTTACACGATCCACTTCACTCGCTTGTTGCTCAATGGTCATGTTTTTGTGGATGATTCCGATCCCACCCTGGCGAGCCATTGCGATCGCAAGTGCAGATTCGGTCACTG
The DNA here is from genome assembly GCF_003710815.1 of Brevibacillus centrosporus. Classification (GTDB taxonomy): domain Bacteria; phylum Bacillota; class Bacilli; order Brevibacillales; family Brevibacillaceae; genus Brevibacillus; species Brevibacillus centrosporus. Next base: position 112,754 of record NZ_RHHP01000032.1, read on the forward strand.
TATCCATACCCGCGCTGATAAGAGGAATATTCAAGGTAACCGATTCGCTCAGCTTCGTTCTAAGGTCAACATCCCTCGGCAAAACCTCAGATTTTGCTGGAATGAGCAATACGTCGTCAAACGTTAAACCTTCTTTTACGAATTTATCTTCCCGCACAGCAGCAAGCCCCTCTCGGTGATAGTTTAAGCCAGTTTAGCAAACGGCATAATTTACTGTCAAGGAATGCATAAAATGTTCGGTTTTATAATGAATTATCCAGATAAATCAAAAAATGAGCTTGTATAATTAACTGTTTTTACGAAAATTATTAAAGGTGGATTTGTATGGATAATGCCTGGAAAGCCTTTCGTTTTTTAGAAACTGAACCGACTTCCCGAAAGTTTTTATCCTCCTGCTATGAAACGTTAGGGCTCGAGCATTACGACCGCCTAGCTTTTCAACAAAGTACACGATTTCTCTATTTATGGAGGCAGGCTAGGCAATATTACCTCACTGCCGAAGCTGCTGATCTCTCTGTTCGGCCACTGCTTTTATTTTATGGATGCTCCCATTTGCTAAAGGGAATGCTGCTGACTCGCGACCCCTCCTATCCACAAAACAGCCGCGTCTTGCAGCACGGAGTAACCACGCGAAAATTGAAGCGATCAGCATACGTACTGACGGAAGATGAGATCCGCCCCCAAAAGGAAGGGTTCTTTGCACATTTGGCTCATTTATTTGGCCTGTCTCCCTTACAGGATCGCTATTTGGTAAACGATTTGTTTTCTTCTATACCTGCCATGAGCCAATCCTGTGCTCTGCTTTCCGATACGCCTGCCCTCTGGCAGCGTCTTCAATGGACAGCACTGTCTGCACTGCCCCCTTCCGTCTCAGAAGGGAATGAAGCTCTTAAAGCAAGTGGACCCTGGGTATCGATTTCTTTTCCTGAAGGTGAGGGGGCATTAGCCTACTCCACTGAAACCTTTTCCCAATATATCCGCCGGTTATCGACAGCTTCTATCCCTACGCAGCAATTTCATTGGAGAGACGGAAAAGGAAAGGAACTCCTCTTCCCCCAGTTTGCCCTCTCCGCATTGGAACAACACCCACTCTTTCGTCTTCAAGGACAGAAGCTGTATTTTTGGAACGGGTCTACCGATTCCCTGCCTTTGCCAGAATGGGCAAGCCATTATCTCCTTCTGTATTTGCTTAGCATGCTCTGCCGCTACGAGACTGAGTGGTGGGGAGAGCTGACGTTGTCCTATGGTTTGGCTGAGCGATATCTCGTTGAGCATTTTCTAGAGCATCACTTCGAAACATTTCCCACCGTTATTATGAAACAGATTTATCAAATTAACCCTCATTTCCTCCCTATGTAAATATCGTGCAGGCTGGAGGCGTACATAAACATTAAAAACCTTCTTGCCTTTTCAGCGAGAAGGTTTTCTTGATAAATAAAAAAACCATCCTCTATGGATGGCTGCCTCGTGCCTTCAAAACTGGATCTGCATGTTTGCTAAGAGTGTGGATAAGTCCTCGACCGATTAGTATTCGTCAGCTCCACGTGTTACCACGCT
>NZ_RHHP01000033.1 GCF_003710815.1 Brevibacillus centrosporus
AAGCCCTGCTTAAAAGCAAGGCTTTCTCAACAATCTGAGCACCTGAGTAAGGTGCTGTTTTTGCGTTTTCTTTGCACTTTCCCCTCCAAAAGGGTAAAGCGGTTCCAATGCTGCAAGGACGCAACTTCTGGCGGAAGAGCGAAGTGAGATTTTATTACTTAGTTAAAATTTAAACAAAAGAAATAGTTGCCACGGAACCAAAAAAGTCGTATAGTGTTTCGTGTGATAAAATTTCGTGTACGAAACATTATGTAGGAAAGGAGTGCATCATGAATAGACCATTGCATATCCGGGACTTGCTGAAACGTTTAAATAAAACTTTCGGCACAATGGCGACGAAAGAGCTGTGCAAATACGGGCTAACTGTACCACAACTCGTTGTTATTCGGCAAATCTCGATAGAACCAAGAACAATCGGGCAGATCAGTAAAGCCGTTGACCTTTCGTATAGCACTGTTTCTGGAATCATTGATCGCCTAGAGAGAGAGCAATTGGTGGAGCGGGTCCGGGATGAGAATGACCGGAGGGTTGTCTGGATTCGGAAAACGGAGAAGATAACAGAACTGTTCGAAAAGGTTGATCTTTTATCCGGGGAAATTTACAAGCAGCATTTTAACAGCTTTTCCGAAGAAGAACTCAATAACATTATTAACTCTTTAGAAGCGTTGGTTACCAAACTAGAAGAGATAGAAAGCTGAGGAGAAACCATGAAGCGAAAACTGGTATTGTATGTCATTTTGCTCCTGATCGTGGTGGGTGGTGGCGGCATCGGTTACTACTACTGGTATCAAGGCGCACATTATGTGACCACACAAGACGCTCGTATTACAGGAGATATTTATCGTGTCATGCCAAAAATGACAGGCAAGCTGACCGGACTCGCTGTAAAAGAAGGCGATACTGTAGTAGCCGATCAAATCGTCGGCCAACAAGATACTACGAACATCGCAACGAACCTGTTGGAAAACAGCGTGCTGCGTGCGCCTATTACAGGAACAGTGATTAAGACACAAGCAAAAGAGGGTGAGGTTGTATCCACAGGTACTTCCGTTGCTCTCGTTATCGATGAGAACAAATTGTACATCTCCGCAAACCTGGAGGAAACTGAGATCGCGCGTTTGAAATTGGGCCAAAAGGTTGACTTTACCGTCGATGCTTACCCAGGAAAGCAACTGAGTGGACATCTGATGGAAATCGGGAAAGCGACTAACTCTACTTTCTCCTTGTTGCCTGCGACCAATACAAGCGGTAACTTCACGAAAGTCACCCAGCGTATCCCAATCAAGATTGCCATTGATGACACTGCTGGCTTGCATCTGGCAGCAGGTCTGAACGTCGAGATCAAAGTGCATGTGAAGGAGATGTAATGATATGAAAAACAAGCATTGGAAAACAATCGGCGCCGTGCTGACAGCCGTTTCGCTGATCACAGCTGGCTGTAGCGAGGCTTCATCTGGTACGACAGATGAAAGTGTGCCGGTCGTAAAAACATGGAAAGTCACCTCTACTCAAACAGGTGTCATTGCCAGCGGTAAAATCACAGCTGCTGAAGAAATCCAAGTGGTTTCCAAGGTTTCCGGTAAAGCAGCAGCAGTCAATGCAAATGAAGGCTCCGTGGTCAAACAAGGGGACGTCCTGGTGACCTTGGAAGCATCAGAATATCAGCAGCAAATCGTTCAAGCACAAGCAGCGATTGCTGGAGCGCAAGCAAAACTGCGCGATACCAAAGCAGGTGCCCGCAATGAGCAGCTGCAGCAGCTCGCAAGTACTGTCGAGCAAGCAAAAGCGAGCTTGAAGGTAGCAGAGAGCACGTACAACCGTATGAAAGCTCTTTTTGACTCCGGTGCATTGTCGGCGGCAGAACTGGAGAAAACAACACTGGATTTGGAGAAAGCACGCACCACGCTGGACCAAATGCAAGCACAGTACGATCTGGCGAAAGCAGGTCCAACCTCTGATACCGTTGCAGCCCTGCAAGCAGAAGTTAGCCGTTTGAACTCCAGCCTGGAGCTGGCAAAAACCAACTATGACAACACGATCGTCCGTGCACCTATTACAGGTATCGTAGCAAAACGCAACGTGGATCCAGGCGAGATGGCCGCAGCAGGCTCTCCTCTTCTGGTATTGGTGAAAATGGATGAGGTTAAAGTAGAAGCAAGTGTTCCACAAGAACAGATCAACAACGTAAAAGTAGGCTCGACTGTCGATGTAAAAGTAAGCAGCTTGGGTGGCAAAGTGTTGAAAGGAAACGTGGAATTCGTGTCTCCGATCTCTGATGCCAACAGCAGCTCCTTCCCTGTAAAAGTACGCGTGCCAAACCAAGACGGTCAGCTGCGTGCTGGTATGGTCGCAGAAGTCATGCTGCAAGGTCAGGCTGAGCAAGGAACAAAAGTACCTTCGACAGCTGTCCTGCAAAAAGACGGCAAGCAATACATCTACACCGTGGATAATGATGTAGTTCACCAAGTAGAAGTAACTGTGAGCGGTACAAATGGCGACTGGGCAACCGTTGCGGCGGGTGTGAATGACAACGATCAAGTGGTGCTGAATCCGACCGACAAATTGGCTGAGGGCACTAAGGTGATCGCAAACTAACGGGGGTGAGGACATGGCGGAAGCGGTGGCACAGAAAGAGGAAAAGAGCGGAAGCGGCGGAATGTGGTTGTCCCTTCTCGCTATCCTCTCCGGAACCTTCGTCGCGATCCTGAACAACAGTTTGATTAACGTTGCTCTCCCTACCATGGTGAACATCTTCGGTTCGACGACTGAAACCATGCAGTGGGTACTCACGGGATACATGCTGGCGAACGCTGTCATGATCCCGATGAGTGGCTCTTTGTCCGCGAAGTTTGGAGCAAAAAGAGTCTTCGTTTTATCACTTACGTTCTTTACAATCTCATCGGTGCTGTGTGCACTGGCATGGAGCGATTCATCGCTGATTGCGTTTCGTGTAATCCAGGGCGTCAGCGGCGGTATGATCATGCCGCTCGGGATGTCCATGATCTACATGATCGTACCACGCGAAAAGATCGGGATGGCTTTAGGGATTTTCGGGATTGCCTCGATGACAGCGCCTGCTCTCGGGCCGACGCTGGGTGGTTACCTGATTGAGTTTTTAAGCTGGCAGTTTTTGTTTCTGGTAGGTGTACCGTTCGGGATTTTTGCGGTCATCATGAGTAGTGTTTTGTTGAAAGAAACACCGAAAAAACCGGATCTGAAGTTTGACTATCTGGGAGCCTTTTTGGCCATCCTCGGCTTCGGTACTTTGCTTCTCGCGTTCAGTAAAGGGCAGGCGGAAGGATGGACGTCATTTTTTATCGTGGGTCTGTTCTTCGTCGCGATCATGAGTCTCGCCCTGTTTATTTGGGTAGAGCTGGGGAAAGAGCAGCCATTGCTTGATCTGCGGCTCCTCAAGATTCCGGTGTTTACGATCAGTATTTTGACTTCCGGTTTCGTGATGATGGGGATGATGGGCGGGGTTTTCCTGATGCCGATCTTCCTGCAAAACGTTCAGGGAATGACGGCAATGGAGTCAGGGCTTCTCTTGATGCCTCAGTCCATTGCGATGGCGATCATGATGCCGATCAGCGGGAAGCTGATGGACAAATACGGTGTAGGCCCAATCGGTCTCGTCGGTTTGTCGATCATGACCGTAACGACATTCGAGCTTCACAAGCTGGCATCGGACAGTATGCATGAATGGATGAACATGATTTTGACCATTCGTGGTCTGGGGATCGGCTTGTGTATGATGACTTTGTCAACGGTCGGGATGAACGCAGTACCGCGTACCCGCGTCGGTGATGCGTCTCCACTTTCCAACGTACTCAGACAGGTTATGAGCTCCTTTGCCATTGCGATTCTGACCGTGATCATGCAGGCGCGTCAAACGTTCCATATGGCGTCGATCTCAGACAACATGAACACAGACGTTGCGACGCAGCTGATTGGTGGCCTTTCAGGGCTGTATACGCAGGTCGGAGTAGACGCAGCCAGTGCGCAAGGGGGAGCCAGTACAATTCTCTATGGAATCATGGCGAAAGAAGCTTTGGTAGAGGGAATCGGGGATACCTTCCTCATCTCCACTATACCCATCGCGCTTTCCCTCTTCCTGTTGTACTTCTTGCACAAGAAGCCAGAGAAGAAGAGCCCAGAAACACCGAAACAAGAAAAACCTGCTGCCTAAAAAAGCTGCAGATAAGAACAGCCTGTTGAGGATGCTCAGCAGGCTGATTTTTGTTTGTGTGAATCATATTAGAGCAATATCAATGAAGTGGGCTGTGAGATTGATTGATGGTTATCAAACAATGTGAAGGCTGTTGGCTTTGATCCATTCTTGAGACAGTGCAGCAGCTCCAGCGCTTCTTCTTGGACACGCTTTACATGAACCGAACAACAAGTCTAGCTGGCCGAGGAAAAGAGGGAAAAAGCGAAGGCATTAGGGACACAGCCCAGGCGGAGTGGAAAAAAACGGAACCTGCCTTTAGCGTCCACCTCTGAACAAGCATCCGAGAGCCAACCACTTTGGACGCGGGTTCCGGTTTTTGGAACGGAGCCGAACAGGGATGACACCTGCGCAAGTGGCCCTACTAACAGAGCGGTTTCCCTCTTTTCCTCCCCTCCACTACAGCCACTCCGATAGCTAACAAACAAAAAAAGCCTTCCGCCGCCCCAAAAAGGAACAAACGAAAGGCTCTTGATTTTTCATTCAAGCATGCTAAGAAGTAATAGCTTTCGCAATCCAGTACACGATTCGCCCAACGATGTAGCCAAGCAAAATCGTCCACCCGATTTTGGACCAGACACTCAGTCCCTTTATCCATTCACGCAAGCTTTTCCGGCGTTGTGGTTGATTGTTCAACAGAGCTCACTCCTTTGGCGGGTTGATTGTAACGAATGAACAGATAGATACCGGCAATAATGATCAGACCACCGATCCATTGAGGAGGAGTCACGACTTCACCCAGGATGAAGTATGCCAGAATCGCAGTGCCGATTGGTTCTCCCAGGATTCCCATGGAGATCGTAGTGGTGTTCAGCCACTTGATGATCCAGTTGAAAATGGAGTGGCCGAGCAAGGTCGGGAACAGAGCCAGACAGAAGAACCAGCCCCAGTCAGCAGCCGGATATCCAGCCAGTGGATAGCCCAGAACCAAATCGTAGGCAACGAGAATGACGCTAGTCGCTGAATACACGACCAAGGTGTAGGCAAAGGAAGACATGTGCTGGCGGACATACTGACCCACGAGCCAGTAGCCTGTCACGGTTACAGCGCCGAGCAAGGCGAGAAAATCTCCCCACAGGGCCATTCCCCCTACACGAAAATCCCCCCAGCCGATGACGAAGCTGCCCACGATCGCCAGCAGCCCACCTGAGAGTGCCAACAGCCGGACACGCTCGCCGAAGAAGAAATAGCCTCCGATAAAGGCAAACAAAGGCTGGAGCGTAACCAGAACCGTAGAGCTTGCTACCGAGGTGTAGTTTAAGGATTCAAACCAGAGCAGGAAGTGGCTCGCTAAAAACGCTCCGGACAAAATACAGAGAAGCCATACTTTACGGCTAAGCTTCCCGATTTCCGCCATTGCTCCGCGGTTCCACAGCAGAAAAGGCAGCGTGAGCAAGACGGAGAACACCAGCCGATAAGTGGCGATGATCGGAGCAGGAGCATGAGACAGTTTGACAAAAATCGCCGAGGTGGATACGGCGACAACCCCCAAAAATAGAGCAAGATAAGGGGGAAATACTGGTTTTTCCAAGGATGGTTCCATTAGTGCACCTTCTTATTATGTGGAGAATCACGATGTTTTCTATTGTAACGTCAGGCTGAAAAATTCACAATGTTATGCTTACCCAGCTGGTTGAAAGATTTACTTTTAAACGGGAAATCCTATAAGCATGAAAAAAAGCATCCTGATATTCGCAGCCCTGATTTTGTTCACTACCGGTTTTCCCGTTCGCAGCAATGCCATTCCACTAACACCCATTCAGGTGTTGATCGATGTAGGTCATGGAGGTGTGGATTCTGGCACGTCATTTGGAGACTTGCTTGAAAAGGACATCAATTTGGCAATTGCCAAGCAGCTGTATCAAGAGCTGACGAAAGCTGGGTATCGCGTGGCGTTGAACCGTCAGGAAGACGTAGCGCTTAGTGATGACAATCGTTGGCTGAATTCGCGTTTCCGGCATCTTCGTGATCTTGCGCAGCGCAAAAATTTGGCAAAAGAACTCGTTCCGCAGATGATGCTCAGCCTGCACGTGAACTGGTCCAAGGACAAGCAGCGCCGAGGCCCGGTCGTTCTGTACCAGAGCAATGAACAAAGCTACATGCTGGCGCAGCTGATTCAGGACTCCTTGAATAAGATGGCAGGCACGCAAGACAAGCCAGTGAAGGGAGGAACGTATTACGTTTTGCGGCACACCTACTGTCCGACTGTCATCGTAGAGATGGGGTTCATCAGTAATGGCGCTGATCGCGAAATGCTGACCAGTCCCAAAGGGCAAGAAAAAATCGCTCAGGCGATCAAGACAGCCGTGAGCGAATACGCCATTTTAACAGGGAACCTGAAAATGGAGGGGAGGATCGAGGAAAGCTTTTGGAAGGGGCTAATGGAGCGATTGACGAACTAGCTTGGAAATCGTAATAAACTCGGCCTCCTTCTGCAAGCGCGGGATATACTGGCGCAGAACGGAGGCCGTTTTCTTTCCAGGCGGTCCGACATGCCCGATCGCGACGGTCAGCGGCATGGTGTTCATCCGTTTGCAGATTTTTTCCATTTGTTGCGTGATGTGAGGGACGGAGTAGACATCATCGAGGAAGATCTGGTTTTCTGCATACGGGACTCCCATTTCTTTGGCTAGCTTGATTGCGACGCTTTTGTCAGTCGTCTTGCTGTCCAGAAAGATGAGACCGCGCTCCTTGATGACACCCATGATGATGCGCATGATGTGCTCATTTGCCGTGATCTTGGAGCCCATATGGTTGTTCATCCCGATCGCATGGGGAACGTCATCGATGGCTTTTTGCACCCTGCTCTTGATCTCTTCATCTGATAGGTCAGCTGTAATGGCGCCTGGACCTAGCCACGATTTCTTCCCTTTGTTCGGCTCCATCGGCATATGTACGAAAACATCATGTCCCTTTTGATGAGCAAGCTCGGCATCCTGCTTGGTGCTAGGCATAAAAGGCATGACAGCAACCGTCAGAGGAACAGGAAGCGCCAGCATCTCTTCTGTGCCAGCCATGTTATTTCCGAAGTCATCGATGACAAAGGCGACGACCTTTTTGGGTGAGATCGGTTCAGCGGCATACGTCAGTGCGCTGGTGCAGAGAAAGAGAAAAACGGCGCTCAAGAGGGAGATGCAAACTCTTCTTTTCATTACATACATGGGATCGCCTTCCTTCTGTTTTTTCATTAGTCTGTTCAAGCTGGGCAACCTTTACCCGAGAACTTCCCTAGGCTTGGCTTCCATGTCCACCCTATGTTACGATTAAAGATAGTAGTTTTGTGACGAGAGGGGTCGGATTGCTTGAGCCATTTTGTGTTGATTGACGGAAACAGTATCGCCAATCGTGCGTTTTATGCGTTACCGCTCTTGTCTACATCGACAGGGCTGCATACCAATGCGGTGTTAGGATTTACGACGATGCTGCTGAAGGTTATAGAGGAAATGAAACCGACTCACATCATGGTTGCGTTTGATGCGGGCAAAGTCGTGTTCCGCCACAGTGAATATGCCGATTATAAAGGAGGGCGTGCAAAAACGCCGCCCGAGCTATCTGAGCAGTTTCCGTTGATTCGCGAGCTGCTGGATGCTTTCTCGATTCAACGTTTTGAGCTGGAAGGCTATGAGGCAGACGATATCATCGGCACCTTGACGAAAAGGGCAGATGAACAAGCCTGGAAAACGACTGTCATTACCGGAGACAAGGACATGCTTCAGCTGGTATCAGAGCATGTTTCTGTGGCGTTGACACGCAAAGGTGTCAGTGAGATCGAGCTGTACACGCCTCAGGAGATTCAGGACAAGTACGGTCTTGCGCCTTTGCAAATCATCGACTTAAAAGGGCTGATGGGTGATACGTCAGACAACATTCCCGGCGTTCCAGGAGTGGGGGAAAAGACGGCGCTGAAGCTTTTGCACGAGTACGGCTCTGTCGAGGAAGTCTTGGCGAACGTCGATCGCGTCTCGGGCAAAAAGCTGCAGGAAAACTTGCGTGAAAATGTAGACAAGGCCAAGATGAGCAAGGAATTGGCTACGATTTTGCGTGAAGCGCCTGTCGAGCTCAACGTGCAGGAGACTGGGTACGACGGTTATGATGGCGCGTTGTTGAGCGAGTTTTTTAAACGGATGGAGTTCAAGTCGCTCCTGTCCAAAATCAAGGTGGATGCACCTGTAGAGGGTGAGGGTCAAGCCGCGAACGCTGCTCCTTTCCATTTTGAAGTCGTAACGGAAGAATCGGCTGCGAAGTTTGCGGAAAAGCTTACCTCTCCCATGGCGTTCTACGTGGAGATGGATGGAGACAACTACCATCATGCCCCGATCATTGGTTTTGGGCTGTCGGCAGATGACGTCAATCTGTATGTTCCCTGGGATCAGGCAAAGGAATGGAAGGCATTTAGCCAATGGCTCGAGGACAGCACAAAAGAAAAATGGACGTTTGATGGAAAGCGTGACACAGTAGGGCTCGCTTGGCACGATCAGGACATCAAGGGGATCGGCTTTGACGTTTATTTGGCATCCTATCTGCTCAATGCGACAGAGAGCAACCCGACGCTGGACTCGATCGCTTCCCAGTACGCGCAGGTGCGGGTACGGTCGGATGACGAGGTCTATGGAAAAGGGGCTAAGCGTCTCTTGCCGGAAGAGGACGTCATCAGTGAGCATGTCGCGCACAAGGCAGCGGCAATCTGGCAGAGCGTGCCGGTCTTGCGTGAGCAGCTGGCAGAAAACAAAATGAATGAGCTGTTAAATGATCTGGAAGCGCCGCTCAGCATGGTGCTTGCCCTCATGGAAAAGCAAGGCATCAAAGTCAATCGGGACCGCCTGGCGCAAATGGGCGTAGATCTGGACGCCAAGCTGGAGGGGCTGACCAAGCAGATTTACGAGCTGGCTGGACAGACCTTCAATATCAATTCACCGAAGCAGCTGGGGGAAATCCTGTTTGACGTTTTGGATCTGCCCGTTCTCAAAAAGACCAAAACCGGTCCTTCGACGAGTGCCGATGTCCTGGAAAAGCTGTCGCCGTACCACCCGATCATCGATGCGATCTTGACCTTCCGTCAGCTGGGCAAACTGCGTTCTACCTATATCGAAGGCTTGACGAAAGAAATTCACAGCAAGTCCAGCAAGGTGCACACGCTGTACAATCAGGCGACGACAGCAACGGGCCGCCTGTCCAGTACAGAGCCAAACCTGCAAAACATCCCGATTCGCATGGAAGAGGGGCGGAAGATTCGCGAGGCCTTTATTCCTTCCGAGGAAGGCTGGTACATGCTCGCAGCAGACTACTCTCAGATCGAGCTTCGCATTTTGGCGCATATATCCGGAGATGAGAACCTGATCGATGCGTTCCAAAAAGGCATGGACATTCATACGCGCACGGCGATGGATGTTTTCGGAGTGGAAGAAGGAGAAGTCACCTCTCTGATGCGCCGCCAAGCCAAAGCGGTCAACTTTGGAATCGTATACGGCATCAGCGACTACGGACTTTCTCAAAACTTGAATATCACCCGCAAGGAAGCCGGGGATTTTATCGAACGCTATTTCTCCGTCTTTTCCGGCGTCAAGCTCTGGATGGAGGAAATCGTCAAGCAGGCCAAGCAGGATGGCTTTGTCACGACGCTTTTGAACCGCCGCCGCTACCTGCCTGACATCCGCAGCAGCAACTTCAATCTGCGTTCCTTTGCCGAGCGGACCGCGATGAACACACCGATTCAGGGAACGGCAGCAGATGTCATCAAGCTGGCGATGATTCGCATGCAGGACAGCTTGCAGGAAAAAGGCCTCAAGAGCCGGATGCTTTTGCAGGTACACGATGAATTGGTGTTTGAAGTTCCGCAGGATGAGCTGGAAATGATGAAGCAGCTTGTGCCAGAAGTCATGGAGAGCGCATTGAAGCTGGATGTTCCTCTCAAGGTGGATGTCAGCTTCGGACACACCTGGTACGAAGCCAAGTAATTGTTCTTGCAACCAAGAGAGATACAGCGAGAGGAGGGAGCCTGATGCCAGAATTACCAGAGGTAGAAACGGTTGTCCGTACGCTGACCGGGTTGGTAGTGGGCAAGACCATTGAGCGGGTCAGTGTGCATTTGGGCAGAATCATACGGACACCAGATGATGTGGAAGAATTCAAGTCGCAGGTGGCCGGTCAAACCATTCATGCGATCAAGCGCCGAGCGAAATTCATTCAATTTGTTTTGGATCGGGATGTGCTCATCTCCCATCTGCGGATGGAAGGACGTTACGGTCTGTATCAAGCAGAGGAGCCCGTGGAAAAACATACCCATGTCGTTTTTCACTTTACGGATGGCACGGAGCTGCGCTATCGGGATGTGCGCCAATTTGGGACGATGGATCTATTTGCGCTTGGAACGGAAACAACCGCGGGCCCATTGGCTAAGCTGGGAGTAGAGCCCCTGGACGAGGGCTTTACAGCGGCAGCCTTCAGCAAGCTCCTGAATGGGCGGTCGACAAAAATCAAGCCGCTGCTGCTGAATCAGGAATGTATTGTGGGGCTGGGGAATATCTATGTGGACGAGTCACTCTTTCTAGCTGGTATTCATCCCGAAACCCCAGCAGGCAAGCTGACCAAAAAACAGGTCGTTCGCCTGCAAGAAAGCATTGTTGCCACGCTCTCTGAGGCAGTAGAACAGGGCGGAAGCTCCATCAAGTCCTATGTCAATGGTCAGGGGGAGATGGGGATGTTCCAGCAGTCTCTCAAAGTATACGGGCGCAAGGATGAGCCCTGTGTCCAATGCGGTACGCCGATTGTCAGATTTGTCGTTGGAGGCAGGGGCACGCATATTTGTCCTGTTTGCCAGAAATAGTAAATGACGTTTTTCTCGGAGAGGAGGATGTGCATGATATTAGGATTGACTGGTGGAATCGCCACAGGAAAAAGCACGGTAACGGGTATGCTGCGCGAGCGTGGCATTCCTGTCATTGACGCGGACCAGATTGCTAGAGAGGTCGTAGAGCCAGGAAAGCCAGCCTACGAAGCGATTGTCCGTCATTTTGGCCGGGAGATTTTGCTCGAAGATGGACAGATTGATCGAAAAAAGCTCGGTGAGGTTGTATTTTCGGATGAGACAGAGCGCCAAAAGCTGAACGCGATCGTCCATCCCGAGGTGCGTCGTGTCATGCGCGAAGAAGCCGAAGCGGCAGAAGCGGGCGGGGCTGAGATTGTATTTATGGACATCCCTCTCTTGTTTGAGAGCAAACTGCAGCACATGGTGGAGAAAATTGCGGTCGTGTATGCACCTGCCGACATGCAGCTCGCCCGAATGATCGAGCGGGATGAGCTGGAAGAAGAGCAGGCGCATAAACGGTTGCGGGCGCAGTTTCCGATTGATCAGAAGAAATCGGAAGCGGATTTTTTGATCGACAACTCAGCGTCGAGAGAAGAAACAGTCAAACAGGTTGAGCAAATGCTTGCTGTGATTCGAGCGGAGTTGAAGTCATGAAGCCAGGACGGCGGGCAGCGTTGATTTTGCTCATTTTGATGAGCGTCTTCCTGCTGCTCAATACTCCTTTGGTCTGGAAGTGGATGTATCCCATCAAGTTCCAGCAGGAGATCGTTACAGCATCAAACAAGTACAACGTGGACCCCTATCTCATACTGGCTGTGATCCGTTCGGAGAGCAGCTTCAAGACGGACCGTGTATCAAAAAAAGGAGCGGTAGGCCTGATGCAAATCATGCCTGATACGGCAGCATGGATTGTTCAGCAAGCGGGCTTTAAGCCAAAGGACAACCAGTACCTGTACGATCCGGTCATGAACATTCACATCGGTACCTGGTATTTAAATTTCCTGTTGGAGCGGTATGAGGGAGACTTGGTCAAAGTCATCGCCGCCTACAATGCAGGCCCGGGAAAGGTCAGTGGATGGCTGTCAAACGAGCAGTGGAGCGGTCAGCGGGAGCACATCGAGGACATCCCGTTCGGAGAGACGAGACAGTATGTGCAACGCGTTCTTTACTATCACGATCGGTATAAAAAAGTATATGGGAAAGATTTGCAGTGAAAGCCGCTTCCTTTCAAAAAGGAGGCGGCTTTTGTCTTGGGGAGGGCACGCCTGACCAAAAAAATAGGAGGGGGAAATCGTCCAAATATTTATTTTTCAGTAAAACACATTGATAATTGTGTCATACTTATTATAATAAAAGTATCAGATAAGTGTAACTCAATTGCGAAAGGGGTTTCTATATATGACAATCAAAATTGGTATTAATGGTTTCGGCCGTATTGGGCGCATGGTATTCCGCCGCGCTATTCAGGACCCCAACATCGAAATCGTCGCGATCAACGCCAGCTATCCTCCAGAGACGCTCGCGCATTTGTTGAAATACGACACCATTCATGGACGTCTGCAGAATAAAGTGGAAGTACAAGACAACAAGATCCTGGTCGATGGGAAAGCAACTGTTGTCCTTTCCGACCGCGACCCGCTCAAACTGCCTTGGGGCGAACTAGGTGTAGAAATCGTCGTAGAAGCAACAGGCAAGTTCAAGGACCGCGAAGGCGCTGGCAAGCACCTGCAAAGCGGCGCGAAAAAAGTAGTCATCACTGCTCCTGCTAAAGAGGAAGATGCGACAATCGTGATGGGCGTGAACGATTCGATCTACGACCATGCGAATCATCATATCGTCTCCAACGCTTCTTGCACGACCAACTGCCTGGCTCCCGTGGCAAAAGTGCTGAACGATGCTTTCGGTATCGAGCAAGGCCTGATGACAACCATTCACTCGATCACAAACGACCAAGTCAACATCGACAATCCGCATAAAGACCTGCGTCGTGCTCGTGCTGCCGGTGAATCGATCATCCCGACTACGACAGGTGCTGCGCGTGCGGTAGGAAAAGTACTGCCAGAGCTCAACGGCAAGCTGAACGGCTTTGCCCTGCGTGTACCGACTCCAAATGTTTCCGTAGTGGATTTGGTTATCAATACAAAAAAACCGGTTACCCTAGAAGAAGTAAACCGCGTTCTGCGCGAGGCCGCTGAAGGCGACATGAAAGGCTATCTGGAATTCTGCGATGAGCCGCTTGTTTCCAGCGACTTCAACGGCAACGAGAACTCCTCTATCGTAGATGGACTGTCTACGATGGTAATGGGGACCAACCAAGTGAAGGTCATCTCCTGGTACGACAACGAGTGGGGCTACTCCTGCCGCGTTGTAGACCTGGTGCGTCACGTTTCCGAAATGCACAATCAAGTTGCCAGCAAAGAAGCTGCTGCTGCTGGCGTAAACTAACTCAAGAAATAGCAAACCCCTTTGCGCAAACGAGGCAAAGGGGTTTTTCCATCATGGAAGGTCATCAGGTGGGTTCGTCTCTGTCTGCGTACTGGATACATCGCTCATGCGGAATAAATCATCATCTTCGAATCCAACTACAAACAGCTGGAGATTCGCCTTGAGATCGAGATCATAGGGATGGAGGACATCGTTTCCTCTCCCGTCCTTGATGATGCGAACAGTTGGACGGTGGGAATAATCAGGATCTACCCGACTGACGACGCCTACCTCGCCCGTACCCAGCACGACGCTGCTCCCGATGGGGAAGACCGCGATATGCTTGATAAAGGCATTGACGAGATGGTGCTCAAACAGATGACCGCCGGAACCGAGCAAATACTCCAGAGCGTCCTGCGGCATGTACCGCTTGCGCCAAGGTCGAGGGGAGGTCAAAGAATCAAATACGTCTGCAATGCCAACGATCTGGGCGTACTCGTGAATCTGCTTCCCTTGCAGCCCCTGAGGGTAGCCGCTGCCGTTCAGTCTCTCGTGGTGCTGGAGACAGACGTGGGCAGACAAGAGGGATATGTCATGCTGCTTTCTCAGCAGATTAAAGCCGTGGCGGGTATGCTCTTTCGCGATTTCTTTTTCTTCTGCTGTCCATTGCTCTTCCTTCGCCAGCATTTCCTCTGGCAGACTCAGCTTGCCGACGTCGTGAAGCATGGCGCCGACCCCCAGGTCTATCAGTCGCTGCCGGTTGTAGCCGAGAGACATGCCTACAGCAGTCGAGAGCACGGCCACATTGACGGCGTGATGGTACATAGACGGAGAATGCGAAGAAATGTTGGTCAGGTGACCGATCATTTGCTTGTTGAGCAAAAGGTCATCCAGGATTGAGCTGAACGCCCGCTGAAAATGCAATCCCATTTCTTTTAATGAAATTTTCCGGGCGAGCTTGTTTGAGTTGGTAATCTGTTTGAACGTTTTCTCGATGGCTTCCACAGCGATTTGCCGTGTCTGTGGACGGATAACCTCTTCCACCTGAATGTCTGCTGTGCGAGGATCATCTATATAGACAGCGTCAACCTTGGACCTTGTCAGACCCGAAATAAGACGTTCAGTCAAGACCATACCCGTACCTAACAACACTTTTCCATCTTCTGTGAAAATGGTGCGACCCAATTTCATTCCTGGCCGAACCTGTCTTAAAGATACTAACCTCATTCCAATCCCTCCAACAATACCCATATTGTACTCCATTCGACTTATGCTTTAAATAGGTACAAGGATTGACTTGACTTCTGCAGGGAAATTGAGGGACACTGTAATCAAGGATTGTCCGTACTGGAGTTGATCGTTGCGATGCGTTGTCCATTCTGTGAATATAATGGGACTAGAGTCCTAGATTCGCGTCCGTTTAATAATAACAAGTCCATCCGCCGCCGTCGGGAATGTGAGCAGTGCGAGCGCCGCTTTACGACCTTTGAAATGGTGGAGGAAACTCCCTTGCTGATTGTCAAAAAAGACGGCACACGTGAGGAATTCAGTCGCGAGAAGGTTTTGCGCGGTTTGGTGCGCGCCTGCGAGAAGCGTCCTGTTTCACTCGAAGTGCTGGAAAATGTAGTGAACGACATCGAAAGGGAGCTGCGCAGCTGCGGGCAGGCAGAAGTCCCAAGTAACGATGTTGGGGAGAAAGTCATGGAGCGTTTGTACCACGTTGACGAGGTCGCTTACGTGCGCTTTGCTTCCGTCTACCGTCAGTTCAAGGACATCAGTGTCTTCATGAAGGAGCTGGAGGAGCTGCTTTCTCAAGCGCGAAACAGTCAGACTCCTTTTACAAAGGAATAGAAGAAGACATCAGGGAAACAACTGTTCATACCACGCCCTCGCGGTAATTTTGCTAGGGTGTTTTTGGCTTTCCATTGGATTTGCGCACGTAGTAGGAAGAGCCATGCTATAATAGGGAAACGAAAATAGTCAGGAAGGGAAGAGCCCATGCGTCGTTTAGTTTGGAACGAATTGTTGCCAAAGGATCGTTTTTTGGCGAGGGTGGCGAGACCGCTTAGTTTTGCCGAAATGGGCTATGTCACGCAGCTGTATTTGCCGATCATTGGTGTCGAATCGTATACGCTCTACCAGCTGCTGGTACATGGCGTACAGGAAGTGAGCGGTGCTTCAACCGAAGGGACACATCGCAGCTTGATGCTTTCCACGTCTCTCTCCCTGGATCGGCTGCTGGATGCAAGAGAGCGTTTGGAAGCCATGGGACTCTTGGAGGTACGCCGGAGAGAAAACCTGCAGCGCGACTACTACTACGATTACCTGGTAAAGCCGCCGCTGACACCTGGCGAGTTTTTTGGGGATTACGTCCTTTCTCTCATGCTGTTAAATAAAATTGAAAATATCCGCTTCCAGCAGCTGCGGGAGCAATATGCTGATGCAGTAGCGACACAGCTGGATCAGGAATATACCATCGTGGAAAATGTAACGAAGGATTTCCATGAAGTTTTTCAATCGTTGAAGCCTTCTGAGCTGGAAGTGAAAAAAGGTTCGGAGCGGGAGCAGTTTTTGACGAAAATGGAGTCGGACTTCCCACCTGCCGCGATGAAATCTGGTTTTGAAGCACAAGTTCAGCATCCGCTCAGTGTATCGTCGCTGCGCCTGTATTTGCCAGACAATGCAGACGCATCCAAAGTTTTGAGCGGTTCGAGTATGGAGTTTTTATACTTGCTTTGCCACTTCTATCAGATGGACAGCTGGGGCATGGGACAGGAGCTGCGCGATTGGACGCTGTACAAGCCGGATCGCAGTCTGGATACGGAAGTGCTGCGCAAGCGTTTGATCCAGCGCTATTCAGAGGACAAGCTGTATCGAGCTGCTCCAGCAGACAGTGCAGGTGCAGGCGAGGATGACTGGGGACCTGGTCAATTGCCAGAGCCGGGCAGTGAAGCGTTCGTGCGTGCCTGTCGGGTGCTGTCGCCGCTGGGACTCCTGGAGCGAGTCGTCGGCGGCAGAGTGAGCAAAGTCTTTCTGGATCGCGCGGAGTCGCTCGTTTTTACAGACGGGATGCAGCCGGAAGTCGTGAATGCCCTATTGGTACACACACTGGCTAGTATGCAGATGGAACTGCCAAAGGCGTACATGGAGACCATCCGGGACAGCTGGAAGGCGAAGCGGATCGCTACGGTAGACGAAGCGGTCAAGCAAATCGTGGAACGCGCCGATCAAAGAGCGCAGTCTGTGGAAAAGGCGAAAGCTCCCAGAAAAGAGACAGGTGCGGTGCGGCGAAATGGAAAAGCCGTTTTGCAGGACAAGCTCCCGGCATCTGTAGAATGGCAAAGAGAGCAGGAGAAGAGTGGTCAGCCAGCAGCCAAAGGAAAGCTGATTTCGGATGACCCTGAGCTTAGCAAATTGCTGGAATCCATGCGCAAGAGTCAGAAAGGAGAGTGATCGCTAGATGGAATCTGTAGGTCAATTTATGAAGGAGCTGGCAAAGCGCACGCCTCGTCAGCTCTTGACTCCCGATGAACAGCTCGACAAAATGTTTCGCTCCAGTGCGTATTTGCAAGCTTTTTCCCAAGAGCATCCCGAGTTGACTCGTGACGATTACCTGCGTTCGCTCTCCAACGTGTACACGGCTGTGAAAGAGCAGTACTGGTGCGAGCGCTGCCCGGGCTTGACGGAATGTCCGAACCTGGTCAAAGGCCACCGGACGCAGCTTGATCTGATGAGTACCACGATCGTTAGCGCGATTGCTCCCTGTAAAAAGCAGCTCTCTCATGAGGAAGATCTCAAGCGCAGACGGATGATGCGCAGCTACTACGTGTCAGAGGAAACGATGTCTGCGAGCTTTGACAAGCTGGAGCATGATGCAGGGAATCGTTCGGCAGTGGCGGCAGCGATCCAGTTCTGCAACCAGGTGGGAACAGGAGAACGAGCGAAAGGCTTGTATCTGCACGGTTCTTTTGGTGTAGGAAAAAGCTATCTGATGGGGGCCATCGCACGTCAGCTGTCGGAGAACCATATCGCTTCCTTGCTTGTCTATGTACCCGATTTCATCCGCGAAATGAAGGATTCCATCTCGGACCAGTCTTACGTGGGCAAGCTGGAGCTGTTAAAAGAAGTGCCCGTGCTGATCCTGGATGATATCGGTGCGGAAAATCTTACGCCGTGGGTGCGTGACGAAATTTTGGGTGTGATCTTGAACCAGCGGGCAAACAATCATTTGCCGACTTTGTTCACCTCCAATTATTCGCTCGAGGAGCTGGAGGAGCATCTGTCGATTTCCAACGGCAACCGGATCGAACGGACCAAGGCAGCTCGTATCATGGAGCGCATCCGTCACTTCGTAGATGTTCACGAAATTTTACGCAAGAACCAGCGCCTAGAGGGTTGAGGAGAAGAGGCGCGAGAGGTGCCAGTACGTAATGGCGAGCACTTCTCGCGCTTCGTGGTACGGTGTGACGAGTACCTGCGAGTGAACCCCGACAGGTGAAGCGGTGTTGTATCCAAGGGATTTTGCCATCGTCATAGCTCTATACAAATGATAGTCGTGACTGATGATCAATGTGTTTCTGATAGGATGAGTAGCCAGAACCTGCTGACCATACAGCAGGTTTTCGTATGTAGACGTGGATTTTGACTCCAGGAGGATGTGCTCTGCCGGTACACCATGCTCGATCAAGTACTCTTGCATGACGGCGGCCTCTGTCCGGCGCTTCCCTTCCCCCAAACCTCCCGTGACGAGTAGCGTGGAAACGTACCCTTTCTGGTAGAGCCAGAGGGCTTTCTCCAGTCTTTCTCGCAGACCTGGGCTTGGACCGTCTCCCCACACGGCGGCACCCAATACGATTCCCACATCTGCCTTATGCGGTACGGCTTCCTGCATCGTCGCTTTGATTTGATAGATGACATAGCCAGACCAGATTCCTCCGATTCCGATCAGTATGCTAAGGCAAAAGAGGAGCCTTCGCATCCAGCCTGGTTTTTTGCGTGTCTTCACGATTTTTTCCTCCTGGCAAAGCTTTTGTGTGGATTTCCCGATGAACCATTTGCTCGCTTCTTCTAAGGGATAAGACGGTAAAACCGGAGCAGGGTTACAAGGTTTGACACATGACAGGCACAAATAATTAGTAAATTATTTTTCGCAGAAGCCGATATAGTAATCGAGGCATGGGTTTTACGAGAAGCAGATTTCATACTTGCGGGGGAGGCTAGCAATGTTCTGGAAAAAAACGACGCTCTTGTTACTGGCTATCTTGCTCTTGTGCGGGGCTGGAAACGCTGGAATTGGATACGCTGCGGACGAAATCAGCAGATTGGTCCTATCGAAAAATGAAGTGACATTGGAAATGGGAGATTCTACTGCATTGACGGCTACGGCTGTTTATGTGAGCGGAAAGGCCGAGGAAGTCACGATCACGACAGATTGGACAAGTCAAAGTCCAGATATTGCGGCAGCTTACGCGGGCCGAATTACGGCAAAAGCCGTTGGTAGTACGACAGTGACAGCTACATATATGGGAAAAAGCGTTCTCGTAACGGTAACGGTTACGAAAAAGGTCAAAGCGCTGACGCTGGACAAGCAATCGCTGAACGTGCAGATCGATGAGGATCCGGCACCACAGCTGGAGCTCACTGCGCTTTACAGTGACGGCGATTCCGAGGATGTAACGGTCAAAGCAGATTGGTCTATTGACAATACAGCGATTGCAACGGTCATTAACGGGAAAGTCAAAGGCATAAGCTCCGGTATGGGTATCATCACCGCGAAGTTCGGCAGCCAGTCGACTGCGATCCCGGTCAACGTAGAGATCGCTCACAGACTGGAGCCGAATAAAAACCAGGTATCGCTTCTTCTGGGCGGCTCCGAGCAGATCACGCTGCGTGCCATTTACCCAGACGGCAGCGATGCACTTGACGTAGCGGCGAAAGCAGAATGGTCCTCGGACAATCCGGCTGTAGCCGATGCACTTAAAGGGAAAATCACGGCCTATGGCGCTGGGAAAGCGACCATCACTGCCAAATACGGTACGAAGACGGCAACGATCACAGTGGATGTCGATACGACACAAAAGCTGGAAGTGAACAAGCAAAACATTTTCCTGCATGTAGGCAAGGAAGAAAAGATCGATCTGCTGGCTACCTATGCCAATGGAGATGGCAAACCGGTTGATGTAGGAAGCAAAGCTACGTGGACATCTAGCAAGGAAGAGGTTGCTTACTACAGCAACGGCTACATTCGCGCTGTCTCTTCCGGAGAGGCTGTCATTACGGCGAGCTATGGAGGCAAAACGGTTCAAATCCAGGTTGACGTAGAAGTACCGCGTGCACTGGACATTGTTCCGTCCTACCTGGTGATGAAAAGCGGAAACAGCGAGTCGGTCATCGTAAAAGCGTCTTTTGCGGGAGTGGCAGATTCCGAGAATATAACCGATAAGGTCACATGGTCTTCTGACAACGAAGATGTTGTCTTTGCAAAAGGCGGAACAATCTCCGCTTACAAGGCAGGTTCTGCTACGATCACGGCCAAATATGGCGAGAAAACAGCTACACTGGCTGTCGATGTCGATGTGCCGCAAAGTCTGACAGCAGACGTGACGACAGTAGCGATCCCGGTAGGTGGGGCGAAGCAGGTCACGATTACGGCTGCGTATCCGAACAGCGACAAGAGTGAAGACGTCACGCAAAAGGTAACGTGGACATCCAATGCTCCTGCGATCGCCAGTGTGCGCCAGGGCTTGATTACAGGGGTTGCGACAGGGGCGACGACAGTTACGGCTACCTACGGCAATCGCACCGTGACCATTCCGGTTTCCGTCGGTGTCCTGAAGAGCTTGACCATCGACAAGCAAAAGCTGGTCATGGGCAATGGCAAGAGCGAGACGGTGAATGTGACCGCTGCTTATGCGGATGGAACCTCGAAAAACGTGAATGAACAATCAGCATGGACTACTGCTTCTGCTGCGGTTGCGGAAGTAGACCAAGGGAAAATTACGGCAAAAGGCCCAGGTAAGACGACCATCACGGCTACTTTTGATGGGAAATCCGTAAGCGTGGCTGTGGAAGTCGATCAGGCAACGACATTGTCTGTTGACCCACGCCTGTTGATTCTCACCCTGAACGAATCGGCTGAAATCAAGCTGACAGCGACAGACTCTGCTGGAAATACAAGCAATGTGACGACTGACGCAGAATGGGCATCTTCCGCTATCAAGGTTGCAGACGTAGCCAACGGACGTGTAACGGGCTTGTCGAACGGGCGTGCAACGATCACCGCGAAATACGGTGGAAAGTCCATTACGGTTCCAGTTGAGGTCGGAATCGTAACCAAACTCGAAGCAGACAAACGTTATGCAACGATCAAATCCAACACCACGTCGCAAATTACCTTGACCGCTACATTCGCGGACGGACGTACTCTGAACGTCACTTCGCTGGCGGATTGGAAAACGAGCAACTACAAGGTAGCGGATGTATCCAAAGGCTTGATCACAGGCCGTGCTTTCGGGAAAGCGACCATTACGGGGAAATACAATGACAAGAGCGTATCGATCCCTGTGGATGTAGACACGCTGAAATACTTGAAGACAGATGTTGTCCAACTGGTCATGGCCAAAGGCGAGACCAAGCAGGTAACAGCGACAGCGACTTATATGGACAGCTCTGAGCAAAACGTAACCAAGCCTGCTCTGTGGACTACCTCGCGCCTGCTCGTGGCAGACGTAAAGGATGGAATCATCAAGGCGACAGGCTCCGGTAAAGCAACGATCTACGTCACCTATGGTGGAAAGAAAACCCCGATTGTCGTAACAGTCAGGTAGTCATAGGCAGGCGAGAACTCGCACATAGAGGACAAAGAAGCCAGTCAAGCGTAGGAACGGAAGTCCAATTGTTAGACATACCTAACAGTTGGAGCTGAGGTTCATGCTTGACTGGCTTTTCTTTTACTCATCGTATCTGTCGGAAGGCTCCAGATAAACTGCGATCAGATTTTAAAATGTCCGATCTGGCTTTGCAGCTCTTCAGCCATTCGTTCCAGTGACACAGACGAGGTAGCAATCTCCTGCATCGATGCCAGCTGTTCTTCGGCTGCGGCAGACACGTTTTGTGTACCGTCAGAAGCAGACAATGTCACTTGGGAAATGTGGTTCATCAGCGTTACGACGAGATGTGTACGAGCGGAAATATCTTGGGTGGCGCCGGAGACCTGCCCGATTTTTTCCGCGACTTCTTCGATTGCCGATTGAATCCTTTCGAAGGAGTGTCCTGCTTCGTACACTTTCTCAATCCCGTCTGTCACTTCGCGTTTGCTCTTGTCCATGACGATGACGGCGTGCTCTGTTTCCGATTGGATAGAAGCAATCAGTGTGGTGATTTGCTTGGCGGAGAGGGAGGACTGCTCCGCGAGCTTCCTGACCTCGTCTGCTACCACAGCAAAGCCCCTTCCTGCTTCGCCCGCGCGTGCTGCTTCAATCGCAGCGTTGAGAGCCAGCAAATTGGTCTGGTTGGAGATGGCGGTGATGACCTCCACGATGTTCCCGATCTCTTGGGAGCGTACACCGAGCCGCTCTACCACTGCAGCCAGATCGTGAATGGACTGGCTCGAAGCATTCATCTGGTGCACAGCAGACTGGATGGAGCCGTTCCCCGTCGAGGCGAGATCGGCCGTTTGACGAGCAGCCTCCGAGACCTTTTGGGAGTAGTCGGCAATCTGGGTGATCCCCAAAGACATTTGGTCGACGGCTTCCGTGCTTTCCTTGGTGTAGGAGACCTGCTGCTCCGTGCCGACAGCCATCTCCTGCATGGTAACGGCAATCTGCTCGGTCGCTTTGCTGGTCTGGTCTGCACTGGCAGAGAGCTGCTCTGCGGAAGCGGCGAGCTGTTGGACGTTATCGTTGACCGCATGGAGGAGCGAGCGCAGCGATTGAGCCATATGGTTGAAGCTTTTCGCCAAAGTCCCGAGCTCGTCGTCGCTGCTTACCTGCACCTGCTGAGTAACGTCGCCTTCGCTCATTTTCTGTGCGGCTTCGGTCAGCTTGCGCAGAGGGCGAAGCATGGATTTCAGGATGAAGTATACGGCCAGGCTGCCAATCGCCAGTGCGACAGCAATGACGAGCAAGGTCTTGTAAAAGATAGAGCTGGCAGCTTGGACAGCTTCTGCCTCGTACATGACGGCCATGAGCTTCCAGCCTGTTTTTTCGTTCGTGAGGTGAACGGCTTTGGCTGCCTGATTTGCATCTGAGAAGGAGAAGATGCCTGCTTTTTCACCGTAGAGCGAGCCGATCCAGGAGGTAGCAGCTGGCGTGCCGGCTTTACCGGTGGGATGGATCAAGTATTGCTGGTTCTTGTCAAAGATGGAAAGGTAGCCTTTTTCCCCGATCTTCGCTTGCTTGACCGTCTCGTCGAGTGCAGACAGCAGGATGTCGATACCGAGCACACCCGAGCCATCAGGCAGCGTTCGAGCCAGACCAATCACGATGTTTCCTGTGCCAGCATCGATGTACGGATCGGTGATGATGGTCGTTTGCAGCTGTTGCATGGCTGCCTGGTACCAAGGGCGTTTGCGAGGATCAAAATCGGACGGGAGCTTGGTATCCGTAGAGGTCAGCATGCCACCTGTCTGGTCCCCGATGTACACCTCCCCGATCTCCGGATGCAGGGCATGGAAGGTCTGCAGCTTTTTACGGGTAATCGAGCGAGTAGACTCCAGCAAGTCGGCTTGGCCCAATTCAGAGGAGATGAGCTCCACATCGAGAGACTGGGAATCCAGCGTCTGTGTCAGCAGCTCGTCCACCAGGCGCACATTTTCCGAGGCTGTGGTCAAAAGCTCAGTCTCCAGCTGATCTTTGGAGCTCTGGTAGGAGAGCCAGCCAAGGGAAAGAAGCGGAATGATAAGGATTGCGGCAAATGCGGTGATCAATTTACTCTTGACGGTAAGTCTGGGTGTTTTCATCTGAACGGCTCCCCTTACAAGCATGTCTATGTTGTCTTTTCCTACTATCCATACCCGCTATATTGATGGCTTCAAACCTGAAAACTCGGAATTGTATTTATAGATCTTTATTTTGGAGAAAGGGGGATAAACGGGGGGAGGAAGTCATTTTTTTCGCTTGCAGCGTACGAAAGTATATGCTATACTAAATTCACAAAAGCGAGCGGTAATCGCTGGGAATATACATATGGGGCATTAGCTCAGCTGGGAGAGCGCTACACTGGCAGTGTAGAGGTCAGCGGTTCGATCCCGCTATGCTCCACCATATGAAACGTAGAAAAAACGGCAGAGATGCCGTTTTTTATTGTGCTCCAGACGTTATATGAGCATCTCTACTTAACCTAAGACACTTCAATTTTATGGAGAAAAGAAAAAAGCGCAGGGGATAAAATATCTCAAAGAAAATCGCCCATTTACAAACCGACGGTCGGTATTTATAATTGCCATATAGACCCAAATGCCTGACGTAAAGATAAAAACTAGCCTGATTAGCGGTACTTATTCGTCTGAAGTTCAGAATGAATCGATACAGGTGTCGCGCTGCATCAAAAGCGGCAAAATCGCTGAGGAGTATCGTGATACTTCTCGTTCTGGGGCCAGTCTTCGCATCGCCTCTACGGCTACCGCCCATTGTGATGGTTGATCGTATACCTCTTGGCAGTGAAAGGCTTCTGAAAGGCTGAGGACAACAGCGAATTGAATAAGGGTCTGACACTCGTCACGTTCCTTAAAAAGAAAATTCCTACAGGGAGAGATTAAAATGGTGCCTTTTTACGTGCTTGTCGGAACTTTTCTGCTGTTCAAAATTCTTGGGCTAATCGGTTGGACCTATTTCGAAGGGTGGCATACCTCGCTTCAGGGGGCGGTAGCCGTTATGCTGCTGCTTACCGCTTCTGCCCACTGGGGGGCAAAGCGTCCTGACCTAATCCGCATGGTTCCGCCGATTTTTCCGAAGCCGGGTTTGATCGTGACAGCTACCGGGCTGCTGGAAATTGCCGGAGCCATCGGCATTCTGTTCCCTGCCACCTCTCAGGCGACTTCCATAGGCTTGGCGGTACTGCTGGTGGCGATGTTCCCAGCCAATGTGCGGGCGGCAAGAGAAAGCTTAACGATTGGGGGGAGACCTGTTCCTAAGCTTCCTCTCCGTATAGTGCTTCAGGTTGTCTTTTTAGCAGCAGTATTGTTGGCGGGGTAAACATGTGGCTTGCATGATTTTCTCATTATAAAAAACGATGTTCTAAGTGCTTTGTTCATTACCTGTCGTTTAGCTTTTTTCGGATTTATGGGCAGTGAAACAAATCACTGCGGGAGAGCGCTACATGGCAGTGTAGAGGTCAGAAGTTCGATCCCACTATGCTCCACCATATTGTCTAAAGATCAGAAACCTTGATATTTCAAGGTTTCACAGGCTGTCGATAAAGTCGGC
>NZ_RHHP01000034.1 GCF_003710815.1 Brevibacillus centrosporus
AGCTGCGAAAGTTGAGTTAATGCTTTTTGGATGACCGCGTATTAACATATGTAAATTTCCTTGAACAGTCGTAACAGACAGCAAAGGTGGAAAGGAGGAGAGATGTTGGAGAGTGCTCAACTAAACAAGGAGATTTACCAGATGCGAAAAGACGAGCTTCGTGAAGGCGTTATCTCCGCTGAACAGTTTACACAAATATATGAAGAGTATTTTGACCGGGTGTACAAGTATATCTACTACCGGGTTCAAAATCAGTATGAGGCAGAGGATATTTGCAGCCAAGTGTTTGAGGCAGTCATTTCCAAGTACGATCATTTCTCAGAGGAAAAAGCCAAATTCGATGTGTGGCTCTTTGCGATTGTACGAAATGCCGTGACGGATTACTTTCGCAAAAAGAAAAAGAGATTTCATTTTTCGCTGGATTCCATTACCGAATTGATTCTGCCGAAACCGTCCCCCGAAGAGCTGGCCATTCGGGACGATGCTCATCAGGCCTTGTTCCATGCCATGGCAAAGCTGCGGGACAAAGAACGCAATATCCTCGCATTGAAATTTGCCGCCAGCCTGAAAAACGCAGAAATCGCTGAGCTAATAGGGGTTAGCGAGTCCAACATTGGTGTCGTCGTCTACAGGAGTTTAAAAAAGCTACAGAAAATCTTGGAGACAGGTAGGTTCAAGGATGAGTAAAAAACACAATTGGGAAGATTGCCGAGATGCCGTTGATCTGCTTAAGAAGAGTGAGATCGAGCGCACTTTAGCAAAGGAGCGCATTTACAAACGTCTGCTGCAAAAAATCGAGGCGGGAGAAGTTCAGCCTCAAGACTTGAAAAAGGATGGGATGACGATGATGAAAAGAAAATGGAAAACGGCTACAGCCGCTGCTGTTGCACTCATGCTCATTGGCGGAGCGCTTTCAACGACCTCTTACGCGCAAGGAATGATTCAATCGATTCTGGCCCGTTTCCAAGTGGGGAATATGGAAATCGTGCAAGTGGACAAGGAACGGCCAGCAGTGGAAAGCCATGAGTCTGTCGATCAGGAAAAAGCTGCTGAATCCCGTGAAGTGGAGCTGCCTGCCCAGCCAAAGCTGTCTCTGGAAGAAGCGCGCACCACCATCGGCATCAATTTCCCGGCGCCAACCTGGATGGCTGATTTTGCATACGTGAACACTGTGATCCACGGAAAAAGCATGGTAGAGGTTCAGTACTCACAAGGCGAGAAAACCGTGAACTTCCTGATTTCGCAGGGAGGAGAAAACGGCATCGAAACCACCGGCCAAGTAAAAACAGAAGTACTCGCAGGGAAGAAAGTCTACTATGCGAACGGGATTGTGATTTGGGAGGATGAGGACTTCACCGTCGAGATGTACGCCCGAGAGGATTTTGACACGGCAACACTCGAAACAATCATCAAAAGCTTTGCGGTCGGCAAGCCTTTGACGCAGCAACAAATCGATCACGCCAAAGCCAATCTGGACAGCGTGATCCAAACAGAAAGAGCAAGGCAGGCGGCTCCGGCAGCTCCAGCTAGAGAAGAGCGCAAACAGTAGAGCTCCCAAACGGAAGAAGTGCCCCAAAAAGAAGCTTTTTCCCCAAAAAAATAGACAAATCAAAGGTTGCCAACTCGATGGCAACCTTATTTTGTTCCCCCATTCACTAAAAGTAAGTAAGGTACAATCAGCTCACAGGAGAAGACTGTTTCCAGGCGGAGCGACTGTGGAGTCCCACCCGAGGCAAAAGAATCGCCACTCTTGATTCACTGCGAAGCAGAGCTACTTTGGCGATTCCCTCGGAAGCATGGCGCAGCGGCCAGCAACCACCCCCAGTAGGACGCAGCCTGGAGCGCAGAATGGAAACAGGCTTCTACACCCCGACTGCCCAGCCAGCCCTTCTTGCTTGAAAAAGGGGCTGATCCCTGTCCTACGAAAGGGGGTCAGTCCCAATCCAGGAGGGTTGTTTTTTATTCTCATGCACGACGCCTCCCACAGCGGCGGATAGGGTTGTAGGAAAAAAAGAAGCGGCTATAATCAAATGAAAATTATTCTCAACAAAGGCTGGATCGAGAACGAGTGGGGGTGAGAGAGAATGAAGCCCCTTCATCGAATCGATTTTTCTGCAGGTTACCTCCTTGATTTGATCGTACTCGGGCTGGGTATCGGGGGCACGCAGGCTATACGACATCGGCTTCCTTGTCCGTGAAAGAAAGCGAGCAGGACAGCGTCGCTTCGTTCCTCGCATCCATTCAGGGGGTGGGCTCATTCCTTGGCCCTATCCTTGGAACGTACCTGTATACCTTGCACGTCGTGGTGCCCTATGGGATGTGTGTCGTCCTGCTTGCATGGACTCTGCCATTTGTGTATCGCAAGAAAAAAGAGATCGCCAGCGCAATCTGAAAGATGGGGACAAAGATAGGCAATGCCCGGCTCTTTCTTTGCAGATTTTCGCTTATACTGTAGATAAAGCTGATGCAGGGCAGGGAGTCACATATGATAGTAGTGAAGCAGTTGTTGGACCACGGCGAGTGGGCTTTTGGCGGCCGGGGGAATCTGTACCAATCAGAGGAAGCGGACGTTTTGATCGCCGTTTATCCGCCCACCAAAAAACGTGGATGGTGGACGTACGCCACTCTTGAGCTGCACCGGACAGGTGCCAGCGAGTGTCTCATGTACTCTTACCGCTTTGAGCGTGAGATGATCACCTTGCTGGCCCGCGTAGCCAATCAGGTCATCGAAAAATGGAAGCAAGAGCGCAGGCGCCTTACGCCGGGAGATGCCTTTTTTCTGGGAAGCTCGATTCAGGAGTCTTCCCATTTGGACTTTGTGATCACGACACCAGCTGATTTTGAAGAGGATGGCTTTGACTATTTTACGGACGGCGTAGAAGTCATCACTTTCCTGATGCTGCATGCCATCGCAACATCGGAGGCGTCGTTTGCGATGCAGCACGGATTGGATGCATTGGAGGACTTGTTTATACGTACCGGTGTCGATTCCCTGGACTTCAAGCGTAACCCAGCCATATGAGAAGGGAGCGAGCGGGATGAAAACAGTTCGAATGAGAGTGACCGTAGTTGTTGAGCATCAAGGACAAATCCTGTTGATTCGGGAAAAATCAGGTGGTGCAGTCGGGTATAGTCTCCCGGGTGGAAATATTGAGTTTCTGGAAGCGCTGCCAGATGCGACCCGAAGAGAAGTATGGGAAGAGACCGGCTTGAAGGTGGAGATGGATCGCCTGCTCTGGGTGGACGAACGCATCGATCGGGCAGGAGATGGAAAACATACGATCGGGATCGCTGTCTTGGCAAAAGTAGTGGGAAATGAGACGGCTCCTATACCAGGGGGGGTTGAAGGCGAACAGATCGAGTGGGCGGGCTGGGTATCGCTTACGGATTGGAAAACGCTACCCCAGTATCACATTACCAGACAGGAGGATGTCCTAAAAGCGCTCGAAGGTGATCATTACAAGCCGGCATACATCGGAAACATGCTCGACAAAGAACAGTCATGATGAGGGAGCAGCCATGAGCCAGGACTTCATTCAATCAGTATGGAAGCAGGCGCCAGAGCTGGCAGGGCATCTATGCTATTTAGCTTTTGCCGGAAGCCGCAGCTACGGCACAAGTACAGCCGGCAGCGATATCGACCTGCGAGGAATTGCTTTTGCGCCGGTGGAAGCGGTCTTTGGGCTGCAGACGTATGAGCAGACCATTTTGGCAGACCCCGATCTGGTCGTCTACGCACTGAACAAATATATACGCCTGGCAGTAAAGGGAAACCCGAATATCGTGGAGATGCTCTATGTGGAGCCAAAGAATATCGTGTACGCAACCGAGGCGGGAGAGGAGCTGCGAGCCCATCGGGAGCTGTTTCTCTCCAAGCGGTTGTATCACTCGTACGGTGGCTATGCCATCCGAAATCTGCGCAAGCTGGCGAGCGAAAAAGAAGCGTACGACGCGAAAAATGCTCATCACCTGATCCGTCTGCTGCAGATGGGACGAGAGCTGCTGGAGACGGAAGAGCTGCTCGTATCGCGGCCAAACGCGCAGGAGCTTGTAGCGATTAAACAAGGGAAATGGCCAGCAGCCGATTTGCTCGCCTATGCGGAGAAGCTGTTCGCCCAGATGACGATTGCGCATGAGAGCTCCAGCCTGCCGGAAGCGGTAGATGCAGAAGCCGTTCAACAGCTGGCGATTCGTCTAAATCAGGCATTTTACTCGAAAACACGGCAATAAAAAGCAACACCGACCGCAAAAAAAGTGGTCGGTGTTTTTCGTTACGCCTTTTGCCGCACAGATGCCGTCCGTCCCTTGGCCACAGATGCGACTACGATCACGCAGGCTAGCACGGCACCGAGCGTAACAGACTCAGCGAGCAGGAAGTACGAGGCGAAGATGGTGAGAAACGGCTGAAGATACTGAGTCTGGCCGACTCTTGCCACCCCACCGATTGCCAGCCCATGGTACCAGGCGAAGAAGCCGAGAAATTGGCTGATGACACTGACGTAGCTAAAACCGATCCACGCTGTCAACGAGGCGTTCTGGAGCTGGGAGAGGAGCGGGCCTGCGATGGGGATGACGAGAAAAGGGAAGGAGAAGACCAGGGACCAGCTAATGACCTGCCAGCCGCCCATCGTACGTGCGAGCTGTCCCCCTACTGCGTAACCGATTGCCGCGGAAATAACAGCGGCAAGCAGCGACAAATCTGCCCATTGCAGCGCCCCGAATCCTGAGCTTGCCGCGTACACAAGAATGGCGAGACAGGCAACACCGCTAGAGAGCCAGTACATGCGAGCAGGGCGCTCCCCGGAGAAAAAGGCCGCAGCACCAGCAGTCGCGAGCGGCAGGAGCGCGATGATGATGGCACCGTGAGTGGCAGGAACCCGCTGCATCGCCCAAGCAGAGAAATAGGGAAAGCCGATCACCACACCGCCTGCGACGAGAAGCAGCTGCCTTGTTTCCTTCCAGGTCGGAGTGGGAACGCGTCTGATGAGCAAAACAATCGCTGCCAGGATCGCAGCGACCAAAGCGCGTCCCAGTCCGGCCGTCATGGGTGTCAGAGCGGTTAGGGCCACTTTTGTTGCAGGCAGGGTCAGGCTAAAGCTGCAAACCCCCAATAGTCCGTAGAGCATCCCCGCTTTTTCATTGGATATTCCCTGCGCTATCGAGGCAGGAGGAGTGATCTGTTTTTCTTTCATGGATACGTCCACTTTCATTGAAATCGCCTTCCTTTGTTTGGCTAAAGCTGGTTTTCCCCATCGTAAGGCGAGTGGCGAAGATTGAGTAGAGCCAATTGGCAGGAGGTCTGGTAGGCCAATTTGTCGAACGTCAAAGTACGAGAATTTATCTTGGAATGGAGGATGGCGACAATGGAGTGGCAGCCAGACAAGCAAGCAGATACCCCTGTCTACCAACAGATTGCCAAGTGGCTGGAGCAGCAAATCATTCTAGGTGATTTGCCGCCTGGCACTTCCTTGCCAGCAGAAAGGTCGCTGGCTCAGCGTTTGGGTGTAAACAGAGGAACGGTATCAGCGGCATACGAAGAGCTGCGCTCAGCTGGATTACTGCAATCCTGGCAAGGAAGCGGGACATGGGTCAGCCGGCATTTGTGGGGGGTGCAGCGGGTGCCGAACTGGCACAAATATACGAACGGGGGCGCATTTTTACCTGCGTATCCTCTCGTCAAAAGAATCCAAGAGGCATGCTACGATTCGTCGATCATCAATTTGGCAAGGGCCGAGCTGGCGACGTCGCAGATTCCCTCTTTAGGCACGCAGGAGCTGCAGCGACTCTCCCAATCCCATTTTGAGCTGGGGTACTCGCATCCAAAAGGGGATCCGGGCTTGCGTGAAGTCCTTTCCGAGCACCTCAGATCGCAGTATGGGATCACAGCGTCTCCGGAAGAGATCCTCGTCACATCGGGAGCCCAGCAAGCCCTGCATCTCATCTCGCTTTGCCTGCTGAGCCCGGGTGATGCGGTGGCAATGGAGGGACCGTCCTATTCGTATTCCTTGGCTTTGTTTACGTCGGCAGGTCTGAGGCTGTACCGGATCGCGATGGATGAGGAAGGAATCCTCGTGGACGACATCCGTCACCTGCATCGCGAGCACAAGCTGCGTATGGTTTTTGTCAATCCGACCTACCACAATCCGACGGGAACGGTGCTCAGTGACCAGCGGAGGAGGCAGCTTCTCGACATTTGCATGGAGCTGCGCATTCCACTCGTCGAGGATGACGCTTACGGAGCTCTAACGCTAAAGGACAGCAAAAGACCGCCACTCCCGATCAAAGCGATCGATCCCAGTGGAACGGTCTTGTACGTCAATAGTGTTTCAAAAACAGTCGCACCTGGATTGCGGATTGGCTGGCTAGTCGGGCCCAGATCTGTGGTAGAAAGACTAGCGGATGCCAAGCAGCAGATGGATTTTGGCACGAGCAGCATATCCCAGCAGCTGGCGAGGATCTTTTTGGAAAGCGGCAAATGGCGCGAGCAGATGGAAAGGCTCCCAGCCTATCTCTACCAACAGCGACAAGCGATGCTGGATGCTTTGAACGCCTGTCTGACTGACGATGCTGAGTGGCGCGTCCCGGAAGGCAGCTATCATGTATGGTGTCGTCTGCGCGAGCCTCGAGACGAGCGTGTATTGCTGGATGCCGCTATTCGCGAGGGAATCGTCTTTACGCCCGGTACAGTGTATGGCGCAGAAGTCGGATGGATGCGTTTGACCTATTCATGGGAAGAGCCGGATGCGATTCGGGAAGGAATGGTTCGACTGCAGAGAGCTATTCACAAGACTCGCTAGGAAAGCTGAGACTATAACAAGCTGTGTTTGACCGATACTAGGGAGAATCGAGATTGGGCGAGATGAGGTGAACACATGGGCTTTTCCTTGGTGATTGGTTATTTAGAGTCGCTGACATCCTACTATTTGGGTCTGCTCCTTCTTGTGACGGGACTGATCTTGCGTTTTCGCTATTATGTGGCGTATCAGAACAGACAGCTGACGCGCGATGCAAAATATGCAAAATTCGGCAGCTACACGCTGTTTATTTTGTGTGTAATCGTTCTGATTACCCATTATATTATTATTTGAACTGACCAATCCGCCTGATAAAGACTTCAACGCTGACATGGACTTCCGCGTCCTTGAAGTTTTGATCCCAATTCTTTTCATGGGTCTTCCAATACGCGTACTGATGTCTGCGGAGCTCCTCGCCGAACCCAAAAATATCTGTCTGGTAAGTCTTCTGCATCCTTTGGATGAGCGACTCCGCTTTTCTTTGGACAATCTTGTTCATCTGGATTTCTTTTTTTCGCAGCTTTTCGATCGTCGGGTTGTTTTTTAACCCGTCCTCAGCCAAATTGCCTTCTCCTCTGATCCGTACCGTAAATACGGGTTTTCCGTTTCTGATTTCCGTATGGATTTGGGACCGGACTGCCTTTACCTCCATCGTCGTAAATCCAGGGATGCCACCTTCGGGATTTTGCAAAATGACCTCGTCGCCTGCAGAAAAGGTGCCGTTGATCCAGCGAAGGGATTTGACCTCTTGATCCGAAAGCCACCCGATTAATTTATCCCCCTTCATGATAGCACCGCCAGCCATTTTCACTTCGTGCGGCTCGATGGTGATCCTCGGCAAAACGCTGTTGCTGCCGCTGTGAAAATTGGTAGAAAACTGGCCGATGGAGACCGTGTTGGGAAGGCGTGCTGTTTTGGATTCCCCTTCCTCTGTCAGCTTGCTGATGTACTGTCCGGAAACAGGCATTAATCTCGGTTTTACAGCCAAAGCGCTTTTTCCCATCCCTTTTGCGATGACCAGCTTAATATTTCTTCGGGATTCATGGTCGCGAAAGAATAGATCGAGCGCATGACTGATCCCGTCCTTTGCCATTTCTTCGCCGATGATAATGATCTGCAGATGCTCGTAGTACGGCTGCCTGGCGACGCGTGTTGCCATAAGCCGAATGCACTCAAAAATAGAAGGTCCCGTAGATGTCGCATTCCAGATGGGAGAAATATTGGTGCTGCTTATACGGCTAGACAGGGCACGCGCCTCTGTGAACTGTGCCGAATACTCGTAATAAGAGCGTTTCCCCTTCTCGGGAAGGTTTTTATCGATGGCAATCGCCATGACAAACAGACGCTCTTGGATCTCGACGCGATCCCAGCAGCCGCTCAAGAGCAAGGGAAGAACAGCACTAAGAAGCAGGAGGGCACGGCGTTTCAAGCTGATTTCCTCCTTTTTTTCCATTTGTACACGAGGACGAGCCAAATAGGCACGACAGCGATCAGGGAAACGCCCAGCCAGCTTGCCCATTTACTCCATTTATCCACCTCCAAAATATTGCGGGGCAGGACCGCGATCAGAAAGACGAGAGGAATCATGTACAAGGCGATGACGCGATGCTCCTGAAGCCCCAGCATTTGTGAAGCAATGAGACTGGCGCAGTAGTGGAACATCACGACGGTCGTGACCGCAAAGGGAATCCAGACCATCATCATGATCGAGTCCAAGCGTTCGATAAACGCGCCGGGAACTTCGATGTTTTTAATGATCGCAAGCGTCGGGTATTCGACCAAGGTTACCTCTGATTTTCCCAGGACGGCTATACACAAAATCGTAACGATGACGTACAGAATCATCGTAGCACCGATGGAAATCAATGCGGCTCGCTGTGCGCCTCTTGGCTGCTCCATGAACGGCTGGATGAACAGCAGGATCTCAAATCCCATAAAGGAAAAAAAGGTTGAAGGCAACGCGTGCATGAGTGGTTGAATCCCATCTCCGAGAACAGGCAGGATTCTCCCAAAATCCGTATCGCGGATCGTCTGGGTCAAGACGAGCAGAAGCAACAGAAGGGCGAGGGGTTGGATGAACTCGTTAAAGCGGGCGATCGCATTGACGCCGTGCAAGACCAGATAAGAACTGATGGTAAGCATGCCAATAATGATGACCTCAACAGGAGTCAGGTCCAGCAGGAACAGCTTGGTCACATCGGCAGAGATGCGTACCACTGTCCCGACAAACATCAGAAAATAGAGCAGAAAAGCAAGCAGGACGATCGTTCCTAAAATTTTCCCGATCAGCGTCGGAGCATAGTGAATGATGCTTTTGCCAGGGAAGCGATTTCCGAGATAGGCCATGATCGAGACAGCTACCATG
Source organism: Brevibacillus centrosporus (assembly GCF_003710815.1). Taxonomy (GTDB): domain Bacteria; phylum Bacillota; class Bacilli; order Brevibacillales; family Brevibacillaceae; genus Brevibacillus; species Brevibacillus centrosporus. The sequence continues at coordinate 9,160 of NZ_RHHP01000034.1, forward strand.
GCCAGAAAGCCTGCTGCAAAGATGACGATCCAGCTGTCGACACCAGCTTTGGCCCCAACGGTTTCTGGCAAGGTCAATATTCCCACGCCTACCATAGCGGCAAACAGCTGGACAACGATTTGCGAGGTCGTTAATCGATCCTTTATCACGCTTACCACCCTTTCTTGCGTTTTTGGGTGTTCATTCGTTTTTGATCCAAGGGATGGAGGATTTCAGGACGATTTTTCATATAGATCAGCGGGGCACGAACGAGCAGGTCCTTCCAGTCGCTGAACCGATACGGTGTAATGGGCGCAAAATAGTTGATCCCGAAAGATTTGAGAGAGACCAAATGAGCCAGTATTGCCATCAAGCCGAGCAGCAGCCCGAACATACCCAGGCTGCCGGACAAGATCATCAACGGAAAACGCAGCAAACGCAAGGCGATGGCCCCATTGTACGCAGGGACCAAAAAGGAAGAAATAGCCGTGATGGCAACGACAATGACGAGCACGGGACTGACGATTCCCGCCTCTACAGCCGATTGACCGATGACGAGACCGCCGACGATCCCAATCGTTTGTCCCATGACCTTGGGCAGACGCAACCCGGCCTCGCGCAGCATCTCGAGCGTTGCCTCCATGAAGAGTGCCTCCAGAAAGGCAGGAAAAGGCACCTCCGACCTGCCGGCAGAAATACTCAAGGCTAATTGCGTGGGAATCATTCCGGGATGATAAGAGATGAGGGCAATGTACAGGGAAGGCAACGTCAAAGCGATCGCAGCACCTGCTACCCGAATAATGCGAATGGCAGTGCCGATCATCCACCGCTCGTAATAGTCGTCCGGAGACTGAAACAGCATGGAAAACGTTACGGGAACGATCAGCACGGAAGAATTGCCATCCACCATGATGGCAATGCGTCCTTCCAGCATGGCAAACAGAACATTGGAGGGCCTCTCCGTATACTGTGCTTGCGGAAAGGGAGAGTACCAGCTGTCTTCGATCCATTGTTCAATCGTCCCGCTGTCCAGCACCTTATCCAAATCAACGGTAGACAACCGCGTCCGTACTTCGTCGAGAATGTTTGGATTGACGATGCCATCCACATAGAGCATCGCTACCTTCGTATTTGTCCGCCTACCTAACTCCTGAATCGTGACCTTTAATTCGGGATCCGGGTATCTGCGTCTAATTAACGATACATTCGTGCGCAAGGATTCCACAAAGCTGTCACGCGGTCCACGCAGAGCGCTTTCGTTTTCCGATTCCTGAATGCTTCTTTCCTCCAGGCCGCTGCCGATCGCAAAATAAGCTTCCTGGTCACAGTCTCGAACGATCAGGAGATTGCCGTTTAAAATTTCACTGACGGCTTCGTCTACGGTAGAGATCGGCGAGAACGGCACTTCCACGCAGTTCTGGCGCAGTTTTTCCAGGATGTGGTCCTGAATGTAGTGGGAATCTACCAAGCTATCCAAAAAGCAGAGGGTAAAGGATTCGCCTGCGATATGGACCATGCTGTTCTGAAAGTCGGAGCTATCGCTGAAGCGGGAAGTCACTTCCGATACCCAATCCATGGTAATACCTCCTGAAGAAGGAATATACGTATTGTTAGACAAACCGATCACATTATGCAGAAAACCGGAATGTTGCGAGCAAAAAAACAGCTGTCACGGGCAGTTGCAAAACAGAGCGAAAGGAGTATAATGAGAATATGTTTCGCTAGGTAAACATTTTTGGTTAGAGCAAATCTCTATATTTTTTTCTTTAAAAGTTGCCCTTGTGCAAAAAAAATGGACTAAGCCATAAAAGGTAGGTGGAAATCATGTTAACTGGATCAAATGCAACAAAAGCAGCAAAAGAAAGCAGCTGGAGAAGAGAGGCGTCGCAGCCGTCTCTGCCTGAGGTACATCGATCGATGAAGGTACCGCAAAAAGGCTCTTGGATTCGCAAATTCCTCGCGTTTGCAGGACCTGGCTACCTCGTAGCGGTCGGCTATATGGATCCAGGTAACTGGGCCACTGACATCGCTGGGGGTTCACTGTTTGGTTACTCTTTGCTGTCAGTGATCATGCTGTCCAATCTCATGGCCATTCTGCTGCAGGCGCTGGCTGGAAAGCTGGGGATTGTGACAGGAAGAGACTTGGCGCAGGCTTGCCGGGATCATTACAGCAAACCTGTCGCAATGGGCTTGTGGGTACTGTGTGAGCTTGCGATCGCAGCCTGCGATTTGGCAGAGGTCATCGGTGCAGCCATCGCTTTGAATTTATTATTTGGCATCCCTCTTCTCTACGGTGTCTTAATTACAGCGTTGGACGTTTTGGTCGTTCTTTTCTTGCAGAACAAAGGGTTCCGCTATATCGAGTCGATCGTCATCGCGTTGATCGTGACGATCGGGGCATGCTTCGCTTTTGAGATGTTCTGGTCACAGCCTGAGGTAAAAGAGATTTTGGGCGGCTTTATTCCTACCGCCGAAATTGTGAAAAATCCGGAAATGCTCTACATTGCCATCGGGATTTTGGGCGCGACGGTTATGCCACATAACCTGTACCTGCACTCTTCCATCGTACAGACCCGGCAATACGAGCAGACTACGCTAGGCAAACGGGAAGCGATCAAATACGCGACCGCAGACTCCACGATTGCTCTCATTTTCGCCCTTGGCATTAACGCAGCGATCCTGATCCTGTCTGCGGCGACGTTCCACCGAGCAGGAATGACAGAAGTAGCGGAGATCGGCGATGCTTATCACCTGTTGGCACCTTTGCTGGGGACCACTTTAGGCAGTATTCTTTTTGGGGTCGCTTTGCTTGCGGCGGGAATGAACTCGACGCTGACAGGAACGCTGGCAGGCCAGATCGTCATGGAAGGCTTCCTGAACCTGCGCATCACGCCTTGGCTCAGAAGGCTGATTACGCGGATGATCGCCATTATCCCCGCTGTGATCGTGACAGCTCTGTACGGCGAAAGCGGCACAACGCAGCTGCTGATCCTCAGCCAGGTCATCCTGTCGCTCCAGCTGTCCTTTGCCGTCGTTCCACTGGTGAAATTTACGAACGACAAAAAGAAAATGGGCGAATTCGTGAATGCCCCTTGGCTGAAAGTCCTGTCCTGGATCGTCGCGATCATTATCATGGTGCTGAATGCTTATCTTCTGTACCAGACTTTGTTTGGCTAAAGAGTAAGAAGAGTTGTTCCCAGTGTGGAATGACTCTTTTTCTTTTCGGCAGGAAACGGTGACTTTACGGAAGGGGCTCAAAGAGATACGATCAGAGGAGTGTTTTGTATTTGGAAAATTGGGAATTTGATGTGACAGGGACAGGAGGCTGAGATACATGGAACAGGAGAAATGGGGTATTGTCGGAATTGGAACATTAGGAGGCGCGATTTTAAAGCAGCTGAGTAACGGGAAGCGATTCATCGACTTCTATCATCCGAATGCCGAGAAGGCTGCAGGGATTGCACAGGCCAATCCCGGGCACCAGAGCCTCACAGTAGAAGAGCTGGACAGTCTCGACTTCCTGATTCTGGCGCTGCCTGCTGATCGGCTGGTGCCATTCGTACAGAGCCTGCTAGACTCCGGTTTGTCGCTGACGACAGTGACCTTGCTCAACTTGGCAACGGTGGTAAAAACAGCTGAACTGAATCGTCAGTTCCCACAGCTTCGTTTTCTGGGGATGAAATTCATGGGGCATGCGGTGGATTTACGCGAGCGTGGTAACGGTCTGTTTATTACGGAACCGAATGAGCAGTTCGCGTCTGCGCAGGAGCGCGCCATCCGCTTTTTTGAGCAAATCGGTCAAGTCATCGTCGATAAGGAAGACGTGGTAGAGGAAGTGAATTCACTCGCTACGCGTATCGCAGTCAAAGCGGCGTTTGAGCTGGAGCAGGCGATCCGTGAAGGCGGATACCGCCAGGAGTACGCTTCCCGTGCGCTCGTTTCCGTCGCACCTGAGGTCATGCGTGCCTACGCTAGCGGGACGATGGGCCATTTTGCTCGCAAGATCGTCGAGCAGCTGCTGCAGGAACAGCAGGAGAGCTGATCGAAAAACAGCTTTGCCGGAGGTCTCAGCAACGAACGGTCGCTGGGGACTTCGGTTATTTTTTTGTTTGGAGAAAGGCTGATTTTTCCAAATTATACTTACGTGCGCAACCTTTTTCCTTCTGGTTCGTATGAAAAATAGATGCATTTATGGAAAGGGGTGGCAAATGTGGGGGTGCTTGAAACCATCTACATCGTCTGCCTGATCTGTGGGGTTCTTTACGCACTTTTCGCCTTGATTTTTGGTCATACGGGAGCGGATGGGATAGGACATGGTCATGCTCATTTGCCCGTGTTTCAGCCAATCTTGCTTGTCAGCGGCGCTACAGCATTTGGCGCAGCCGGGTACCTGCTCACTCGCTTCACGTCCCTATCTACGCTGATGGTGCTCGGAGCAGCGGTTATCCTCGGTGCTGGACTGGCAGTGGCCGCCTATTTTCTGTGGGTTGAGCCGATGAGTCGAGCAGAAAGCTCCACCGGTTATGCCATGAGCCAGCTGGGAGGGAAAATAGGCGAGGTCAGTACGACGATTCCTGTCAACGGATTGGGTGAGGTACTGGTGACAATGGTCAGTGGAACGACCTTTCACATGGCAGCCAGTCTGGACGGCATCCCGATTAAGCAAGGCACGCGGGTCGTTGTGGTGGAAGTGCGCGACCATGTTCTATACGTCACTCCTTTCCCGCATGAAGCTTCAGAAAAAGAGGAGGAATAATCGATGTCACTACTAGGGCTAGAACCGGGGATTTTGACGACTGTATTGATCGTCATCGTTGTATTCGTCGTACTGGGTATCGCCTTCTGGGCGAGATACAAGACAGTAGGTGCGGATGAAGCCATGATCGTAACGGGGAGCTATCTCGGCTCGAAAAATGTGCTAAGCGACGATTCCGGCCGCAAAATGAAGATCGTTCGGGGCGGTGGCGCCTTTATCTTGCCGATTTTTCAGCAAGCAAACTTCTTGAGTCTCTTGTCTCACAAGCTGGATGTTTCGACGCCAGAAGTGTATACCGAGCAGGGAGTTCCTGTCATGGCGGACGGTGTAGCGATTATTAAGGTGGGCGGATCGATTGACGACATCGCTACAGCGGCAGAGCAGTTCATGGGGAAAACGGATGAAGCGTTGAAATCCGAAGCCCAGGAGGTGCTGGAAGGCTATCTGCGGGCGATCCTCGGCAGTATGACCGTAGAAGAGATCTACAAGAACCGAGAGCGCTTCGCCCAAGAGGTGCAGTCGGTAGCGACCAAAGACCTGAAGAAAATGGGTCTGTCCGTGGTGAGTTTCACGATCAAGGATGTCAGGGACAAAAACGGTTACCTGGCTGCCCTCGGGATCCCGCAGATCGCAGCCGTCAAGCGAGATGCGACGATCTCCCAGGCCGATGCGGATAAAGAGGCGCGGATCAAGCAGGCGCAGGCAGAGGAAGAAGCACGCAAAGCGGAGCTGTTGAAGGAAACGAACATCGCGGAAGCCGAAAAGGAAAAAGAGCTGAAGGTGGCTGCCTTCAAGCAGGAGCAGGACAAGGCAAAAGCAAGCGCGGACCAAGCCTACAAGCTGCAGGAGGCGGTAGCCAAGCAGCAAGTAACGGAAGAGGAAATGAAGGTCGATCTTGTTCGCAAGCAGAAAGAGATCGAGCTGGAAGAGAAAGAAATCCTGCGCCGCGAGCGGCAATACGACGCGGAAGTGAAAAAGAAAGCGGATGCGGATCGTTACTCTGTGGAGCAAGCGGCGGAAGCAGAAAAGGCGAAGAAGCTGCGTGAAGCTGATGCCCTCAAATACCGGATCGAAGCAGAAGCCAAAGCGATGGCCGAGCAAAAGAGACTGGAAGGTCTGGCGATCGCGGAGGCGGAAAAAGCAAAAGGTACCGCAGAAGCAGAGGTCACTCGTCTGAAGCTGGAAGCGGAAGCGGAAGGGAAAGAAAAGCTGGCAGAAGCATTCGAAAAATTCGGTCACGCAGCGGTGCTCGATATTATTTCCAAGATGCTGCCTGAGCTGGCCGAGAAGATCGCCGAGCCGATGAAAGCCATCGACAAGGTGACCATCGTCGACGCAGGCGGAGGACAGGGAGATGGCGTCAATCGACTGAGTGGAAACGTAACCAAGCTGATGGCCCAACTGCCAGAGATGCTGAAAGACGTATCTGGAATCGATATGAACAAGATGATTGCGGGCTTTATGCAAAAAGGAGGAACGGTGCCGGTTCCTGCAGCAAGTGAGGCTGCAGCCACGGCTGTGCCCAAAGTGGAAGAGATGGCTGCCGTGCGGACGACTCCTGCTGCAGCGGATGCCCCAAAATAACGAAGACACCAAAGCCCCTTCGAGTTGGAAGGGGCTTTTTTTGGCGTCTAGTCGTCCCCGTGTTCGCCTTGTCCTACCTTTTTTGTCTTGCCGTATAGGCGCATCATTTCTGACACCGTGACGAACTGGTACCCTCGCTTGTGCAGCTCCGGCAAAATTTCCCGGAGAGCCTGAACGGTTTGCTTGCGATCTCCGCCATAATCGTGGAAAAGGACGATATCTCCATTGCGGGCGTTGTTCAAGACCTTGTTGACAATTTTTTGTACACCTGGGTCACTCCAGTCCCGCGTGTCCTGGTGCCATGACCACATGACGACGAGAAAACCGGCTTTTTTTGCGGTGTTGACGACGGCATCGCTGTAGTAGCCACCGGGTGGTCGAAACAGCTGAGGACGGATACCGGTACTCTGAAAGATCGTTTCCTGTGTTTTTTCCATCTCCGCTTGTAGACGCTCCGAAGAGATTCGGCGTACATCTGGATGGCTATAGGTGTGATTTGCCAATTCATGCTGTTCCGAAGCCAGCTGGCGTACGACCTCAGGAAAATCCTTTGCCCGGGAGCCAACGACAAAGAAAGTCCCCTTCGCGTTGTATTGCTTGAGCAGCTCCGCGATCTGCAGCGTATATTCAGGATCTGGCCCGTCATCAAAGGTAAGCGCCATCACCTTCGTATTTGTGGGGACTTCCCAGACAATTTCGCCCCGGGTTTCGTAGTATTCGCGATCATGCTGGTTGCGGGCGAGGGCAGAGCCGTTCATGGAAGGGACAAGCAGAGCAAGCCCTACGAACAGTGCGACAGCCTGTTTTTTCATCGGATCACCTCTTGGCATGAAAAGTATCTTTACTATGCGCCAAGCATGAATGATTATGTGGGATAGCGAGTGTCCTCCACAAAAAGACACTTGTACTTTTTGGATGGATACTTTAATCTAATATCAGATTTGCCATACAGAGGATTGGACGAAGAGATAGGCAGATGGAGGAGAAAACATGAAGGTTGCAAAGTTCGGCGGTACTTCACTTGCGAATGCAGAGCAAATAAAAAAAGTGTGCAAAATCATAAGAGCAGACCAAGAGCGGCGTGTGGTGGTGGTCTCTGCTCCGGGCAAGCGTTTCAAGGAAGATACAAAAGTTACAGATTTATTGATACAGTACGCGGAGCGCTTTTTGGCAGCAGGGGAAGCACCAAAGGAGAAACAGGCGATTTTTGCGCGTTACCAGGAGATCGTGAAGGAGCTGCAGCTATCGGCTGGAGTAGGGGGGCAGATCGAAGCGGAGCTGGATGCAGTCCTCTCCAATCAGAAAAACCTGTCAGCGGAGCGGTTTATGGATGCTGTCAAGGCCGCAGGTGAGGATACATGCGCGAAGGTTGTTGCTCACTATTTGCGCAGCCTGGGCGAGGATGCTCACTATGTGAATCCACTGGATGCAGGGCTACTCGTAACAGATGAGGTGGGAAACGCACACGTACTGCCGGAGGCGTACGAAAAGCTGGCTGCACTCGGGGCGGACAGAGGAATCACCATCTTCCCAGGATTCTTTGGCTTTACCAAATCAGGGGATCTGGTGACTTTCTCACGTGGGGGTTCTGACATTACCGGTTCGATACTGGCCGCAGCGGTCAAAGCGGATGTTTATGAGAACTTCACGGATGTCGATTCGGTCTATGTAGTGAACCCGAATCTGGTCGCTCATCCGGTGGAAGTGAAGGAAATTACATACCGCGAGATGAGGGAGCTTTCTTACTCCGGCTTCGGTGTGTTCCATGAGGAAGCGCTGATCCCTGCTTATCAGGCCAACATCCCGGTATGCATCAAAAATACGAACAATCCTTCAGCACCAGGAACGATGATTGTCAGTGAGCCTCCGGTATCCACCAAACGGGTGTCAGGGATTGCGAGCGATAGCGGATTTTGCAGCATCTATGTCAGCAAGTATTTGATGAACAGGGAAATAGGCTTTGGACGCAAGCTTCTGCAGATTCTAGAGGAAGAGGGCCTCTCCTATGAGCATAGCCCGTCTGGAATTGACAACATTTCGGTCATTCTGCGCGAGCGCGATTTGACTGTCGAGAAAGAAGAGCGCATCGTAGAGCGGATTTCGCGTGAGCTGCGGGTAGACGATGTGTCCGTCACACATGGTCTTGCTCTGGTGATGATCGTGGGAGAAGGCATGAGGCAGTCGGTAGGTACGACTGCACGTGCTGCCGCCGCGCTGGCACAAGCGAAGATCAACCTGGAGATGATCAACCAGGGTTCTTCCGAGGTCAGCATGATGTTCGGGGTCAAGGCTGTGGAAGCAGATCGGGCTGTCATCGCTTTGTATCAGGAGTTTTTCTGCAACGAGGAAGAAAACCAGCCTGTACTCGCGAATCACGTATCTTCCGTGAGCGTGTAGTCGCGCGGCTCAAAGGTCTGGTCCACCCATTGGTAAACGCTCCACTCGGGCTGGCCAGAAGCGAGGCTGACGATCCAGTAGCTAAGCGACGGATAATGCCAGCCGGTGCGATCGCGCTGGGAAGGGATCGGCGGCGAGTGAGGATGGGTATGGATGACTCCCAGCCATTGGACATTTGCCTTGCGGATGGCGGAGATGGCACCGAGGAAGGCAGCCCCATCCCACGAGAAAGTGTGCATACTCGATGTGGAAGTAGGCATGGGGATGTGGCCGGTAATGATGGAAGCACGACCTGTCAGCAAAGCCGAATATTCGTACGGGAACGCCTCTTGTGCTTCGCTCAGGAGGCGTTTGTGTACTTTTCGGGTCATGGATAATTTGTTATCCTTAAACGCAAAGGGCTCGCCTAACCAATCAGGGGACATAAGGCGCCTCCGTTTCATTCGGATTTGAAATATTTGGACCTGGAGGTTTCAGGGGAATGAGCACCATACATATTGGCGTTTGTGGCTGGGGTGATCATTACGACTTGTATACCCAAGGAGTGAGGAACCGCGACAAACTCTCTGTCTATGCGGGCCACTTTCCCATCGTGGAGGTGGACAGCTCCTTTTACGCCATTTTACCACAACGAAATTATGAGACGTGGGTCCGGGAAACGCCGGATCGTTTTGGCTTTATCGTCAAACCGTTTCAAGCCATGACAGGCCATCAGCGAGGGAGCGCGCCTGTAGACAGGAGAGAGGTTTTTCGGCAATTTGAGGAAAGCATCCAGCCATTGGTAGAGGCAGGAAAGCTCAAGGCGCTGCTGTTTCAATTTCCCCCGTGGTTTGATTGCACGCGGGAAAATGTCCAGTACGTACAGGCGTGCAGGCAGGAGCTGTCCGCGTATCCATTTGCCGTGGAATTTCGTCATCGCAGCTGGTTTCAGGAGAAATTCCGCGAGCGTACACTGGATTTTCTGAGGAAGATCGAGGCGACACATGTGCTGTGTGACGAACCGCAGGCAGGCGACGGCTCTGTGCCGATCGTCGTGGGAGTTGCTCATCCAAGGCTTGCGCTGGTACGCTTTCATGGCCGTAACCATGCCGGGTGGCGCGATCCGGGAGAAGGGCAAAAATGGCGAGATGTCCGCTATCTGTATCGATATTCGGAGGAGGAGCTGGCTGAGTGGGTTCCCCGCATTCGACAGATTGAGACCGAAGCGGATGAAGTATGTATTTTGTTTAACAATAACTCAGGAGGGGATGCCGTCCACAATGCCAAGCAGTTTGCGGACATGCTGGGGGTACAAGCCAGCGGGCTGAATCCTCGCCAAATGGAGTTGTTCTAGAAGAGAAAGAAGGGTATTACATGCTTGTTGCTATAGCAATCTTATTCCTATTCATCGGCGTGGCGGCAGGCGTCGTCGGCAGTATTGCGGGCTTGGGCGGAGGAATCTTTTTCGTTCCGGCTCTTCTGTTCTTTGCCAATGCGTACATGCCAGGCTCCATGACGCCTCAGGTCGCAGCGGCGACATCGCTCATCGTCATTGCTGTCACGGCATTATCTTCGTCGATTTCTTATCTGAAGCAGAAAAAGGTCGACGTCCAAAGTGCACTTCTCTTCTTTATTGGGAGTGCGCCGGGTGCTATTGTAGGTGTCTACCTTAATAAATTACTACCAATAGAAGGATTTACGCTCCTCTTTGGTTTGTTTCAACTGCTTATGTTCGTGCTGATGATGGTGAAAGACAAACTCAAGCCGCGCAGCATCAACTGGGAAATCAAACGCCATTTCATCGATCATGAGGGAAATGAATACGAATACGGATACAGCCGTTGGATGGCGATCCTGATTGCCTTTTTCGTCGGGATTACCTCCTCATTGTTCGGTGTGGGTGGAGGCGTCCTGATGGTGCCAGCGATGATGATTCTGTTTCGCTTTCCTCCGCACATCGCGACGGCCACCTCTATGCTGGTTATTTTCTTTTCGGCTGTGATCGGTTCCATCACCAATGTGCTGCATCACAATATCGACTGGCTGTACGCCGCTATGCTGGCGCCAGGTGCCTGGGCAGGAGGAAAGCTCGGGGCTTATGTCGCCAGCAAGATGAAAGGGCGGACCATCGTGCTGGTCTTGCGCGTATTGATTCTGGGCATAGCCATACAAATGATTGGGGAATCCATTCTCAGCTAAGCTCGTAGAGAGGGAGGGGATGGCCTTGGCAGACACCTGTATCTTGCACATGCTGCACACCAACGATCTTCACAGTCATTTTGCGCCTATGCCGCGAATTGCTACCTGCTTTCGTACCTATCGACAGCAATGGGAGCAAGGGGGAGAGCGTGTGCTGGCTGTGGACATCGGTGACCATATGGACCGCATGGATATGAAGTCAGAGGCAAGCTATGGAAAAGTAAATGTCGACGTCATGAATCAAACCGGCTATTCCTACGCGACGATCGGCAACAACGAAGGAATCACTCTTCCCAAAGAGAAACTCGATGAAATGTATAAACAAGCTGCATTTCAGGTAATTGTTGGGAATCTTCTGGATCCAGCAAGACAAAGGACTCCGCAGTGGGCTGTCCCCTACGCGATTCATGAATGGCAGGATCTGCGTGTAGCCTTGCTCGGCGTGACGATTCCCTTTACATCTTCCTATAACAGTATGGGCTGGGAGATCCAAGAGCCAATTGGTCTCTTGCAGCAGCAGCTAGAGGACTTAAGAGATCAGGCAGATGTCTTTGTACTCCTGTCTCATTTGGGGTATCCGACCGATTGCCGTTTGGCAGCAGAGCTAGACGGACTGGATGTGATTTTGGGGGCACACACTCATCATATGCTGCCCCGCGGAGAGCGAATTGGCCGTACGCTGATCGCACAGACAGGCAAATTCGGACAGCAGATCGGTCATGTGCGTCTGGTGTGGGACAAAGCCTCCAAAAAGGTGACAGAGATCGAAGCTGAGCTGTTCGCATCAGATGACTTTTTGCCGGATGAAGCCCTTGCCGCATTTTTGCAGGAGCAGGATAGAGAGGCAGAAAAGGTTCTTTTGCGCCCCGTAGCACAATTACAGCACGATTTGCGGGCAGAGTGGATGGAGGAGACAGCGTTTGGTTCTTTTTTGGCTGCCAGTGTGCGTTCTTGGACGGGAGCAGAAATCGGCTTGGCGAATGGCGGATTGCTGCTCAGCGATTTGCACCGCGGCAGCGTGTCCTTTGTTGATTTGCTGCACAGCTTGCCGCATCCGATCAACGCTTGTGCTGTCACGCTGACAGGTGCCCAGCTGCTGCGGGTTTTGGAGCAGGCGATACAGCCGGAGACGATTCATCGAGAGCTGCGTGGCTGTGGCTTTCGCGGGAAAGTGGAGGGCTGGATGGGCGTCGATGGGCTGCGCATACGGTACATTGAGGGAGAAACCCCGCGGATTCTGGAAATACAGGTCAATGACAAGCCGTTGCTGCTGGATCAAGAATACCGCGTAGGAACGATCGATATGTTCATGTACAATCGCCTGTTTCCTGACCTTCTCCAGGGAAGTCACATCGAGTTTTTCCTACCGCAAATGCTGCGGGAGGTCGTCGCCCAAACAGTGCTCGATCCCGTCCTGATTCAGCAATCGTTTACTCCTCGCTGGGAACGCGTCACGATTTCCTGATTTTTGGGAACAGCCCTCCTGACAAATTTGGGGCATGCTACACGAGTAGGGGGGAGAGGGACCATGCGGTTTATCGACGAGGTATACGAGCTCTACAAAGGGCATTTTAATGGAGCAGAAGAGGACATTACCGCCATTGTCGTCGGAATCCTGGATGAACAGTCTCGCGAGGACTTGCTCGATCTCATCGATGAGATGGATGGAGAGGAGCTTTTTCACATGCTTGCGACCTACATGATCGAGGTCATGAAGCGCAAAGTAGCGATGGAGGAGGAGCACTCTCCTTCGACGATGGCGCACTGACTTGTGCAAACACACATTTCTTTTTCCTGTCATAGGATGGTAACGCTACGAGGCAGGAAAGATGAAGGAGGGTTGCGCGATGGTCGAGGTAGTGCCAATTCATTTTCCGGAAGGGACAGCAATTGCTGTCACAGTCCGTTTGCCAAAGACGACATTGTTGGCTGTCACGACAGACAATGGATATATCATGTGTGGGGCTCTTGATGTAGGGCTTTTAAATGAACGGCTTGCCAGCCGAGAGATTTTAGCCGGGCGGGCTGTCGGGGTCAAAACGATTCAGGAGCTGTTGGATGCGCCTCTGGAATCCGTGACGACCACAGCCGAAAATCAGGGAATCACCGCTGGGATGATCGGGCGAGAAGCTGTCGCTCGCATGTTCTAAGCAACCGCCTGATGAAATCAAAAAGCAGGAAGCGCCTTTGCCGGGATGACGAGGGTGCTTCTTTGTTTTGGGGTAATAAAAAATTAGCATGTAGAATCTAGTCGAATCACGCTATAATAGGGTTACCCTGAGGAAAGGCGAATGTTGGAAATGAGACTGAAATCCATTCAAAAATGCCAGCCCGGTAATACGCTTGCTCGTTCCATCTACGCGGAAAACGGAACGGTTCTCGTTGGGACGGGTGTTGAACTTACCCAGCGAATGCTGGAACGGCTTAAGGCCAAGAACATCTCTAGTCTCTACATTCAGGATAAGCGCACTGACGATATCATTGTGGAGACCGTCATTTCCGAGCCCACTCGTAGAGCGGCGATGTCGATCATTCACGACACGTTTCGAGCCGTTCATGAATTTCCCCAAAAATGGCATCAGATTTTTTCAGACAAAGCTTTTGGCCGTGAATTGCGCCAGGTAATGGCGGCAGTCGCTGATGAACTGAATGCATCTCGCTCAGCCATGAACCTTTTGGCCGATGCGTGCGCTTTCGACAATTATATTTTTACTCACTCCTTCAACGTCGCCTTGTACAGTACCGCACTTGCCCTGAAGACGGAATGCACCGAAAAGGAAGTGCTGGAAGTCAGTATTGGCGGCATGCTCCATGATATAGGTAAGATCCTTGTCCCGGATGAAATCTTGAAAAAGCCAGGTCATTTGACGTCGGAAGAATTTGAATTGATGAAGAAGCACACGGAGTACGGCTTTGAAATGCTGCGACGCCAGGATGACATTCCTCTGCTGGTTGCTCACTGTGCGTTTCAGCATCATGAACGCTGGGATGGCTCCGGTTATCCGCGCAAGCTGAAAAAGGACGAGATCCATCCGTTCGGGCGCTTGATGGCGGTGACAGATGTTTTCGATGCCCTGACCTCCCACCGGGTATACCGTCCGGGGATGCTTCCACATGAGGCGATGGAGATCCTCTTCTCAGGCTCTGGCCGACTGTTTGATCAGAAGTATGTAGAGGCATTGCGAGATACGATCGCTCTGTATCCATTAGGTCTCAGTGTCACATTGAATACCGGTGAAACGGGTGTGATTGTCGATTCCAACAAAGGAATGCCGAGCCGGCCTGTGATTCGGATTCTGGTTGACGAAAACGGCGAGGAACTGACGCAGCCGTACGAGTGCGATCTGTCCAAAAAACTGGCGCTGATGATTGTGGCGTGTGATGAGCTTGTCTAGTTCCTGTGCAGGAAAAGCTACAGCCATTCCTTTCGTTTAAAAATCAGAAACATGGTCAGTCCGATTACAGCCATGATGCCCAGCACGACAAAGTAGCCGTAATGGGAGTGCAGCTCGGGCATATTGTCGAAGTTCATGCCGTAGATCCCAGTCACGATGGTCAAGGGCATGAAAATGGTCGTCAGCGCTGTAAACACGCGCATGATGTCGTTTGCACGTCCGGCGAGCGCCGACTGATACGCTTCTCGCAAGTTCCCGATCAGCTCGCGAAAGGTCTCAAAGCTTTCTACGATTTTGGCAGCATCCTCTAGAATATCTCCAAAGTACTTCCGCATGGTTGGTCGAATCAGCGGAAGTTCTTTTTTGTGCAGCGCATCGATCAAATCACGCTGCGGCACCAGCATTTTGCGCGCATACAAAATTTCGCTGCGCAGCCCGATAATCTGATCGAGGTGTGACTTCCGCGTGTTCATCAGGATTTGTTCTTCCAGGTTTTCGATCAAGTCTTCGATTTTTTCGATCACGTCAAAGTAACGGTCGACGATCTGATCCACCAAATAATAGAGAAACGTATCCGGACGGTTGATTTCTTTCTCACGCAGCAGGGTCATCATGGTCGAAAATTCAGGAGCTTCCTGCTTCGTGACGGTAATAATGGCATGGGTGCCAAGAAAGACGTTGATTTCACGCAGGAAAATATCTTGGTTGTGAAACGCAATCCCGTTGATGACCAGAAAGTAATGGTCATCGTAGAGCTGCAGCTTGGGGCGCTGCTCTTCTTCGTCTATGCAGTCTTCTACGGCGAGATGATGCAGGCCGAACAATGGCTGCAGCACATCCAGATCAAACGGGGTAGCATCGATCCAGTAAAACCCGTTGACTGGAGGCGCTGCGGCTTCTTCTACATCGTCAATCTCCGTGATCAATCCGTTTTGTATGAGTCGAACTTTCATCATCGTCTTCGATTCTCCTGCAGGTAGAATGGGTAGAAATCATCCGTGGCCAAATGTGGGTGAGAATCAGCGAATAAGCGCTCTTGAGTGCTTGTCGACTGGGAGGCTTTGGTGCTAGTGGCTTTTCTTTTGGCGTATCCATCTAAAGATCGCCCCTTTCCATCGCTCTCCCCACAAAGGTATGACTATCAACTTGTCAGTTTTCCATTTTGCTTACAGCCGCCAAAAGGGCGATTTTGTCCGATGGGTACACGTGCTGTCCTCCTTCGGCTTTGCGTGCGGCATGGAGCATCGCTTTTGCCACATCTGCTGCCTGCACGGGACGATACGTGCGAAATGGCCCGATCAAAAGCGGCGTGAGCAGTGGTGCCAACCGCGCTGCGAACGATTCTGCCAGGCGGTGCTCACGACGATCTCCGAGCAAAAGAGAAGGGCGGAAAATATGCAGAGCAGGCAGAGAAAGCTGCTTCAGATCATGCTCTAGCTCCCCTTTGACCCGGTTGTAGAAAAAAGCGGAGCTGCTATCCGCACCCATGGCGGTGATGACGAGGAACTGACGAGCGCCAGCTGCTAGGGAGAGTCGGGCGATTTCCAAGGGGTAGGTGTGATCAACCAACCGGAAGGCTTCCCGGCTGCCTGCAGTTTTTATCGTGGTTCCCAGACAGCAAAAAACATCGGACTTGGGCAGCCACTCCTGGCATTCCCCCAAGATCGAAAAGGAGATCGTCCTGGATGTAAGTCGAGGATGCTCAACATCGAGAGCACGTCTGCCAAAGGAGACGATTTCCGTATAGCTGTCATCCTGGAGCAAAAGCTGCAGCAGGGCACTGCCGACCAGGCCGCTTGCGCCGAACAGTACGGCTCGTTTCATGGAATAGTGTTCCTCACTTTCCGATTTTCATCTAGTTGATTTTACCATATTTCCCCGCGCTCGTGGTCTGAGTCAGAAGCATCATCCTTGTCCGCACCCTATTGACAGAGTGAGCGAGAGCAGAAGAAAATAGAGGAAGTAAGCGCTTTCAAATAATTCCGAATCGCAAGTCAGATGGAGGGGAATTGGATGACGCGTACACGCAAGGTAGTGTGGGAACCCACATTGGAGCAGCGTGGGAAGAGCAATCTCTGGCGCTTTATGGAGCAGGAGCAGATCCCGGATTACGAGACGCTGCTGCGACGCTCCGAGGAGGACGTCAGCTGGTTTTGGGATGCCTTTATTCGTTTTGCAGGAATTGAATTTGCGAGACCGTACCGCAGGATCGTGGATGGATCGAAAGGGTTGCCGTGGCCAGAGTGGTTCGTCGATGGAAAGATTAATCTGGTGCATAATTTCTTGGATAAATGGGCGGAAGACGATCGTACCGCAAAACGCCCTGCCTTGCTCTGGGAGGGAGAGGCGGAGGAAGAGCGTCGGTTTACATTTGCGGAACTGCAGAGAGAAGTAAACCGTTTCGCCAACACGCTGAACAGCTTGGGTGTTGCGAGAGGGGATCGAGTCGCGATTTACATGCCGATGATCCCGGAGACGGTCATCTCCCTCTATGGAATCTACAAGGCAGGAGCGGTCGCAGTCCCGCTGTTCTCCGGATTTGGTCCAGAGGCTGTGGCTGTGCGGCTGCGGGACGTAGAAGCCAAAGCCGTTGTGACAGCGGATGGCTTTTACCGGGGCGGACAGCAGGTGCTGCTCAAGCACGTACTGGACAAGGCACTGGACTCATCCCCTAGTGTAAAGAGCGTTCTCGTAGCCGAGCGGCTGGGGGAAAAGGCGCTGCTCGTGCCTGGTCGCGATTGGCTATGGAGTGATCGGATGGCACAAGCGTCCGATCAGTATGAAACGGTAGAAACGGACGCAGAGGAGCCGTGCATGGTGAGCTATTCCTCGGGGACGACGGGAAGCCCGAAAGGAATCGTCCACGTGCACGGGGGAATCGCTGTCAAAACGGCCGAGGTCGGCATGTTCATCTACGACACACAACCTGATGATATTTTTACCATGGTGACGGATTTTGGCTGGATGATGGGTCAGCTCCCCCTGTTCTCCGCCCATAGTGTGGCTGCTCCGTTTTTGATCTACGAGGGAAGTCCGATGCATCCTCATCCGGGCCGTCTGTACGAGATCATCGATAAGTACAAGGTAAGTGTGTTCGGTGCTCCGGCAACGGCGCTTCGTCTGCTGAAGACCTACGCGGAAGCCTTTCGGGGAAAGGCAGACCTCTCGTCCTTGCGCATATTAGGGCATACAGGAGAGCCGATCGACGAGGAGACGTGGTCGTGGTATTTGTCCTGGACCAATGGAAGGGCACCGATCATCAACGGCAGTGGCGGAACAGAGGTATTTGCCGAAATATTGTCGTCCGTTTGCGTTGCGCCGCAGAAGGCGACCTGCCTGGGAGCGACTCCTGCTGTGGGGGCAAAAGTCGTCGACGAGCTCGGCAATCCGGTCCCAGCAGGCAAATCGGGCTATCTCGTTTTCACCGTGCCGCAGCCGGCGCAGACACGAGGCTTCTGGAAAAATCGCCAGCGCTACCTCGATACGTATTTTCCTCTGGGAGAGCAGATGTGGTGGCAGGGAGACATGGTCACAGTCGATGAAGACGGCTTTTGGTTCCATCTGGGACGGGCGGACGACGTCATCAAGGTATCAGGGAGAAGAACGGGACCGGGAGAGCTGGAGGATGTCGTGAATCAGCACCCGGGAGTGCTGGAAGCGGCAGCGATTGGGGTTCCTCATTCGGTGAAAGGAGAGGCGATCGTGCTGTTTGTGGTCATGAAGCCGGGAGCTTCTCTCGATGCGAGCGCGCTGAAAGGACATGTATCCAGCACTCTTGGCAAGCCGTATGAACCGGTAGAGATTTACGCAGTTTCCGATCTCCCAAAAACCCGCACGCAAAAAATAATGCGCAGGCTCATCAAGCAGCGTTTCCTGGGGGAGAAGCTCGGGGATACATCGAGCTTGATGAATCCGGCGGCGCTTGAGAGCCTGCCTGTGCGAACGAAAATTGATTCCTGAATCATGAGTTTGATGGACAAAAATAGCAGCTCTGCCGCCTTTGCTGGGAAAGCATCGCGGGCAGGGCTTTTTTCATACAAATAACATGGATGAGATGGAAACCTGCAAAAGTGCAACGAAGTCTTTTCGAAGCCAAGTTTTCTAATGTCATTTTTATATCCTAGTGATATAGTGGGGATATAAGCGATCCGATGCGAAAAAGAAATGGGGTAGGAGAGGGAATGGCCATGAAAACATATGTGGATCAGCCAAACGGAGTGTTTCCCTCCGTCTGTTCACTGGATTGTCCCGATCAGTGCGGACTTGTGGTGCACAAGCAGGACGGCAAAATTGTAAAAGTAGAGGGTGACCCTAATCATCCCGTAACACAGGGGAGCATTTGCAACAAAGTACGCAACATGGCGGAGCGAATCTACGATACGAAACGGCTCACACAGCCACTGAAGCGGGTGGGCGCAAAAGGAGAGGGCAAATTCGAGCCAATCACCTGGGAAGAAGCCATCCAGACGATCACCTCTCACTGGAAGCAGCTGATCCGTGAGCATGGACCAGAAAGCATTTTGCCATACAGCTTCTACGGCAACATGGGCAGGCTGAATGCGGAGACGATGGATTATCGACTCTTTCATCGCATGGGTGCCAGTCTATTGGACCGAGCGATTTGCAACGCGGCAGGCGGCGTCGGCTACAACTACACGATGGGGGCAAACTACGGCACCGATCCGGAAGAAACGGTGCACACCAAGCTGTTTCTGATGTGGGGGATCAATGCGGTCAGCACGAATATGCACCAGGTGATGCTGGCAGAAAAAGCACGGAAGAACGGTGCGAAGATCGTCGTCATCGATGTCCACAAAAATCAGACGGGTCGCTGGGCTGACTGGTTCATCCCGATTTTGCCCGGAACAGATACAGCTTTGGCTCTCGGACTCATGCACATCCTCTTTGCCGAAAATATGGTCAATGAGGAGTTCATGGAGAAGTATACGGTGGGGCACGAGGAGCTTCGGGAGCACGTCAAGCAGTACGATCCGCAGACAGTTTCGAGCATTACAGGAGTTCCAGCAGACGATATTTACCGTCTGGCGCGTATGTACGGGCAGACCTCTGGGTCCTTGGTGAGGATCGGAAACGGTCTTCAGCACCATGACAACGGGGGCATGTGCGTGAGAACGATCGCCTGTTTGCCTGCTCTGACCGGCCAGTGGCTCGTGCAGGGCGGCGGAGCGATGAAAGGTAACAAAGGATTTTTGGAACACAACAAGCAGGCGCTTCAACGACCGGATCTGTTAGCAAACAAAAAGACGCGCAGAGTCAACATGAATGTGATCGGCAGTGCTCTTTTGGAGCTGGACCCACCGATCCGCTCGATGTTCGTCTACGGCTGCAATCCTGCATTGGTGGCCCCGGAAGGAAACAAGGTCAAAAAGGGGCTGCTGCGAGAAGATTTGTTTACTGTCGTCCACGATCTGTTTTTGACGGAGACAGCTGCCTATGCCGACATCGTCCTGCCTGCTACCTCCGCTTTTGAGAACACGGACTTTTACACGTCCTATTGGCATCACTACATGCAGCTGCAAAAACCGGTGATTGCCCCTTATGGAGAAAGCAAATCGAACGTGGAAGTTTTCCGCCTGCTGGCAAAAGGAATGGGCTACGAGGACGAGATGTTCGATGACTCCGAGGAGGAACTGATCCGACAGGCGCTGGACTATCCGGCGAACCCGTTCCTGGGCTCGATCACGTACGAGGATCTGGTCGAAAAAAACTACAGAAAAGCAGCCGTCACTCCCAACTTTATCGAAAAGCTTCCGACTCCAAGCGGCAAGATCGAGCTGTACTCCAAGCAGCTAGAGAAGCTAGGGTATCCTGCACTGCCTACGTATACGCCGATTCCTGTGGAAAGTGACCTTCCGTTTTTGTACGTGCCGGGGCCCAATCACAATTTCCTCAATTCGACGTTTTCCAATAATGCCAAGCACGTCAAGCTGGAGAAATTTCCGCGACTGTTCATGAATACGGCAGATGCCGAGGCTTCTGGCATCGCCGATGGAGATTTGGTGCGGGTATGGAATGACCGAGGTGAGTGCGAGCTGACTGTATCGGTCGGGGAAACGGTCCTGACGGGTGTGGTAGTAAGTCAGGGACTGTGGGCGGATCAACCAGGTGCCAAGCACCATGTAAATGCGCTGACCCCGGATCGCATCGCAGACATGGGAGGCGGAGCCACTTTCTTCTCCGGGCGTGTAAACGTGGAGAAGCTTGCTAGATAGAGAGGAAATACCTGCGTATTGCAAACGAAAAGCTTCGTGGGCCTGCTGGCTGCGCGAAGCTTTTTGCATCCAAGCACATCTTCTAGCAAAGTCGTCACTAGCCTTTTTTGAAATCGCGCATACTAGAATGAGAAGCGAAAAGGAAAGGTGGTCTTCACATGTGGACAAGCAATCTGCTAGGTATTGTGACAAGTATGATCGTAGGTTTGGGGGTAAACGGGGCAGGAGCAGATGTTCCACCGCCGGCAGCCAGTCAGATCACACCTGCGCCTGCTGTTTATGAGGAACTGAAAATAGCGAGACAGGATGTCACAGGAGATGGACGGCCGGATCTGGTGACGCTCTTGGGAAAACGCTTTGCTGCCGACAGCCCGTATTACGACAAACTCAAGGTCATGGTGCAGGATCCTGTCGCGAGGAAGGTTTCCTTTTTTCATACGACGTATGGCGGCTACCAGCCCGAGATGTCCTTCTGCGATTTCACCGGTAACAAGACCAAGCAAATCTGGATTCAGGCGCCTACAGGAGGCAGCGGTGGCACTTCGGACTTTTATTTGTTCAGTGACAAGGACAACAACCCCGCAGTTCTGCCAGTCCCCCAGTCCTTGACGATTACAGGGGCCTATCAGGATGGCTATAAAGTTCCGATAACTATTAAAGAGACGAATCAAACGACTGTCCTCGATTTGAGCGACCGCAAAGATATTTATGAAGAGAACGGGGTGTACAAGAACGGCAAGCTCGTCCAGCCAACTGAGGTGATGCCGAATACGTTCAGTGTACTTAAGCCCGTGGAGGTGCGTGACGGAACCTGCGAGCTTCTGGGAGAACAGCGTGTGAGCGGGGTAGCCAATGCAGATACGATCGCCTATGTTCAGTCCAGATGGAAATGGGAGAACAATGGCTGGAAGCTGCTGAGCGCACAGGTGAAAAAGGCAGAGCGATAATTTGGGAGCAGGGCTGTGCCTGTTCGACAGGAGCAGGACAGCCCTGATTTGTACAAGCCTGATGGAAATTTTGAGATCGTTTACGAAATTGTCAAATAGGGTATAAAGATATAAGCCAAACGATATACCCAGATGGAAAAAATTATAGTATATTACAATGAGCGTAAGCTGAGAACTCAGCCAGAAAAGGAGTCCACCGAATGAGTACATGCCCGATTTCCAGTTTGTTTGGACTAAAAGGAAAATCGAAAAAAGCTTCTTTTTTTCAGGAGATAAAGGAACATGGAGAAGTGCATATCGATGCTGGGTCTCAATTGGCGAAGCAGTTGTCCCTCATCCATTTGACAGAGCATGACCTGGCTGTCGCGAAGGCACTTCAGCCTCTGATCATTCAAAATATTGATAAAATAGTCGGCTATTTTTATGAAAATATAGAGCAAGAGCAGCTTCTCATGACGATCGTGGAGAAGTACAGCAGTATCGATCGCCTCAAACAGACATTGAACCGCCATATCCAGGAGATGTTTAGCGGCAAGATCGACAAAGAATATTACGAGCAGCGCAGTCGGATTGCCATCATGCACATGCGCATTGGTCTCGAGCCCAAATGGTACATGTGTGCCTTTCAGAACCTGCTGATCTCCATCCTCGACCTCTTGAACGAAAGCATAGTGGACAAAGCGGAGTGTGTGCAAGCTGTTAAAGTCGTTACCAAAATACTCAGCATCGAGCAACAGATTGTTCTGGAAGAATACGAGAACGAGCATGCAAGGGCGCGGAGCCTGGAGCAGGAGAAAAAGGATGAGCTGCGTGCGACCCTGGCCAACTCTGCTCATGAGCTGGCAGCTGTTTCCGAAGAGAACAGTGCTTCTGTCCAGCAGCTGACCGAGCAATCACGCGAGGTTCTTCGTTTCGCAGAAAACGGGACAAGCTTCTCGAATAAAGCGCATCAGCTGTCTCAGGAAGGCAAGGAGAAGCTGGAGAAGCAGAAGGAGCAAATGGAGCTGATTCAGGGCAGTGCCAAACAGATCGCGGAAGAAATGAGCACTCTGGAAGAAAACTCGGAAAAAATTCGCGGTATCGTCAACGTGGTGACGGCCATTGCTGAGCAGACCAACCTGCTCGCGTTGAATGCGGCGATCGAAGCGGCACGCGCAGGTGAACAGGGCAGAGGCTTTGCCGTTGTAGCCGACGAAGTGCGCAAGCTGGCGGAGCAGACGAAGCAATCCGTGTTTGGCGTGCGCGAGCTGATTGAAAAGACAAATCAGCAGACTGGCGTGCTCGCGATGGTCTTTAGCGAGATACAGACTCTCGTTCAATCCAGTACGACCATGACCAGCGAGACATATGCATTCTTCGAAGGGATCATGAGCGCGGTCATGGAAGGCAAGCAGCAGAGTACGCAAATCCAGAAAGAGCTGGAAAACTTCTTCCGCGTCATGGAGGACATGAACCAGGCGGTAGCGCAGGTGGCCAGCTCGGCAGATGAGCTGTCGGAAATTACGGAAAGTCTGTAAGATTAATAGGAATATCGCGTTTTAAAGTAAGCACACCCCGAAGCAAGGAGGGATGTGCTTTTTGTTTAGCGGATTTGCAAAGGGTATAAATGCCTGGTCAAGCTGTCGGAATTGCATGTTGACTCCCATGATTTTTGTGCTAAAATGAAAAACATTAATCTTCATAAGTTTACTCGGAATTATAAAGTGGGGGTCGAAAATGGTAGGACAAATGATATTCACGGGGCTTTTATGCGGAGCGTTGCTTGGTTTTGTGATGCAGCGAGGTCGCTTCTGTCTGACTGGTGGTTTTCGCGATATGTTTTTGGCAAAGGACTACCGGATGTTTTACGCGCTGCTGATAGCGATCGCGATCCAAAGCATTGGTGTATTTGCTCTGATTCAAATGGGCCTTATTCAGTTTAAATCGGGTTCGTTTGCCTGGCTGGGTACGATAATCGGTTCCTTCGTTTTCGGGATCGGAATTGTGCTTGCCGGTGGTTGTGCTACAGGGACTTGGTATCGAGCAGGGGAGGGCTTGATCGGCAGCTGGATCGCGCTTTTCGCCTATATGCTGATGAGTGCCGTCATGAAGAGCGGCGTGCTTGTTCCTGTAAACGAAGCCTTCAAAGGGTACACGGTGCCAACGAACTCCATCCCTGCTACTTTCGGCACGTCGGTATGGCCGTTTATCCTGATCCTGACGGCGATCACGCTCTATCTGGTCGTCAAGCATCTGCGCAAACCAAAGGTAGCGATTCCTGCCTTGCGTGCAAAACGCACGGGTCTTGCTCATCTGTTGTTTGAAAAACGTTGGCATCCTTTTGTGACGGCTATTTTGGTAGGCTTGATCGCCATGCTGGCATGGCCGCTCAGTGAGGCAACAGGCCGCATGTCCGGTCTGGGAATTACGACGCCATCGGCCAATATCCTGCAGTACATCGTAACAGGAGACAGCGAGAAGTACATCAACTGGGGCGTATTCCTGGTGCTGGGCATCCTGATCGGGTCCTTTATTGCCGCGAAAGCAAGCAGGGAGTTCCGCTTCCGTGCACCTGATGCGAAGACGACCATCTCCAGCTTCTCCGGCGGGATCCTGATGGGCTTTGGGGCGAGTCTCGCTGGTGGCTGCTCGATCGGTAACGGTCTCGTCATGACGGCGATGATGACCTGGCAAGGCTGGGTTTCCTTGTCCTTTATCATTTTGGGTACGTGGACGGCTTCGTATTTTGTCTATGTACGTCCTCGGCTACAAGCTAAAAAACAGCACAGCGCAAGTGTCACTGTCGCATAGGAGGAATAGAACATGCAGCACAAACTCGAAGTTCTTGGCATGGTTTGCCCTTTCCCGTTGATTGAGGCAAAAGAAAAGCTGGAGACGCTTCCTAGCGGTGATGAGCTCGTCATCGATTTCGATTGCACACAGGCGACGGAAAGCATTCCGCGCTGGGCAGCGGAAGCTGGTCACACGATTACGAATTACGAGCAGCTCGACGATGCTTCCTGGACAATCACGGTGAAAAAGAAATAGCTGCAAGCATATGAAACTCCCCTTTCTCTGGGTACAACGGAACGGTTCACGCGCTCTGTTGGTCACACCCAGCGAGAGGGGAGTTTTTTAGTCATAGCAGGAAAAAAAGGATCATATGTTAAATTATACTAATACTTAATTATTTGTACTGTTGACAATCGCACAAGGGTGGCGTATAGGCGTTGATCGAAACGACCGGAGTCTCCCCTTGATTTCGGATGGCGTGTATCACTCCTGGGGCTACATAACAGAAGTCATCAGCATGAACGGTAACGGATTTCTCCGGACGAACACCGCGTCCTTCCTCGTCCAGTGAATAGATGACATTGGTGAGGTCGCCAGCGAGAATCCATTCCCACCCAAAGGAATCACCGTGATTATGGGCTGCTGACTCCTTGTCTGGAGGCAGTACGATGAGAACGATTTCGACGTGTTCCGTGGCGAGCAGGACCTTCCGTCCATAGGGCAGATCTTCAGGCTCGGGAACATAGGGAGAGATTGTTTCGAGGCTAATCGGCAAAGATTCCAAGGCAGCTCTGAGCTCGGCTGGAGTTGGACAAGTCAGAGAACCGAAAGCTTTTTCTAATAGGGCGTGAATCATGGGGCAACCTCCCAGAAGCATTGATCTTGTTCATCACCAGAATATGAAAAGTAGAGGGGAACGGTGAGGACGTCTGCAGGTGGACAAACGTGTTTTTTGTATGAGCAGCTTGGTCGCTTCAAGTGGAAGAGCGGCCCTTTTCGCATGAAAACCCGGCTGTATATGTTATCTAGCAAATGAAGCAATGGAGGATTTTGAGATGAAGGTAAGAACAAGTCTGCTCATTAACAGCCTGCTTGTATGGACGATCATGGGCGCAACGGTCCCTTGGGCATCGGCGGCAGGAGCGCCAGTGTCTGCGCCAGCACCTTCTGCCGTGACGGATATTCCGGGTGTCATCGCGCGGGTATCAGCTAGTGTTGTTGCGATTGTCGGCAAGCCGGAAGTGAAAGGGAACAACCGAGACAACCGTTTTAACCTGGCGCATGGGACGGGGATCGTCGTCAAAGCAGACGGCTGGATTTTGACCAATGCCCATGTCGTCAAAGAAATGGACAACCTGACCGTCATTACCGTTGATGGCAAGCAATATACCGGAACCGTTACAAATATGGACGAGGAGAGCGATCTGGCGCTGGTAAAAATCGCAGCAACGGGTCTATCACCTGCCAAGTTTGCTGCGAACTATTCGATAAAAGTCGGAGAGACTGACGTGGCAATCGGCACCCCGATCTCTGTCTCGCTGCGCAATTCGGCGTCAGCGGGAATCATCAGCGGCGTCGATCGCTCTGTCAGCTCCACGTACCGCTTAATTCAGACGGATGCTTCTATCAATCCGGGGAACAGTGGAGGACCACTGGTCAATCTCAAAGGAGAGGTAGTTTTTACGTACGGAAAGGTAAACCGGCCCTA
The DNA here is from genome assembly GCF_003710815.1 of Brevibacillus centrosporus. GTDB lineage: Bacteria > Bacillota > Bacilli > Brevibacillales > Brevibacillaceae > Brevibacillus > Brevibacillus centrosporus. The sequence goes on from NZ_RHHP01000034.1 coordinate 35,109, forward strand.
TTGGGGGGCGGAGCTGGAGGAAAGCTGGGCAGCGGTTGTCGGACTGCCAACGAAGGAGCCGCTTCGGATAATTCGGGTAGAGCCTGGTTCACCTGCTGAAAAGGCAGGGTTTCAATCAGGAGATGTCATTTATTCCGTGAACCAGGCGTCGTTTACGACTCTCGTGGAGTTCAACGAGCTTTTGAAGAGCTATTTGCCGGGACAAACCGTGGAAATCATGGTGCAATCGGGCGGCGATCTGATTAAACGCAAAGTGACGTTTGGGAAACAACCGTAGAGAGCAAAGGATGGGGGAAAATCGGATGATCCAGAGGAAGTGGCAAGTGTTTTGTGTGACAGCGATGTTATCGGCAGCACTGATGACCAACCAGTCCGTGCTGGCAGCAGAGTCGTCTGCCCAGCGCGTGGAAGTAAAGCTAAAATTGAATACAGCCCAGGCAAAAGTAAACGGTCAGGATATGGCGATTGAGCAGCCTTATTTGTCCCAGGATACGACAATGATTCCGTTGAGTCTTTTGACGTCAGCATTCGGGGTAGGCTTGCAATACGACAGTCAGAATCAAATGATCGAGCTTTCGTACAACGGCAAGGTCATCAAGCTTTCCGCAGGCAGCAAGCAGGCCTGGGTCAACAGCTCGCCTGTTACCCTGACAGCGTCTCCTGAGGTGAAAAGTGGGAAGACCATGGTGCCGCTGACCCTGCTGACGCAGGTTATGGGCCTGCAAGCCATCGTGGATGCATAGACGAAGGATGTTAGCATCGTCGGGAACAAGCAAGAGGAGATTGCTGCGGCAGGCGTCTCTCTGGACAGCGATCTTGGCAAGACGATGATCGGTGACAGCTATTACGGCTGGAGCATGAAATATCCAACCGGCTTTGTCAATGATCCCAAACAGCCGTATGCACGGTTGATTTCCAAAGATTCGGGTGGCTGGGTCTATGAGGAACGTGCCTATCAAAGCAGGGACCGCATTTTCTATGTGACTCTGGTCATCTACGACGAGGCGGACTTCCGCAATCCTGCCAAATACAGCGGCTACAAGGACTTGCTGGACAGCTTTACTTTGTCCTATCCAAAAGGAAGATCGACGGTGAAGGATCTATCCACGGTAGAAGGCAACTTCCGCTGGTACACTCAAGAGGACATGGGGCTGAAGCTCAAGGTTCCGGCAAATTGGCAGAATTCCTACAACCAGGCATTTACGCAATTTTCCAGTGCAGACGGCAGGCAATGGATAAAGGTCAAGATCACCTCCAAGGAGGAAGGCCTGACGCTAGAGGATTGGGCAAAAAGGCATGAGCAGATGTATCGGGACCAAATCAATGAAAGCTATTTAAAAGTGGATTCTGCGCCAGCAAGCACGATGGTTGCAGGCGTACCTGCCATCGAGCAGAAATTCAGCTCCTCGGATGGCGCCTTCTGGTATTCGGAGCATGACTTCTTTTTCTTCAAAGGCAATTACAAGGTATATGTCGAGATCGCGTATGATCCGGAGGCAACCGAACAGGAGAAAAAAGAACTGGTCCAAACGATCAAGCAATCGCTGACAGTTAATCAGAGTGCAATGAATCCGGCAATGGGAGAAATAGCGGATGATGATCTGGTCGACCAGAATCAGATGGCGACGATCAAGTTTGCCGAGCAGAAGTTCTCCATTAGCATTCCGGAGCACTGGAAGGAAATCCGTGGGGACGGAATCACGAAGACCTATGAGTTCCTCGGGGGAAATGCGATGATTCTCGCAGGACCGGGCAAGATTGCGGCGGTGCGCAAGGAAGTCGAGCAGTCGATCAAAGAAAACTCCTCCAGCTATGCATACCTCATCAAGGAAAACAAGCCGATCACCGTGGCAGGAGCGAATGGATACAAGCTATACGTAGTAGGCAATAATGACGGGGCGCGTTTTGAGAAAACGATCTATCTTCTGGAAAAAGGAAAAAATATGTATATGATTGCTTTTACGGTTTCAGAATGGGTCAAAACCAAAGCGCTCGAGCAGCGGCTTCAAAAAATCATCGACTCCATCCAGTTTACAGATGGGAAGTAGAAGCATAGGGCATAAAAGCGCGGGGGGCTGCCAAGCTCTCCCGCGTTTTTTGCTTTCAGAAGACGATGACTCGCTGCTATGATAAGCATACGGTACCAGGTGCCGGGCAGGACGATTTGGGGAAGCGCCCCCGTTCGTATGCGAAGAGAGAAGGGAAGTTCGAGTTCGGACTTTGAAAGTCGAGGAGGCATGTGCATGTCAACGGCCATAATCAGTGTACGCACCCGCTAGGGCGGGGGCGTGTGAGCTAAACCGCCTGGAAGGAGCAGGAGGTTTGGACTAATGAATATTTCGATGAAAACGTATTTGTATGTCAATGCGCTATCCTCGCTTGGGTCACGTATGGACCTGATCGCATGTAGTGCGTTGATCTTTACTTTTGATAATGGGGCGTTTTGGCTGGCTGCCTTCTTTGTGGCGCGTCAGATTGGAGGGATCCTGTTTAGCCCGCTGGCAGGCGTACTGGCTGACCGAGTGGATCGGAGACGGGCGATGATCGTAAGCGACCTGGGAGCAGGCTTGTCGGTCATCCTGATGGTCGTGTTCCCTGTTCCTCTCGTAGTCATCGCTGCCGCCTTTTTGAAAGGCATGCTGTATACCTTGTTTCACATCAGCTTTCAGGCATCTCTACCGCAAATGTTTGAAAAGGAAGACCTCGTCCGGGTCAATGGATGGACAGTCCGCTTGGAATCTGTAGTAGGAATTGTCGGGTTTGCACTCGGTGGATTCTTGACAGATCACTTAGGCTACGCGTTTGTCATCGCATGCGACGCAGTGACGTTTCTGTTCTCCGCAGCGATCCTGACCCGGTTGCGATGGAACAGTCGGTCGGGAGCAGAAGAGTCAGCGAAAACAACAAATGCAACGGGCGCGACCGGGCATACACAGGAGCCAAGAAGCCTGCGTGCCACGCTGGTGTACCTGGCGAAGCAGCCGCTCTTTCTGGTCATCAGTCTGCTTGCCTTATTCGAATCGATCAGCACGGCGTCACATAATTTTGGCCTGCCCGCTCTTGCCAATCAGTTTGCCTCCGGTCATGCAGTCTTGCACGGCTTGATGTGGTCAGCGATGAGCGAGGGAGCTGCCGCAGGTGCGTTTGGGGCAGCACGTTGGAGAGGGAATTTGCTCCAAGGGCTGCTGGTGAGCTCTTCTCTGCTGTCGCTTGTTATCACGGCGGCCTTTGCAGGGAAGAGCATGTGGCTGGTGCTGGCGCTGCTGGTCTTGGCAGGGCTGTTGGCAGGTGCATCGCAAGTGTACGAGAGCACGCTGCTTCAACAGGCAGATAATCGCATTCGTGGCAGGGTGATGGGTGTCCAAGGTCTTTTGAGCCGGGTAGGGTTTTTTATCGGGTTTATGGCGGCACCGGCTCTGGCTTCCTCACTGGGGTTATTTGGCATGGTAATGGCCGCACAGCTGGTGTATCTTGCCGGAGTGGTCGGGCTTGGCTGGTTTTGCTTGCGGAAAGGGTAGTCTTTTTTCCTGTCACGGACCATAGGATGTACCAATTGGGAGGTGACGGGCGTGAGGATGTTTCGACCCCGTCGGCGTTGGAAGAACCCGCTTTCCAAAACGAAGGCGTTTTTTATCGCACTGGTCATTTTTTTGGTGATGTCGATACAAACGCTGGTCTTCCTGGAAAAACGGCTGGAGCCGACGCTCTTGATTCTGGCATCGCAAAAGACAGAGCAGTTGGCCAAAGAAGCAATAACAGACGCAGTAACCAAGCGGATATCCCAACAAGGCGTCGACTTTAACCAAATTGTCCAGATTGAAAAAGACAACGAGGGGCAGATTCAGGCGTATCAATTCAACTTTAAGGAATATGCGCGGATCGTCGGAGAAACGACCTCGCGAATTCAGAACAAGCTCCAGGAGTTTGAGGCGGAGAAGGTAGATCGCTCGATCCCGCTCGGCCTTGCAACAGGCAACAGCTTTCTGGCGAACATGGGTCCAGACCTGCCTGTGACCTTTATGCCGATTGGGTCGGTCAAAACCAAGCTGGAGACAGAGCTGAAAGAAGCAGGCATCAACATGGTGCTGGCCACCGTATACATTTTCGTAGAGGTAGATTTGCGAATCGTCATTCCATTTGCCACCGACGAGCAAACAGTCACGACGAAAATTCCGATCACCCACTCGCTGATCGTCGGCGATGTGCCGCAGTATTTGTACAACAGCCCAGAAGGAAAGCCGGACGTGCCGAGAGCGCAAACTCCGGATGAGCCGGACCAGCCATAAGGGAGCAGAACAAAAACAGCGACAACCCGGCAGAATCTGTCCGGTGCTGTCGCTGTTTTCTACTTTACTTTATGGGAAGCCACGTGGAGCAATCATCCGCTATTTCCTGCATCTGCTGTACAAGCATGCTAGCATGATACCCGTCACATACGGCGTGATGCATTTGAATGGCGAGCGGCAGCAAGATGCTGTCGGCCTGCCTGAAGTATTTTCCAATCGTAAAGATAGGAGAAAGGTAGGTTGCCTCATTGTAGATGTTCAGGTTAAAGCCAGTGAAGCTGACCCATGGTATGCAGGAGATGGGAAACGTGTTCGCAGGCTCGTTTGGCTTGGGAGTAAATTTCTTGATCCCGCCGCATTCCTCCAGGTCTGCGAGAACGTGTTGGTGGAACTGGGAAAAGTCTTTGTGATAATCTGTCCAGATACTGCTGAACGATTTGTCATCTTCGTGGAAAATGGTATAGCTGGGAGACATGCTCTCCCAATACCCTACCCTTCCATCCATATCATAGCCCATACGGAACTCGACGTGACGGTTTACGACCGTCGTGAGCATGTGAATGAGCGCCGGGTAAAGCTTGAATCCATTGTGCTTGAGCATGGGAAGCAGCTTTGTGATGTCCAGGTTGGCCGTCATGATAAGGGTGTTCCAAAAACACATTTCCCGTTACTATGAGAGAAAGCCAGTGAAACGGACGAGGAGGAACCAATGAGCCACCTACTTGAAAAAGGCATTATTTTTGATATGGATAACACCTTATTGAAATCGAACATTAACTTTGCGGAGATGAAGCGGGCAATCTATCAGCTGCTGCTCATGCACGGCTGCTGCGGGCCCGAGCTGAACCTGCAGAATCATACGGCTTCGCAGCTGATCGAGATCGGCAGGCAGTCTTCCCTCATGACGCAAGAGCTGGAGGACGAGATGTGGGCAGCAGTCACAGCCGTGGAAAAGGATGGGATGCATGGGGCTGTACTGGAGGAGCAGGCGCGAGAAGTGCTGGATGAGCTCCGCGATCGGTACCTGCTCTACATTCTGACGAACAACGCTTATGCCGCCGCACAAGAAGCGCTGGTGGAAACCGGGATTTCTGATTATTTCACAGAGATTGTTGCCCGGGAACAGATGACACAGCTAAAGCCATCTCCGTCCGGCGTTCACTATATTTTGCGCCAGCAGCCGCAATGGCCGCTCGAGGCATGGGTGATGATCGGCGATTCCTGGATCGATGGAAAAGCTGCGCAGGATGCGGGGATCCGTTTTTTATCCTACCAGGGAAAGCTGGGTGAAATGGAGCAGCGGGGGGTAAAACCGGTGGCGACGGTCAAAAGCCTGCGAGAGCTGTTAAACCATTTCTAGTTAATCCTAGCGGAAAATATACTTTTTACACAGAAAGGCTTCGGTCTTGTCCGAAAGTGTGTTATACTTGACGCAACTGAATACCAGCCTTCAGGGTAGGGTGCAATTCCCGACCGGCGGTAATGACGAACGCACGTCTGAGCCCGCGACTCGCTGTCTGCTTTTTGGGGCAGCGACTGACTTGGTGCAAATCCAAGGCCGACGGTACAGTCCGGATGGGAGAAGGTATTTGGAATAGCCTCGCAGCTGTTTTTTCGCAAAAAAACGGTTCCGATGAGGCTTTTTTCTCGATGCCCTGAGACGAAAACTCACGGGCATTTTTATTTGTACAAAAGGAGGGAAGAAGGGTCCTGTAGCACAACATAATGTGAATACGAAGCAATCTTCAGGGTAGGGTGTAATTCCCGACCGGCGGTAAAGCCCGCGACTCGCTGACTTGTATGAAAGCGACTGATCTGGTGAAAATCCAGAGCCGACGGTACAGTCCGGATGGGAGAAGATGCGAAGTGCTCTCCTTCGTTTGTTTTTTGAAAAACGAATGCAGGAAGGCTTCTTTCCCTATGCCCTGAAACGAATGTTGCAAGGGCTTTTTGTTTTGTGAAGACTGGCTGGAATCTACAAAAAAGAGGAGAGAGTAATGGGACAAGACGAACGCTTCATGGCAATGGCGCTGGAGCTGGCGCGATCGGCAAAAGGGCAGACAAGTCCCAATCCGCTGGTAGGAGCGGTCATCGTGCAGGACGGACAAATCGTTGGCATGGGCGCTCATCTGAAGGCAGGGGAGCCTCATGCGGAGGTGCATGCCCTGCGAATGGCGGGGGAGAAGGCAAAAGGGGCAACCTTGTATGTGACGCTGGAGCCTTGCAGTCATCACGGGAAAACACCGCCTTGCGCAGAAGCAGTCGTGGCAGCAGGGATATCGCGGGTAGTCGTAGCCGTGCTCGATCCAAACCCGTTGGTTGCGGGAAAAGGAATTCGTCTGCTGCGGGACGCAGGTGTGGAAGTCACCGTTGGGGTTTGCGAGACAGAAGCGACTGTGCTAAATGAAGTCTTTTTTCATTACATCCGAACCAGGCAGCCATTTGTAACCGTCAAGACAGCGAGTACACTGGATGGAAAAATGGCGACGGCGACGGGACACAGCCGTTGGATAACGGGGGAAGCGGCCCGCAGTGAGGTGCATGAGCTGCGCAGAACCCATGACGCTATTTTGGTCGGGGTGGGAACGATATTGGCGGATGATCCGGAGCTGACGGCACGCGTTGGCGGTGAGAGGTACGGACGGCAGCCTGTGCGCATCATTCTCGACAGTGAGCTGCGTACACCTTCGACGGCACGCGTCGTAGCTGACCATTTGGCACCGACATGGATCTTTACCACGCCAGCGGCACCCGTGGAAAAACGGATGGAGCTCGAGGCGAAGGGAGTAACGGTGATCGTACTGGATGCTTCGCTCCGGGTGCCAGATGTCCTAAGAGAGCTGGGAGAGAGGGGGATCACCTCGCTTTTGGTCGAAGGCGGCGCAGAAATAAATGGCTCGTTTTTGCAAGCGATGGCGATTCAAAAGATCATCAGCTACATTTCCTTGAAGCTGGTGGGAGGCTCGCTTTCCCCTACGTCGTACGGAGGGGTAGGCTTTGCGACGATGGATAAAGCCGTTACGCTGACGAACACCTCCATCGAGCAGGTGAGTGAGCAGGATATTCGGATCGTCGGTTACCCTCAGTGGGAGCCGCACGAATAACGCAAAGGGGAGGGAGCCTATGTTTACGGGATTGGTAGAAGAAGTGGGCGTGCTGGGAGCTATGACTGGCAGCGCTGAGGCGAGCCAGCTCGTCATTTCTGCAGAGCGCGTGCTCGAAGGCGTACAAATAGGAGACAGCATCGCCGTCAACGGCATTTGTCTCACCGTCACCTCCTATACGGCTCGTCATTTCACCGTGGATGTCATGCCTGAGACCTTGAACAAGACGAGCCTGCGCAAGCTGAGACAGGGACATCGAGTCAATCTGGAGAGAGCGATGCGGCTGGGTGATCGCTTTGGCGGACACATCGTTTCGGGGCACGTCGATGGGACGGGAACGATTCTGTCTCGGCAGGCTCATGCCAATGCTGTCTTGTTTCGGATTGAAGCGGGTCCGAGCCTTTTAAAATACATCATTCCGCGTGGCTCCATATGTATCGATGGCATCAGCCTGACGGTGGTAGATGTGGACGAGAACAGCTTTTCCGTCTCGATCATTCCCCACACGCTGGCAGAGACGAGCCTGCAGGATCGCCGCGCAGGAGATCAGGTAAATTTGGAGACAGATGTCATCGGCAAGTACGTGGAACGCCTCTTGGGAGGACACGTGCAGCAGGACAAAAAGGAGCCATCGCGTCTGAGTCTGGCCTTTTTGCAGGAAAATGGATTTGCCTAAACGAGGAGGGAAAACGATGTTTGACACGATAGAAGCAGCGCTCAAAGACTTGCGCCAAGGCAAAGCCGTGATTGTGGTAGACGACGAGGACCGTGAAAACGAGGGCGATTTTGTCTGCCTGGCAGAGAAAGCGACACCGGAAATGATCAATTTCATGGTTACGCACGGACGTGGTCTGGTCTGCGTCCCTGTGACAGAGGAGCGGGCAGCCCAACTGGGATTAAAGCCGATGGTCGAGTCCAATACCGACAAGCAGGGTACCGCATTTACGGTGTCCATCGATGAACGAAGCACCCATACAGGCATTTCGGCACATGAGCGTTCGCAGACGGTGCTGGCCATGCTGGAGGAGCATCGGACAGCGGAGGATTTCCGACGTCCGGGACATATTTTTCCGTTGATCGCCAAGCCGGGTGGTGTGCTGCGCAGAGCGGGACACACCGAAGCGGCTGTAGACCTGGCGCATTTGGCTGGAGCGGCACCAGCAGGTGTGATCTGCGAGATCATGAACGAAGATGGGTCCATGGCGCGTCTGCCTCAGCTGGAGGATATTGCACGTCGTTTCGACCTCAAGCTGATCACGATTGCCGAGCTGATTCGCTACCGGATGGGCAAGGAAAAACTGGTGAAGAAAGAGATCGAGGTCAAGCTGCCTACTGCCTATGGCGATTTCCGCATCGCGGCCTATACGAATGAGCTGGATGGAAAGGAGCATGTAGCATTGATCAAGGGCGAGATCGACCCGGATGAGGTGACGCTGGTTCGCGTTCATTCGGAATGCCTGACGGGGGATGTGTTTGGCTCACAGCGCTGCGATTGCGGACCACAGCTGCATGCGGCACTCGAACAGATCGAAGCGGAAGGCCGGGGCGTGCTCCTGTACATGCGCCAGGAGGGACGCGGTATCGGTCTGATCAACAAGCTGAGAGCGTACAAGCTGCAGGAGGAAGGCTTGGATACTGTGGAAGCCAACGAAAAGCTCGGCTTTGCCGCCGATCTGCGCGATTACGGGATCGGAGCGCAAATTTTGCGCGATCTGGGCGTTCATCGCATGCGCCTGTTGACGAATAATCCGCGGAAAATTCGCGGTCTGGATGGCTACGGATTGCAGGTGGAGGAACGGGTTCCGATCCAGATGCCAGAGCATCCGCACAATCAGAAGTACCTTGCTACCAAACAAGAGAAGCTGGGCCACCTGCTTCAACTACATCGATAGGGAGTGGAAGAGACATGAAAACATTTGAAGGACATCTAGTAGGAACCGGATTGCGCGTAGGGGTAGTAGCTGGACGCTTTAACGAATTGATCGTCAGCAAGCTCGTGGGTGGAGCCTTGGACGCATTGAAGCGCCACGGAGTTGCGGAAGACAGCGTGGATGTCGCTTGGGTACCTGGAGCATTTGAAATCCCGCTCATCGCCAAAAAAATGGCAGAGTCCGGTCGCTATGATGCAGTAATCACGCTGGGTGCTGTGATCCGCGGGGCAACACCGCACTTTGACTACGTGTGCAACGAGACAGCCAAAGGGGTGGCTTCCCTCTCGCTTTCTACAGGCATTCCGGTCATCTTCGGCGTCCTCACGGTAGATTCGATCGAGCAGGCGATCGAACGCGCTGGAACAAAAGCAGGCAACAAAGGCTGGGAGGCTGCAGCAGCGGCAATCGAGATGGCGAATCTGGGCAAGCAGTTTGCCTAAACACCAGCTGGGAAGAGAAGGGGGCGCCAAGTGCGCCTCTTTTTTTGTGCAGGATAAAATCCCCAGGAGAGGGTAAAGTAAGAAGGATTTTCCTGTAAAGGCTGGGGATCCCATGGTGAAGCCAACAGATTGGTGGAGGAAACAGATCACTCCCGCTATGATCAAAGAGCGTCTGGAACAGGTAGATGATCTCAGCAGCTTTTCCTTGACGATAAATGGTGAGCCTATTCACGCTTTTTTTCTGGACACGATGGTAGATACGGCTGAGCTGTACGAAACGATTTTTTTTGCCCCTTCAAAGAGCGGACGGAAGAAATCCACTCGATGTCCTCCCATTTGCGCAGCCGCATGAATCCGATGACGTTTCTGCCCTGTTGAACAATTTGCTTCGCGGACATACGGTTCTGTTCTTTCTGGACCGCCCGCTCATCCTGCAAGTCAATACCTTCCACGTCGAGCACCGATCTATCTCCAAGTCCGAAAATGAATCTACAGTGCTGGGTCCGCAAGATTCGTTTGTGGAAATGCTGGAAATCAATATTTCCTTGCTGCGGCGCAGGATCGCCTCTCCGAAGCTGAAGGTCGTAGCGTACACGAAAGGGACGGAGACACATAACCGGATCGCTGTGATTTATATGGAGGACATCGCCAATGCGGAAAATGTGGAGCGGGTGAAGAGGCGTATCGACAATGTGGAGTACCAAGGCTTTGTCGGTATGCCCGTCTTGAAGCAGAAGCTGGAGGACAAGCCGTATTCGCCGTTCCCGCAGTTCGGGTTGTCGAATCGGCCGGACAATGCGACAGCAGCCTTATTAGACGGACGAATCCTCATTCTCCTGAACGGGAGCCCGGATGCAGCGATATGTCCCACTTCCTTTCTGGAGATGTTCAGCAGCCCGGAAGACTTTTACAACCGCTGGTCAACCGCCAGCTTACTGCGAATCATTCGTTTTTTTGGTTTGTTCATCACGATTTTGCTGACCTCGAGCTACGTATCTGTCCTGACCTACCACCCCGAAATGCTGCCGCCCGCCCTGCTCACGATCCTTTCTGAGTCCCGAAGCCGGGTGCCGTTTCCTCCGGTAGTCGAGGTCATGATCATTGAATTGATTATCGAAATCCTGCGTGAAGCCGGAATCCGAATGCCGACGAAAATCGGACAGACCATCGGTATCGTAGGTGGTATCGTGATCGGGACAGCGTCCGTTCAAGCAGGTCTTGCCAGTAATATTTTGATCGTGCTTGTCTCCGTTTCTGCCCTGCTCTCCTTCGTTCCGCCCAACTTCCTCATGAGCAACGCGATTCGGCTCGTGCGATACGCTTTTATCCTCATTGCAGGTGTACTCGGCATGTACGGCCAAATGCTGATGCTTGCGTTTCTGTTTGCTCATTTGCTGGAGCTGACTTCACTCGGGACGCCATACATGACAGCAGGAGTACCGCGAAAATGGACCGACCTGATGAATGGCTTGATACGCATGCCTATGAAATATATTGTCTATCGAAGCTATCCTTCTTGGAGCGGATTGAAAATCTGGGGATCGGACTTTGGGTATTCATTATTTTAAGCACGAGTACCGCTTATTTATGGGCAGCGCGAATAGGACTTGAAGAATTCGAAGGATATCGGAGAGCGTGGCACATTCTGCTACCAGCAACCATTTCCTACTTTACCATACGGGGTCCGATTCCCATCCAGACTCAGCAATTTCTGTATGAAAAAATCACGTTGTACTTGGGAATTGGGGTCATTTTGTGGCCGATCCTGTTGCTGATGATTCATAAGCTTCGAGGGCGCGATGGAGGGACAGAGGCATGAGAATGAGGGTCATGTTTCTACTGTTGATTTTGGCAGCGGGCTTCTTGTGTGGCGGTTGTGCACCGCAGTTCGAACGCCCTTCCCTGGAGGATATGGCAATGATCGGGGTCATGGGTTTCGATTATACAGACCAGGTGGACGAGGTCAAAGTGAGTGTATCGATACCTATCCCCTCCAACAAGGAAAGGGAAATGACGCAAAGCTACTCGACGGTATCGACAGTCGCGAGTGAAGCGATGGTGTCGCTGTCAACCATGGCTGAGCGGATGATGTCCCTGTCACAGCTCCGAGTGATTTTGTTTAGTGAGGAATACGCGAGGAAAGTCGGTATCAGCAAAGCCATTTTGGATCTTTCACGAAACCCCATAGTCGGGGAGAACGTATTTGTGGCGATCGTCAAAGGAAAAACGGAGGACGTTATCCGAGGAAACTACCAGCATAAACCGGAGCTCAATACCTATCTGAACTACTTGCTGCGCCCCCGAGTGGAAACGGCTTTTTCCTCCTTTACCACCATCAAGGATTTTGTTTTTATGCTCACCTGTGAATGTGGCGACCCGAACATGCCTTATTTGGTTAAGGAAAAGGATGACGTGATCGTTTCCCGAGTCGCGCTTTTTCGCAGAGATAAAATGATTGACTTTCTTTCACAAAGAGAGGGCAAAATGGTTCAGGCGATGCTGGGAAAGAAGAGACTGCCGCGAATGAGCTTTGAATTTGCAAACAGCTCGGAATCCAATCCGCAAGCAGTGAATCAAATTGAATCCAAAAAGGAACGAAAAAAAGAGCAAGTCGTACTGGATTTTGTCTGGGCAAAAGGCAAGGTGAGGAGCAGAGGGAGTGATGCGAACCCGCAGCTCCATATCAAGCTGGAAATGAGGGCAACTTTAGTCGGATATACAGGAAATAGGGACTTGAAGAATGAACGGGAGTTTGAAGATCTGAGAAAGAAAATCCAAGAACAAATAAAAAGAGAAGCCATTGCCATGCTGATGCGAATGCAAAAAACTGGTGTCGATCCGGCTCAGCTGGAGGAAAGCTTTCGTCAGAAGCACTACGGGGAGTGGACACGGACGATTGGACTGGCGCTCTATCAGAAGGCCAGATTTGACGTCGATGTAAGTATGGAGATCATCAGCTTTGGAACCATGAATTGACCTTTCTGCATGCGAAAACAGGAGCAGCCCGGTTGAAGGGGATCGCCTGTTGCTGTCCAATAAAAAGAAGCGGCTGAAAACCGCTTCTTACATCCCTTGTTCCGTAGCTTTTTCGTTTATCGCTTTCTGCTTTGGCGTTCCCAGCGCCGCAGGTAAGGGTACGGATCAAATGCCCAATCCGGTCCACCTGTCTCGCGGTACATGCCATAGTGCAGATGAGGGGGAAACTTGCCGGCAGTTCCCGGCTTCCCGTAACCAGAGCTTCCGACGTAGCCCAGCACCTGTCCAGGCTCGACGATGTCTCCAGGCTTCAGTCCCTTTTTAAAGGAAGAGAGGTGAGCGAAATAGTGGTAGACGTTACCCATGTCGCGCATGCCAATCCGCCATCCGCCATATCGGTTCCAGCCGATCACCTCGATGACTCCGTAAGCCGTGCTCAGTACGGGAGTTCCGTAGGAGGCGAAAATATCCGTGCCTTCATGAATTCGTCGGCCGCCCCATCCACGTGCGTCGCCCCAGGTGTCGCGGTAGCTGTAGGAATAGCGTGGAGGAATTGGAAAACGCCGATCGTCCAGATGAAGATGCTGGTACTTCGCATAGACCTGGGCAAATTGCTTGATTGTTTTCACGGAGCGGTCCCGCTGGTAGTAGTTCCAGAGGGCGATCGGCCAGTCTTCGGCAGAGATGCCATACCCCGACAAGTAGTGAACGACGGAAGTTAGCACGTCCAGATCGTTGCTGCGATCTGCGATCCCATCTCCATCGCCGTCCATTCCCAAACCGCTAAAGTAGCTGATGGAGATAGGGTTGGTGTCCTCCAGATCCGGATTCCACAGCCCGCACCAGCGTTCAGAGGGAATATCAAAAGCAGTAATGCGTGTGGAAGGCTCTTCGTTCTTCTGCTTCTTTTTCCGTATTTGCATTGCCCGCTCGTATTGATCCATGGCAGCCAAATAAGTCCAGGGAACGCCGTATAACGTTTCCATCCGCTGAAATAGCTGCAGACGCTCCTTTAAAATCGGCTCGTCATTAGAGGCGGATGGAGCAGCGCCAGCAACTGATTCCAGTGGGAGAATAATAGCTGCCATGCACAAGCTGATCTGAATAATTAGGCGGAAAACTCTCATCATGCCGTCTCCCTCCAGCCCAGGTAGTCTCCGTTGTAGTTTTTGCCTGTAGAGATGGTTTATCCAAGATACTTTCTGGAAGTTTTGCGGTATGATGCTAGAAAAGGCCAAGCTGCGAAAATCAGGAGGCAAAAACATGAAGCTTGTCATTCGGGCCGACGCGCCGCTGATGCTGCAGGGGCTGATCGAGCCTCTGAAGCGTCTCGGGATATGGTCGGATCAAAAGCACCCAGAAGGCATAGCTGTCGGGAACAGGCTGCAGGAACAGGCGCAAAAGCGGAGAGCCGAATGCCCGGATGCAGCGTGGGATGAGGCGCAGTGGGCTGCAGAGGAAGCTGCCCTTCTAATGATCATGGCACATTGTCCGTCTGATGGGCATATGGTCAGTTGGTTTCTCCAAAGGCTGATGGTGCCTGCGGACATCCCGCTTTCTTTTCTGGAGCTGTTGACGGGCTGGGAGATCAGGGAAAAAGCACAGTGGCGCAGAGAGTCAATATCCTTGCACGCTATTTTGTGGCTCAAGGAAATGGGAGCAAAGCCAATGCCCCAGCTGCATGGAACGCTGCTGCGCATAGAGCGCGGGGATGATATGGCGGTGCTGGTGATGGACGAAGATTTTGTTGGAGAAAAGGAAATTCCCACGCTTTTGGAGCATAGAGATCACTCGGTGGAGCATGTGGATGAAGGCATGCTGATCATGCAAGTCAATCTGGATGACAGCAGTCCGGAATGGTTGGCTTACGTGCTCGAGCAGTGCATGCGAGCTGGCGCAAATGACGTGCATTTTTTGCCGGTGACGATGAAAAAAAGCCGCCCGGGAACCTTGCTGCAGGTGATGTGCTACCAGAGTGCAGCAGAGGCTATAAAGACGATCCTTTTTTCAGAAACAACGACCTTTGGGATTCGCACATTTCCCGTTGCCTGTCACCGTTTGGCACGCCGTTTTGCCACGGCCCAGACGCAGTGGGGGGAAGTGCAGGTCAAGCTTGGCTATCATCGCGGAAAACGGGTCCAGGTAGCGCCGGAGTACGCCGTATGTGCCCAGCTTGCAGAAGCCGCCCAGGTGCCTCTCAAGCAGGTGTACCAAGAGGCGATCAGGCTCGCTGTCGAAAAAGTGCTGTGAATTTCCTGTAAAGCAGCAGGAGCGGGCGGACAGTCTAAAGAATTAAAAGTGGAGGGATTTTTTTCCTTTACTTTGATTCTCGAGGAGGCTGTGAGATGAGCAAAAAAGTGTTGATTGTCACAGGAGATGCAGTAGAAGCGTTGGAGGTTTTTTATCCGTATTACCGTTGTCTGGAAGAAGGCTTTGAAACCGTCATTGCTGCTCCTAACGTAAAAACGCTGCATACGGTCCTTCACGATTTTGAAGCTCACAGCGAGACCTATACTGAAAAGCCGGCGTACCAGCTAGCGGCCCATGCTTCTTTTGCGGAGATCAACCCGGAAGCTTTCGATGCCTTGATCATCCCGGGGGGACGCGCGCCTGAGCATATTCGCCTCAACGAGCATCTGAAGCCGATTGTGGCGCACTTCTTTGAAGCCAACAAGCCGGTTGCCGCTATCTGCCATGGTGCTCAGGTCCTGACGATTGTTCGTGAGTATATCGCGGGCAAAGAAATGACAGCTTATCAGGCGTGCAGACCAGATGTTGAAGCGTGTGGAGCTATTTATCAAACAGAGACGCTGCACGTGGACGGCAACCTGGTTTCTGGACATGCATGGCCAGATTTGCCTGGCTTCATGCGCGAGTTTTTGAAGCTTCTTCGTTAATCGGAAAAGGAAGAACCTCCCGAGCGATTGTCTTCGGGAGGTTTTTGTTTTGAATGGCTACAAATGCCCGACGAGGAGACGCAGGACGTTGGGCTGGTCAGGGAGATCGCGGGTGCCTGCGCCGTACCCGATGGATTCAACGGTCATGGACGGAAGATCGCCAAATTCGTGCACAAGGGCAGCGGCAACTCCTGCGCCTGTAGGAGTCGTCAGCTCTTTTTGGATGGCGGTGCTGCGCAAAGGAATGCCGATGAGCATCTCCATGGTGGCAGGCGCTGGAACAGGATAAAGCCCGTGATCGCAGCGGACGTAGCCATTTCCTGTCGGTACATGCCCCGAGTAAATCAGATCAATGCCCAGCTCCTCCAGGCCGAGAGCGATTCCAACTACGTCCACGATCGAATCCAGTGCACCAACCTCGTGAAAATGAACCGTTTCTACGGGGACACTATGAATTTTGGCCTCCGCCACGGCGATTTTTTCAAAGATAGCCAGTGCGCGTGCTGTCACGCGGGGAGCCAGATCGGCGGCTTCGATCATTTCCACGATCTCTTTGTAGCCGCGGTGATGATGGTGGTCGTGCTGCCCTAAGACCTTTATGGTTTTCAAAGGCTGAACAGGTGGGATATTTTCGTCGATGACATTCAGCTTGAGCGCACTCACGCCCGTTTTCACAACCTTTTTCCACTCCAGTCGAAAATCTCCGAGAGAAAGCTTCCGCAGCTCACCTTCGATTCGGTCGCGATCCGCTCCAGCATCGACCAGTGCGGCGAGGAGCATGTCCCCGCTAATTCCCGAGAAGCAGTCCAAATATGCGATACGCAACAACAATCACTCCTTTTCAAGCATCCATTTCATCTTGTATCATAAAGGGAAAGTATGTTCGTCTTGCATCTATCTTTCGACCAAATTGTATCATTGGATGCCAGGGATTTCCATCAAAGGAGTGAGTAAGAGCGCATATGCTGTCTTTTATACATACAGCGGACGTCCATTTGGATGCACCGCTTCACACGTTAACCGATTTGTTTGAGCAAAGACAGGACGATTTTCGCAGGACGATGCGGGGGATTCGCGACCTCGTGCTGGACAGACAGGTGGACTTCTGGCTGATTGCGGGGGATTTGTTGGAATACCACGGTGGACGCAGGTCGACAGCGCTGTTTTTACGTGATTTGTTCGCCAGCATTTCACCGGTTCCCGTGTGCATTGCCCCAGGAAATCACGACCCGTGGCGGGCAGACTCGTTTTACCAGACGCTGGAGTGGCCGGGGAATGTGCATTGGTTTACACCGGAGTGGGGCGCGTATGAATTTCCGGAAAAGTCCTGCGTCGTGTACGGATGGGGTTTTCCTCAGCCTCACTTCTTCGAGTCGCCGCTCGCGACCTTTCCAGGAAAGCTGGTCGGCTATCAGCACCACCTGATGGTTCTGCACGCAAGCATTTTAAGCAAGGAAACAGAGGAGCATCATCCCTACGCTCCCGTCGCGTTGCAGGAGCTGGCGGATACCGGTATGGACTATGCAGCACTTGGTCATATCCACAAGGCTGCGCAGTTTTTGCATCCGACGAAAAAGTCTGTCTTTGCCGCCTATCCGGGCTCCCCGGAAGCACTGAATACCAAGGAGCAGGGGGAACGCTGTGTTCTGTATGGCAAGATCGATGCCGCTGGGAAGGTCGTACTCGAGTCGGTTCCTGTAGGGCAGCGACAAATACGGCGACGGGAAATCAGCCTCGAAGGCACAGAAACGATGGAGCAGCTGATCGAACTGCTGGAGCAGAAGCTTGCTTCTGAGCGATCCGAGGACATGCTGCACGTGACATTGACAGGGGAGCGCGCAGCTCACTTCGTCCCTTCTACAGCGGTCCTCTCGCAGAGGTTCTCCCATTTTTTCCAAATCCATGTCACCGATCAAACGTGGCCGGATGTCGATGCGGACAAGCTGATGGCGGAGGCAGGCATCTGGGGAAAATGGTTAGCCAAGCTGGCCCTTCGCGAGCAGCAGGCAACGGATGAGGGAGAGCGGGAAATCATCCGTCTGGCGTGCCGGGAGGCCCTGACGCGGATCGGAGGGAGCATGCGATGAGGATCGAGGAAATTCAGCTGAAAGGCTTCGGTAAATGGCAGGACGAGGTTTTTCGCTTTGCGCCTGGCATCAATGTTTTCGCGGCACCTAATGAATCAGGCAAATCCACCCTTTTGCAAGGAATTTTTGCTGCTTTGTACGGATTGAAGCGCGACTATGTAAAAAGTGCAAGGTATTTGCCGGAGTACGAAAAATATTTGCCGTGGCATCAGGGCGAGTACGAGACAATCATTACCTATGAGCTGGCAGGTAAGTCCTATCGCCTTCATCGCATTTTGCGCAAGGAACGGGAGCAGGCGCGCATTTTTCTCGACCCGGAATGGACGGAACTGACGGATATTTACATGGAGGATCGGCGCCGAGAGCGTGATTTCGTGGAAAAGCACACAGGACTGACGCGCAGCCTTTTCACCGATATTACGTGGATCAGGCGGGAGCCTTTGACTGCAGCTGAACATCTGGTGCCTGCGTTGTCGAGCAGCGAAGAGTCCAATCCAGAGGTGCATCTCATGCTGGCAGGGCTAGAGCGGGATTTGAGTGCGATCGGAAAAAAGGAACGTGCTGAAAATACGCTGCTTGGGAAAGCCGGGGCGCTTGTAGCCCAAAAAGAAGTGGAGCTGGCTGGGGCGGAGTCTTCATGGGGGATTATTCGACAATTGACCCAGCAGATCGCTGAATGGGAAGCGGAGAGAATGGAGCTCGAGCAGCAGCGCACCCGAGTCTTGCAACGGCAGCAGCGTATAAAAATGCAGGAAGAGGCTTGGAATGAGAGGTGGCAGAAAAGCTACTCCACACCTGCATCGGCTAGTGACTGGCAATGGTGGGAGCGCACAGGTGCTTCTCAGGAAGAAAGTCAGATTCATGAGGAGGCGCAGGCAGCTTTGGCTGGTTTGAGCCACTTGCAAGTGAGCGAGATTACAGAGACCACGGAGATGGACCAGACAATGGATCAGGAACGGCTGTTGGTTGATTACGAAAAAGGAGTCAGTCTGCGCAAACGCTGGGAAGAGGGGAATTTGCAGCTGGCGAGGCTGGCTGCTACTACCATTACGGCGGGCTCCCGGCGTCACTCCAGAGGAGACCTTCCATCGAAAGCTGCTCGACAGTCAGCATGGCTATGGGGAGGAAGCGGTCTGCTTGCCGTTTTAGGCATAGCGGCGGCGGCAGCGGATCAAACTGGACTTTGCATCGCGCTCTTCTTCCTGATGGTAGCAGTGGCAGGGGTGGCATGGATAAAGGGCCGCTCGAGGGGACTCGAACAGAAACAAAGCCAGGAGATCTTTGCACAGGCAGAGGAGCTGCAAAGCTTGCAGCAGGAGCTAAGAAGGCTGGAGATTGAGCTTCTCGAGCTGGTTCTTGCTTGGGATGCGCCGGATTGGGAATCCTTTGCGGCAAAAAGAGAGGAGCTTTTGAACAGGCAAAGATCGTTCGAGTCCAATCAGTTGAAAGCTCAGCTATCGCGCAAGGATGCAGAAGCGCAAATTATGAATCGCTGGGGAGAACAATTGCGAGCGCTTCTCGAGCAGGAGCAGCGTGTGCGATTACAAGAACGCGAGCATTTTCGCGCAGAGGCACAACGGATCGAGGAGCGCATGCAGCATGTGCGAGAGCAGATGGCGCGGGCAAATGGAGAAATGGCAGCACATGACACCGTGCCTGTTGCGAAAGCGAGAGGGGAATACGAGGAAGCCGTAGCGGGATTGCGGCAGCTGCAGCGAAAGCGCGAGGCTCTGCAGACAGCGCGCGATGCTTTGCAAGAGGCGCTGGCAGAATGGAATCGGGATATCTCGCCGGGCATCAACCAGCAGGCCTCAAATGTGCTGACCCAAATTACAGGCGGCGTGTATAGAGATGTCCGGATGGATCCTCACGAAGGCTTTGCCATACGAGTGCTGGAGCCATCCCGGCAGATGGTGCTTGAGCAGGAGCAATGCTCGACAGGCACACAGGATCAGCTTTACCTGGCCCAAAGATTATCGCTGGCCCATCATGTGAGTCAACAGACGGAGCCCCTGCCCCTCTTTTTTGACGATCACTTCGTTCATTACGATGACGAGAGACTGCGCAAGGCTCTGGCGCATATCCACGAGCTGTCTGCCGAGCGCCAGATCTTCCTGTTTACGTGTCAAGAAAGGGAGCTGCACATTTTGGAGCCGCTGCTACGTTTTTCTGATCGACATTTCGTGCATACTCTCGGATAGGAAAATAGGTTGCAATCCCAGAAACCTAGTTCTATAATGAAGGTTGACCAAGTCACAGAGGAGTGAGCCTATGACGCAACGAAAACCGGATTGGCTCAAGATTAACCTAGTATCTGGATCCGAACTAGCCAGTTTTAAGGAACTCAAGCAAACGATGCGCAGCAAGACGCTGCACACTGTTTGTGAAGAAGCGAAATGCCCCAACATTCATGAGTGCTGGGCAAGTGGAACAGCTACTTTCATGATTTTGGGTGATATATGCACCCGTGCCTGTCGTTTCTGTGCCGTAAAAACGGGACTGCCGACCGAGCTGGATCTGGCTGAGCCAGAACGCGTGGCGGAAGCAGCTGAGCAAATGCGGCTGCGACACGTCGTCGTCACCTCGGTTGCACGTGACGATTTGGCTGATGGAGGCGCGCAGATATTTGCAGAGACGATCAAAGCGATTCGTCGTCGGCTGCCTTTTGCTTCTGTAGAAGTCTTGATCCCTGACTTTATGGGCAACTGGGACGCATTGAAAGTCGTCATGGATGCTCGCCCGGATGTATTGAATCACAATATCGAATCCGTTCGTCGCTTGTCTGACCGGGTTCGTGCCCGTGCCAAATACGACCGGACACTGGCTTTGCTGAAAAAGGCAAAGGAGCTGCAGCCAACCATTCCGACGAAGTCCAGCCTGATGATCGGGGTGGGTGAGACCATCGAGGAAGTTTTGGAAACGATGGATGATTTGCGCGCGGTCGACGTGAACATCATGACGATCGGCCAATATCTGCAGCCGACCAAAAAGCATCTGGCCGTACAAAATTATTACCATCCAGACGAGTTCGCTCGCCTGAAAGAGGAGGGGATGGCGCGTGGCTTTAGCCATGTGGAGTCCGGACCATTGGTTCGTAGCTCGTACCATGCCCACGAACAAGCGAACTCAGCGAAAGAAACCATCGCCCAGGCACTATAACGAAACGATTGAAAACACCCTCCTGCGATCATCATGATTACAGGAGGGTGTTGTTATTGAAACGACCAGATCAGCGCAAGTTACCGACTGGTTGTCCCCATTTTGTTTGTGTGAGTACCGTTCATATGACCTTTGGTACCTGTGCTCTTCGCACGTACTTGCTCAGAGTCGGTTGTTCCACCCATACGCTTGATCAAGGTATCGATGCTGGTGGTGTCCTCTGTACGTGCGTTGTGGAGATTGCTGGAGCGTGCGGCTACACGAGCAATTTCCTGAATGTCATTCTGGTTGTCTGTCACGTACACCTTGTAGTAACGCGGGGATACGGACAAAGCGTTCATACGCGCTTGGTATTTGGCTGTTTTCGCGTCGTTGCCATTGGTGTGCAGGCCGACGAAGATTTCTTCATCGGTGACGAGAACAGTAGAGCGTTGAACGCCAGGGCAGCTCGTCGTGACATTACCGACTGCCTGAGCCAAGGCATCACGGTCGACATAGACGTTGTGGTTTACGCCTGCTGTACGCATGTGCTGTCGATCCGTCTGCACGTAGCCCATTCGAGGCATGCCTGTCTGCATGACGCCAGCTCCAGCACGATTCCAGGCATGCTTTTGGTAAATGGAATGATTCATTCCATTCGTCGTGCCTGTCATGGTGCCGTTGTTGACACCTCTCACCCCTGCCGTACCTGTGGCGCCGTTCAGGCCAACATTCCCATCAGGAAATGCGGTGTAGGCATTGTAATTGTGCGTGCCAGCGGTGTTTCCGGGATACATGCCGGTTCCTGTTCCGTTGTAGCTGCGGGTGTGGATACCGTCAAAGCTGCGCGTGTGCAGACCGTCAAAATTGGTCACGTGCGGTGCTGCTTGGTTCGTTGTCGTACGGTTTGGTGTCGTGTAGTTAGGCGCGGCGTTGTTTGCACATGCAGTGGCCAACAGAGCGATACTTGCGATAGCTGGATACAACCATGTCTTTTTCAATGGAAACACCCCCTACACGATAGAATGTCCAGCAAGCAGTCGCTGTTTTCGTGGGAATATTATCTCTTGCTGCATGAAATATGGTAAGATGGACAAAAGTATACGTGTGTAAGGAGGAAGCGGACTTGATTCGCACGCAAGCCGGTACTTATGAAGTCATGGAAGAGAATCGCGATGGCTGGAATCCGGAAGCCTTCAAGGAGCGCTATAGCGACATCCTAGACAAATACGACTACATCGTAGGGGACTGGGGCTACGGGCAGCTTCGTCTACGGGGATTTTATACAGACCTCAACCGTAAAGTGCCGTTCGAGCAGCGAATCGCCGCTTTAGATGAGTATCTGCATGAATTCTGCAACTTTGGATGCCCTTATTTTGTTTTGCGCAAAGTCAAATCGTTCCTCGGAACGGAGGACAGCGGGGCCAGCCAAGACGATACAGCTTACGATTTAATCATCGACATTCGCCAGGATAGCAATCGGGAAGACAACGGGAATTCCATTGCAGAACGAAAGGAACGCCGCCGATTCCACCCGCGTCAAAACAAGCCAGAGAAACCGGAACGCAATAACGGAACTCCGCGCAATGATCGAGGCGACAAGCCCAAATTTTCCAAGGATAAGTCAGATAAAAACGGCAGGGACCAAGGGAAAGACCGTCGTCCCAATCAAATGAGACCTAACCGAGAGCGCGATAAGGTGCCTACGGGATCGAATCCTCGAAATGAAAATCCCAAGTAAAATCATCGTGACGGATGACAAAAACGAGCCCAAGATGTATGGGCTCGTTTTCTTTACCTGCATAACGCTGGAAATAAAAAAGGGCATTCTATCCAAGGAGAGAGAATGCCCTTTTCCTCATCAACATATAGGAGAGATGCTGCTTTTAGTAGCCAAAGCCTCCACCGTAACCTCCACCATAACCTCCACCATAACCTCCACCGTACGGATAATAGGGGTAAGGATATGGATAGTAGTAAGGATAAGGTGGATAGGGGTATGGGGGATAAGGGTATGGTTGTGGAACGATTATAACCTCAGGGCGTCGTCTTCCACCGAAAAAGACAGGATTAGCCTGGTCTTCAGGAATCATTTGATATCCCAGTTCAGGCGAGTAATTCTGATGTTGGTCATATTGATTTGGTTGCATCTTGCGAATGGCACTCCTCTCGTTGTCTGTATGTGCAGTAGCAGTATACGAGACATTCGCCTGTGTGGAGCATTGTCCGTCTGGAAATGGGCATACGTCCATACGGTGCAGAAATAAAAAAAGGAAAGGCATAGTTAAAATGTACCCTTTGTAAAGGACACTTTTAAAAAGTCTAGGCAGCTCTCAGTAGAT
>NZ_RHHP01000035.1 GCF_003710815.1 Brevibacillus centrosporus
ACACATACTTAGCAAACATGCGTATTCAGTTTTGAAGGAATGAAACGTGCCTCTTTACCCCAAAATGGGTAAAGGGGCTTTTCTGTTTTACATAAAGCCGCACGAATCGTTTGGTGCAACCCAGGTTTCTAATTGCCCTTTTACGCTGTTTATGTCGACAAGTTAGGTCGATTGACCGACAAGTTACCCCTTGCAGAGCGCAGAGGCGGTAGACTAACATGAGAGGGTACTAATCAGAGGGTATAGTTGGCATGGCATGGTTTATGAAGGAGAATAATTAATGAAGAAAATCCTGATCTTTTCAGCTTCCATCGGTAATGGTCACAATCAGGCTGCCAGAGCGATGCAAGAAAGTCTGGCGGAGGCTGGCTACACGTCGATGATCATTGATACGTTGGAGTACATCAGCCCCACGTTTCACAAAATCTTGCTGGAAAGCTACATGAATTTATTGCGGTTGTCCCCAAAAATGTGGGGGAGAATCTATCATAATACAGAAAAAAGTAGATTTTTTGATATGAACGTACTCATGAATAAACTATTGGCAAACAAGCTGAAGAAGTTGATAAACAGCGTTCAGCCTGACGCATTTATTGCTACGCATCCGTTTGCCAGTTGTATGCTGTCGGTGTTAAAGGGAAGGAATGACTGGAGAGAACCGATATACACGATTATTACAGACTACACAATTCACCCGTCCTGGATTAATCATCACATTAACTACTATTTTATTGGCCATGAACAGTTGTACTATCTTGTGGACCTCTATCGACAGGATCATCAAAAATTCATCCCCATGGGTATCCCGATCATGCGCAAGTTCCGATTACCCTTGGACACGGAACAGATCCGAAATAAGCTGAAGCTGAGACCAGAGCAAAAGAGCATTATCCTCTCAGGCGGTGGCTTGGGGCTAGGCTCCATGGAAAAAGTCCTCGATGGCTTGGAAGAAATCGATCTTCCTATTAAAGCCTTTATTTTGACTGGTACCAATGATAAGCTGTATCGAAAGGTCACAAATCGAACTTATCGTCATGAGGTAGTCCCACTAAAGTTTGTAAACAACTTTCACGAATACCTGGAGACGGCAGACCTGATCGTAACAAAATCAGGTGGACTGACTTCGGCGGAAGTAATGAGCAAACGGGTTCCGATGATCATCTACAACCCGCTGCCAGGTCAGGAAGAGCGCAACAGCCACTTCTTGTTAAATAACGGTTGTGCAGTCCACGCCAACCTGTCCGAGCAGCTCATTTACTTTATTGAAGAGCTATTGCATAGTCCTTCCAAAGTTGATTACATGAAAAGAATGGCACATAAGATATCGAAGCCGGATGCTGCTCAGCGAATAGCTGAATTCATTCGCGACGATATGAAAATGCTGGAGCAAGACGAGCAGATCCCATGAATCGATGAACTCGTGCACATGATCAGAAGGATGAGGAGGAAAACATGAGCATCCCCTATGCGGTCCTGTTTGATATGGATGGAACCTTGCTGCAAACCGAAAGGCTCTCGACACCTGCTTTTCAGCGAACGTTCGAGCAGCTACGTCAAAACGGTTTGTGGGACGGACCTACGCCAGACAAAACTGAGCTCATCAATATTTTAGGCATGACGATTGATCAAGTATGGAAAAAACTGCTGCCAGATGCGAGTGAAGAGGCGATTCAAGCAGCAGATACGTTTTTGATAAAAAATGAAATTCAGCTCATTCACGAGAGAGTAACGGATCTGTACCCGGGTGTGTTTGAAACCCTTCGTGATCTGCATGCGAAAGGCGTAGCGCTGTTTATTGCAAGCAATGGGCAGGAGGAGTACATTGATGCTCTTTGTGAAGAGTACGGATTAAAGCCCTTTTTCACAGATCTGTATTCAGCAGGCCGTTTCCGCACACGTACCAAAAACGATCTGGTGGCGAAATTGATCGCGGATTATCAGGTGCAAAAAGCGGCTATGGTTGGAGATCGTCACTCTGATGTAGAAGCAGGTACGTCAAATGGACTTTTTACTATCGGCTGCGACTTTGGCTTTGCCAATCCAGGTGAACTGGATGGAGCCGATGTGATCATCACAAAATTCCCCCAAATCCTTGATCATTTGCCAGAACTCGACACCGTCAGGCAAAGTCAAACATAAACCATTCCGATGTGGAGTGGTTTTTTTTGTATGGTTTCAAGCGTCCCCATTTTGCCCACAATAGAAAGTGTATTCACCACTTGCAAGCGTCAAGTAAACCCATTATAATTAAAGTCAAAGATAGTCAAAGTCAATAGTGAAACACAACGAGAAGAGGAGGCGATGACTTGCGTAACATCTCTGACATCATTGAACATCACTTGAAAAGCATTATAACGGAGAGTCCCAATGGTTTGATCGAGATTCAGCGTAGTGAGCTAGCCGACCTTTTTCAATGTGTTCCGTCTCAGATCAACTACGTCATCAATACCCGATTTACCGTTCAAAAAGGGTATATTGTGGAAAGCAAGCGTGGCGGCGGTGGATACATCCGTATTCGCAAAGTGCAGATCGTCAGCAAAGCGCGCTTGCAGGAACTTTTGACCGAGGAGCTGATTGGCGAGGCTATCACACAAAGTGTGGGCAATGCTATCGTAGAGCGCTTGTTAGAGGAAGGCTTGGTCAATCTAAGGGAAGCTACCCTGATGAAAATTGCCACTTCCCGATCTGTCTTAACCGTGGATACGGAATTGCGAGATCGTTTGCGGGCAAATATTTTAAAGCAAATGATCGCAGCTATTTTGCTGAAGTAAACGAAACACGTGCTAGGAGGGATGATGTGATGAACTGTGAGGAATGTGGAAAACGACCGGCGACACTTCATCTGACGAAAATCGTCAATGGCGAAAAAACCGAATACCATATTTGTGAGCACTGTGCTCAGGAAAAAGGGGACGTCTTTACCGGCTTTCACAATTTCAGCATCAACAATCTCCTTTCCGGACTTCTAAAATTCGACCCGATGCAAAAAGGCATGAAGGATGCGACTACAAACAAACCGCTCCGGTGTGAAACCTGCGGACTCACCTATGCCCAATTCAGCAAGAGTGGGCGCTTTGGCTGCAGCGATTGCTACACCTTCCTAGGAGATCGACTGGATCCCCTGTTCAGACGGATTCATGGCAATACGCAGCACATCGGAAAAGTGCCGGAGAGAACAGGTGGCAAGCTGAAAATCCGTAAAGAGCTGGAGCAGTTAAAGCAAGCCTTGCAGACGCATGTGGCGAGTGAGGAATTTGAAAAAGCTGCAGAGATGCGGGACCGAATTCGTGCTTTGGAACAAAAGATGGCCCAATCGTAACAAGGGGAGGTTAGCTGGATGTCGCAACAGCAGTTTATGCAGAACCCGTGGAGCAATTGGATGAAAGGGGAAGGACCTGATCCCGATATCGTCATCAGCACACGGTTACGCATCGCCCGTAACCTGCGCCAGCACCCTTTTCCGTTGCTTGCAACTGATTCCCAAGGGGAGGAAGTAGTAAGAAAGGTAACGGAAGTAGCCGAGTCGGATGCCATGCGCAAACGACACCATCTGCAAGTGCTTCAAATGGATCAGGTTAACCCGCTGGAGAAACGAGTACTGGTGGAGAAGCATCTGATCAGTCCGCATCTGGCCGAGGAGTCTCGGAAGGGTGCTGTGCTGCTTAGCTCAGATGAGTCCGTCAGCATCATGGTAAATGAAGAGGATCATATTCGGATTCAAGTTCTGTTGCCGGGATTTCGTTTAAACGAAGCCTGGGAAATCGGGACCAAAATAGATGATATTTTCGAGAAGAATTTGAACTACGCTTTTGATGAGACCAGAGGATACTTAACGAGCTGCCCGACAAACGTAGGTACGGGGATTCGCGCCTCCGTCATGCTCCACCTCCCCGCCTTGGTGATGACCCAGCAGATCAGCCGAATTTTACAAGCAATTAATCAAGTTGGTCTGGTTGTACGAGGAATTTATGGGGAAGGCAGCGAAGCTTTAGGAAACCTGTTTCAATTATCCAATCAGGTGACGCTGGGAATGTCGGAGTCTGACATCCTCTCCAACCTGTACGGAGTAGCGAGACAAATTATCGAACAAGAGCGCGTGGCACGAACATACTTACTTGAGCATACCCGTGTATCCCTGGAGGATCGCATTTTCCGTTCGTACGGCATCCTGATGTACGCACGCACGGTGGAATCCAAGGAAGCAGCACAGCGCCTATCCGATGTTCGTTTAGGTATTGACCTGGGAGTGATTCCAGACGTATCGCCATTAGTGCTAAATGAACTGCTTGTCACGACCCAGCCGGGATTCCTGCAGCAGCACGCCGGTCAAAAGCTAACCCCTGATCAGCGTGACGAACGAAGAGCCCGATTAATACGGGAGCGCATCACGGACAGACAGGAGCACAGCGGCTGATCAAAACAACAGCAACACGCAACAGTTAACCCATAGAGAATAAACACGGTTACCTTGGAGGTGTACGATATGATGTTTGGACGTTTTACGGAACGAGCACAAAAAGTATTGGCGCTTGCCCTAGAAGAAGCAGTGCGTCTCGGCCACAAAGATATTGGGACAGAGCACGTACTGCTGGGTTTGATTCGGGAAGGTGAAGGGATTGCAGCGAAAGCTCTTCAATCGCTGGGACTTGGTCTCGATAAAATCCAAAGTGAAGTGGAATCGTTGATCGGACGCGGTACGGAGCAGTCCGGCAGTAATTACACGCCAAACTATACACCTCGCGCCAAAAAGGTCATTGAGTTGTCCATGGATGAAGCTCGCAAGCTGGGCCATACGTACGTGGGCACCGAGCATATCCTGCTTGGTCTGATCCGTGAAGGGGAAGGCATTGCGGCTAGAATCATGAATAATTTGGGCGTCAGCCTGAACAAAGCGCGTCAGCAAGTACTGCAGCTTCTGGGCAGCTCGGAGATGATGGCATCTCATCAGCCCTCCGGTGGCAATCCGGCAGCGAATACGCCTACGCTGGACGGCTTGGCACGCGATCTGACAGCTATCGCACGCGATGGCGGACTGGATCCTGTGATTGGTCGTCAAAAGGAAATTGAGCGCGTGATTCAGGTACTGAGCAGACGTACCAAGAACAACCCAGTTCTCATCGGGGAACCAGGTGTAGGGAAAACGGCAATCGCGGAAGGCTTGGCACAAAAGATCGTGAACAACGAGATTCCGGAGACGCTGCGTGACAAGCGCGTCATGACACTCGATATGGGTACCGTCGTTGCGGGAACGAAGTATCGCGGTGAATTTGAGGACCGCCTGAAAAAGATCATGGATGAAATTCGCCAGGCAGGAAACATCATTCTGTTCATTGACGAATTGCATACTCTGATCGGTGCAGGTGGAGCAGAAGGTGCCATCGACGCTTCCAATATTCTCAAGCCGGCTCTCGCTCGCGGAGAATTGCAGTGCGTAGGGGCAACTACGCTGGACGAATACCGCAAATACATCGAAAAGGATGCTGCTCTGGAGCGCCGTTTCCAACCCATTCAGGTTGATGAACCTACAGCCGAGGATGCGGTTAAGATTCTGCACGGTCTGCGCGATCGCTACGAAGCCCATCACCGCGTAAAAATCACAGATGAAGCCATTGAACAGGCAGTGAAGCTGTCTGACCGATACATCACAGATCGTTTCCTGCCAGACAAAGCGATCGACCTGGTCGATGAGGCAGCATCCAAAGTACGCTTGCAGTCCTTTACCGTTCCACCGAATCTCAAGGAACTGGAAGGCCGTCTGGAAGAAGTGCGCAAGGAAAAGGATGCCGCAGTGCAGTCTCAGGAGTTTGAAGAGGCAGCAGCTTTGCGTGATCAGGAACAAAAGCTGCGCGAAGAGCTGGATAAAACGAAAAAAGACTGGAAAGAACGCCAAGGCCAGTTGAACATGGAAGTAACGCCTGAAGATATCGCTCAGGTCGTAGCCAGCTGGACGGGTATCCCTGTTCTCAAGCTGAAGGAAGAGGAAGCAGAGCGCCTGCTGAAAATGGAGGAAATTCTGCACAGTCGTGTCATTGGGCAAGACGAAGCAGTCAAATCCATCTCCCGTGCGGTACGCCGTGCGCGTGCAGGTCTCAAGGATCCGAAGCGCCCTGTAGGCTCGTTTATTTTCCTCGGTCCTACCGGTGTAGGGAAAACGGAACTGGCCCGTGCGGTAGCCGAAACGCTGTTTGGCGATGAAGACGCCATGATCCGCGTTGACATGTCCGAGTACATGGAGAAGCATTCTACAGCTCGTCTGGTCGGTGCCCCTCCAGGGTACGTCGGTTACGATGAGGGTGGTCAGCTGACGGAAAAAGTACGCCGCAAACCGTACTCCGTAATCCTGCTGGATGAGATCGAAAAAGCGCATCCGGACGTATTCAATATCTTGCTGCAGGTACTGGATGATGGGCGTTTGACGGATTCCAAAGGACGCACGGTTGATTTCCGCAATACGGTCGTCATCATGACCTCCAACGTGGGAGCCAGCATGATCAAGAAAAACACCACGCTCGGCTTTACCACAGGCGATACGGAAAGAAAGTATCAGGATATGAAGGATAAAGTGATGGATGAGCTGAAAAAGAGCTTCCGTCCTGAATTCCTGAACCGCATCGATGAAGTCATCGTGTTCCATTCCTTGGAGCAAGAGCACATCGAGCAAATCGTATCCCTGATGACGGATGAGCTCCGCAAACGCTTGAAAGAACAAAGCATTGATTTCCAATTGACCGAAGATGCCAAAAAAGTATTGGCAAAAGAGGGCTTCGATCCAGCCTATGGTGCACGTCCGCTGCGTAGAGCCATTCAGCGTCATATCGAGGACAGATTGTCTGAGGAGCTGCTGAAAGGCAATATCAGCAAAGGCGATACCGTCAACATCGATTCCGTGGAAGGTCAGCTGGTCGTCAAACGATTGGAAAAAACAAAGCTGTAAGCAGCTATAGCAATAGAAGGATGCCTCCCGAAACAGGAGGTATTCTTTTTTTGTATCTCTAAGTATGATAAAAATAGAGGATAGAATCCAAACGAGGGTGCGAATATGTCAAAGTATAAAACGAAATACGCGTGTCAAGAATGTGGCTATGAATCGCCGAAATGGATGGGGAAATGTCCAGGCTGTAATAGCTGGAATACAATGGTAGAGGAAATGACAGTCAAAACCGCGCATCGCCACGAAGGCTTGAGCGGTGGGCAGAAACAGGCGGCGATGCCACTCACGGAAGTAGCCAGTGAAGAAGATCCGCGCATGGACACGACAATTGGGGAGTTGAACCGGGTTTTGGGTGGCGGTCTTGTGCCTGGCTCTCTTATTTTGGTCGGCGGGGATCCGGGGATTGGAAAATCAACACTGCTGCTGCAGACCTCATTTGCTTTGGCGCATCAAGGTGCAAAAGTGTTGTACGTATCCGGGGAGGAGTCGGCAAAACAGATCAAGCTGCGCGCCGATCGACTCGGGACAAATACTCCGCCCATGTTTGTTTTAGCAGAAAATGATTTGGATTTGATCGAACAGCATATTAATCAGGTAGACCCCCATGTCTTGATCATTGACTCGATTCAGACCGTTTTCCACCCGGCTGTCCAATCAGCAGCAGGAAGCGTCGCCCAAGTGCGTGAAGCTACCGCACAGCTGATGCGGATTGCCAAAGGAAAAGGGATCGGCACGTTTATCGTCGGTCACGTCACCAAGGAAGGATCGATTGCAGGTCCGCGTATGCTTGAGCATATGGTGGATGCCGTGCTCTATTTTGAAGGAGAGCGCCACAACACGTTTCGTATCCTCAGAGCGGTCAAAAATCGCTTTGGTTCGACAAATGAGATCGGGATTTTTGAGATGAAGGACCGCGGACTGGAAGAAGTGGCAAATCCATCGGAAATCTTCTTGGCGGAGCGTCCGTTTGGTGTAGCTGGTTCTACTGTTGTGGCCAGCATGGAGGGAACGCGCCCGGTCTTAGTTGAGCTGCAAGCTCTCGTTGCCCCTACGAGCTTTGTGACCCCACGAAGAATGGCTACAGGCGTCGATCATCAGCGTGTAGCGATGATTATGGCAGTTTTGGAAAAGCGTATGGGCATGATGCTGCAAAATCAGGACGCGTATGTAAACGTGGCGGGTGGTGTACGTCTGGATGAGCCTGCCGTGGACTTGGCGATTGCCGTAAGTATCGCAAGCAGCTTCCGTGACCATGCAACGAACCCTCATGACGTTGTGATTGGGGAGATCGGCCTGACTGGTGAGGTGCGAGGTGTGTCTCGCATTGAACAGCGGGTGCGAGAAGCTCACAAGTTAGGCTTCAAGCGAGTCATTATTCCTGAAAAGAATATCCGTGGCTTGGATGCTCCTGACGATATTCAGGTGATTGGCGTATCGAACATTGGGGAGGCTTTGAACGAGGTCATAAGGGGGTAAGGGCGGATGCAAGACAGCCAAAAGAAAAATCCGCTATTCAGTGATGTCCTTCGCTTAGTCGCTCCGGGAACACAGCTGCGGGAAGGTCTGGAAAATGTGCTGAGAGCCAAAACTGGCGGTCTCATTGTCGTCGGCTATGGGCCTGAGATGAAGCATATTGTCGATGGGGGTTTTTCGATCAATTGTGACTTCTCCCCAGCACATTTGTATGAATTAGCGAAGATGGATGGGGCGATTATAGTAAGTGAGGACGCCAAACGCATCCTGTATGCCAATACCCAGCTCTTTCCTCCTGCCTCGATAGCCACAAGTGAAACAGGGACTCGTCATCGCACGGCACAGCGGACAGCCATTCAGACGAACTATCTGGTGATCGCTATTTCCCAGCGCCGAAATGTCATCACTCTGTACCAAGGGAATTTTCGCTATGTGCTAAACGAGATCAGTGTCATTTTGGCAAAAGCGAATCAGGCGGTATCTACTTTAGAAAAGTACAAGGCAGTGCTGGATCAGACACTCACGAATCTGGGGGCTCTGGAATTTGAAGAGCTGGTCACGCTCCACGAGGTGACGTCTGTACTGCAGCGGGTTGAAATGGTGCTGCGAATCAAATCGGAGGTTTCCAAGTACATATGCGAGCTTGGAGTCGAAGGAAGATTGGTAAGCATGCAGCTGGAGGAGCTTGTATCCAATATTGAAGAAGAGGCACATATGCTTATTCGAGATTATTGTCGAGATCCTGCGCACTCTCCCGATGTCGTTTTGCGGGACATGAAGAAATTGAGCTCCGACGAAATGCTGGAACTAAGCTCATTTTTGCGAGTCCTGGGGTATTCTTCTAATGTCAGCATGCTGGAAGAATCCGTGTCACCACGCGGATTTCGGATCCTGTATAAGATCCCGCGGCTGCCGATGTCGATTATTGCAAATCTTGTCGGATACTTCCACAATCTCCCTCGAATTATGATGGCAACGATTGAAGAATTGGATGAAGTGGAAGGGATCGGAGAGGTGCGTGCCAGAGCGATCAAGGATGGACTAAAAAGGATTCAGGAGCAAGTGTTCATTGACAGGCACATTTAAAGTAGAATAGGATTAAGGCATTATTTGTATTCAACATTTGCCTAGGGGACCCGATAGCTTAAAGGGTCAACAGGATACTCGTCTCCTTCGCAAAAGAAATCAGGAGGTAGTCTATGTTCGTGAAATCGTTACCGAACATACTAACCGTAAGCAATTTGTTTTTAGGTGTACTCGCAATCATTTTGGCGTTTCGAGGCGATGAATTCGTCGATTATGCGGCCATTACCGTAATTATTGGGATGCTGGCTGATGGCTTGGACGGGCGTGTAGCCCGAATGCTGAATGCACAAAGTGAGTTTGGGAAGGAACTGGATTCCTTGTCAGACGTCATCACCTTTGGCGTAGCACCTGCCTTTATCATGTATGTTGTCGTGTTGAATGATTTTAACTGGATTGGCATCTTGATCACAGCGATCTTCCCGATCTGTGGAGCGCTGCGGTTGGCTCGTTTTAACGTACAGGCTGGTGTTCCTGGCTATTTCATTGGACTGCCGATTACGGCGGCAGGCGGCGTGCTTGCGACACTTGCCCTGTATCACCAAGTATTTAATACAGCGCTGCTCGCCATCAGCATGCTGCTGCTCGCCTTTTTGATGGTATCGAAGGTCAAATACCCGAACTTCAAAAAAGTAGGAATTCCGAAATCTGCGTACTGGATTACCCCTGTGATTATTGCGATCGTCGTCGTTGTAGCGATTAAATATCCGCAGCAGTTTCCGAAAATCGTGTTCTTGCCGCTTGCCTTTTACGCTTTATACGGAATAAAAAAAAACGTTGACTTTCTTGTCAAAAAGTTTCGCAAGCGAAAAAACAAAGAAGAGGAATCTGTTCCTTTCGAATAGGTAAGGACATGAAAAAACCCGCTAATCCATTAGCGGGTTTTGCATTTTTACATGCAACCTTTTGAGCGTTCGTTCGTAATACGAGTGTGAGGCCTAGGAAAGATTGAATACACCGAGCGTGTTCAAGCGTGTGGATTCCTTTTGCAGGACGTCTTCTAGCTTGATGTCCGTGATGTTGCAGAGAGCTGCCAGGTAAAAAAGGTTTTTGCCCAGCTCGGCGGTTACGACATCGCGGCAATGCTCGCACAAGGGACCTGAGAAATGGGTGTCCAAATACGATTTGTTTTCCTCCAGATTTTTACTGGAGTCGTACGTTTGTTTCTTCGCAGCTACTTCGACACAGCCGCACTCCGTGACCGCTTTTGTCAGCGATCGATTGATGCGGGATGCAGTTTCCTGAACTTTGGACATGACGTCCAGTACGCTTCGATGCCTGATCAAGAGCTCTGAGACTTGCGTTTGAAAGTCATCTAAGTTGCTTCTGTCCATGTGGTTCACCTCTGCTTTAGGCTGTAAATATCGTCAAAATTTTCGAACATTACGCTACAGCCATTATAAGAAGGGAGCCAGGCGTCTGTCAATTTGTATCAAAAGGAAACGGACGTTCGAGGTTGACGGCAAAATGTTAATTATGTTAAAATTTTTAGCTATTTGACATGGCAAATTAAATTTTGCTATAGTTGGGGGGAAAGTGGTGATGATTGGTTTTCACCATTTGGAAAGAAATAGGGTTTTACTTATAGGCTTCTGTCTATATTAATAAAAGGAGGTGAAGGCATGGTACGCCGCATAGGAAAAATCTTTTTTGTTTTGGTTGGTGGGGGCTTGGGCTACCAGTATGGGGCTGACTTGTTCTCATTGTTAAACCAGCTGTTGAATTTTGGAGAGATCGCAGGTACGCAATACATTGGTGCGGTTCTTGGTGCCATCTTGTTCTTCTTTTTAGCCAACTGGCTTTTGGACTACATCTTGAGAGTGATTCGTTGGGGAGAAGAGACGCTCGTTAAGATGCCAATTGTGGATGTCATGTTCGGAGCGATGGGGTTGATTAGTGGTCTTATTGTTGCCTTTTTATTATTCCTGCCCATCAGTAAAATTCCGATTCCCGTGATAGGAGATTTGTTGCCACTGGTCGTGTCTGGTTTGCTTGGTTATTTGGGTTTCCAAGTGGGATTCCGCAAACGGGACGAAATTATGGCTGTATTTTCTATCGGTCGGAAGGATAGGAAAAAAGACAATAGCAGCACCACTACGAACGTCGAGAACAAGATTCTCGATACGAGTGTGATCATCGATGGGCGCATTGCGGACATCTGCCGCACGGGCTTCTTGGAAGGCGTGCTGGTCATTCCGGGATTCGTACTGGAGGAACTCCAACATATTGCTGATTCTTCCGACGTGCTGAAACGAAACAGAGGACGTCGTGGACTTGATATTTTGAACAAGATTCAAAAGGAAATGAAAGTGAAAGTGCAGATTTGGGAAGGTGACTTTGAAGAAGTCTCTGAGGTAGACAGCAAGCTGATCAAGCTGGCGAAAGTCATGAACGGGAAAGTCGTGACGAATGACTTCAACCTGAACAAAGTATGCGAGCTGCAAGGTGTCTCTGTCTTGAACATCAATGACTTGGCAAACGCGGTGAAGCCGGTCGTCCTGCCAGGTGAAGAAATGAACGTTCAAGTCATCAAGGACGGCAAGGAGCACGGCCAAGGGGTTGCTTATCTCGATGATGGTACCATGATCGTCGTGGAGGGCGGACGTGAGTATATCGGCAATGAGGTTGATGTCCTCGTGACCAGCGTGCTGCAAACTTCTGCTGGACGTATGATTTTCGCTAAGCCTAAACTGTTGGAAAAAGCATTGTAGAGAGATTGAGAGGGAAAACAAGTGGGGACAGGAGTCGTGATCGTGGCCGCAGGTTCTGGGAAAAGAATGGGCGGTGAACGAAACAAACTGTGGTTGCCTCTGGGTGGGGAGCCGATTTTGGCTCATACGGTTCGCCTGTTTGCTACACACCGGGAGATTGATGAAATCGTACTGGTTGTGAGTGCAGAGGACCATAGTAATGTACTGAAATGGCTTGATCGGGAGCGAATCCGTGTAAAGGTGACCTTAGGTGGTGCCGAACGGCAGGACAGCGTGAGAAACGGACTGACCGCTCTTTCTGATAACTGCTCTTTTGTGCTTGTTCACGATGCTGCCCGTCCTTTCATTACTCGCCAACAGATCAGCGCTCTGATCAAAAAGGTTCAACAGGATCAGGCAACGATTGTGGCTGTACCAGTCAAGGATACGATAAAAGTGGTGGGGGCGACTGGGATTGTAGAGTCGACCCCAGCACGTGAAAGCTTGTGGGCTGTGCAAACCCCACAAGCTTTTCGTATGTCTTTGCTAAGAGAGGCGCATCAGGCGGCTGTGGAGACAGGCAGAATGGGAACGGATGACGCCATGCTCGTGGAATGGCTAGGTCACCCGGTGACAATCATGCAAGGAAGCTATGAGAATATAAAAATCACCACGCCTGACGATCTGTGGCTGGGTGAAGAGATCTTACGGAAAAGAAAGGGAGAGTAAACCATGCGGATTGGACAAGGCTTTGATGTGCATCAGTTGGTAGAGGGACGTCCATGTATCATTGGAGGAATCGCGATCCCTTATGAAAAGGGTTTGCTCGGGCATTCCGATGCAGATGTTCTGCTGCATGCGATCAGTGACGCGATTCTGGGAGCGATCGGAGAAGGGGATATCGGCAGACACTTTCCCGATACGGATCCCGAATTCAAGGACGCGGATAGCGTAAAGCTGCTGGAGCATGTGTGGGGATTGGTCAAAGAGCGAGGCTACCGTTTGGGGAATGTCGATGCGACGATCATTGCGCAAGCTCCCAAAATGGCTCCGTACATTCAGCAAATGCGTGAAGTCATTGCACGCGTGCTGGAAGCGGAAGATCCTTCGCAAGTCAACGTGAAGGCGACAACGACTGAAAAATTGGGCTTTCCAGGACGTGGAGAGGGAATCGCTGCTCAGGCTGCTTGCTTGCTTGTCAAGTAGAGGGGCAAGGTGTAACATAAGGCATTAGAAACATTTTCGTTTATATTCATAAGGATGGTGCTACCCATGGCGAAAGAAATCCGTACGCGATATGCTCCTAGTCCTACGGGGCATTTACATATCGGCGGTGCTCGTACAGCGCTTTTCAACTACCTGTTTGCGAAACATCACGGCGGTTCCTTCATCGTTCGGATTGAAGATACCGACCAAACGCGCAACAAGGAAAATGCTGACGAAGAGCAAATGAAAAACCTGAAATGGCTCGGCGTGAAATGGGAAGAGGGTACAGACGTTGGCGGTCCTTATGGGCCTTATCGCCAAATGGAGCGTCTGGACATCTACCGTACCTATATCGAGCAATTGCTCGCAGAAGGCAAGGCGTACTATTGCTACGCGACGAAAGAAGAGCTGGATGCAGAACGCGAAGAGCAGATCGCTCGCGGAGAAACACCTCGCATTCTGGAAAAGCATCGTCATGTGACAGATGAGCAGCGCGCTCAGTTTGAAGCAGAAGGACGCGTACCATCCATTCACTTCCTCGTTCAGGACGACCGCGAGTACGTGGTTGATGATATGATTCGTGGACAAGTGACTTTTAACTCGAACGAAATGGGCGATTTCGTCATTTGCCGTCCCGACGGAATCCCTACCTATAACTTTGCGGTGGTCATCGATGACTACCTCATGAAGATCAGCCATGTCATTCGTGGGGAAGAGCATCTTTCCAACACTCCACGTCAGCTGATGATTTATGAGGCTTTTGGTTGGGAGCCACCACAATTTGCTCACTTGGCTTTGATTCTGAACCAAGAAGGCAAAAAGATGTCCAAGCGCGATGAGAGCATTCTCCAGTTCATCGAGCAATACCGTGATCTTGGCTTCTTGCCAGAAGCGATTGTGAACTTCCTCGTGCTCTTGGGCTGGTCTCCGGGCGGCGAAGAAGAGATCTTCCTCATCGATGAGCTCATCAAGCTGTTCTCGATGGATCGCGTGAACAAGTCTCCGGCTGTATTCGATGCGACCAAAATGAACTGGATGAACAACTTCTATCTGAAGCGTCAGCCATTGGATCTGATCACAGATATGTGTGTGCCGCATCTGCAAAAAGCAGGGTTTATCGAAGAAAACCTGTCCGATGCCAAAAGAGATTGGGTTCGAAGCATCGTGGGGCTGTATCAGGAGCAAATGTCGTACTGTGCGCAAATCGTTCCGCTCGCAGCTCTTTTCTTCCTCGACGAAGTGGTGTACGATGAGGAGGCAATGTTGGTTTTGAAGGAAGCGCAGCTGCCAGAGGTCCTGACTTCTTTCGTCAAACACCTATCGGCACAAGAGGCATATAATGTGGATGTTATCAAAGCGGCGCTGAAAGATGTTCAAAAGGAAACGGGACACAAAGGCAAGGCGTTGTTCATGCCGGTTCGTGTAGCGGCTACAGGTCAGGCGCACGGACGTGATCTCGCGGAGACGCTCTATCTGTTGGGCCGTGACAAAGTGCTGGCCCGCACCAATCAAGTAATTGCAAACGGGCAATAAAATTACGATTGCCTGATTGATAAAAGGATGCGACGACCAGGAGAAGTACGGCGTCAGACACATCTACAGAGAGGGTGGAAAGGTGAGAGCCGCCCGATGTGTCCCGTCTGGAAATGCACCTGGGAGCAATGAGCTGAACGTGCCTGCTTCATGATGGGCATAAGTAGGTGATTCGGCTGCCCGCCGTTATCGGGCTTATGAGCGCGATCGCTGTGCACCGATGGGGGTGTGAACGATCGTAAGCAGAGTGGAACCACGGTAAGAAGCCGTCTCTGTCCCTTTTGATTGAGGGACAGGGACGTTTTTTATTTTACAGAAAGAAAATGAGGCGGGAGGTGCCACCCAGTGTTTGCACAATTAAAAGACGACATTCAAGTTGTATTTGAACGAGACCCGGCAGCGCGCAGTACTCTGGAGGTTGTCATGACCTATTCCGGTTTGCACGCGATATGGGGGCACCGGATTGCCCACAAGCTGTGGAAGGCAGAGTGGTGTACATTGGCTCGTGCTGTTTCTCAGTTATTCCGGTTTTTTACGGGGATTGAGATTCATCCAGGTGCAAGAATCGGCAGAGGGTTGTTTATCGACCACGGAATGGGTGTAGTGATTGGGGAAACGTGTGAGATTGGCGATAACGTTACGATCTACCAGGGTGTGACCTTGGGAGGGACGGGAAAAGAAAAAGGAAAGCGGCATCCGACTATTGGCAATGATGTCATCATCGCGACAGGAGCAAAGGTGTTGGGTTCCTTCAAGATTGGCGATAATTCAAAGATAGGGGCAGGCGCTGTCGTCTTGCAGGAAGTGCCGCCTAACTCGACGGTAGTAGGGATCAAGGCGCGCATTGTCATCCAGGATGGCAAACGCGTAAAATGCGATTTGGACCACGTGAATCTGCCTGACCCAGTGGCAGATACGATCCGTCAAATGCAACGGGAAATTGATCACTTGCGCAAGGAATTGGATCATTTGAGGGAGGATAAAAAGAATCATGAGCATTCAGTTGACTAATACATTGACCAGGCGAAAAGAACCGTTCGTCACTATCGAGCCGGGAAAGGTAAAGATGTATGTGTGCGGTCCTACCGTGTACAACTACATTCACATCGGAAACTCCCGCCCAGCGATCGTGTTTGATACGCTTCGCCGTTATTTGAAGTACCGCGGCTACGAAGTGACTTTCGTGCAAAACATCACGGATGTGGACGACAAACTGATTCGCGTGGCAAACGAGGAAGGGACGACGGTCAAGGAAGTGGCGGACCGTTTTACAGATGCCTTTAACGAAGACCTGCGTTCCTTGAACGTATTGCCGCCGGATATTCAACCGCGCGTCATGCAGACGATCCCGGAAATCATTACATTTGTCGAAGGTCTGATTGAAAAAGGGTTTGCCTACGAAAGTGAAGGGGACGTCTATTTCCGCACCGGCCGTTTTAGTGAATACGGCAAGCTGTCGCATCAGCCGCTGGATGACTTGCAGGCAGGTGCCCGTGTGGAAATCAACGAGAAGAAAGAGCATCCTCTCGATTTCGCCCTGTGGAAAGCAGCGAAGCCAGGAGAAGTGGCTTGGAGCAGCCCTTGGGGAGAAGGCCGCCCAGGCTGGCATATCGAATGCTCGGCGATGGCACTGAAGTTTCTTGGGGAAGAAATCGATATTCATGCTGGTGGTACGGATCTGGTGTTCCCGCACCATGAGAACGAAATTGCGCAGTCTGAATGCTTTACTGGCAAGGTATTTGCTCGCTACTGGCTGCACAACGGCATGCTGAATATCAACAATGAAAAAATGTCCAAATCACTGGGGAACTTCCTGCTGGCGAGAGATTTGGTGCAAAAGTTTGGCGGTCAGCTGATTCGCTTTTTCATGCTGCTGGGCCATTACCGCAACCCGATCAATTTCAGCGATGACCTGCTGGAGCAAGCCTCCAATGGACTGGAACGAATCAAGACAGCCTACAACAACTTAAGCTACCGCCTGGACTTGGCGCGAGATGAGGAGCCGAACGGTCAGGCAGAAGAGCAAGCACGGATCATCGGCGAGCTGCGAGAGCGGTTCATTACAGAAATGGACGACGATCTGAATACAGCCAACGCCATCACGGTACTGTTTGATGTGGTCAAAGAAGCAAACCTGTACATGCGCCAGGAGAATGTTGGGAAGACGGAAATTCAGGCGTACAAGGATCTGCTCGTGGAGCTGACAGGGGTGCTTGGATTGATCCTGGAGCAGGAAGAAGACCTGCTGGACAGTGAGATCGACGCTTTGATCGAGGAGCGGACAGAAGCTCGCAGGGCCCGTAATTTTGCGCGTTCCGACGAAATTCGCGATCTGCTGGCTGCAAAAGGAATCGTGCTGGAAGACACTCCACAGGGTGTTCGCTGGCGCCGAAAATAAGGGGCCGAAGAGACAAAATGCAAAAAGAAGAATTGACCCGAGACCCGAATCAGACGAATCCGCTCGTGCTGGCTTTCCTCGGAGATGCTACGTATGCCCACTGTGTGAGGTATCATTTGATTGCCAAGGGGCTGGTGAAACCAAATCAGCTCCACAAAACGGCAAACCGTTACGTTTCGGCAAAGGCGCAGGCGAACATTTTGTTGACCCTGCTGCCTACTTTGCCGGAAGACGAGGTAAACGTCGTGAAGCGGGGACGAAATGCCAAGTCCGGGTCTACCGCGAAAAATGCGGATATTATTGATTATCGACATGCGACAGCATTTGAAGCGCTCATCGGGTATTTATATCTGAACGGAAAAGAAGAGCGGATCGCTGAAATCATGCAACAGGCTTTTGCGATTGTGGAAGGAGAATAACGATGAGTGAAGAGTGGATTCTCGGGAAAAACCCGGTGATCGAAGCGCTCCGTTCAGGACGCACGATCAATAAGATTTGGATTGCGGAGGGTACTAACAAGAACCTGATGGCACCTGTCTTTGCGCTGGCAAAGGAGCAGGGTGTTATCGTGACGACGGCAAATCGCAAAAAGCTGGATCAGCTTGTTTCTACAGATAACCACCAGGGTGTAGTGGCATCTGTTGCTGCGTATGATTACGTGGAAGTAGACGACATTTTGAAACG
The DNA here is from genome assembly GCF_003710815.1 of Brevibacillus centrosporus. Taxonomy (GTDB): domain Bacteria; phylum Bacillota; class Bacilli; order Brevibacillales; family Brevibacillaceae; genus Brevibacillus; species Brevibacillus centrosporus. The sequence continues at coordinate 17,999 of NZ_RHHP01000035.1, forward strand.
GGCGGAAGAGAAGAACCAGCCGCCATTTATTCTGCTGCTGGACGAGCTGGAGGATCCGCACAATCTCGGCTCCATCATGCGTACGGCAGATGCAGTAGGTGCGCATGGTGTCATCATTCCGAAAAGACGCTCGGTAAGCCTGACAGCAACCGTAGCGAAAGCGTCAGCGGGCGCGATCAACTACGTTCCGGTTGCGAGGGTAACGAATCTGGTTCGTACGATGGAAGAGCTGAAAGAACGCGGTGTCTGGATTGCAGGCACAGATGCGAGTGCCAAACAGGATTTCCGTCAAGGCGATTACACGATGCCACTCGCGATCGTGATCGGCAGTGAAGGAAAAGGCATCAGCCGTTTGGTACGGGAAAACTGTGACTTTCTGTACAGCCTTCCTATGGCGGGCAATGTGACCTCGCTCAATGCCTCTGTGGCAGCCGCTCTCTTGATGTACGAAGTCTATCGCTCCCGGAGTCCATTACCGACGCGGGTGAAATAATATGGCCAAAAAGAAAGCCAAGCAACTGTTGATCGTGGATGGTTATAATATCATCGGTGCCTGGCCGGACCTGCGAGCCTTGAAAGATCAGGATCGAATGGACGAGGCTCGCGATCTGCTGGTTTCCAAAATGGCGGAATACCAGAGCTTTACCGGCATGAAAGTCATCATAGTGTTTGACGCGTACAATGTGCCGGGAATCGGACGTCAAATCGAAGACTACAAAGTGGAAATCTACTTCACCAAGAAAAAGGAGACAGCTGACGAAAAAATCGAGCAGCTCGTCTCCGAATTTCAGCAAAAAAATCGGCAAATTTATGTAGCGACCTCTGACTATACCTCGCAGCGTGTCATATTTGGTCAGGGGGCATTGCGCAAATCGGCACGGGAGTTATTGCTGGACATGGAAGTAGCAGGCAAAGAGATCAAGCAGCAGGTCGATCAAACCAAGGAAGAGCGCTTCTCCAAACGCATTCCACTGAATGATGAAATAGCGAAAATATTCGAAAAATGGAGAAGGGAATAACTTGGATTCGGTTGACGCTTTTTTACGGCACATGTATAATAACGCTATCTATGGAGAAACCGGTTGGCGGAGGGATCATTTGTGAGTGTTGACCTCAAGGAGCTAATGCATGCCCAATATGAACTAATGACCGACGAAGAAGTTGTCGACCTGGTTCGCGATAATCACGCCGAAGCCTTGGAGTACTTGATCAACAAGTACAAAAACTTCGTGCGCGCCAAAGCGAGATCCTATTTTCTTATTGGGGCTGACCGCGAGGATATCGTACAGGAAGGCATGATTGGCCTGTACAAGTCTATTCGCGACTTCCGAGGGGACAAGCTCACTTCTTTCAAGGCATTTGCCGAGCTATGCATCACTAGACAGATTATTACAGCGATAAAAACGGCTACCAGACAAAAGCATATTCCGCTCAACTCCTACGTATCGCTGGATAAACCTATCTACGATGAGGATTCTGACCGTACGTTGCTGGATGTCATTTCAGGAACCAAGGTGACTGATCCTGAGGAATTGTTTATCAATCGCGAAGAGTTTGATGATATCGAAGGGAAAATGAGCGAGATTTTAAGCGATCTGGAACGGCAGGTATTGATGCTTTATCTGGATGGAAGATCGTACCAGCAGATCGCAGTCGAGCTGAAGCGTCACGTAAAATCGATCGATAACGCCCTGCAGCGTGTTAAGCGCAAACTGGAGCGATATTTGGAAGGAAGAGAGATTCATCTGTAAATCAGAGAATCTCTCTTTTATTTCATTTCATGAAATATCATTGGGCGCATCGCTTGACAGTCAAGGGAAAATCTGGTCTTTTGATGGAACAAAATGTTTTCGCTTTGTCAAGCCGTTTTGTTGACATGAGTTTTTGGGTGTGATAAATTTGTTTAGGTAGCCATAGACTCTTGTCTCTCTTGTACTATGGTTGCTTTGGTGAAATGGTCAGGAAAAAGTAGCGGTTTTCCCGTACTATTAATCATCGGGTTTACTTTTAACTAATAGCAGGTTTGAAATGAGATGGAGGTGGCAATAAATGCGAGTAAACATCACGTTGGCGTGCACTGAGTGTGGCGAGCGTAACTATATCTCCACAAAGAACAAACGCACCACAACTGAGCGTGTTGAACTGAAAAAGTATTGCTCCCGTGACAAGAAGCAAACCCTTCATCGCGAGACGAAGTAATGGTTGACGCGACGAAGTCTGGGGGTGGCAAAGTGGGTTTTTTAGCACGAATCGGAGCCAGTTTTCGCCGAACCGGTGGATTTTTTGGCGACGTAATGTCCGAACTGAAGAAAGTTCGTTGGCCCAACCGTAAAGAGTTAACGACCTACACACTGGTAGTTATGGTTACTGTTGTGCTGCTGGCGATATTCTTCTTCGTCGTTGATTTGGGTATCTCGCGCTTGATCGATTTGATTCTAGGAAAGTAATTTTGCTAGTCTTAGGAGGGACGGACGGTAATCGTCCTGTTGGATATGGAAAAAGCATGGTATGTACTTCATACGTACTCAGGTTACGAAAACAAGGTTAAAACCAATCTAGAGAAGCGACTCGAGTCGATGGGCATGGAAGACAAGATCTTTCGCGTTCTTGTCCCCACTGAAGAAGAGGTGGAGACCAAGGATGGTAAAAAGCGTGTCGTCACGAAAAAAGTGTTTCCTGGATACGTCCTTGTTGAAATGGTGATGACGGACGATTCTTGGTATGTCGTGCGTAACACTCCTGGGGTTACCGGCTTTGTCGGATCCACGGGCGCCGGTTCCAAGCCGACAGCGCTGCGTCCTGAAGAGGCCGATACGATTCTCAAACAAATGGGAATCGAAATTCCCAAGATCAGAGTCGATTTTGCTCTCCGCGATATGGTGCGCGTCACAGATGGTCCGTTTTCCAATCGCACCGGGGAGATTATCGAGATTCACCCGGACAGGCAGAAGGTCCGCGTATTGGTGGACATCTTCGGTCGCGAAACACCGGTAGAGCTAGACTTTACACAAGTTCAGAAATTGGATTAGGATTCAACTTGAAAAGTATCGCACTATGTGGTACATTTCATTTTGTTTTTACAATCCCACCACAATATTTTGGGGTTTCTTGCACTCTCACTATAGATCGAAAGTCTTTATGGCTTTCACCAAACAGTGGGAGGGGGCATTCCCCCGTAATAACCACATGTGAAGTAAGGAGGTGTCTTACGTGGCTAAGAAGGTTATCCGCGTAATCAAATTGCAAATCCCAGCAGGTAAAGCGAATCCTGCACCTCCAGTAGGTCCGGCTCTCGGTCAAGCTGGTGTAAACATCATGGGATTCTGTAAAGAATTCAACGCTCGCACTGAAAGCGAAGCAGGCATGATCATTCCGGTGGAAATCACCGTATTTGAAGATCGTTCTTTCACTTTCATCACGAAGACTCCACCAGCTGCTGTTCTGTTGAAAAAAGCTGCTGGCATCGAGTCCGGTTCCGGCGTACCAAACAAAACAAAAGTTGCTACGCTGAAACGCGACAAAGTTCGTGAAATCGCTGAACTGAAGCGTCCTGACCTGAATGCTGCATCCGTGGAAGCGGCTATGCGCATGGTGGAAGGTACAGCTCGTTCTATGGGCATCGTTATCGAAGACTAATTGTCTTGGTGCAAGGGGGCACAGACGTTGTGCCCCCTGTCTGTGGGAGGATTAACCGCTACGACCACATTGAAGGGAGATTTAAAAAAATGGCCAAAAAAGGTAAGAAATATCAAGAGGCTGTAAAGCTCGTTGATAAAAACAAAGTTTACGAAGTAGCAGAAGGTATTGAGCTGGTTAAAAAAGCAGCTACTGCTAAATTCGATGAGACTGTTGAAGCAGCATTCCGTCTGGGTGTAGACCCTAAGCGTGCTGACCAACAAATCCGTGGTGCAGTTGTACTGCCACACGGTACTGGTAAAGTTCAACGTGTTCTGGTATTCGCTAAAGGCGAAAAAGCGAAAGATGCAGAAGCAGCTGGCGCAGACTTCGTAGGCGATGCTGACATGATCGCAAAAATTCAAGGTGGCTGGTTCGACTTTGACGTCGTAGTAGCTACTCCAGATATGATGGGTGAAGTAGGTAAATTGGGTCGTGTACTCGGTCCAAAAGGCCTGATGCCAAACCCTAAAACCGGTACTGTTACTTTCGACGTAACAAAAGCGGTTAACGAAATCAAAGCTGGTAAAATTGAGTACCGCGTTGACAAAGCAGGTAACATCCACGCTCCGATCGGTAAAGCATCCTTCGATGGTGAGAAATTGGTTGAAAACCTCGCTGCGTTGACTGAAGCACTGAACCGTGCAAAACCAGCTGCAGCAAAAGGCATTTACATGAAAAATGTAACACTGAGCTCCACTATGGGTCCTGGTGTACGCGTTGCTGTAAAATAATGACACTTGACTTCCTTTTGGGAAGTTGATACGATAGTGCCTGTTGATGAAAAGAATATGCCGTAGACAGAAGGTGCGAGGTTCGCGAGAGCTGAGCTTAATATCCCTCCGAGGCGTGTAATGTACGAAAGAGGAAACGACGCTTTCCTTTGACGATATAGCATTATGCCCTCGTGAATGTCTGCGAGGGCATTCTTCATTTTCTAGGATAGAGCACGGGAGGTGTAAACAATGGCAGAAATTCGTCCAACCGTTATTCGTGAAGAGAAAGTACAAGCGATCAACGAAATCGCTGGCAAATTGCGTGATAGCCAAACCACAGTAGTGGCTGACTACCGCGGTCTGACTGTAGCCCAAGTTACTGAGCTCCGCAAACAATTGCGTGAAGCAGGTGTTGAGTTCCAGGTGTTGAAAAACTCCCTGACTCGCTTGGCTACTGAGAAGGAAAGCCTGACTGAACTGGATCAATATCTGACTGGCCCGAACGCTTTGGCGTTCTCCAAAGACGATATCATCGCTCCAGCGAAGATCATTGCTGACTTCGCGAAGAAAAACGACAAGCTGGAAATCAAAGGTGGCGTAATCGAAGGTAAAGTTGTTGGTGCTGAACAAATCAAAGCACTGGCTTCCCTACCATCCCGCGAAGGTCTCCTTTCCATGCTTCTCTCCGTCCTGCAAGCTCCAATGCGCAACGTTGCACTGGCAGTCAAAGCAGTGGCAGAACAAAAAGAAGGTCAAGGCGCATAATCGTCTGATCGGCTAGTAACAACTAAAAACTTTTCCTTGAATGGGAGGATTTCAAAATGTCTAAAGAGCAAATCTTGGAAGCCATCAAAGGCATGTCCGTTCTCGAACTGAACGATCTGGTAAAAGCAATTGAAGACGAATTCGGTGTTACTGCTGCAGCTCCTGTAGCTGTAGTTGCTGGTGGCGCTGCTGAAGCTGCTGCTGAGCAAACTGAATTCACTGTAAACCTGGTAAGCGGCGGCGCTTCCAAAATCAACGTAATCAAAGTTGTTCGCGAACTGACTGGTCTGGGTCTGAAAGAAGCAAAAGACCTGGTAGACAACGCTCCAAAAACACTCAAAGAGGGCGTTTCCAAAGACGAAGCAGAAGCTCTCAAAGCGAAACTCGAAGAAGCTGGCGCACAAGTAGAAGTAAAGTAAGTTAGCTTCCCAATGGAAATCCCCTTGCCTGCGGCAGGGGGATTTTCTGTACAGATAGGAATCCTGCATTCCTGTCCGGCACCATTTGCTTTTGTATGGATGAAGAAAGGTGGATCACACAAGTGTCAGATCACTACTACACCAGTCGACCAGGTGCTGCGCATGACGAACAGCAATTTTCTTTTCTACTACGAGGGTATGAGCTTCGCTTTTATACGGATGCGGGTGTTTTTTCCCGAGATCGGATTGACTTCGGGAGTGTCCTGCTCATTGAAAATATGAAAGTGGCTCCCCATGCGCGCGTGCTCGATGTGGGGTGTGGTTATGGGCCCATCGGCTTGACTGCTGCAAAACTCGCTGCGCAAGGCAAAGTGACCATGATTGATGTAAATGAGCGTGCTGTTCATTTGGCTCGGCGAAATGCAGAAGGCAACGGCATCAAAAATGTCGATATCCGCGTAAGTGATGTTTACAGCGAGGTACAAGGCGAAACGTTTGATGTCATCTTGACCAATCCCCCGATTCGCGCAGGTAAGGAGATTGTGCATCGGATCTTTACCGAAGGATACGAGCTGCTTGCTGAAGGTGGAGAGATGTGGGTGGTCATCCAGAAAAAGCAGGGTGCCCCGTCAGCATTAAAGAAACTGCAAGAAACGTATCGGGAAGTAGAAGAAGTAGACCGTTCAAAAGGCTACTCCATCTTTCGGGCAGTGAAATAGTCAAGATTCAGTTCTTAGAAAAGTTTTCTTGACGCGTATATTTCGTTGTGGTAGCATTATAAAATGTCAATATGGGATAAATGTCTATTTTTCAGTAATTCCCTGTCTGTCAAGCATTTTCTTCTTTTTTCCTTTGGGAGGAATGTTCGAGTAAAAACATGGGAATTCTTTTAAAATAGAGTTTCTCTGGGTTAAAAATGGTCTTTCTGGTTTAACCCATTTTTCTATTTGAGGCATTCGTCTGCGATTTAAGCTGATTGAATGCCAAGTTTCTATGTGTGAAAACACAACCTGAGGGGTGAATAAGTTGGCAGGTAAAGTGATTCAAAGTGGCCGACACCGCCAGCGTCGTACGTATTCACGTATTAACGAAGTGCTGGGCCTTCCAAATCTCATCGAGATTCAGCAAAAGTCCTACCAATGGTTCCTTGATGAGGGTCTGCGTGAGATGTTCCAAGACATTTCGCCAATCCAGGACTTCACTGGCAATCTCGTGCTGGAGTTTATCGACTACAGCTTGGGAGAGCCGAAGTACGATGTTGACGAGTCGAAAGAACGTGACGTCACCTATGCGGCGCCTCTGCGTGTGAAGGTACGTTTGTTGAACAAAGAGACGGGAGAAGTGAAGGAGCAAGAAGTCTTCATGGGGGATTTCCCGCTCATGACCGAAACGGGAACCTTCATTATTAACGGGGCTGAGCGTGTCATTGTCAGCCAGCTTGTTCGTTCCCCCAGTGTATATTACAACACCAAAGTGGACAAAAACGGCAAGCAGACGTTTACAGCAACTGTAATCCCGAACCGGGGTGCATGGCTGGAGTTGGAGACCGATGCGAAAGACGTCATTTATGTCCGCATCGACCGTACGCGAAAAATCCCGGTAACGGTCCTTTTGCGTGCGCTGGGCTTTGGTTCTGACATCGAGATCCTCAACTTGCTGGGTGAAGACGAGTACATCAAGAACACGCTGGAAAAAGACAATACAGACTCTACCGAGAAAGCGCTGATCGAAATCTATGAGCGCCTTCGTCCAGGTGAGCCGCCAACAGTCGAGAACGCGAAGAGCCTGTTGATCTCTCGCTTCTTCGATCCAAAGCGTTATGACCTTGCTTCTGTTGGTCGTTACAAAATGAACAAAAAGCTTCATCTGAAAAACCGTCTGTACAATCAGCGTCTGGCGGAAACATTGGTAGATACCAGCACGGGTGAGATTTTTGCCGAAGCAGGCCAAATGATCGACCGTCGTATCCTGGATCGTATCCTGCCAGGTCTGGAAGAGAGCATCAACTTCATTGATGTTCGTACGCATGGTGGTGTTCTGGAAGATGAAGCGATTCATCTGCAATCCATTAATATTTTCTCTCCGATTGAAGATGGCAAGATCATCAAGGTAATCGGAAACGGAAATGTAGATAAATCGTTCAAACACATTACGCCTTCTGATATCGTAGCAGCGATCAACTACTTCATGAACCTGCTGCACGGCGTAGGTTCGACAGACGATATTGACCACTTGGGTAACCGTCGTCTGCGTTCCGTGGGTGAGCTCTTGCAGAACCAGTTCCGTATTGGGCTGTCCCGTATGGAGCGCGTAGTACGTGAGCGCATGTCCATCCAGGACCAGAACCAGATCACGCCGCAAGCTCTGATCAACATCCGTCCAGTGATCGCATCGCTGAAGGAGTTCTTCGGTAGTTCGCAGCTGTCTCAGTTCATGGACCAAACCAACCCGCTTGCTGAGCTGACGCACAAACGCCGTCTCTCTGCACTCGGACCTGGTGGTTTGACTCGTGAGCGCGCTGGCTTTGAAGTGCGCGACGTTCACCATTCCCACTACGGCCGTATGTGTCCAATTGAAACGCCGGAGGGTCCAAACATTGGTTTGATCAACTCCCTGTCGTCCTTTGCACGCATTAACGACTACGGCTTTATCGAGACACCTCGTCGCAAGGTAGACCCTGAGACTGGCTTTGTATTGACCGAGATCAGCTACCTGACTGCCGATGAAGAAGATGTGTTCAACGTGGCACAGGCGAACCAACCGCTTGACGAAGATGGACGCTTCGTTAACGACATGGTTATTTGCCGACGTAAAGGTGAGATCCTGAGTGTTCCACGCGACAAGGTTGACTTCATGGACGTTTCGCCGAAGCAGGTTGTATCTGTAGCGACTGCTTTGATTCCGTTCCTGGAAAACGATGACGCCAACCGCGCACTGATGGGTTCCAACATGCAGCGGCAGGCCGTTCCGCTTTTGATTCCACAAGCACCGTTTGTCGGTACGGGTATGGAGCATAAAGCAGCACAGGATTCCGGGGTAGCGATCGTAGCCAAGCATCCGGGTCAAGTTGAACGCGTAACTGCCCGTGAGATCTGGGTTCGTCGTTACAAGGAAATCGACGGCAAGAAGGTTGCTGGCGATGTCGACAAATATAAAATGCATAAATTTATCCGTTCCAACCAAGGTACGTGCATCAACCAACGCCCGATCGTAAGTCGCGGCGACTGGATTGAAAAAGGCGATATCATTGGTGACGGTCCATCCACCGAAAAAGGTGAATTGGCTCTCGGTCGTAACGTGATTGTCGCGTTTATGACATGGGAAGGGTACAACTACGAAGATGCGATTCTTCTTTCTGAGAAACTGGTAAAAGACGACGTTTATACGTCTATCCATATCGAAGAATACGAATCCGAAGCTCGCGACACCAAGCTCGGTCCGGAAGAAATCACTCGCGACATCCCGAACGTAGGGGAAGACGCACTGAAAAACCTGGACGAACGCGGTATTATCCGCGTGGGTGCGGAAATTCAGGACGGCGACATTCTGGTAGGTAAGGTTACTCCTAAAGGGGTTACTGAGCTGACAGCAGAAGAGCGACTCCTGCACGCGATCTTTGGTGAAAAAGCACGTGAAGTCCGCGATACTTCCCTGCGCGTGCCGCATGGTGGTTCCGGTATCATCGTAGACGTAAAAGTATTTACCCGCGAGAACGGCGACGAGCTGCCTCCTGGCGTAAACCAACTGGTACGTGTCTACATCGCCCAAAAACGGAAGATTTCCGTGGGTGACAAAATGGCCGGACGCCATGGTAACAAAGGGGTTATCGCTCGTATCATGCCTGAAGAAGACATGCCATTCTTGCCAGACGGTTCTCCAGTAGAGATCGTACTCAACCCATTGGGCGTACCTTCTCGGATGAACATCGGTCAGGTACTCGAGACTCACCTCGGTATGGCAGCCAAGCTTCTTGGCATCCACGTGGCGACTCCGGTATTTGACGGTGCACGTCAGGCGGAAGTGTTCGAGACATTGGAAGAAGCCGGTTTGGACCGCGACGGTAAAACCATTTTGTACGATGGTCGTACAGGTGAACCGTTCGATCGTCGTGTAACAGTCGGTTGCGTATACATGCTGAAACTGGCTCACTTGGTGGATGACAAAATCCACGCCCGTTCTACGGGACCATACTCGCTCGTTACGCAGCAGCCATTGGGTGGTAAAGCTCAATTTGGTGGACAGCGTTTCGGGGAGATGGAGGTTTGGGCACTGGAAGCATACGGTGCTGCCTACACCTTGCAAGAGATCCTTACTGTCAAGTCCGATGACGTCGTGGGCCGCGTGAAAACGTACGAAGCGATCGTGAAAGGGGAAAACGTTCCAGAGCCAGGCGTTCCTGAGTCCTTCAAAGTATTGATCAAGGAACTGCAAAGCTTGGGTATGGACGTGAAGATCCTGTCCGGTGACGAGCAAGAGATCGAAATGCGTGAAATGGAAGACGAGGATGAGGGCAGCGGTGAAAAACTGAACCTCGTACTCGAAGGCGGAAGCTTGAACGACGAGTAAGATTCCGGTACAAAGGGAGGTAACGCCCTGTGATAGACGTGAACAACTTCGAATATATGAAGATCGGCTTGGCTTCCCCCGATAAGATCCGTTCGTGGTCTTTCGGGGAAGTCAAAAAGCCGGAGACGATCAACTACCGTACGCTGAAACCGGAAAAAGACGGCTTGTTCTGCGAACGCATCTTTGGACCAACCAAAGACTGGGAGTGTCATTGCGGTAAGTACAAGCGCGTTCGATATAAAGGGGTCGTGTGCGATCGTTGCGGCGTGGAAGTGACTCGCGCCAAAGTACGTCGTGAGCGCATGGGGCACATCGAACTGGCTGCCCCAGTTTCTCACATCTGGTATTTCAAAGGGATTCCAAGCCGTATGGGTCTGGTTCTCGACATGTCTCCTCGTTCCCTGGAAGAAGTCATCTACTTTGCTTCTTATGTAGTAACGGATCCAGGTGACACCCCTCTCGATAAAAAGCAGCTGCTCTCCGAAAAAGAGTACCGCAACTATCGTGAGAAATACGGCCACTCCTTCCAAGCGATGATGGGTGCAGAAGCGATCAAGCGTCTGCTTGCAGAAATCGATTTGGATAAAGATGTGGAAACGTTGAAAGAAGATCTGAAAACGGCACAAGGACAACGCCGCAACCGTGCGATCAAACGTCTGGAAGTACTCGAGGCTTTCCGCAACTCCGGTAACCACCCGGACTGGATGGTGTTGGATGTACTCCCAGTGATCCCGCCAGAGCTTCGTCCGATGGTTCAATTGGATGGTGGCCGTTTTGCTACCTCCGACCTGAACGATCTGTACCGTCGTGTGATCAACCGGAACAACCGTCTGAAGCGCCTGCTTGAGCTGGGTGCTCCTGACATCATCGTTCAAAACGAAAAACGGATGCTGCAAGAAGCAGTAGACGCGCTTATCGATAACGGCCGTCGCGGTCGTCCAGTAACAGGACCGGGTAACCGTCCATTGAAATCCCTCAGCCACATGCTGAAAGGGAAGCAAGGACGTTTCCGTCAAAACCTGCTCGGTAAACGTGTTGACTACTCTGGTCGTTCCGTTATCGTAGTAGGACCAAACCTGAAGATGTATCAGTGCGGTTTGCCAAAAGAAATGGCACTCGAGCTCTTCAAACCGTTCGTGATGAAAGAGCTGGTGGCAAAAGGCCTCGCTCACAACATCAAGAGCGCCAAGCGCAAGGTAGAACGCGTTCAGCCAGAAGTATGGGACGTTCTCGAAGATGTCATTCGCGAGCATCCTGTTCTGTTGAACCGCGCCCCCACCTTGCACCGTCTGGGTATCCAGGCGTTCGAACCAGTATTGGTTGAAGGTCGCGCGATTCGTCTGCATCCACTCGTATGTACGGCATACAACGCGGACTTCGACGGTGACCAAATGGCTGTTCACGTTCCGTTGTCCGCAGAGGCGCAAGCAGAAGCGCGCATCCTCATGCTGGCAGCGCAAAATATCTTGAACCCGAAAGACGGCAAACCAGTAGTAACGCCATCCCAGGACATGGTGCTTGGTTCTTACTACTTGACGTTGGAGAGGGAAGGAGATCGCGGTGAAGGTACGATCTATCGTGACCCACATGATGCAATTGCTGCGTATCAACAAGGCTTCGTAAGCCTGCAGACACGTATTGCAATCCCTGCGAAAAGCCTGAAGAAAACGAGCTTTACTGAGCGTCAGCAGAACGCGCTTCTTGTTACAACTGTAGGGAAAGTGATCTTCAACGAAATCTTCCCTCCAGAGCTGCCGTTCATTAATTCACCTACGAAGTCCAACCTGCAAAACATGGTACCGGACGAGTACTTTATTTTCGAAAAAGGTACGAATGTGAAAGAGTTTATTAAAGCTCTTCCAGATCCGGGTGCTGTGAAAAAAGGATTCTTGGGTACCATCATTTCCGAGTGCTTCCGTCGCTTCGGTACGATGAAATCCTCGATGATCCTCGACAAAATCAAAGAGCTGGGCTTTACGTACTCCACGAAAGCCGGTATCACGATTGCGGTCGCGGACATTGCCGTACCAGGTAAGAAGAAAGACATCCTCGATGAAGCCGATGCAAAGGTTGCAACTGTCATGACGCAGTTCCGTCGCGGTTTGATCACCGAAGACGAGCGCTATGACCGCGTTATCTCCATCTGGTCCAAAGCCAAGGACGAGGTAACTGAAGTGTTGATGAAATCGATGGATAAGTTCAACGCGATCTTCATGATGGCGAACTCCGGTGCCCGTGGTAACGTATCCCAGATCACTCAGCTGGCTGGTATGCGCGGTCTGATGGCAAACCCATCCGGTCGAATCATCGAGTTGCCGATTAAATCGAACTTCCGTGAAGGTCTGACCGTATTGGAGTACTTTATCTCCACGCACGGTGCGCGGAAAGGTCTCGCCGATACGGCACTGCGTACTGCGGACTCGGGTTATCTGACTCGCCGTCTCGTAGACGTTGCCCAAGACGTGATCGTCCGCGAAAAAGATTGCGGAACGGATAAAGGGATTCGCGTTACAGCGATCAAGGATGGTAAAGAAGAAATCGAGAAGCTGTCTGACCGACTGGTTGGACGTACTTGCTTCGAGACTCTGCGCCACCCTGAGACGAAAGAAGTTATCGTGGGCCGCAACGAGGAAATTTCCGAAGAAGTGGCTGAGTATATCGAGAAAGTCGGTATTACCGAAGTCTACATCCGTAACGTACTGGCTTGCCGCACCAGCCATGGTGTCTGCAAACTTTGCTACGGACGCAACCTGGCAACAGGAGCCGAAGTGGAAGTTGGGGAAGCGGTTGGTATTATCGCGGCTCAGTCCATTGGTGAGCCGGGTACCCAGCTGACCATGCGTACCTTCCATACCGGTGGGGTTGCGGGAGACGACATCACCCAAGGTTTGCCGCGTATTCAAGAGCTTTTCGAAGCGCGCAATCCAAAAGGTCAGGCTGTCATCTCCGAGATCGACGGGGAAGTAGTTGATATTCGAGAAGGCAAGGATCGTCGCGAAATCGAGGTTCGTGGTGAAGCTGAAAACAAAGTGTACGCTGCTCCGTATGGTTCCCGTATCAAGGTAAGTGTTGGTGCGAAAATGAACGCAGGGGATGAGCTCACCGAGGGTTCTGTTGACCCGAAAGAAATGCTGAAAGTTCGCGGCATGCGCGGCGTCTCCAACTACATCCTGCAAGAGGTACAAAAGGTATACCGTATGCAGGGGGTAGAAATTAACGACAAGCACGTTGAGGTTATGATTCGTCAGATGCTCCGCAAACTGCGTGTCATCGACAGCGGCGATACGGATCTCTTGCCAGGCTCTTACGTAGAAGTACCAGAGTTCGAGCAAGCGAACGCAAAAGTATTGATCGAAGGAAGAAATCCAGCAGTAGGTCGTCCGGTTCTGTTGGGGATTACCAAAGCGTCTCTCGAAACCGACTCCTTCCTGTCGGCAGCTTCTTTCCAAGAAACGACTCGTGTTCTTACCGATGCAGCGATCAAAGGAAAAGTCGACCGCTTGCTAGGTCTGAAAGAGAACGTAATTATTGGGAAACTGGTACCAGCTGGTACAGGTATGTCTCGCTATCGCAATATCAAAGTAGCAAGTCAAGTAGATTACGAAGCAGAGCTTGAGGCGTTGAACGCGCAGCAAGAAGCAGTTTCTGTAGAGTAATCATGGCAAAGCGCCCATGCTGCTACGTGGGCGCTTTCCAAATCTTGCTCTCGCAAATAAAAGTAGTCGGGTAGTTGACATCCAAAAGCCCACCTGATATTATATTCAAGTGTGCCTGACATCTGTACTTTGGAGGATATGAAAATCATGTCTTATGAAAAAGTAGAGCGGGCCAAGGAGTTAACGATCGGTATCAAGCAAACGATTAAAGCTGTAGAACACCAACAGGTAGAAGCGGTTTACATCGCAATTGATGCTGATAAGCGTTTGACCCAAAAAGTCGAGCTCCTTTGCAAAGAGAAGGGTGTTCCAGTCATTCATGTAGATTCCATGCGTCGATTAGGCAAAGCGTGCGGAATCGAAGTGGGAGCAGCTACGGCTGCGATTAAAAAGAGTGGTTAACGATGTTTTTGTCCGTGTTTACACGTTGCGTAGGTTTGGACAAGGACTTTCTATTTGACCCAAAATGACTCACCTGGATCTGTGGTCTTGAGATTGGGTATTAAGAAGGGAGGTAACATCATGCCTACAATTAACCAATTGGTACGTAAAGGTCGCGAGGATAAGGTTGTGAAGTCGAAGTCCCCAGCTCTTCAAAAAGGGTACAACAGCTTCAAGAAATCCCAAACCAACCAAAGCTCTCCTCAAAAACGTGGTGTTTGCACCCGTGTAGGTACCATGACTCCGAAAAAACCAAACTCCGCGTTGCGTAAATATGCTCGTGTGCGTTTGACTAACGGTATCGAGGTAACAGCTTACATCGGTGGTATTGGCCACAACCTGCAAGAGCATAGCGTCGTGCTTGTGCGCGGCGGTCGTGTAAAAGACTTGCCAGGGGTACGCTACCATATCGTTCGTGGTGCTCTTGACACTGCTGGTGTGAACAACCGTAAACAAGGTCGTTCCAAGTACGGTACTAAACGTCCGAAACCAGGTCAAGCAGCTGCAGCAGCGAAAAAGAAATAAGAAAACGCCCGTGAGTTGGCGTGAATTGATAACGAAAAGAAGGAGGGAATACGATGCCTCGTAAAGGTCCTGTAACCCGTCGTGACGTGCTGCCTGACCCTATTCACAACAGCAAGTTGGTTACTCGTTTGATTAACCGTCTGATGTTGGATGGTAAGCGCGGTGTAGCTCAGAACATTCTCTACAACGCATTTGACATCATCCAGGAGCGCACAGGTCGCAACCCGATGGAAGTTTTCGAAGAAGCACTGAAAAACGTAATGCCAGTACTGGAAGTAAAAGCTCGCCGTGTAGGTGGTGCTAACTACCAAGTACCAATCGAAGTAAAACCGGAGCGCCGCACCACTCTTGGTCTGCGTTGGATGGTTAACTACTCCCGTAACCGCGGTGAGAAAACCATGGAACAACGCCTGGCTAACGAGATCATGGATGCTGCTAACAACACCGGTGCAGCAGTGAAAAAGCGTGAAGACACGCACAAGATGGCTGAAGCGAACAAAGCGTTTGCTCACTATCGCTGGTAGGAAATTGAATCGGGTGTCCGTCTTGGATGCCCGTTTATTCAAAAACACGAGTATGGAAGGAGCATACCTGAATGGCTCGCGAGTTCTCTTTGCCGAATACGCGTAATATCGGTATCATGGCTCACATCGATGCTGGTAAGACGACAACGACTGAGCGTATTCTGTTCTACACTGGTCGCGTTCATAAGATTGGTGAGGTGCACGAAGGTGCAGCTACCATGGACTGGATGGAACAAGAGCAAGAGCGCGGTATCACCATCACTTCGGCTGCTACTACTGCTCAATGGAATGGTCATCGAATCAACATTATCGACACACCAGGCCACGTAGACTTCACTGTAGAAGTTGAGCGCTCCCTGCGCGTTCTTGACGGCGCTGTTACCGTTTTTGACGCAAAAGGTGGCGTTGAGCCGCAAACCGAAACTGTATGGCGCCAAGCTGACCGCTATGGCGTACCGCGTATGTGCTACATCAACAAAATGGATATTCTGGGTGCTAACTTCGAAATGACCCTGGGCCAGATCAAAACTCGCCTGGGTGCAAATCCAGTAGCTATTCAATATCCAATCGGTGCAGAAGACCATTTCAAAGGCATGGTTGACCTGATCGAAATGAAGGCAATCGTGTACACGGATGACCTGGGTAAAACTTCTGATTCCACTGAAATCCCTGCTGATCTGAAAGAAAGATGTGATGAGCTTCGTCTCGCATTGGTTGAAGCAGCAGCAGAACAAGACGAAGAGCTCATGATGAAGTACTTGGAAGGCGAAGAGCTGACCAACGACGAAATTCGTGCTGCTCTGCGTAAAGGTACAATCGAGTGCAAACTGACTCCTGTAATGTGCGGTTCTTCTTATCGTAACAAAGGTGTTCAGCCTATGCTCGACAACGTAGTTGCTTATCTGCCATCTCCGGTAGATATCCCAGCAATCAAAGGTACTCTGCCTGACACTGAAGACGAAGTTGAACGTCCTGCTGACGACAACGGTCCGTTCTCTGCTCTTGCTTTCAAGATCATGACTGACCCGTACGTAGGCCGTCTGACTTTCTTCCGCGTTTACTCTGGCGTACTGAACTCCGGTTCTTACGTTCTGAACTCTACTAAAGGTAAACGTGAACGTGTAGGTCGTATCCTGCAAATGCACGCAAACCACCGCGAAGAGATCCAAACGGTTTACTCCGGTGACATTGCTGCAGCTGTAGGTTTGAAAGATACTACAACTGGTGACACTCTGTGCGATGAAAAGTCTCCTGTAATTCTGGAGTCCATGGAATTCCCAGAGCCAGTTATCTCTGTTGCGATCGAACCAAAATCCAAAGCAGACCAAGACAAGATGGGTATCGGCCTGTCCAAGCTGGCTGAAGAGGATCCAACGTTCCGTACGCGCACAGACGAAGAGACTGGTCAAACAATCATCTCCGGTATGGGTGAGCTTCACCTGGAGATCATCGTTGACCGTCTGAAACGCGAATTTAAAGTCGAGTCGAACGTAGGTGCACCACAAGTTGCTTACCGCGAGACATTCCGCAAAGAAGCAAAAGTGGAAGGTAAATTCGTTCGTCAGTCCGGTGGTCGTGGTCAATACGGTCACGTTTGGGTGGAGTTCGCTCCTCTCGAACCTGGTCAAGGCTTCCAATTCGAAAACAAAATCGTCGGTGGTGTAGTACCGCGTGAATACATCCCTGCTGTTCAGGCAGGTATCGAAGAATCGATGAAAAATGGTGTTATCGCCGGCTTCCCGCTGGTTGATATCAAAGCAACTATCGTAGACGGTAGCTACCATGATGTCGACTCCTCCGAGATGGCATTTAAAGTAGCAGGTTCTCTCGCTCTGAAAGAAGCTGCGAAAAAATGTGGCGCAGTATTGCTCGAGCCAATCATGAAAGTAGAAGTTACAATGCCAGAAGAGTACATGGGCGACGTAATGGGCGACCTGAACTCCCGCCGCGGTCGTATCGAAGGTATGGAAGCTCGTGCAAATGCACAAGTTATCCGTGCAATGGTACCACTGTCCGAGATGTTTGGTTACTCCACAATTCTTCGTTCCCGTACCCAAGGCCGTGGCGTTTACTCCATGGTGCTCGACCACTACGAAGAAGTACCGAAATTCATCGCTGAAGAAATCGTTAAGAAATCCAAAGGCGAATAATTTCTGGTTCGACTTTATCTTGAAACAGGAAAGGTTTACAATATTGAAGGGACAACCCCGGATAGGGTAAACCTTTCTTCAACACATATACCCTTATATATAAGGAGGCTTTTCTCTCATGGCAAAAGCGAAATTTGAACGGAATAAACCACACGTTAACATTGGTACTATTGGTCACGTTGACCATGGTAAAACTACCCTGACTGCTGCTATTACAACTGTATTGGCACAACAAGGTAAAGCACAAGCTATGAACTACGCTGCAATTGACGCTGCTCCAGAAGAAAAAGAGCGCGGTATCACAATCAACACTGCACACGTTGAGTATGAAACTGACAACCGTCACTATGCACACGTTGACTGCCCTGGTCACGCGGACTATGTGAAAAACATGATTACTGGTGCTGCTCAAATGGACGGCGCAATCCTGGTTGTATCCGCAGCTGATGGCCCAATGCCACAAACTCGCGAACACATCCTGTTGTCCAAACAAGTAGGTGTACCATACATCGTAGTATTCATGAACAAATGCGACATGGTAGACGATGAAGAGTTGTTGGAACTGGTTGAAATGGAAATCCGTGACCTGCTGTCCCAATACGACTTCCCAGGTGACGACACTCCAGTAATCAAAGGTTCTGCTAAAGAAGCTTTGGATAACCCAACTGGTGACTGGGCTAAGAAAATCGCTGAGTTGATGGACGCTGTTGACAGCTACATCCCAACTCCTGAGCGTGCAACTGACAAGCCTTTCTTGATGCCTGTAGAGGACGTGTTCACGATCACTGGTCGTGGTACAGTTGCAACTGGTCGCGTAGAGCGCG
This sequence comes from Brevibacillus centrosporus, assembly GCF_003710815.1. GTDB lineage: Bacteria > Bacillota > Bacilli > Brevibacillales > Brevibacillaceae > Brevibacillus > Brevibacillus centrosporus. Next base: position 36,260 of record NZ_RHHP01000035.1, read on the forward strand.
GTGTAGTTAAAGTTGGTGACCAAGTTGAAATCATCGGCTTGGCTGAAGAAACTAAAAACACAACTGTAACTGGCGTTGAGATGTTCCGCAAATTGCTGGATTCCGCTCAAGCTGGTGACAACATCGGTGCTTTGCTGCGCGGTGTTGACCGTAAAGATATCGAGCGTGGACAATGCTTGGCGAAACCAGGTTCCGTTAAGCCTTACACCAAGTTCAAAGCAGAAGTTTACGTTCTGTCCAAAGAAGAAGGCGGACGTCACACTCCTTTCTTTGCTAACTACCGTCCACAATTCTACTTCCGTACAACTGACGTAACAGGTATCATCCAACTGCCAGAAGGCGTTGAAATGATCATGCCTGGCGACAACACTGAGTTCACTGTTGAACTGATCGCTCCAGTAGCGATGGAACAAGGTACTCGCTTCGCTATCCGCGAAGGTGGCCGTACAGTAGGCGCTGGCGTTGTAGCTTCCATCGAAGCTTAATTGATCTAAAGAAGAACCCGACAACCTCGTGTTGTCGGGTTTTTTACTTTTGTTTACTTCCATTTATCGGATTTTTTCATGACTCCCATCAAAATGATTCAGCCAGAGGGATTGTGGGAATGTGCTACAATACGATCAGGATTTGGATGGGGGAAGAGAGATGAAAAACAAAGAGCGATTATTGTTTGTAATGCTGGCTGGGGTAGTGACTCTCTGGGGCTTGAATGTCGTGATGGTGAAGTATCTGACCATGTTTCCGCCGATGTATGTAGCGGCAATCCGAATGACCATTGCAGGGGTCTTTTTAGCACCGATTCTTCTTCGATACCGAAACAACCTGAGAATTGGGTGGACCAATTGGCTCTTAGCTGCAGGGGTAGGAGCAACCTCGATTGCTCTTCATCAAATTACATTGGCAACTGGAGTACAATATACATCTGCGGGGAATGCATCGTTGATTTTAGGACTGAATCCTCTGGCAACGGCTTTACTGGCGATGGTGTTGTTGGGGGAAGGAATGTCCTGGCGTAAAGCATGGGGAATTGCGATTGGTTTTGCGGGAGTATTAATCGTAGTCATTTCTCAGCATGGCGGCATTCATGTGAATGGATGGGGAGACGCCATTATGTTTTTCTCCATGCTGATGTATGTGGCAGGTGGATTGTTTATTCGAAAGCTCTCCTTACGAGGAGTACCGGTCTTATTAATTACGGTACTGTCACAGTGGTTCGGGGTTCTGTTTTTATGGATAGCCGCTTTAATGGTGCAACCAGCTTCTTATTATATAGGTTTGGATGTAACGCCATTCCAATGGCTCGTGATTCTGACATCTGCTGTGCTTTCCACCGCTGTTGGTTCGGTGGGTTGGAACTATGGGATTCGTCAACTAGGTGCAAGCAGAACGGCAGTATTTTTGAACGGAATGCCGTTGGCTAGCTTGTTGTTCGCCGCTTTGTTTTTAGGTGAGCGGCTGCTACTGGTCCATTTGCTTGCATTACTAATGATTGTAGGTGGCGTCTATCTAGGATCTCGGAGTCAGCTAAAGCCGAATTCCGCCCCGAGTGTAGTGCCATCCGATATAACGAAAAAAGCGTAGGGATACCCCCTACGCTTCTTCGTTTTGCTCCCATTGGTTAATCATATGGTGGGCCGTGAGTCGAAGTCTGTCAAAAATCTGTTGGCGAATGCCGCTTTCTATCCCTGTCTGATCCATAGCCTTCTCCATGCATTGCAGCCAAGCTGCTGCTTGATCAGCACCGATAGGAAAACGCATATGCCGAGCGCGCAGCATGGGATGGCCGTGGATGTCAGAGTAAAGGGTAGGCCCGCCTAAGAACTGCGTGAGAAACTGATACTGCCGTTCTTTGACGGGAGTCAGATCCTCAGGAAAAAGAGGAGCTAGATCCGGGTGACGTTTCACATGGTTATAAAAAATATCGACAAGACGAGCCAAAGTCTCAGCTCCGCCAATGCGCTCATATGGGGTAAGGTTGTCCGTAGACATCGAGCAGGTAACCTCCTTTGCATTGAAAAATCCACCCCTAGTATAACGTGTTTCTTCTATTATAGATAGCAGAGGGGCAAAGTTGGCAACCAATCCCGCTTGCGTTTTTTGGACGAGATCTGTAATATGGTCAAAGTGAGCCAATTGCGGTTAGCTCGCTTGTACAAAAAAAGTACGGAAGCCTAAGAAAAAACTTGCGTTGCCCAATGCTTTTTAGTACAATAGTGAATGTTGGTCATGGACTTGCGATGATGTGGGAGGTTGCTGACACACCCGGCCCCTTTGCCATGACCGGGGTGCAGGATATTTCCACGGAGAAATGTCTGTTTAGAAAATGGGCGAAAAAGGAGGGACTAAAATGGCAAAGCAAAAGATTCGTATTCGTTTGAAGGCGTATGATCACAAAATCCTGGATCAGTCTGCAGAGAAAATCGTAGACACTGCGAAGCGTTCCGGTGCAAATGTATCCGGTCCAATTCCACTCCCTACGGAGAAAGCTGTTTACACTATCCTGCGTGCGGTTCATAAGTACAAAGATTCTCGCGAGCAATTCGAGATGCGTACTCACAAGCGTTTGATCGACATTCTGAATCCTACACCACAAACAGTAGATGCTTTGATGCGTCTGGATCTGCCATCTGGCGTGGATATCGAGATCAAGCTGTAAGGTCCCAAAACGCGATACACGCGCAGGCGTTGTCTTGCTAAGCGTGTTATACCAAGCATCAAACCCCTGAAATGGCACCCCTGCGCATCGGTGGGGACTTGATACAACATTAAAACGTTTTGTTGAAATAAGCACAGGAGGTGGCACTAATGACCAAAGGAATCTTAGGGAAAAAACTTGGCATGACTCAAGTTTTTGGTCCAAACGGAACAGCGATTGCTGTAACGGTCATCGAGGCTGGTTCTAACGTAGTTCTCCAAAAGAAAGACCTGGAGAATGACGGTTATGAAGCAATTCAAATCGGCTTTGAAGACAAAAAAGAGCAGCGCGCTAACAAGCCGGAAAAAGGACATGCAGCGAAAGCTAACACTGCTCCTAAGCGCTTCGTTCGCGAAATTCGCGGAGTTAACCTCGCAGACTTTGAGGTTGGTCAAGAGTTGAAAGCTGACATTTTTGCTGAGGGAGAAATCGTTGACGTAGCTGGCGTATCCAAGGGTAAAGGTTTTCAAGGTGCGATCAAACGTCACAATCAATCCCGCGGTCCTATGGCTCACGGTTCGCGCTACCATCGCGGCCCAGGTTCTATGGGTGCTGTAGCTCCAAACCGCGTGTTTAAAGGTCAAACACTGCCAGGTCAAATGGGTGGCGACAACGTAACCATTCAAAACCTGGAAGTAGTAAAAGTAGATGCTGAACGTAACCTGATTCTCGTTAAAGGCTCCGTGCCTGGTCCGAAAAACAGCTGCGTATTGGTATCCACGGCAGTCAAGAAGAACTAGTTAGGAAAGGAGGAACTGACATGCCGAAAGTAGCTCTTTATAACCAATCCGGTTCTCAAGTTGGCGAAATCGAATTGGCAGACAGCGTGTTTGGTATCGAGCCTAACAGCGCAGTTCTGTTCGATGCGATCGTGATGCAGCAAGCATCCCAACGTCAAGGAACTCATGATGTAAAGAACCGCTCTGAAGTACGTGGTGGTGGCCGCAAGCCATGGCGCCAAAAAGGTACAGGTCGCGCACGCCAAGGTTCCATTCGCTCTCCGCAATGGAAAGGTGGCGGTGTTGTATTCGGTCCAACTCCGCGCAAATACGGTTACAAACTGAACCGTAAAGTTCGTCGTTTGGCTCTGAAATCCGCTCTGTCCACAAAAGTTCAAAACAATGAACTGTTGGTATTGGAAGCTCTGAATTTCGCAGCTCCTAAGACCAAAGAAATGACTGCTGTACTCAGCAGCCTGAAAGTAGATCGCAAAGTTCTGATCGTTACCTCCGAGTATGATCAAAACGTTGCTCTCTCTTCCCGCAACATCCCAGGTGCAAAAATCGTAGATGCTGCAGGCATTAACGTTCTGGATCTGGTAGCGCATGACAAAGTAATCGTGACGAAAGAAGCGGTTGCGAAAGTAGAGGAGGTGCTCGCATAATGAAGAGCCTTCATGATGTTCTTAAACGCCCTGTCATTACCGAGCGCACCACTGACATGATGGCTGAGAAAAAGTACGTTTTCGAAGTACCACTCAAAGCCAACAAGACAGAGATCAAGCAAGCTGTTGAAAAAGTATTTGGCGTAAAAGTAGAAGCAGTTAACACCGTTCGTGTTCCTGCGAAACCAAAACGCTACGGAAAATACTCCGGTTACACCTCTGAGTGGAAGAAAGCGATCGTAAAGCTGACTGATGACAGCAAAGAATTGGCCTTCTACGAGGGAGTATAACCTCGACGACTACCGAAAAGGAGGGTATTAACATGGGTCTCAAGAAGTTTAAACCGACTTCTCCTGGTCGTCGCCAAATGACGGTTTCTACTTTCGAGGAGATTACTACTTCAACTCCCGAAAAATCCTTGCTCGCGCCTCTTTCCAAAAAAGCTGGCCGTAATAACCAAGGAAGAATTACCGTTCGTCATCAAGGTGGCGGTCACAAACGTAAATACCGTATTATCGACTTCAAGCGTAACAAAGATGGCATCGTAGGTCGCGTAGCTACTATCGAGTACGATCCAAACCGTTCCGCTAACATCGCACTGATCAACTATGCTGACGGTGAAAAACGTTACATCCTCGCTCCTCACAACCTGAAAGTGGGCGATGAGATCGTATCTGGTGCAGATGCCGACATCAAAATCGGTAACGCATTGCCACTGGAAAAAATTCCAGTTGGTACTACGATCCACAACATTGAGCTGAAACCTGGTAAAGGTGGCCAACTGGTTCGTGCAGCTGGTACATCCGCTCAATTGCTCGGTCGTGATGGTGAGTTCGTAATCGTACGCCTTTCTTCCGGTGAAACTCGCCGCATTCATAACGTATGCCGCGCTACCATCGGTCAAGTAGGTAACCTGGATCATGAACTGGTTAACATCGGTAAAGCAGGTCGTTCCCGTTGGTTGGGTATTCGTCCAACTGTACGTGGTAGCGTAATGAACCCTAACGATCACCCACACGGTGGTGGTGAAGGCCGCGCTCCAATCGGACGTAAAGCACCTGTTACTCCTTGGGGTAAACCAACTCTGGGTCTCAAGACTCGCAAGAAGAAGAACAAATCCGATCAATACATTATCCGCCGTCGCAAGAAGTAAGCTAGGCTGATACTATAACCGAACGCCTTTGGCGAAGGGAGGTTCACTAATGGGACGTAGCTTAAAAAAGGGTCCTTTCGTGGATGACCACTTGATGAAAAAAGTTGACGAGCAAAATGAAAAGAACGAGAAGCGCGTGATCAAAACTTGGTCCCGTCGTTCCACCATCTTCCCTCAGTTCGTAGGACATACTTTTGCTGTGTACGATGGTCGTAAACATGTACCAGTGTATGTTTCGGAAGACATGGTTGGTCATAAATTGGGTGAATTCGCACCAACTCGTACCTTCAAGGGTCACGTCGACAACGACAAGAAATCCAAGAAGCGCTAATTTTCTCTTGACAGAGAGGAGGTACAAAGATGGAAGCAAAAGCAGTTGCTCGCAATATTCGCATCGCGTCTCGTAAAGTCCGCCTGGTGGTTGACTTGATCAGAGGCAAGCAAGTAGGTGAAGCTTTGGCGATCCTGAAACACACGCCTAAAGCAGCATCTCCAGTTGTTGAAAAGCTCCTGAAGTCGGCTATTGCAAACGCTGAGCACAACTATGAGCTGGATCCAAACAACCTCGTAGTGGGCAAAATCTTCGTAGACCAAGGTCCTACGTTGAAGCGTTTCCGTCCGCGCGCTATGGGCCGCGCTAGCCGCATCCATAAACGCACGAGCCACATCACCGTGGTACTAAACGAGAAATAAGGAGGGATTACGTGTGGGTCAAAAGGTAAGCCCGGTCGGTCTTCGTATCGGTGTCATCCGTGACTGGGAGTCCAAGTGGTACGCTGACAAGGACTTTGCGACACTGTTGCATGAAGACTTGAAAATCCGCAAGTTTGTAAAAGGGCGTCTGAAAGATGCTGCAGTATCCACAATCGAAATCGAGCGCGCAGCTAATCGCGTGAACGTTACGATTCACACCGCTAAGCCTGGTATGGTAATTGGTAAAGGTGGAGCAGAGGTAGAAATTCTGCGTAAATCCTTGACTGATCTGACTGGCAAGCGTGTACACATCAACATCAACGAAGTAAAACGTCCGGATCTGGATGCTACTCTGGTAGCTGAAAACATTGCACGCCAACTGGAAAACCGCATTTCCTTCCGCCGTGCGCAAAAGCAATCGATCACTCGTACGCTGCGCGCTGGTGCAAAAGGTATCAAAACCTTGGTTAGCGGTCGCCTGGGCGGTGCTGATATCGCACGTTCTGAAGGTTACAGCGAAGGTACAGTTCCTCTTCACACTCTGCGTGCTGACATCGACTACGGTACTGCTGAAGCACATACCACTTATGGTCGTATCGGTGTAAAAGTGTGGATCTATCGTGGAGAAGTCCTTCCGGCGAGAAAGAACGTCGCTACTGAGGAAGGAGGCAAGTAATCATGTTGACGCCAAAACGCGTGAAACACCGTAAACAACACCGCGGAAAAATGGCTGGTAACGCTAAAGGCGGTACTACTGTTGCGTTCGGTGAATACGGATTGCAAGCATTGGAACCATCTTGGGTAACAAACCGTCAAATCGAGGCAGCTCGTATTGCGATGACTCGTTACATCAAACGTGGTGGTAAGGTTTGGATTAAAATCTTCCCTGATAAACCAATTACGCAAAAACCGCTCGAAGTACGGATGGGTTCCGGTAAAGGTTCTCCTGAGAAATGGGTAGCGGTAGTGAAGCCAGGCAAGATCATGTTTGAACTTGCTGGCGTTCCTGAAGAAGTCGCTCGCGAAGCTATGCGTCTGGCTATGCACAAACTGCCTATCAAGTGCAAGTTCGTGAAGCGTGAAGAAGTGGGTGGTGACGCACATGAAGGCTAATGAGTACCGTAACTTGACCACTGCCGAGATCGAACAAAACGTCGCTTCTTTGAAAGAAGAGTTGTTCAACCTTCGTTTCCAGCTGGCTACGGGTCAACTCGAAACCACATCTCGCATTAAACAAGTGCGTAAGGATATCGCACGTGCGAAAACCATCCTGCGCCAGAGAGAATTGGGAATCGGCTAATTAAAGGAAGGAGGTTTGAACGATGACCGCAGAACGCAATATGCGTCGAACAGTTACTGGTCGCGTTGTTTCCGACAAGATGGATAAGACCATCGTTGTTCTGGTTGAAACTTACAAGACTCACCCGCTGTACGGCAAACGCGTGAAGTACTCCAAAAAGTTCAAGGCTCACGACGAGAACAACACGGCAAAAGTGGGCGACATCGTAGAAATCATGGAAACACGTCCATTGTCCAAAGACAAACGTTTCCGTTTGGTACGTATCGTCGAAGAGGCAGTAATCGTATAAGTCAGATTTTCGGATATCAAATCCGAAAGGAGGAACAGTAAATGATCCAAACTCAGACGAGATTGGCTGTTGCTGACAACTCCGGTGCAAAGGAACTCATGTGCATCAAGGTTCTGGGTGGTTCCGGTCGCAAAACGGCGAACATCGGCGATGTTATCGTGTGCTCCGTTAAATCCGCTACACCCGGCGGCGTTGTCAAGAAAGGTCAAGTAGTTAAAGCGGTTGTAGTACGCACAGTAAGCGGCGTTCGTCGTCAGGATGGTTCTTACATCCGTTTCGATGAAAATGCAGCAGTAGTTATCAAAGACGACAGATCCCCACGTGGAACTCGTATCTTTGGACCTGTAGCTCGTGAGCTCCGCGACAAGGATTTCATGAAGATCATCTCTCTGGCTCCAGAGGTTATCTAATTGAACGGCAAAACTCAGGCAGTTTGTTCGATAGGAGGTGCACCAAGCGATGCACGTTAAAAAAGGCGACACTGTTATCGTAAATGCGGGTAAAGATAAAGGCAAAAAAGGTCGCGTTCTCGCTGCTTATCCGAAGAAAGAACGCGTTCTGGTTGAAGGTATCAACCTCGTTAAGAAACACAGCCGTCCGTCTCAAGCTAACCCGCAAGGTGGCATTGTGACTCAAGAAGCAGCGATTCACGTTTCCAATGTATCTTTGATCGATCCGAAGTCCGGAAAAGCTACTCGCATCGGTTACAAAGTATTGGAGAACGGCAAGAAAGTTCGGTACGCGAAAAAGTCTGGCGAAGTACTCGACAAGTAGTCAGGTTGGAAAGGAGGATGTCCTTAGATGGCAACAAGACTGAAAGAAAAGTATACCAATGAAATCGTGCCTGGCTTGATGAGCAAGTTTGCTTATACTTCCATCATGCAAGTGCCGAAAGTTGAAAAGATCATCATCAACATGGGTGTAGGCGAAGCGGTTGCTAACGCTAAATCCTTGGATACTGCGGTAGAAGACCTGCAGATCATTGCTGGTCAAAAACCTGTAGTAACACGCGCTAAGAAATCCATCGCTGGTTTCAAACTGCGTGAAGGTATGCCGATCGGTGCGAAGGTTACTCTGCGCGGCGAGCGTATGTACCACTTCCTCGACAAGCTGATGAACGTATCTCTTCCACGTGTACGTGACTTCCGTGGAATCTCTTCCAAGGCATTTGACGGCCGTGGTAACTACACACTTGGTCTGAAGGAACAACTGATCTTCCCTGAGATCGAGTACGATAAAATTGACAAGGTACGCGGTATGGACATCGTAATTGTCACTTCCGCGAAAACGGATGAGGAAGCACGTGAACTGCTGACTCAAATGGGTATGCCATTCCGTAAATAAACCCACTCGTAAGGAGGGAAGAATGTGGCAAAGAAATCAATGATCATCAAGCAACAGCGGGAGCCGAAGTTTGCAGTACGCGCGTACACTCGTTGCGAGCGTTGCGGACGTCCTCACTCCGTATTGCGCAAATTCAAACTCTGCCGTATTTGCTTCCGTGAACTTGCTTATAAAGGTCAAATTCCAGGCGTGAAAAAAGCAAGCTGGTAATTTGAAACGGGAAGGAGGTTTTCTCTCATGGTTATGACTGATCCAATCGCAGATATGTTGACACGCATTCGTAACGCCAACATGGTTCGCCACGAGAAAGTGGAAATCCCGGCGTCCACCATCAAGAAGGAAATCGCGCGCATTCTGAAAGAAGAAGGATTCATCCGCGATGCGGAGTTTGTTGAGGACAACAAACAAGGAATCATCCGCGTTTTCCTGAAGTACGGTGCTGAAAACGAGCGCGTAATCACAGGTCTGAAACGTATCTCCAAACCAGGTCTTCGTGTTTATGCAAAGAACAATGAAGTACCAAAGGTTTTGGGTGGCCTCGGTTGCGCAATCATCTCCACATCCGCTGGTGTGATGACGGACAAGCAAGCTCGTCAAGCAGCAGTTGGTGGAGAAGTACTCGCATACATTTGGTAATCCAACAGAATTGATAAATAGCACAGGAGGTGCACCACATGTCTCGTGTCGGTAGAAAACCGATCGTGGTACCTGCAGGCGTTACCCTCACTCTGAACGGAACTGAGCTGACGGTAAAGGGCCCTAAGGGTCAACTCGTTCGTAACTTTCATGAAGATATCAAAATCAACATCGCTGAGAACGAAGTAGTTGTTGAGCGTCCTAGCGACAACAAATTGCATCGTTCCCTTCACGGTACGACTCGTGCGCTTGTTGCCAACATGGTAAAAGGCGTATCGGAAGGCTTCACTCGCACTCTGGAACTGGTCGGTGTAGGTTACCGTGCAGCTAAATCCGGATCCGGTGTAACACTGTCTCTCGGTTTCTCCCATCCAGTTGAGGTAACTCCTGAAGCTGGTATTGAAATCGACGTGCCAAACCAAACCACTCTGGTGGTTAAAGGGATCAACAAAGAGCGCGTAGGTCAAGTTGCCGCTGAAATCCGTGCACTGCGCAAACCTGAGCCATACAAAGGTAAAGGTATCAAGTACAGTGATGAAGTGGTTCGTCGTAAAGAAGGTAAAAAAGGTAAATAAGCTTCTAGCTTCATGAGAAAGGAGGCCGCTTAATGTTTACGAAAGCTGATAAAAACAAAGCTCGGAAAAAACGTCACCTGCGCATCCGCAAACGCGTGATTGGTTCTACCATTCGCCCGCGTCTGAACGTGTTCCGTTCTTCTAAGCACATCTACGCTCAACTGATCGACGATGCAACTGGAGTAACTCTGGTATCTGCATCCTCTCTGGATAAAGAGCTGGGCCTGAAAAATGGCGCTAACGTGGAAGCTGCTACAGCTGTTGGTACACTGATCGCTAAGCGTGCACAAGAAAAAGGTGCAACTGAAGTGATTTTTGACCGCGGCGGTTACATCTATCATGGACGTATTAAAGCACTGGCAGAAGCAGCTCGCGAAGCTGGTCTGCAATTCTAACAACAAGGAGGGTAAGGAATGCGTATCGACCCTAGCAAATTAGAGCTCGAAGAAAAAGTAGTCGCTGTTAACCGTGTAGCTAAAACGGTTAAGGGTGGACGTCGTATGAGCTTTAGCGCCCTGGTTGTTGTGGGTGACCGTAACGGCCATGTAGGTGCTGGTATGGGTAAAGCTCAAGAGGTTCCAGACGCTATTCGCAAAGCGATTGACGACGCTAAGAAAAAACTGATCCGTGTACCAATGAGAGGAACGACTGTTCCGCACGAAGTACTGTGCCAATTTGGTGCTGGTAAAGTTCTCATCAAACCTGCTTCTGCCGGTACTGGTGTAATCGCAGGTGGACCTATCCGTGCCGTTCTTGAACTGGCTGGTGTAGGTGACGTTTTGAGTAAGTCTCTTGGTTCCAACAATCCTATCAACATGGTCAACGCTACGCTGGAGGGCCTGGGCCGTCTGAAAACAGCGGAAGATGTCGCGAAATTGCGCGGTAAGACTGTTGACGAGTTGTTGGGTTAATAAGGGAGGGAATGAACATGGCAAAATTGCAAATCACCCTCACACGTAGCCTGATCGGACGTCCAGTAGGACAACAGGAAACTGTAAAAGCACTGGGTCTTCGTAAAATCAACTCCACTGTAGTGAAGGAAGACAACGCTGCTATCCGTGGAATGGTTTTCAAAGTGAAGCACTTGGTTGACGTGAAAGAAGTATAATTGAACATCTCAAGAGTTAGGAGGTGCAACGTATGAAATTGCATGAACTGCAACCTGCAGAAGGATCCCGTCACACTCGTAAGCGCATCGGTCGCGGTATTGGTAGCGGTACTGGCAAAACTGCTGGTAAAGGTCACAAAGGTCAAAACGCTCGTTCCGGTGGCGGCGTACGCCCAGGTTTCGAGGGTGGTCAAAACCCATTGTACCGTCGTCTGCCTAAGCGCGGTTTCACTAACATCAGCCGTAAAGAATTCGCGATTGTTAGCCTGGACGCGCTGAACCGTTTTGAAGAGGGTACTGTAGTAACACCTGAGCTTCTGAAAGAAACCGGTGTTATCAGTGCGCTGCGCGACGGTGTTAAGGTTCTTGCTAACGGCGAACTGACAGTGAAGCTGACTGTAAAAGCTCACAAGTTCTCCGGAGCTGCTGCTGAGAAGATCGCACAAGTCGGTGGAACAACCGAGGTGATCTAATGTTAGCGTCCTTAACTAACATTTTTAAGATTAGCGACCTGCGTCGTAAAATCCTGTTTACGCTCATGATGTTGGTAGTATTCCGGATCGGAAGCTTTGTACCAGTTCCTAACGTAAACGTCGAGTTGTTTCAGCAGAACACAAACCACTTGCTTGGATTGTTGAACACCTTTTCTGGTGGAGCTCTGAAAAACTTCTCGATTTTTGCTATGGGTATCATGCCGTATATTACGGCGTCGATTATCATGCAGCTGTTATCGATGGACGTTGTTCCAAAGCTTACGCAATGGGCACGTGAAGGTGAGGTTGGTCGACGCAAGATCGCTACGGTTACCCGCTACAGCACAATTGTCCTCGGTGCGATTCAATCCGTCGGGATGACAATTGGATTCAATAATATGGCGCCTGGCTTGCTCAGCGATACATCCGTTGGCAGCTATGCACTCATTGCATTGACACTGACAGCAGGTACCGCGTTCTTGATGTGGATGGGTGAACAGATTACCGAGAAAGGTATCGGTAACGGGATTTCGATCCTGATCGTATCCGGTATCATCGCGAACATTCCTAATGGAATCGAAACGATCTACTCGACTCAGTTCGCTGATCCATCCCAGAACATTTTCTTCAGCATCGTCAAAGTTGTGATTATCTTGCTGGTGATCCTCGCTATTATTGTCGGGGTTATCTTTATACAGCAAGGTGTGCGTAAGATTCCAGTGCAATATGCCAAACGCGTGGTTGGACGGAAAATGTACGGTGGTCAATCTACCCACATTCCACTGAAAGTCAACTCGGCTGGTGTTATTCCTGTTATCTTCTCCATCTCGCTTGTAATTTTCCCTTCGACAATCGCTCAGTTCTGGGTTGACCAATCCGGAACAGGTATTGCCAACTGGATTTATCAAAACTTCCAAGTTAGTGCACCGCTTGGAATGGCTTTGTACGCCATCTTGATTATCGGGTTTACTTATTTCTATACCTTTGTACAGATGAATCCTGTGCAAATGGCAGAGAACATGAGGAAAAATGGCGGTTACATTCCTGGTATTCGACCTGGTAAAAACACTGAGGTGTACATTACTCGTACATTGAACCGCTTAACATTGGCGGGCGCTCTCTTCCTGATGCTGATTTCCATCTTGCCGTTCTTCTTCAGCAAGCTGGCAAATCTGCCGCAGTCGATTTATATCGGTGGTACTTCGCTCTTGATCGTAATCGGGGTTGCCCTGGATACGATGAAACAGATCGAAAGCCAGATGATCAAGCGTCACTACCAAGGGTTCATCAAGTAATACCTGGGTTTTTACAGAAAAGCCTCTGTAAGCTTTTCTTTATGGGACGGAGGGAATGGACGTGAATATAATTCTGATGGGACTGCCTGGAGCCGGTAAAGGTACACAGGCAGAACGAATCGTTGAAGAGTTTAACATCCCGCACATTTCGACTGGTGATATGTTCCGCGCAGCAGTCAAGAATGAGACACCACTTGGGCTTGAAGCGAAGTCCTACATGGATAAAGGCTTGCTCGTTCCAGATGAAGTGGTTATCGGGATCGTGCGGGAACGTCTGTCGATGGACGACTGCGAAAAAGGGTTTCTCTTGGATGGATTCCCTCGCACCGTTCCACAGGCAGAAGCGTTGACAGCGACTGTTAAGGAACTGGGACGCGAAATTGATCACGTCATTAATATCAATGTTCGTCGGGAACTCTTGATTGAACGTCTGACCGGTCGCTGGATCTGCCCAGTATGTGGAGCTAGCTATCATACGATGTTCAACCCTCCAAAAGAGGCTGGTGTATGTGATAAAGATGGTGGTAAACTGTATCAGCGTGAAGACGACAAGCCGGAAGTGGTAGCACAACGACTTGATGTCAACATTGCTCAAACACAACCACTGATCGATTATTACTCCGCTCAGGAGCTCCTGCGAGATATTAATGGAGAGCAAGATATCCAGGTAGTGTTTGCGGAAATTAAGTCTCTGCTAAGAGGGTAATTGCGAATGATTATCCTGAAGTCGAAATCAGAACTTGAGGTTATGCGCGAAGCAGGTCGCATTGTCGCACTCACCCATCAAGAACTGGCCAAGGCGATCAAGCCTGGTGTTACGACAAAGCAACTTGACGAAATTGCCGAGACGTTTATCCGTAGCATGGGAGCAATTCCATCATTTAAAGGCTACGGTGGCTTTCCAGGAAGTATCTGTGCTTCAGTCAATGAAGAACTCGTACACGGGATCCCAGGAAAGCGGATGCTGCAAGAGGGAGACATCATTAGTTTGGACATTGGTGCCCAGTTTGAAGGGTTCCATGGAGACTCCGCTTGGACGTATCCGGTTGGGACAGTTTCTGTTGAAAATCAGAATCTGCTGCGAGTGACAGAAGAGTCGTTGTTCAAGGGGCTTGAAAAAGCTGTACCAGGAGCGCGATTGTCTGATATCTCTCATGCCATTCAGATTCATGCAGAAGCTGCCGGCTTCACGCTCGTTCGCGAGTATGTGGGGCATGGGATTGGGCAAAACTTGCACGAAGATCCGCAGGTTCCTAACTACGGGCCTCCCGATCGAGGTCCCCGTTTGAAACCAGGCATGGTGTTGGCGATTGAGCCAATGGTAAATGCCGGCGAACGTTATGTCCGCACATTGGAGGACAATTGGACGGTAGTAACAGTGGATCGGAAAACATGTGCTCATTTTGAACACACCATCGCGATAACGGAAGATGGTCATGAGATTTTTACACGTCTGTAAACGATGGAATCCTCAAAATGGGGATTGTCGTCCAACGTGTCGACGATAAGTTCGTTGTGTGATCATTTCGCAAAACTCATGGTCTGACTGAAGAGCAGAAGAAAGGAGAGTTTACCATGGCAAAAGATGATGTAATTGAGGTGGAAGGAACGGTAATCGAGCCTTTGCCGAATGCTATGTTTCGGGTAGAATTAGAGAATGGACACAAGATCCTTGCTCATGTCTCCGGAAAAATCCGCATGCACTTTATCCGTATCCTGCCTGGGGATAAAGTAACTGTTGAACTGTCGCCGTACGACTTAACCCGCGGACGTATTACGTACCGCTATAAATAGTTAGTAAAACCCCTAGAAAAGGGAGGCAAGAACCATGAAAGTGAGACCTTCGGTTAAACCGATCTGCGAGAAATGCAAGGTTATCCGTCGTAAAGGTAACGTAATGGTTATTTGTGAAAATCCTAAGCATAAGCAAAAACAAGGGTAAACAAGGAGGTGCTTTTTACACATGGCACGTATTGCAGGCGTTGACTTGCCACGCGAAAAACGCGTTGAAGTCGCTCTTACCTACATCTTTGGTATTGGCCGCCCCACGTCTCAAAAAATTCTGTCTGCCACTGGCGTAGATGTGAACACTCGCGTTCGTGATCTGACAGAAGACGAAGTTGCTAAACTTCGTGAGTACATTGACAAAACCGTCAAGGTGGAAGGCGATCTCCGTCGTGAGATTTCCCTGAACATCAAGCGTCTGATGGAAATCGGCTGCTTCCGCGGTATTCGTCATCGTCGTGGACTTCCAGTTCGCGGTCAACGTACTAAAACAAATGCTCGTACGCGCAAAGGTCCACGCCGTACAGTAGCTAACAAGAAGAAGTAAAGGAGGGTAATCTGACATGGCGAAAAGAAAACAGGCTACAGCTGCTCGTACCCGTCGTCGTGACCGTAAGAATGTTGAAGTCGGTGTAGCACACATCCGTTCTACATTCAACAACACGATTGTGACGATCACTGATCCACACGGAAACGCGATCTCTTGGTCCAGTGCTGGTTCCCTCGGTTTCAAGGGTTCCCGCAAAAGCACTCCATTTGCTGCGCAAATGGCTGCTGAAGCGGCTGCTCGTGTTGCGATGGAACACGGCATGCGTTCTCTTGAAGTATCAGTAAAAGGCCCAGGTGCTGGTCGTGAAGCTGCGATCCGTTCCCTGCAAGCTACTGGTCTTGAAGTGAACATGATTAAAGACGTGACGCCAATTCCGCACAACGGTTGCCGTCCACCAAAACGTCGCCGCGTGTAACTGGTTTATATCGTTCAGAACATGTCCATACTAGAATGGTAAATTCTGATTTATAGCTTGTCATGCACGCAAACGGTAAACCGCCGGGGAAATTCCTGAGTGGGCACGTATGCGGCCCACCCAAGGATTTCGACGTTTTGAAGGAGGGTTTGTTTAATGATAGAAATAGAAAAACCAAAAATCGAGGTTGTGGAAGTTAGCGACGATAACTCGTATGGAAAGTTTGTTGTAGAACCTCTTGAGCGTGGATATGGAACTACCCTTGGCAACTCGCTGAGACGAATTTTACTTTCGTCCTTGCCAGGCGCGGCAGTTCGTACCGTGCAAATCGATGGGGTTCTTCACGAGTTCTCTACGGTGGAAGGCGTCGTTGAAGATGTAACCGAGATCATCCTGAACATCAAAGGCTTGGCGCTGAAGATCCATTCCGATGAAGAAAAAGTAATCGAGATCGATGCAGAAGGCGAAGGCGTTGTCAAAGCGGGAGATATCCGTGCTGACAGTGATGTGGAGGTCTTAAACCCTGATCTTCATATTGCAACGTTGGCGAATGGCGGTCGTCTGCATATCCGCATGACAGCTGGACGTGGTCGTGGTTATGTTCAATCAGATGGAAATAAATCGGAGGATCTCCCAATTGGTGTGATTCCGATTGATTCGATCTACACGCCGATCAAGCGCGTTAACTATCAAGTGGAAAATACCCGTGTAGGGCAAATGACCAACTATGACAAGTTGACCCTTGAGGTTTGGGCAAACGGCAGCATCAGTCCGGAAGAGGCCGTTAGCCTCGGCGCCAAAATCATGACGGAACACCTGAACCTGTTTGTCGGTCTGACCGACGAGGCGAAAGATGCTGAAATCATGGTAGAAAAGGAAGAAGACAAGAAAGAGAAAGTGCTCGAGATGACTATTGAAGAGCTCGATCTTTCTGTTCGTTCCTACAACTGCTTGAAGCGTGCCGGTATCAACACCGTGCAAGAGCTGACGCAGAAGACCGAAGAGGACATGATGAAAGTGCGCAACCTGGGACGCAAATCTCTGGAAGAAGTTCAAGAAAAGTTGGCTGAGTTGGGTCTTTCCCTCCGCAGCGACGACTAGAGACAGTAGAATACCCGTAAGCACGCTCTGTTCTCTCGAGTAAGAGGGAGGTAAGAACATGGCACAACGTAAATTGGGTCGTCGTAGCGATGCACGTAAAGCGCTGTTCCGCGACTTGGTAACTGACCTGATCATCAACGAGCGCATCGAAACTACAGAGATGAAGGCGAAAGAACTGCGCCCAATCGCTGAGAAAATGATCACGCTCGCGAAACGTGGCGATCTGCACGCTCGTCGTCAAGTAGCTGCTTTCGTTCGTAAAGAAGTTGCGAACGAAGAAGGCCGCGATGCAGTTCAAAAACTGTTCGATGAAATCGCTCCTCGCTTTAAAGAGCGTAACGGCGGATACACTCGTATCCTGAAAGCCGGCCCTCGTCGTGGCGATGCTGCACCGATGGCTTACATCGAATTCGTTTAATAGATCCATACAATCTGGTCGTTATACCAAGAACTTGGGACTCGTTCCCCTTTCTTGGAGACTACCGCGAAAAGGGTGGGGGCAGATCTGGTCATAGGCTGGACTCTGATTCAACCCTTTTTTCCTTTATGGAGAGAAAAGCGGATTCCCTGTGAAGGCTGGGGAGGATGTGAACGCCTCATGAAAGAGGAAAGCTTGCTGGCATTTCGAGATGTTTCTTTTTCGTATGATGGTGAAGAAGGACAACGAATACCTGTACTCAAAAGCGTGGACCTGACGATCGAGAAAGGCTCGTTTGTCTCTGTACTGGGGCACAACGGGTCTGGGAAATCTACGCTGGCAAAGCTTATGAATGCGTTGCTTTTGCCAGAGAAGGGCACCATCATCGTCAGTGGTTTCGATACGAAGAACGAAGAAATGCTCTGGGAGATCCGCAGGCATGTAGGAATGGTCTTTCAAAATCCGGACAATCAAATTGTCGGCGCTACTGTCGAGGATGACGTGGCATTTGGCCTGGAGAACATGGGCGTGGATCCCGGGGAGATGCGTAAACGGATTGATGAAGCACTTCACTCGGTTGGGATGGAAAAGTACTTGATGGCGCAGCCGCACCGTTTATCAGGCGGACAAAAGCAGCGCGTGGCTATTGCAGGAATCATGGCGATGAGGCCATCTCTTATCATTTTGGATGAGGCGACTGCGATGCTTGATCCACAGGGGCGACAGGAAGTCATGGACTTGGCCAGACGACTGAACCGAGAAGAAGGTATCACGATCATCAACATTACGCATTTTCCGGAAGAAGCTGTCTTTTCTGATCATGTGACGGTCATGAATGCAGGAGAAGTCCTGCTGGAAGGTTCGCCACATGACGTATTCAGCCAGGTAGAACGGCTCCAATCCGTAGGGCTGGATGTACCGTTTGCTGTTCGGGTACGCCATGCGCTTGCCGCGAAAGGAATCGAACTACCGTTTGTACTGCACCAAGAGGAGCTGGTGGAGCACGTATGCAGATTACTTTTGACAAAGTAAGCCATATCTACGGCAAAGGAACGCCGTTTGAACGACTTGCCTTGCAGGAGATTTCCTTGACGATTCCTTCAGGTTCCTTTGTAGGCATTATTGGGCAAACTGGCTCCGGTAAATCCACCTTAATCCAGCATTTGAACGGGCTGCTTTCCCCGTCTTCAGGCCGTATACAGCTGGGGGATGTGGAAATTACTTCTTCTAAGCGTATGCCGCATGTGAGACGTCGGGATATCGGTTTGGTTTTCCAGTATCCTGAGCATCAACTGTTTGAAGAGACGGTAGCGAAAGACGTCTCGTTTGGACCACTGAATTTTGACTTACCCGTGGAAATGGTTGAATCACGGACACGGGAGTCACTTGAAGTGGTCGGGCTTGATTACGAAGCGATCAAGGATCGTTCGCCCTTTCAATTGAGTGGCGGACAAATGAGACGTGTGGCGATTGCGGGTGTGCTGGCAATGCAGCCAAAGGTGCTGGTTTTGGATGAACCGACGGCTGGGCTTGATCCTGCCGGTCGCAAAGCGATTCTGGAAGGGATCTACCGCATTCATCGCGAACAGGGGCTGACGACCTTGCTGGTTACACACAGCATGGAGGAGGCAGCAAGCTATGCGGATTACTTGCTCGTGATGGCAGACGGAAAGGTCGCTCTGCAGGGGCCGCCTCGCGAAGTGTTTGAGCAGGTAGATTTGTTGAAACAGCTGTCTCTTGATGTACCGGAAACTGTCACATTGGTTTCTCGGATGAATCAATCGTTGCCGGACAACGAGCATTTGCCGCACTCCCTTTATCGGGAAGAAGAGCTGATTGACCATCTGCTGAAACGGCTGTCCGTGCCAAAGGAGCGATAGGCATGCTACAGAACATTGCGATCGGTCAGTACGTACCAGGACAGTCCTTTCTTCACCGCGCGGACCCGCGAAGCAAGCTGCTCTTTATTATCCTTTTTGCTACGTTGGTATTTTTGGCAAACAATGCGATAACCTACGCGGTCCTTATCGCGTTTACCCTGATCACGGCCTTGCTGTCCAGACTTTCGCTCTCTTATATTTTGAAAAGCTTGAAGCCGGTCTGGATCTTGATTCTGTTTACCGTTGTTCTTCATATTTTCATAACAAAAGGTGGAACCGTTTATTATCAATGGGGAAGCTTCACGATTGAGGAAGAGGGAGTGCGTCAAGCGATCTTTATTTCCTTGCGATTGGGACTTCTCATTTTGATCAGTTCCTTTTTGACGTTGACGACGTCGCCTATTGATTTGACGGAAGGCTTGGAGCGACTGCTGGGACCCTTTGGGCGCGTAGGAGTACCGGTCCACGAGATTGCGCTGATGATGTCTATCGCGCTGCGTTTTATCCCAACGCTCATGGAAGAGACGGACAAGATCATCAAGGCGCAGACAGCAAGAGGAGCCAATTTTAGCAGCGGCAGCCTTCTACGCCGTGCAAAGAATCTCATTCCAATCGCGATTCCGCTGTTTATCAGCGCGTTTCGTCGTGCCGAGGAGCTCGCTTTGGCGATGGAGGCGCGTGGATATCGAGGAGGCGTCGGGAGGACAAGGCTGAACAAGCTGGCATTTTCCTGGCGGGATAGCTGCGTGGCTGTCGCAGGAGTTGTGCTGTTGTTTGTGATAGGGTGGTGGCGTTCTTGAGACGGCTAAAAGGTGTCGTAGCTTATGACGGTACCGATTTCAGTGGTTTTCAGGTACAGCCTGATCAGGTGACGGTACAAGGAGAGATTGAGGCAGCTTTGCTGCGTATTACGGGCGAGGAGATCCAGATATCTGGGTCGGGACGTACCGATGCTGGCGTTCATGCGCGAGGCCAGGTCATTCATTTTGACACGGCTAGCCATATCCCTCTGGAAAAATGGGGATTTGTGTTGAACAATCAACTGCCGGATGCGATCGTCGTACGTTCCGTGGAAGAGGTAGAACCGACCTTTCACGCCCGTTTTGATGTGCAGGTAAAGGAATACCGCTATTGCATCGACAACCGTCCTGTAGCCGATGTGTTTCGGCATCGATATGCGGATCATATTCGGTTTCCGCTGGATGTAGAGGCGATGCAAAGAGCGGCGCGCCATCTGGTAGGTGAACACGACTTTACGTCTTTTTGTTCGGCAAAGACCTACGTAGAGGACAAGGTCCGTACGGTTTACGGTTTGACTGTCGAGCGCACGGGGGACGAGGTCTGGGTGACGTGTCGGGGAAACGGTTTTTTGTACAACATGGTCAGGATCATTGTAGGAACATTGGTGGAAGTTGGACAAGGCAAGCGCCCGCCCGACGAGCTGATGGAGATTCTCGCAGCGTGTGACAGGGAGAGGGCTGGAAAGACAGCTCCTGCCAAAGGTCTGACGATGTGGGAAGTCGTCTATTAGGTTCTCAATTTCCAGTTAATAGAGCAAGTGCAGGCACTTGACTCTGACCCTGCACATGTAGTACGATAATCCTTGGTATTTTAACCCCGCTAGCCCCACTCTAGCCCCGGTGTTGAAAGACAAGTTCGTGATGAAACACCTGGAAGTGTTGCTCACCCGTTACGTAGCAATAACTTCCATTTGCAAGTTTTGATTGAATTGGTTATAAGTAAATGTGAATTGTGTAAGGTAAGATATTTAGGAGGGACAAACATGCGTACCACATATATGGCGAAACCGCTCGAAGTTGAGCGCAAATGGTACATCGTTGACGCAGAAGGTCAAACGCTTGGCCGTCTGGCTAGCGAAGTAGCTTCGATCCTGCGCGGCAAACTGAAACCTGAATTTACTCCTCACGTTGATGCTGGCGATTTCGTAATCGTAATCAACGCTGACAAAGTAAAACTGACAGGTAAAAAACTGCAAGACAAAATCTACTACACTCACTCCCTGTATCCAGGTGGTTTGAAAAAGACCACTGCTGGCGACATGCTGAACAAGCGACCAGATCGTCTGTTCGAATTGGCTGTAAAAGGCATGCTGCCTAAAAACAGCCTGGGACGTCAAATGTTCACCAAGCTGAAAGTATACGCTGGAACTGAGCACCCACATGCAGCACAAAAACCAGAAGCTTGGCAAATCCGCGGTTAAGGTAAAGGGAGGAAATATACGTGGCACAAGTACAATACTACGGTACAGGTCGTCGTAAGCACTCCGTAGCACGCGTTCGCCTGGTTCCAGGTGAAGGTCGCATTGTGATCAACAAGCGTGAAATGGACACTTACTTTGGTTTGGAAACACTGAAATTGATCGTAAAACAACCACTCGTTCTGACTGAAACTCTTGGTCGTTACGATGTTCTGGTTAACGTAAACGGCGGCGGAACCACTGGTCAAGCTGGTGCAATCCGTCACGGTGTGGCTCGCGCTCTGCTGAAAGCAGATCCAGAACTGCGCGGCGCTCTGAAACGCGCTGGCTTCCTGACTCGCGACCCTCGTATGAAAGAGCGTAAAAAATACGGCTTGAAAGCAGCTCGTCGCGCACCTCAATTCTCCAAGCGCTAATTGTTGTTTTCCGGATACAACCCCTTGTCTGTTCGCAGGCAGGGGGTTTTTCCTTTTGTTGTAGATGGTCATATTTGTCCACCTTTGTCCATATGATGGATACGAGAATGGGACAAAGGGGACGGTACACAGTGACACGAAAAGGGATAGGCTGGATTTTGGCTTTCGCGCTGCTGGTGGTGTTGTTCACTTATGAGGCACCGGATCGTTCCTCCTGGACAGCATGGTCGCTTCCTCTTGCGGGGACAGTAATTGCCATTGATGCCGGCCATGGGGGAAAGGATGGGGGCGCCACGTCGGCTACAGGAGAAGTTGTAGAAAAAGACGTTACGCTTGCCATCAGTATGTACTTGCGTGATTTTCTCCAGCAATCAGGTGCCTATGTCATCATGACGAGGGAAGAAGACAAAGATTTGGCGTCACCAGAAGCAGACGCAAACCGAAAACGCAAATCAGAGGATATTCGCAACCGGGTCAAGCTCGTCAATGAAAACACTCCGGATTTTCTGATTAGTATTCACGTCAATTCGATTCCCTCCCCCAAATGGTCGGGTGCCCAAACCTTTTACTCGCCTGGCTTTAAAAAGAGCGCTGAGATGTCTTATCTGATCCAGGACGAGATCAAGCGCGTCATCGGGAATACAGATCGGGTACCAAAGCTGACGAACAACGTGTTTCTCATCCGGGAGGTAGCTTGTCCGGCAGTACTGGTGGAGGTAGGGTTTGTCAGCAATACGCAAGAAGCAAAGCAGCTTCAATCGGTTGATTACCAGAAGGCAATGGCCAATGCCATTTATCAAGGGATTTTACGGCAATATTCCGGGGAAAAGGTCTCGGTTACACCGGA
Source organism: Brevibacillus centrosporus (assembly GCF_003710815.1). Taxonomy (GTDB): domain Bacteria; phylum Bacillota; class Bacilli; order Brevibacillales; family Brevibacillaceae; genus Brevibacillus; species Brevibacillus centrosporus. Next base: position 58,835 of record NZ_RHHP01000035.1, read on the forward strand.
AAGCTGACGCCCGCGTGTCCCTCAGGACCGAATATGCTATAATGGACGCGCAAACATGAAAGCTACAGGGGTCATAGAAAAGACAATAGATGAGGTGAACCAAGATGTTGACCAAAGAACAAGTTCTCGAAGCACTGCGCGACGTAAAAGATCCGGAAATCAACCGCAGTCTGGTCGAACTGAATATGATTCGCGACATTCGTATTGAAGGAAGTACGGTTAGTCTGACGGTTGTTTTGACCATATCCGGCTGTCCGTTGAAGGCAAAGATTGAAGATGATGTCATTGCGGCTCTCCGTGAGCTGGGAGCAGAGGATGTCCACCTGCAATTTGGCTCGATGACAGATGACGAGCGTGCTGCTCTCAGCGCACAGCTGCGTGGGGGAGGAGCAGGACAGACGCACAATATGACGCCCGGACAAGCACCACTGCTCAATCCGATCCTGGACAAAAATTCGAATACGACCTTTATTGCGGTCACATCCGGAAAAGGTGGCGTTGGGAAGTCCACCGTTACGGTTAACCTGGCTGTCGCATTGGCTCGTATGGGCAAAAAAGTCGGTATTATTGATGCGGACATTTATGGCTTCAGTGTTCCAGACATGATGAACATTGATCAACGCCCAACCGTTATCGGCGAAACCATTTTGCCTGTAGAAAAAATGAATGTAAAAGTGATGTCCATGGGCTTTTTTGTAGAGGACAACTCTCCAATCATTTGGCGTGGTCCGATGCTGGGCAAAATGCTTCGCAACTTCTTTTCTGAAGTTCACTGGGGCGAAGAGCTGGATTACTTGCTTTTAGACTTGCCTCCTGGAACAGGGGATATGGCGCTGGACGTGCATACGATGATTCCTCAGAGCATGGAGATTGTCGTGACCACTCCTCACGCTACAGCTGCTTTTGTTGCGGCTCGTGCAGGGGCAATGGCAAAGCGTACGGGACATGAGATTCTGGGCATCGTGGAAAACATGGCGTGGTACGAAGCTAAAGACGGCTCCAAGGAATACGTCTTTGGCCGCGGTGGCGGTGCGAAGCTGGCGGAAACATTGGCGAGTGAACTGTTGGCGCAAATACCGCTGGGACAGCCTGACAACCATCCATCTGAACCGGACTACACGCCATCTATCTACCGTGAACAGTCCAATATTGGTCAGATCTACATGGATATGGCGAGACGAGTCGCAGAAAAATGCGAAAGCGCCGCGAAACAATAACGAAGAAGCAAAAAGGTGGGCTCCCTGGAAAAGAGCTCACCTTTTTTGTTTCGAGTAACGAGGGTTAGCTTGATTTGCCTTCGTCGCTGCTTTCGCCACCGCCGCTGTCTTTCTTACCGCCTTTTTTCGGCTTCAATTCTTTTGGTTTCGTTAAATCCTCTTGTGCCTTCGTCATCAGCTTCAGCATTTCTGCCTGAAACAACGGGCTTTGCAAGGATTCCTTCATGATCTGCATCGTTTGCTGACGGTATGCCGAGCTTTTCATTAGATCCATCAGGTTCTTTTCGAATTCCGGATCCTTCATGACGGTGATTAATTCTTTTTGGTATTCCGGGTCCTTCATCAGATCCTTCATGAGGTTCTTTTGTTCTGTTTTCATCGACTTGGCGAGGGTACTGGCGAATTGCGGATCTTTGAAGGCTTCTTTAATGTGGGTGCTGTTTGGATTGGTCATGCTTTGGATCAAGGTGGTCCGTACCGTAGATTCGTCCAGCATGATATTCTGCTTGAACTTATCATCTTTCATCATTTTTTCCATCGATTTCTTTGCTTCGTCTGTCTGTAAAATGTCCAGCACCATGTCTTTTACGCTCTTATAGTCAGGCTGAGACGAGCCTTGCGCTTGTCCGCCGCTTGAGCATCCGGTCATAACCAAACAGACAAGTGCCAGCAGCCAAAAGGTCATCGACTTTTTTCTCATGGGGTGGACACCTCCTTCTTTGCTCTGCCTATAGATAACGTGTGCATTTTGTTTTGTTCTTACGCTAGTATTTTCTTGCATGCATTGGTACAATCATAGTCGATGTGGATGGGAGGGAATGTCTGGTGAGTTTGCGTAAGTATGGTTGGCTCTTTTTCACTACTCTGCTGCTTGGTGGATTGGGTGGTGCACTTGTTGCCTTTATTTTTGATTGGAGCAAATTGACGGAAAGCACGGTCGGCAACTTTCTGGTAGGCACTCTAATGTACATATTGTATGGAATGACGATCAGCATTGTGGCCCAAATGGGTTTTTTCGCGTATATGACGATTAATTACTTTGCAAAAACTATTTTCAAAACGCCGACATTGTGGAAAAGCGTGCAGATCTTCCTAGTTGTCTTTGTCTTTTTTGATATGATTTACCTGCGTTATACTTCTTTAGGGGAAGGCGGATCGATCGGGCCTTTTTTTATTGAGCCGATTCTCTTATTAGTCGTCTCGGTGGTGACGGCTTACGGCAAATCAAATTTGACGAACCGAACTGCTTGGATTCCCACATTGTTCTTTATGTTTGTCGTGACCTCACTGGAGTGGATTCCGGCCCTTAAGGAAACGGATGTGCACTCCACCTTGTCTATGCTGGTTCCATTATTATTTTGCAACGTCTGGCAAGTCATGCAATTGCATCGCCTGGTAAAAAGAGAAAGCTGACCTTATGTGGTCAGCTTTTTTTATGTTGTATTCCCTGATGGCTAGTTAATTTCCTTGCTCTTCATATCCGTCCCCGCAATCAGTTCAGACACGGTGACAAATTCATATCCTTGCTGACGCAGCTTATCGATGATAACGGGAAGAGCGAGGTGCGTTTCTTTGCAGGAATCGCTTGCGTGCATGAGAATGATGTCACCGGGATGGGCTTTTGACAATACATTGTTGATGATATTCTCTGTACCTGGGTTGGTCCAGTCCTTTGAATCCGTATCCCATTGAATGACGGTGTAGCCCATATCACCGGCAATTTGCAGAACTCGCTTGTCAAAATCACCGTTTGGCATCCGTATCAGATTAGGTTTTTTCCCAGTCATTTCGGTTAGAATGGTATCGGCTTTTCCGATCTGGGAGCGGATTTCTTCATCGGTATATTTACTGTAATTGTCATGCTTGTGGCCATGCGAGCCAATCTCAAAGCCATCCTCTTTAATGCGTTTGACGATTTCTGGATGACGCTGACTCCATGGAGAGGATAAGAAGATGGTTGATTTGGTCACGTTTTTAGCCTTTAAAATATCCAGGATGGGGACGGTGCGGGATTCTCCCCAGCTGATGTCGAAAGTTAAGGCAATCTTTTTCTCTTTGGTATCGACCTTGTAAATGGCTTGTGGCGCTTGGCTTCCTCCAGCGAAGGCAGACATCGTATCTTGTTCAGCATAGCCAATTCCTGCTGCCATCAAAATAGCGGCAGTGATGATGAGAACTTGTTTCAAGCGTTGTGCACTCACCACGTAGATCCATCTCATGGATAAGCACCTCCTTTGTCCAATAACAGTTTATGCATGTGAGACAAGGATATTCTTTGGCCTGTTGGCTATAGTTGAGGTACAATGCATATAGTGGAATTACCAGGCTGTAAAAGGAGCGTGGCTCATGAAAAATCAATTGCGGCGGTTGTGGATTGACAATAGAGCGTTCTTCCTAGCCGCATGTTTGCTGTTTATTGGTGGTGGACTGATTGGATTTTTGCAAGCCTCTGCCGTGGAGTCAATGGTGAACCAGCTCATGGACCAACTGAAGGAAATTGTGGAAAGAATAAGAGAAAGTGGCGGAGGGGTGCTCGCTACCTTCTGGATGATCTTTTCCAATAATGTGGTCAGCTCCTTGATGATGATGGCTTTGGGATTGTTCTTTGCATTCTTTCCCATAATTGGATTGCTGTCGAACGGGATTTTGCTCGGATTTATCCTGGCCAAAGCACAGGGAGTAAGCCCGTGGTTAATGCTTGGTGCGGGGATTTTGCCTCATGGCATTTTTGAATTGCCAGCGGTCCTGTTTGCAGCGGGGTTTGGTATTCGCTTGGGTGTACTGAGTTTTCGCTCTGTAGGCGTACTCATCCAGCCGCATAAAGGAGAAAGACTGAAAAATGATTGGTATGATACCCTCAAGCAATTTCCAGTTGCCGTGCTGGCTGTTATCGGTTTGCTCCTAATCGCAGCGATTGTCGAAAGCGCGATTACACCGTATATCATTCAGGAGCTGCTTGGAGGAAAGATGAAGATCAACTTGCTGAATTAGTAAGAGATGCAAGAAAAGACTCGCATATTGAAGCCTTCCTAAACGGAGGGCTTTTATTTTTGAATAGCGTTGAATTCTGATGGAAAGGATAGTGGGGAGACTCGTAAGGCGGAGGTCGATTTCATTGCTAGGGTTTTTGTTTAACACGAAAGAAGTACAGGAATTGGAGTACCTGCTAAAGCGGGAATTGGAAGAGATGCTGCTCGACTTTAGCGATAAGCGGATCGACTATTTGGTTAAGCGTGCGATGGAGGAACGGTACTCTATTATGTTTCGCATGTACGCTAGAATTGCCTCTCCCAATGAGCTTTCAAAGTATGTCCGGCGCAGAAAAATAGGCGACGAGAATTTTACTTGAAATCTTTTTTGAAAAACCTATTGACTCTAATATGGCGAACATGATAGATTAGTTCTTGTCCTTAAGACGACGTAACAAAAACGGTGAGCTTGAGGTCATCGAAATTAACGGATGCTCCTTGAAAACTGAACAGCGAAAGCGTTGATGAGTCTATCATTAAATGATTTGCCAGCTTTGAACCAGATACAAACTTTATTGGAGAGTTTGATCCTGGCTCAGGACGAACGCTGGCGGCGTGCCTAATACATGCAAGTCGAGCGAGTCTCTTCGGAGGCTAGCGGCGGACGGGTGAGTAACACGTAGGCAACCTGCCTC
>NZ_RHHP01000036.1 GCF_003710815.1 Brevibacillus centrosporus
GACCAACCAAGACGGTGTAGCCAAGCTAGCTGACTACGCTCTGTTATGCTAAGATGGGAATAACTCATGATTGATTCTCCTGTGTAAATGTGGTGTGGTAACTTCATTTTACACGAATCAATCATGGGCCATTTTTTTGCCTAAGCGTAGGTGTCGCACTTCATATTACAATCCGTCACTCCACACCAGCCGAAGAAGTGCGAAAGAATGACATTGGAGAGATTTTCTTTTCTTTAAATGACGTAACAGTGAAGGTGCCTCTTCAGCCGGTTTCCATTCGGGATACTTTAAATTCTGAGGTTCATTTTAAAAACTCACTAGAAGTGGTAGGGATTTCCGAACTTCCCGCCTTATTTTATGAACGCCCTTATTATTACCGAACGAGCCATACGTCCATCGCTGGGCATGAAGATGTAATTCCTTGGCCAAGTTTTGGAGAACGACTGGACTTTGAGCTTGAATTTGCTGCCATTGTCGGGAAAAAGGGAATCAATATATCTGCGGAAACTGCCCATGAATACATCATGGGGTATACCATCTTCAACGATATCAGCATACGTGACTATCAGCGCAAGGATATGTCAACGTCAATGGGACCTTCCAAGTGTAAAAATTTTTCTCATGGCAATATCCTCGGCCCCTGCATCGTCACAAGTGATGAACTAGACCCTTCCAATATACGACTTCAGGCACGTATAAATGGGGAGGATTGGTCGGATTCACGAAGTTCAGATATGCATTACTCTTTCGCCCAACTCATAGAGTTTATTTCAAAAGAAGAAACCTTGTATCCTGGTGAAATCATTTGCTCAGGGACTATGGCCTTCGGATGTGGCTTAGAAATAAATCGATACTTAAAATCTAACGATATCATAGAACTCGAAGTGGATGGGATCGGCATCTTACGAAATCAAATCATCAAATTTTAAATGGGGGTACAACTTATATGGAGACCTTCTTCAGAGGATCAAAAAAAGTGACGCTTATCGACTTAAGTGATTGTTTAAGTAACAAAACAAGCTCATTTGAACCAAATGCCCATAAAATTGACTATCTTACTCACGAGCAAAGCTTAACAGTCAGCAACAAACTGTTCGGTCTTGAGAAAGAAGATTGGCCAGAAGGACATGGATGGGCTGCTGAAAATGTAACTCTTTCTACTCATTCCGGTACCCACGTAGACGCTCCCTATCATTATGGTCCCACCTCTGGAGGAGAGGCTGCAAAAACCATCGATCAAGTCCCGCTTCAATGGTGTTTTGGCAACGGAGTCGTCTTAAATATGACACATAAAAAAGCCGGGGAAAGTATCACGGATGAAGATGTACTGCATGAGCTGCAAAGAATCGAGTATGAAATTAAACCTTACGACATTATTCTGATTCGCACGGATACATCAAAAAACTTTAGTCAGCCCGGATATGATAAAATGCACGCTGGTCTAAGCCGTAATGCGACTCAACTTTTGGTAGAAAAAGGGGTACGCTTGATCGGAATTGATGCCTGGGGTTTAGATCGACCGTTTGATGTCATGACGGCAGAGGCGAAGAGAGGCAACCGGGAGCAATTGTGGGAATCGCATTTCTATTGGAAGGAACGCGAATACCTACAAATAGAGCGATTGGCGAATCTGGAATTAATCCCGGTTCCTTTTGGTTTTACAGTAATCGCGTTTCCGGTAAAAATTGAAGGGGCAAGCGCCGGTTGGAGTCGCGTAGTAGCTGTTCTAGAAGAAGGATAAACAGAGAATTGGGTTCGGATAAGAATGAAATTACTGGGGATTTCCGGTAGCTTAACGGGTTCGAAAACTCTGGTTACTGTAAAAAAGGTGTTAGAGGAAGTTGGCAGGAAAGATCCAGAAATAGAAACCGTATTACTAGATATAAAGCAGTATGATATTCAATTTTGTGATGGCAGGGATCCTATTCAATATTCCGGGGACACTCGTAGCGTCATTGATATCGTTTGTTCCGCTGATTTTTATGTGATTGGTACACCCATTTTTCAAGCGTCACTCTCGGGGGCTCTCAAAAACCTTTTTGATTTAATTCCTGTTCAAACTTTTCGAAATAAAGTGATAGGATTTGTCGCAACCGGCGGAACTTACCAACACTACTTGGTCATTGAGAATCAGTTAAAACCAATTGCAGGTTATTTTCGTTCGTTTGTCGCACCGAGTTATGTTTATGCACATAATGAACATTTCAATAAAAACAATGAGATTATTGATCAAGATGTAGTCAACAGAATTTCATATTTAGCTGAAGAACTCATATTTATGCAAAGAGCATTAGGTAGGATCAGGTGACGAAGAGGGCAGTAATCATCGGCAGTCATGCCCGGTGGTAAGTGCGTCTACAGTCTTCACACACTGGTGTATGATGGCAAAAATTATTCCATCCGACGGGTTGGTAAGGCGAACCACTAAAGCAGCCGTCATTTGTTCATCCTTGAAAACATGACCCTTGGCCATTTCACAGTTTTGTCCATCGATTTTCCACCCGGTGCCAATACACACCCACGTATTTCATTCCTGCTGTAGATGAGATCGTCCTCGGAGAAGAAGTACACCCTCGCTGCCCAACCTTCTGTTCTTCCTTGCTTAATTGACGGAAATAGGCCGTCTCGTCAAAGGTACGTTTTCGACGATAGGTCAATACCCCTATGATTGTACGTTGCATCGAAAGCATCCTTTCTGGATAAGATTACTTACAATGTTTGTTGTCTGGACGAGCGGGGAATACTGATTCCATTCTGCTAAACCAGGAACGATCGGCCTAAGCGCGAGGCTTAGGTCTTTTTTTGAATTATCACCGTCCACCCATACACCTATCATGGTTCAATTCGAATCAAAAGCCAGATTTAGTGTTATTACATAGGAGTTATGAAGGGAGTCAATTACTTTGAATGTTGAATTGTTTAAGGATTTGATTAAGGATGAGCGGGGCAATTATTACGTAGCAGTCCACAAGGAAGGTAATGAGCTGACTTTGGTTAATGCGATGCTAGAGCGGTCTTACGAAGATTTATTGGAGTTTAATGAGGAATTCAAACAAAAGTATGCAGAGTACGAGCACCAGTTCATTGGCAAAATCATCATGGATAAGGTGCGGCACGACGTCGTATTCGCTTCCAAAGAGGACGGTCATGGCCGAATGCATGATTTGGGTAAGGTAATGAGCGAATACAGGGTTACGTTTATCGATATGATTGAATTTTACCGAAATCCTCGGACATGACGCCTATGACAGCGAAACCGATTAAACTTAGTGTTTTGGATTTGGTCCCCGTTTTTGATGAGGTCGATGCAACCTTCGCACTGGGACAAGCTGTAGAGCTGGCTCAAGCAGCCGAAAGACTGGGATATTTCCGTTATTGGGTGGCGGAACATCATGATATGCCAGGGCTGGCATGCACCTCAACGGATGTGCTTCTATCGCATATCGGTGCAAAAACACAGAGCATTCGTATCGGATCCGGGGCATTGCTGCTGCCGCATTATAAGCCTCTTAAAGTTGCAGAATCCTTTCATTTACTCGCTAGCTTGTACCCGGGACGAGTAGATCTTGGTTTAGGAAGGGCGCCCGGTGGTTCTGCTGAAGTCAGCCTCGCTCTCAGTGACAACTTTCTTGAAAATGTCTGGAAAATGCCAGAATTGCTCCGAGGAGTTTCCGAGTTATTGCAGGGGAGCTATGAATACGAAGGACGTCGGATTACCGCCCGCCCAACTCCATCCGTATCGCCCGAACTGTGGCTGCTAGGGACTAATAAGAAGAGCGCGGCTTATGCAGCTGAGTTTGGAACAGGTTATGTTTTTGGCCAGTTTATGAGCGACGTAGCCGGGGAGGAAGTATTAAGAGCTTACCGCGAAGCGTTTACTCCGTCAGCTCTTTCCCCTGTACCGCGAGCAATCGTTGCCGTTGGTGTCGTTTGCGGGGAAACAGTGGAGGAGGCAGAGAGGCTGGCATCCTCGGGTACAGCTTTGTTTCAACAAGAAGCTTCCGCAGGGGAAAGGGCTCCGCTTTCGGAGCGTAAGCTGCTGATAGGCACGCCTGAGAGCCTAAAGAAAAAACTCGAACAGTTATCTCACGTGTATGGCGTTGATGAATTCATTGTCGTTACGATGATTCCCGACTATCGGAAACGGTTGCGTTCTTTTGAGCTGCTTGCCCATACATGCTCAATGGCTTAATTCGTTTTATTATTACAGCAGGAAATCGTGAGCAAAAGCCCGGATGATTGCCGGGCTTTTGTGCATCCACCGACACTTCCTGCAGTTTGGGGGCAGGATTCCGCTCCCGCTATGTGTAATTATTTCCTGCTATAACAAAACCACAGACGTAACGAGGAGGGAAAGCGCATGTCATACCCTGAAAAGAAAGTCACTTTTACTCATCCAGAGACGATGCCCAAAGGTTTCGGATATTCCCATGTAGTGGAAGCAACTGGAGGCAGAACGATCTACATTTCCGGACAAGTCTCTTTGAACCAAGAGGGCCAGGTCGTCGGGGAAGGAGATCTGGCCGCACAGACGAAGCAGGTCTTTGAAAATATCAAAGCGGCCCTGGAAGCGGTAGATTCCCGTTTCGAAGACGTCGTGAAGCTGACAATTTTCATGACGGACATTACGCAGATTCCAGTCGTCCGGGAGGTTCGTGACACCTACGTGAACACGCTCACTCCTCCAGCCAGCTCAGCCGTTGAGGTGAGCAGGCTCATAAAGGAAGAGTTTCTCATCGAAATCGAAGCCATTGCTGTGGCGAATGCACGCTGACCGGTTGGGGGAAACTACTGGAAAGATGTGGTAGTAAACACGGTACGAAAAGAAGGCAGGGAAAATCAACATGTCAGCGACGTATAAAAAGGTGTTTTGGGCATCCGGATTCGGGTGGATGTTCGATGCGATGGATGTAGCACTTTTATCCTTTATTATGGTAGCACTACGACAGGAATGGGGATTGTCCGGTGAACAAGCAGGCTTGCTTGGGACCGGCAATACCATCGGAATGGCGATCGGGGCGGTGGCTGGCGGATACCTGGCAGATCGGGTCGGACGCAAGCCTGTATTTATGCTGACGCTGCTGTTGTTCGGGGCTGCCTCTCTGGCGAGTGCATTTGCCACAGGCTTTTCGCTCATGCTCCTGTTCCGCTTCCTGATTGGTCTTGGTCTGGGGGCGGAGCTGCCGGTAGCTTCTACCTTGGTGAATGAGTTTGCCCCTCCGGAAAAGCGCGGCCGCACAGTGGTCCTGCTGGAGAGCTTCTGGGCCGTAGGCTGGATACTGGCGGCCATTATATCCTACTTCGTCATCCCTGTTTACGGCTGGCGGGTAGCTGTCATCATCGGGGCCTTGCCGATGGTGTACGCCTGGTACATTCGCCGCAACGTTCCGGAGTCGCCGAAGTTTCATCAGCGTGAGGAACGTGTTCCTTTAAAAGAATTGCTCACCTCCCACAAACGGGAGACGATTACGCTGTGGATCGTCTGGTTTGCCATTACGTTCTCGTATTACGGCATGTTTCTCTGGATGCCCTCGGTGCTGGTCGACAAGGGCTTTACGATGATCAAGAGCTTTCAGTACGTCCTGATCATGACGCTGGCCCAGCTTCCCGGCTATTTCGCCGCTGCCTATCTGGTGGAGAGATGGGGAAGAAAGTACACATTGGCGACGTTTCTGTTTATGACGGGCGTCATGGCGTTTGCTTTTGGGGGCAGCACCGGTACGGGAGGGCTTCTGCTGACGGGAGCCTTGCTCTCCTTCTTTAACCTAGGGGCATGGGGTGCTTTGTACGCGTACACGCCGGAGAATTACCCGACTCCTTTGCGGGCAACCGGAGCAGGCTTTGCCTCGGGTGTCGGCAGGATTGGCAGCATCATCGCTCCTTACCTGGTAGGGCATTATTCGGCGCTTCATTATAGCTACACGTTCATTTTCAGCCTGTTTACAGTGGTCCTGTTGGTGGGGACAGTTGTCTTGCTTGTGATGGGACGAGAAACACGCGAGAAGCGAGTGACGAGTATCGCGTAAGGCTAGTAAAGGGCTAGAATGGCAGTCGCTTCGGCAATGACCCTGGCCTTCAGCTCCTCGGGGTGAATCGCCTTCATGCTTGCTCCATAGGAAAGCACCATTTCACAGGCAGACTCCAAAGTATGAAATTGTACATCGGCATCCACCCATTCGCTATCGACAGGATGGGTGGATTTTATTTGGACGTAACGCTCCTGCTTTAGGCGATCGAGTGACGATTCCCGGATACGTATTTGCGCTGGATAGCGCGGCAAGCTGGCTTGGAAGGCAGCGGTCGATTGCTCCCAGTACAGGCTCAGATCAAAGTCTTCTGGTCTGACAAAGGATTCCTCCAGAATCTTGGCCTCGACAAGCCGGGAAATGCGGTATGTCCGCAAATTATCCTCTACCTGCGCGACGAAATACCACGTGCTGCGCTTGGCGACGAGACCGAGTGGACGAACCGTTCGTTCCACCGTTTCCGTCCCCCTCCCGTACCGAATAAAAAGGACGCGCTCCTGCCACACAGCTTCCTGTACCGTGGACAGGCAGGGAAACGTCTCTGTCGATTGATGCCAGCCTGCACCGTCAATATGGATGCGCTGACGGACGTACTCAGCATTTCGCCTGCTCGTCTCAGGTGTAGCAGCCAACAGCTTTTGCCAGGCGGCTTCAAAGCTTTCCCGCATTCCGAGGTCACCTAAAGGCATTGTAGGGGACACGAGCAGCAAAGACTGGAGTTCACTTTCCTTTAAGCCCGTCAGATCGGTGCGATAACCCTCGGACAGAGCCCAGCCGCCGTTGGTCCCACGCTCCGCATAGACGGGTACGCCTGCCATGCAGAGCGCTTCCATGTCCCGATGAATGGTCCGTTCAGATACCTCCAATTTTTCTGCGAGATCCCTTGCTGTCATCCGTCCATGGTTTTGCAGCAGCAACAGGATCGAGACTAATCGATCAGCTCGCATAAAAGCCCTCCGTTCGTTTGCCATTTCCTCTCCATCGTATCTTACCGAATATGACAGCCGTTGTCATATTGGAACCGATACAATAGCGGTAAGTATTGCAGGGATTCATTTATCCAAAGGAGTGACAAACCCATGAGCCATTCAATCGAGACCATGCAGGGAAAAGTGGCAGTCGTAGCAGGCGGAACGAGAGGAGCGGGCAGAGGCATCGCCGTCATGCTGGGTGAAGCAGGTGCGACCGTCTACGTGACAGGCCGCAGTGTGAGAGGGAACCCATCGGATTTGGGCCGAGTGGAGACCATCGAAGATACGGCGGAAATGGTGACCTCAGCAGGGGGAGTGGGAATACCGGTACGCGTCGATCACTCGCAAGAATCCGAGGTAGTCGGCCTGTTTGAGCGAATCAAATCAGAGCAGGACGGTCAGCTGGATCTGTTAGTCAACGACATTTGGGGAGGAGAGTCTCTGACAGAATGGGGAAAGCCTTTCTGGGAGTGCTCTTTGGACAAAGGAATTCTGATGCAGGAGCGGGCGATTCATACGCATATGATCACGAGCTATTACGCTGCGCCGCTCATGATTGAACGAAAGAGTGGTTTAATCATTGAGATCACAGACGGGACAGACTATCGTTACCGTGGCAATCTGCCCTACAGTCTCGCAAAAATCTCGGTGATTCATCTGGCGCAGGCGATGGCGGAGGATTTGCGCCCGCATGGTATTGCTGCGGTGGCATTGACTCCAGGCTTTCTGCGCTCGGAAGAAATGCTCGATTATTTTGGAGTGACCGAAGAGACGTGGAAGGAAGCGGCAAAACAAGATCCCCACTTTCTGATGTCAGAGACGCCAGACTATATCGGGCGCGCTGTTGTCGCACTCGCTACCGACCCACAAATAATGAACAGGTCCGGGAAAGCCTTCAGTACATGGGGGCTGTCCGACGAGTTTCCCTTTACGGATCGGGATGGAAGCCGGCCGCATTGGGGGAATTACGCAAAAGAACAGGGATTTTAAGGAACCAATAAGCAAGGAAGAGCCCCTCAGAAGGGGTTCTTTGCTTTTGCAAAAAATCTATGATTTCTGGTAACTTTTTTATTTCCTACTGATTTCGTCTCTTTTTTTTTGATATACTCATGATGGTTTTAGCTCATGAGGCAGGAATGGTGAAGCCCTGATGGATTTTTTTCTCGATATGAAAACGATCATCCTTTCTTTGGTTGTTGGCCATTTGTTTACTGTTATCTTGATCAGCGCGTACTGGCGAAACCACAAAAAGGACGCAAAGATCAACGCCTTTTTCTTTGCCAAATGTACGCAGGCTCTAGCATGGCTGTTTTTAGTACTGCGTGGGGGAGTGCCAGATGCGATTAGCATCTCGTTTGCGAACTCCTTTTTGTTTGTAGGGGCTGCATTAGAGACGATCGCTGTTCTCATGCTGCTGCAAGCGTTTAACCCGATTACCCGGAAAATATATGGAATATTGACTGCATGGAATATGATTGGTTTTCATCTGATCATTCTCTTCTTCAACGAGGAATACATCCGAATCGCCTTTGCTTCTTTGGGAACGGCATTGTTTATTTTTATTCCCACGTACAAGCTTTTCAAAGAGAGTGGGTCCTCCCTGCTGATGAAAATTATAGGCTCTCTTTATCTTTTGGTCATAGTGGCTCTTTTGGGAAGATCGGTGGCAGCCGTTTTGTCTGGGAGCTCGATGGGACTTTTCACGCCTGGACTCTCTCAGACACTCTCCTTTTTGTCATTGTATCTGGTGATGATCCTAGGAAACACAGGCTATGTTCTCCTGTTGAAGGAGCAGTCTGATCGTGATTTGGTCCGATTAGCCAGTCTGGATGATTTGACCGGAGTCTTAAATCGCCGAACATTTATTTATCGAGCCAGAAAATGCATCGAGCTTTGCGCCAAGAGGAAGGCTCCGATTACACTGCTGCTTTTCGATGTGGATCACTTCAAGCAAATCAATGACACCTACGGACACGTCGCCGGTGACTACGTCCTGCAGGATTTGACCCAGAAGATCATGCGGCAGCTAGCCCCCGACGACTTATTCGGCAGGTACGGCGGTGACGAGTTCGCCATTATTTTACCAGGACAAGACGAGCTAAAATCATCCCGATTGGTCGAACGAATCAGGGAGGCAGCATTCGAAATGAGCGATGCGAATGTAACAGTACACTACACTTTGAGCGTGGGGATGCTAACAGTAGTACCCGATCGTCAGACCGAGCTGGAGTCGCTGTATCTTTCGTGTGACAAGGCGTTGTATCAGGCGAAGCGAAATGGACGCAACGGAATAGCTCACGCTGTGAGCGAAGCATAAGCATAGATGGAATCTTCGAAAAGATAGCCGTTCCATCCTGCAATCCTTTACCTGGGATACTGATTCTACAGATGCGATACTCTCCCTTCTAGTCAATGAACTGGCAAGCATCTCCTCGTACATTATGCTTGTTCCGCTTTTTGGGATAGTCTTGTTGCCAGAACAGAAAGGGAACTGGTAGTAGCGGCGATTTCCTGTATAGAACGAAGGATAACGTCCAGATCCTTTTTGTTTGCCTCAAACATAGAAATATAGTTGTCTACTTCCAAACTTGTTGCTGTCAAACCGGTTTTCACTTCGTTGACTTCCTTTGCCGTTTGAACAGTCGCTTCTTTCATGACCGAAAGTTTCAGCCTTATTTCCTCCATATTGGAGGTGCTTTCTTCCACTAATTGATTAATATCCTTGTTGGTTTGTTTGGTTTCTTCGGCAAGTTTTCTCACTTCATGTGCAACAACGGAGAAGCCCCTTCCGTGTTCGCCTGCTCTAGCGGCTTCAATAGAGGCGTTTAAAGCTAGTAAGTTGGTCTGGTTTGCAATATTCTCGATGTCTTTGGACATGGCGATGACTCTTGACAAAACACTGGAAAGCTCATTCACCTTTTCAACTGAATGGATCGCCTCTTGTTGAAGGGCAACCATTTTGTCTTCCATTTGATTGATTTTACTGAGACTATATGACGTCAAATTGTTCAAATTGTTGCTGCTTTTCATTGTCATTTCTGTATCTTGCATTAATTTTAAAGCTTTGTCATTCGTAGAGCTGGAAGCGCTCTCCGTATGTTTTACGGATTCGGCAAGTTCTTGGCTGAGGGTCCATTCCCTTGGCAGAGGGCATCGAGTCAAACGAAGACTTTGATTACCTGAAAAAGCAGGGTTTTCAGTTGTTTCAAGGCTACCTCTTTGGAAAGCCCGCTCCTGCGACTTTGCAATCGTTTCGAATGAGAGATTATTATGGATGATTTCCTTTCCTAGCCACCCACTTGCGAACATCACCAGACAGCAGCAAATTGGCAATCACACCCGCAACCAATCCCCAGAAGGCCGCGCCGATCCCCGCGATTGAAATACCGGAGATCGTGACGAGAAAGGTAATGAGGGCACTTTCTCTTTGCGACACGTCGCTCATCGCCGAGGCAAGACTGGAGCTGAGAGAGGCAAACAGTGCGAGGCCGGCGATGACCGCGATCAGTTCCTTGGGAAAGGCGGAGAATACCGAGGCGATGGTCGCTCCGAACATGCTGAAAACGAGATAAAACGCTCCGCATGCAATTCCGGCAATATAGCGCTTGGACGGATCAGGATGGGCTTCTTTTCCTGTGCAGATCGCAGCAGTAATGGCGGCAAGATTAATCCCGTGCGCACCAAAGGGGGCAAGTACGATCGAAGCGACCCCTGTCGTCGTAATGAGCGGGCTGGCAGGCGTATTGTAGCCGTCCGCTTGAAGGACGCCGATACCGGGAGCGTTTTGCGAAGCCATCGTCACGATGCACAGCGGAATTCCCAGACCGATGATGGCATCCAGGGAAAAGGTAGGCAAGGTGAAGATCGGCTGCACGAGAGCGACCTGGATGCCTCCCAGTTCAAAGCGATTCAGCAAGAAGGCGGCGATCAGCCCGACCAGCAGCGAAAAGACGACGGCGTATCGCGGCATCCAGCGCTTTGCCAGGAGATAGCAAACAATCATAGGCAATGCCAAAGCAGGCAGCTCTTGCAAGGATACGAAGACCTGCACGCCAAAGGAAAGCAGGATTCCAGCGAGCATCGCCGTGGTAATCGATGGTGGAACGTATCGCATGATCGTAGAGAAAAGGCCGGATACTCCAAGCAGCGTGATGATCACGGCAGAGAAGAGATAGGCTCCGATCGCGTCAGAGAACGGATAGACAGACAAGCTGGTGACGAGCAGAACGGCACCCGGTGTCGACCAAGCCGTAATGACGGGAGTCCGATACCGAATGCTGAGTACAATCGCCGTCAGGCCGCTGCCGATGGAAATCGCCCAGATCCAAGAGGATAGCAGTGCGTCACTCATGTTGGCTGCCTTGGCTGCCTGAAAGACGATTAATAGAGGTCCCGCATAAGAGACCATGGTGGCGATCAAGCCCACGATAAGGGCAGAGACGGAAAAGTCGGCAGGAATCCTTTTGAAAGGAGAAAAAGACCCATGCTGTTGATGAGAGCTCACGAAAAAATGCCTCCTGATGAGGGTCAGCTCGAGCTGTTGCCGGAACCCTTTTCATTTAAAATGTAGCGAATGGTGCGCTTGGTGATATTGAGCTTTTTGCTGAGCAGCTGGCGATCACCCTTTGTTTCGGTCAGCCCTTTTTCTATAATCGCCCGGCCGATTTCTCCTTCCAGCAGCTTGATCCGCCTGAGCAGATATTCAAAATCGAAGCCGTCGAGAGAAGTGACGTTTCGAGTGATCGCTTCGACAAAACGCTCGCACTCCCGATCAATTTGCTGGGTGAGCGCCAGTGGGGGCTCTTGTACAGGAGAAGGAGAGTGGCTACTCTGGATCGCCTTTTTGTGCAGACTCGCCGGCAAATGCTCTGCCCGCATGGTCTCGCACTCGTGGAGAGCAAGCGTCTGATTAAGCACGTTAATGAGCTGCCGCACATTGCCAGGCCAGTCGTAGCCTTGCAGCAGCTCCAGGGCTTCCTGGTCGATTTCACTTACCTTGCCATTTCGTTTTTGCATATAAGCGTATGCGATCGTCGGGATATCGGCTGCTCGTTCACGGAGAGGGGGAATGGACAGCTTGATTCCTTCAAGTCGATACAAAAGGTCCCGGCGAAAGCGGTTCAGCTCGACCTCGTGCTCCAGATCGCGGTTGGTAGCCGAAATAAATCGAATGTTGCTCTGCCCGACATGCTCTGCGCCAATCCGCATGAACTCACCGGTCTCCAAGGTGCGCAGCAGCTTCACCTGGATGGAGGAGGGAGCTTCTCCGATTTCATCGAGAAATAAAGTCCCGTTGTGGGCGAGCTCGAACAGTCCCTTCCTTGCTTTGAGAGCACCGGTAAAAGCCCCTTTTTCGTAACCGAACAGCTCGCTCTCCAGCAAGGTTTCAGGAACCGCCCCGCAGTTAAACGCAACGAACGGCTGCAAAGAACGTGAGCTGGCACCGTGCAGAAACCGGGCCATCAGCTCTTTTCCTGTGCCAGTTTCGCCTTCGATCAGGATGTGGATCGCTTTTTTTGCCAGCTTTTTTGCGATCGCCATGACCTTTGCCATCGGGCTATCCGGGGCGTACAGGATCCCGTACTGGGCAGCTTCCCGCGATAGCTCGCTTTCTTCCACGGTAGACGACTCCAAAACGGCATCAATGATACGCTCGAGGTCGTCCAGGTCGTCAAAAGGCTTTTCCAAATAGTCCTTGGCTCCCCATTGCATCGCGGTGATTGCGGACTTGATCGTGCTGTAGCCGGTCATGATCAGGACCTCGCAGGAGGGGAAGACTGCCTTGATCCGTTTGAGCAGATCCAAGCCATTGGCATCCGGCAGCTTTAAATCGACCAGAGCGGCATGGAAGCCCTCCGTTTGGACCTGCAAGAGGTTTTCTACCTCTTTGCCCGTATTCGCCACGGTGACCTCGCAGTTTTTTTGGCGGAGAAAGTAGGTAAAAAAGGAAGTGACCTCTGTTTCGTCATCCACGATCAGTATCCGTTTTTTCTCCATTTCGCGCCTCCTCTCGTAAAAGCGGCAGCAGCAGGGTGAACTGACTGTACTCGTTTTCTTCACTCTCGACCATCAGCTTTCCTCCATGGGCTTCGGCAATTCCCAGACTGACAGATAAGCCGAGGCCAGTTCCTTTCGTCCTCTCCTTGGTAGAGTAGAAGGGTTGAAAGATTTGCGGCAGCTGCTCTCCCGAGATTCCTTCGCCGTTGTCATAGACAGACAGTCCTACATAGGCATGAGCTTCGTCCTCAAGCAAAAAAGAGCGCAGCTCGATGCAGGGATTCTCTCGACCTGCTAATGCATCCCGCGCGTTGAGCAGCAGATTGATCACGATTTGCTCGATTTGGTGCCGGCTCCCGTGAAACTGCAGCGGTGGTTGTGTCAAATGCTTGGTGACCGTCAAGCCCGATACGGAGAGCTGATAGCCGATCAGCCCGAGTGCGTCTTCTACTACTTCATCTATCGAAATGGTAGAGAACACATACTCTTCCTGCCGGGAGAAGGTAAGCAGGTTTTGAATGATTTTTTTGCAGCGCACGCCGCATTGGTAAATGTCATTCATTAAAGGAGCTGTCGGTGTTGCTTTCATTTCCCGAAGGAGCAGCTGGGAGTTTCCGAGAATAGCGGTTAGCGGACTATTCAGCTCGTGAGCGATCCCTGCAGCCATTTCCCCAATGGCGGCCATCTTGGCGGATTGGACCAGCTGTGCTTCGATTTTGATCTTCTCGCTCACGTCCTGAAAGAGCAAGATATTTTCGACCGATACCCCCACGTGACTGGCAATCAGCGAAAAGAGCTCGGCATCCTGACTATCACTATCTGCTGACTGCTCAGCTTTCTGCAGCAGGGTAAGATAGCCAAATGCCTGATTGCGCTGACTGTGCAGCGGCACGGACAGAGCGTGATAGTCAGGGAACATCGCTTCAAGCATGTCCTTCAAAAAGCCTTTCAAAGGGTGGGTGGGCTGTTCGACGAATTCCGGGACAACGCTCGTATGTGTATGGCACTGCCATTGCCCATCCTCCTGCGATGCCAGATAGGAAGAGAGATGTCCTCCTTTTGTCAGGGTAAGCACAAAACGGGCAAACGGGAGAATCTGCGTAAGCTGGCTCGCGATGTAGATGCTGGTCTCCGGCCAAGAGGCATTGATTGAAAGCTGCGTCAGCTGGTTGATGACGGCCAGCTGCCTGTTCTTCTTTTTCATTTCCTCCACGAGGTAGGTCAGCTCGGTGTAATAGCTTTTCCGAGAGGATTGGATGCCGGTCAGCTTCTCGAGAATTTCCTGTTTGTTTTGCATAGGCACTCCTCCTACAGAGCTTGACGGAAAAGGGTAGCGACATCCTGTGCATTCATGTCGCGAGGATTCGTGGTCATGCAGACGTCGAGCAGGGCGTGTGCACTCAACAGCTCAATTTGATCGGGGACGAGCCCGATAGCAGACAAAGATTCGGGACAATCCAGATCCCGTGACAGCTCCTTTACTGCTTTCAGGGCCAGTCGGGAGGATTCTGGAAGGCTCAACCCCGCCGTGCTTTCCCCGAGGCATTCGGCGATGTGCCTGTACTTTTCGGGGGCTGCGATAAAGTTGTATTCGAGCACATGGGGCAGCAGGATGGCATTGACCTCGCCATGCGGCGCATCGAGAAAGCCTCCCAGCTGATGGGACATGGCGTGGACGGCACCGAGGATCGCATTGGAAAAGGCGATTCCTGCCTGCAGGCTTGCCATCGCCATCGCCTGCTTCGCCTCCTCGTTGTACTGACTGGCAACGGAAGGGCGCAAATGCTTGGCGATCAGACGCATCGCCTGCAGGGAATGGACTTCGGTCAAGGGGGTAGCGGCGAGAGAAATATAAGATTCGATGGCATGCGTCAAAACGTCCATGCCTGTATTTGCCGTGAGCTGCCTGTCCTTTGTCATCAGTGTTTGTGGATCGATGATAGCGATGTCAGGGATCAGAGATTTGGATATGATGGCCATTTTTACTTTTCTTGCACTGTCTACAATGATGGAAAATTGCGAAACCTCTGATCCGGATCCAGCGGTAGTTGGAACCATGACCATGGGAGGAAGCGGGTGAGTGATCTTGTCTACGCCTTCATAATCGACGATGCTGCCGTCATTGGTCCCGAGTAGCGCAATCGCCTTAGCTGCATCGATCGCGCTGCCGCCGCCTACCCCGAGGATGGCGTCGC
Organism: Brevibacillus centrosporus; assembly: GCF_003710815.1. Taxonomy (GTDB): domain Bacteria; phylum Bacillota; class Bacilli; order Brevibacillales; family Brevibacillaceae; genus Brevibacillus; species Brevibacillus centrosporus. The sequence continues at coordinate 15,190 of NZ_RHHP01000036.1, forward strand.
ATTCCAGCGCCCGATACTCGGCGACACCTGCGTGAATTTCGTAATCCTTGGGATTGGCAGTCACGTTGGTCCACAAGTGGTACGCGAGCTTTTGCTGACTGAGAATCTGCATGATTCGCTCGACCCAACCCGCGTTTACGACACCTGAATCGCTGACGAGAAAGACGCGTGTCGCTCCCAGCCTGCGCAAGCTTTCGCCGATCTGAGCAATGGACTGGTTGCCAAAGATGATTTCCGGTGTCATGAATTTGGAAATTTGCATGCATTCGTCCCCCTTTTTCCACTAACTAGTAATACCGCAAAGGTGAACAAATCCCTCTTCTGGCCAAAAGGTTGGCAAATGGGCCGATTTTTCGGCTAGTCTGGCCGAAAGAATGGCTCGCTTTCAGGAGAGGGGCGTCAAAAGATAGGGAAAATAAAGCGCTTTCAGTTTGGCATGACGCTTGCTATAAAGAATGGCATCACACAAATCCATGCGGCTCATGCCGAAAGTGGGAATAAGGGAGGAAATAAGGGATGAAGGCAGCGGTAGTCAACGAGTTTCAAAAAAAGCTGGAGCTGAAGGAAGTAGCGGTGCCTGAAGTAGGGTATGGGGAAGTCCTGGTCAAAATCAAGACGTGCGGGGTGTGTCATACCGACCTGCACGCAGCCCATGGGGACTGGCCTGTGAAACCGAAGCTGCCCTTGATTCCAGGGCACGAAGGAGTTGGGGTAGTCGAAAAGCTGGGTGAAGGCGTTACTTCTTTGAAGCTGGGAGATCGGGTAGGGATTCCGTGGCTGTTCTCTGCATGCGGGGAATGCGACTACTGCCTGACTGGCTGGGAAACGCTTTGCCAACAGCAGCAAAACGGAGGCTATTCCGTGGATGGCGCCTACGCTGAATACTGCGTGGCACCTGCAGCCTACGTGGCGCGTATCCCAAGCGAGCTCAGTGACGTGGATGCAGCTCCGATCCTGTGCGCAGGCGTGACCACGTACAAAGCGCTGAAGGTCGCAAACGTGAAGCCAGGGGAATGGGTGGCCATCTACGGAATCGGCGGCCTGGGACACGTCGCGCTCCAGTACGCAAAAGCGATGGGGTATAACGTAGTCGCAGTCGATATCCACAAAGAAAAGCTGGACCTGGCAAAAGAACTCGGCGCCGATGTAACCGTAAACAGCAGCGAGGTAGATCCGGTGGAAGCGATCCAAGAGAAGGTCGGCGGTGTACACGGAGCGGTCAGTGTGGCCGTTACCAAAAAAGCGTTCGAGCAAGCGTACAAATCCGTCAGACGCGGGGGCTCCCTCGTTGTCGTGGGATTGCCAAATGCCGAGCTGCCGATCCCGATTTTCGATACCGTTTTAAACGGCGTAACGGTAAAAGGCTCGATCGTCGGTACGCGTAAAGACATGCAGGAAGCGCTGGACTTCGCTGCCCGCGGCAAAGTGCGCGCGATCATCGAGACACAGCCGCTCGACAAGATCAATGAAGTATTGGAGCGAATGGAAAAAGGCCAAATCAACGGTCGGGTTGTTTTAACGATGGAGTAGGAAATCAATCAATTAAGGCTGTCACGCTGGTAGAGACCAGGCGTTGGCAGCCTTTTTGCATCGTTCATCCTGCACGGATTTGACGTATTCATCATGATCATATTTCAAAAGTGGAGATATCAAAAAAACGAAAACGAGCTACCTGCACCTATAGTATGATTTTTCAAAAAACAAGATTTTGATACCATAATAGAGAGTCGGACAGACGATTTAGGGGTGATTGGATTGAATCTCGGTACGGTTTTTGATTGTGCGGTAAGTCGGTACCCGTTCCATGTCGCTCTCGTCGAGAATAACGAGCGATACACATTTGATGAAATAAACGAGGAAGTAAATCGGTTGGCGACTTCCATGTTGAAGCTCGGTGTAGCTAGAAGAGACCGAGTGATGATGCTACTCAAAAACAGGAAAGAAGCTGTATGTATGTTTTGGGCGACTCAAAAGCTCGGGGCGATATTTACCCCGATCAGTATGAGGCTATCGCCAGAGGATACCCAGTATTGCATCAACGATTCAGAGCCCAAAGTCGTCGTATATGAGAGCAATAGCCGTCGGGCGGTGATGGCTGCGAAATTTAGTGAGCGCCCCATTTTTATCGGGTTGGAACAAGGAGAGGGGGATCTTTCCTATGCCGACTTGGTGAAGAGAGGGACGCATCCGTTTGAAAGTGTAGGGGTGGACGATGAGGATATCGCTATCATGCTGTACACGTCGGGAACTACTGGATTTCCAAAAGGGGTGCCTCGTTCCCATAAGAATGAATACGCTTCCACGATCGCGCACATCATTCAAAATTCATATGCAACCTTCGATAGCACACTGGGCGTGATGCCTTTATACCACACGATGGGAATGCGTTCTTTGTTGGCCATGTGCGTGTTGAACGGGAAATACGTGCTGGCTCCAAGCTGGGATCCTCACTCTGCACTCACGCTGATTGAAAAAGAACGGATTAGCTGCTTATACATGATTCCCCGGCTGTACCATGAGTTACTGGAAGATTCATCTAGTTCCCAATCAGATCTGTCGGCACTCAAGAAGATCGGCTATGCGGGCGCTCCAATGTCAGAAGCGTTGATCACGAAGTGTTTTCAGCGAATACAGCCAAAACATTTCGTCAATCATTACGGCAGTACCGAAATCTATACTTTCACTACTTGCTCCACACTGGACAAAAAGCCTGGTTGTGCTGGTAAGCCAGGCATTCATCAACGAGTAAAGCTGGTCACACCTGATCCTTCGGGCGGTTCTACTCCGCAAGACGAGGTACCTGCTGGTCAGGTGGGGGAGATCATCATTCATGCCGGCTCGGACGAAGCGTTCAAAGGATATTGGAATCGGCCTGACGCTACACGAAAGGCCATCCGAAACCAATGGTACTTCACAGGAGATCTTGGGAAGTTCGATGAAGATGGGGATTTGTACATTGTGGGCAGAATTGACGACATGCTGATTTCAGGAGGGGAGAACATTTCACCGATAGAGGTAGAAAAGGTGCTTTCCAGTCACCCGAAAGTAGCAGAAGCAGTTGTGATCGGGCAGGAGGACGATAGATGGGGCCAGATTGTTGTTGCATTCATCGTTCCCCTCGATCCGGCGGTAACGGTGCAGGAGCTCGACCAATACTGCAAACATCACGCGAAGCTATCCAATACAAAACGACCACGGAAGTACCTGTTTGTCGACGAACTTCCGAGGAATGCTTCTGGAAAGATTATTCGACGAGAGCTTTCCAACGGTCTGACAGGAAGAAACGACGCATGAGAAAGAGGCGATAATTTTGTCTGGACTGCTCATTATCGATGATGAAATAGAAAGCAGTGAAGATATCCGATCGATTCTTATGGGAAGCCAGTACAATTACCTTCCAATTTATGAATGTGATAGTGCGCAAAAAGGATTGGGACTTGTTCGTAACTATCACCCGAACATGGTGATACTCGATTTGTCATTGCCTGATTTGGACGGGATCGAATGCGGTAAGATGATCCTGGAACAAAGTCCGCATATTCCCGTCGTCGTTCTCACGCATATCCAGATGTTCGAGGTAGTACAAGCCGTCATCAACGCGGGTTTTTCAGGGTATCTGTTAAAGCCGGTTTCGAAGATAGAGTTCCTTGGCACCTTAAACCGGCTATTGATACCGCAGCTGTTTAAGGAAACCCAGTCGGTGAGAAAACCAGGCGTTTCCCAAGAACCGGTTGAGATCGATTTCGGAAATCCGATTCAGAGCGCCATCCACTACATTCATAGCCAATATCACGAGCCAATCACTCTGAATGATGTCGCAGACCGCGTCTATCTCAGCGGGTCCCATTTTAGCCGATTATTTAAAGCGGAAATGAGGATCACATTTATCGAGTACTTGACCAAGCATAGGGTGGAGCAGGCAAAAAAACTGTTGAAAATGACATCGCTACCCATTGAGGTCATTGCAAACAACGCTGGTTTTACCAACGCTGGTTACTTCGCGACCACTTTCAAGCGTTTGGAAAATATAACCCCGAGTGAATACCGGCAGATGTTTTCCAGTCTTCTTTCCTAAAGGGAAGATTGAGCAAAAATGTGGAAACGAGATTGGAAAAAATGTAAAACCGCACAATTCAAAATATTCCTATGATAGAAGCATGCACTTCCAAGATTTGAGGTGATACAGAATTGATGGAGATCTATGAAGGGTTGAAGCACTGCCTGGAAAACAAGCAACGAGCAGTCCTAGCGACAATCATTGAAGTAGACGGGTCCACCTACAGGCGTGAAGGGGCGAGCTGTTTCATTACAGAAGACGGCAAAGTGCTGGGGACCGTGAGTGCTGGGTGCGTCGAAGGGGATTTGTTTGAGCATGCTAGGGACGTTCTCGAATCGGGAAGAGCGCGAACGCAGCATTATGATTTCCGGTCGGAGGAAGATTTGCTCTGGGGCATGGGAGTAGGCTGCAATGGCGCTATGAAGATTCTTCTGCAGCCATTTGATCCCGTTCGATACCCTGCATACACCAATCATGTGTTCCAGATGTATGAGAAGAAAGTCTTCTGTCGGAAGGAGTTTATTGTAGGTATCGTAATTGATACGGCTGATCCTTCCACACATCAAATTGGAACCCCTTACATTTTTGAACAAGATGAGCGAAGTACGCCGAGGATACGCAATGGATCCAGGGGGCTCGTCCATTGGGAGTTGAAAGATGTTCAAGTCACCCTGTACGTGGAGACGGTTCAGCCTCGCCCCATGCTAGTGGTATATGGAGCGGGTCCGGATGCAATCCCACTGGTTCAGGGAGCGAGCAGGCTCGGATGGCATGTGACGCTCATTGATCATCGAGAGCATGCACTCTGCCATCAGGCCTTTGCATCAGCAGACCGATTGCAGCTAATCAGTCGAGAGGATTACGGGAATCTTTACGTGGACGAGAATGCGTATGTCGTAGTGATGACTCACAATTACCTGCTGGATGCAAAGGTAGTGAAAAGAATGATTGACTCTACGATCCCTTATCTGGGCGTACTCGGTCCACGCAAAAGAATCGAGCGGATTCTCCAGGAAATCCACACAGAACAGAAAAGGCCTATAGTCGTTGATTTTGCAAAACTGCATGCACCGATCGGATTGGATATCGGAGCTGATTCACCCGAGGAAATCGCCTTGAGCATCTTGGCAGAGCTCACAAGCTGCCGGAATCGGCGAGGTGGCCAGTCCCTGAGATTACGCAACGAACCGCTGCATGAGCGACACGAGTTTGTCTCAGAGAAGGTACTGGCACAAAGGTGAATTCTAGAGTCGGGATTGTCATAATGGCTGCAGGTTTTTCTAAGAGGATGGGCTGCCAGAAATTGCTCTTGCCCTATGGACCCCAAAGCCTGTTGAGGCACGTAGTTAAAAAAAGGGTTGAATACAACAGCAAGCGAGGCCGTTGTTGTACTTAATTCTCAGTTTGAAGATTTGTTTAGTGAGATATCGAATTTGCCTATCTGGGTAATCGACCCGTTGACGGTGGACTTGTGTTGCTGGCAGATCAGCCGGGAATCGAGCCAGCCGTCCTAGAAGTGGTGATTGACCGGTTTGGACAGACAGAAAAAGGAATCGTTCAAGCAGCAATCCAGTTTGGAGGGAGCGGCAAGTGAACAAGCAGCATATTGGCAAACCGATGGCGCGAGTAGAGGATGCGCGGCTGACGTCTGGGCAAGGCAGCTTTATCGAGGATATGAACCCGCTGCCCAACATCCATCACGCCGCCATCCTGCGCAGCCCTTATCCCCATGCCCGCATCAAGGCGATTCGCACGGAACAGGCCGAACAGATGCCTGGCGTGAAAGGAATCGTGACGGGCAAAGATGTGGTGGAGTTGACCCATCCGTTTCCAGTAGGGGTAACCGCTCCGGTCAAGTATTACTCCTTGGCGGTAGACAAAGTCCGCTATGTAGGAGAGCCAGTGGCCGTTGTCGTGGCGAAAAACAGGTATCTCGCAGAAGATGCGCTGGAGCGGATTGAAGTGGAGTACGAACCACTCCCTGCCGTCGTCGATATCGAGACGTCCCTTCTTGCGGACAGTCCCATTCTTCACGACGAGGTAGGCTCCAACATCGCCAACCACCGCACATTCTCGTATGGAGACCCCGACAAGGCTTTCCGCGAGGCGGAGCTTGTGGTGAAGCACAAATTCATGTTTCCCAAATACAGCGCCACACCAGTGGAGACGTACGGAGTCATCGCCCACTATCAATCAAGCAGCGACAGCCTGACGATCTGGTCTAATTTCCACGGTCCGTTCACCTTGCAATCGGTCATGGCGGCAGCTTTGCGGATCAACAGCAACCAGCTGCGAATCATGATCCCCAAGGATGTGGGGGGAAGCTACGGAATCAAGTCGGGGGTATATCCCTACATGGTGCTGATGGGGGTCGTCTCGAAAAAGGTAGGCTTGCCCGTGAAGTGGATCGAGGATCGCCAGGAACATCTGATGGCGAGCTCGAGCGGAACGGACAGGGTGACCTGGATCGAGGCAGCCGTGAAGCGAGATGGGACCGTGACTGGCTTGCGGATGAAAATGGTGGATAGCGTCGGGGCTTATGTCCGGGCACCTGAGCCAGCTTGTCTGTACCGGACGCACTCCAACAGCACCGGCGCCTATCGGATCGAGCATCTTGCCATGGAAACCATCGCGGTCATGACCAACAAAAGTCCGACCGGGCTGATCCGGGGCTACGGCGGGCAGCAGATGTACTTTCCGTTGGAGCGGATCATGCACATGGTGGCGACGAAGCTGGGGCTGGACCCGGCTGAGGTCCTGCGGCGGAATTTGATAGCCAAAGAGGAATTCCCGTATCAGACACCGTCGGGTGGAATTTACGACAGCGGTGACTATCGGCAGGCGTTTGAAAAGCTGATGAGCATGGCGAAGTACGAGGAGTTTCGAGAGCGTCAGGCAAAAGCCAGACAGGAAGGCAGATATTTGGGGATCGGTTTGGCTTGCATCGTCGAACCATCCGGCTCCAACATGGGCTACATCACTGTCGCATTGACCCCGGAAGAGCGGGGAAGGTCGTTGCCAAAGTCAGGGTGCGCGGAAGGTGCCACAGTCTCGATTGATCCGATGGGCGGCATCAGTGTCCGAATCAGCACGGCCCCTACTGGGCAAGGTCATGAAACCGTCTCGGCTCAGATCGTGGGAGAAGTGCTTGGAGTGGACCCGCGAACGGTCAAGGTGATCGCGGAGATGGATACGCTGACCAGCCCATGGTCGGTAGCCTCGGGCAGCTACTCCAGCCGCTTTGGCCCTATCGGATCGAGCGCCGTTTATCAGGCGGCGGGAAAAGTCCGGGAAAAGCTGCTTCGGATCGCAGCCGATCAACTGGGGCGCTCGCCTGATGAACTGGTCATGGAAACGGGCAAGGTTGTGGTGCGAGACGACCCAACCAAACAAATCTCGCTCAAGCGGCTTGTCGGTTCCGCCCACTGGAACCCGCAAGGATTGCCGGCGGGAACGGAGCCAGGCATTCACGAGACCGCCTTTTACACGATTCCGACTGCGCTGCCTCCCGATGAAAACGATTTGATCAATGGTTCGGCCACCTACGGATTTGTCGCCGATGCGGTCACAGTCGAAGTCGATCCCGCGACCGGCGATGTGCAAATCCTGGACTATTTCACCATCCATGACGCAGGCGTGCTCCTGAATCCTCTTATCGCCGACGGCCAGATCATGGGCGGGTTGGCGCACGGATTGGGCGGCGCGCTTTACGAGGAGCTGGCCTACGACAAGAACGGTCAGTTTCTGGCAGGGAGCTTTATGGATTACCTGTGTCCGACAGCTACAGAGATTCCAAAGGTGACCATCGCACACATCGAGACGCCATCGCCATTGACGCCTCTCGGGGCAAAGGGCTTGGGAGAAGGCAATACGATGAGTGCGCCAGTAGTGATCGCCAATGCGGTTGCAGACGCCATTTCCCCATACGGTGTCACGATCGACACGCTGCCCTTGTCGCCAAACCGGATCTGGTCATGGATACAACAAGCGAAGAGCAAAGAGGAGGAATTGGTATGAACGGAAATGGATCTGTCGAGCTGAATGCCTCGGTCGAGCAAGTATGGGCAAAAATCCTCGATCCCGAGGTGCTGGCCGAGTGCATCATGGGGTGCAAGGAATTGGTGCTGCTAGAGGATGGGAAGTACCGCGCCGACCTGGCAGTAGGAGTTGCCGCGGTGAAAGGAAAGTATGACGCGACGATTCAGCTGACCGATGTGGAAGAGCTGAAAAGCTACAAACTGATCGTACGCGGAGAGGGGGCCCCGGGCTTTGTAGAAGCAGAAGGCCTAATCGAACTGATCCCGGCAGAAGAGGGAACCACCACACTCACCTATGCGTATCAAGCAGAGGTCGGGGGGAAGGTAGCGTCGATCGGCCAGCGGATGCTTGGCGGGGTCGCAAAGCTGTTGATCTCAGACTTTTTCAAAAAGATGAAAAAACAAGTGGAAAATGAACAAAAAACAGCCTGACATCAGATGCGGAGGGGTTTGAGGTGAAACCGGCAGCTTTTGATTATCTTCGTCCCTCCAATGTGGAGGAGGCGTGTCAACTGTTATTGGAGTACGGGGAGGAAGGAAAGCTGATCGCTGGCGGACAAAGTTTGCTTCCGATTCTCAACATGCGGCTATCCACTCCTGAGTTCCTCATTGACATTAGCGGATTGCAAGAATTGAAGTACATCCACTCGGAAGGGGATTGGCTGAACATCGGGGCATTGACACGGCAGCGAGATGTAGAGAGATCGGCCTTGGTGAAGGAAGCGGCACCGCTCCTGTCGGAGGCACTGCCGTACATCGGGCACATGCAGACACGCAATCGCGGGACGTTCGGCGGCAGCCTGGTCCATGCCGACCCGACCGCTGAGATTCCCTTGTCACTTTTGGCATTGAACGCGTCGGTCGTCGTTCAAAGCGCAGAGGGGGCCAGGGAGGTCGAGCTGAACGATTTTTTCATCACGTATTTGACGACGGACATCATGCCTGGAGAGATTTTGCGGGAAGTGAAGATTCCTGTGGGGTCGATTCCCATGGGCTACTCGTTCCAAGAGTACAGCAGAAAACACGGAGATTTCGCGCTGGTGGCGGCAGCATGCGTATTGGATACCGACGAACAAAATCGGATCACGGGGGTCAGACTCACGCTGGGCGGAGTAGATGCTGTTCCGGTGCTCGCAGCGGATGCAGCGGACTTGCTCATCGGTGAAAAACTGACAGACACCCTGCTGCAGGAAGCCAGCCGCGCAGCCTCCGCACACGTCGATCCCGAGGGTGACCTGCACGCTTCGCGGGAATACCGCCTCCATCTCGCGCAGGTGTTTGCTGCAAAGGTAATGGAAACCGCATACAACCGCGCAGTAGCAAAGGGGGGGACAGCGTGATCAAGGTAAATCGGAACGAATGGTTCAACCTCCGTATGCAAGTAAACGGCAAGCGCTATGAGGAGCGTGTCGAACCGCGGAAGCTGCTGAGCGACTTTTTGCGGGAGGATTGCGGCCTGACTGGGACTCACGTCGGCTGCGAGCATGGCGTCTGTGGCGCATGTACGGTGCTGGTGGACGGCAGCGCCGTCCGCAGCTGCCTGATGTTTGCCATTCAGGCGGAGGGAGCGGAAATCACGACGGTGGAGGGACTCGCCCAAGGCGGCATACCTCATCCTCTGCAAGATGCGTTTTCCGAGTGCCATGCCCTGCAATGCGGTTTTTGTACACCGGGAATTCTGATGTCCTCTGTGGAGTTTTTGGAGACCCATTCCAATCCAGGTACAGAAGAGATCAAAGACATGCTCTCGGGTCATTTGTGCAGGTGCACGGGGTACAAGGGAATTGTAGAAGCTGTGCAGAGAGTGGTACACAGACAGAAGGAAGGTGAAGAAGCGAGTGGATCTGGGGACGCTGTTTCAATTTGCAGTCGAACGACACCCGCAGTTTGAAGCATTGGTGCAGGGCGACAAACGCCTCACGTACGAAGAGCTGAATCAGGAGGTGGACCGGGCGGCATCTGGTCTGCAGGCTCTCGGTATCAAACGGCGCGACCGCGTGGTACTCGTCCTGAAAAATCGGATGGAAATGGTCATCCTGTACTGGGCCATCCAAAAAATCGGTGCCGTGTTCACGCCGATCAATTTCCGGCTGACGTCGGAAGAGATTGAATATTGCGTCAATGATGCCCAGGCGAAAGCAGTCATCTATGAACCGGTCAGCGAAAGTGCTGTCCTGCAGGCAGTAGGCGGGGTGCAAACGCTGAAGATCGCCGTGCTGGGGGCGAGGGGGGCGGATGTCAGCTACGAAGACTTGCTGACCAAAGGCAGCGGCGAGGTGAAGCTGGAGGCAGGGAATGGCGATGACTACTGCCTGATGCTGTACACGTCGGGAACGACGGGGAAGCCCAAGGGCGTGCCTCGCACTCATCGCAATGAGTACAGCGCGGCGGTAGCGCACATCATTCAAAATCATTACTCCGTCCAGGAAAGCACGATTGGCGTCATGCCCTTGTACCACACGATGGGCATGCGTTCCCTCCTCTCGATCGCCTTCCTGAACGGAAAGCTGGTCATGACACCCGATTACGATGCTCGACTGGTCCTCGAGCATCTGGACAAAGAAAAGATCACGTGTGTCTATCTGGTGCCTACCATTTTTCATGATCTAGTATACCATTCCGATTTTGCCAAGTATAACCTGTCTGCGTTAAAAAAGTTGGGCTACGCAGGCGCCGCCATGACGAAGGCGTTGACCGAGGAGATCATCGCCAAGCTTCAGCCGGTGGTTTTCGTCAACCACTACGGTTCGTCGGAGGTGTATACCTTCTCCATCTGCAATTATTTGGATCGCAAGCCAGGTTGTGCAGGCAAGCCTGGATTCCACCAGCGGCTTCGTGTCGTGGTGGCGGATCCGGAGGGCGGCTCTGGGCCTGACGATGTCTTGCCACCCGGTGTTCCCGGAGAAATCATTGTCGACCTGCGCTCTCAGGAAGCCTTTCAAGGTTACTGGAATCGTCCCGACGCCACAGGCAAGGCACTTCGTGAGGGCTGGTATTTTACCGGTGACATGGGCGCGATAGATGAAGATGGGGATTTGTATGTCTTGGGGCGCGTGGACGACATGATCATCTCCGGGGGAGAAAACATCCATCCACTGGAAGTGGAAGATGTCATCGCCAAGCATCCAAAGGTAGCGGAGGTCGCCGTCGTCGGCTTGCCGGATGTACGGTGGGGGGAAATTGTGACAGCGTTTGTCGTGCCCAAGGACCCCCGATTGACGCAGGAGGAGCTGGACGAATACTGCAAGCAATGCAGCTTCCTGTCCAACTTCAAGCGTCCCAGAAAGTACGTGCTAGTCGAATCCATTCCGAAGAGTCCGGTGGGAAAAATCCTGCGGCGGATGCTGCGGGATGGCCAATATGAAGCAGGATTGACAAAAAAGGAGAGTGTATCGTAATGGACAAACACACACAAGCAGGCGCAACGCTTAACCAATGGGATCATCTTCGCGTTGAAAAGAACCTTGAGAAGAAAACGGCGACGATCGTTCTGGACCGCCCGGAAAAAATGAATACGCTCAGCTTTATCGCCCGTTCGCAGCTGAATCAGATTTTCCAGCAGCTGAATGAGGATGATGAGGTCCGCATCATCATCTTGAAAGGCGAAGGAAATCAAGCGTTCTCCTCTGGCGGAACCATCGCGCAGTTCATGGAACGCCATCCGGAAGAGCTTTCGGTCCTCCACAAGAATGTGGCTGCCCCCGAGCGTTCGTCGAAGCCGGTGATCGCCCAGCTGCAAGGCTATACCTTCGGGGTGGGCTTGGAGATTGCGATGTCCTGCGACTTTAGGATCGCTTCGGACACCACCTTGCTGGCGCTGCCGGAAGTCAAGCTGGGGATGATCCCTGGAAGCGGCGGGACGCAACGCATCGCCAGAATCGCCGGTTTGGGCCGCGCCAAGGATATGATCATGCGCGGACGCCGGATTCCTGCGGCCGAGGCGTATCAATGGGGGCTGTTGACGACGGTCGTTCCTCAGGAAAATCTGGATCAGGCAGTGGCTGACCTGGTCGATGAGCTGCTGGAATATTCGCCGCTAGCCCTTCGTGTTCTCAAACAAGTATTGAACGCTTCGCAGGAAGGACCGCTCAGCGCAGGGCTGGAAATCGAGGGATACGCGTACGGCATGCTGCGGAGCACCCATGATTTCCGCGAAGGCGTCGATGCCTTTAATGAAAAACGCAAGCCCAACTTTATTGGCGAGTAAAGCCTCATGAAATAGCCCGGGGAGTCCCCGGGCTGCAATAGGCTCGCATATATCTGAATATTTCGTGAGTTATTTCAAAAAGACGTTCTTGGAGGTATGAATATGTCCATGGTGAACGATACGAGCGCGCCTACACTGACGCGCCCGCCAAAGGTCGAAGTGAGCCGTCGCCAGATGATCAATGCGTCACTGGCCTCACTCTTGGGCTGGTCACTAGATTTGTTTGATTTGTTTGTCCTGCTGTACGTTGCTCCCGTGATTGGTCAGCTCTTTTTTCCGGCCGATCTTCCTACGCTCTCATTGGCCGCCGTCTATGCTTCCTTTGCCGTCACACTCTTGATGAGACCCATAGGCTCAGCGCTGTTCGGTTCCTATGCAGACCGGCTCGGGCGAAAGCGGGCGATGATTTTTGCGGTTACAGGTGTCGGGATCTCCACCGCCTTGTTCGGTGCTTTGCCGACCGTACAGCAGGTAGGCGTGACAGCAGCCGTCTTGTTTCTCATCCTGAGACTGATTCAGGGAATATTCGTCGGTGGTGTCGTGGCGTCTACACATACGATCGGCACGGAGTCAGTCCCTCCGAAATGGCGCGGCTTCATGTCAGGGTTGATTGGTGGCGGAGGTGCCGGCTTGGGCGCCTTGCTCGCTTCGATTGTGTACTTTATCGTTTCGGAAGCGTTTCCAGGTGAAGCCTTCAACGAGTGGGGCTGGCGGTTCATGTTTTTTGCGGGAATTCTAAGCTCCATCCTGGGGCTGTTCGTCTTCAAATCACTGGAGGAGTCCCCGCTGTGGTTACAGGCGAAACAAAAGCAAGCCAGTGAGGCGAAACCCGAGGCCTCTCCCGTAAAAACGATCTTCTCCCAATATTTATCCGTCCTGCTCGTGAATCTGCTCCTCGTGATCGGCGGGGGCACCGCTTATTATCTCACCTCTGGATACTTGCCTACCTTCCTCAAAGTAATCAACAAAATCCCCAGTGGTACAGCATCGCTGATTCTCATGGGCGCAAGTGTAACCGCTATCATTTCCGCTGTCTTGTTTGGTTACCTGAGCGATGTCATCGGCAGGAAGAAGACATTCATCATCATTGGCATCATCAACCTGATCGTCCTTCCGGTACTGTATCTTGGCCTGGGGAGCGCAACGACGATTCCAATGATTACTGGTTACGCATTTGCCCTCGCCTTTTTGGGAAATGCTGCATATGCACCGATCCTGATATTCCTCAATGAACGCTTCCCGACATCCATTCGCTCGAGCGGAACAGGACTTTCCTGGAACATAGGTTTTGCTGTGGGAGGGATGATGCCCACGTTTGTCACCCTGGCCAGTGGCGCTACGGAAAACATCCCGTTTTCGCTGATGTACTTTTCGATCGGAGTCTTTGTCCTGTATGTGATTGGTAGCTTCATCGTTCCGGAAACGAAAGGGAAGTTCGAGTAGCACCCGAGCCAAAGAGAGGGAAGGTGGATAGAGACGATGGCGTACGTGACGGAGCAAAAACCTGCAGATTACTGCAATTATGTAGGGGGAGAATGGACGAAATCATCCTCTGGCGAAACGCTGCCATCCTATAATCCGGCAACTGGGGAATGGGTCGGCACCGCGCAAAATTCCTCAGTATCCGACGTGGAACAGGCGATCGACAGGGCTTACGATGTTTTCCAAAAAAGCGATTGGGGCTATAACCCGAAACGGCGCTATGAAGCATTGCTCGGCTTCGCACAAAAAATCGAGGAGAACCTGGAGCGGCTGGCCACGGTTTTGACCCGCGAGCAAGGGAAAACCATCAAGGAATCGCGGCAGGAGTTGGCTGGATGCGTGGATACCCTGAAGTATTTCGCGGGTGCGGCCAGGACGGTATTCGGTCGCTCCGTCCAGCTTGAACCGGGCAATTTTGGCGTGATTGCCAAGGAGCCAATCGGCGTGGTGGGGATCATCTCCCCATGGAACTGGCCCGCGCTTCTGATGATTCGCGAGCTTGCGCCAGCTCTGGCAGCGGGAAACGCGGTGATCGTAAAGCCGGCCAGCCTGACTCCGGTCATTTCTGTCGAGCTGTTCAAACTGATCGCGGAAGTGCCGCAGTTCACCAAAGGCATCGTCAGCATCATCACGGGTCCAGGGCGCTCGATCGGGGCAGCCATGGGTGTCAGCAAAAAAATCGACATGATCAGCTTTACTGGAGATACCTCGACAGGCAAGACGATCATGGAGCTGGCTACGAGCAATATCAAGAAGCTGGCACTGGAGCTAGGGGGCAAATCTCCCAATGTGCTGTTTGCGGACGCCAATTTAGACAAGGCGATCCCACTCATCGGCCGATCCATTTTCATCTCCGCCGGACAAATCTGCATGGCCGGCTCGCGGCTGCTGGTACACGAAGCTGTCAAAGACGAGGTATTGGCCCGCTTGAAGCAGTACGCCGAGAATCTTTGCGTCGGCAACGGGCTGCTAGAGTCTACCGACATGGGGCCTGTGATTAATCAGGATCAACTGGAGCTGGTTACCGAGTATTGTGAAATTGGCAAGCGCGAGGGGAAAATGATTACCGGCGGACATCGTTTGAGCGGGGGAGAATTTGATCGAGGAACGTTTTTTGCGCCAACGATCATCGATGAGCTTTCGCCAAGCTGCCGCGTAGTGCGCGAGGAGATTTTCGGTCCTGTCCTCGCCGTTCAAAGCTTTGCGAACGAAGAGGAAGCACTTGCGATGGCGAATGATACCGATTTCGGATTGTCAGCGGGAGTGTGGACGAACGATCTGAACCGCGCAATGCGCATGTCCAAGGGTATCAAAGCGGGGACGGTATGGATTAATACGTACAACAAAAATTTTCCGGAGGCGGAATTCGGTGGCTACAAACAGAGCGGCCTAGGTCGGACCCGCGGAGTCGACGGGCTGATGGAATACTGTGAAACCAAGCATATCCATTTCGAAGTGGAATGAACCGGCATCGAAAGGAGACTTTGCGATGAATGGAAACCAAGTCGTGCAGGGAGCTGATTTTTCCTTTCACCTGCCGACCGCGATTGAATTCGGCTTAGGAAAAGCAACCCGTCTCGGAGAAATCCTATTGCCGCTGGGCGTGAAAAAAGTGTTCATCGTTACCGACAAAGGCGTCGTTTCCGCTGGTTTGCTAGAAGGCGTGACGTTCTCCTTACAGCATCAGGGGATCGGCTACGACATTTATGCGGAGGTGGAGTCTGATCCGAGTCTTGAAACGATTGATAGGGGTGCCGAATATTTTCTGAAGCAACCGTACGATTGTGTGGTGGCCATAGGAGGCGGCAGTCCGATTGATACGGCAAAGGGAATCCGAGTCGTGGCCACAAATGGTGGAAGCATCGGCCAGTACGCAGGCGTTCACCGGGTGCCGACAGCCTCTCCCATTCCGCTGGTCGCGATTCCAACTACGTCAGGGACGGGCAGCGAGGTGACAATCTTCGGGGTGTATTCGGACTGGCACAATCAAGTGAAAATTACCGTGACCAGCCCTTATATGGCGCCTACCCTGGCCTTGATCGATCCGGCCTTGACGATTGGCCTGCCATCAAAAATGTCAGCGGCCACCGGGATTGATGCCCTCGCGCATGGAATCGAAACGTATTTTTCTCTGGGGTCGAGCCCCGCGTCTGATGCCCTGGCCCTGCAAGCCATGGAAGTGGTGGTTGCGAATCTGCGCAGGGCGGTTCATGACGGCTCTGACATGACAGCGCGAATCGGGATGTCACACGGCAGCTTGCTCGCTGGGATGGCGTTCAACAACGGTTTTTTGGGATTGGCTCATGCGATCGGCAGTGCCCTATCCGGACACTGTCATGTGGCCCACGGTGTCGCCATTGGATTGCTTTTGCCGCACGTCGTAGCGTTCAACACACCAGTGTGTCCGGAGAAAGCGGCAAAGCTCGCCGTGTTGATGGGCGCACAGGAGAAGGCAGCGGAGGCCGTCGCCCAACTCGTTTGGGAGATTGGGCTTCCCACTCGAATGCGCGAAGTAAACGTGAAGGAAGAAAAGCTTGTCGATATCGCAAGGGATTCCTTCAAGAGTGGGATGATGAAATTCAATCCGCGTAAGCCGACCGAACAGGAGGTGCTGGAGCTTTTACAACGCGCGTTTTGATAGCCAAATGAAATCGCAAGGAGGCAGCTGATTATGGGTGAACAGCTGAATCAAAATACGGTTGATGACTTCATTCCCAGCCTTAATCAGACAACGGATGAAGTGGCATGGGATCTGTACCGCAAAGCGATCCGTTTTGGAACATGGGATCCTGCGGCGATTGACCTCGGTCAGGATAAAAAAGACTTTGAAGCGATCGATGACGATTTGAAAGGGTACCTCATCCATTTCTGCACAGGATTTCTCGATGCGGAGGAGAACGTGGCACTGAAATTTTGCCCATGGATCATGCTCGGTTCTTCCACGGAGCAACAGGCATTTCTCAGTACGCAGCTGGTAGAAGAATTCAAGCACACCGAGTTTTTCATGCGCTATTTCCAAGAAGTGTTCGGTAGGGAGCGAATCGTTGGCGTGAAAAATATCGTCCAGCAAAAGCTTGATGATCGCGTGAAAATGATGCTGGCTGCCCTTGAAAAAGGGGAAGAGGAACGCGAGGCCGCATTGGTGGAAGGATTGACCCATTACCAAGGCATCATTGAAGGCGTTCAGGCGATGACAGGATATGATGTGTACGAAGCGGTGTTCGGAAGCAAAGGGCTTTTTCCCGGATTGGCGGAGGGCTTTGCCCGAATCAAAGAAGACGAGGGGCGTCATGTCGGTTTCGGTCTTCGCATGCTGAAGCTGCTTGCCCGTAATCCGGAGCATGCAAAGCGCATTCGCGGACTATACGACGAATACTTACCGTACATTTTGATCCGTTATGATCAGCCGGTCATTGTGGATGGACGGGAGTACCCGACGCCGCCGGAAGTTCAGGGGCGTGAACGGTTGACGAAAATGTTCGAGCGCAGGCTGAAGGATATCTTCGGGAAACCAGTTGCCAGATAAGGGGGGACACCACTCGACATGAGGGCAAAAACGTTGCGGACGTGGCTGGAATATCTTCAATCAACAGACCGGCTTGCTGTCATTGAAAAACAGGTTCATCTGGAGTATGAGATTGCCGCCGTCGCCAAAAAATTGGATGGGAGAAAAGCAGCCTACTTCACTCGGGTGGAGGATTATCGGGTTCCCGTTGTTTCCGGCATTTGCTCGACGAGAGAGCAATTTGCGGAAGCTTTGGAAACGGATCAGTTTGGGTTGATACCCAAATTTACAGATGCCGTCAATTCCCCGCTCCCCTGCAGGCAGGTGCAAAACGGGGAAGCTCCGGTAAAGGAAAACATCGTATTAAAAGAAATAGATCTGATGAGGATGTTTCCGATTCCAGTGCATCATGAGAAAGACTCGGGCAACTACATCACCGCCGGTCTTTTTATCGTGCGCGACCCAGTCACTCGGAAGCAAAATGTGTCCATTCACCGTCTGCAAGTATCGGGGAAGAATCGCCTGGGGGCCTTGCTTCTGCCACGGCACACCTTTCATCTGTACAAACAGGCAGAGGAGGCGGGAAGACCACTTGAATGCGCCATCGTCATCGGCGTGGATCCGGCCACGCTGCTGGCGTCGCAAGCGAGTACGCCGTTCGGTGTGGATGAACTGGAGATAGCCGGTGCCCTGCGCAATGAACCGCTGGAAGTAGTGAGGTGTGAAACGGTCGACATCGATGTTCCTGCTTTTGCGGAGATTGTACTGGAAGGCAGGATACTACCTCATGTCCGGGAGCCGGAAGGGCCGTTCGGTGAATTTCCCAAATACTACGGCCCGAAGAGCGACAAGGAGGTAGTGGAAATCACGGCGGTTACCCACCGCAACAATCCGATATTTTACACGATTGTGCCGGCTGCTTATGAGCATTTGCTGCTGGGCGGGATTCCGCGCGAGGCCAGTCTGTTCCAAACCGTCCGGCAAACGGTTCCGAGTGTGAAGGCTGTCCACATGAGTTCTGGGGGGACCTGCCGTTACCATGCGATCGTCTCGATCAGCAAACGAAACGAGGGGGAGGCGAAAAACGCGATCTTGGCCGCGCTTGCAAACAGTTTCGATATAAAGCATGTGGTTGTCGTCGATGAAGACGTGGATATCTATGACATGGAAGAAGTCGAATGGGCCATCGCCACCCGTTTTCAGGCGGAACGAGACTTGGTCGTCATTCATGGGGCACAGGGATCTAAATTGGACCCTTCTACGAACGAAGGAGTGGGTTCGAAGCTAGGATTTGACTGCACCGTACCCTTAAACAGCGAACCTATGCGGTATCTTCGCATAAGGATTCCTCAGTACGACGAGATCAAATTGGAGGATTACTTGAAATAATGAGGAGGCATCACTCCTAAGTCCTCTATTCGCTCAGGCCTTTTTTTGGAATGACGGTGGGTATTGGGGATTTCAATTTCATTCCTCTACATGGGTCAATTGGGCGCTGGGTAGCCGCAGCCGCCCTATATGCGGCGGGGCGCCCCAGATTGGCCTTTCTGTTTGGGCTGTTTGTCCTCGTGTCACATGGGATGGACTACAGGTTAGCTAAAAAATAGTCGATCGACGAAGAGACCGTCCGGGTAGTGCACCCCGGGCGGTTTTTTCTGTCCGTGCATGGCCTACGCACACAATGGGCATTTGTGCATAGGCTGTTGATAGCTTTTTGTACAGATAGGAATGAATTAAAGAGGTGATGAGGTGATACGCCCGAGAAACCTGCCTGACCTGATCGCGTCGCTCCTGTGCATAGCTTTCGGTTTCATCGTGAGCAGGGAGGCTTATCGGCTGGAGAGCTATGCCGGTTCCGTGTACGTCGGAGATCATACGTTGCCGTTTCTATTGGCAATCGTGTTTGTCGTGCTTGGCGCAGCCCTGCTGTTCCAATCGTTTCGGGCCAAGATCGGAGAGGGAGAAGGCGCAGCCCATGACCCCGAGTCGCTGGCGGGGAACAGGGAAATATCGCGGTTGATCCTTTGCTTTGTCACCCTTTTTCTCTACGTATGGCTGCTGGATTGGTTTGGTTACGTACTGGCTACTCTGCTGGCTTCCTTTGTTTTGTTTCGCCTGATCGGATTCTATCGATGGCTGACTTCTCTCTTCTTTTCCATTCTGCTCACCGGATGCTTGTATGTGGTGTTTATCTATTGGCTGCAAATTACTTTTTCGCGTGGATCTTTTTTTGATTGAAAGGAGGGGAGAACCGTGGATACCATTCAGCTTTTGATGGATGGGTTCTCTTCAGCGCTGTCGCTGGAGAATCTGCTCATGGCTGCGGTGGGTGCCTTGGTAGGAACCTTTGTAGGAGTGCTGCCCGGCCTCGGCCCCACTTCAGCTATCGCGATTTTGCTGCCATTGACCGGGGTACTTGAGCCGACACAGGGCATCATCATGCTAGCGGGCATCTACTACGGAGCGATGTACGGAGGGTCGACGACAGCTATTTTGCTCAATATTCCGGGAGAGATATCATCCGTGCCTACATGTCTGGACGGATATCCGCTGGCAAAGAAAGGGAAAGGTGGCCCAGCCTTGGGGATATCGGCGATCGCCTCATTCGGCGCTGGGGTGCTGGGTGTGATCGGTCTGGTCTTTTTTGCGCCGATTTTGGCAGATCAGGCTTTAAAGTTTGGGCCTCCCGAGTATTTTGCGCTCATGCTGCTCGCCCTCACACTGATGGTCAGCTTGTCAGGAGGTTCTTTAATCAAGTCATTTTTAATGGGGGCATTCGGCTACTCGCTCTCGCTGGTCGGTTTGGGTCCCTCGTCCGGTATGCCCCGATTTGATTATGGCGTCTCACAGCTGATGGGCGGTTTTGATATGATCAGCATCATTATAGGGCTTTTTGCTGTGACGGAAGTATTGAAAGGAATCGAGGAAAGGCGCTCGGGAGCAACCATTGCCAAAACGGGAAGCGTCTATCCAGGCAAAGAAGAGCTGATGAAAAGTGCGGCGCCGATGCTTCGGGGAGGGCTGGTCGGTTTCTTTCTCGGGCTGCTGCCAGGCTGCTCAGCGGCGATTACCGCCTTTCTCGCCTACGATCTAGAAAAAAAGGTATCCAAGCATCCGGAGCGTTTTGGCAACGGTGCGATTGAAGGAGTCGCTGCTCCGGAGGCTGCCAATAACGCAACAAGCAGCGCAGGCTTTATTCCCCTGTTCTCGCTGGGAATCCCCTCTTCACCCCCACTGGCGATCCTGCTTGCGGGCTTGATGATCTATGGTCTCACACCGGGACCTGTGCTGTTCGAGCAGCATGCTCCGTTTGTCTGGACGGTCATCGCTTCCATGTTCGTAGGCAACACCATGCTCCTGATCCTGAATTTGCCCATGGTATGGGTGTGGGTAAAGCTGACACGAGTGCCCTACGGGATTATGGCACCGATCATCCTGATGTTCTGCACGATTGGGGCATACAGCGTGCGAAACAGCCTGTTTGACGTTAGCACCGCTTTTTTGTTTGGGGCACTTGGATACTTATTTCATAAATACAAATGGCCTGTCGTCCCACTCGTCCTGTGCTTTATTTTGGGTCCTCTTCTGGAGGAGTCCTTCATTCAGACGATGGCGATGGGAGCAGGCAACATAGCGATTGTTTGGAGTCGACCGATTTCATTGGTGATTTTGGTTGCGGCCGCCGCGCTGCTGGTGATTTCCATCCTGCTGAACAGAAGGACCAACAAACGGGTAAGGGAAGAGCAGGCGCATGGGATCGATGTCGCAAGCTAGTCAAGTACAGGAGGAGTCAGGGTTGAAAGCATATAAGCAATGGGCAACGGTGATGATGTCTTTTTTGATGGCGGTCTCGATCAGTGCATGTGGCGCAAGGGAAGCTCCCCCTGCTGAACAAAGTGCTCCGAAGCCGGCACCTGCAGCACAAGCTCCTGCAGCACCACCATATCCGACCAAACAAATTGAGTATATCGTGCCTTACTCCGCAGGTGGCGGCGTCGATCTGGTCGCGAGGGCAACAGCAGACTATTTGAGCAAAGAGTGGGGGCAGCCCATCGTTGTAGTGAACAAAGCAGGCGGAGGGGGAGCAGTCGGAGCGGAGTATGCATTGAAGCAGGCAAAGCCGGATGGCTACACAGCGCTGGCGGTCAACGTCTCGAATACGACGATGCTGACGGCTGGGATGGTAAATTCACCGGTGAAAAATGAGGATCAGATTTATGCAGCACGGATTGGGAAAGGAACGCTGGCTTTTGCAGTCAAGGCGGACGCTCCCTGGAAGGATTTCGCCGAGTTTTCCCAATGGGTCAAAGAAAACCCTGAGCAATTGACCTGGACATCGGTTGGGCCAGCAGGATTTTCGGCCTTTGGCGTAGCGGAATGGATGGATACCATCGGCGCTGATTTTTCCAAGTCGAGGATGATTGTGACCAAGGGTGCTTCGGATTCCGTACCAAAAGTGGCAGGAGGACATGCGGTTTTGGCCGTGCATACGATAGGAGAGATCATGCCGATGGTGCAGGCTGGAAAGGTGAAAATTCTCGCGGTATCCGGCACAAAGAGAAGCCCCTTCCTGCCAGATGTTCCTACGGCAGAGGAGCTGGGAATCAAAGGACTGACTGTTTTCTGGTGGACGGGAGTATCGTTTGCCAAAGGAACGCCTGATTACGTCGTGGAAAAATGGCAGGAATCGATTGCCAAGATGGAGCAGGATCCAGAGTTCGCGAAGAAGCTGTCGGAAATCCAGGTGGAAGCCGCCTATGCGAAAAGTGCAGATTTTATCCAGGATGTCAATCAAGAGACGGGGTATTACACCGATCTGGCCACCAAAAAGAACATTCGCAAATAAGATTTTTCCAGAATGAAATAGCCGGGCTGCCGTTCAAATGAATGGCAGCTCTTTTTGGACGTGGACGGAAAAGGTCGTAAAAGGGTGGGATAAAGAGGATTTTTCAGTATTTTACAGAAGTCCATAATGATGGATAAAAATGAACAGGAGGGGGGAGAAAATGGCGCTGCCAGGAGTGTGGGAACGATATAAGCAACAATTTCTAGAAAATATCAGTGATGGATTTATTTCTTTTGACCGCCATTGGAACGTCCTTCACGTGAATACGAAAGGAAGTCTCCTATTAACTAGCGAACGCGACGTACAGCTCGGGACAAACGTCTATGAGCATTGGCGCTTCAATGAGCCGGAATTTTTTGCGCAGCTCCGTCAAGTATCCGAGAGTCGGGTGGAAGCTTTTTTTATTGAATATTCACAACGATTGCAGGCGTGGTTTGAAGTAAAAGCCTTTCCGTCCGAGGAAGGGATCTATGTATTGTTTCGGGAAGTCGCAGCTTTTGTACAAAATGTGCAGCTGGAAAAGCAGTATTTTCATTCGCTCTTTGAACAGCATCCCGATGCCATTTACGCCATGAATTTATCGGGCTATTACATAAACGTAAATCCAGCAACAGAGAGATTGACCGGATATTCCCGGACGGAGCTTGTGAACCAGCATTTTCACATGCACATTCATCCACAGGATTTGCCGCAAACGAAACAATGCTTTGAAGCGGCAGCGAAAGGAGCTTCGCAGCGATTCGAAGCGAGGATTCGGACAAAAACGGCTGAAATCATTCGGATGAAGTTTACGAACATGCCGATCATAGTCGAGGGATCAATCGTTGGCGTGTACGGGATTGCCCAGGATATCACGCAGCAAATCAACTGCGCGCGTCATGGTCATCCCCTGCGTGTGGAATATCGGATTTTGCGTCCAGATGGAGAAGAACGCATCGTGCTGTCCCAACGTGAGGTCAATCCAGATAAAGCCGACCCGACGAAAATGTTTGGGATTATTCAGGACATCACGGAGCAGAAGCGTACAGAGCAATTGCTGATCGAAAGCCAGCAACGGTATCAGTCGCTGATGACGTACAACGCGGATGGAGTAACGGCGATTGATTTGACTGGTGCGTACATCGAGGTCAATCCGGTGTTTGAACGAATGACAGGCTATCGAAAAGAAGAGCTGCTGCAGCTCTCGTATAGCGATTTGCTTGGGGAAGACGAAGTGGCGCAAGCAGGAAGGATTTGGGACTCTTTTGTCAAAGAAGGCGCTCCGTTTACTTTATCCTCAAAGCTGGTACATAAAGAGGGACATCTGATCGAAGTGGCGACACACAATATTCCCATCATCGTGAATCGAGAGGTGACAGGCTATTTCACGATCTGGCGAGATACCTCTGGGCAAAAGCAGACGGATGAAATCCTGCGGCAGTCGGAAAAGCTGGCAGCAGTAGGACAGCTGGCAGCAGCAGTCGCCCATGAGGTGCGCAATCCGCTGACCTCTTTGAAAGGCTTTACCCAGCTGCTCCAGCATCAGTTCCCCACAGCGGACCAAAGCTATTTTGACATTATGAAGGGCGAGCTGGAGCGAATCGAGCTGATCTCGGGAGAGCTGCTTGTATTAGCCAAGCCCAAGCCGGAGCAATTTGAGCAAAGATGCGTCAACCAGATCGTAAACGATGTGGCTTTGCTGTTGGAATCGCAGGCCAATATGAGTGCCGTGGAGATCGAGCTGTCTTTGGAAAGCGAGCTGCCTCCTATTTTTTGTGATGAGAATCAGTTGAAGCAGGTCTTCGTCAACATCATGAAAAACGGGATTGAGTCGATGAAGGACGGCGGAAAAATGAAAATCGCTTCGCAAAGACGCGCCCAGCATCTCGCTCTTTCCTTTACCGATGAAGGATGCGGGATTCCGAAAGAAAAGCTGGATAAGATCGGGGATCCCTTCTACACCACGAAAGAGCAGGGCACGGGACTGGGCATGATGATTACCCAAAAAATCATTCAGCATCACAAGGGTGTCATGCAATTCGAAAGTGAAGTAGGGAAAGGGACTACCGTAACCGTCTTATTGCCAATAGAAGATATGTGAATGATTTTAATTTTCTGTTATAATTAAAAAATATTTGCTGTAGTGACTGACGCAAGCTGGATGGAAGGCGGTAGGCATTCATGTTGATACGAGTAGCCGTAATTACACCTGAGGACTTTGCCCCGCGTATTACGGCGCACGCGGAACATTTCAACGACATTAAATTCACGACATACATATATCGGAATCCAATGGAGTGCGAGACGCTGGTGCAGCAAATTCAAGACTGCGACGTGCTGCTGTTTGCGGGGCCGCTTCCCTATTATTATGGGACAAGACGTTCTACCCGAAAGCAGCAGCTGCCTTCTGTCTATATTCCCTCAGATGAGTATACGCTCACCTTGAACCTCGGTCATATCTTGCTGAACCGCGAGGAAGGTTTGCGCTTTTTATCCGTGGATACTCCCAAACAGCGGTATTTGGAGCAAGCGGTTGCAGAATGGCAGCTGGATAGCAGCGGCTGGCACGTGAAAGATTACAGCCAAATCGTCGATGGGGAGGGCACGCCTTTTGATCCCGAGGATATGATCCGTTTCCATCGTGAAAACTTCGAGTGCGGCAGGAGCAATCTGATTCTGACCAGCGTCGATTATGTCTATGAACGGCTGCGATTGCTAGACATCCCGTGTATCAATATGATCGTACCGGAAAAGAGCATTCGCGAAACGGTGGCGAGAGCAGCTCACTTCGGACAGCTGATGATCAGCGAGAATGCCCAAATCGCGGTCGGGCTGGCGGCGATCAACCAGCTGGAGGAAGGAGGCGGCACTCAGCCGAACGCAGGAATAATGCTGCAGCAGATGCTGCTTGATTTAGGGAAAGAGACAGATGCCTCGATCCAGCAGCTCGGCTTGGACCAATTTATCATTTATGGGACCAGAGGAAGCATTGAACAAATGACACGCAACTTCACGCAAATGCCTGCGATGGGAAACATGGAGGATCTATTTGGCGTGAGCATCAGTATGGGGTTTGGCTTTGGCATGACGGCAAAAGAGGCGGAAGCTCACGCACGGATCGGGTTGTTTCATGCTCGAAAGCAAGAGAGAAACAGCAGCGCGTTTCTGGTCACTCACGAAAAAGAGGTCATCGGTCCCTTGAGTGCAAACAGCAAGACCTTTCATTTGAAGAGCGAAAATCGGGATTTGCTGCACGTGGCCGAGCAAACAGGGATGAGTGTGGCGACGATCAGCAAGCTATCTGCGTTTATTAAACTGCGTAGAGAAAACAGCTTTACCGCAACGGATCTCGCGGAATATTTGCAGCTGAGCAGGAGAAGTGCGGAGCGCGTTTTGAAGAAAATGGTGAACCATCAGTTTATCGTACCTGTTGGCGAGGAGCAGCCTTATCGTCAGGGAAGACCAAGAGCCGTTTACCGAATCAATTTTTAGAAAATTCTCTTGACTGCCGTGTTTATTTTTCGTTATATTTTTTAATAATTAGCGACAAGATAACGACGTTTGTCGATAATGGATGAAAAATAAGGGGGGATTCCGACATGGCTTCAAGAGTACCTCACGTTTTTGTTATTTTGTTTTCCGTTATTTTACTAGCGGCAATCGCTACGTACGTGGTAACGCCTGGTGAGTATGATCGGGCAGAAGATGCCAATGGCCGCATGATCGCCGTGGATGGCAGCTATCATCCAGTCGAAGCAGATCGAGCAGGCTTCATGGATGTCTTTCAAGCAGTCTATACGGGAATGACCGGGGCAGCGGACATTATCTTTTACATTTTTATTGTAGGTGGCTCGTTCGGTATTTTGCGCTCGACGAATGTCATTGAAGGCGCAGTAGGGAGTATCTCGAAAAGGATGGCGGGCAGGGAAAAGCTCATCATTCCGGTGCTCATGGTGTTCTTTGCGCTAGGTGGAGCGATGCTGGGTCTGGCGGAGGAAACGATTCCGTACATCACCATTCTCGTACCGCTCATGCTGCGGCTTGGCTTTGACTCGATGACCGGGGCTGCTGTCGTTCTGCTCGGTACTTCCGCAGGCTTTGCCTCTGCCTTTATGAATCCATTTACCGTCGGGGTCGCACAAGGGATTGCGCAGATCCCGGTATTTTCGGGATTGGGTCTGCGCTTGATTATGTGGGTGGTGTTTGTCGGGGTCAGCATCTGGTTTGTGATGCGTTATGCAGATAAAGTGAAAAAGGATCCGAAGAGCAGCATTACTTACGACAGCGATCTGACACTGAAGGAAAAGCAGTCGCCTACCGAGCAGTTTGTCGGCTTGACCGGGAGACAGAAGCTGGTTTTGACGATCCTTTTGGCTACGCTGGTCGTACTGGCGATTGGAGTTTCCAAGCTCGGCTGGTACCTGACGGAAATCGCTGGCTTGTTCCTTTTGATGGGTGTTCTGATGGGGATTGTTTCCAAGCTGTCGTTAAACGATATTGCGGAGGCGTTCATCGAAGGCTGCCGTACGCTGGTGATGGGAGCATTGGTTGTCGGGGTCGCTCGTGGGATTCTCGTCGTTTTGCAGGATGGCAAGATCATGGATACCATTCTGTACGGACTGGCAAATGCGGTAGGCTCCCTGCCGACCAGTCTGACTGCGATCGGGATGTACATCGTGCAATGTCTGATCAGCTATATTATCCCATCTGGCAGTGGACAGGCTGCTGTCACGATGCCAATCATGGCTCCGCTTGGCGACCTGGTTGGTGTGACGCGTCAAACAGCTGTACTTGCTTTTCAGTTAGGAGACGGGATCTCCAACATTTTCACGCCGACTTCCGGCTATTTCATGGCAGGTCTCGCATTGGCGGGCGTCTCATGGGTGAAATGGGCCAAGTGGCTGCTGCCGTTGATCATCTGCCACTATATCTTAGGTGCCGTTTTCGTGACGATTGCGCACTTGATTGGCTATCAGTGAGTCCTTGTAAATAGAAAGGCGGATCCACAGTGAAAATTACATCGATTACCGTCTCAGGCATCAAGCTTCCCCTGATTCGGCCCTTTATCGTGGCTTACGAAACGTACTACGACATGCCCACACTGCTGGTCAAGGTGGAGACAGATACAGGGATCACTGGGTACGGAGAAGCGACTCCCGACCAGCATGTGACGGGAGAGACCTGGGAGAGCACGTACAGCACACTCGTTCATCATCTGGCACCGCTCGTGATCGGGGAAGACCCGTTTGCAATCGAGCATCTTCACGAGAAAATGGCGGAGACGATTTACGGTTCTCCCTCCGCCAAAGCAGCGATCGATCTAGCCTGCTATGACATCATGGGCAAAGCGACTGGTCAGCCTGTCTACAACCTCATCGGAGGGCGCTATCACGAAGTCATGGCTGTCCCGTTTGTCGTCAGCATTTTGGAGCCGCAGGTCATGGCACAGCAGGCTGCAGAGGCACTCAAAGACGGATACTGCACGATCAAGATCAAAGTTGGAACAAATCCAGCCGTTGACGTGGAAAGAATCAAGGCGGTGCGAAAAGCGATTGGGGACAAAGTACAGCTGCGGGTCGACGCCAATCAGGGGTGGAGAAACAAGGCGCTGAGCATGTGGGTGCTAGAGCAGGTAAAGGACTGCAATATCGACTGGATCGAACAGCCGGTGGTCGCGGATGACATAACAGCGCTGGCTGAGATTCGCCGCCAGATTCACATCCCGGTGATGATTGATGAAGGCGTGCACGGAGACCGCGAAATGCGAGAAACGATCGTCAAGCAGGCTGCTGACAAGCTGAACATCAAGCTGATGAAATGCGGGGGCATCTATCCCGCACTGAAGCTGGTTGCCCAGGCCGAAATGGTCGGCATGGAATGTCAGGTCGGATCGATGGTCGAATCCGCCGTCGCCAGCGCGGCAGGCGCCCATTTGTCTGCGGCGAAAAAGGCGATTATTTCCAACGAGCTGGTCGGACCTTTCATGTTCGCACGGGATGTAGCTGAGTTCCCATATGAGAAGAAAACGATCAGGCTGACAGATCGACCGGGCCTGGGACTCGACGTCAACGAGCAGACCATCGCGGAACTGACGCAGATGTCCGCTGTCATTTCCGGGGAAAAGTAGAAGAGAAGGAGAAAGAGCGCGGGATCTGAGCCCTGCGCTCTTTTTGTGATTGGGGGCATGGATCCGCTGCCTTTTTTATGCCTACTAGAATACGCAATCATTTCAGGTATGCTTTGAGTTGGTCATTCATCCAATCAAGTGCTTCTTCACGCAAGCTATACGAAACCACGCTTGAACCAAGAACATGACCTCGAATCAGACCGGCAGAGCGTAGATTCAATGTATGCTCATAGATCGTGCTTTTGGCCATCTGCATATGATTCACAATTTCCATGTAGCTTTTGGGTCCGGACTTCAGATAGTGCAGAATTTGCAGGCGGGTCTTGTCTGCTAAGCTACGTGTAAGGCGGTATAACGAGGGGGAAGGCAAATTATCTTCTATGACAGGTAAATGATCGGAAGAATATTGACAGACGGCAATTCCTCGGTAGCAATGGAGCAACGTAACGGGCTGAGAGTGATATTGCGGGATCAGCAGCACACGGTGTGCTTGATCAACCGGTTCAAAATACAGTCCGTTGGTAGCAAGCTCTATTAACTCCACCGGTCCACGTGCTGCTTTCCATTGGAGCTTCTCGTTTGCATCGGTTATCAACGGATCGACAATCATAGATGATACGGATTGAAAATACTGCTGGTCCCATTCGGAAAGAAAGTAGCTTACTCTGTCTCTAACAACCCCCAGATCCTCGGGAAAAGTAGAAATCCAAGGAGAAAGCCGCTCAAAGAGTTCCCCTACAGATAAACTCTCCAGCCAAAGTAGAAACTGAGTCGTCGTTTCTTTTTTGGGACACTGCCAAACTAAAAGTTGCAATTGCCCCCAATCACTCCAATATTCAAGCTCTTTCAATTCGGCTGCAAAGCGCTCCGATAATTGTTCAGTTGTGTTCTTTACCCAGTTTGGACCTAATTCCAATCTTTTGTGTGCCTTTGTGCAAAGAAAGGTATAAAAACTGGTAATCAGTTCATTGGCTGGAGCAAAGGAAACTTCTACCGAATAAGTCATGAGTTCGTTCCTCCTCGAACTTTGAAAAAAAGGAATGACAAAATAGTAGCACTCTCCTATAATCGAATCAAGGTTTTAGTTCGTTTTGTAACGAACTTAACTATCGGTTCAAAAAACGGAAAGTGGTGTTTTGCATGAAAGCCTTGTTAGTCGATGAAAGAACATTAACCTTTTCCAAAGGGGAGTTACCCATCCCTCAAATCGGTCCAGATGAAGTCTTAGTAAAAGTTCATGCAGCGGCTTTGAATCATAGGGACTTGAACATGCCGCTTTTTTATAAAAGGATGAGGGAGCAGGATGCGAGCTTTCCTGTGTCCACCTATGCAGTGGGAGCGGATGGCGCAGGTATCGTTGAGTCCATCGGATCAAATGTTAGGAGCTGGAGCATCGGGGATCCAGTTATTTGGAGCTCGCTTGCTTATTGTGGTGTTTGTTCAGCATGTTTGCTCGGGCAAAATGTGGCTTGTTTAAAAGGGAACATCATGGGGAGCACTGGGTTAAATGGGACAGTTGCACAATACGTTGCTGTTCCTGCCAAACTATTAATACCAAAGCCTGAACACTTGGATGTGAAGGAATCAGCTGCTTTGTCAATGGGACTGGGTACCGCTTGGCGGGCGTTAATTACCCGTGGAGGGCTGCAACCAGGTGAAACCGTCCTGATTCAAGGAATTGGTGGGGGAGTTGCGTTATTTGCTTTGCAGATCGCTGTTTCTATGGGGGCAAGAGTGATTGTCACTTCGTCGTCAGATGAGAAATTGAAACAAGCAATGGCTCTCGGGGCTGCTGCGGGAATCAACTACCAGAGCGAGGATGTCGTGGAACGTGTGATAGACTTAACAAATGGAAATGGGGTGGATCTGGTCGTAGATGGCGGTGGTTCCAAAACAATGCCTATAGCGATTCAGTCGGTACGGGATTTAGGTAGGGTAGTAAATTATGGATTTGTTACGGGAAGAACCTTTACGTTGGACACCTATCATCTGATGATTAGACAAGTATCGCTAGTTGGCACCGCCATGCATACATATTCTGAGTTGGTCTCTGCGGTACGGTTTTTTAGTAATGCCAAACTACGTCCTGTCATCTCAAAAGTGTTCTCGCTGGAAGACTCATTGCAAGGGGTGGAGCATCTAGAGAGTGGTTCTCATTTCGGCAAGATTGCGATTCATATGGATTGATCGAAAAATTCCTGAAAATCAAATCAAATCCGGGGGAGAGCGAAAGATGCAAGATCAGCAAACAGCACTGGTTGTGATCGATGCCCAAGTTGGACCGCTTTTAGGAACCTATAAGAAAGACGAGACCCTGAACATTATCCAAAAAATGATAGGGAAGGCAGAGAGGGAAAATATCCCTATCTTCTATATCCAACACGAGGGGGAGTCAGGGGGACTGATGGAGAGGGGGACGCCATTTTGGAAGTTTGCTGTGGGTATCATTCCACGCAAAGCAGATATCATTATTCACAAGCAGTTTGCAGATGCCTTTTATCAAACTTCATTGAGGAATGATTTGAAGCGACGGGGCGTTTCTACCTTGGTAGTTGTGGGAGTGAGGACCGAGTATTGTGTCGATTCGACTTGTCGCAGCGCCATAGCGTTAGGCTTTGATGTGACGTTAGTAGAAGACGGCCATACGACCGCTGATGGGGTCATCTCTGCAGCAAGCATCATTCAACATCATAACCGTACCCTCAGTAACACATTTGCAAAAGAAAGACGCATTGCTGTAACAATGTCCCATAATGTGTTGCTTTGTTAAGGAACCTCTCAGCTTGCAAGCGGGAATATGCAGGAATTGTAAAAAGTGAATCAATCTTTCGGATGCACAGAGTATAATCGTTACAATGGGTAAAACCGATCGTGGTACCTGTGCTTTGCAAAGAGTATGGCTGGGGGAGTAGCAATGAAACTGTTCGAATTAAATCTAGAGCAAAGCAAGCTGATGATGATTCAATTTTCCCCGAAAACAGCGGATCCCAAAATTCATGGTCATGGATCAGATTTTCAGCTAAGCATTCCGCTTATTGGAACTCCTTTCATTCAAATCAATAACCAGGATCGAAAGTTTCAAGAAAGATGGTGGTGTATTACTTCTCCTGATGAAAAACACTATCATTATTCGAATGAAGCGGGATCGAGGCTATTACTGATCAACTTGAAAAAGTCATTCTTGGAGAGAGTGTTGGCAGAGCGGCTCGAGCGGACTGTGGAGCGGCTCGAATTTTCACCTTGGGTCGAAGGCTCCGCGGAAGGCTTTAAAAAAATGGTTACCCGCATGATGAAACATACCCTGGATAGTTCTCTTCATCTAGAAGAGCTACAAGAGTTTGAGTACGAGTTGGCATCTTTACTTTTTTCACACACGAGAGGGACCCATTCCAAGGATTGGAGAATGGAGGCTTCCTATAATGACCACCCCTCTTTGCGAAAAGCCATGGATTATATACACGACGATTTTTCCAATGAGTTGGATCTAGATACTTTGTCGAACGCTTCTGGAATCAGCAAATATTATTTGATTCGACTGTTTAGAGAGTATGTCGGACAGACGCCTAGCCAATACATTGCGGACTATAGACTTCGGCATGCTGAGCAGTTATTGAGAAAAACCTCTTGTGAGGTCACGGACATTGCTTTTGAAGTAGGTTTTGGTAGCTTGAACACGTTTGAAAGATTATTTAAAAAGAAGTACGGAATGACCGCGAGCGAATTCAGGAAAAGCGTCTAATAGAATCAAATAGCACCCCTAGTCATGAAGCATTTTAATGGATGAATCCATCAAAATGCTTTTTTCTTTTCGCATTCAAAAATTGTTATTCTTTCACCTACAATTTCTGGGGAGTCATGTCAAAAATAGTGCGTTATATTACCCAAAGAATCCAATTTTCCCCGAAGAAAGAGCAGGTGAATGATATGGCTCGTTTTCATCCAATCGTTTGGTGCATGATATCCGGGACCTTTTTATCGAGGTCAGCGACATACATGACGATGCCGTTCTTGGCGATATTCCTCTACAAAAGTAAGGGAATCGACGCAGATATAACTGGAGCCATTATTGGTGTAAGTTTCCTCGTTGGTACCTTTAGTAGCTTCTTGGGAGGTGTTTGGTCAGACAGATACGGACGTTTTCCGGTATTAATCCTATCTTTACTTGGGTGGTGCCTGACGTTCGCTGGCTATGCATTTGCTGATTCCATCACCAGTTTCTTTCTGATCAGCGCACTAAATGGATTTTTTCGAAATATTTTCGAGCCAACTTCTAAGGCATTACTTTCAGATATCACCAAACCTGAAGATCAACTGACCGTTTTCAATGCCCGGTATTTTGCTATCAATGCCGGTGCGGCAATTGGACCGATTGCAGGTGTTTACCTCGGGAGCGCTGAATCAACAGCTCCATTTTTTATTACTAGCAGTGCATATGCCTTGTTTCTGATGTTGGTAATCATACTGAAAGCAACGTACCCAATGACTTCCGCAAATGAAGGACAGAAAGCACGAATTGGTTTTCAGCAAGCATTCGGTGTTGTACTTCGTGACAGGGTGTTCCGTTCCTTTTTGATTGGTACGATGTTCTTAACGGCTGCTTATGCCCATATGGAATCTACACTTGTTCAGTACATGGGAAACGCACCCGGATTTATCAATGGGGTTCAACTGTTGTCTTATCTGATCACAACCAACACAATCGCAGTCGTGACACTGCAGGTGCCTTTATTGCGATTTGCCCGACGTTTTTCTTCCATGGCTTGTTTGCAGATAGGCACTGTATTTTTTGCTGTTTCTTTGGTTGGATTCGGTGTGTTCCATTCACTTATACCGCTCATTCTGTCTATGGTGATGTTCACGATTGGAGAATTGCTGTGTTTTGTGATGGCAGAAATGGTTATTCAAGAGATTGCACCGGAACATCTTCGAGGGACTTACTTTGGTGCGAGTGGTTTTCAATTTATTGGACAAAGCATGGGTCCATGGTTTGGCGGAGTGCTTCTTACTCATTTTGGGTTTTCGCAAGGACCGCTTGTTTTTAGTATTTTGATGATCATGACACTGTTGGCGGTGCCCATGTTTGTAGCTGCACAAAAGGAACAGGTGAAAGTAAAAACAGTTCATGTGAACGGAGGAATCTGACATGTTTCAATCCCGAATAGAACGCCTTGCGGAAATCATTGTAAATTATTCCATTCAAACACAACCAAATGAAAATGTTCTTATTGAGGCAACAGATATACCGCGCGAGCTTATACAAGCAATTACACGAGAGGTTCACAAAGTTGGTGGGAATGCATTTATCAACCTTCGGGACAGACAGGTGATGCGTGACTTGCTTATGAACGCTCCGGAAGAACAAATACGTCTATGGGGGGAAGCCGACTCTCGTTTCATGAGCATGATGCATGGATATGTTGCCGTGCGGGGAAATAGCAATCTATATGAGTGGTCAGATATACCGACACAAAAAATGCTTCAATATGAACGACTCTACATCAAACCCGTGCATATCGAGCAGCGGGCAAAACATACGAAATGGGTGGTTGTGCGCTATCCAAATGAAGCAATGGCACAGCTTGCAGAAACAAGTACAGAAGCGTTTACACAATTTTTCTTTGATGTCTGTACCATGAATTACGAGAAAATGAATCTTGCTATGGATGCATTGGTAGAACTGATGAACCAGACAGATCAAGTAAGAATCGTAGGTCCCGGTACTGACCTGCGTTTTTCGATGGATGGAATGCCAGCAATTAAATGTGCGGGTCAACTAAACTTGCCTGATGGCGAAGTGTATTCTGCACCAGTAAAAGATTCTGTGAATGGCGTAATCACTTTTAACACCCCAACTCCGTATAGTGGGTTTGTTTTTGAGAAGATTCAGCTGACCTTTGAAAAAGGAGTAATTACGAAAGCTGCTGCCAATGATACTTCACGCTTATGGGAAATCCTTCGGACGGATGAAGGTTCAAGCTCAATCGGGGAGTTTGCTATTGGCATGAATCCATTTATTAAAAAACCGTTAAAGGACATTTTATTTGATGAGAAAATCGATGGCTCTTTACATGTAGCCTTAGGAAATTGCTATGATGATGCATACAATGGCAATCATTCCGCCATACATTGGGATATGGTGTTAATTCAACGACCGGAATTCGGAGGAGGAGAAATCTGGTTTGATGACCGACTGATACGAAAAGACGGTAAATTCGTTGTTCCGGAATTATTTTGCCTAAATCCTGAAGAGTTAAGATAAGAAGCATGCTCTCGGAGAAATTTGGAAGGTGATACCGTGAAAAAAATGAGTCTAATGCTAACGGGAATTCTAGTTTCAATCTTTTTCTTAGGAGGGACACCTGGTTTTGCAGACAGTGTACTAGGAAAAAGCAATATTACTAAGATGGAAACAAAACAACTTGAACCTGAATATGCAATTAATAAACCAATGGGGTTTGGTAATGTTAATCTTGTTGTAAATATACGATTACCATTTGGAAAAGGCTTCTGTTTGGAGGATAATGGGAAATATGTAGAGATTCCTAACTCAGGAGATACGATCATTACTGAAATAACCTCTTTTCTGTATTTAACAGCTTTTGGCTATCCACATGACTTTCTGGTCATTGAGCACGATAAAAAGGACAAATCAATTATATTCGTTAGCGTTTATAACTATTTTCAAGGCCAATTAACAAGAATTACTTCCTTTAGAACAGAGCCTGTAAAAGATCCTGAAATTGATGTCCATGTAGCCCATGAAAATGGATTTAATCTCTATATTAATGAGCACAAAAACCACGAGTTTGTTTCTTCAACCGCTTATGAATTTGATGTGGAGGCAAAAACTTATAAAAAAGTAGGAGTTCTTTCCAAATAAGCCCAGTCATGGTGATGGCTTAAACGGGGAATTTGCAATACAATCTTACCCTTACGAGACACTAGAATCTCGTAAGGGTATTTTTTTTGCAAATCAGTAAGTATCAAATCGAATCAAAGTTAATAAAAATGAGTCAGAGTAAATCATCAACCTTTCCTTTCATGACTGGCTGGTTTTAGAGGAGGAGTTTGCCATCCTGCAAGCGGAACGCTACGAAAAGATTACACAGTACGTGAATCAAAAAGGATTTGCTTCCATTGCTGAGTTGACGGAGTTGTTGGATGTATCGAAACCAACTGTGTTGCGAGATCTGCTGAAGCTGGAAGAACAGCAATTGATCATTCGCACCTATGGAGGAGCGGCAAGTCTGCACAAAGGAACGAATTTCGAGCCTCGGCACTCCGAAAAAGAAAGGCAAGCAGCGGAAAACAAGGAAATGATCGCGCAGCTGGCGCTCACCTTTATCCATCCGGGGGAGACGATTCTGCTCGACAGTGGTTCGACGGCGCTGATGCTGGCAAAGCAGCTGGTCAAGTCGAAAAACATCACGGTCATTACCAATGACATCAAAAGCGCGATGTGCCTGTGTGAAAATGAGGCCATTGATCTGGTCGTGCTGGGAGGCCAGAGGCGCAGAGGTGTATACAGCCTCGTCGGTCCGTTTACAGAGATGCTTCTGCAAAATCTGAACGTGGATAAAGTGTTTCTGGGAGCAGACGCTGTCGACATTCAAAAGGGAATTACGAACTCCAATATCGATGAACTCAACATCAAGAAAGGGATGATAGCTATAGCCAAAGAGGTGATCTTATTGGCCGACAGCAGCAAGTTTGAACAGGTTGCGTTTTCTCACATTGCCAATCTGGACGTGTTGGATGCCATTATCACAGACAGACATATTGAGCAAAAGGGCGTACTCAAAGTGCTGCAGGAGAAGGGAATTCACGTTCACATTGCTGGAAAAGTCCAGAGAGGAGGGAAAGAAGACCTCAAATAAAAGGCACGAGAAGCGTTGCGAGTTCATTTGGGAGGGTGAAGCAGATGAAGACAGTGATTATCGCCTGCGGGGCAGGCATTGCGACATCTACGTTGATTTGCGACAGAGTGAAACATTTGTTGAGTGAAAACGGGATTGCTGCGGACATCATTCAGTGCACGGTGGCGGATATCGCCGGACACGCGGCCAGGGCAGATCTGATCATTACCTCCATGAAACTGGAAAACAGATACGACAAGCCAATCGTGACGGCGATCTCTTTTTTGACCGGCATTGGGCGTGAGCAGACGGAACAGGAGATTTTGGGGCATCTCAAATAAACGTGCTGACGAAAAGGGGGAAGAAGAATGGAAGCCATCCTGCAAGTTTTTACCTATCTTAGCGATCTTGGCTCCATGGTGATGATTCCGATCATCATCGCGATTGTCGGTCTCTGCTTTCGACTCAGTTTTTTGCGGGCGATCCGTGCAGGTGTCACGGTAGGGATCGGATTCGTGGGTTTGAACCTCGTGCTCGGCATTATTTGGACGTATATTGGCCCCATTACTACTATTTTCGTCGAGAAATTTCATCTGCAATTAACGGTGATCGACGCTGGATGGGCGGCAGCGGCAGGCGTCGCCTTTGCTACCAAGGTGGGGGCCGTGATTATTCCCTTTACCCTTCTCGTCAACGTCCTGATGCTGATCTCCAAACAGACGCGTACGGTCAATATCGACATCTGGAACTACTGGCATTTTGCTTTTACGGGTGCAGTCGTCATGACTGTCACTAGTAGTATGTTCTATGGCTTGTTGGCAGCGGCAGCCCATTGTATTGTCGCACTGAAGATGGCGGACTTATCCGCAGAGCGCGTCCAAAAGGAAATCGGCATCCCTGGAATCTCCGTCGCGCAAGGCTATGCGATCTCTTCTGTCCCTGTTTACATGCTGTTGGAAAAGCTGTATGACAAGATTCCTGGACTGCAAAATCGCAAGACGGATACCTCGTCCATCCAAGCCAAGCTCGGAGTGATGGGCGAGCCGATGATGATCGGCTTAGTTTTAGGTATCTTGATTGGCATCTTTGTCGGCTACGATCTGAAAAAAGTTCTGGAGCTGGGCATCGCGATGGGCTCCCTGATGCTGCTATTGCCACGGATGGTTAAGGTCATTATGGAAGGATTGGTCCCGATCTCGGAAGGGGCTCGTTCGTTTATGGAAAAACGCTTCAAAGGCTCGGAGTTTTACATCGGTCTTGATTCTGCTGTGACGCTTGGACACCCGACGACCATTACGGTGGGCATTTTGCTCATACCGATTACTCTCGTGTTGGCTATGATTCTTCCTCTTAATTCCACGCTTCCTCTGGGTGATTTGGCAGCGACAGCCTTCTTTATCTCCATGGCAACACCCATTCATCGTGGGGATTTTGTGCGCACGCTGATCAGCGGCACGATTATGATGGCGATTGTCCTCCTGTTCGCCAGCTATTTTGCCCCTATCATCACGGATACGGCAAAAAATACGGGCTTTACGTTCCCAGAAGGCGCGACGCAAATTACTGCACTGTCCGCGGGCAACTGGGTGGCGTTCGTGATCAGCAAGCTGATGTCACTGCAAGCGCTGGGGGTAGCGATTATTGTGGTCTTAGTGGGGGCTTTGCTGGCATTCAGCAAAAAGCTCGTGCTGTCCAAATAAAGGAGCATCAACAGGCTGGAGAGAGAGGAGTCGTGCAATGACCTGGCTAAAAGATGTGATCGGGACGGAGAAGGCGATTATCGCGATGTGCCACATCCTGCCGCTGCCGGGAGACCCGTACTACGACAAAGGAAAAGGGATGGATTACGTCGTCGAGATGACCCGCAAGGACTTATTGGCCCTACAGGAGGGTGGCGTCGATGCCGTCATGTTTTCCAATGAGTTCAGTCTGCCGTATCTGACGGATGTAAGAACGGAGACGGTCGCCGCAATGGCACGGATTATTGGAGAACTGAAAAAGGAGATTACCGTACCGTTTGGGGTGAACGTCCTATGGGATGCGAAAAAATCACTAGATTTGGCTGCTGCCACCGGAGCAGGGTTCGTCCGTGAAATCTTTACGGGCGTCTACGCGAGCGATTTTGGCATATGGGATACTAATGTAGGAGAGACCATTCGGCATCAGCATCGGATCGGAGCAGAACAGGTGAAGCTGTTGTTTAATATCGTTCCGGAGGCTGCCAAGTACATGGCTGATCGTGATATCGAAAGCATCTCCAAATCCACAGTTTTTAACAATCGTCCGGACGCGCTTTGTGTCTCGGGGCTGACAGCGGGAACCGAGACGGATGCACAGCTGCTGCAGAGGGTAAAGGCCATCGTACCGCACACAGTCGTACTGGCCAATACGGGGATGCGGCTAGAGAATGTGGAACAGCAGCTCGCGATTGCAGATGGGGCTGTTGTCGGAACCACCTTCAAGGTCGATGGCAAATTTGAGAATCACGTCGATCCGAATCGCGTTCAAGCATTCATGGACAAAGTCAAAGCATTCCGCGCTCAATGGCAGTCGGAGGCCGAGGTACGATGATCATTTCCCCCTCGATTGCGTCCGCAAACCCGCTGCGCCTGGAGGAGGAAGTCAAACGACTGGATGCGACTCTGTACACAGACCTGCATATTGACATCGAGGACGGTCACTTTATTCCCAACATCACATTTGGCATGAAAACCGTGAAAAGCCTGCGCGAAGTGACCGACCTTCCGTTTTCGTTTCACTTGATGGTGTCCAATCCATTCGACTATCTGGAGGAAATCTGCGCCTGCCAACCAAGCGTGATTTTCGTTCATGTCGAAGCACTGGATTACCCCAGCTCGTTTGTTGAAGCCGTGCAGCGTCGAGGAATAAAGGCAGGGCTGGCATTTAACCCCAAGTCAACGATTGCGCCTTTTCAATATGTGTTGAGCCGCGCCGATGCCGTCCTGATCATGACAGCCGAACCGGATGGGCAGGGACAGCAATTTATCCCTGCTATAATAGAAAAAGCGAAGCAAGTAGGAATGGCTGTTCCCTCCATTGAACTGTGGGTAGATGGGGGAGTCACTACTGATCGACTGGAGGAGTTGGAGCGTATCGGGGTTACCCATGCTGTGATGGGTAGGGCTGTGTTTGGGCACAAATAGGAAAGCTCCGGCAGGCAAGTCGCGGAGTAACTTAAATCGGAAACGATCTAATAAAAGCGATATGCTCATTTAATGGAACGAACAAGAATCGTTAAGTCAATGAATCAGAGGCAGTCTAGGACTTGCTTATTGTGCCCTGGATTGCCTCTGGCTTTTATTAATTCCTAATACTACCATTGATTTTGACCTCTATACCTGCTAGTATTCTAACTCTGTGACGCAGAATTGGACCTATAGCTCGGTCAATAAGAGCGCTTCTATGATCAGGAAAGGGAAGCATGTTCGATTCCGTCGCGAGCCACCATAATAAATGTGCCGGTGTAGCTCAATTGGTATAATTCTAAGTACAAGAGTGAAAAAAAGTATTTGAATTACTGATGGATTCATGTTATATTAATGTTCTGTCCGCGATAAGTTTAATGCGACAGAATAAATTAAGTGGAATTGAAAAAAGCGTTGACTTGTTCCTCTTGATTTGATATTATGAAATTCCGCGGTTGAGACCGCTGGACAAAATGCTCTTTGAAAACTGAACAGCGAAAGCGTTGATGAGTCTATCATGAAATGATTTGCCAGCTTTGAA
>NZ_RHHP01000037.1 GCF_003710815.1 Brevibacillus centrosporus
CGTTGATTCTGCTTTTTCGATTGCTTATACTTCATTGTGGAGTACCTCCTGTACGGGTAATTGTTCTTTGGACGGAACGTTTCCCAGTTTACAGAAGGTGCTTTTTTTATTCAAACCCCAAATTCATTCATTACAGGAATGGCTCCTTTTCTATTTACTGTCCTAAACGTACATTCCCTGTGTTTCGAATAATGACATCCGTCTTTAAATCCATGATCAGCTTTTCATAAAGCTGGTCTTCCCATAAATCAACCTGATCGGGTGCGAGCTTGCTGCGGAAAATGACACCAGTCATGAAAATGTCAGCCTTTTTACTGCGTGCTGTGCCAAAAAGCTTTTGAAAGCGATCTTCCAGGAGCTTCTCCAGCTCCAGCTTCAAGGTGTTGGTGTTCAATCTGGTTTTCTCGTTAGCCTCAACGACAATCGCTTTCAGACGCAAGGTGCTAAATATTTTAGGTCGATCCGAGACCCAGGATGTTCGATGGCTTATTTTTGCATCGACAATTTCAAGACTAGCAGAGGGAGTAATTTCCACGATCCCGCTGGTAAATCGATCCCGAAATAAATTATATAAAAAGGTTTCGTCTGTTGAGATCGTGCCTACCTGCTTATCGTTGTGGAAGATAGCTGAGCCTTCCATTTCAAAAAGGGTCTCTGTACCTTCCTTGAGTAGAGGGACAGCCATATCTACCGTACTTGCTTGAATATCTCGGTAAGCTTCCCATATGTAGTTCAGCGAAACGTTGGGTGTCCAGCCAGCATTGGGGCTAAATAAATCCAGCATTTCAATTCCCTTTTCTTTCCGTAAATTCTTTCTGCTTTGCAGCAACGTGTAGATGTCTCCTTTGGCAACGGCAAGAAGGGCCTTTGATTTAATCTCACGCGATCGAATGGCATATTCAATTAACTCTTCAATCCCTTTTTTCGCGAGCTCTTCACTTACTATGATGAGGGTGAGATGCAAAACGTCGATACTGCGCTCTTCATTCATGCGAATCTTATCCAGGGCATCGCTGATCGTTTTGGATTTGGCGTGTACCGTATGAAAATCCTTGCTTTGTGGATCGGGAATTCGCAGGCTCACAATGTAGGTTTTTTTATCCTTGTCCAGCTCCACACCCATGATGGCAGGAAGCAAGCGCTTATCAATCGATTTTGCGTCCCAGCATCCTGCGAGCGGAAAAATAAGGAGCAGGCTCAGGAAAACCAATGTAAATTGCTTCATGTGAGATTGCGCCTCCTGTAATAAAAGCCAATTCCATAAATGAGTAGGGGGATGAAGATAATGCAGTACAAGCGTAAGGGCGTATCCAAGGAAATGAGCCAGTCAATGGTTTCCCAATCAGGCACCAAAATACAAATGACATAAGCGACCCCAATAATCACCCAGCATATTTTTGTTCGAGATATGGAAGTGTATAAATTTACTGTGAGGGTGGACATGATCCAAACCATAACGGACGTGTTCACATAAATGAAAGAGACAGTTGCGACCACATAAAACATAGTGATCCGGTCGAAAAAAAGCCACTCCAAATTCACAGTATCCAGTGCGACGGGAATCGGAAAACGCAGCTTCTGGGCTGTATCGGGAGCAAATGTCAGTATGGGAATATAGACGGCCAGCAAGTAAAAGGGAAGCAAAAACAGCATCGCTGCGTAGAGGTATTTCCGTGTCTGGGAGACGGCAAAGCTCAAGTATCTCGAAAAAATGCCTAAACTTAAAAAGGGAGAATGAGCCAACAAGCTTTTTAAAAAATGCTCGTCATACCAAAAAGTGGGCACGGGTTCTATGGGAAAGAAGAAATGGATGTTGATATTTTGAAAGCAGGAAAACAAAGAAAATAAGATGAGCGGCAAGATGGTGATCATCAAGGCAAAGGAGCCGCGCAGAATCGTTCGATGGCCATGGATGGCAACAAATAGAGGGATGATAAATAAGAGAAGCAGTATGGCCCAGATCGGTGTCGTCGGCAAGAAGATGATGGTTAATAGTTCGGCATGACTGCGGATTAATAATACAAAGCTCATGAAAAAATAGACGAGGAGAGGGAGCAGAAGCAGTCTAGCCCACCAGGGACCGCATCTGTTTACGATACTGGTAATGTCCTCTTTGGGAAAAGTAGAGAGGCCAGATAGGTAAAGGAACAGGAGCAGAAATTCCAACAAGAATCCGGTAATAATATATAGCCAGTGCCCAAAATGGGAGACTCCTATAATATCACTAGGGTATAAGTAAAAAATCACACTGAGATGAATCGCGATGAAAACTACCGACAATCTCATTTTTTACTCATCAGTCCCTTCTGCTCTCATTCCCAGGCCTAAAAATGGAACTTGAAATGAGGTAATGCTGGCAAAGTAAAATAGAGTTCCGACTAATCCAGCAAGGATTCCTAGAACACCAAATATCGATCCTAGCAGGACGTTACAGTATTTGAACAGGCGAATCATCAGGGCATTCTGTGTACCAACGAAGGTGTAGTTGGAAATGACGGTTGCGGACAGGACGATAAGGAGTAGGTTGCTCACGAGCTGCGCCTGAACAGCGGCTTGACCCAAGATAATCCCACCTACCATGGTAATGGTGGGACCTACTGTTTTGGGGAGACGAATGCTGGCGGATACAATCATTTCAATGACGATCAGCATCAATATCATTTCGATAATGGCGGGATAGGGTACGCCTTCTCTGCTCTTGGCTACGGATAAAGCCATTTCGATTCGAAACAGCTCTGGATTGATGCTGACAAGCGCGACGTATAGACCAGGGACAAGCAAGGAGATGATGATGCCGATGATTCGCAAGGCACATAGCGTTACAACAATGGTTTGCGACATGTTTTTGTCTGAGTCAACGGTCCATAAATCCGATATGATAGTCGGAGTGACCAGTGCAAAAGGCAGCTGATCCAGGAGTAATACAACTCGTCCTTTCAACAAGAGAGTAGAAGTATCTTCCGGCAGCTCCGATGTGAAAAATAGAGGTACTGGACTCCAATATCGTTGTCCCAAAGCTTTTGCTAAATCCTGGACGCTGTTTATTTCCCGGTTCTTTCGAGCTTGTAATAACGCGAGAATTCGCTTGGCGATGGACTCGCCTGGAGTATTAGGCAGGTAACAAACAGCGATTTTTCGCCTCGATATTTCTCCCATGTCCATCTCTTGTATGTTTAAGCGTGATGACCGCAGATGCTTTCGCAGAATTCCGATGTTGTACAGGATGCTCTCCGTAAATGCATCGGAAGAACCTTGAATAGAGGTTTCACTTTCTGGACTTGTGACCGAGCGCTCCAGCTGCCGCATTTTCGGTTTGAGCACAAGGCTGCCCGTTGCATGAAGAATGACCAAACGCCCTGTTAAAATGGCATTCTCCAGCTGATCGATGCCGACATTGATCTCAGCATCAAGTGGCTTCCAGGACTCAGGGGATACGTTCAGTTCTCCCATTAGTTTTTTTAGCTCTACGGAAGCGGCGGTGTCCACTAAGGTGTCTAAATAGCAGATGAGGACCTCCACACCACACATCTCCGAATACTCGCTTTTAAAGTCTGAGTTGTTTTCGAATTGACGGATGAGGTGATGATCCCGCATTTCACGATTGTCCATGTGGTTCTCCATTTGAAATAATTTAGAAATAGCTTTCCCGAACAAAGAGAAAATATATGCATTCTTTTCCAGCAAAAAACCCATTGGTCGACCGCAAAGTGCAGTTAACAAATGGGCGATATACAAAGTTTGTAGAAACAGATGAACCTACATAGTAGCTAGCCCTTTAAAAACCTCTACTGCCGTCTCCATAATATCGTCTCGGAAATCGTACTCGTACGTATGAACGTGCGGATAATCTTCCCCATTTCCGATATAGCACATGGCCCCTTTTGTCAGCTTCGTATAATGTCCGTAGTCTTCCGAACCGCGGAAGGCTTCTTTCATTTCCACGAGTGTGAGTCCTTTTTCCTTTACGACTCTTCTGATTTTGTCCGAGCTTTCCTTGTAATTGATGGTTTCCGGGAATACGTCGTTGTAAGAGAAGCTGACCTTCAGACCGTAGATTTCGGCTTGTGCCTGTGCCAGGGTCTCCAGGTTTTTCTGTAGCTTCTCCAGCTCTACCTCGTAGAGCGCTCGGATAGTCAAGAGCAGGTCGCCTTTGCTTGCTGCGATGCCGAATGCCCGTTCTCCGATATGGACCTGAACAACCGTGCAGAGAACCAAGCCCTCATTATTCTTTGGCGAGATGAGCTCAGGGATCGCATCGATCACCTTGGCGATTGCAAAAGAAGGATTTTTCCCCGTTTCGGGCTGACTGGCATGAGCAGGTGAGCCCTCCATATGGATCGTCATTCCTTTGGACGCACAATGGGCGGTGCCATCGATCACGTTCACCGAGTTGTGCGGCATGCCACTCATGTTATGGTAGGCAAAGATTTCTTCGATGTGATGTTCCTCGATAAATACAGCGCATTCGGCAGCGCCGTCACCCGTTTCCTCTGCGTGCTGGAAAAGGAAGAAGATGTTTTTGTCCGCGCCCTTTTGGTCGACCTCCAGAGCAAATCCGGCCAGTGTAGCGGAGTGGCCATCGTGTCCACATTTGTGAGAGACTCCCGGAATCATGGATGCATGGGGGAGATCGATTCCTTCCTCCATCGGA
The DNA here is from genome assembly GCF_003710815.1 of Brevibacillus centrosporus. GTDB lineage: Bacteria > Bacillota > Bacilli > Brevibacillales > Brevibacillaceae > Brevibacillus > Brevibacillus centrosporus. The sequence goes on from NZ_RHHP01000037.1 coordinate 4,652, forward strand.
AGCGCGTCAAAATCTGCGCGGAAGGCGATGTTTGGCTTTCCTTCCCCTGCGCGATAGATCGCATAGAACCATTTTTCTCGATCCACAATTTCCAGACGGGTGTGCGTTTTTAGAAAATCGATTAAATGCTGCTTGGTCCATACCTCATGATTCGAAACCTCCGGATGCTGGTGCAATTCATGACGCAGCTGCACGGCTAATTCCAAATTTTTCTTTTCCATCGTAAGCCTGCCTCCTTTGTAGTAGAGGAAGATCGCGAAAGGCGATGCCCCCCTCAAATAAGATTCGTGCCGTTACTGTTTCGGTAGAGACCTCTACTATTTCGATGTGATCTCCTAAAATCTTCTTCTCCTCTCAAATCGCGACGTCCTTTGGCTTGGTAATCGAGCTGACAATCAACATCGTAACCAGATTCAGGATGAGAATGAGCAGGCCGATGTTGATGTCTTGAATGAACGAAGGCATGGCTGGAAAGAGCGCCGCCGTTGTCATATTGGTCATGCCTACGTAGATGGCCAGCAATAGGCATTTAGCGTAAAGTACAGGACGACAAGAGCCAGAAGCAGTGTAATCCCCTTTGCCACCTTGGCAAGCTGCAGATCAGAGGAAGCTGGCGCAAAAGTCGCGTAGACGTTTTTCGTCAGCATCGAAGAGGCAGCGATCAAAAGAACGGAGCAAGGTACCAGAGCGCCTAGTAATCCGGCAGCACCGATTAATCCGACAAACCACGGATCGAAGGTTTGCAAAGCAAGCTTGATCAAGCCCAGATCGCCTTCCGCACCTTTTAATCCGGGAATGCTCAGTACCGCCGTAAACCGCTACCATGATGGAGAACAGCTGCATCAGCGAATACAGGGGCAGCATCATGGAGTTTCTGCGCAGCGCCTTGTCGCTTTTGGCAGAGAAAGTAGACAAAAACGCATTTGGCCACATGAAGAAGCCCACGGTGCTAAGTACAACAGTAGAGATAAACCAGGTCACACTCATGCCAACTCCCGGCAAAGTGAGAAGCTGGGGTTTGACCGCGCTGACACCTTGCAGCATGGAGGCGATCCCGCCGTGATAGTGGTAGGGAAGATAGATACCGAGGAACACCAGAATCCCGAACGTCAGCACGTCCTTGATCAAGGCAACCCGTGATGAACCGTGCAAGCCGGACAGCATGGTATAGATGACTACGGCAATGGTACCGATCCAGATCGCCATGGTAGGGCTAATACTACCGTACGAAGCGACGGATACGAGAATGCCTAGGCCTTTTAACGAAATGATCATCAACGGAATCATGGAGACGACCCCAACTAACGTAACCAATCTTCCTAGCAGGGGACTGTCGTATTTTTTCGCATAGAAGTCGGATTGAGAAATGAGGTTGTGCTTGGAGCCGTAGCGGCGGATGGCAGGCAGGAGCCAAAATCCTACCACGCAGCCTAGCGTAATATAGGTCATGAAATACATGGCGGAGACACCACTGTTGTACCGAAGACCGACCAACCCCGTCAGGGAGAACGTGGTGAAAAATTCTCCTGCGAGCAGGAAAAACGTAATAATCGTTCCCATGCCCCTGCCGCCCAAGGCCCATTGCTCAATGCTCTTTTGCTGGCCTTTGCTGGCGCCAATGGCCCAATAAATGCTGATCAATAGAAATCCGAGAATGACAAAAATAGATGCATTCATTGGTTTTCCTCCTCATCCTTGGAGTAGTGGACTTTATAAATCACAGAAAGAATCAGCGAGGATAGGACGACCCACAGCACGATCCAAAATGGCAGAAAGGGAAGACCAAGCACAAACGGTTCAATGCGGTTGGCGAACCCCAATCCGCCCAGGAATCCCAAGAACGGGATGATGGCAAGCCAGTTATACCTCAGTGATCGTAGCGACAAGCCGTTTGTCCACCTGAACTGCGCCGCCATTCCCGAAGCCCTGATCGAGTCTGAGCTGTTCGGCTATAAAAAAGGTGCCTTTACCGGTGCGAATCAAAACGGCAAGACAGGTCTCATCGCAGCGGCAGAAAACGGTGTGCTGTTCCTGGATGAAATCAGCGAGCTGCCTTTGCATCTGCAGTCAAAGCTGCTTCAGTTTTTGCAGAACAAAACCTACATCCCCGTCGGCGGCTCTCAGGTACAGAAGGCGGATGTCCGCATCATCGCCGCCACCAATACCAACCTGCTAGAGCTGACCAGAACCGGGCAGTTTCGTGCCGATTTATTTTACCGGCTCAACATCCTGCCGCTCAACATCCCACCGCTTAGGGAACGCAGGGAAGATATCGTCCCGCTGCTGGATTTTTATTTGAAGAAATACAATAACAAATATCAAAAGGACCATACCTTGTCCGGCAACCTCACCGATGTTTTCTACAACTACGACTGGCCGGGGAATATTCGGGAATTGGAAAATCTGCTGGAGCGCTTAGTTATTACCGTTGAAAACAAGGAAATTGATCTGCGGGATCTACCAGATAAAATTCGCAATGAACAGTTGGGGCAAATATCTTCCCTGCATGCTTTGCCAGCCAACCAGACCTTGACCGAATACCTCAATCAAATCGAGAGGGAGATTATCGAGGAAACCTACAGACAGCTGCAGAGCACGAGAAAAGCAGCAGCGAGGCTTGGGGTAACGCAAGCCTATATCGCACGGCGCTTCAAAAAATACAAGCTGAAGGTCGTAGAGGAAAAGGATTTGACGACGATGGAGTGAGGCAAGGAAGCGTGGCATTGGGGAAGGCACAACTGGGAGTCAGGCCGGTTGTGCCATTGACGTAATGGGGATATGTACTTGCGTAAGGGAAAACTGCAAAAGGGAACCCCATATGCTATACTTGGTTTTACATATTTTACTCGCAAAGCAGTAAAGAATGGTGAATAAATGGTGAATGGGGATTATTCATGAGTCGAAGCCGTAGTTTATCAGAAAAGCAAATTAACCGAATGTTCAAGTATTTTGTGGAAGCCACTATTAAAATTATAGAAGAAGAAGGCATACAAAATGTGACGGCAAGAAAAGTCGGTGACGTTGCAGGATTTAATGGTTCAGCGCTATACAGGTATTTTGATGAGCTTTCTCATCTGGTGTTTTTTGGGTGCATCAAGTTCATCCAGGCATATTTTCTCGATGTTCAAGATTACATCAGTAAAGGGAATAACAGCGTAGAAAAATACCTGTTAAGTTGGGAGTGCTTTTGCGAACATTCGTTTAAGCAACCGGATATTTATCATGCGTTTTATGTTGCAGACTTAGGAAAAGACCCTCATGAAATGCTGAAAAAATATTTCTCGCACTATCAAACCGATCTGATTGGCATACCAGAAGACATCCTCCCGTCTCTCCTAGATCCGAGCTTAACAAACAGAAGCAAAGCTATTCTGCAGAAAGCGGTTAACGAAGGATTGCTAAAGAGTGATTTTGTAGAGGAAATCAATGAAATAAATGTCCTGATATGGAAGGGAATGCTTACGACCTTTATCAATAACAGGAGTATTTATACCGAAGAAGAGGCTGTAGAAAGAGCTATGCATCATATCAGGATGACTACATTAACATTTGGGGGAAAGTGAGTTTCCGTGAAGAGTAGACAAGATCTACTCTTTTTTTTGTGCATAGATATAGTTGATTTTATAAAAAAACATGTTTTTTATAAAATTTAGTTTTTTATAAAAACGTGTATTGACTGAAAAATCTGATTCGTTTTATAATGAGTCCACAGATTCAAGGTAAAAAATGGTTTTGTATGTAAAACGGAGGTGAGAGGTGTCGGAAGGAAATAAAAAACCATTGGGAGACAACGGTTACTTGCGAGTGGGGATAGAGAAATTCGAAAAAGACTAGAGAGAGGTGTTTTGCATTGAACGACCATGCAACAGATAGGAATCAATTGATTGATTGCGATGTTCATAACTTCTTGGGTGATCTGGATGAGCTGGTGCCCTATTTAGATTTGTCCTGGCAAAAAATGATGAACATAGGGAAATTCAAAAAGGACTCTGTTTTAAACATCGGCTCCTTTCAATTCCCGCATGTTCGCTATTCTCATGCAAGCAATCCGCTCCGAACAGATGCGATTACGCCTAGTGGCGATTATCCAGGGACTGATCCGCAGTTTTTGGTTAAGGATTTGTTTGAAAGATACAACACCACGTATGGAATCCTCAATGTGGGCCACGGAAGCATGAGTGCTTATCATAATATCGATCTCACTATCGCTTACAGCACAGCTTGTAACGAGTGGATGTACGATAAATGGATAAAGGCTGATCCGAGATACCGCATGACAATGGTTTGTGCCCCGCTCGATCCAAAGGCTACGATAAGCGAAATGCAACGAGTGGCTCACCGTCCTGAAATTGTTGGCCTCAATTTGCAGAATGTGAACATTCCTATGGGAAGCCGACATTTCTGGGATATTTATGAGGCTGCTGAGCACTATGGATTACCCATTGTCCTTCATCCGGACACGGAAGGATCTGGTGAATATTCCCCTAGCCAGTTTATTGGACCGGCCTCTACTTACATGGAATGGCATACTACGTTGGCGTTGGTAGCTCAAAGACAAATAGCTAGCTTAGTGTGCGAAGGCGTATTCGAGAAATTCCCTAAACTAAAAGTGATCTTTATTGAATACGGTTTCTCCTGGTTACCCTCAGTTATGTGGAGAATGGATAAGAATTGGAAAGCACTCCGGGAAAGTGTGCCATGGTTAAAAAAGTTGCCTAGTGAGTATATCAGAAGTCATATTCGCCTCGGGACTCAACCAATCGAGGAACCCTTTAAACCTGCGGATCTTATCTCATTAATCCAAATGGTCAAAGCTGAGGAAATGCTATTATTTTGCAGCGATTATCCCCATTGGGACGGAGAGTTTGACGAAAGAGCTTTCGTGCACTTTCCGCAGGAATTAAAACGGAAAATTTTTTATGACAACGCACTGGAATCGTATCGCTTTTAGAGAAGATGGGGGTTGATAGTGTGGAAACAGGAAGAATCAGTGCATACAAGGTAGAGGTCTGTTCTACTGATCAATTGAAGCCTAGCCAGCGAAAGCTAATCGAAATTAATGGCGTGGAAATTGCTGTTATGAACGTAGAGGGAAAGCTTTACGCGTATCGAAATGCTTGTCCTCATCAAGGGGCCCCTATGGTATACGGTACTGTGACCGGAACGATGCTGCCATGCAAGCGGGGAGAGTATACGTATGGCCACGACCAGGAGATTATCCGCTGTCCTCTGCATAGCTGGGAATTTCATTTGACGACAGGAAAGTCACTGTTTGACCCATGCAAAGTATCGATAAAAAAGTACGAGGTAACCGTTGAAGATGATACGGTCGTGATTTATTTTCATAAAAGACCAGAGAAGGTCAGTGAAAAAGAAGTGAGGTATTTTGTCTAGCTGGCCAATCAAAGAGATTGGAGGAGAGGAAACCATGCAAAAACAGGCAGCGTGCTATTTCCGAACCAGATGGAGAAACAAACGATATTGGTATTGCAATATATCTCAGAGATATTGGACAAAGCTGGTTCATCCCTAAATAACATTTTGAAAGTAAACGCCTTTCTGAACGATATGAATGATTTTCATAAATACGATACGGCTTACGCTAGTTTCTTTGGGACGGAGCCTCCTGCTAGATGTAGCATCGGTATCGGGCAATTTCCCCTTGAAGGAGTATGTGTTGAAATCGAATGTATTGCTTTTTGCTAAGCGAATTCAATCACACATGAAAAGAGGACCGGTATGACTGAAACTGCGAATAAAATTACGATCGACAATGCACCATTAAACGCATTTCATTTGAAAATTACTGGACTTACTTTTGGCGCGAATTTTGTAGAAGGATACGCCATCGGGATTATTGCTATGGCTCTTACTGCTTTAAACACGGATATGCAGCTGGGTCCTCTATGGCAAGGACTGTTGGGGGCATCTGTGCTCTTTGGAATCTTCATCGGGAGCATATTTCTCGGGGGGCTATCCGATCGCGTAGGTAGAAATAAAATATTTGCTGCCACTTTTGTTATCGTCGCTATCGCTTCCATCCTCCAATATTTTGTAAATGACCCACTCTCTTTATTAATATTGAGAATAATCATAGGGATCGCTCTCGGCGGAGATTATTCCGTAGGGACAACACTGCTAGTAGAATTTGTTCCGAAAAAACATAGAGGGGCATTAATCTCGTCTCTAAGTGTTGTGTGGACAGTAGGTTATGTCGTTTCCAGCTTCGTTGGTCATTATTTGGCAAACTACGGTGAGGATGCGTGGAGGTGGATGCTTGTAAGTACTGCGATTCCATCGATTCTCGTACTTTTGCTGCGGCTGGGTACTCCTGAATCTCCCCGATGGTTAATCCAAAAAGGCAGAAAAGACGAAGCGCTGTATATCCTCCAGAAATATATCCATCCAGCTGCAGTGATCGACGAGACGTCCATCGATGAAGAAGGGGAGCAGTATACGTTTCGCTCATTATTTCAAGAAAAATATCGGAAACGAACGTGGTTTGGATCATTATTCTTTGTTTGTATCGTCATCCCTTATTTCGCCATCTATACGTTTCTTCCCACCATCGTTGAAAAAATTGGGTTCTCCGATGGTTTTTTTGTAGAAAATCTTCTGAACTCGTTTCTGATCGTTGGTTCCATCGTAGGCATCTGGTTTACGATTAAGTTTTCCCGTAGAGGATTTTTAATATCTTTCTTCGCTTTGCTTGCCGTCTCTTTATTTTTATTGACCTTGTCCCCTAGTGGTTCAAATGGAAGCATGATCTTTTTTGCTGTCTTTACGTTTTGCCTATCTGCTATTTCTAACTTGTGTTCGCTCTACATCTCAGAGCTGTTCCCTACTCAAATTCGCGGATTAGGCATAGGCTACTGTATCTCTTTTAGCAGAATTGGATCCGCCATCTCTACATTCTTACTGCCTATAGGAATGGTTTCGCTTGGAATGAATATCACTATGCTATGTTTGGTCGCTGTACTCATCATCGGGATGATGATTTCGATCGCCTGGGCACCGGAAACGAGCAATCTTAACCTGAGTGAGGCAAGTAAAGGAGGTTCAGGCAGTTCAAAAGAGGGACGTGTCATTGTTTAAGGTGTTGAATGAAACAAATGCATGATAATAAAGTCTATGGAATGATGGGTACGAAGTGTATATATACTGGCTAAGAATAAAAATTCATGCAGCCATTCTAAAATGACCCTGATGTAAATAACGTAAAGTAAGCTAATAACTTTACATCTGGAGGTATGAGGATGGCAAACCAACAGCTGAAGATCGGCATTATCCTGGGAAGCACTCGGCAAGGGCGCGTGAGCCCGCAGGTTGGCCAATGGGTCAAGCAAATTGCGGAAGGCCGCGGCGATGCTGCGTACGAAGTGGTGGATATTACGGAGTACAAACTGCCTTTCTTTGGCGAAGGAACCGGACAAGAGCCTGGACTTGCTGCGTGGAAGGGAAAAATTGAAAGTCTGGACGGATTTGTCTTCATTGTTCAGGAGTACAATCACAGCATCACCGGTGCCTTGAAAAATGCGCTGGACTCGGCACGCGATCCATGGTTCAACAAAGCGGCCGGCATCGTAAGCTACGGTTCTACAGGCGGTGCACGAGCTGCCGAGCATTTGCGGGGAATATTGGGTGAGCTTTTGGTGGCGGACGTCCGAACACATCCTACCTTATCCTTGTTTACGGATTTCGAGAACTTTTCGGTATTCAAGCCGTCGAGTCTTCACCTAACCAATCTGGGTGGCATGCTGGATCAGGTGGTAGCTTGGAGCGGGGCGTTGAAGACGCTTAGATAACACAGGGAATGGCGATTTCCCAAGAGCAAGGAAGCAGGGGCAAAGAGCTCCCGCCACCTTGCTCTTTTTTGCGGGAGAGATGTACAAGATGAAGTCTGGGTTGTTTTTTAAAATAGGCAATGTATCCTAGTACAATAGAAGGATAATTATTCATCAAAGATTCACTGGAGGAACAGATGATTGAGGACGTAAGGAAAAGGCTTCGTTCAGGGGAGTATAGCATTTATGAACGGACGGGTGGATTTGACTTTAGTGATCGCTCGATAGTAGGAACTCACACGTTGTACATCTCGAATCAAGGGACGGTTTACGCACATGATACGGGTGGCATCTTTGGAAGTGAACGTACGGTTACCTATGATGCGCAGTCATTAGGGGTGAAGGTTTCTCCATCCAGCTACTTTATGACATTGTCGAACACAGCTCCTTATCATGCTTTACGCTTTTCATTTACGGTTGATTTTAACGAATTCACGAAAATGTATGCCTTGTTGCCAAGGGAATGCTTCCAATGGGACGCTGACGATTTTTGTTTGTATAAAAAAGAATCGGAGACGGCCTTTCTTCCAGGAAAGATCAAGGTAACGGACACGATGATTCTGCTTTCGTCGGAGCAAGGGTACCCCAGCAAAAAATACGAGCTGCCCATGCGCAGAATCCGTACGGTTGAGGAAGTGAGTTCATCTGTACTCAAAATAAACGGGCAATTTGCAATAGATGAACAAGCTTGTTCAAGTTTTGAATTGTTTCTTCCACAAAAAGAAATCGTCACCAAACTCGCAGGGCACAAAGGGAGAAGTGTGTTTGATGTAGTGGGAAATGATGCAGAGCTTTATCCTGTCTATTTAGAGCTAAGCGGCAAACCGATCCCGCTTACCCTGGCACATTCCGAAGATAAACTATCGCTGGTGAATGAAAACTCGCTCCAAGTGATCAAGACGTTTTCGAAAACGCAAGACAGCTGGTATTACAATAAGCAAGATCAGCTGGCCATCGTCCTCGGGGAAAAGCCATTTGTTTTCGTTGTGGAAGAGAAAAGGACGGAGGCATTTTTTACGAAAAACCTTTACTCTGACCAGCATCGTTTGTTGGTTGGGACCTATTTGTTAAACGGTACCTGGTTGGGGATTCCTTATGAACAAGAGCAGGTTGCTATCTTATCTACGAAAAATGGTGTGCAATTTTTTAGCAGAAGCTCCCTGGCACTTTCAGAAGCAGTATCTCTTCACAACAGCGTCGGTATCGTAGATGTAGACAAGCTTATTGTGAAGCACGATTTTGAGGGAATAGCACAAATATGTATGCTCCAAGCAGAAGGCCAGTATGATTTTGCAGCTTTGGCGCTTCCATTTTCCAATCCGAGTGAACATGCAATTGGATATGATGATTCTGGTCAACCGTTTTGGTTTATCCATGGTGCAAGCGGCGTTACTTTCTTTTCTACTAGCGAAAAGCATAGAGTAATTACGAACGAGGATATTCAGGAGATTTCTGTCGTAGAGAGAGAAGAGGACTCTTTATTTACGGCAATCCAGATCTGTACGAAAAAAGAGAAGAAACGAGTAAGTGTTCCGACAACGTCAGTTGGAGAACTGATTCAAAAAACATATCTGCACGCGAAAGCACCGCTTGTACAAACTGTGCCTGTGGAGCAATTGTATTTAAGCTACGCTCGTCACTCCAATGACTATCTAAGCTATGATTTGTTTGGCCAGTTATTTGCCATTCAGGAAGGGATACGGGAGATTACTGCGACTAATGCAAATAGGGATTTTCGAAATCTGGAGATGATCAACTTTTTGTACTATGCGATTCAAAGTCAAAAAAGGAGATTAGATACCGTTTCAATCTATCTGCCTGCTTTTTGGGAACGGGAGGATCGCGCGCTGTTTCCTTTTCCGGTTCAGCAGCAGCCCTATCGCCAGCTGCAGCGAAATTTGACCAGCTTATCCGCACAGATTAGACATTCCCTTAGTGAGGTTGAGAATGCTCTGTCTGCTGTTTCATCCTTTATAATTTTGAAAAAAGATATGGATGAGTTCATTAAGGAGAAGACCAAGCGCGGTAGAAATGCAGCATTGGCGGTAGGGGGAATCGGACTGGCGCTGGCACCTCTCACAGGTGGAATCAGTTTGGTTTTGCCTGGGGTTTTTATGGGTATCAATACGTATATGAATGCAGCTGACATGAAGCGCATAGAAGAACTGAAACAGTCCAATGAAAATCTTCGCCTCGACTTCTTTATGAGAAAAGCGTTGGATGCCTATGAGCATTTCATGTCTACACTTGTGCCGTATTACGTATCCGAGATGAATCAGTCCGTTACTTCCTTTTTTCAAGAGCTTGCCGTGCCTTACCAGGGTGTACTCGGCGACCCATCCGTGAAGCAGAAGCTGCTCGGCAGAATGGCTGAGTATTATACGTTTAAACAGCTGCCGATTGATGATAGTGTACTGACGAAGAAAGAAGCCTTGGTTGAAACCGTTCAAGGCTCCCTGTCTCTAGCGGACGAGCATATGCAAATCTTTAAACAGGAGGTCACCTACCATGTTCCAGAATCCGTTGCGGTGCCAAAACTTTCAGGAAAATGATCCCTTTTCTACTTTAGGCAACAGTGCGACTCCTCCGTTGATGGAAGGGGAGGTCATTGCGTCTTCCAATCCGTTTCACCAGCTATTTACCGCTGGTGTACCGTCATTCGATCACACCATCAATCCCGAACAGCATTTCGTTCATCCGCATTGGGTAAACGGGTACGAGCGTGCAGATGGGATGCATGTCGACGGATATTGGAGAGATGGGGATGGAAATACCTCCCATGATCTTCAGGCAGAAGACGGTGGTGGATACGTACAAACCAATCCCGATGGAAGTATATTCAACAACTTTGGCTGAAAGCAGAAAATTGTCTAGTGTAGCGGAACCGCAGCTCAGATCTGCGGTTATGATTTCATCGCTGCATCTCTCCAAAAAGCACCGTTACCCGTAAAACGGCTCCTATGATACTATGAAGGTTATGATCGTAAACCAACAACCTCCTGTCACAGGCAGCCGGAATGGGGACAAAATCTTGAAAACGTTCAAAAAGGTTTATATAGAAATTACCAGCGTCTGCAATCTCTCCTGCAGCTTTTGCCCGCCGACTGAGCGCGCGAAGAGCTTCATCAAGGTCGAGGACTTTGCGAAAAGACTGGATGAGATCAAGTCGCACACCAACTACATTTACTTGCATGTCAAAGGCGAGCCGCTCTTGCATCCGAAAATCGACGAGCTGCTGGATATCGCTCATGAGAAAGGCTTCAAGGTCAATATCACGACGAATGGAACGCTGATCGCAAAGAATCGTCACAAGCTGCTGGGTAAACCGGCGCTGCGGCAAATGAACTTTTCCTTGCACAGCTTCGACGGTCATGAAGGCTCTACGAACCGCGAAGGATACCTGCGGGAAATCCTCTCCTTTGTTCGTGCTGCAGAAGAATATAAAGTCATTTTCTCGTTCCGCCTCTGGAATTTGACGCAGGACAACGCTACGAACTTGCAAAAGAGCAGAAACCGCGAGACACTGGAGATCATTGAAAAAGAGTTTGGCTTGGATTACAGGATTGAAGAGAAGGTCGTGCCGGGCAGCGGTGTCAGAATCGCCGAAACCGTTTATTTGAATCAGGACATTGAGTTCCAATGGCCAAGCCTGACTGCCCCTGAGGATGACGGTAAAGGCTTCTGTCATGGGCTTCGCACGCAGGCGGCGATCCTTGAGAACGGGACGGTCGTGCCATGCTGTCTCGATGGCGAAGGGGTCATCGATCTGGGGAATATCAATCAAGCATCCTTTTCTGATATTATCAATGGCGAGCGGGCAACGAATCTCATCGACGGCTTTTCACGTAGAGAGGCAGTCGAGGAGATGTGTAGAAGATGTGGGTATCGTCAGCGTTTTGGAGCGTAAAAAGTAGTGTTGCTCACAGGAGAGTGGGGAATACTGGTAGAGAAGAGGTACTAAAGGAGAATGAGCAATTTGCAAACGAGTGAAATAACAAACGGGTTTCCCCCTCATTTTGAGGATCTGAAAAAGTCTGCGAACCGAACTTCTAATTGGCGGGAGCGTTTGGAAGCAGTGGAAGAGCTGGGCAGATGGAGAGATCCCCAAACTATCAATCTATTAAAACGGTTGTTGATCAACGATTCCGTTTACAAGGTTCAAGAGGCAGCCTTTCAAAAGCTCCAGAACTTTGGCGAGGATGTTGAGCTGCCGCCACAGAAAAAAGGAGATTTAATTAAAGGCACGACAAAAAGCTTGGTTCGGATCAAGAAAAGCTTGCCAAAGGGGCATACGTTTGAAGATTTTAAAGAGAAGCTGCAAAAAATGAGAACCGATATCTATGATGCCTACGAGGGTGAAAAAGGAACGGATTTTGAGAAGTGGCTGGAAAGTACGTGGGCTTCGATGGAATAAAGACGAGAGGGTGGAGGGATGCCAAGCGCATTCTTTCCACCCTTTTTTTGCCGATTATTCTGTAAATTTAAAAAATAATTGACTTGGTAACATTTGGGGTGTTAGTATTTCGGTAACGTTACCGAAAACGTTCCCGGAAACCTTACCAGAAAAAATCAGTCATGGGAGTAGACCAAATGGCAACTATCAAAGATGTAGCAAAAGAGCTAGGGATTTCTGTATCCACGGTATCGCGAGCCCTCAATAATCATCCTGATATTAAAGAACAGACCAAAAAAGAGATCTTGGAGGTGATGAAGCGGCTGAACTACACGCCGAACGCTCTGGCACGAGGATTGATTCATAAAAAGACGAACACGATCGGCCTGATGATCCCGGATATTGCCGACCCCTTCTTTTCCGAGATCGCCAATGGAGTAGAGGAAGTGCTTACCGAGGTAGGGTATCAGGTGGTGTACGGCAACACCATGCGGAATCCGGACAAAGAAAAGCTCTTTTTATCGAGTGCAAAAGAGCGGCAGATGGACGGGCTGATCGTGACGCCGAACTTCATGGACGAAAAATTGCTTGAGCAGTTTCAGCGATTGCAGATTCCGGTCGTATTCCTGCGCCGTCGCTCCCCTGAGGGCTTGGCCGCACCGTTTGTGGATGTCGATCATTACAAAGGAGCTTGCATGGCCATGGAGCATCTGATCGGGCTGGGACATCGTCATATTGGATTTATCGGCATGCCGGAGTTGTCCTTTTTGGCTGAGCTGCGCTATCAAGGGTATGTGGATACGATGCATGCTCATGGATTGACGCCCAATCCGAATGCGATTACGCGAGGCGGGAGAACGATTGCCCACGGACGGGAAGCCATGTCTAGAATTTGTGAGCAGAACAAAGACCTGACGGCGATTTTTGCTGCCAACGATTTGCTGGCGATCGGTGCTTTAGAATGGCTGGCTATCCAGGGGATTCCCGTACCGGAGAAAATGTCGGTAGTGGGCTTTGACAATCTGGAGGTGGCAAGTCTGCATTGGATCAAGCTGACGACGATCGCTCAACCTCGAAAGCAAATGGGGGAAGAGGCAGCACGCATCATCGACCGGATGATCCGGGAAGAAACCTATCAGGCGCAATCCGTCTTTTTCGAGCCCGAGCTGATACAGAGAAACACCTGCAGGGAGGTATGACAGAACTTTGCGCACGATCATGATTGTTACCGATATGGACGGCACACTTTTGACGGCAGATCAACAAATTAGCGAGGAAAACCGAGCAGCAATTAAACGGTTTCAAGACGCGGGGGGAATGTTCACGCTGGCAACGGGGCGGATGGAGGCATCTGTACGGCCCTTCATCGAGAAAATAAGACTGAATACTCCGATGATTCTGTACAATGGTGCGAAGATTTACTGTCCGGTTACCCTGACAGCTCTCTATGAACAAGGGTTGCGGCTTCCCCGGCATGTATGGCAGTGCTATCTCGATCTGTTGCAGGAGGATGTCGGGCTGTTGTTGTACCAGCAGGGCAAAGTGTACACGCCTTGGGTCAATAAGATTGTGACTGAGCATGAGAAAAAGGACAGCGTGATTTGTGGAGCCTTGGAGCACGCCAGTCTGGATGAAGAAGTCACCAAGCTGCTGATCATCTCAGACAACCCAGAGCGATTGAAGCAGTTTGAGCTAGCGACAGTAGCTAGCGGATTACCTCTGGACTTTGTTTATTCGGAGGTGAACTACCTGGAGATTTTACCGGAGGGTGTTTCAAAGGGAACGGCACTGAAAAAGCTGGTTAGCTTGTATCCCTTTCCGATCTATACGATTGCTGTTGGGGACAATCTGAACGACGTGACGATGATTCAAACAGCTGACAAAGGGGTCGCAGTCGAAAACGCTCATCCAAAGCTGAAAAAAATAGCCGATGAAATCACGGTACATTATGAACAGCATGCCATCGCCAAAATCATAGACGATTTACTAAAACAGATAGAGAAGACAGAGCGCTCATCTTAATAAACCGAATTGAAAACGGTTACAGGGGGAACGTGTTCATGAAAAAGTGGGTAAGTACCGTAGGGTCTCTCATGATGGCAACGACGCTTGGATTGGTAGGATGTTCATCTGGAACACAGGCACCCAAGCAAGAGGCAGGAGGCACCTCACAGGTGGCATCGACTCCAGCATCGGCAGCACCCGCAGCACCCGCAGCACCTGCATCAAAAAATTTGACGATCTACACGGCGTATCCGGAACAGGAAGCTGTCGTGTACATTGACGAGTTTAAAAAAGCGACAGGAATTGAAGCGAAATTTGTACGTTTGTCTGCCGGAGAAACCTTGGTGAGACTCCAGGCTGAGAAGGGCAATCCTCAAGCGAGCATCTGGTATGGTGGACCGTCGGACACGTTTATTGCAGCAGCGAAAGAAGGGTTGCTTGAAAAGTACAAGCCCCAGAATGCCGATAAAATTCCCGAAAACTTTCAGGACAAGGACGGCTACTGGTCGCCTGTTTACGTAGGAGCTCTAGGCTTTGCCGTCAATTCCGACTGGTTGAAAAAATCGGGAATTCCCGCACCGGAAAGCTGGGATGATCTGTTGAAGCCTGAGTATAAAGGGAACGTCACGATGGCTCATCCGGGCTCCTCGGGTACTTCTTATACGGTATTGGCGACGCTGGTCCAAATCATGGGCGAAGACAAGGCGTTTAATTACTTTAAAAAGCTGAATGAAAACATTCGTCAGTATACGAAGTCGGGATCAGCTCCTGCCAAGCAAGCCGGACTGGGTGAGACAGGAGTAGGAATCTCGTTCGCCCATGATATTTTGGCACCGAAAAACGAAGGATATCCTTTGACGCTGTCCTTTCCCAAAGAAGGAACCGGCTATGAAGTGGGCGCGGTTGCGCTGATCAAAAACGGCCCCGCAGATGAAGTGGAAAACGCGAAGAAATTTATCGATTGGGCGATCACCAAAGAGGCGCAGGATCTCTATGAAACGTCGAAATCGTTCCGTTTGCCAGTGAATCCAGATGCGACCGTTCCAGAAGGCGCTACCAAGCTGACTGACCTGAAAGTCATCAATTACGATGCGGTTTGGGCCGGAGAGAATCGCGATGCCCTGGTGAAAAAATTTGAGAGTCAGGTTCGCGGCAAGGAAGGGGTCAAGTAGTTTGATCAGGTCAGGAGGGCTTCTGCAAAAGGGAGTCCTCCTTTTAAAGAAGGAGGGGTATCGTTGCAAAGAGGAAACACAGGTATTGCCTTCCAACATCAGCTGAAAACGCAACGAACGCGACTGAAAATGCTGAGCAAGGAGCCGTGGCTGCTCGGGATCATCATTTTGCTGTTCATCTCGCTGTTTTTGTTTTCCGTGTATCCCATCCTCCAGGTATTGAAGCTGACCGTATATGATGAAACAGGCTTTCAATTTGACAAGGTGGCAGAAGTGTTGAACGCCCATTTCTTTCAAATTTTATGGAACAGCCTGCAGCTGGGGATTCTTTCCGCGGTTTTCGGTACGGCGATCGGATTTGTATTTGCCTTTGCCGTGACGCGTACGCAGATGCGAGGAAAGAAGTTCTTCCACCTGATCGCGATGCTGCCGATTATTTCACCGCCCTTTGTCATGGCGCTTTCCATGATCCTGCTCTTTGGTAGAAACGGGATGATCTCGAGCGGTCTTCTCGGCATCGAGGATTCTGATATTTACGGATTGACGAGTCTGGTCGTGATCCAGACGCTAGGCTTCTTCCCGATGGCGTACCTCAACCTGCGGGGCGTGCTCGAATCGATCGATGGTGCTTTAGAGGATGCGAGTCTCAGCCTAGGTGCTTCGAGGTGGGAAGTGTTTCGGACAGTGACGTTTCCACTGGCTCTGCCTGCCATTTTCAGCTCGCTTCTGCTTGTCTTTATCAAATCGATAGAAGACTTCGGCAATCCGATGGTCATTGCAGGGGATTATTCTACCCTGGCGGTTCAAGCTTACTTGGAAATTACGGGCATGTATGATTTGAAGGCAGGGGCTTTCATGGCAGTCGCGATCTTGTTTCCGTCCCTGCTCGCCTACATGATCCAGAAATATTGGCTTTCGAAAAAATCGTTCGTGACGGTCACGGGCAAGCCTTCTCAAGCCTCGAAAGGAATCGGTGACAAGCGGATTGTTTGGCCGTTGTTCGCCTTTTGCAGCTTGCTTACAGGGAGTGTCCTGCTATTTTACGGAACCGTCGCTTGGGGAGCATTCGTGAAGGTGTGGGGAGTCAATTACACGCTGACGCTGGATCATTTCAAGTACATTTTCACACTCGGCCTGGATTCTGTAAAAAACTCGTTGATCATGGCAACGGCATCAACGCCAATCACCGCTTTGCTCGGCATGCTGATCGCCTATCTGATCATCCGCAAAAACTTTGTGGGCAAGAAGCTGATGGAATTTTCCACGATCTTGACCTTTGCTGTACCGGGCACAGTTGTGGGGATTGGCTATGTTCTCGCCTTTAACGAAAAGCCACTGCTTTTGACCGGAACAGCTGCGATTTTGATTATTGCTTTTACCTTCCGAAATATGACAGTCGGTATAGAAGCCGGGTCCAACAGCCTGAGACAGGTGGATGCGTCTATCGAGGAGGCATCGACGAGCTTGGGCGCGAACAGCTTAACCACGTTTTGGCGCGTATCCCTGCCTTTGATGAAATCCGCTATGTTTTCGGGGCTGGTTTACTCCTTTGTCCGGTCAATGACGTCGATCAGCGCTGTCATTTTCCTGGTCTCGGTGAACTGGAATCTGATGACGGTTTCCATCCTGTCTCAGGTAGAGTCGAGTCGCCTTGGGGTAGCTGCCGCGTATTGCTTGATCCTAATCTTTATCATCCTGATCGTGATTGGCTTCCTGGAGCTAATCGTCAATCGTTTGGGAAGCTCGAAAAGGGGGGCGCATTAATGGCATTGGCAGAGAGAATGGAAGAGACACTTTCCACGAACTCCTCCTCGGTAAGCATGCGAGATTTAGTCAAAACCTATCTATCCGCAGCTGGAGAGGAGAACTACGCAGTCAAGCATTTCTCACTCGACATACAGCCGGGGAAGCTCGTCACACTTCTCGGACCATCGGGCTGCGGCAAGACAACAACGCTGCGAATGCTCGCCGGATTTGACATTCCGACGTCCGGGCAAATCCGTTTTGGTCAGTCAGATGTGACCTTTACACCACCAAATAAAAGAGACATCGGCATGGTCTTTCAGAGCTATGCACTCTTTCCTCACTTGACCATTTATGAGAATGTGGCGTACGGGCTGCAAATCAAAAAGGTGCCGAAAGAGGAATTGAAGACGAGGGTCAACCGTGTGCTTGCGCTGATGCACTTAGAGGAATTCAAAGATCGGCTTCCCTCTCAGCTGTCGGGTGGACAGCAGCAGCGGGTAGCTCTCGCCAGAGCTGTCGTGACCGAGCCCAAGGTGCTGCTTTTTGACGAACCGCTCTCCAATCTGGATGCCAAGCTGAGAGAATACATGCGGGATGAGCTGCGCAAATTGCAGCAGCGATTGGGAATTACCAGCTTGTACGTGACTCATGATCAGGCGGAGGCGATGGCGATTTCCGATCAAGTCGTGATCATGACCAAAGGCGTCATTCAGCAGGTAGGTTCTCCGCATGAGATTTATACGAAGCCAGTCAATCATTTTGTGGCCGATTTTATGGGGAAAGCGAACTTTCTCACAGGGAAGATCGAGGGCCGGGAAAAAGACGCCTGGATCGTCTCGCTGGAAAACAACCGCATTCTCGTAAAAGTCGATAGGAACATTCCGGTGCAGGTCGCAGACGCGGTTGACTGTGTGGTTCGCCCCGAATTCTTTACACTCGATGAGGAGGGCGAGTTTACAGCGCGATTAACGCGAGCTACTTATTTGGGGACGTACGTGGAATACGAAGCCGTCCTAGGCAATCAAGATGTCACTTTCGTAGATTACGCCCATCATCAGCACGGCTGGAGAGAAGCAGGCACAGACGTCAAGCTTCGTTTGAACCAGGAAGCGGTTCGCATCATCCCGGCCAGAAGCTAATCGGAAGGAGGATCATATGGGATTCTTGCAGGTAGCTTTGGAAACAGCTGTGGAAACAGGAAAAATGATCAAGGAACGTCAAGGGAGCAGCGTCATCATAACAGAGAAATCTTCGCCCTATGATCTCGTGACCGAGGTAGATCAGGAAGCAGAAAAGATGATTCGCTCGCGGCTTACCCAAGCCTTTCCCGAGCATCAAATTCTGGGAGAGGAAGGAGTGTACCAGGGCCAGGTAGTTTCTTTGGAAAACGCCGAGTACGTCTGGCTGGTAGACCCGATCGACGGGACGAACAATTTTATCAAAGGGCTTCCGGGGTATACGGTATCGATTGGTTTGGCATACCGTGGAGAGCTGATCATCGGTGTCGTCTACGATCCGACTACGAAAGAGCTTTTCTGGGCAGAGAAGAACAAGGGAGCGTATCTCCATCAGAAGCAGCTACAGGTGTCGACTCTATCTAAGCTAAATGAAAGTACGGTGGCTACCGGTATTCCCTCAGATATCCATCAGCATCGCGCGCAAGTGTTGCGTCAGCTGCAAAAGCTGGGGCCCCTCTGTCTGAATGTCCGCGTATTAGGTTCGGCAGCATTGCATCTGGTCTATGTAGCGGCGGGGCGATTGGACGCGTTTTGGGAGCCAGGACTAAATATATGGGATACGGCTGCAGGGACGTTGATCGTGCAGGAAGCAGGAGGACATGTCACGAGCGCAAGCGGCGCACCTTTTGACCTAGCGACCAAAGGCGTCGTCGCGAGCAACGGGTACCTTCATGAGTCTTTGCTAGGTCTACTGGCAGAGTAATGCTCCCATCACCTTGCAAGCAGTCTTGTCGAAAATCACCCTTCGTAAAAACGGAGCGGTGATTTTTTTCGTCATACTTGTTTTTTCTCCGGGATGTTCGTATGATTATACCTAGATATTCGATGTATCATAAATCTAGGTATATGGCGAAAGGAGAGGCTCCATGCGCATCAACAAAGAGTTAATGAAGGGGAGCACGGCCATTCTCGTGCTTACCATGCTGGAGAAAAAAGCAATGTACGGGTATGAGCTGATTAAAGAGCTTGAGCGAAATTCCAATGGCGTTTTTTCCTTAAAGGAAGGTACCCTTTACCCAATCCTGCACACGTTGGAGGCAGCAGGCATCGTCCAATCCTATTGGCAAGAAGCAGAGGGAGAAAGAAAGCGCAAATACTATCAGATTACCGAAGCAGGTATGGGACATTTGAAAGACAAGAAAGAGGAATGGGTATCGTTTCGCACGGCTGTAGATCGGTTGCTATGGGAGGGACAGTCATGAAGCGGCATCCCCAAATTGACGAGTACATACGCCAGGTTTGCTCGCAGATCAAAAGCAAAGAAGTGCATGAAGCCATTTCACAAGAGCTGGAGGGGCATTTTGCAGATCGGATCGCGGATTACCAGAGTGAAGGCATGAGTGAAAAGGACGCGGTGGATAGAGCTATTTTGCAAATGGGAGATTCACATCTGATTGGGAAGCAGCTTCATCAAACTCATAAACCGAGGATCGAGTGGAGTTTAGTAGGAATGGTAGCCGCTTTGGTCGGTATTGGGCTGCTTACCCTCTATTCTTTGCTAGACAGCCAATCCTTAGTGGATTCTCAGTTCCAGCGTCAAATTCTGTCCGTCGTTTTGGGAGCGGCTGTGCTAGCGGGGATCCTTTTTGCTGATTACCGCAAGCTCCTGCCCTACTGCAAGCAGTTGTACATGACCACACTTCTGGTGATGCTGATCTCACTGATGACGAGTGAACAAGTGAACGGTTCCTTGCAATATTTAGACTTAGGGCTCTTTCGCTTCGATTTTCTCAGCCTGAGTCCAATTTTGCTCGTTCTGTCCGTAGCCGGTCTGTTTAGCCAGTGGAGATGGGAGAGCTGGCGAGATTTTTCAAAAGCCTTGGTGGTGGTTCTAGTCCCTCTGCTCATCTACATGAGTGCTTCTAGAATGTTTATTGGTCTGCTGTATGTTATCGGGTTCGGTGTGCTGCTGTTTTCTTCGCAAATGAGGCGCATGTATAAGTGGTCATTCGTGGGCTTGATCATGGCACTGTTTTTGGCAGCAATCGGTTTGCTGTTTGCAAAGCCATACGCCATTAGTAGACTGCTCATTTTTCTCGATCCCTACAAGGATCCTCTCGGCGCAGGCTACCAAACGGTCCAATCGATGGAAGCGATTCGTTCTGCAGGCTGGTGGGGGCATGGGTTTGGCGCGCAGCTGGCAGAGCTGCCGGTGACGGAGTCTGACTTCGTATTCGCCTATTTGGTTTACAGCTTTGGCTGGATCGTAGGAGGAGCCGTGCTCTTGATCGGGATTCTGCTGCTGTATCGTATCCAAAGAGCGATGGGCCAAGTAAAGGACCGCTTTGGCAGCTTGCTGATCCGGGGCTTGATGGCTGTCTTTTTCGTGCCATTCTTCTGGAGCATTCTGATGGCGCTGGGCATCGTTCCAATCTTCTCTGTCAGCCTGCCGTTTATCAGCTATGGCGGCACACAATTTGTCCTTCAAATGGCGGTGTTTGGGATCATCCTGAGTGTGTATCGGAGAAAGGATATCACGGTACTTGCGGCTAGCCGATAGATTCTTGTCCAAAATCTTCCTTTCATAGGGTAAGATGAATAGAAAACGAGACGGCTTGGAGGGCTGGTATGGTTACCTTTAGAATCGCCACTGCAAACGATTTGGATCAAATTGTACAAATGCTGGCCGACGATGAGCTCGGAAAAACGAGGGAGCGCTACGAAACGCCTCTTCCGGAAAGCTATGTAAAGGCCTTTGAAGCGATCAGCTCCGACCAAAATAACGAGTTAGTGGTTGCTTGCCTCGGGGAAGAAATTGTGGGGGTGCAGCAGATTACGTTTACTCCTTATTTGACGCACCAGGGGAGCTGGAGAGCTACGATAGAAGGAGTGCGGACAGCATCGTCGGTAAGAGGCAGAGGAATCGGCAGCCAGCTCATTGGATGGGCCATCGATCGTGCAAAAGCGCGTGGATGCCACCTTGTTCAGCTGACAACAGATAAAAAGAGAGAGGATGCCCATCGCTTTTATGAACGCTTAGGCTTTCAGGCGACTCATGAAGGGATGAAGTTGAAGCTTTGATGGGCTAGGCTAGGCAGGATCAAATGCGCAGATTCGCATTTGGTCTTTTTTATTAGCCAGCAAGTTTTCTATGGGGTATAGGAAAAGACTAAATAAACAAAATATTAAGAATATATTGACTAGTATATAAACATAATTTATCATGATAATAAATCATTATCAAATCAGTGGAGAGAAACGAAAATTACATAGAAATAGCGGGGTGATCACCTGTAGCAAGTCTTAGCGACTGTCGTGCCGTGCGAAGAATTTCTTCTCATTCGTGTGAAAAGGTCTAGTCTAAGGGGGCATACAGAATATGCGATTGACCCGAACGAAACAGGTAGTCTGCTCGCTTTTGCTCGTGACTTCTCTCTTGGCCGGCTGTGGAAAGGAGAGCGCTGCGCCTGCCCCAGCATCAGGTACGCCCGGTACGGAGGCAAAGGCAAGCGGCGGAGAATTTATTTTCGGTCTTGCTAGTGAGCCCACTGTTTTAGACCCTGGTGTAGAGCCGAGCGCTGCCGGCTACCGGGTGTTCCGCCAGATATTTGACAGCCTCGTGGTAGAGACAGCCGATCACAGCTTTAAGCCGTGGCTGGCTACCTCGTGGGAGATCAGCCCTGACGCCAAGCAGTTTACGTTTCACCTGCGAAAAGATGTAAAATTCCACGATGGAACTCCCTTTAATGCGGAAGCTGTGAAATTCAATTTTGATCGCATCGTAGATCCAAAGACAAAATCACGCTTTGCCGTCTCCCTGATCGGCCCCTATGATTCCTCGGAAGTGATTGACGAGTACACCATCCGCGTAAATTTCAAACAGCCTCATGCGCCATTCATGGAAGCATTGAGCCAGGCATTTTTAGGAATGGCATCTCCGACTGCCGTGAAGAAGTTCGGTGACAAGTTTGGACAAAACCCAGTAGGAACAGGACCCTTTGTTTTTGAGAAATGGATCCAGAAGAGTGAGATCGCCTTAAATAAAAATCCTGATTACAACTGGGCTCCCGAAACCGCAGGCCACACAGGGGCAGCCTACCTGGACAAATTGATCTACCGCATCATCCCTGAGGATTCCACGAGAGTCGGCTCTGTACAAAGCGGTCAGATCGCCGCAGCGGAAACCATTCCTCCGCAAAACATTGTTGCTTTCAAGAACGACAGCAACATCCAGATGCTAGAAGCTCAATCGCCTGGCTCCCCCTACACGCTTATGCTCAATACAACCAAACAGCCGTGGGATGATGTCAAGGTACGTACAGCAGTCATGCTGGCGATCGACATGGACACCATCGTAAAAACCTTGTACATGGGCACCTACCAAAGGGCATGGGGGCCATTGACACCTTCCACTGCAGGCTATGATCCAAAGGTAGAAAACTCCTGGAAGCCTGATACGGCAAAAGCAAATCAGCTGCTCGACGAGGCTGGCTGGACCGAGCGGGATGCGAACGGCACCCGGATGAAAAACGGTCAGCCACTGGTGATGAACTATCTGATTGGAACGCCAAACCGGGAAAAACGCCATGATATCGGTACGATGATGCAGCAGCAGCTCAAGCAAATAGGAATCTCCGTAAAAATCGATCTCCAAGCGACCAACGCCGTCGTCAGTGCTATCATGAATGGGCAGTATGACATGACTGGGACAAGTCTCGTACAGGGAGACCCAGATGTCTTGCGCTCCATTTACCACTCTATCAACACACCTACTCCCCAAAAATTCGCCTTTAATCTCGGACACTTGGAAAACCAGGAAATCGACCAGCTATTAATGGACGGCTTAAAGAGTACGGATCTGAAGGTTCGCTCTGACATTTACGCCAAAGTACAGGAGTATCTGATCGAAAATGCATTGACCCTGCCAACTTATGTATTTCCTTATACCGTTGCGGCGCAAAAGGAATTCACAGGCATTCAGTTTGACTCGCGCGCGTACCCCTTGTTCTACGATGTCGCGAAAACACAATAGTAGAACCACGCAGGAGGAGAAGTAGGAGGCGGTTTCCATGATTGGTTTTCTAGTGCGGAGGATTCTCGCTGCCATCCCGGTCCTATTCGGTGTAGCTACACTGGTGTTTTTCATTCTCCGCCTCCTGCCTGGCGACCCGATCGCGCTCATGCTCGCGGGTGCTCCGGCAGACGAGGAGACGATGAACAACCTGCGCCAGCAATTCGGACTGGATCAGCCATTAATCATGCAATACTTCACGTTTTTGGGACATATCGCCACTGGGAACTTTGGGCAATCCTTTGTCAGAAGTGAGCCTGTGATGGGGATGATTGGAGAGCAGTTCGTCTCTACCCTGATGCTGACCTTGGCGAGCACATTAATTGCCGTCGTACTGGGAGCGGTACTGGGGGTCATCTCCGCCATTCATCGAAATGGCTGGGCAGACTTTGTCATTCGGATCATCAGTTTACTGGGGATTTCGATGCCTACTTTCTGGTCAGGGATCTTATTGATACTCATATTCTCCGTCCACCTGAACTGGTTTCCCGCGACCGGATCAGGCGGCTTCAGCAGGCTGGTGCTCCCTGCTTGTGCCCTCGGCTTGGTGGGCGCAGGCTTTATTGTCCGGATGGTCCGCAACAGTATGCTGGAGGTCATCAATGAACAGTTCATTATGACACTGCGCTCGAAGGGGCTGTCAGAGAGGATCGTCATGTACCAGCATGCTTTGCGAAATGCACTGATTCCTGCCGTCACGATGGTTGGCGTGCAAATCGGTGAGCTGCTCGCAGGAGCGGTGATTATCGAAACGGTTTTTGCCAGACAAGGGTTGGGGCGGTTGATCGTCGATGCCATCATGAACAAAGACTTTCCCACCGTGGAAGGAGCGGTACTGTTTACGGCAATCGTCTACGTCGTCGTCAATATTCTCGTCGATGTTTCCTACTCGGTGATTGATCCGAGAGTCCGAACATCCAATTAGGGAGATGAGCCATCCATGAAATATTTGTTGAAAGCAGAACGCGTTCTCAGCGGAAGAAAAGGGGAAGTCATCAAGAATGGTGCTGTATTGGTAGATGGGGAGTCAATCGTGTCCGTAGGGTCAGCAGATGTCGTAGGCGCACATATCGATCCCAATGTGAAGGTGATCGATTTCGGCGAACGGACACTGATGCCTGGAATGATTGACTGTCACGTCCATCTGGGATTCGACGGGAGTGCAGATCCCGTGACACGTATGAAAAAAAGTACCGACGAACAGCTTCTGGTGCTCATGCTGTACAATGCGAGGCTGCTCCTGCGCTCTGGAGTAACGACTGCCAGGGAAATGGGAGCGAGAAGCTTCCTGGACCTGGTCGTGAAAGAGGCGATCGAGGAAGGAACAGCTGTCGGTCCAAACCTGCTTGTAAGCAATCGTCCCATCACCAGCACCGGTGGGCACTGCTGGTTTATGGGCTGCGAATGCGACGATACCGTAGCGGTCAAGAGAGCCGTTCGCGATCATGTGAAAGCAGGCGCAGATTTCATCAAGATCATGCATACAGGCGGGTTCATGACGAAAGGTTCAGCGCCCTGGTACAACCAGTTTGATCGCAAAGAGCTGGAAACCGCTACGTATGAATCACATCGGCTGGACAAAAAAATTGCCGTCCATGCCCATGGAGCGGTAGGGATCAAGGATGCTGTCGATGTCGGCGTTGATACGATCGAGCACTGTTCGTGGGTCACTTCCAGTGGCTACGACTACTCGGAGGAAGCGGCAGAGAAAATCGTGGAAAAAGGAATTCACATCTGCTTGACGACTAATGTGGGGTGGGGAAGAATGAGCGGTCAATGGCTGGAGGAACGTTTGCAAAACATCAGTCGGATGAAGGCGTTGGGGATGAAATTTATCGCGGGGACAGATGCGGGAATCAATCTGGTTCCGCATGACAAGTACGTCGGAGGACTGGAAGCCCTTCAGATGGTGGGCCTCTCCAACGAGGAGATCATCGAAAGCGCAACGATCGTCGCAGCTGAAGCCTGTGGGATCGATCAAACGGTGGGAACGCTTGCGCCGGGAATGCGAGCAGACATCATCGCAGTCGACGGCAATCCCCTCAGCAATATTTCGGACCTATGGAATGTCGATTGGGTCATGCGAGCAGGAACCGTTCCTGATTTTGCCCAGCTGTAAGGCAGTCCTATTTCATGAGAAGGGAGGAAGGAACGTGTCTTCTCAAATCACCCCTGCGTCCGTAAAAGGCACCGTACAAAAGACAAAGGTCAGGCATGCCCCTAAACTCAGCTACGTCAAAAAGCTGCCTGTCATTTTTGCCAGCATGGTCGTGGCATTCACGGTTCTTTGTGCCATCTTTCCCAGTTTGATCGCTACTTCGACACCGACTGAAATGGACAGTACCGCTCTCCTGCAGGGACCTGGCATCCAGCATTTGTTCGGAACCGATCATTATGGCAGAGACGTCTTCAGTCTGGTTGTCTACGGCAGCCGCGAATCGCTCATTGTCGGGATCGCATCCGTTTTGGTTGGGGCCGTGATTGGGGGAGCCATCGGATTGATTGCGGGGTACGCAGGCGGAGTGACCGAAATGCTGCTCATGCGTTTCATTGACATTCTGATGACGCTCCCGGGTATATTGCTGGCATTGACGATTGCAGCTGTTCTGGGCCCCAGTACGATGAATGTTATCATAGCCGTCAGTATTTCATCTGTGCCGAGTTATGCCCGCATTATGCGCAGTCAGGTACTCAGCGTCAAAAGCCGTACATTTATCGATGCAGCACAGGCAGTAGGGACTTCTCACACCCACATTTTGTTCCGGCATATTCTTCCGAACTCCCTCTCTCCGCTGCTGGTTGTAGGGACAGTAGGAGTAGGAGTTTCCATTCTGGTCAGCTCCGGTCTGAGCTTTCTTGGTCTGGGCTCGCAAGGAGAAATTCCAGGCTGGGGGCAGCTTCTCTCCGATGGTCGGGACTATCTCACCGTAGCGTGGTGGATTGCGACTTTTCCGGGGCTAGCGATCACGCTCCTCGTTCTGTCGGTCAACTTGATTGGGGATGAGCTGCGGGACATCTTTGACCCTAAAATCAGCCATAAGAGATGAATGCATGTAAAAGCCGGTCGTTCGATCTGATCTTTTCGGAAAGGAAGAAGCCGCGTGGAAGAACTTTTAGATGTGAGGGACCTGACTGTTGACTTTATGACGAAAACCGGCTTGTTGACCGCGATAAACGAAGTATCCTTTCACATCAAAAAAGGAGAAATCGTCTGTCTGGTAGGCGAATCGGGGAGCGGTAAGACCATCACTTCGCTGTCGATTATGCGTCTGATCGAGCACGCAAACGGGCAAATCGCGGACGGCACGATACGGTTTGCCCAGCAGGATATCGCACAAATGCAGCAAGAGGAAATCCGCAAAATACGCGGGAAGAAGATTGCGATGATTTTTCAGGAGCCAATGACAGCCCTGGACCCGGTTTTCACGATTGGCTTTCAGATTATGGAGGTCATTCTCCGCCATGAGCCCGTGAGCAAGGAGGACGCCTGGAAGCGTGCCGTCTATTTGCTCCAGCGCGTCGGGATTCCTGAGCCAAAGATTCGGATGAACCAGTATCCGCACGAGCTGTCGGGCGGCATGCGCCAAAGAGCCATGATTGCCATCGCCTTGGCGTGCAATCCTGAGCTGCTGATTGCGGATGAACCGACGACGGCGCTGGATGTCACGATTCAATCGCAAATACTCGACCTGCTGCGGGAGCTAAAAGACGAGTTTCAAATGTCCATTTTGTTGATAACGCATGATTTGGGAGTAGCGGCGGAAATGGCAGACCGGATCATCGTGATGTACACAGGGAGGGTCGTGGAGCAAGCCACTGTCCATCAGCTGTTTGAGCAGCCCTATCATCCGTATACCCAGGGCTTGCTGCAATCGATTCCTTCTATTGATGTAGAAAGAGGAGGCAGATTGCACTCCATCAAGGGGACGATTCCCAGCCTGACGAATCTTCCCTCTGGCTGTCGCTTCCAGCCTCGCTGTCCGCATGCAACCCTGCATTGCGAGTCCCACGAGCCCATGCTGGCAGAGCTGGACGGGCGGCAGGTAGCCTGCTGGCATGCAAAGGAAATCGCGGAAAGAGACAAAGACGGGCTTCTCTTTCAGGCAAAGCCGGCAAGCGGAGAGAAACAACGAGCGGAGGCAGGTACTCAAGAGGATCCTAACAGAAAAGTGCTGATCGACGTCCAGGATTTGAAGAAGTACTTCCCGATTAAAAAAGGAATCCTGAACCGCGTAACCGGGCAAATCAAGGCGGTCGATGGCGTGACTTTTCAAATTTTCCAAGGAGAGACCTTTGGGCTTGTCGGGGAATCGGGCTGCGGCAAGACCACCCTCGGCCGTACCTTGCTTCGCCTGCAACAGGCGACAAGCGGGCGCGTTTTATTTGAAGACCGCGATCTATTTCAGATGAATGGGAAGGAGATGCGTGAGGCGCGCAGAGAGATGCAAATTATTTTTCAGGACCCGTATGGCTCGCTGAATCCACGCTGGACAATCGGCGATATTATCGAGGAACCGCTGCGCGCACATGGCTCTTTGCAAGGGCAAGACCTGAAATATCGCGTGCAGGAGCTGCTGGAGTGGGTTGGTCTGGACCCGGCCTGGTATAAGCGCTACCCTCATGAATTCTCAGGGGGACAGCGCCAAAGAATCGGTATCGCCCGAGCCATTGCCTTACAGCCCAAATTCATTGTGGGCGACGAAGCCGTGTCGGCGCTGGACGTCTCTGTTCAATCGCAGGTCATTAATTTGCTTTGCGACCTGCAGAGCAAGCTGGGCCTGACCTACCTGTTTATTGCCCACGGTCTCGATGTTGTCCGGCATATCTCCGACCGAATCGGAGTGATGTACTTAGGAAAGCTCGTGGAGGTAGCTCCGACCGACGAGCTGTTCACTCACCCCACGCATCCGTACACAAAAGCACTCCTCTCCGCGATTCCTGTGCCGAACCCGGAGAGGAGGCGGAGCTCGATCAAGCTGGAAGGGGAGATTCCCTCTCCTGCCAATCCTCCTTCGGGCTGCCGTTTTCGGACGCGTTGTCCTGCGGCGACAGAACGCTGCAAGTCCGAGATACCAGAGCTAAAAGAAGTGGGCAAGGGACATTGGGTTTCCTGTCACTTCGCCATGTAGAAGGCATACACCTAGCTGCCCTCGGTATGCAACTGGGGGCTTCCTTTCCTTTGCTTGAAAAGGCAGGATGATTGACCTCACATAGAAAACAAATTATTATTGAAATAAATTATTCTCACGAGGTGAAAGGTTTGGAATCAAAGCTCAGCAACTACGTGCCCCTGGTAGAATTTTTGGGAAGTGTGCTAGGGAGCCATTGCGAAGTAGTTCTTCATGATGTCAGCAATATTGAAAGCTCCATTGTAGCGATCAAAAACAGTCATGTAAGCAGCAGGAAAGTCGGAGGGTCTTTGACGGATTTGGCTTTGCAAATTCTGAAGGAAAAATCGTATCTGGAAAAAGACTTTCTGATCAACTACTCCGGTAAGACAAAGGATGGCAAGGTAGTCCGTTCTTCCACGTTTTTCATTAAGGACGAGTCGGGCAATGTAGCTGGTATGCTTTGCATCAATATGGATGTCAGCTCGCTGGTAGAGACGCGAAATCATCTGGAGGAACTGATTCAAGGGGTAAGTATCGCGGCTCCTGGCGGTTTAAATCTGGAAGGGAAGTGTCTGGATGCGGTTGTGAAACCGATTGAAGATCTGCACACCTCGATTGAAGATCTTACTACTTCGATCATCATGAAAACGCTTTCTGAGGTAGAGGTTCCACCAGACAGAATGTCGCCCGAAGAGAAGATGAGAGTCGTACAACGCTTGTCTGAAAAGGGTGTATTTTTAATCAAAGGCGCTGTTGCTGAGGTCGCCAAGCATCTGAAGACATCCGAAGCGACGGTGTACAGGTACAACAGTAAAATTGATCAGTAAAGCGACAGCCAGACAGGATCGCAGGGACCCTAACTAGATCAGAGAAACATCCATCCGCATGGAGTAAGGAGAGGAAGTTCACTGGCTGGAAAAGGGTCGTTTTCGTAAGTGTCTGAAAATTTAAAAAGGTTGATTGACTATTGTTTGATAATATTTTATCATGGAAATAAATTATTATTAAAGGAGGTGATCACGCATGCCCACTTGTATTCATGATGCAGCATCTTTAGCCGCGTTCTTTGCGAGTACTTTTGGAAGTGGGTCGGTTGCAGGATGGGTAGCTAGCGGTATGGTTCTTGTTTTGTTCGCGGGGCTGTTCGTAACCTTTCGTAGAAAAGCGGAGTAGAAAAGAGGAGGGCGCCGAATGCGCTACGATTTTGACAAAGTAATCAATCGATTGAATACCGCCTCGGTCAAATGGGACGAAGTAGATCGGATTTTTGGCGATAAAGATCTTCTGCCGCTTTGGGTGGCCGACATGGATTTTCAAGTTCCGGCTCCGGTCACAGATGCCCTGAGAGCGCGCGTAGAGCACGGGATTTTCGGCTACACGGAAAGGCCGGAGAGCTACTATGAGGCCGTGATCGGATGGATGGAGAGAAGACATCAATGGTCCGTGCAAAAGGAATGGATTTGTCACTGTCCGGGCGTAGTGCCCGCCTTGAGCTATCTGGTTCAAGTCTTTACCCAGCCGGGAGACAAGGTCATCATCCAGCCGCCTGTCTACCATCCGTTTACCAGCGTGGTCGCCGATAACGGACGGGAGGTCGTCCACAATCCTCTGAAATACGAAGAGGGACGCTATTTTATGGATTTCGAGGATCTGCGCCAGAAGATGGACCCGAGCGTCAAACTGCTCATCCTGTGCAACCCGCACAATCCTGGTGGTAGAGTGTGGACGAAGGAGGAGCTGACGGAGCTCGGGAATATTTGCCTCGAAAATAACGTCATGGTCATTTCTGACGAGATTCATGGCGACCTGATATTGAAAGGGCACAAGCACATCCCGTTTGCAGCTATTTCCGAGGAGTTTGCCCAAAACAGCATCATCTGCACAGCTCCGAGCAAAACCTTTAACATGGCAGGCATGCAAACCTCCAACATCATTATCCCGAATCAAGAGTATCGCGAAGCTTTCCAAAAAATGATGAGCACGCTGGTACTGAGAATGACCAATACGTTCGGGGTCGTCGCGACTGAGGCGGCGTACCGGCATGGCGACGAATGGCTGGATCAGCTGCTCGTGTATTTGCAGGGCAACCTCGACTTTTTAACGGAGTATATCGAGACCCATATCAAAGGAATCAAGGTGATTCAACCGGAAGGCACCTACCTCGTCTGGCTGGACTGCCGAGAGCTGGGCATGGACACAAAAGGCCTTCAGGAATTTATGGGGAAGCAGGCGAAGGTAGCCGTGAATCAGGGGCATGTCTTCGGTCCGGGTGGAGAGCAGTTTATCCGGTTGAATATGGCCTGCCCGCGTTCGTTGATCGAAGAAGGACTGGAGCGAATTGCGAAGGCGGTAAGCAGCTGCCGAAGTGTCGCCAATTAAAAAGAGGAGTGGAGGAATACTCATGAGCAACGATAGCTTGTACAAACGTTCGAACAGTCGCAGACTCGCAGAGTTAGGAAAATTGGCACCGACCACGTTTCAGGCATTCAACACCTTTAATCAACAGGCGATGGCGGAGGGAGTGCTGCCCGTCAAGCTGAAAGAGCTGATTGCTGTGGCAGTCGCACACGTAACCGGCTGCCCGTATTGCATTGATGCTCACGTCAAAAAAGGTAAGCGCCTGGAAGCGACGAAGGAAGAGATGGCAGAGGCGATTTTGGTCGCAACGGCGCTGAAGGCAGGCTCGGCGATGGCCCATGGAGCCAATGCCCTTGCATCCTACGACGAAACGGGCGAGGACGATCTTTACACACTGGCAAGCATGACGCACTACAATGAGTTCCGCAAAGAAAACGCAGAGCTGTTCCGGGCGTATGTACAGTTTTCCAGCCAAGCGATGAAGGCGGGGAAATTAGGTGAAAAAGAGAAAGAATGCATTGCAGTTGCTGTCGCACATGTCACAGGATGTGCGTACTGCATCGATGCGCATACCAAAAAGGCGAAAAAATTGGGAATGACAAAAGAAGAGCTGGCAGAGACCATTCTGGTTGCAACCGCGTTGAAAGCGGGGGCAGCGCTCGCACATAGCATCAATGCACTCGTGGCGTACGATGAATAGGCCCTAAAGGGGATGCGAGATGACAACTCCTAAAATGTTTGCTTCGCTGGGGATTCGCGATTTCCGTTTTTTGTGGCTGAGTACAGCGATGGCCAATTCCGGTCAATACGCGTTTACCGTCGCCGCCAGCTGGCTGATTTTTTCGCTCTCCCATTCGACTGCGCTCGTTGGAGCAGCTGTATTTGCCACCATGATCCCAGGAGTCCTGTTCGGGCCTGTCATTGGTGTGATGGTTGACCGCTTTGATCGGAAAAGGCTGCTGTCGATTGCTCTCTTGTGCAATGCCTGCAATACCGGGTGCTTGGCGATCCTGAGTGGACTAGGAGTCATCAACCCGTTTGTCGTCATTACCAGCGCGTTTTTCTTGGGTGTTTTCTTCAACCTGCAAATGACTTGCACCAACGCGATCATGCCGGATCTGATCCCGAAACAATCGCTGTTTAATGCCACTGCCCTGCAAGGAAGTGTGCAGCATGGAGCGGGTTTCCTGGGATCCGCATTAGCCAGTCCGCTGCTCGTGTGGGTAGGGCCGGCAGCTGTTTTTACCTTGTGCTTTTTGTTGTACACAGCGGCATGTGTGCAGTCCCAGGCGATTTCGTTTCGTCCAGCGATTCGCACCTACAGTGCCGCACCTCTGTCCGGTAATTTGTTTCACCCGATTCTGGAGGGCATCCGCTATATTCGCCAGACACCCATATTGAATCTTTTGATTGTCATGGTCGGGCTGCACTGTCTGCTGACGATGGCCTATACGTCGCTTTTGCCGCAGTTCATTCGCGATGACTTGGCAGCAGACGGTGGGATCTACGGTACGCTCATGATGCTGATCGGGCTTGGAGCGATTATTGGAAACTTGAGCACCGCTTCCATTTCGACACCACGGGGACAGGGAATCCTCTACTTGACGATGGCAGTGGCAAGCGGACTCTCGCTGTTTGCTCTCGGCTTCACCTATACGCCTGTGCTTGCGTTTATCGTCGGTCTCACAGTAGGAGCTTCCCAGGCCGTTTTCATGGCAATCAACCTGTCCTTTCTCTTGCAGAGGACGAGCGACGAATACCGCGGACGGGTGGCGAGTGTCAACTTCATCCTTGCTTCCGGCGCGATGGCATTCGGCAACTTCTTGTACGGATCCCTAAGCCAGATGATCCCACCCAAGATGAACATGCTGACAACAGGCGGCAGCTTTGTCATTCTCGTAGTCTTGATGCTGATTTTCTCCCCGACATTGCGATCCTTTTACCAGAAACCGGCACAGCCAAAGGAAAATCAAATGTCCAGTGTGATGTGAATAAAACGGTAGGAAGAAAAGGAGCCATTCTGATGAAAAGAATAGCAACCACGGAAGCACCAAAGGCAGTAGGTCCATACGTACAGGCAGTCGCGGCAAGGGGGGCGTTCTTGTACATATCCGGACAGCTTCCCATCGATCCCAAGACCAATGAAATGGTATCTCAGGACATTTACGAGCAGACCGAGCAATCTCTGAAAAACGTTGGTGCGATTTTAAAAGAAGCAGACCTTAGCTTTGAAAATCTCGTGAAAACGACGATCTACGTCACCGATATGGATTGCTTTGACGGGATCAACAAAATATATGCGTCCTTCTTTCAGGAGGGAGCAATCCCTGCCAGAGCTGTGGTGGAAGTGTCCAAACTGCCAAAAGGGGCAAAGGTAGAAATCGAAGCGGTTGCTAACTGGGCATAAGGAATACACAAATGGAGAGCAAGGAATGGAAATGGAGGCGAACCGTCCTCCATTTTTTATTTGGGGAAAGGTGGGAGGGCAGAAGTGAGAAAGTCTCTCCCACCAAAGTGTGCTGCTGCCTGGTGATGAATAAATAAAATGTTAAAAATTATTAGAATTTTGTAGCATTTAATAGGGGCTCCTTGTATAATTCTGTTTAGTAAAGCGCTTAACTTAACTTTAGCCTAAAACGAAGGAGGTAAGGAGCTTGCGTACGATCCGCTTAACCTTAGCACAAGCCTTACTGAAGTTTTTAGACAATCAGTACGTCGAAATAGATGGGAAAGAAATCAAGTTCGTCAAAGGCGTGATGGGCATCTTTGGGCACGGCAACGTTACCGGCATAGGTCAGGCTCTGGAGCAGGACAAAGACGGTCTGCCCTTCATTCAGGGAAAGAATGAGCAGGGGATGGTGCATGCAGCTGCTGCCTTTGCCAAGCAAAAGAATCGGCTGCAAATCTTCGCGTGCACGACATCGATTGGACCGGGGGCTTTAAATATGGTGACGGCAGCAGCGACAGCGACGGTGAACCGCATTCCAGTGCTGCTTTTGCCGGGGGATATTTTCGCCAGCCGCCAGCCTGATCCCGTGCTGCAGCAAATCGAAATTCCCGGGGACTACACCCTATCGGCTAATGACGCTTTTCGGCCCGTCAGTAAATATTGGGATCGGATCAGTCGTCCTGAGCAGCTGATGACGGCAGCGGTAAATGCGATGAGAGTGCTGACGGACCCCGTAGAAACGGGTGCGGTGACGCTGTGCCTGCCGCAGGATGTCCAGGCGGAAGCGTACGATTATCCGGCTTCCTTTTTTAGAAAGCGCATCCATCTGATCGAGCGCCGCGAGCTGACGGACAGTACAAAAGCACGTGCGCTGGAGCTGATTTTGCGAAAGGAAAAGCCACTGCTCGTAGTGGGCGGCGGTGTCCACTATTCGCTGGCGACCCAGGATGTGATTGCGTTTGCAGAAGCCTTTCAGATCCCGGTGGTGGAGACACAGGCTGGCAAGAGCGCCGTTCCTTGGGATCATCCGTTGAATCTGGGGGCCATCGGGGTAACTGGCAGTTTGGCAGCCAATCGGGTCGCAAAGGAAGCGGACTTGATCATCGGGGTCGGTACGCGATTCAGCGATTTTACGACGGCTTCCAAGTATGCTTTTCAGCACGAGGAAGTCGAGTTTCTGGCGATAAACGTAAGTCCGATCGATGCGATCAAGCTCGATGCGACGGCCGTTTTGGCGGATGCGAAGAAAGCGCTTAACTCCCTGCAAGCGGAGCTGACGCAAAAAGAGTACAAATCCAGTTATGAGGATGCACAAATACAGGCTCTGCGCAAGGAATGGGAGGAGGAAGTCGATCGGCTGTACAGCGAGGAGCGCTCGGAAGGTCTCTCCCAGACGCGCGTGCTGGGAGAAATCAATCGCGCGCTGGGGGAGGGCGATGTGATCGTTTGTGCTGCAGGGAGCTTGCCAGGGGATCTTCATCGATTGTGGAGAAGCAAGCTGCCGAGGACGTATCACATGGAGTACGGCTTTTCCTGCATGGGGTATGAAGTAGCAGGAGCGCTCGGCATCAAGCTCGCAAATCCCGAACAGGAGGTATACGCCCTGGTAGGCGATGGCAGCTTCGTGATGCTGCATTCAGAGCTTTTGACCAGCATACAGGAAGGCCAAAAAATCAACGTGCTGCTCTTCGACAATCACGGATTCCAGTGCATCCACAACCTGCAGAGAGAAAACGGCAGCGAAGGTTTCGGCAACGAGTTCCGCAAGCGTTCGGCTGAGACAGGGCGATTGAACGGTGATTTCCTCTCCATCGACTTTGCCGCTTATGCGGGAGCGCTCGGAGTGAAAACGTATCGGGCAAGCACGCTTGCGGAGCTGCAGGAAGCGCTAAAAGCCGTGAAAAAAGAAAAAGGCTCCACGCTGATCGATATCAAGGTTCTGCCGGGGACCAACACACATGGGTACGAATCGTGGTGGCAGGTAGGGGTGGCAGAAGTCTCTACGAGCGAAAAAGTGCAAAGGGCTTACGCCGAGATGCAGAGTAAGATCGATCAAGTGAAGGGCAGGATGTAATTTTTTTGTTGATAAAGTAAGCGCTTAACCTAAACAACGGAGGTACTCACTATGAGAAAAGTGCGAATCGGAATCATCGGAGCTGGCCGGATCGGGAAGCTGCATGCGGAAAATCTGGTGCGAAACGGCCAGGTACAAATCGCAGGGATCGCGGACCCGTTTGCCGCTCAAATGGAGGAATGGGCGGCGAAGCTCGGTATTTCCAAAGTGATCTCGGAGCCGCTCGAGCTGATACAGGATCCCGAGGTAGACGCGATATTTATTTGTTCACCTACCACTACGCATGCGCAGCTCATCATAGAGGCAGCAAAAGCAAAGAAGCATATTTTCTGCGAAAAGCCCGTCAGCTTTGATCCAGAGCAGACACGAGAAGCGCTGCGCGTAGTAGAGGCCGCGGGCGTGAAGTTCCAAACCGGCTTTAATCGGCGATTTGACCGTAATTTCAAGCATGTCGCCCAGGCCATTCGCGCAGGGAAGATCGGGGATACGCACATCGTTAAAATCACGTCACGCGACCC
The DNA here is from genome assembly GCF_003710815.1 of Brevibacillus centrosporus. Taxonomy (GTDB): domain Bacteria; phylum Bacillota; class Bacilli; order Brevibacillales; family Brevibacillaceae; genus Brevibacillus; species Brevibacillus centrosporus. The sequence goes on from NZ_RHHP01000037.1 coordinate 40,570, forward strand.
TGACGCACCACCGAAACCATACATTCTCCATTCGGGCGGATTGTTCATGGACATGAGCATCCACGATTTTGACATGGCTCGTTACCTGACAGGGGCAGAGGTAGAAGAGGTGTACGTGCAGGGAGCGGTGCTGGTTGATCCAGTTTTCGAGGAATGCGGAGATATCGATACGGCACTCGTGACATTGAAATTCAGCAATGGCGCACTCGGGGTCATCGACAACAGCCGCCGCGCCGTCTATGGCTACGACCAGCGCGTAGAAGTGTTTGGCTCGGGTGGCGCGATCTCGGTTCAAAATGAATTCCCCAACTCGGCAGAGCTGATGACGAGCGAAGGAATCTACCGGGATAAGCCTCACTATTTCTTTTTGGACCGGTACAACCAAGCCTATGTAGAAGAAACAAACGAGTTTATCGAATGCATTCTCGAAGACAAACCTGTGGCGGTAAACGGATACGACGGGCTTGCGGCGGAGCTGATCGCCAGGGCATGCGACAAATCCTATCGCGAGAGACGTCCAGTGAAGCTTTCGGAGCTGTGAGAGGGAGAGATAGGATGAGCCACGAGTATCCATTTCAATTGGGGATTTCTGCGATCAACTGGGTAAACGAGGATGTATGGACGGTCGGCGATCACTACACGGGAGAGCAGGTTCTCGCGGATATGCAGAGGCTCGGCTTTCACGGGACGGAGAACTGCCGGAAGTTCCCGAAAGACACCAAAGCTCTGCAGGAAGTTTTGCGGGCTTACGATATGCGCTTAACCAGTCAGTGGAAGTCAATCTTGTTTACAGACCCGCGCGTACGCGAGCAGGAAATGCAGGCATTTCGTGCCCATGTGGATTTTCTGGAGGAGATGGGCTGCAAGCATGTGGTTGTTTGCGAGATTACCAATTCCTTTCAGGATTATCGCAAAGCCACGTCTGTCCAGGTAGAGCCGCTCACCGAGGAAGAGTGGGGGCATCTGGTGGAGGGATTGAATCAGGCAGGCGCCTATAGCCACTCCAAAGGGCTGCAGCTCGTCTACCACTACCACGCAGGTACGGTGGTCGAAGGACCGAGAGAAATAGAGAAGCTGCTAAAGCTCACAGATCCTCTGCTGGTCGGTCTGCTCTATGATACCGGTCACGCCTATTATGGAGGCGAAGATCCACTCGAGCTGTTGCAGACGCATTTTGACCGCATCGCCTACATGCACATCAAAAGCGTTCGCCAAGAAGTTCTCGACTGGAAAAGAGAAAACAACATTTCCTTTACGGAAGCGGTCGTGAAAGGCCTGTTCACCGTACCCGGCGATGGCTGCATCGATTTTGCCCCGATCTTTCGGGAAATCCGGGATCGTCACTACCAGGGCTGGATCATCCTCGAAGCTGAGCAGGACCCGACGCTGGCAGACCCTGTCATCTATGCAGAAAGGGCAAAAACGTATATTGCGTCCACTTGGGGAAATTTGTAAGAGAGCATGAATCAGGAAGGGAGATGATTCGGATGGATTTGCGTGTACCGAGCAGAAGAGAGCCATGTGAAGACGGGAATGTCCTCTGCGTTACGCCGCAAAGCGCGGGCTGGACGTATGTCGGATTTGAGGTCTATACACTTGAAGCAGGGCAAGAGCTGCGCGCGGATACGGAGGGCATGGAGGTTTGTCTCGTCCTTTTGGCAGGGGTGGCTACGGTACAGACCAGCAAAGAAGCCTTTGTGGGGATCGGCAAGCGGAAGAGTGTATTTGAAAAAACGCCGCCCTTTTCCGTGTACGTTCCAGCCTTTGATCAGTACTCCGTTTTGGCGGAAACAAAGCTGGAGGTAGCCGTTTGCAAAGCGCCGGGAAAAGGAAGGTACCCTGCACGCCTGATTACTCCTGAGGAGGTAGGCGTCGAGGTGCGTGGGTACGGCAACATCGAAAGGCTCGTGCACAACATATTACCGGAACAAAAGGACGCGGATAGTCTCCTGGTCGTAGAAGTGTTTACCCCGGACGGGCACTGGTCCAGCTATCCGCCCCACAAGCATGACGAGGACAACTTGCCGCATGAGTCCTACCTGGAAGAAACCTATTATCATCGCATTGAGCCTGCCCAGGGCTTTGCCATACAGCGCGTCTATTCGGATGATCGCACGTTGGATGAAACGATTGTCTTGCAGGATGGTGACGCTGTCCTCGTGCCCAGAGGGTATCATCCCTGCTCGGCCCCTCCAGGCTATCAGCTCTATTATTTGAATGTAATGGCTGGACCTGTGCGAACCTGGAAGTTTCACAATGATGCAGACCATGAATGGCTCATGCAGAAAAGGGGATAAGACGATGAATCCAATTCTGTTTGACAGGACAAAAGCCAAGGATTTTGCTGCGATCGGCAGACTTTGCATCGACTTGAATGCCAACGAGTTCAACCGACCGATGGAAGAGACGAGGTCCTTTACCAAATACGTCGGTGGTTCTCCGGCCAATATCGCGATCGGGATGAGCCGGCTTGGGCAAAAGACGGGCTTTATCGGCAAAGTCGCCAATGACCAGATGGGCCGCTACATACAGGGCTATCTCGAGGAAAATCAAATCGATACGAGCAGCATCGTCGTGGATCAGACTGGTGCGATGACGGGGCTTGCCTTTACGGAGATCAAAAGCCCGACCGACTGCAGTATTCTTATGTACCGCGACAACGTAGCCGATTTGCTGCTGCAGCCAAGTGAGGTCAACGAGGAGTACATCAAGCAATTCAAGGTTCTGCTGATTTCAGGAACGGCACTGGCAAAAAGCCCGTCGCGGGAAGCCGTGTTCATCGCCTTGGAATACGCCCGCAAGCATAACGTCATTGTCGTGTTTGACATCGACTATCGTCCCTACACGTGGGCATCACCGGAGGAAACGGCGATTTACTACAATCTGGCTGCCGAAAAATGCGACGTCATCATTGGGACCCGGGAAGAGTTCGACAGGATGGAGTGCTTCGAGCAAAATCTAGAGCGGGACGATCGGATTACCGCGCAAAAATGGTTTGGCTATCATGCGAAAATCGTCGTCATCAAGCACGGGAAGGAAGGCTCGATTGCCTATACCCGGGACGCCTCTTACAAAGGAAAAGCGTACCCATCCAAAGTGCTCAAAACATTCGGAGCGGGAGATTCCTACGCTGCTGGCTTTATTTACGGCTTGCTGCAAGGCTGGGAGATCGATCGCTGCATGTCCTTCGGCGGTGCTGCCGCATCGATCGTAATTTCTAGGCACAGCTGCTCGGAGGCCATGCCGACTGTGCAGGAAATCACGGACTATATCGACCAATGTGAAAAGGGTATAATTGTTTGATTCATCAAAGAATTGCGAGGCAATAGGGAAAGGGAGAGGAGCTTGCTGTATGTCTGAGACCAACGTTCAAACCCTTAAAAATTTTATCGGGGGAGTCTGGGTAGAGTCCAGCTCCACCACATTTGCACCTGTATACAACCCGGCTACAGAAGAGATACTGGCCCATGTTCCGTTGTCCGATGCGGCAGATCTTGAGCTGGCTGTCCAAAATTCGCGGGAAGCCTTCAAAGTGTGGAGCAAGGTAGCGGTGCCGCGCCGCGCCCGCATTTTGTTCCGCTATCAGCAGCTTTTGGTGGAGAAATGGGAAGAGCTGGCCAAGCTGATTACGCTTGAAAACGGCAAGAGCTATACAGAGGCGTACGGAGAGGTGCAGAGGGGGATCGAGTGTGTCGAATTCGCCGCTGGTGCGCCGACCTTGATGATGGGCAAACAACTGCCAGACATCGCGACCAACATCGAGTCAGGCATGTTCCGTTACCCGATTGGGGTAGTAGGTGGGATTACGCCGTTCAATTTTCCGATGATGGTGCCGTGTTGGATGTTCCCATTAGCGATTGCATGCGGCAATACGTTTATCCTGAAGCCTTCTGAACGCACCCCTCTTTTGGCGAATCGACTGGCGGAGCTGATGCAGGAAGCGGGCCTTCCTGACGGTGTTCTCAATATCGTCCACGGTGCGCACGAAGTCGTAAACGGCCTTTTGGAACACAAGGATGTCAAAGCGATTTCCTTTGTCGGCTCGCAGCCTGTTGCCGAGTATGTCTATCGCAGCGGTGCAGCTCATGGCAAGCGTGTTCAAGCTTTGGCGGGTGCGAAAAACCATTCGATCGTCATGCCGGATGCCGATATCGAAAATGCGGTTCAGCAAATCATCGGAGCGGCTTTCGGTTCAGCAGGCGAGCGTTGCATGGCGTGCTCGGTCGTCGTAGCGGTCGGAGAAATTGGCGATGAGCTGGTCCAAAAGCTCGTGGAAGCAGCCAACAATCTGACCATTGGAAATGGATTGGACCCGAACACTTTCCTGGGACCGGTCATTCGCGGACCACATAAAGAGCGCACGGTCACATACATCGAAACGGGAGAAAAAGAGGGCGCGATTTTGCTGCGCGACGGACGCCGTGATCCGGAAGCAGAGGGAAAAGGCTATTTTGTCGGGCCCACCATTTTTGATAGAGTCTCCACGGAGATGAAGATTTGGCAGGATGAGATCTTCGCACCAGTACTATCAATCGCGCGGGTGAACACATTGGAGGAAGCGATCGAGCTGGCGAATCAATCCGATTTTGCCAACGGCGCCTGCCTCTATACGGACAGCGCCAAAGCGATTCGGGAATTCCGCGAAAATATGGATGCCGGGATGCTGGGTGTGAACGTAGGAGTACCTGCTCCGATGGCATTCTTCCCGTTCTCAGGCTGGAAAAAATCCTTCTATGGCGATCTGCATGCCAACGGCGCTGACGGCGTTGAGTTCTATACGCGCAAGAAAATGATTACTTCTCGATTTTTGTAAAGGGAGCGATCCTTTTGGCACTTGAATCCATGAAGCAGATGCTGAGCCATGCCCTTGAGCATCGCTATGCTGTCGGTCAGTTCAATGTGAACAATCTGGAATTTACCCAGGCTATTCTACTAGCCGCTCAGGAAGAGCAGTCTCCCGTCATTCTCGGCGTGAGTGAGAGCTACATCTCATATCTGGGCGGGTATACACTGGTTGTCGCGATGGTAAAAGCACTGATGGAAGAATACGAGATTGCCGTTCCGGTAGCGCTGCATCTGGATCACGGTTCCTCTTTTGAAGCATGCCAAAAAGCGATCAAAGCCGGCTTTACCTCTGTCATGATCGATGGGTCGCATCATCCGCTTGACGAGAATATTGCCATGACGGGGCGAGTGGCAGCACTCGCTCACGAGCATGGCGTTACGGTAGAGGCCGAGCTTGGGCGCATTAGCGGACGGGAAGATGACCTGGTCGTCGAGGAAGCGGAAGCGATGTATGCCATTGTGGACGAGTGCGTAAGACTGGTGAGAGAGACGTCTGTAGATTTTTTGGCTCCTGCCTTGGGCTCCGTGCACGGTCCATATAAAGCGAAGCCCAAGCTGGGATTTGAGCGCATGCAAGAGATTCAGGAGCGTACTGGGGTTCCACTCGTTTTACACGGGGGAACAGGCATACCGAACGCGGATATTCAAAAAGCGATCCTGCTCGGTACCGCTAAAATCAATGTGAACACGGAAAACCAGATGGCCTGCACGACAGCCGTGAGAGAGTACCTTAAGGCCAATCCGAGTGAATGGGATCCACGCCGCTACCTCGGACCTGGCAGAGATGCTGTGAGGGAAAGCGTAAAGAGAAAGATGAGGGAATTTGGCAGCATAAATAGAGTAAGCAGGGAAAATAGGTAAGGAGAAATTTATCGGAAAATTAGAAAAAAACGCTTTCTTTTTCGTCCGGGCGTAAATATAATCGGTAATAAGGTGGTTAAGCGCTTTCATTGACAAAAATGGAATCAATTAGGTGGACAAACGATCCATTGCCATGCAAGGGGGGATAAAGAAGTGAGTCTTCTTGAACTTCGCCATATACAGAAGGGATTCTCCGGCATTCCCGTCTTGAAAAACGTCAGCCTGGATATCGAGCCTGGCGAGGTGCACGTCCTGCTAGGGGAAAATGGGGCGGGAAAGTCGACCCTGATCAAGATCATGACGGGAGCGTATTCCAAGGACGAAGGGGAGATCTATTGGGAAAATCAAAGGATCGAGATCCAAAGTCCCGTTGATGCGATGAACCTGGGGATCGCCACGATCTATCAGGAGCTGAATCTGATCCCACAGCTGTCTGTTTACGAAAATATTTTCCTGGGACGTGAAATCAGGAAAGGTCCGCCATTCCGATTCCTTGATCATCAGGAAATGAAAAGGAAAGCAAAGGAATATTTGCAAAGGCTCGGACAAGACATTTCAGTCGAGGAGCTGGTGTGCAATCTCGGTATCGGCAAGCAGCAGCTGGTTGAAATTGCGAAAGCGTTTACCATAAACGCGAAAATGATCATTCTCGATGAGCCGACGTCCAGCCTAAGTGCGAGTGAGGCAGCCCAGCTTCTGGAGACCATCATGGAGCTTCGCAAGCAAGGGATTGCCATCGTGTATATCTCTCATCGACTGGAGGAGCTGAAGCAGATTGGCGACCGCATCACGATCTTGCGCGACGGCGCCAAGATTGCCACACTTCCTGTGAAAGAAACCAGTACCGATGAAATGATCCAGTACATGGTAGGGCGCAATCTGGACCAGAAGTACCCAAAGGAACAGTTCCAGCTGGGGGCAGAGGGCTTTCGCGTCGAAGGAATCTGCTTGCAGGGCTCGGAAAAGGAAGTCAGCTTTGCAGCTTATCAGGGGCAAATACTAGGGATTGCCGGTCTGGTAGGCGCTGGTAGAACGGAGATTGCTCGTGGCATATTCGGAGTCGATCAGGTGAAATCAGGAAAGGTGTACGTGGAAGGGAAAGAAGTTCGGATCCAATCACCACAGGATGCGATCGCAGCGGGGCTCGCGTTTATTACCGAAGATCGCAAGGCAGAAGGGCTGATTCTCGATCAGACGCTCGAATTCAATATGACGATCGCCAGCCTGAAAAACTTTCGGAAAGGCTCCCTCCTTCAACTGGAGCAGCTGACGCAAATTGCCAAGGAGTACATAACCGAGCTTCAGGTCAAGCCCGGAGATGTGCAGAAGCATGCGAGGAAGCTGAGCGGCGGCAATCAGCAAAAGGTCGTCATAGCGAAGTGGCTGTCTACCCACGCGAAAGTTTTTATCTTTGATGAGCCGACTCGCGGCATCGATGTAGGGGCAAAAGTCGAGGTGTATCGCCTGCTGAATACGCTGGTGAAAAACGGGGCGATCGTGATCGTGATCTCCTCGGAGCTGCCGGAAATTCTAGGGATATGCGACCGGATCCTCGTCATGCATGAAGGGCAAATAACAGCGGACATTTTGCGTGATCACGCCACCCAGGAAGGGATCATGAAGGCTGCTACAGGAGGGATGTAACATGTCAGAAATCGCGCTACAGGAAAAGGAAGAGGAGCTGAAGCGAAAAGGGACGCTGAAAAAGCTCTCCAGCAAGTTTGGACCTCTGATCGGACTGTTTCTTTTATGTGCCATTTTATCTATCCTCTCGGAAAATTTTGCGACCGTCAATAATTTAATGAACGTAGCTCGTCAATCCTCGATCAACGCCATCCTGGCCCTGGGCATGCTGCTGCCGATCCTGACCTCCGGGATTGACCTGTCTGTCGGCTCCATACTAGGCATCTCCATCATGATCATGGGCGTTTTTGCCGTCAAAATGAAGCTGGGAGCGATCGTCGGCATTCTCGTTTGTATCGGTGTCGGGCTTCTGTGCGGATGGTTGAATGGGATTCTGTTGACCAAGCTGAAGCTGCCGCATCCGTTTATTTCGACGCTCGGGATGATGAACGTGGCTCGGGGGATCGCGCTGATCGTCACAGCGGCGGCACCTATCTCTGGATTTCCTGTTGCCGTGCAGTTTGTAGGGAACGAATTTGTCGGCCCTATCCCGGTCAGCTTTCTGCTCGTGCTCGTCCTGTACATCGGCTTTCATTACTTCCTGACCAAAACGGCAACAGGCCGCTACATCTATGCGATCGGTGGTAACAAGGAAGCGGCGAGGCTGTCAGGAATCAATGTCAACAAAGTCCTGGTATTGGTCTACTCGATCAGCGGACTGATGGCAGGGATAGCGGGGCTGGTGCTGGTAGGTCGTGTGAACTCCGCTTTTCCACTCGCAGGTCTGGGTTATGAGCTGGACGCGATCGCGGCGTGCATCATTGGTGGAGCGAGCTTCTTCGGTGGAGTCGGTACCGTTTGGGGAACGCTGATCGGTGCTCTCATTATCGCCGTGCTTCGTAATGGGCTAAATTTACTGAATGTTCCGGCTGATTTTCAAATGACGGTCATCGGTATCGTGATTATCGCAGCTGTTTACGTGGATGTTCTGCGTCAAAGGGGAGCCAAGAAGAACAAATAAACGAATACTCCAGGCAGGCGAGGGGGAAAAAGACGTGAAGGAAAAAATCCGTTGTGCCGTACTGGGGCTGGGCAGATTGGGATACTGGCACGCAGAAAATCTGGCGGCGAAAGTAAAAGGGGCAAAGCTGGCTTCAGTCGTCGATCCACTAGCAGGGCAGGCAGAAAAGGTCGCGAGGGAGCTCGGGGTCGCTGCCTTTAGCCAATTTCCTGAGGAAGTCATGGCAGATCCTGCGATTGACGCGGTGATCATCGCGACCCCTACCAGCACGCACGCCGAGATGATCAAGCTGGCGGCCACGCATGGAAAGCATATTTTCGTAGAAAAACCGATTACGTCCCGTCTGGATTTGGCTGACGAATTGATCGAGGTTATTGAAAGGCAAGGCGTGCATTGCATGGTCGGCTTCATGCGACGATTCGACCCCGCGTATGCAGAGGCAAAGAGAAGGATTTTTGCAGGAGACATTGGCAAGCCCATCTACTACAAGGGCATCTCCAGGGATCCTGGCTCACCGCCTGCGGAATTTATCCGGCACAGCGGCGGCATTTTTCTGGACTTGTCGATCCACGATTACGACATCGCCCGATTCTTGCTGGATGCGGAAGTGGAGAGTGTGTCTGCGCACGGTCGGATTCTCCTTCATGATTTCATGCAGGAATTCGGCGATGTGGATCAAGCGATCACGTACCTCACATTTGATTCGGGAGCAGCTGGTGACATCGAAGCGAGCCGCAACGCCAGCTACGGCTACGACATTCGCGGAGAAGTAGTCGGAACAGAAGGCACTTTGATGATCGGCTCGCACAAGTACCATGATGTGCACATTCTCAATGCGCAGGGCAAGACGCACAGTATCGTTCCCGCCTTTCCACAGCGTTTTCGTGAATCGTATTTGCTGGAAATGGAGCATTTTATTGAGAGTCTTCGCAAAGGGCAGAAGCCTTCCGTTACACAGCAGGATGGCAGGGCGGCGCTTGCTATCGCCATTGCTGCCAGACAATCGTTTGAAGCAGGTGCAGCTGTGTCATTACATACTCCTACCAAACCTGAGGACAGCTCCGTTGTGTAACTAGGTTAAGCGCTATCCCTAACAGCGGGTAGCATTTAATAGCTTACAAAATAAGAGGGGGAAAGCTTTAATGAAAAAGCTGGCTGTACATTCTATCATTTTGTGTACGTTAATGGCAGTTGTGGCAGGGTGCGGAGGAAACGCGGCTCCAACCAACCAACCGAAGCAGGAAGCTGCACCACAGGCAGCAGCGCCGGACAGCGGTCAAAAGCCAAAAGTGACTGTCGTTCTGAAGACCTTGAGCAGTCAATACTGGAAGTACGTAGAGGCAGGCGCGAAAAAAGCATTCGAGGATCTCGGGGTGGACGGCAAGGTCATCGGTCCGGCAGCCGAATCACAAGTCATGGAGCAGATCAACATGATGGAGGATGCACTCAACCAAAAACCGCAAGCCTTGGTTGTGTCTCCGTCCCAGCCTGATACCGCGATCCCTGTGTTTGACAAATACAAGGCAGCGAATATTCCCGTTCTGCTCGTCGATACGGACGCGAACTGGGATGGAAAAGCGACCTTCATCGGAACGGATAACTACACAGCAGGCAAGCTTGGCGGGGAGGAGCTGGCCAAGCAGCTGACGAAGGGCGACAAAGTGGCTTTGATTGCAGGTGCTCTGGGTAACAATGCGACAGATGATCGGATCAAAGGGGCGAAAGAGGCGCTGATCGCTGCTGGCATGAACGTGGTTGCAGAGCAGCCAGCTGACAGTGACAAGGAAAAGGCGATGTCTGTCATGGAGAATATTCTCCAAACAAACCCGGATGTGAAAGGCTTGTTTTCCGCCAACGATGACATGGCGCTGGGAGCTCTCCGTGCGATCGAAGCAAAAGGTGCAGCTGTAAAAATCATCGGTACCGACGGAAACATCGATGCGCTCGAGCAGGTCATTGCAGGAAAGCTGTTCGGCTCGGTAGCCCAAAGCCCGTATGACATGGGATACAAAGGCGTTGAGAACGCCGTGAAGATGATCAAAGGCGAGCAAATCGAAAAACGCATCGACTCGGGTGCAGAATTTATTGGGAAAGATAATGCGCAAAAGAAAATCGAGTTCCTGAACGGTCTTTCCAAATAGAAAACAGAGGGAGGGTAAGAGTATCGATTAACTCTTACCCTGTTTTTTTACAGAGCAGCTAAAGCTGGCGATTGCCCGTCAATCAGGGGGCCATGGTGGAGCTTTTCGTGCCTTGCACGGTTAAGCGCTTAATGTATAATGAATTAAGTGAAATTTATGAAAATGGGATGTGTTTTTATGAAACCGACGATATACGATGTGGCACGGGAAGCGCAGGTTTCCATAGCAACCGTCTCCAAAGTAATCAATGACTCAGGGCGGATCAGCGACAAAACCAAGCAGCGTGTCATTGCCATCATGGAGAAAATGAAATACCAGCCTAGCGTTGTCGCATCAGCTCTGACCGGTAAGCAGACGTTTACCATCGGTTTGTTCATTCCGGATTTGGCGAACCCATTTTTTGCGGAGATCGCCCGCTATGTCGAGGATCGGGCTCAGGAGAACGGCTTTAGTGTCGTGATGTGCAGTACCGATCACAATATCGAAAAGGAATCCAAGTACATTGAGCTGCTGCGTCAGAAGCGGGTGGACGGCTTTATTTTGGCATCTGGATTTATCAATGATGAAATTTTAAAGGAATTGATTGAAGAAAAGTTTCCGGTCGTCATGGTGGCGCAGGATTTTCCGACACGCACGATGGACAGTGTATCGACGGATGACTTTTTTGGCGGATATATCGTAGGAAAGCACTTGCTTGAGCTGGGACATAAATCGATCGGGGTTCTGGCTGAAAACTGGAAAGCGGGTACCTTGGAGCTGCGATGGAGCAGTATCGAACGGCTACGGGGCATACGCCAGGCGATGGCGGAGGCACAGGTTCCCTTTCACGAAGAGCATCTCGTGATTTGCGATTCCTCCGTCGAGTCCGGTCGAGCGTCCAGCGCGAAGTTTTTTGAAGGCAAAAGCGGTCCCACCGCCATTTTTGCGACGAACGATGTCCTGGCCATCGGTGTGGTGCAGGCGGCCAGAGAGCACAAAAAGAAGCTGCCGGAAGATGTGTCCATCGTGGGGTTTGATAATACGCTGCTGTCCACCATTGTGGATCCGCGACTGACAACTGTGGCCCATCCGATGGCAGAGATGGCTCGCAATGCAATGGAGCTGCTGTTGAATCGGATGCAGGATAAAGATCGGATGAGCAGCCGCATCATTTTGCCACCGGAATTGATCAAACGCGACTCTACCCGGCCGCTATAGCAAGAAATGGAAAAGCACAAGCAGAGGCTGTTTCTGTGGGTGGCGTTTCTCTTCTGGTTCTCTTTGTTTTTGTATGTGCCCATACTGCCTGCTTATCTCGATACCATGCAGGCGTCCTATAGCTTTATGGGCATTGTTTTGGGCAGCTATGGCTTGATGCAGGTGATCGTACGTTTGCCGCTCGGGATTCTCTCTGATTATCTGCGGATTCGGCGGCCATTCCTGACGTTTGGAATGCTTGCTCTGCTCATCAGCAGTGCTGGATTTGCCCTCACCGAGCAGCTGGAATGGACGCTGCTTTTTCGTGCTCTCTCCGGGGTTACTGCGTCTACTTGGGTGATTTTCACGGTTATGTATGCGAGCTATTATCAAGGCAAAAGCGCGCAGGCGATGAGCAATCTGCAGCTGGTGACCGTAACGGCGCAGCTGTGCGGGATGAGTCTGAGCGCTCTGTTGGTGGATCAATGGGGGATCAAGAGTCCGTTTTGGTTCTCAGCTCTTCTCGGGGCGGCTGGGGTGCTTCTGACGCTTTTCATCCGTGATGGGAAGGAACAGGGAGGTACGCAAACTTCCATGCGATTGGCGGATATTTCGATAGTGGTCAAAGAACCGCTGCTTCTGAAGGCATCCGTTCTATCGATTTTCGCCCATATGGTGCTGTTTGCCACGATGTTCGGATTTACCCCTGCCTACGCACAGAGCTTGGGAGGAACGGAGAGGGAGCTGACCTATCTCGTCTTGTCCTTTATGATCCCGCATGCGCTGGCTGCGTTCTTGTCGGTCAGAGTGCTGGCGGTGCGGCTGGGGGAGTGGAGGACGCTGCTGGTTGGCTTTATCGGGAGCGGACTTTTCACGTTTCTGATTCCTTTTCTTGAACGGATCGAGTGGCTTTGTCTGACACAAGCTTTGAATGGCTTTGCTTTGGGGCTGACCTTTCCTTTGCTGTCCGCAATGTCCATCCAAAACGTAGCGCACGGTCAGCGGGCAACGGCTATGGGCTTTTACCAAGCTGTTTACGCGGTGGGGATGTTTGTTGGGCCTCTTACTGCAGGAGTGATCAGCAATTCGCTCGGTCTCTCGAGTGGGTTCGTACTGGCGGCGGGCATTAGTGTACTGGGAGCGGCTCTTACGCTGGTCTTTCAAAAAACGAAGAAGAATCTGGCACAAAAAGCTTGAGTATTGGCTGTGACGTCAAATACTGGGCTTTTTTGTATGGGCTGGTTCAAGAAAATATGTTGAATAATTAAGAATAGTAAAATAACATTAGAGATAGATAAGGAAAGCGGTTACCCTACACACGTCACGACATTCGGCCTCAAATTTTATTTATATTTGGTTAACCGATTACCCTGTTCTTCTTATGATCATCTGGTCGACGAATCCATGAGAAAAGAGGTTCTGCCTAATGATGAGACTTGGACTGAATGGACAAAGTACGCGCGCCCCACTGGAAATGGATTTGCAGGTCGCAGAAGAAGCGGGATTTCATTACTACGAGGTCCCGTTTGCCAAATTAAAAGAATACGAACAAGCCCATTCCTTGGGGGAGCTGAGGGCTTATTTTGACCGCAGTCCGTTAGAGCCTTATTCCCTCAATGCGCTGACGATGTTTTCCTTTCTCTCGGAAAAAGAAGAGGAGCAGATGCTGGAGACGCTCCACGAAATGGGAAGAATGGCGCGAGCCCTCCGAATTCCATATCTGGTCATTTGCCCAAGTACAAATGTTCCCGGAGTCAGCCGGCAGCAGATTCACGAGGAGACAGTTCGGGTGCTGTGCAGGATGTCGGAGGTAGCGGCGAAGTACCAGCTAGGTCTGGCCCTGGAGTTTCTCGGCTTTCAAAATTGTACGGTAAACGAGCTGGCTCAAGCCTATGAAATCGTGAAGGAGGTAGACAGAGAGAACGTCGGTCTTTCTGTGGATACCTTTCATTTTTATGAATGCTCGCGGCTGGAGGATTTGAGAGGAGTCGATAAAGAAAAAATCTTTCTCTTCCATATCAATGATGCTGACGATGTGCCGAAGGATCAGCTTACGGATGCAGACCGCGTATTGCCTGGGCTCGGAGTCATCGGGCTTGCAGCGTTTATTGAGACGCTCTTGGCAACGGGGTATGACAAAATAGCCAGTGTGGAGTTGTTTCGCGAAGAGTATTATGCGTGGGAGCCGTTGGAGCTGGCGATCAAAGCGAGGGCGGCGACGGAAGCCGTGCTAAGACAAATGCATTCACCAAAATAGGGGGCGGCAGATGATGAGACAGGCAGGGAAGAAAACCGTGCGTGTGGGCATGGTGGGCTACAGGTTCATGGGGAAGGTGCATAGCAATGCGTACCGGGGCGTGCCCTTTTTCTTTGATACGGAGGTTGTTCCGATCCTGCAAGGAATTGCGGGAAGGGATGAAGACGCAGTCAAGCGCGAGGCACAGATACTGGGCTTTGCTACGTATGAAACCGATTGGCGAAGACTGATCGAGCGTGACGACATCGACGTGATCGACATCGTGACTCCTAATCACATGCATGCGGATATCGCGATCGCGGCCGCAGAGGCAGGCAAGCACGTCATTAGTGAGAAGCCGCTGGCGATGACGACAGAGCAGGGCAGGCAGATGCTTGATGCCGTACAAAAAGCAGGGGTCGTGCACATGGTGTGCCATAACTACCGATTCGCTCCTGCTGTTCAATTTGCCAAAAAGCTGATCGAGGAAGGGAGAATCGGACAAATCCGTCACATTCGCGCGCAGTACATACAGGATTGGTTGATGGATCCGAATACCCCCCTTACCTGGCGTCTGCAAAAGGACGTGACAGGCACAGGCACGCTGGGAGATATCGGCTCCCACATTATTGACTTAGCGCGGTTCCTGGTCGGAGAATTCAGCGAAGTCGTAGGGATGTGGGATATGATTGTAAAGCAGCGGCCACTCGGGGAAAACAGCACGGAGATGGGCGAGGTCACCGTTGATGATGCATGCTCCTTCCTTGCCCGTTTCCATAACGGAGCGATGGGCGTTTTCGAAGCTACCCGATTTGCCGGGGGAAACCGCGCTGGCAACCGTTTTGAAATAAACGGGGAGAAGGGCTCGATCCGCTGGGATTTGGAGAACATGAACAGCCTGCAGGTTTATTTTCAGGATGATGAGCCCGCCTTGCAAGGCTTCCGGACGATTCACTGCACAGGAGAGCACCATCCCTACACGAGCGCTTACTGGCCAACGGGTCACAGCATCGGCTATGAGCATACGTTTATCAACCTGATGGTCAACTTCATGCAAGGGATTTCGACAGGCGTCAGTCCTAGTCCGAGCTTCGAGGACGGCCTGCGCAATCAATACGTATTAGAGGCAGTGGAGCAGTCGATCCTGTCGAGGCAGTGGGCGTCAGTGCAGTCCATGTGATCAGGGAGGGACGATGGATGACGGGCATGATGGCGTGCGCTTTCCGTAGCGTGGCGATCATGCCCGTTTCCTTTTCGACTTAGCTCGTCAATCCGCCATCGACCGGAATAATCGCGCCATTCATGTAGCTGGCTTCATCAGAGGCCAGGAATCGGACGACATTGGCGATCTCATCCGGGGAAGCCGGGCGGCGGGCAGGTCCGTTCTGCTCGGGATTGATCATGTCCATCCCTTTGGTCATATTCGTCACGACACCTCCAGGACAGATGGCATTGATTCGGATGCCTTTCGGGCCATACTCAACTGCTGCCGTACGCGTCAAGCCGACTACGCCATGCTTGCTCGCAGCATAGACGCCGAGATGAGGGCACCTCTCGATTCCGGCAGCCGAGGAGGTATTGACGATGAACCGGATTGCTGCTGCTCCATGACCTTGAGCACGTGCTTGAGTCCGAGAAGCCCTCGTATCCTTTGCTTGCGACGTCCAAACAGATGTTGCGGTAGACGCCAAAGCCGCCGAGATAGATCAAAAAGCTGCGAGGCTTGCCCTTTGTCGCCGGTGTACCATGAATCGGCTCTGGGATAGAGGGTGGTGTCGGCATTACATCCACCATCCAGACCTTGCTTGTTGTACCGATCTGCTAAGGTCCAGTTGCAGGTACTGAGCAAAAGGGAACTGGAGGTTATGCGCAGAATAGCTTGGGGTGAAAATACAATGGAGATGGCGGACTCGATGAGCATCAGTGAGTTTACAGTGAAGCAGTACATCAAATCGGCCATCAAGAAGCTGGGTGCGCAAAACCGCTCGCACGCGATCGGGGAAATGTATCGCAGAGGGTGGATCTAGGCAAGCCAGCACAGGGAGGAGCCTTCCATGGAAATCAGAGTCGATCAAAGAAACGACTCAAAGGTAGCAGTCGTGGTGAGTGAGGAGATGGTGATCCAAAATGTTCAAGATGCGCTGGACTTGATGGTGAGCGTCCAGTACAACGAGGGCTGCGATAAGATCATTTTAAAAAAGGAACAGATTGTGGACGACTTCTTCGAGCTCAAGACGAAGCTGGCTGGGGAAATCCTGCAAAAATATACGAACTACCAGGTAAAGCTGGCGATCGTAGGAGAGTTTGGCAGCTATAACAGCAAAAGCTTACACGACTTTATTATCTAGCCGTGAAGATTCCCTCTTCAGCGAAGCCAGGGGGAGATGAATGCTTTTTGTCGTGCATGAATGCGAACAAGTGTGCTATCATGAAGGGGAATCTTTCCAAATCGGAGGTGACGCTTCTCGTGTTGCACCACAAAGCCTTTCGTTTTCGCATCTTTCCTACTTTGGAGCAAGCCGTACTCATTCAAAAGATGTTGGGATGCTCTCGCTTTGTCTTCAACCATTTCTTAGCAAAGTGGCAAGAGACTTATGAAGAAACGGAAAAAGGCTTATCCTATAACACCTGTGCCACTCAATTGCCTGCGTTAAAACAAACCTTTGGTTGGCTGAAAGAAGTGGATAGCATCGCGTTGCAGTCTTCCGTGAGACACGTAGCCGATGCCTTTGATCGTTTCTTTCGGAAGCTAAACAATCTACCACGCTTCAAAAGTCGGAAAAACCCTGTGCAGTCGTACACGACGAAATATACAAACGGCAACATTGCCATTGATGGTAACCAACTCAAGTTGCCGAAACTTGGATGGATCCGTTTTGCCAAATCCCGCGACATAGAAGGACGTATCCTTTCAGCTACCGTTAGACGCAACGGGACGGGCAAATTCTTTGTCTCCATCCTCTGTGAAGTGGACATCCAAAGCCTTCCGCAAATCAACAATGCGATCGGTATTGATCTCGGCATCAAATCGTTTGCGGTGTGCTCCAACGGTGAAGTCATTGCCAATCCGAAGCCCCTACGAAAATATGAGAAGCAACTAGCTCGTTGGCAACGCATCTTGTCTCGCCGTAAACCAGGAGGCTCAAACTGGCATCGTGCTAAACAAAAGGTTGCGAAGATTCACGAAAAAATAGCCAACTGCATAGAGGACTTCCTGCACCAAACCACGACGAAGTGGATTCGTGAAAACCAAACAATCTGCCTCGAAGATTTGCAAGTGGAGAATCTCTTGAAAAACCACAAACTTGCGAAGTCGATCTCGGAAGTTTCCTGGGCGAAGTGTCGCACATTTTTGGAATACAAAGCGAAGTGGAATGGAAGAACCATTAGCGTCGTTTCAAAAAACTATCCATCAAGTCAGTTGTGTTCGGCATGTGGACACCGTAATCCTGATGTCAAAAACCTGTCGTTACGGGAATGGAGTTGTCCTGTCTGTGGGTTACATCATGATCGGGACCACAACGCCAGTATCAACATCAAGCACGAAGGATTACGTTTGGTGGGGTAACCTACCTCAACTGTCGGGATGGCAGGGATCGCTTGCTCAAGAAGAGGTGAATACGCCTCTGTTCGCAAGAATCCCCCACCTCAACGCTACAAACGTAGGTGGTGGGAGCATTCAATTACGAGAGCAAGAAAGGAAAGCGCTTCTGGTTTCTACCGACGGAAACAGAAGCCCTGGACGCTTTGCATGGGGTCAAGTAGGAGAGGGAGACTGGAATGAACATTCGACTGGTGCCGGTGACGAGAGAGAACTGGCTCGCGGCTATCGCTTTGCAAGTAAGCGAGGATCAAAAGGATTTTGTCCCGGCGGTGGCAGTGTCACTCGCGAAGGTATCCATCAAACCGGATGGGGACAGTGTGGTGTATCTGCCCTTTGCGATCTATCACGGGGAGCAGCTGGTAGGCTTCATCATGCATGCATTTGTTGAAGAAACAACCGATATGTACTGGATCAACGGCTTTCTCATCGACGCTGCCCACCAGGGGAAAGGGTACGGAAAAGCAGCGATGCTCGAGATGATTGCGTACATCACCAAACGCTTCTCCCAGTGCCAGGAGGTAAGGCTAACGGTTTATCCGCATAATGCTGCCGCCTTGCAGCTGTACCGTCGTCTGGGATTTGTGGAGACTGGTGAGCAATATGACGGCGAGCTGGTCATGCGAAAAACGCTTGCCCAGGAAAAGTGCTAGATTCGTTCGATCCATGCAAAGGAGCCACTTTCTCAAAAAGAGAGTGGCTCCTTTCTTTTACAGTAAGAATTTATAGGATTCTTAGCCAGTATAAGTGCAA
>NZ_RHHP01000038.1 GCF_003710815.1 Brevibacillus centrosporus
GAACGAAGTGAGATAGCAAGACTTGTGCCCTTTGGGTACTAAGGCTCCGCCACAAAGCTTGGCGGAGCCAGGTTTGCTAGTAAAGCTGGTTAGGGACGATGGAAGAATTCCACCCACTCGCCTTCTGGACCAAAGATGAAGAAGTAACGATAGCCATTGGGCAGCTCGACGATCCCTTCTTCGACGAAGGCTGCGCCAAGCTTGCTGACGCGCCCGTATTCTTCTTCGAGGTTGTCGACGTGGACGGCAAAGTGGTGTACTTTTCCTTCTGCGGGCAGGTTGTCGTTGTAACCGTGGATGATTTCCAGCTCCGTTTCATCCGTGCCGCCGAACCCTAGAAAAGCGAGCTGGAAGACGCCGTTTGTATGTGTGATTTTCCCTTTCAGCTCAAAGCCTACGATGGTTTGATAGAATTCAATTGCCCTCTCAAAATCTTTTACGACCATACCTACGTGATCGATCCGTTTTTTGGCCATGCGATTACGCCTCCTTCATTGAAAATGAATGTCTACGTCCATTTAAGAGATATAATTCCGAGCTGTCAAGTCTGAATTGGCGGAGGCTGATAGAGGAAGAAGATACCGAAACGAGGAAACTCATGGAATTTTCTGAGTTGCAGTGCTACAATCGTCCTTGTGCTTTTAGATCGAATAGAGAGAAAAGCAACAAAGAAGCATAGGTGGGGATTTATTTGTTTAAGAAAATGACAAGCGCATTGCTGATAACGGCCATGATGAGCCCGATGGCGGCATTTGCGCAAGGGACGGTAACAGGGGCGCCTTTAGCGTCGGGGGCGCCTTTAGCGCCTGCGGCGGTAGCCGTTTTGCAGCCAGCGGACCAGGTATTTACAAACGGTGTCGTGTACACGGTAGACCGCAATCGAAACGTAGAGCAGGCTGTCGCAATTCGCGGCGATCAGATCGTGTACGTCGGCAGCAGCGAAGGCGCGAACAAGTACATTGGCAAAACGACCAAGGTAACAGACCTGCAAGGCAAAATGGTGCTGCCAGGCTTCATCGACAGTCACACACATGCGAGCAAAACGACAGGACTGATTTTTTCCATCGACCTGTTTGACGGTGGGTCCATCGAAGAGTATGTGGCGACCATCAAAGCTTTTATCAAGGAGCATCCGAATGAGCCAACCCTGCAGGGACGCGGTTGGACCAACCCGGTAGCACCTGGCATCGGTCCACGCAAAGAGGTGCTGGATGAAATCGATGTGAAAACGCCAATCGCCCTGACATCCGATGACGGACATTCCCTGTGGGTGAACTCTGCTTCGCTGGCTCTGGCGGGTATCACCAAAGATACGGCGAATCCAGAAGGCGGGATCATCGAGCGCGATCCGAAGACAGGAGAGCCATCTGGAACGCTGCGTGAAAAAGCGATGGATCTCGTCCTGAAAAAAATCGGTGGGTACACGATTGCTCAATATAAATCGGGTATTGAAGAGTATCAGCAGAAGGCAGTAGAGCGCGGTGTCACGACTGTCCGCGACCCGGATATGCTGCGTTATCCGAACGTGCTGGAAGCCTATGAAGAGCTGGCGAAAGAAAACAAGCTGACGATTCGTTTCCGCAATGCGGTTACTGCCAACCCGGATAAAGGACCGGAGCAGATAGCGGATTTCGTAAAAATCAGAGAGCGCGAACAATATCCGCTGTTCCAAGTGAACGCGGTGAAAATCTTCATGGATGGGGTTGTCGAGGGTGCTACCGCCTACCTGGAAAAACCGTACGAGCATAAAGAAACAAACGGTGAGCTGATCTGGAAGGTAGACAATTACAACAAGACCGCCGCAGCTGCGGACAAAGCGGGCTTCCAGCTGCACGTTCACTCGATCGGCGACGCTTCCACTCGCATCGCGCTGGATGGTATGGAGTATGCGGAAAAGCAAAATGGTGCACACGACGCTCGCCATTCCCTCGTGCATCTGCAGCTAGTGAACCCAACGGACATCGAGCGCTTTAAAAAGCTCGGCGCAGTCGGCATCGTGCAGCCGTTCTGGTTCATGCAGGAGGACGGCTACTACGATGAGATCGAAGTACCGTACCTGGGACAAGAGCGTGCGGAAAAAGAATACCCGATGAAGAGCTTTATTAATAAAGGTGTACACATCGCCTCCTCCAGTGACTACATCGTGACCCCTGAATTCAATCCGCTGCACGGTATCCAACAAGGCGTAACGCGGATCGCAGATGGAGAAACTGATCCGAACAAGATCGCCAATCCGGATGAGCGGGCGACACTGGCAGATATGATCGCGAGCTTCACCATCGATGGCGCCTATGCCAATCATGTGGAAGACATCACAGGGTCCCTGGAGCCAGGTAAAAAAGCCGATCTGGTCATCCTGGATCAAAATCTGTTCACGACTCCGGCAAACAAGATCAAGGACGTGCAGGTCTTGCTGACGCTGGTGGAAGGAAAGCCGGTCTATCAGAGCCAAGCGGGCGAAAAAAAATAAGGAAAGACAGACAGGTGACCCCAAGTCGACGAATCGGCTTGCGGGTCATTTTTCTTTTGTAAAGCTTGCACGCAAATCACTTTCCTTCCAAAAGGTTCTTTTACTGGTAAAAATCATGAAGAAATCGCTTTCAAGTATGACATTTGTCATATCCTCGACTTGACGTTTATGACTACAGCAAAAAGTCTGTATTTTCTACAATAATAGTGAAGGTTAAGTAAACAGCGTTTGACTCTTGTCCAGCGCGCGTCAGATCCGAGGAGGCTACCCCATGCATCAAGCGAACATTGCCCATCTGAAGAAAGATGTGGCTCCTTATGAAAAAACGGATACGAGAGCAAGTATTCGTCAAGTGATCAACACGATTGGACCACTGATCTTGCTTTGGTACGCGGCTTATCTTTGCCTGTCTGTTTCGTATTGGCTGACTCTTCCCCTGACGCTTGTCGCTGCCGGGTTTACGGTCCGCACGTTTATCATCTTTCATGATTGCTGCCATCAATCGTTTTTCAAAAGCCGTATGGCCAATGACATTCTTGGAATTATTACGGGTGTTTTGACCCTTTGTCCGTATGAGCAGTGGAAAAACAGCCATGCCATCCACCACGCAACCAGCAGCAACCTCGACAAACGTGGAGTGGGCGATATCTGGATGATGACGGTCGAAGAGTACGTGTCTGCACCGCTGTGGCATCGTATCGCTTACCGTTTGTACCGCCATCCCATCACATTGTTTATTTTCGGACCTACTTTTGTGTTCGTTTTCCAATACCGAGTCAATCGCAAGGGCGCACGCCGTAAAGAGCGTCTCAACACGTATTTGACGTCTGTTTTGATTGCCAGTCTGTACGCACTGATCATCTGGGCCATCGGCTGGCAAGCGTTTCTGATGATTCAAGGTCCGATCTTTTTCTTCTCGGGCTTGATGGGTGTATGGCTGTTCTACGTCCAACATACCTTTGAAGATTCCTACTTTGAAGAAGAAGCCGAGTGGAGCTATGTAAAAGCAGCCGTAGAAGGAAGCTCCTACTACCAGCTGCCAAAGGTTCTGCAATGGATTACGGGAAATATCGGGTTTCATCATGTGCATCATTTAAGTCCAAAGGTTCCCAACTACAACCTGGAGAGAGCGCACAACGAAACCAAGCCGCTCCAGATGGCTACGACAATCACCTTGAAGTCCAGCTTGAAATCACTGCGCTTCCGACTGTGGGATGAAGAGGCGAAAAGATTCATCGGCTTTCAGGAGATTCGCCGTCCAGCTGCTCATGGAGAGCCAATGGCGGAAGCGATCTCCGGACCAAGACCGAGCTTGGAAGGAAAATAACCCTGCCAATCCCCCTTCGTTTCCGCTACACTTAGCGTAAGTGCAAAGAAATAGGTGGGCAAAATATGCAGAAATGGTATCAAATTCTTCATAGAAATACGGGGCTTAGTCCGTATGTCTGGGTGGTCTTTTACATCCTTCCGTTTTATTTCATCTTCAGGTCCTCCTCCACGTACGAAGTGGTGATTGGGATCGTGATGATCTTGATGTTTTTTGTATGCTACGTGCTCTCCTTTTTGTCTAAAGGATGGGCAGTCTACTTCTGGACGAGTTGGCAAATCATTATATCGATTGCGATGACCGTCCTGTTCGGCTACGTGTACTTTTCTCTGTTTCTGGCGTTTTTTATCGGACACATTCAAAACAAGATCGGCTTCTTTACCCTGTACACCATTCATCTGATCAGTACGGTCGTCACGATCAATATGGGCTTCTTATCGAAAAATGCGGAGTTCTTCAACCAGCTGCCCTTTGTCCTCGTCAGTCTCGTGGCTGTGATTTTGCTTCCGGTCACGACCTATAACTGGAACAAGCGGGAGAAGCTGCAAGGTCAGCTGGAGGACGCGAACAAACGGATTTCCGAGCTGGTCAAACTGGAGGAGAGGCAGCGAATCGCTCGCGATCTGCACGATACGCTGGGACAAAAGCTGAGTCTGATCGGGCTGAAAAGCGATCTCGCCTCTAAGCTGATCAGCAAAAATCCGAGCCGAGCGCAGACGGAGCTGGAGGAGATTCGGCAAACGGCGCGAATCGCTCTGAAAGAAGTGCGTGAGATGGTCACGCAGATGCGCGGGACACGGCTGGAGGACGAGGTGTTTCGGGTGCGGCAGATCACGAAGGCCGCCGAGATTGATTTTGTGCTCGAGGGAGACCCAAACCTGCAAAATACCTCGCTGATGACGGAAAACGTCCTCAGCATGTGCCTGAAGGAAGCTGTCACCAACGTAGTGAGGCACAGTGGTGCGACGACTTGCTCTGTCGTAATCGAGCCTTTGCGTACCGATCTTTTGCTGAAGGTGAAAGATAACGGAATCGGCATGGCAGAGGAATGCGCCTACCTGCGCGGAAATGGCTTGCGAGGTATGAAAGAACGTCTCGAATTTGTAAATGGAAGCATGGAGATCGACTCGGCTCAAAATGGCACTACTGTTACGATCAAAGTACCAAACGTCTTCAAACAATCGGAAAAGGGGGCTGGGGTATGATTCGTATCGTCATTGCTGAGGACCAACGGATGCTGCTGGGTGCGCTGGCTTCGCTGCTCGATTTGGAAGAGGATATGAAGGTTGTGGGACGAGCGAGCAACGGCGAGGATGCCGTCAAGCTCGTTCATCTGCACAAGCCGGACATCTGTATCATGGATATCGAAATGCCGATTAAAAGCGGACTGGATGCGGCAGAGGAGCTGAAGGGCTACGGCTGCAAGGTGATGATTCTCACGACCTTTGCCCGCCCTGGCTATTTTGAACGGGCGCTGCGTGCAGGAGCGAACGGCTACTTGCTCAAGGACAGCCCCAGTGAGGAGCTGGCCAGCTCGATCCGCAGCATCATGGCAGGCAGACGGATCTACGCCGCCGAGCTGGTGGACGAAGCGTACGGCCAGGAAAACCCGTTGACGGAGCGGGAAAAGGAAGTGCTGGAGCTGATCGCCGACGGGAAAAACACCAAGGAAATCGCCAGTCAGCTTTTCCTCACAACCGGGACGGTTCGCAACTACATCTCCGTGATTCTCGACAAGCTCGGGGTCAGCAATCGCATCGAGGCGATTACCCATTTTAAAGAAAAAGGCTGGTTTAAATAAAAGGAGCTCGGATCATCCGGCTCCTTTTTTCTTGTATATGGGCCAAAATGATGTGGGGAAGTTCACGGAATGTTCACTTATGAGGGACCCTCCTCCTGTTATAACATGACTAAAAACAAAGAAGAATGATGCATAGGTGACGAACAAAATGTACGCAGATGCAAGGCTGCCTAGAAACGGAAAAGAAGGCATCCTGTTTTTATTGATTATCTCAATCATTTCTGTAAACACGATCGCACCCATTATTGTGGGGCTGGAACGTGGCTTTCGTAAGGAAACGTACTTAGAAACGCTAAAGATTCTTCCGTTTATGTGGGTCATCGCCGTTTTATCCGTACGGTTGATTGCAGGACCGATTGTGGGCAAGCTTTTGCCAAAATTCGTGGGAAAGACAGATGGCTTCAATGCGCGAGTCCTTTTCACGATTTTACTAAATGTAACCGTGTTATCCCTTTGGTTATCGATTATCGGAACCTGGGTGGGGATGAGAGAAATCAGCTTGGCTCCGTTTGAGAAGTTCTTGCATATTTGGCCGAGAAACTTTGGCATCGCTTTATGGATTGAACTGTTGTTGGCACAGCCTATAGCGCGATTTGCCATGAAGAAATTACACGAAAGACAAGCGAGAAAAGCAGGGGGAGCCATTTCGTAGAAAGGATATGTGGAGCCCAAATAAATAAGGCAGCCAGCAAAAGCACTGGCTGTCTTTTCGTTTCTCCCTACTAGATGAGGTTACTGCAAAAGCGGAGATCTTTCTTTATGTTGCTACGACAGAGAGGGTTCGCGGAAGTATTGCAGCGGGTTCTCCTCCGTTGGAAGTACAGCACCAAGCTTACGAAGAACTTCCTCGGCAAATTGGAGATAGTTGGAGCCGGTTGCGGTAATCACGTTTTGATCGATGACCAGCAGCTCGCTTCGTTTGTTTTCCCAATTCATGACATCACGGTACTCAAGGTCTGTAGGCTCCAGTGAGGCTGTATACGTAATCTCCTGTAAAATGCCTGCTGCACCGAGCAAGGAAGGACCGCCGCAAATGGCTGCGAGCAATTTTCCCTGATCATAGAAGGCGCGAATCACTTTGATCAGTTCTTGGCTTTGCAAAAGAGGGTGGGGCGAGCCTCCGGGAATAACCAGTGCTGCGTACTCGTCCACCACGATGTCATTCACAGATAAGGCAGGAAGGTAGCGCATTGTCGATAACCCGGTAACGGCTTCGCCTTCCGATTTGGTCGAAAACGTGACGAGGGTGTAATCCGTCCCTTTAAGCGCTGTTAGGAGAGTAACAATTTCAAATTCTGCGAAGGAATCATAGAGGAACAGCAATATTTTTTTCAACGAGATCACCCTTTGAATGAAGTGGATGCAGCTGTATTTTTTTCGATCAAATCTATTTGATTAGTATATATCGACATTTCTATTTTTTACAATAGTTGGTTTAAGGGTCGTCTGCTATAAAAGAAAAAGGAGGGGTCATCACATGGAACGAAATTGGAGTTTCATACGTAATCCAATTGGGTGCTTTGAAGAAAACAAATTCCCTGGTCCACATCTGAGAAGTGATCACGATTTTTTTCCTGTCTTTTTCAAAGAAGTAACCAGAGCCCTCTTGTTGTAAAAACAGCCATCCCTTTGCTTCAAGTGCGGATTTGAGTCTTTCGGCTGCAAGCCCTTGGCTGGCCTTTGTCCCATACCAAGCATATTCCCCATCGACAGCCAGTAGTTTGACGCGGTCGGTTGGATTTTCTTGTAACGACGAAACGACAGTGGATTTAGGTACAGAATCGAAGGGCAAGGCAGGGTAGAGAAAGGGAGGACGAGCTGCAAAAATACAAATCGCTAGGAAAGGGAGGAGACAAGCAAACGTACCCGCCTTTTTATACATGTGCATGATCTTGCCTCCTTCCTCGTTATTGTGCAAATCGGAACATGTATCTGTTAGGTGTGGAAAACAGTGAGTGATTCACAGATCGGTGGTCACCCGAGCTGGGTGCAGGATGCCGAGTATCCGAGCTGCCCATGCTGTGGCAAACGCATGCGCTTTATCGGTCAGATCGACTGGGCGGATTTTGTTCATCTGGGTGAAGGCATTTTTTATATGTTCGTTTGTCCAGAGGATAATGTGACAGCAACGTTGTATCAGCAAAGCTGAGAAGAGCCCGCGATGAACGTGGACTCTTCTCGTTGCTTGCCTGAACGGGGCCATTCTATTAGACCTCTTGCAGCTGGCGAATCACTTCTGCAACGAATGATTCCGCGGGCAGCAGGCGACCCTTTTCCTGAAGGATACGTCCTTCCTGCATGCGTTTGTCCAGCCAGTCGGTAATCCAGCCTGGGGCATAGCCGCCTTGACGGAATTCACCACCGGTACCGAAAGCGATCATTTTCTCATAATCAGCTACATACTGTTCGCGGCTGGTATCGGGGTATGACTTGGTGTATAGCCAAAACTGCACATCGTACATCAGATACGACAGCTCATCTGCATGAAAAGAAAAATGGCCTTTTTCTTCCACAATTCGTGTGCAGATGCTGCGAATTTTCTGTTCGATCTGGTCCACTTCCGATACGCGAGTGCAAAGCTCCTCGAGCAGGGTGGAAAATTTCCCGTGGGTGACTTTGTATAGGTCCACTTCCTTGTCCTCCGCAGAGGTATCGAATTCTTCTTCGCTCACCAAGCCCATGATGAACGCTTCGAAGTTTTCAGCGAGGAAAGTAATTTCATAATCATCCTCTTGATCGACGTGTATCACTTCAGGTTCACCGTCTCTGCCGCATGCCCGATAATCTAGCATCACTACGTCATGACCTGCTGATGGACAATCGCAGATCACCACGCCAATGTCGGGATACCCCCATTCCTCAATCATGAACCGACTGCCGAGATCCCCGCAGAGGGAATAGCTTTTCTCGCGCCCAACCCCTAGAATGCCTGAAATCGCAATATGATCTTCCGCCCAGGAGGTTGCCTCTTCTGTTGGAAAGCAGGTGTTCTTCGGTATTCCGCCATTTTGCTGCTTCATTAGTGCGAGATAGGACGAGGGCAGCATGTATCCCAGCTCTTCCTCGATAGAGGCGATGACTTCATCAGTGGGTGGGTCGGATTGATAGGACTTCCGCGCGTATTCACTGTCCTCCCAAAAGTCAGCCAGTGACAGTCCTGAAAAGGGAACCTGCTTTGATTCAGACTCTTGGGACTTCGAGGCTGCTGCTTTTTTGGCGGCCATCCGCTGTTCATCCTTTTGCTGTTTTTCCGCCTTTCGCAGGCTCCATTTTAAAAACATTTCGGTATTCGGATCTTCCGCTTCCAGCCTGTCTGCATCACGAAATGCCTGTAAGGCTTCCTCATACCTCCTGAGGTGATAATAAGCAAAGCCTACCCGAAAATGCCACAGTGGATCTTCCTTGCCTCCGTCAGCAATTTTATTCAATTCCCGGAGAGCTTCTTCAAATAGTCCTAAGTTGTTGTACGCTCTGCCGAGTCGGTTGACTGCCTCATAGTCCCGTTCCTCCTCGGAAATGGCTAAGAGCAAGTCCACAATTTCCTGATGCTCGTCTTCTTCGTGCAATTGGCTCAAATGTTCCATAAGCGATTGGTCCATGGCGGCCTCCCAAACGGTTATTTTTCGTTTGAATCGAAAAGGGGCAAGCAGTCTGCTGCAGCCCTGATCATGAACGAATTTACATGGGAATAGCAATTTTCTGGTTAATCGAAAGGGTATGCTTTCCACCAAACATAACGAGTATAGCAAAATAATGGAAATGATACGACCTGATTCCTGACGGTTAATTGTAATTGAAAATCATTATCATGCATAGATGGAGTTTACGAAGGTTGAGGTTCAGCAGGAGGATAGCTTTGGCCGCTTTCAGGGACAGCTCGCCTTCTCTGAATTGCTTCTGCATATTTTCAAGCACCAGAACTTCATCGGCAACGATTCAAAAAATGCGGTAAAGCTCGCAAAAGCCTATCTCTAAGAACATTATGCGGAGGATCTGTCGATCGAGCAGCTTGCCCGAATCGCGCAGGTAAGCCCCAAATATTTCGTCGATCTTTATAAAAAGACGTTTGGCATCAGTGCAATGGATTATCTGGGGGAGGTGCGGCTGAACAAAGCAAAGCAGCTGATGGCGAAATCGCCGACAAAGCTGCGAGACATCGCTCATCAGGTTGGCTATCATGACAGCCGCAAGTTCAAAAAAGAAGGATTGCCTTTTTTGTGAGCTTTATCACAGAAATTTTTACGGCAATATTCTACTATGGCAGCGAAACTGCTATTGTTGATTTCGACGGCGATGGAGCACTGGATTGTCCCTGCAAAAAAGGCTATCCCAATAATGTACGTTTGCCTACGTGACACCTCCCCATGGGTTCATATACTGTAGGGTACCTTTCTGCTCGATCGTAACCATCATGCATGAAGGAGAGGGTAGCCGTGGCAATCGGACAAATGAAGAGAGTAAGCTTGCCTTACCCGACGACCTGGGACATTCAGGCCAGATTTGGAGGGAGACCGACCTCGCAGGGGACGTTGTTTCTTCAAAACGTCATCAACGGCAGGCTGCAAGGTGTTGTGAACTTTCGCGGCACGTTTATTCCCATTCAAGGAATCTGGAACGAAGCGGCCAGACAAATTGCTTTTGAAACCGAATTTGCTTCTTATGTGGGAACCTTGTTCAGCCAGGATGAACAGCTGCTGAACCTGCGCCATTACGTCCTGCAAGGAAATGTTGCGATGAGGTATCCTTCTATTCGTGCGGGAGAGACCGGGACATGGACTGCTGTCACCCACGTCCGGTTGAGCCGCTAGCAGCAGAGGTCTTGTTAAAAAGTTTCTTTAATAAGGCAACGAAGGTGGGAAATATCGTTCGCTTTCCTCACAAAAGAAAAAGGCCGGCTTTCCTGCGTAGAGGGATAGCCGACTTTTGAAAGGCTCTTGGAACTTGCTCTGGATCAGGCAAGTTCTTTTCCTTTTGTCTCAGGCAAAAAGAACAGCACAAGCAGAGCAGCAAGACCAAAAGCGACAGATGTAATGCTAAATGCGACTCCAAGCCCCATAGTATTTGCCAATATACCAATGGTAAAGGGAGCGGAAGCGGCAACGGCTCGACCAAAGTTGTAACAGAAGCCTTGACCTGTTGCCCGAATGGCGGTCGGGAATAGCTCCGCAAGAATAGCGCCAAAACCACTGAAGTACCCAGAACCGAAAAACGCCACCAGAGGTCCAAGCAACAGCAGTTTTTCAGGGTCTTGCGAGAAGCCGTACAGCGGTACAAGGATTGCAGCGAGGGCAAAAAACAGGATGAACGTGATGCGTCTACCAATTTTATCTGCCAGTAGCCCGAAGATGACATAGCCGAGCCATGCCCCGACCTGCATAATGACAATCCAGCTCGTTTGCTTCATCAAATCAAGTCCAGCGCCGCCTTTTGCAACAGGCGTAGCCAAGTAGGTAGGGATCCAGGTGAATAAGCCCCAATATCCAAATTGCGCGCAAATACTTAATGCCGAGCCCAAGATGGTCCAGCGACGAACTTTTTTATCGAACAGCTTACCGACGCTACCGCCTTTTTCCTTGTGGGTCGCTTTTGCATTTTCTTTTTGTTTTTCTACCCAAATATCAGGCTCATCTGTTCCGAGACGGACCCAAATAGCAAACAGAGCAGGAATAATTCCAACGAAGAAAACGCCGCGCCAGCCAAAAGTAGGGAGGACGAGACCACTGATAACAGCGGCTAGACCGTAACCGATCGCCCATGAACCTTGCACCAGGCCCATGGCTTTCCCACGGTGCTTGGCGGGCCAGCTTTCTGTGATGAGAGCGGCACCTGCTACCCATTCACCGCCCATGCCGAGACCGACGATTAAGCGAGCAATCGCCAGTTGTGTGACCGTCTGGGAAAATCCACCCAGCGCTGTGAACAGGGCAAAGACAATCATGCTGATCATCAGCGCAGTCGTTCTTCCTTTTTTATCGGCTATCATCCCGAAGATGAGTCCGCCAAAAGCGGAACTGAGCAGAGTAAGAGAAGCCAACAATCCTGCGGTCGTTTGTGTCATTTGCAGGTCGGCCATAATGTATACAATGATCATGGCATATAAAGTCACGTCCATCGCATCCAGCATCCAACCGGTGCTTGCGGCTACTAGGGTTTTCCATTGTTTGGAGTTGATTTCCCGGTACCAGGGAATTGGACGGGAAGAAGTTTTCATTTGCGGGACTTTTTCCATTTACTTACCTCTCTTCTCTTTAATGTTCTATTTTTATAAGGAAAGTAGCTCTGCGGGGACATCACAGGCCATTTTTTTAATTTCCTCTTCCTTTAATCCATGATCAAATAGCAATTGGATAAATTGGGAATAGCCTTCGGTTGGAGTCGGATGGTTGACTTGTCCAAAGTCTGTCTGCAGAACACACCGATCGAAACCGAGCAACTTCATACCGTGGATGAGTTCGGCAGGCTGGATGGACTGCCAGCTAGGCATCAGCGTCAACATCGACTTCTCTACGAATGCCCCCATCTTTACCAGTTCTAGCTGAAGCGAGAGGTCCATTTTATTAATCTTCAGGTCCGGATGGGCGACAAGGATCTTTTCAAGTCCGCGTTCTGAAGCGATCTTGACCAGTGCCTTCGTTTCCAGTGGAGAAAGGTGTCCGGTCGCGAGGACAGCATCGGAGCCTTTGATCAAATCGACGATCTCATATACGACAGGCAGAACTTGTCCGTCATTACCAAAAATCGTGATTCCTTTTTGCGGCAGAAGCCTAATGGTGGATTTTTGCTCCTTGTAATCGCTCTTGCCTCCGTAGTAATCTAGGTGGTGCTTGGCGGAGCCAGTAGGCATCCAAATGATTTTGGCGCCTTGCTGGATTGCTATATCTACCGCATAAGGGTTCAGCCCTCCGACGTATTCGTTTAGCACGAGAGAGCCATACACTTCTATCCCTTTAACAAATTTGGTTACGATCTTGGCTCTGGAGACGGTAGATTCCTCGTGCGCTTTTAGAACGATAGCCCGCATACCGGCTGCCAGAGCTTGCTCAGCCAACTCAAAATCGTCAACAGAACGCGGGAAAATGCTTGGACTGGAATGAACGTGAATATCGATTGCATTTTTGATCCCTAACATGCTTTTCTTTCACTCCTAGATGAATGGTGTATGATCGTTCGTTGAAATTAGAGCTTTAACGAGCGGATGTCTGGTTTCCCGCTGGCATCGCTGGGAAGTGTGATCTCTACTGTTGGATTCGTCAGTGCTTTGACCATGGTTCCGGTTTGCTCACGAATTATTTTGATGATTCCGTCATGTCCGGTTACGACGATATCTGCCCACTCCTTGATCATCTGGATGCTTTTTGTGCTTTCGCCATCGTCCCAGGTCATGGCTGCTTTTTCTGTCATCAACTCGTATCTGTTTTTGATTGCGTCTGATGCCAGGACCCATTTTTCGTGATTATACTCAAAAAACAGGGAGCACAGTCCAGGCGTATGTCCCGGGGTGAGTCGCCAATGGATTCCTTCTACTTCTCCCGCGCTACCAGTAAGAAGCGTGAGCCGTCCACTTTCTGCGAGAGCTTGGTACATTTCTACCGGGACGGCTAGATCGGTCCTTCCATTCATTCGGATGTGCTCGACTTCATTTTCATGCATATAAAATTGAGCATTTTCAAAAAGGGGGTAATTGACTGCGTGATCAAAATGAAAGTGACTTATAAAAACGCTTCCAATTTGTTCGTTGGCGACTTGCAGTGCATCCAGCCTAGAGAGTAATGAATATCTTTCATTAAATCCAGCGGTATCAAACAAGATCGCTTTCGAGTGATTCGGTCGGATCAATGCGCAGCTGCTCCACCCTAAAAAGCCTCTGCTTGATTTACCAGGGAAGCCTTCGTATAAAATATCTACTTGCATGAGGACTCCTTTCTAAAAATAGAATGAAAAGAAAAATTGTAATACAAATTTGTGTTACAAATACAGCGTTCTATTGTGTGAAATAGAAAAAACTTGTACAATTACTCATATAGAATACAAAAGGTCGAGGAATTTGTCTACTTTTAATTGATGATTTCTCGATAGTTATAATACAAATTTATTGTAATGAGTGAGCTCCGTGATTTTTTTAAAACCTGTTCTCACGGAAGCATCGCATGAACCGCATAGAAAAAAAACGCGGAGGATACATATGGATAAAAAAGAAAAAATATCGCAAAAAATTTCGCGTGAGCTACTGACGATGATTGAGGAAGGTAAGTTTCCCCCAGGCTCTAAGCTGCCGACAGAAATGGAGTTAAGTGCCAGGTTCGGGGTTAGCAGAGTGCCAATCCGCGAAGCACTCAGTGTGTTGAAAGCGATGGGAATCATTACTTCGCAGCAAGGTGGGGGGAGTTATGTAGAAGATATCCAACCTTTCTCTTTGATTCAGCATCTCAACATGCACGGTGGAAATGCGGAGCATATCCGGTATCTATTTGAGATGAGACAAATTTTAGAACCTCAGGCTGCCTATCTAGCAGCATTGCGACGTTCACCCGAGGATTTGGCGGAAATGCACAAAGTATTAAAGCTCTTAGAGGACGATCTCTCTACTGAGGACAAGACTGGCGTTGAATCGGACTTTGCGTTTCACCGCGCCTTGATCCAGGCGACGCACAATCCAGTGATGATTCAAACGATGGAAAGCTTGTCTTCTCTTTACATGAGTACACTTGCGATTACGCTCAAGCAAAATATCGGGCTGAAGCGGAAACGAGAGATCGTCTACAAGGAGCACCAAAATATTGTGCTCGCGATCGAAGCGGAGGAGCCGGAGCTGGCCAAAGTGCAATGCTCCATACATTTAAAAAATGCTGAGAAGAAGCTGTTCTTGTTATTTAACGATGATGAAGGAATGGATTGAGGAACTGCCCGCGACCAGAAGTATATCGTTATCAGGTTGACGGTGAATTAGTGTTTGAATCAGTAAAAATGCAGAGGTCTGTTTGACAGTTGAAGAGATGCAACGGCAGTCTGGATGGCTAGGTAGCACGCCTCCTGTGCTGCCGTTTTTTTAGTTTCCAGAACGGAACGAAATTTGTAATACAAATAACGTGATTTTTCTTGCCAAACACACCTGTGA
Source organism: Brevibacillus centrosporus (assembly GCF_003710815.1). Classification (GTDB taxonomy): domain Bacteria; phylum Bacillota; class Bacilli; order Brevibacillales; family Brevibacillaceae; genus Brevibacillus; species Brevibacillus centrosporus. The sequence goes on from NZ_RHHP01000038.1 coordinate 14,714, forward strand.
ATATTATTATTGTTTTGTAAAATTGCAATTTATAAAGGTGAATTCTCGTTTGGCGAACTTATTGTTTTAATAGTTGTAATGCAAATAAACTGTTTTTAACCAAAACGGTTAAAGAAAGAAGGGAAAATATGCGAAGAAAGGTATTGACTGCCGAACATCTGACCCAGATCCAAGCGATCGTAGCCACTGGCAGGGTACTGACGGATGAGAGCGACCTTTTCAGCTATTCTTTTGACGGTTCGTTTGGAACATATTTGCCGGATGCTGTCGTTCAGACGAAAAGCGTCGATGAGCTGGCTGCTCTTGTGAAGCTCGCGAACCGCGAAAAGATCCCTGTCTATCCGCGAGGGCAATCGACAAGTTTAAGCGGTGGACCGCTTCCAGTTAAAGGCGGAATGGTCTTCGATTTATCCGTCATGAATGATGTCTTAGAAGTATACGAGGAGGATCTCGTCGCCGTCGTCTCACCCGGTGTGCTGACGGCAGCGATTCACAAAGCGGCAGAACAGCGAGGACTCATGTACCCGCCTGATCCAAGCAGTTCCCACGTCTCGACGATCGGAGGAAACTTGGCGGAAAATTCAGGTGGTCCCAAGGGCTTGAAATATGGCGTGACAAAGGATTATGTCATCGGGCTTGAAGTCATCACACCCGAAGGAGAGATCATTCAAACAGGCGGACGAACCGTAAAGAATGTGACCGGTTATGACCTGACCAAACTGATCGTAGGGTCGGAGGGAACGCTCGGCATCATTACAAAAGCAATATTGCGTCTAATCCCCAAGCCACAGCAAACCGCGACGATGATGGCAATCTTTGATTCCCTTGTTGATGCGGGAAGTGCAATCTCCAAAATTCTATCGTCAGGAATCTTGCCTTCCAAAATGGAGCTGATGGACCAGGCGTCGATCGTCGCCGTCGAGCAGTACGAACCACTGGGTCTTCCGACAGATGCTGCTGCTCTCATCTTGATTGAAATGGATGGGCACCCCCTTGCCCTAAAGGCAGAAACGGAACAGGCAGCTGCCTTGTGCCAAGCTGTCGGGGCGAGAGAAGTGCGAATCGCCAAGGATAAAAAAGAAGAAGCAGAACTGTGGAAAGCGCGAAAGCTCGTTTCTCCCGCGATTGTAAGAATCAAGCCAACGAAGATTTCAGAGGATGCGACGGTACCACGAAGCAAAATTCCGCAAATGTGTGAGCGTTTGCAAGAAATTCGCGAAACGTACAAAATCCATCTCGTTGTTTTCGGGCATGCTGGGGACGGTAATCTTCACCCGAACATCATCTGTGACAAGACGGATGAGGAAGAAATGCGGCGAGTGGAGCAGGCTGTTACAGCGATATTCAAAGCAGCCATCGAGCTGGGAGGAACTCTCTCCGGTGAACACGGCATTGGCACGATGAAGGCTCCTTTTATGGAGATGGAGCTTGGCGCAGCTGGCCTGGATATGATGAGGCGGATCAAGCATGCGTGGGACCCTAATGAGATCATGAACCCTGGAAAGATTTTTCCAGTTCCGGGACAAAAATTGGAGTTGAGTTAGGGTGGATTCGACACAAAAGCAATTGCGAGAAGAGCTTCTATACGATAAAACCAACAATTGTGTCCAGTGTGGCTACTGTTTGCCTGTTTGTCCGACATACGTGGCCTTCGGCAAAGAGACACATTCCCCTCGCGGCAGGATTAACCTCGTCAAAATGGTAGGAGAAGGCAGGATTACGAATTTGTCCGTTTTGGAAGAGCCTTTTGATTATTGCTTGGGGTGCCGCGCATGTGAAACAGCTTGTCCGACTGGGGTGGAATACGGTGCGATTCTGGAGGCGACGCGGGCTGCTATCGTAAGACGGAAACGATTTACGGTACCTGTTCGCATACTTCGCAAGTCGATGCTGAAAAAGGTGTTTCCAAGTCGAAAGATGATGAATCTGACGGGAGACGCTATGTGGCTGTATGAGAAAAGTGGACTGAAAAAGGCACTGCGTACGTCCGGGATTACGAAAGCGCTCCCTTTTCATCTGGGAGCTTTCGAGTCGATCGTACCTCCGCCTGTGTCGCCAGCTGAGCGGAAGAGAGCGCCCGGGGAAGTAAAGGCAAGGAGAGCGAAGCAATTCACCATCGCCTTTTTTACCGGTTGCATCATGGATGCCATGTTTCATCGTATCAATCAGTTATCGATTCGTTTGCTGTCAGAGGCAGGCTGTGATGTCATCGTCGTGCAAAATCAAACCTGCTGCGGAGCGCTTCATGCCCACTCCGGAGAAATGGAAGAAGCCAAGGAGCTTGCCAAGCGAAATATTGAAGCATTTGAGAAAGTCAATGCGGATTATATCGTGAACAATGCGGGTGGATGCGGAGCTATGAAGGTCGAATACGGTCATTTGCTAGCTTCTGAGGAGGAGTGGGCAGAGCGGGCAAAAGCTTTTTCCGCCAAATCCAAAGACATTAGCCAGATCCTGGCCTTGTGCGATTTACCGCCTTTCAATCCGCGAGAGGAAAGAGTCACCTACCAACGCTCCTGCCATATGACCAATGTGCAAAAGGTGTCAAAGGAACCAATCGACCTCTTGAAGCGTGTACCGGGCATACAGTTTGTCGAGATGGACCAGGCAGAGATGTGCTGTGGCTCCGCTGGTATCTACAACATTGTGCATTACGATGCTTCGATGCAGATTTTGGATGAAAAAATGCAGCATGCAAAGGCAACTGATGCAGCGATCATCATTACGACAAACCCTGGCTGCTTGCTGCAAATGAAGCTCGGAGTCGAACGCGAAGGATTGAGCCAATCGGTTCGCGTTCTCCACCTGATCGAGTATCTTGCTGAGGCAGCTGGCATTTCGGTACCAGACGAAAACTGACAATCAAACATACGCCAAAGATGTGGGGGAGAATACATGTACGACTTTGCAGTGGTTGGGGGAGGAATTGTCGGTCTTTCTACGGGAATGGCCCTGTATCGACAATATCCGAATGCGAAAGTGGTAGTGATTGAAAAAGAAGTGGCTGTAGCAGAGCACCAGACTGGTCATAACAGCGGAGTGATTCACTCTGGCATTTACTACAAGCCAGGCAGCTTTAAAGCGCGATTTGCCAGACAAGGCAGCAAATCCATGACGGAATTTTGTCAGGTGCATGGAATCGATCATGATATATGCGGAAAGGTGATTGTGGCGACGAAGCCCGAGGAGCTGCCGCTGCTCGATAACTTATATACTCGCGGCTTGCAAAATGAGCTGGCGATTCAAAAGATTACTGCAGAGGAACTAAAAGAAATCGAGCCGCACGTCAAAGGCTTGGGGGCTATCCGCGTACCCATGGCGGGAATCGTGAATTACAGACAGGTGAGTGAGAAGTTTGCTGAAATCATCCGCGGACATGGCGGGGAAATTCGTCTGGGGACGAAAGTGGAGAATATCCGGGAGGAAGCGGATGCGGTAACGATAGAGACCAACCGAGGCACAGTGAAGGCGCGGATGGCGATAAACTGTGCCGGACTGCATAGTGACCGGGTAGCGACCGCCGCCGGCTATCAAACAGACATGAAAATCGTACCGTTCCGTGGGGAATACTACAAGCTCAAACCAGAAAAGCGGTACCTCGTAAAGCATCTGATTTATCCGGTGCCGAATCCGAAATTTCCGTTTCTCGGAGTTCATTTTACTCGCATGATCAGCGGAGAAGTGGACGCGGGACCAAACGCTGTGCTCAGCTTCAAGCGGGAAGGCTACCGGAAAACGGACATCAATCTGGCGGATCTTGCTGAGGTACTCACCTACGGAGGCTTCTGGAAGCTGGCCAGCAAATTTATGAAGGAAGGGATGGAAGAATATTATCGTTCCTTCAGTAAAGCGCGCTTCACAGCCAGTCTGCAAGAGCTGATTCCCGAGATTCGAGAAGACGATCTGATCCCGGCACCGGCAGGGGTACGGGCCCAGGCGTTGAAGAGCGATGGCAATATGGTGGATGACTTTCACATTATATTAGGAAAACGTACGGTCCATGTGTGCAATGCGCCTTCTCCGGCTGCTACTGCTTCGATCGAGATCGGTAAAGAAATCGTCAGCCGCATCCCGGAGCAGTCCCATTTGCTCGCAGCTGTCTTATAAAAGGGACATGCAAAAAAACATCTTAGGGAGCTGCTGAAAAAGCCCTTAAATAGAGTAAAGAAGCTGGGGAAATGTTCGTTTTTCTTCAGCTTTTTTGATCCTATTAGGTCTAGAAAATGGACTTGCGACTTGTTGCATAGAAAATTTCCTTTTCATGATGGTGAAAGCAAGCAATTGGGTAAATTAGCAAAGAGTGCATAGCGGAAGGGAGATGAAAACGTGAAACCGATGACAGAGCAGCATGTCACCTTGCACGGCTTCAACAATTTGACCAAGTCTCTGAGCTTTAATATGTACGACATTTGTTATACGAAAACGAGAGAAGAGCGGGAAGCGTACCTCGAGTACATAGACGAGCAGTACAATGCTGACCGTCTCACCCATATTCTAAAGACCGTTTCGGATATCATTGGTGCTCACGTCTTGAATATTGCCAAGCAGGATTATGTCCCACAGGGAGCAAGTGTCACCTTTCTCGTCTCGGAGGGGCCGGTCGTGGAGGTCCCAACCGAGTCGTACGAAGAATCGCCGGGACCTTTGCCCGACTCGGTAGTCATGCAGCTGGATAAAAGCCATATCACCGTCCATACGTATCCGGAATACCATCCCGATGAAGAAATCAGTACGTTTCGCGCGGATATCGACGTGTCGACCTGTGGAGAGATTTCTCCGCTAAAAGCCCTCAATTACTTGATCCATTCATTCGAGACCGACACGATGACCATTGATTACCGAGTCCGTGGCTTCACTCGTGATATCGATGGCAACAAGCTGTTCATAGACCATGATATCAGCTCCATCCAAAATTACATCCCGGATGAAGTCATCGAGCTGTACGACATGATCGATGTGAACGTCTACCAGGAAAATATTTTTCACACCAAATGCAAGCTGAAACGCTTTGATTTAAATAATTACCTGTTCGGCTATACCAAGGACAAGCTGTCGCCCGAGGAGCAGCGGGAAATCACAGAGCGGCTGCACAACGAGATGGACGAAATTTATTACGGGAAAAATATTATCCGGTAGCGAAAGCAAGCCAAAAGGAGCTGGAGGGATTCCGGCTCCTTTTCCTATGCGGAAACTCAAAAACCTCTTTGCAGAGGAAAAAAAGTTGGCTGAGGAAAGAGGAGAAAAATCGAAGTGAGGACGAGCAGAAGGTGCTTATTCGTATGTGCAACATTATGAAAGCGAATACATGTAGAAGAACATATTTCCTGCCGCCACTAGCAGCAGAAAGGGAGAGGGGGAGCTGAATGCCGTTAAGGTGTGAACAACTCGATTCGACCTTTTTCAAAGTGCACATCCATCTGCTTGATCACGTTCTCCGCATTGCCTGTTCGCAAGGCATTCAAAATGGCGATGTGCTCTTCGTGGGAGAGCAGCATGCGCTCCCGTATATTAATCATGGTCTGGACAAACATGTCGTTGTCAGAGATGCCGACGAGAGAGCGGTGAAATTGCATAGGGGCTGTGAAAGAAGACACCCTGGTTGGAGTAAATCTTCAAGACCCTCGGCCGGCAGGCGCTGCAGAGCTTCCCTGATGGGAGTGCGGCTCATTTCGAATTCTTCCACGAGCTCATTCTCGGACGTATGATTCTTATCAGAATAATGACCAGTCAAAATTTTCTCTTTTAGTTTTTGATAGGCCACATCTTTCAAATACGTTTTTTTCATGGGTACATCCCACCGATCTACGCTGAGCGGGGCGATTGAGCACGCGAAGACGTCGAGCTAGCTTTAGAAGCCGCTACTTACAAAAAGATAAAATCAGTTATACTATTCAGTAAGTATGAGACCTACGTGAAAGGCGGAAAAAAGAGATGAAAGTAGCAATCGCGCAGCTTACTTCCACGATGGATAAAACAGAAAACCTGCAAAAGGCGGCAGCGTACATCGCGAAGGCGAAAGCGTCCGGGGCGGATTTTGTGATCCTGCCGGAGATGTATCTCGCACCCGCCACGCCGAAAACGGGTGTGACACCAGCACAGGTAGCCGAACCATTGGACGGACCGTTCGTGACCGGGCTGGCAAATGCGGCACGTGAGCAGGGTGTTTACGTCGTATGCGGAATCTACGAATCGATTCCAAAAGATCCTGACCGTGCCTACAATACGACGGTGTTCCTCAACCGCTCCGGAGAGCTGATCCATACGTACCGCAAGACACATCTGTACGATGCGTTTTCGTTCGTGGAGTCGGACGCCATCGCGCCTGGAGACAATCCGTATCAGGTGGTTGAAACGGAGTTCGGCAAAATCGGGCTGATGGTATGCTACGAAGTGCGATTCCCCGAGATTGCCAGACAGTTTGCTCTGCAAGGGGCGGACATCCTGTTCGTACCTGCGGGCTGGGTAGCTGGCGCTATGAAGGAAGACCACTGGGAGACACTTGTACGCGCGCGCGCGATCGAGAACACGATGTTCGTCTGCGCTGCCGATCAGGTGGGGAATATTTTTGCAGGACGCAGCTTGATCGTGGATCCGATGGGGGTCGTTCTGGCGAGTGCCGGAGAGGAAGAAGCACTCATCGTCGCCGAGCTTGACATGGACCGGATATCGCGCGTACGCGGCAAATTGCCAAGCGTGGCTAACCGTCGTCCTGAGTTTTATATCAATTAATCTCGTTTCGTGCGGAAGGGGGCGTGAGCTTTTAGCCCCCTTTTTTTCTGGCAAGAATCCGAAGCAACCTGACCTGCAGACCAACCAGGTGACCGATTTTCGGGTTGCCTACAAACTGGAGGATGTCGAGAGAGAGTATGTGACCATCGCAAAAAACGCGCTAGCAGTTGACTCTTTTAGTCATGTCGGCTTGCGCCAGTCAGGTGCTGATGGTGGTTTTTGCGTGAAATCAGGCATGTACCCAAGAACATATCCGAAAGTTTTCAATATGATGGTAACAGATAACTATAATTTTTATGGTCCTCATGTAAGCGTTACCATCATTTTGAAAGGGTGTGTGTCTTATGTTCTGGCTCGTATGGGTATTGGTCAGCTTGATCGTCTGGTGGGGCATGAACACGCTTATGACTGGAAAAGCAGGTGGAAATGGCTGGTTGGCCTCGCTGATCGTCGCTTTGCTGGGTACTTGGCTGGGCGATCTCCTGTTGGGGAACTGGCTGTGGATGCTGGCTGGATTTAACGTCATTGCCGGAGCGATTGGCGGTATCGTGCTGGTCTGGCTCTGGAATCTCGTCAGCAAGCAATTGAAGTAGCAGGAAGTGTGGGATCCAGGAGTCGCCTCGTTTGCGATTCCTGGTTTTTTTGTGCGTAAAGAAAGGAATGAGAACGGATTAGACCACGAAAAAGCTTTGCGCAGCCAAGATTTTATCGTGCGGGAATTGCCGGACAATTCGTAAAAAACCAAGTATCTAGGTATGTATTCAAAATCATACTTTACAAATCGGATTTGTACGAATATAAATAGAGAATGAACCTTATACTTTAGAGAAAAAGAAAGTAAGGGAAATGGAGGAAGGAAGCATGTCTACGCTCTTGATTATCGTCAACATCTTTATTTTGCTATTATTCATTCTTGGCTTGTATGCTTTGCAAAAGAAGCATGTCTCGTTCTCGAAACGGGTATTCCTGGGTCTGGGAATCGGGATTGTGTTCGGTCTGGTTCTACAATTCATTTACGGAGCCAAGTCAGATGTGTTAAAAACCAGTATCGATTGGTACAACATCGTCGGTAACGGCTATGTGAAGCTGCTGCAAATGATCGTGATGCCACTGGTCTTCATTTCCATCGTTTCAGCATTTACCAAATTAAAGCTATCGAACAATATTGGAAAAATCAGTTCGCTTATTTTGAGCATCCTGGTAGGAACCACTGCGATTGCCGCTGCCATCGGGATCGCCTCTACGCTGGCATTTGGTTTGGACGGCGCAAAGCTTCAGCAGGGCGATGCGGAAAAGACAAGAATCGAACAGGTAGAACAAAAGCTGGGAGATGTACAAAACACGTCGCTTCCGCAAAAAGTCGTTTCCCTTTTGCCAGCCAACCCATTCCAAGACTTTACAGGTGAGCGTCCAACCTCGACTATAGCAGTCGTGATCTTTGCGGCTTTCATCGGTGCAGCGTTTTTGGGTATCAAGCGTAAAAATCCGGAACACGCAGAGCTGTTCTCCAAAATTGTCGATACTCTCCATGCGATTGTCATGAGGGTTGTGACTCTGATTCTTCGTTTAACTCCGTACGGCGTGCTCGCGATCATGACAAAAGTAACGGCTACCAGTGACTACAATGCGATCTGGCAGCTTGGAAAATTCGTGGTTGCATCCTATGTGGCTTTGATCGTTATGTTTATCGTCCACCTGCTGTTGTTGACATTTGCAGGCTTGAACCCGGTTACCTATGTGAAAAAGGCGTTCCCGGTACTCACGTTTGCCTTTACTTCCCGGACTAGTGCAGGTGCTTTGCCACTGAATGTCAAAACCCAAACACAAGACCTCGGTGTTCCAGAAGGAATCGCCAACTTCGCAGGATCGTTTGGACTGTCGATCGGGCAAAATGGCTGCGCAGGTACGTATCCAGCGATGCTGGCTGTCATGGTTGCACCGCTTGCCGGGATTGACCCGTTGACCCCATCGTTTATCCTGATGCTGGTTGCGGTTGTAGCTCTCAGCTCCTTTGGTGTAGCTGGTGTAGGGGGAGGGGCTACCTTTGCTGCCCTGCTGGTTCTGTCCTCGATGAATCTGCCGATCGCAATCGTAGGTTTGCTGATCTCCGTAGAACCGTTGATCGACATGGGACGTACAGCTCTCAACGTGAGCGGCAGCATGACGGCTGGCTTGCTTACTAGCAGAGCGACGAAGGACCTCGATACAACCATCTATAACGAGGTAAAAGAAACCTCGATTACTGCGTAAAGCCTTATAGAATAGCTGCACGGCTCGCTTCCTGAGCTGTGCAGCTATTTTTATTTTGTACTTGTTCCTTGCATTCAAATAGTTAGAAATTTGTGGCATGAATATGAACGATCGAGATTTACTGTTACCTAGATAAGCGCTAATATTTTTATATGAAAAACTAGTGTTTTTTATATAAAACACCTCCGCGATTGGCTTGATCGTCGCCAACCAGTTCTGGGGGCGATGATTGCAGGGAATGGGGCAGAAAGCTTTTCAGCCGGCTTCTCTCTGCTGATTGGCACGCAGGTCTTAACGGTAATCTGTGCGATCGTGGCGTTGAAGGGAACGCATGAATAAGAAAAAACAAGCTGCACTGTCTATGGAGACCGTGCAGCTTGTTGCATTCTGTCTACTTATTGGACAACGGAAGTGAATTTGAAGTAAGCGCCACCCAGTGGGTAGATGATGAAGTCTTTGACCTTGTCGTTTTTCACGTAAGGGCTGCCGCGGAAGTTGATAGGAGCAAGCGGCATTTCATCCATGAGGATCGTTTCTGCTTCGAGCAGGATTTGTTTGCGTTTTTCCAGGTCAGACTCCTGGTAGCTCTTGTCGATCAGCTCTTTAAACTTCGGATTTTCCCAGTCTGGATGGTTGTTTCCGCCTGTTTTGTCACGGAACATTTCCAGGAAGTTGATCGGGTCGTTAAAGTCGGCACCCCATTGGAAGCGGATCATGTCAAAGTTGGCTTGGGAACGCATGTCACGGTACACTTTCAGCTCAGCTGTGTAGAGCTTCACTTGGACGCCGAGCACTTTTTTCCATTGGTCTTGCAGCGCTTCGGCGACTTTTTTGTTCACGTCTGTGGTGTCAAACGTATACGTCACTTCTGGGAACGTAGTCAGTCCCAGCTCTTTCATACCCTCTGCGAGAAGCTGTTTCGCCCCTTCGGCATCTTCTTTAAAGTATCCATCCGGCTTCAGGCCCATGGAGGTAGGTACCCAGCCATAAGCTGCCGGCACGCCTGTTTGCAGGATATTGTCGATGATTTCCTGACGGTTGATGGCATAGGAGAAAGCTTGTCTGATCTTTTTGTTGTTGAAAGGCGGCTTCGTGGTGTTAAAGACGACCGATTGTGTACCGGGATTGTCTGCGACCATCAGCTTGCCTTGATCTTTGATCGATTGGATGGCATCAGCCGGAAGCGTAGAGGCAGGGTAGCCGCCCCAGTCGACTTCGCCGTTTTCAAACATGGAGAAGGCGGTGTTGTTATCGTCAATCATGACAATCTCGAGACGATCGAGCTTCACGTTGTCTTTATCCCAGTAGGTAGGACTCTTGGTGAAGACAATTTTGCTCTTGTGCTCCCAGGACTCCATATTGAAAGGACCGTTGGAGACGATCGTCTTGGCTTCGGCCGCCCAATTTGGATTGCCCTCGACTGTCTTTTGGTGCAGCGGAAACAAGGTCGGGAAGAAGGTCAGCTCACGGAAGAAAGGCGTAGGTGCTTTCAGATCGAACTGGACGGTGTAATCATCCAAAGCTTTCACACCGATATCCTCTGCTTTGCCTTTTCCGGTGTTGAACTCCTCGCCGCCTTTGATGTAGTACAGCTGATAGGCGTACTCGGAGGCCGTTTTCGGGTCGAGATTTCGTTTAATCGCATAAACGAAGTCGTTTGCCGTCACGGGATCGCCGTTGTTCCATTTCGCGTCCTTGCGAATTTTAAAGGTAAACTGGGTGAAGGTATCATTGTTGGTAAAGCTCTCTGCGGTTGCGTTGGTCAGCTGACCGTTCAGATCGTAGTTGGTCAACCCTTCGAACGCTGCGTAGATCATGTCAAACGAATCCGCGTCCACTGCGATGCCAGGGTCCATGGAAGGCGGCTCGCTGTTAATGCTCCAGTGCAACACCATCGGTTCTGTCTTTTTTTCCTCGGTCTGTGCTGCTGGTGCGGACGTGGATGATGCTGGCGAAGATGATTGCGACGAGTTGGAACAGCCTGCGAGTACCCCGCCTAACAGCAAGGACAGGCATGTTGCCAGTGCAATACCCTTTTTCATAGTGATCCCCCTTGAAAAGAAAATAAACAGATATAAACTAGAGTATTGTTTTATCGCGCTAAAGGCAATTCCAAAAAAAATTTGATTGAAAAAAGTCTGTTAATTCAGTCGATTGCCGTCGAATTTTGGGAGAGTACTACGTAGGATGTGTAAAATTTGATATAGTAGTAAGAACAAAGAAAATCCAGATGAATCAGGAGTAATCGCCCATATGTATAGAATCGGTGTGGTGGGGCCGCCTCCATCTGTGGAGCGGATTTTGGCAGTTGCGAATGAGTTTGAGCACGGCATCGAATTTGTCCCATTCGTGTATGAGGATGCCAAATCGGTGAGCAGTATCGTATCTGAACATAGCCGCGAGTTCAACGGCTGGTTTTTCTCAGGGCCGATCCCGTATACCATTGCCAAAAATGTGTTGAGCCCGGAAGCCAACATCGTGTATTGCCCGCCGACAGGGTCCAATCTGTACCGTTGCTTTATCCAAATGTCGGTGGATCGCAATGAGATCGTGAAGCGGGTATCCGTCGACATGATTGAGTCGGAAGGCATTTACTTGCAGGAGTCGCTAGGTGAGCTGGATATTCCTGACGAGGACAAGCATTTGATGACCTATGACGAAAATTACGATGCGCAAAAGATCACGCAGTTTCACCTCGACCTTTGGCGGGCAGGGAAAACCCAGGGCGCCTTTACGACGCTTTTTTCCGTAGAACGTGCGCTGCAAAAGGAAGGCATCCCTGTCTATCGTGTGCTGATGACCAAAATGGAGATCCGCCAAGCGATGAAAATCGTGATCGAAAAGGCGAAAAGCTCGTATTTTAAAGATACGCAGATCGGCGTAGAAATCATCGAGCTGGAGCAGATGGACAAGATCGCAGAGCGAGCCAAGACGAGATTTCACCTCCAGCATTTGGAGCTGAAGATCAGGCAGATTCTGCTGCTTTTGTGTGAGAAGCTGGACGGGTCGCTTTTGGCGAACGGAAATGGTCGTTATCAGATTTTTAGTACGCGCGGTGCGATCCAACGGGAAATCGACATCCTCCGTAATACCGTGCAACAGCTGTCGCTGGAAGCAGATGTCCCGGTTGCTGTCGGGGTAGGCTTTGGGGAGACGGCCTTTTCAGCGGAAAACAATGCGCGAAAAGCGATTCAGCACGCGAAAGAACGACCGGAGTTCGGGATCGTCATCGTTCAGGATGATGGCGTCATTGTGGAGTCGGTCGGCGAGTCCGACCAGTTGAGCTACTCCTATCGTTCCAATGACAAGGACCTCCTGGAAAAGCTGAACAAAGCCAATGTCAGTGTGAAAACCTATCACAAGATTGAAGCACTGGTGCAGAGGATGGGCTGGACGACCTTTACGACTACAGATATCGCTACGTATTTGTCGATGACGATGCGCAACGCCCAGCGAATCATGGGGAGCTTGTGCGAGTATGATCTGGCTGAGCTAAAAGGAGAAGAGCAGCAAGCGATGCGGGGTAGGCCGAAGAAAATGTATAGGCTGAAAAAGTGAGGAAACACTCGATTCTATCGGGTGTTTTTTTGGTGTTTATATCAACAGGAGTCCTGCGAGCTCATGCGGTTTCTAGCCACCGGTTAAGGCTTTTTTCTTAAATCAAAATGTAAGTGAAAGCTTTTGTATTTTGCAAGAAGTCAAACAATTGTATTGAAAAATATTAAATCAAGCTATATAATCCAATTAAGCGAAATTGTCTTTTTATATTCGCATAATGCGAAATCGTCGACATCATGTGAAAGGAGTACCTGCTTACCAAAAGCTGAGTCTAAATTGAAAGGGCTTTCAATTTGGCGGTTTCAAGACTGATCAATCACTCAGTGTCACTTACAAAAAGAGAATAGATTCAAGAAACACAGCCCAAGGGGGATTGCTCTATGAGTGCGCAACCAGTAAACATGAACCAACATGAGCAACAGTCAGGTGGAGTCGGACTAATCAAATGGGTAGAACGTGTAGGGAACAAGCTGCCGAATCCATTTATGCTCTTCCTTTACTTGATTGCTATTTTGATGGTGATCACCGCGCTATTGTCGTTTTTTCATGTAACGGCGATTGATCCGATTAAAAATGAGGAAGTTGCAGTCAAAAACCTGCTGAGCCAAGAGGGACTTCAATGGCTGCTTCCCAATATCATTAAAAACTTCTCTGGATTCTTGCCGCTTGGATCGATTTTGACTCTGATGCTCGGGGTCGGGCTTGCTGAGAAGGTTGGTCTTTTGGAAGCGGTTATCCGCAAAATGTCTTTGCGAGTGAGTGCCCGGTATGCGAGTTATCTGGTAGCGTTCATCGCGTTTTTCAGCCACGTTTCCTCTGATGCAGCATTCGTTATTATGCCGCCACTGGGAGCTTTGATCTTCCTGGCTGTTGGCCGTCACCCGGTAGCCGGTTTGCTCGCTGCGATCGCAGGGGTTGGTTCCGGTTTTTCCGCGAACATCCTGATTGTGACCACCGACGTGTTGCTCTCCGGTATCAGCTCAGAGATTTCCAAGTCCGTTGATCCGAATGTAACCGTCAGCGTTTTGGACAACTGGTTCTTCATGTCCGCTTCTGTCATTTTGCTGTCCGCGGCTATCGGTTTTATCACAGACAAGTTTGTGGAACCAAAGCTGGGTGTCTACAAAGGTGAAAAAGGTAAAGGACTTCAAGACTTGTCCGATTTGCAAAAGAAAGGCCTGCGTGCAGCTGGTATCGCAGCACTGGTTTTCATCGCAATCATGGCAGCGTTGGTTGTACCTGCAAACGGTCTGCTCCGCGATCCTAAGCTGGGTACTGTCGTTCCTTCTCCGTTTATCTCGGGGATCGTGCCTGTCATTCTGTTGTTTTTCTTCACCGTAGCGATCACCTATGGTATCCGGGTAGGCATGATCAAAAAGCAAAATGACATTCCTGCATTGCTGACAGATCCAATCAAGGGCATGGCTGGCTTCATCGTCATGGTGTTCCCGCTGTCGCAATTCGTGGCGATGTTCAACTGGAGCAACATGGGTAGCTTCCTGGCATTGTCTATTACAGACGTGCTGGAGAAAATGAACATGACCGGTGCACCTGTCTTTATTGGTCTGATGTTTTTGTCCGCGTTCCTCTGCATGTTTATCGCCAGTGGTTCTGCGATCTGGTCACTGCTTGCGCCGGTGTTCGTTCCGATGTTCATGGCTTTGGGCTTCCACCCTGCTTTCGCGCAAATTGCATTCCGGGTAGCCGACTCTTCCGTGATTCCGTTCGCGATCGTGTCGCCGTTTATCCCGCTGTTCCTGGGCTTCTTGCAGGAATACAAAAAAGACGCCAAGCTGGGTACCTATTATTCCTTGATTTTGCCTTACCCGATCGCGATCTTCATCCTTTGGACTTTGATGCTGATCGTATGGTATTTCGTAGGCTTGCCTATCGGACCTGGGGTATATCCTCATCTCTAAGCTTGAGATTTGCCCCGGAGATAACAGGAGGTATAAAAGATGTTAGATCTGGTTTCACTGCGAAGAGATTTTCACATGCACCCGGAAGTTGGTTTTACTGAATTTCGCACTGCTACAAAAGTCGTGGAAATTTTGACTTCCCTCGGCTATGAAGTGATTTATGGACAAGACGCGCTGGACGGGCCTTCTCGCAGAGGCCTGCCCGCGCAGGCAGTGTTGGAGGAAGCTTACGAGCGTGCCCTGCGCGACGGTGCGAACCCCGCTATTGCCGAAAAAATGCGTGGCGGCTACACCGCTGTGATCGGTGTGAAAAAAGGGAAAGCAGTTGGCCCAACGGTCGCTTTCCGCTTCGATATGGATGCTTTGCCCGTATTGGAGAGCAAAGACGCGGATCATTTTCCGCAGGCAAACGGCTTCCGCTCGCAATACGAAGGAAACATGCACGCTTGTGCCCATGATGGACATACCACCATTGGCTTGGGACTGGCGGAAAAGCTCGGAGATGGCAACTTTTCCGGTACTGTCAAACTGATTTTCCAACCGGCCGAGGAGGGCGTGCGTGGCGCCTACTCGATCGTACAAAAAGGAATTGTAGATGACGTAGACTTTATCTTCTGTCACCATCTGGGCGTAAATGTGCCACTGGGTGAAGTGCATGGCGGCTCACACGGCCTATTGGCAACGACCAAAATGCTGGCACACTTCCATGGCGTATCCTCCCATGCCGGAGCATCTCCTGAGCACGGGAAAAATGCCCTGTTGGGAGCAGCCACTGCTTTGCTTAACATTCATGCGATCACACGTTTTAGCTCAGCTGCCACACGAGTCAATGTGGGTGTGCTGGAAGGCGGAACCGCGGCAAATATTATTCCAGCCTACGCGAAGATGATCGTCGAGACTCGCTCCGAGTCAGAGGAAGTCAACGCAGAGGTGGAAAAACGCGTACGCAACATCATCGCAAGTGCTGCGGCGATGCATGA
This sequence comes from Brevibacillus centrosporus, assembly GCF_003710815.1. Taxonomy (GTDB): domain Bacteria; phylum Bacillota; class Bacilli; order Brevibacillales; family Brevibacillaceae; genus Brevibacillus; species Brevibacillus centrosporus. The sequence goes on from NZ_RHHP01000038.1 coordinate 30,150, forward strand.
GCTGGACCATGAAATTGAAGTCATCGGGGGAGCCATTCCGATCAACTACGATGATGAAATGGCGGATCTGGCACTGGAAGAGGCTAGACAAGTCGAAGGGTTCCACTCCTTTAAAAAAGGCGAGTACAACGCGATGGGCAGTGAGGATGCAAGCTTCCTGATCAAGCGAGTTCAAGATCGCGGAGGCAAAGGAACCTACATGTCGATTGGGACAGATATTCCTGCTCCTCACCATCATCCGAAGTTCGATATCCAGGAAGAGATTCTTCCGCGCGCTGTCGAGCTGCTCACTCGTATTGCGAAACGGCTTCTTACGTAAAGAAACCCTTCTATTAGACACACTCGCCAAACCTTACAGCAAATAGAGAGGATGTTTCTACATGCATACACAACGGATTGCAGACATGATCGAAAGCAAAAGAGAGTCGTTTATCAAAGTAGCGGACCGCATTTGGGAATTTGCGGAGACGCGCTTTGAAGAGTACCAATCGGCTGAGCTGCTCGCGAGCACCCTGGAGAGCGAAGGGTTTACCGTAGAGAGAGGCGTCGGCGGGATCAAGACGGCTTTTATCGGAAGCTTCGGAAGCGGCAGCCCGGTTGTGGCGATTTTGGGAGAATTCGATGCCCTCTCCGGCATGAGCCAAAAGAAAGGGATTGCCAAGCAGGAAGCCGAGGTGCCAGGAGCAAACGGACACGGCTGCGGGCACAACCTCCTCGGTACAGCTTCCCTGGCAGCTGCCGTAGCGGTCAAGCAATACATGGAAGAAAACAACATCAAAGGTACTGTCCGCTACTATGGCTGCCCAGGTGAAGAGGGCGGCTCGGGCAAGACTTTCATGGCGCGTGCCGGATTGTTTGACGATGTAGACTTTGCCCTTTGCTGGCATCCGATGGGCTACAACAGCATCATGGCGATGGACTCCTTGGCGAACTATCAGGTCTACTTCAAGTTCAAAGGGAAAAGCTCCCATGCGGCAGCAAGCCCACATCTCGGACGCAGCGCTTTGGATGCGGTCGAACTGATGAACGTCGGTGTGAACTACCTGCGCGAGCATATTATTCCGGAAGCACGCGTGCACTATGCGATCACGAATTCGGGCGGACTTTCTCCAAACGTTGTGCAGCCGAATGCGGAAGTGCTCTACCTGGTGCGCGCACCAATCGTCGATCAAGTACAGGAGATCTACGAGCGGGTATGCAAAATCGCTCAGGGTGCAGCCCTCATGACCGAAACCGAAGTGGAAATCGTGTTCGACAAGGCCTGCTCCAACCTGATTCAAAACAAGACCGTGGAACAGGTCATGTACCGCAACTTCCAAGAGCTCGGTGTTCCGGTTCACGATGAGCAGGAGCTGGAGCTGGCAAAAGCGGTGCGTGCTACTCTGAGCGAACAAGAGCACCGTACTTCTGAAGTGCAAACACCAGGAGGCCCTGACGTGGATATGGTGACCTGGCTGAATGAGTACGATGGAACCAAACGTCCATTGAACGGCTCTACAGACGTAGGGGACGTGAGCTGGATCACGCCAACCGCCCAATGCACGACAGCTTGCTATATCAATGGCTCCTCGCTTCACTCCTGGCAGTGGGTCACGCTGGGTGCGACATCCATCGCGCATAAAGGGATGCTGCATGCAGGGAAAGTCATGGCGTCCACAGCGATTGACATGCTGAACAACCCTGAGCTGATTGAAAAAGCCAAAGTGGAGCTGAAAGATCGCCTGGGCAATTCCGCCTATGTGAATCCGATTCCAGAAGGCGTCATGCCATCTGTCAAGAAATAAGCGCTTCTAGTCAACAAAACAGCAAGCTCTTCCCAAGCCGGCGGTTCCGAATGAATGGAATCGTCGGCTTTTTCTGTCTCAACATAGCAGAGCTAGGGAGAAGCAGGTTACTGCTCTGCGCTCCAGCCTGACCCATGATCAATTTTACACATCTTCCACACGCCATCCATTCGTACTTAACATGGCTCTGCTAGAGTGAGGGTATAGTCGCAGGGAGAGGTGGCGTGGGAGGATGGACGTACGGATCGAACAGGCAGAGCGGGAGGATTTCTCCGAGATGATCCAGCTGGCGGATTTGACGCTGCCGGATCGAATGAACCTGCATGAATTGAAGAAGTACATCGAACTGTTTCCTGAGCTCATTTTCAAGGCAACACACGAAGGGCGCTTAATCGGCTTTGGCTGTGCTGGAATCGATATGTACCAGACGACGGGCTGGCTCCTATTCAGCAATGTGCACCAGGAGTATCAGGGAAGAGGCATCGGCAAGAAGCTGGTGGAAGCGCGTTTGCAGGCTCTGCGCCAACACCCTACCCTTCAGCGTGTTCTCGTCACCGTCAGCGAAACGAATGTCAAATCCATCCGTGCCTTAGAAGCATTCGGCTTTGCACTCGCGAAAAAGGAAGAGGATTACTATGGGACCGGCAAGCAGCGCAATATTATGGAGCTGCCGTTGCTAGCCATGCCAAAGCTTGCGGATAAAGAGGCGGGAGTGGCTGCGAACCCATTATTGTAAAAAGGAAGAAGAAAAACGTCCGTTGTCTCCCTGGAAATGGTGGCGCGTATGGTAGAAGACTCTTTGCATGCGTCCTGGGTATATCTGGAACCCCCAATAGAGGAAGAACAGTAGGGCATAGGAAGCGACTCTTCGTATAAGCAAGAGTCGTTTTTTCATTTGGGAAGGAAAAGAAAAATGAGAAAATTAGAAATTTAAAGATTGAATTGAAAGCGCTCACCATTTATACTGAGGTCATTGAAACGTTTCATTCGGAAAACTCGGCAGAATATCGTAGTAAAGGCAAGATAAATAGGAGTTTCACCTATATTTTTTTGATGAATATTGAAACGTTTCACTGCATGCTGAGATAAATCCAGAGAAATGGCAGAGAAAAATGAAAATAGTCGGAAAATGAGTGTGATCAGTAAAAAAAGTGTGATCAATCCTGCTGTTTTTTTCTGTATAGTCTAATGTGATGGGGACATTTTTTATGTTCATCAGTGAAACGTTTCATTCGTTGAGGAGAAACTCTCAACTACCAGTAAAAAGCATGGAGGGGATTGTATGAGCCAAGCAGTAAATCGGATGAAAAAATTCCTGAATGATCCGGAACAAGTCGTGGATGAAATGCTGGAGGGGTTGCTTCTCGCTCATTCAGACCAGTTGAAAAGTGTGCGCAGTGACAATCGTGCACTGGTTCGAGCAAATGGCCCCAGCAATGGAAAGGTCGCCATTGCGACAGGCGGGGGCTCAGGGCATTTGCCGCTGTTCCTGGGCTATGTCGGGCCGGGAATGCTGGACGGTGTCGCTGTAGGAAATATATTTGCATCGCCTAGCGCAAGGCAAATGCTGGATGTCACCCGTGCAATAAATGGTGGTGCTGGCGTGCTGTACATATACGGCAATTACGGCGGCGATGTCATGAACTTTGATATGGCGGCAGAGCTTGCCGGAATGGAGGACATTCGGGTAGAGACTGTAATGGCTACCGATGATGTGGCCTCCATGCCGAAAGGAAACGAGGCAGGACGCCGTGGTGTCGCGGGAATGTTCTACCTCTACAAGCTGGCTGGAGCAAAGGCGGAGCAGATGGCTTCCCTCGAGGAAGTGAAGCGAGTCGCTGAAAAGGCAAATGCCAACGTTCGTACCATGGGAGTGGCGCTGACTCCGTGCATCCTTCCGGCAGTGGGGCATCCGACGTTTACGATCGGTGAGGGAGAGATGGAAATCGGGATGGGCATTCATGGGGAGCCTGGCATTCATCGCGGGACGATTGAGACCGCAGATGAGGTAGCAAAATCCCTCGTGTCTACCATTTTGCAGGACTTGCCGATCGAAGCGGGCGCTGAGGTCTCCGTACTGATCAACGGCTTGGGAGCAACGCCATTAGAAGAGCTGTATATCGTCTATCGCTCGGTTCACAAGCTGCTGGCAGAGAAGGAGATTCACGTACACCGGCCTTATATTGGAGAGTTTGCCACCTCGATGGAAATGGCAGGTTTGTCGGTTTCTCTTTTGAAGCTGGATGATGAACTGCGCGAGTTGCTCGATGCTCCCTATCAGACTCCGTTCCACGTACAGAAATAAAGCGAGAGGAGAGAACGGCGTGAGAGAAGCTCTCGGGTTTGAGGATATTCAGGCCATCTTGCAGGCAGTCGGCAAGAGGATGGATGAGAACAAAGACTTTCTTTGTCAATTGGATGGTGCACTGGGAGACGGAGATATCGGGCTGACCATGTCTAACGGCTTTCGTGCGGTCAACGACCAGCTGCGTACCTGTACAGGGGATGACATCGGAAAGGCATTGATGAGCGCTGCGTTGGAGATGGGGGAAGCTGTAGCCTCCACGATGGGAACCCTGATGTCATCTGCCCTGTTCCGAGCGGGCAAAGCGATTCAGGGAAAAACAGAGCTTACCGCGGTCGACGTCATCGCTCTTTTTCAGGCTATCGCTCAAGGCTTGAAGGAACGAGGGAAGGCAATTGTCGGAGATAAGACGATTTTAGATTCGCTTGTTCCGGCTGTCGATGCGATGGAGGTGGCACATAGCGAGGGCAAATCTATGGGGGAAATGCTGCTGGCGGCATCCGAAGCGGCAGACAAAGGCGCCAAGGACACGATAGAGCTGCAATCCAGACACGGCAGAGCAGCCAGGTATCTGGAGCGTTCGATTGGTCATCAGGACCCCGGCGCGGCAGTGGGAGCTCTCCTGGTTAAAGGTTTTTCTGATGGAGTCACAGCGCGGCTCGGCTGCGTGGAATAGGCACGTACGTGAAATAGACGAAGAAGAGGAGATGACGTTATGAAGCATTTATACGGTGTCACGACAGCGATGGTAACCCCGTTTGGTGAGGATGGTCAGGTGGATCATGATTGGATGAGAGACTTGACGGAGTTCTTGATCTCCAAAGGAGTTCACTGCCTCTATCCATTGGGAACAACAGGTGAAATGCTCCGTTTGTCGGTGCAGGAGAGAAAAAGGGTCGCGGAAACGGTCGTGAAAGCAGCAGCAAATCGAGTCACCGTATTTATCCATGTCGGTGCGATGAATCAGGAAGACACGATCGAGCTGGCCAGACATGCGCATGAAATCGGAGCAGATGGTGTCGGTGTGGTAACCCCTGTGTTCTTCGGTGCGACAGACAAAGAGCTGGAAGAGTACTTTGTAGCCGTCGCATCCAGTGTCCCGGCCGATTTTCCCGTGTATCTCTACAACATCCCGCAATGTGCGGCAAACGATCTCAAGAGTGAAGTCGTCCAGAATATCGCGAGTCGCTGCAAAAATGTGATCGGGATTAAGTACAGCTACCCGGACATGCTGAGAACGAACGAGTACCTGGCCGTCAATCAAGGCACCTTCTCGGTATCGCATGGGACAGACCGCTTGTTCTTGGCTGGGCTGGCAATGGGATGTGAAGGAACGGTATCGGGCGTATCTTGCGTATATCCTGAGCCCTTCGTAGCACTCTACCAAGCCTTTCAAGAAAACGACCTGCAAAAGGCGAGAGAGCTGCAGCGAATCGCCATCCAGTATTGTGAAACACTGAAAAATGGCAGCAACATGGCCTATTTCAAGGCAGCGCTGCGAATGAGAGGCATCGAGGTAGGACGAATGAGAGAGCCGCAGCTGGACCTGTCCGCAGAAGAGAAAGCGGCTTTGCAAGCGCGTCTGCATCAGCTCGATGAAGCCTCGAAAGAAGTCGTCTACCAGTCGTAGAACATCCGTGACGGACTGTCCCTACACTAGCAATGGTACCGTCTCTTCCCTTTGGAATCGATAACGCAGATTGCCTCCGTTGCCGCAGGGTCGCTGTATTTCCGTTTCGGACAGCGAATGCTATAATGGCTGTGAAACGTTTTACTATGTTTTGGAGGTATCGATGAAAAAGGTCACGATTAAAGACGTAGCAAAACATGCCGGGGTATCGATTGGTACTGTTTCAAAAGTGTTGAATGACAAAGGATATGTAAGCAGCGGGATATACAGCCGGGTAACCGAAGCGATTTCAGAGCTGAACTATCAGGTCAATGCCAATGCTCGCAGCCTGAAAGCATCCAAGACAAACAAGGTTGGGGTCATTGTACAGGACATTTCCAATCCGTACATGATGTCGATCGCAAAAACCATCGAAGATAAGATCCGTCCCAGCCATTATCACATGCTGGTCATGAGCCACAATGAAGATCCCCATACCGAGCGCGAGCTGCTGCAGCTGATTCTGGAACAGCGAGTGGATGGACTGGTTTTGGTTCCTACGAGCGGAAATGCCGATATGATTCAGAAAGTTCTGGACCATAAGATTCCGGTCATCCTGGTTGATCGCAAGGTAGAGGGGATTACCACGGATTATATTGTCGATGACAACTATTACGGGTCATACGAATCCATCGCCTACCTTCATTCTTTGGGGCATAGACGGATCGGAGTTATCTACGGTACGACGAACAGCTCGATAGGAAAAGAGCGTTACGAGGGTGCTGTGGATGCACTCAAGCACTTTGCGTGCTCCAATGATGAGGCGCTATTGGTGTCGGGGAAATTCAAAGCGGAGGATGCCTACAAGGCGACCATCGAGCTGTTATTTTTGCCTGACCCGCCGACCGCCATCTACTGCTGCAACAACACCATGACGGTAGGCATGCTAAAAGCCATCCAGGAACAAGCCTGGCGCTTTCCTGAGGACATTTCCATCATTTCCTACGGAGATGTGAATCAATGGGAGTTGATTCAGCCACCTTTGACGCTGATGACCCAGCCGCTCAAGAGAATCGGAGTAGAGGCAGCGATTATCCTCAAGAACCGTCTGACGATGGAGGAGCCGTTTCCACCCAAGCAAATCGTGATCAAGCCGGAACTGCTAGTACGCGCATCCTGTGCCAGACGCCCAGAAGGGGAATAGGGGAGCCGCAGGCCATTCGCCTCACTTTGACGAGCGAGATGCAGAGAGATTTGAAAGCGTTTTCGAAAAGAGGTAAACGTAACCCAATAAGGATGTGGTTTGATGAAAAGGCAAAATGCGGGAGTATGGGTCGGGGGCATCGTGGTTCTTTTTGCCTTGGTAATCTTTATCCAATCGTTTTCCCTGAAGTACTACACCAAGTTCGGACCTGGACCAGGGCTGTTTCCCATATGGCTAAGCGGAATTCTCCTGTTGATCGGCATTGCCTACATATGGCACTCCTTCAAAAAAGAAGTGATTACCTGGGCAGACATTTTACCGAAAGGGCGGGAAATGGGGAACGTTTTGTCCGTCATCGTTGCTGTGGCCATTTTCATGCTCCTTGTCAATGTGACGGGGTTTATCATTGCCAGCACGGTTCTTCTCTTCATCCTTTTGCGCCGGGAGTATAAATGGTACACAGGCTTGGGAATCTCCTCAGGAGTATCCATCGTGCTGTTCCTTGTTTTTAAGTCATTTTTTACGATTCCACTGCCTGTTAACATGTTTGGCTGGTAAGGAGGGGGAAGATGGAAGATGGAAGCACTAGGACAACTGATCGGTGGATTTGAGACAGCCTTCACCTGGTGGAACCTCTTGTATTGCCTGATCGGGGTTACGGTCGGGATGCTGGTAGGGGTTCTGCCGGGACTCGGCCCAACGACGGGTACGGCTTTATTAATCCCCATGACATTTGGAATGGAGCCGGTATCGGCCATCATCATGCTTTCGGGTATTTACTACGGATCCATGTACGGGGGCACAATCACCTCTGTATTGATTAACACACCAGGCGAAGCAGCGTCCGTCATTACCTGTCTCGATGGTCATCCTCTGGCGAAGCAGGGAAGAGCGGGTGTTGCCTTGGGTGTCGCGGGGATCGGGTCCTTTATTGGAGGGACGATCTCGATTATTGGCCTTGCTTTTATCGGTCCTGCATTGGCGGAATTGGCGCTCAAGTTTGGGCCGCCCGAATTTTTTGCCCTCATGATTTTCGGCTTAATCATGGTGATCGGTCTGATGGGGCGATCCTTAATCCGTGGCTTGATCGCTGCTTTTATCGGCTTGATTCTGTCCCTGATCGGCATGGATCCCGTTTCGGGCGCTGTCCGCTTTACATTTGGCGAAGCACACTTGATGAACGGTCTGGATCTCGTAACGGTAGCGATGGGCTTGTTCGGGCTCTCTGAAATCCTGTTTGGTATGGAAAATCTGCAAAAGCTGGATAAGCCGGGAAAAGTAAAAGGTCTTCTTCCACGCAAGGAAGAGTGGAGGCCGACACTGAATGCGATCGGGCGAGGAACCGGTCTGGGATTTTTCGTGGGCCTGATCCCGGGCTCCAATTCAGTGATACCGGCGATTCTATCCTACACCTTGGAGAAAAGAATCGCCAAGGATCCTTCCCGCTTTGGGAAAGGTGCCATCGAAGGCGTGGCCGGGCCGGAAACAGCGAACAACTCATACTGCGGCGCTGCGTTAATCCCATTATTTACGCTGGGAATCCCCAGCTCCCCTACCATCGCTATTATTCTCGGAGCATTCATCATGCATGGATTGACGCCGGGACCGACACTCTTTCAAAATAACCCGGATTTCGTATGGGCCATCATTGCGAGCATGTTTATCGGGAACCTCATTCTCTTGATCATGAACCTCCCGATGGCAGGCATGTGGGCGAAAATCGCAGCGGTGCCGCCTAAGCTGCTGTATCCGCTTATCCTCATCATATCAATCATCGGCGCTTATACAGTTAGCAACAGCTTGTGGGACGTTGGCGTCATGTTTGTGTTCGGGATCGCAGGCTATATCATGAAAAAACTAGACATCCCGATGGCACCAATCGTATTGACCTTTGTGCTCAGCAAGCTGATGGAAAACTCTTTGCTTCAGTCGATCAAGATGTTCGATGGCAATGTCCTGCAATTGTTCGCGAGGCCGATCTCCGGCACGCTGCTCGTGCTGTCGCTTATCGTTTTATGCTTGAGCGTCATTGCGGAAGTGAAGAAAAAGAAAGCGGGATTCGCGTCAGATGTGGAAATGTAGTCCTACAGTGCAGACTTGCGCTTTGCAGCAGTGTCGTATGAAAGTAGAAAACAACACCAATGGGAGGGTCAAGGGATGAAAAAGATTGCATGGGGTCTGATCGGGTTGTCAATCGCTTTCCTGGTAGGATGCAGCGCACAAGGGGGGCAAGCCGGGGGACAAAGCGGACAGGCAGAAGCGAAAAAATATCCAGAGAAAGAAATCACGCTCGTCGTTCCATACGCACCTGGAGGAGCATCTGACAGCACAGCACGCATCATCGCAAAGAACATGGAAGAAAAGCTGAAAGTACCGATTGTAACGGTGAACAAGACAGGGGGAACGGGTGGGGTGGGTATGACCTTTGTCCAGTCCAGCCCGAATGATGGATACACGTTTGGCTATGTACCGGTAGAGATGACCATGCATAAAGCACTGGGGCTGTCAGAGCTTGAGCCAAGCAAGTTCGACTTGCTCGGCCAGGCGACGATGATCCCCGCAGCGATTACGGTTCCTGCTGACGCTCCTTATAACACCATCGAAGAATTTGTAGAGTATGCCAAACAGAATCAAGGCAAGATCAAGGTAGGCAATTCGGGAGTAGGCTCCATTTGGCATATTGCTTCTACTGCTTTTGCCAATAAAGCGGGCGTGCAGTTCACCGATATTCCGTTCGACGGTGCAGCGCCAGCCGTGACAGCGTTGATGGGGAATCATGTCGATGCGGTAGCGGTAAGTCTGGGAGAAGTGAAGAGTGGCGTGGAAGCAAAGAAGCTGAAGGTACTCGCAGTCATGAGTGCAGAGCGTGACAAAAACTTTCCGGATATCCCGACCTTGAAGGAAAAGGGTTTTGATGTCGAAGTAGTAGGTTGGGGCGGTTTTGTCCTGCCGAAAGGGACATCGGATGACTTCAAAAAGGTATTGGCAGATGCTTTGAAGGAAGCGGTCGAGTCCGATGATTTCAAGAAGTTCGCGAATGAGCGGGGAATGTCGGCCGTGTACAAATCCCCGGAAGACTTTACGACATTTGCAGAACAGCAATTCAAATTCTTCTCTGACTTTATTCCGACCTTAGATCTGAAATAACAGGGAAGGCCTGTGTGAAAGGAAATCACACAGGCCTTTTTCTTTTGCTTACTGCCCGATGATCACACGCTCTTTCGGATGATGATAGCGAACGATCTGCTCTTTTCGCTTCAGGAACAGCAGCAGATTGATAATGCCGATCCGACCGATGACCATCATGAAGATCAAAATGATTTTGCCGCCAGGACCGATATGCGATGTGATCCCTGTCGACAGACCTGTCGTACCAAAGGCAGAACAGACCTCGAACAGGACGTGCTGGAAGGGCAGGGCCTCCAGCCAGACCAGCAGCATCACGGCGGTGAAGACGAGAATGATCGCCACGAAGAAGACCATGAACGAGCGCATGATGTCATCCTCCACGAGCTCTCTCCCGAACACCTTCACGTCTTTAAACCCGCGCATATTGGCGAATACCGTTGCGATCAGGACAAAAAAGGTGGTTGTCCGAATCCCGCCGCCCACGCTGCTTGGCGATGCTCCGATGAACATCATCCCGGACAGCATGATCAGCGTAGGGGTGGAGAGCAGGCTGATGTCCATGGTAGCCAAGCCGCCGCTTCGCGAAGAGACAGAGTGGAACAAGGAGTAGAACAGAACCTGATCCCACGTCTGACCTTGTAAGAAGGCGGTGCGCTCAAATAGGTAGATGAGCAGAGCGCCAGCGACGATGAGGGAGAAGAAGGTCAGCGTCGTGATTTTGGTAAACAGAGTAAAGGTAAAGCGCTGCTTCGCCCGGCGATACGACAGGTAGCTTCTCAGCTCTACCAGCACCGGAAACCCAATCGCTCCGCAGATGATCAGGATCATGACGATCGCCTGAAAGATGTAGTCATGGGTAAAGTTCATCATGGAGTTGCCGTACAAATCAAAGCCGGCATTTGTAAAGGCGCTGACCGACGCAAAATAGCCGTGGTAGAAAGCGGTGTACCAATCCGTGTAATAGCCGGCGATCAGAAAGTGAGTGCCCAGCAAAATCGTACCGACAATCTCAATCATGAGCGCGATGACGAGGATGTTGCGCATCAGATCAACCAGGCCGGACAACGTGGAGCGGTTGTGGTCGGTCGCAATCCAGATGCGCTGCTCAAGCCCGATTTTTTGCCCCAGCAGCAGCCAGAAAAAGGTCCCGAGTGTCATAATCCCGATCCCGCCCACTTGAAAGAGGAGCGTCAAGAACAGCTGGCCCCATTCGTTGAAGACTTCGTGGATCGTGATGACCGTAAGCCCTGTCACGCTGATGGCGCTCGTGGCGGTGAAGAGCGAATCGATAAAGGAAAGCGAAGCTCCTGGGATATGAAAGAATGGCAGCATCAACAAAATCGTGGAAATGAGAATAAGTCCCACGTAAAAAAAGACAATGATCTGCACAGATGTCAAACGACGCTTTTGGGATGATGATAGCAAAACGAACGGCCCCCTGGTTCATACTCATAAGGGTAATCATACCAGAAAAAGCATGCAAGCCAAAATAGGTGGCAGGAAGACCTGCGCAGCTGTGGGATACAGGTAAAATCAGACGTTGACAGTGCTGTGGGAAGAATGATAAAGTTCAGAATGTATCAAATTGGAAATGAACTACATTTTCTCGAAAGGTGGGGTTGTCATGATTTGGATGAATGTTTCTTGCACACAAAACTGCATACATGACGTAACCACACCTGCTGGGCGAGTTGTGTAGATTTTTGTACGCATATTCTCATATAGGCGTCGGTTACTTGTCTTCGTAACCGGCGCTTTTCTATTTACATAGAGGAAAAGGCAGATCGCTTACGGGCGTTCTGCCTTTTTTTGTACAGATTGTTCATGAGAGGAGCTGACAGCGGATGTTTTCCGTTTTGACGAAGCTGAATTGGTTTTTTCGCGAGCATAGAAAGCAGTATATCATCGCGATTTCGCTGTTGATATTGGGAGGGATCCTTGAGGTTGTTCCGCCCAAGATCGTGGGAATCGCCATCGACGAGCTTCAGATGGGGACGATGACAGCAGAGCGATTAGGACAGATCGTGATGGGTTATGCAGCTCTAGCTGTCTTTCTTTATTTGGTGAACCTCGTCTGGGTGAACAAACTTTTCGGAGGTGCCTATCTGGCAGAGCGCTCGCTTCGCTCCAAGCTGATGACTCACTTTTTGAAAATGACCCCGACCTTTTACCAGAAAAATCGAACGGGAGACCTGATGGCACGGGCCACAAACGACCTCAAGGCGGTGTCGATGACGACCGGCTTCGGTATTTTGACGCTGGTGGACTCCGCGAGCTTTACCTCTGTCATCATTTTGACGATGGGCTTTTTCGTCAGCTGGAAGCTTACGCTGGCATCCATTTTGCCGCTTCCATTCATGGCGTATGCGATTCATCGCTACGGGAAGAAGATTCACGAACGATTCTCACAGGCCCAGGATGCTTTTGGCGAGCTGAACGATCAAGTACTGGAATCGGTTGCTGGCGTTCGTGTAGTTCGTGCCTATGTACAGGAGACGGCAGATGAAAAGCGCTTCCGTACGAAGACCAGAGAAGTCTATGAAAAAAACATCGCGGTAGCGAAAGTCGATTCCCTCATCGAGCCTACCGTCAAAATTTTGGTCGGCATCTGCTACATGATCGGATTGATTTACGGGGGATATCTCGTGTTTCATCAGGAGCTGACCCTGGGGGAGCTGATCTCCTTTAACGTCTACCTGGGGATGCTCATCTGGCCCATGTTTGCGATCGGCGAGCTGATCAACATCATGCAGCGGGGAAGTGCCTCACTTGACCGGGTGAACGAGACCTTGGCGTATCCCGCGGACGTGACAGACCATGCACAGCCCGTTTCGCCACAAAGTCCGGAGACCATCTGCTTTGATCGCGTCACCTTCCGCTATCCTTCTGCGCATGTGGAGTCGCTCAGGGAAGTCTCCTTTACGCTGCAACGGGGGCAAACCCTGGGGATCGTGGGAAGGACCGGGAGCGGCAAGACGACGCTGGTGCGACAGCTGCTGCGAGAGTTTCCGCTCGGTACCGGGTCTATTTCGATTGCGGGAACGCCAGTGGAAAGAATACCGCTCGATCAGCTCAAGCGCTGGATTGGCTACGTCCCTCAGGAGCAGATCCTGTTCTCCAAAACGGTCCGGGAAAATGTGCTGCTCGGTAAAAAGGAAGGTACGGAGGAAGATCTGCAGGAGGCGCTGCGCTTGGCAGCCTTCGCAAAGGACGTGAAATTTTTGCAGGGTGGAGTAGAAACACTCGTCGGCGAAAGAGGAGTAGCACTGTCTGGCGGGCAAAAGCAGCGCGTATCGATCGCCCGAGCGCTGCTGGTTCAGCCTGAAATCCTGATTCTCGATGACGCCATGTCGGCGGTTGACGGAAAGACGGAGGCGGAGATGATCGCCAATATCCGCAGGGAACGCTCGGGTAAGACCACGCTGATTACGACACACCGTCTATCAGCGGTAAAGCATGCGGATTGGATTCTGGTGCTCGAAGACGGGAAAATCGTCGAGGAAGGCACACACGAGCAGCTGATCGAGCTGGGCGGGTGGTACAAGGAACAGTACGTGCTTCAACAGATGGAGGCACAACTGACGGAAGGCGAGTGATTGCATGACAACGGGAAAGCGACTATTTCGCTATGCGGCTTTATTTAAGAAAACGATCCTGCTTGGGCTGCTCATGCTGTCCATCGCGGTGGCGGCCGAGCTGACCGGTCCCTTTTTGGCCAAAAAGATGATCGATACCCATATTCTCGGGATTGAGCTGCCTTGGTACGAGACTGCGCAGCGAGGGGATTCTGCCTTGTATCAGGGAAAATGGTACACACGCCAGGATCATTTGAGCGAGGGGGAAAAAGCGGGTGCGCAGGTGCGTGTCCTGCAGGTAGGCCGCGACTATTACTTCGTCGGACAGCCGATTGCAGAGGATGGTCAACGAGAGGTGCAAAATGGGAAGCTAACCATCAAAAGCAGCAGCAGGACAGCAGAATATCCCGCACAAAGACTGACCAACTCCGAGGTTTTCGCGTTCTTTCGCCCGGAGACCAAAGGCTTGATTATGCTGGCAGCAGCGTACATGGGGCTGTTGATACTGGCTTCTGTCTTTCATTATGGGCAGAAGTTCATGCTGCAAAAATCAGCGAACCAGGTCATCCAGAAGCTGCGCGTCGATGTGTTTGCGCATATTCAGCGACTGCCGATCACTTATTTCGACAACCTGCCGGCAGGAAAAGTGGTGGCCCGCGTCACCAATGATACAGAGGCAGTGCGTGAGCTGTTTACGAAAGTGCTCGATCAGTTTTTCAGCAGCAGCATTTATCTGATTGGGATTTTTACCGCCCTCTTCCTCCTTGATGTCAGACTGGCATCGGTCTGTCTCCTGCTTTTGCCGATCATGGTGGTCTGGGTCATCCTGTACCGCAAATACGCTGCGGCTTTTAATCACGCCATACGCAGCAGGCTTAGCGACATCAATGCGATGATCAACGAGTCCATTCAAGGGATGTCGATCATCCAGGCATTTCGCCGGGAGAAGGAGACCAAAGAGGAATTTAACGAGCTGAATGAAGAGATATTTTCCTACCAAAAAAAGCTGCAGCGACTCAATTCCATCACTTCTTTTAATCTCGTGCAGCTGCTGCGAAACACCGCTTTTATCCTGTTTATTTGGTATGTGGGCGGAGCATCGGCGGGAGTAGGCACGCTCTTCACATTCGGTGCCTTATACGCATTTGTCGATTATCTCAATCGTCTGTTTCAGCCGATCACACAAATCGTCAATCAATTGGCTTTGCTGGAGCAGGCGCGCGTTGCGGCAGAGCGGGTGTTTGAACTCTTGGACGAGGAAGGAATCGAGGTCGATCGTGGGAAAGCGGCGTGCTATCAGGGAAATGTCCGTTTTGACAACGTTTCGTTTGCCTATCAACCGAATCAGTACGTTCTAAAGCAGGTGTCCTTGGAAGCGTGGCCGGGAGAAACAGTCGCTCTGGTCGGTCATACCGGCTCAGGAAAAAGCTCGATCATTAATTTGCTGTTCCGGTTTTATGACGTCAACCAGGGCGCAGTAATGATCGACGGGCGCAACGTGATAGAAATGACGAAGCAGCAGGTACGCCAGCACATGGGAATCGTTTTGCAGGATCCGTTTTTGTTCACGGGGACGATCCTGTCCAACGTGACGTTGGGAGACCCTTCGATCTCACGGGAGAGGGCAGAAAAGGCATTGCGCGATGTCGGGGCAGATCAGCTGCTGCGGACCCTGCCAAATGGTTTTGACGAGCCGGTCATCGAAAAGGGAAGTACCTTGTCTGCCGGACAGCGCCAGCTTATTTCTTTTGCCCGTGCCCTTGCGTTTGACCCTGCGATTCTGGTACTGGACGAAGCCACGGCCAATATCGATACGGAGACGGAAGGGATCATTCAGCAGGCGCTGGAGGTGGTGAAAAAGGGCAGGACCACCTTCATCATTGCTCACCGGCTTTCCACGATCAAAAATGCGGATCAGATTCTTGTTCTGGATCGGGGAAGTATCGTAGAGCGAGGACGACATGAAGACCTGATGGCAAAACGCGGGAAGTATTTTCAAATGTATCAATTGCAGCAGGGAGAAAACGCGTCTACTGGCATGGCATTGACGTCGCCATAAAGCGGGGAGCATGGCCAAAAACAGTCCTATAATATAGAAGAAAGCGGCCTTCCTCAGTAGTAGGGAAGGCCGCTTTTCGATTGAGTGCATGCAAATGCTCTTTTGGCTTTACATCACGAAGAAGAAAATGAGCGCAGCCAGCACGATTCGATACAGAGCAAATGGCACCAGCTTGATCTTGTTGATCAGCTTCAGGAAGAAACGAATCGCCAGCAAAGCAAAGATGAACGCGCTGATGAATCCGACGATAAAGAAGGGCAGTGTGTCCGCCGTGATGTACTGCCAGTGCTTCAGGAGCGACAGAAAGCTCGCACCCGCCATGACAGGAACAGCCATGATAAACGTAAAGTCAGAGGCTGCGCGGTGACTCAGCCCCAGCATTACCCCACCGGAAATCGTAGAGCCGGAGCGGGAGAAGCCTGGCCACAGAGCAATACATTGAAACAGCCCGATGATGAGTGCTTGCTTGTACGTGATTTGGTCGACGCTCGCAGCTTTCGGCTTTCCAGGACGGAACCAGTCGGCAGCGATCATCAGGACAGCGCCGGCTACGAGTCCGATGAGAACGGTGTTGATGGAAAACAGATACTCATCGATGTAATCATTAAATAACAAACCGAGTACGGCAGCCGGCAGCAGTCCGACAAAGACCTGCGACAACCGAAGCTTGTGGCCTGGGCCATTGCCGTCCGGGGAGACTTTTTTGAGTCCGAGCAGACTGAGAAAACGATCTTTAAAGACGATCACAGCCGCTAAAATTGAGCCGAGCTGAATGACCACCTTGAAAGTATTCGCAACTTCCGGGGAAAACAGTTCTTTTGAATGCAAAAGGGTATCGTCGACGATAATCATGTGCCCAGTTGAAGAGACGGGCGCGAATTCTGTGAGGCCTTCTACAAGTCCCAACACAAACGCCACGAACATATGCCAAAGATCCATGGTTACTCACCTTTCCAAAAACGCCTCTCTCGTATGGCGCACGTTTTAATAGGAGTTGTCCCTCATCCACTTTAATACAAAAGACGTGAAATAGTAAGCCTTTCCTTGATGACTCGCAAACCACAAAGGAAGATACGAATGACCGCGAGCAAAGGGTACGGGTAGGAAGAAAAAAAGATCAGTCAGGAAAGTAACTACTCAACTCATGTTCAGGAAGGTATGATGAGAGTAGGAAGTCTATCTCACATTGCAAACAAAGGAGAAGAGCGCATGCCCCAACTAATCGTAAGAGGAATCCAGGCAGAAAAATTGGCGGCCATCAGTGAACCACTCCTCGAGGAGTTGGCCGTTCTTTGCGGATGCGGCACGGATAATTTCACGATAGAATGCTTGCATACGACCGGCGTATTTGGCGGAAAAGTGGTAGAATCCTATCCCTTTATCGAGGTAGCCTGGTTTGAGCGCGGGCAGGAGACACGTGATCAGTTCGCTGAAATTGTGACCAAGTACATACTGTCCCTCGACATACCTGAGGTGGAAATGGCATTTATCACGTACCAAAAGGAAAGCTACTACGCGAACGGGAAACATTTTTAGACAGATTTCCCGGGAAAGATTTTTTGTTTTCGACAGGAGCAAATGGGCCAGTCCATTCTTGATGAAGAATGGACTGGTTTTTGGTGGCAGGAGGAGCAGTTATGGCTAGGTAGTGAGGGCGGCTCTTTTTGAGTAAAGGGTAGAAAGGGATTATCTATTTTTATACCAAATAGACTATAATAAGAGTGAATGAAATGAATGAACGTAAATCCAAACTTAGAGGAGATTTAGGAAGTGAAGGAAACGAAGAAAACGATTGCCTTGCAATTAGCGGAAGAACTTTCACAAAGAATCGCACGAGGTATTCTCAGCCCAAACGAACATTTGGTGGAAACCAAGCTCGCCGAAGAATTTAACACGAGTAGAGCTCCTGTCCGCGAAGCGTTGTTGATGCTTGAAAAGGAAAGGCTCGTGACACGCGTTCCGCATCATGGGTTTGTTGTCAAAAAATTTCGCAAAATAGAAATCCACCAATTGTATGACGCTACGTTTCGATTGGAAGAAATCGCGATGGCCAAGGCGGTGAATAATGTGACGGATCGTGATATCCAAGAGCTGGAGGAGATCCTAGCAGCGCAATGGTCTGCCATTCAAAAAGAGGATGTTGTTGAATACTATTCTCTCAATGAAAAGTTTCACGAGACGATTTTTGCCATTGCAAACAATGAATTTCTGGCCGAAATGCATCATTCCATGCGCAGGTCTACTCGTCCATTAAGCGTGTTAAATATAGGCCAAGGAAAGAACATGTACTCGTCCTATGAAGAACACAGCCGTCAACTTGATGCTTTGAAAAAGCGGGATACGGGGGCAGGAATTCAAGCCATTCGCGATCAGGAAAGCCGTTCGTTGAAAACGCTCGACATAGTCTATCCTTCGTAGAGAAAAATCCGGCAGTAACAAACCGGATTTTTTTATACAGAAGACTGCGCCAAAGGCTTGGCGCAGGATACATGCGGGCGCAGCGGTCAAGCGTCGAGGAGCCACGCAAATCATTTCAACGGTTCAGTGTCAGAAAAGTTTATTTTTTTATACAACATTGTCGACAATATAGTATTCAATGATGTACAATGAGAAGGCAAAGAAGTCATCCGATTCTTTTCAAACTGACCCCTATTATCTGTTAATTTCAAAAAATTGAAATTAATTAATGATGAAGGGGTTTCACAAGGAAATGAAAGCGGATACAGATCGAAAAATCGACGGGAGGCTGAACGAACATGAAAAGTGAAAAGTTTGATCAAGGTTTGGAGATCCGCAGAGCAGTACTGGGAGCTGAGCATGTAGACCGCTCGCTGGCAAACGCTACGGATTTTGACATGCCCATGCAAGAACTCACCACAGAATGGTGCTGGGGAACATGCTGGTCACGCCCGGGTCTCTCTCGCAGAGATCGCAGCATGCTTAACCTTGCGATGCTGAGCGCTCTTGGCCGACCTGATGAACTAGCCTTGCACGTACGAGGAGCCATTACAAATGGTGTAACACCCGAAGAAATTACCGAAGTCTTTTATCAAGTAGCGGTTTATTGTGGTGTGCCTGCAGGTGTGGAAGCGTTTAAAGTCGGCAAGCGTGTTCTTGCTGAGTTGCAAAAATAAACATCAGGACACTACTTAAAACGAAAGAAGGTTGAGCAAATTGACAAAGCTGGGTTTTATCGGCTTGGGAAATATGGGGTTTCACATGGCGCGGAGGCTCCTCGAAAACGGGCATTCCGTAGCCGTACTCGATGCCAGGGAGGAAGCGTTGAAGCCGTTCCAGGCTTATCCGAATGCTGTCATCGCATCGACGCCAGCAGAAATCACCCAACTGGCGGATACGATTCTCGTAAGCTTGCCAAATCCGCAAGTAGCGAAAAACGTAGCCCTGGGAGAATATGGGCTGACCTCCGGAAGGCCCTTTCAAACCTACATTGATTTATCAACCACTGGCCCCGAAGCTGCTCAACAAATTGCTGCTGCACTTACCGAACGCGGCGTTGCCTGCTTGGATGCTCCTGTCAGTGGTGGTGTGCCGGGCGCTGAAAAGGGCACCTTGTCCATTATGGTGGCAGGACCCAAAGAAGCCTATGATGCCAATCTCCCTGTGCTTGAAATCATTGGAAACAAAACCTTTTATGTGGGACCTGAGGCAGGCCAGGCACAAACGCTCAAAATATCCAATAATTACTTGTCTGCCGTAGCCTTGATTGCGACCTCGGAAGCCATGGTATTAGGAGTGAAGGCTGGCCTCGATCCGCAAACCATGCTGGATGTATTCAATGTCAGCAGTGGCCGCAACAGCGCCACACTGGATAAGTTCCCGGCTGCTGTGCTGAACCGCAATTTTGATTACGGTTTCAAATCCGGTCTCATGTACAAAGATGTTGCGTTGTGCATGCACGAAGCGGACCGCTTGGGGGCCACGATGTGGATTGGAAGCAACGTAAAGGAATTTTTTAAACTGACAAAGGAACATCTCGGTGCCGATTCAGATACAACCGAAGTCGTCCGGCTATTCGAGGAGTGGGCCAAAGTCCGAGTAGAAGCAAGCGAGGAGAGGTTGATATGAACGAAAAACTAACTCCCCATCAAACCGCCATCAAAGAAGCCTTTATCAAGGAGCGAGGGTACTGGTCAACGGAGATTTGGGAGGATGTGCTACATCTTGATCCCGACTTTCTCAAAGCCTACCTGAAATTTTCAGCGGTGCCTTTCCAGAAAAACCACAGTCATATTGATTTGAAGACAAAAGAATTGATTTACATTGCCTTCGATGTAGCAGCAACTCATATGTATCAGCCGGGAACACGGCAGCATATGGAAAATGCACTAGGCTACGGGGCAACTCCCGAGGAAATCATGGAAGTGATCGAGTTGGCTAGCGTTCTCGGGATTCACGCAGCAACCGTGGCTTCCCCGATTCTCATGGAAGTGCTCGCAGAGAATGGCACGCCCGTTGATGCGGAAATGAGCCCTCGCCAAAAGGAGCTCAAGCAGGTATTTATCGATGAAAGAGGCTATTGGTCCGAAATGTGGGATAGCGTATTGCTGCTTGATCCTGACTTTTTCGAGGCTTATCTTGAATTTTCCGGAGTTGCCTTCAAACACAATCATCTGGATCCGAAAATCCGAGAGTTCATTTGCCTGACAGTGGATGCTGCGGCCACGCATCTTTATGAACCGGGGATTCGGGTGCATATGCGCAACGCCATCCAATACGGAGCCACGAAAGAAGAAATCATGGAGGTCCTCGAGCTTGCCAGCACTTTAGGGATCCATGCAGCAACAGTAAGTGTGCCGATCTTGTCTAGATTGGTGAACAAAGGCAACGAATAAAACGGCAACCGCCCTTTGGGACTTAAAGCAGCGGGGATGAAATTCCATACACATCGTTTCATTCCCGGCTGCTCTTTTTCTCTAGCACAGAAAAGAGTAAGAAAATTTTGTATACGTAAAGGAGGATCGTTATGACATCTCAGGTGCAAAGCACGGTTGAGAAAAGCAAGATCGTCGAGAAGAGAAATGCGGCCATTAAGGGAGCGTTCTTTACCGAATTCGTGGATATGTTCGACATTTATTTACCGACCATCATCCTGACACCGGCGTTGAGCTACTTTCAGCCAGAGGAGCTGCCACAAGGCATGGCGGGTATCTTGACCTCGCTCGTTTTCGTGACCACACTGCTCGGGCGACCACTGGGCGCAACCATCTTCGGGGCACTCGGAGACAAGATCGGCCGTCGGAAGGCTACTATCTCATCCGTACTCGGTTTCGGCATTATTACATTTCTAATTGCCCTTCTACCTGGCTATAGTTCCATTGGTATTACTGCCTACTGGTTGCTTGTTTTGCTGCGCTTTCTCGATGGGGTATTTTTGGGCGGAGGCTACACAGGATCTCACCCTTTGGCTATGGAATACTCCGAGAAGCATCAGCGTGGTTTTGTAGGCGCTTTCATTTTGTCGGCGTTTCCGTTGGCCTACATCGTCATTAATTTGCTCGGTTTGGCAGCGTTTGCTTTAATCCCGCAAGCCGGACCAGATTCGCCGTACGCCGTATGGGGTTGGCGGATTCCGTTTGTGATTGGCGCATTGCTGGCATTTTGGCTGGCTGCGTACTATATTCGGAAGGTTCCTGAGTCCGAAACCTGGGAGAGTTCCAAGAAAGAAAAAAATTCGCTGGCGAGCATGTTCAGAGGAAAGACAGGACGAAGCTTCTTTCAAGTATTTATTATGATGACCGGATTTTGGCTGACGCAAAATATCGTCACCCTGATCCTTCCTACGACAGTCTTGCGCACCATCCTTGGATTGGATGGGATTCAGGTCACTCTGACATTGTTTATCAGCTACGCCGTTCTTTTCGGAAGCTACATCGCGGCAGGAGTGATCGGGCAAAAAATTGGTCGCCGCCGTTTCTTCCTGATCCTTGGTCCAGCCATCGTCCTTGTGGGCAGTGTCTTGCTTGCAATTATACTCAACGGAAAAGCGCTGCCGCTGCCTCTCATCATGCTGCTAGTCGTCTTGTTTTCAGTCATTGTCACGGCGCCGTGGGGTGTCATTGTCACGTATATCAATGAACGGTTTACAACCGAAGTGCGTGCTTCTGGATTCGGACTGGGCTTTAGTGCTTCTGTTGTTCTCCCGTCCTTCTACGCTTTCTACATGAACTGGCTGGGCGGGATCATGTCGTACAACTCGACGATTATCGCACTCCTGATCATTGGTGCGGTGATTGGAACGGTAGGTGCCTATCTCGGGCCGGAAACGAAAGATGTGGACTTTAACCAAGCGGAGTAAACAAGACGGAGAAGGAGGAAGGGATATGCTATCACAAACAGAGCGGTTCTACTTTGGCTCCTTTATTGACGGCCAGGAAGTAAAATCAGAGGAAAGCGCCGTCCTGGAGGTGCGCAATCCGTACAACAATCAGCTGATTGGGAAAATCAGCTGCGCAACGAAGGAGGATGTAGAACAGGCTATCACCGTCTCCCAGCGGGTGTTTCAAGAGACGATGAAGAAAATGCCTGCCTACCGCAGATCGGACATTTTGCGCAAGACGGCGGATTTGCTGGAGAGCAGGACGGAGTCTTTCGCAAACCTGCTCGTGCTGGAGACGGGCAAGCCGATACGCGAGGCTCGCGTGGAGGTAGACCGCGCCGTGCAAGTGCTGCGGTTCGCTTCCGAGGGAGCCAAGCAAATTCACGGGGAAGAAATCCAGCTGGACAGCGCCCATGGCGGGGAGAATCAGTTTGGGTTTACGAAAAGGTATCCGATTGGCGTCGTGGTGGCGATCACGCCGTTCAACTTCCCGCTCAATCTGGTCTTGCACAAGGTTGCCCCGGCGATTGCCGCCGGGAACACCATCGTGCTGAAGCCTGCCGAAAAAACGCCGCTGTCGCCTGTCATGCTGTACCAGCTGTTTATGGAAGCCGGGCTGCCGGCAGGGGCACTGAACATTGTGATGGGCCCGGGACAGGATTTGGCGGAGCCTCTGGTGAAAGATCCACGGGTAAAGCGCGTGACGTTCACGGGAAGCGGCCAGGTGGGCTGGAAGCTGAAGGAGCTGGCGGGCCATAAAAACGTCACGCTGGAGCTGGGCTCGAATGCGCCCAATCTTGTCTTCGAGGACGCCGACCTGGATGCTGCTGCCGCAGCCTTGGTTCGCGGAGGGGTCGTGACCTCGGGGCAGGCGTGCATTTCCGTGCAGAGAATTTACGTTCAGCGAAGTGTGTACCAGGCTCTGTTGAACAAATTGGTCGACGGCGTGCGTGCGCTGCGCGTCGGAAATCCGCTGGACGAGGCCACAGACGTCGGGCCGATGATCACGGAAGCAGCAGCGGCACGCGCCGAGGAGTGGATTCGCGAAGCTGCCGAGCAGGGGGCAACAGTTCTGACCGGCGGGAAGCGCAGCGGGGCTTTGCTGGAGCCAGCTGTCCTGACGAATGTCTCCCATGAAATGAAAGTGGTTTGCCAGGAAATCTTCGCGCCAGTCTTCAGCGTTATTCCGTTCGACGAGGAAGCCGAAGCGATTGCGCAGGCGAACGCTTCAGATCTGGGACTGCATGCGGGTGTATTCACGAAAGACATCAGCCGCGCCCTGCGCGTGGCAGAGGCATTGGAAACGGGCGGCGTCTGGATCAACGACGCGTCCATCCGCCGCTACGACCACATTCCGTACGGAGGGGTCAAGCAGAGCGGAATCGGCAAAGAGGGCGTGGCTTATGCGATCGAGGAAATGACCGAGATCAAGTTTATCGGGATCAAGCTGTAGTAGACGCTTCTCTTTTGAACAAATGTTTCTTTTCTTCGGCATGTGTTCCCGGACACTGCCGATTTCTTTCGGTCAGAAGCAGGCATTGGCGGCAGAAAAAGTGGAGGGGTGAACAAACATGACAAAATCACATGAAGTCTATGCCATCAAGTATTCGACACGGGAAGCCGTCTGCAGCGATCATTTTTACGGAGCTGCCGATCCTCACGAGAACTATTCCATGCCTATGGATTACTACATTTGGCTGATCAAGGCGGGAGATCAGGTGATCGTCGTCGATACCGGCTTTAATGAAGCAGTAGCCGCAGAGCGCAAGCGCAACTTCCTGCGCTGCCCAGCAAGCGTCCTGGGCAAGCTGGGGGTCGACCCGGCGTCTGTCCCACTTGTGGTCATTACTCATATGCATTACGACCATTTGGGCAATCTGGACAAGTTTCCAAACGCCACCTTCGTGGTGCAGGAGGAAGAAATGGCGTTCTGGACGGGGAAGTACGCCTCCAAGCCGCACTTTCTCCACCATATTACCACCGACGATGTCGTTCACCTCGTCAAGGAGAACTTCAAAGGGAGAGTGCAGTTTGTGAGTGGCAGCAAAGCGATCCTCCCAGGCGTAACGGTGCACAAGGCAGGCGGCCACTCCGCCGGCTTGCAGATCGTTGAGGTGCAGACGGAGAAGGGGACAGTCGTGCTCGCTTCCGACGCCACTCATTACTACAAGAATATCAATGAAGACCGCCCGTTTTGGGTCGTGACTCATCTGCCGCAAATGTACGATGCGTTCGAGCTGGTCAAATCGTTGGCGGATTCACCGGAGCTGATTATCCCGGGCCACGATCCGCTGGTGATGGAGCGGTTCCCGGCGGCTTCCGACGAGCTGGAGGGTATCGTAGTCCGGATCGCCTAAAGGGTGAAGTCAGAGGACCCTAGCTACGGGTGGCTGGCTTTCGGATTTTCACAGGAAGGAACGGAGGTGGCAAGAAGATGGCAAACAGCCTGCACATGTTCTCGCCCGAGTGGATGGAACAATTCCGCCAGGTCGTCAACGAAGACCGGGAGCTGTCCTGGATTGCGAGATGGATGACCTGCGATTTTGTCTGGCGGGTCGGAGAAGCGGTTTACTTGTTTCACGTCGTGGGCGGAAAGGTGATTTCGGTCGTGGCGCCTACCTGGAACGACAGCTGGGATTTTGCCATCGAGGGAACGGAGGAGGCCTGGAGCAAGTTTGCGCAGCCGCTTCCTCCCCCGATGTACTATGACCTGCTCGGGATGGTCACCCGATTGCCGGAATGCCGATTGACAGGAAACCGTTTGAAAGCGATGCAGCATATCCGCTCTCTGACGAGAATGATGTCGCTCGTACGCGAGGTTGGAGGGGAAACGAGATGAAGGACCCGGTGACAGGAAGATATGTAGAAATGACCGTGCAGGGCAAGCATTACCGTATCTATTACGAAAGCGCCGGTCAGGGAGTCCCACTCGTCTGCCTACACACGGCGGGGGCAGACTCCCGCCAGTATCAGGAGCTGCTGCGAAATCGGGAGCTGCTGTCCCGCTTTCAGGTGATCGCCTTTGACCTGCCGTTTCACGGGCGCTCGATGCCGCCGAAGGAATGGTGGCTGGAGCCGTACCGGTTGACTACGGACCTGTACGTGGAGTTCATCATGACTTTTCTGCAAACGGCAGACATCGAGGAGCCACTCATGCTCGGATGCTCCATGGGAGGCAATAT
This sequence comes from Brevibacillus centrosporus, assembly GCF_003710815.1. Taxonomy (GTDB): domain Bacteria; phylum Bacillota; class Bacilli; order Brevibacillales; family Brevibacillaceae; genus Brevibacillus; species Brevibacillus centrosporus. The sequence continues at coordinate 55,334 of NZ_RHHP01000038.1, forward strand.
CACGCTTGAGCTGGCGTACCGCTTCCCCGAAAAGTTTCGGGGAGTGATTGCGCTGGAAGCGGCTGCCGCTACGGGTGGTCGTTTGAACGACTATTTGTTCCATCCGCAGATCAATGGCGGGGAAATGTGCGCAACAAATGTATACGGACTTATGGCCCCGCAAAGCCCGGAGCATCTGCGCAGAGATGTGTGGTGGATTTACAGCCAAGGAGCGCCTGGCGTGTACTACGGCGATATTTCCTTCTACAGCGAAGACTGGAATGCCACAGATCGGGTAGGGAAAATCGACACGAGCCAATGTCCGGTGTTCTTGTTTACCGGCGAGTACGATTACTCCTGCTCGCCGGAAATGTCACGCAGGACGGCCGCGCTGATTCCCGGAGCCGAATTTCACGTCATGAAAACGATGGGTCATTTCCCTATGAGCGAAAATCCGGATCTGCTAATGGAGTATCTGCGGCCCGTACTGGACAAGTTATGCTAGATACGAAAGTAGGAGTGAGAGAGATGTATATCGTTCACGTTTCCATTCTTGTAAAAGAACAGGCCATCGACGCTTTCAAGGAAGCGACCATGCAAAACGCTCAAAACAGCCTGCGAGAAGAAGGTGTCATACGTTTTGACGTGCTGCAGCAGCAGGATGATCCGACCCGCTTTCTGCTGACCGAGGTGTATCGCACGAAGGACGACCAAGCAAAGCATCGCACCACTGATCATTTTCACAAGTGGAAGGCAGACGTAGCAGAGCTGATCGCAGAGCCGTATACGATTGTGACCTTTGATTCGGTATTTCCGGACGAGGCAGGTTGGGAAAAGCAGTGATTGGCGAGTGAAGAAATGATGAGGAGAAGAACGCAGCCAGCTCAAGGGGAAACATCGCTGGAGCTGGCTGTCGGAAGTCTAGAATCGGAATAACTTGATGAAAGGCCCCTGATGAACACAATGGTTCGTCCGGGGCCTTTTTGGTGTGTAAAATGTCGCGTCGTTCTTAGGACAGTGGCTGTGACCTCGAATAAATGCCGAATAGCTCGGGATGGACGATCAGCTGATTCGTCTCTTCCTCCACTTCTCGGGCTACCCATTGAAAGGAAGGTTGCAGACCAGAAAAGGATAGAGATAGACTGACTGTTAGAGATGAAGCTGACAGATAGAATCGTTCAATAAGGAATACAGGAAAAAATGAACTCGCCAAAGCGTGATTTTGGAGAGGGGTAGGAGGTTATTTATGGCAGACACTCATTTGTTTTTATTCGGTGGAGGGCCGCCATTCAATGATGTATTAGGCAAAACATTCGCGCATCTTTCTTCGAACGGTTTAAATGGCACTCAGGTGGCTGTATTGTTTATGGAACGCGATGGATGGAAAGAATACATGCCCAGGTATACCGACGTATTAGAACAGAATGGCATTGCCCATTTTGAATACTTACCATTGACTCCAGCACCATCACCCCATTTTATCGAGCAACTTTCTTTGGCTACAGGAGTGATTATTTGTGGTGGCGATACAGAACGTTACAGAGAGTATGTGGTTGATACCGAGATCGGGAAAATAGTAAAGAGAATGTACGCAGAGGGCACTCCTGTTGCGGGATTTTCAGCAGGCGCCTTGATCAGTCCGAACATTTGCGTGATCCCACCAATTGACAACAGGAAAAATGAGCATCTTTTCTTGCCAGGTCTGGGATTGATCGATCATTGCGTGGTAAGTGTTCATTTTTCGAAGTGGAAAGAAGAGACCAACTTGAAAAAAGCGCTGACTCTAACCAATGCTTACATTGGTTACGGGATGGATGACGATTCGGGAATTTACTTTAAAAACCAGGTTGTTTCGGAAACCGCAGGACAAGTCTATTTTTATAGAAACGGACCGGCAGTTGAATAAAGGCAGTGGCGTTCAGGAGCATTCTTTTAGGTTCGTGGCTGCCGCTGCCTTTTTCATTCGAATAGTCTGCAGATAATTGATCTATACCTGATCCGTTTCGGCTGCTAAAAGTTGGCACAGCATTAGGGTTTCAGGCGCGCATGAAGACGCGAAAAACAGGACTGAGCGACTGCAAGCAGCCCAATCCTGTTTCGTTTACAAACTCTTGTTCAGCTCCGTCAGCTCTCGCTCGGTCAGATCTCGCCATTGACCAACTCTGAGTTCGCCCAGTTCAATGTTCATGATCCGGACCCGTTTCAGCTGCCGCACCTGATAGCCGAACGCCTGGCACATCCGTCTGATTTGCCGGTTCAGTCCTTGGGTGAGAACGATTTTGAAGACGCGATCGCTGATTTTGGTGACCTTGCACGGTTTGGTGATGGTGCCGAGGATGCGCACACCGCCGGACATCCCCTGTATGAATAGCGGGGTGATCGGCTTGTCGACCGTGACGATGTACTCTTTCTCATGGTTGTTTTCCGCTCGCAGGATTTTATTGACGATATCGCCGTCATTCGTGAGCAAGATCAGGCCTTGGGAGTCTTTGTCCAACCGACCGATAGGGAAGATGCGCTCTGGATGATTCACGAAGTCGATTATATTTCCTTTTACATGCAATTCGGTCGTACAGGTAATGCCGACGGGCTTGTTGAGGGCGATGTAGACGGACTTTTTCTTGGCGCCTAGCGGATTGCCATCGACGCGAACGTCGTCACCGGGCGAAACGGTACTGCCCAGCTCTGCCAGTCGTCCATTGATCGTCACGCGTCCTGCTTCTATCAGCTTGTCTGACTCCCGGCGTGAACAAAAACCGGTTTCGCTTATGTATTTATTGATTCGCATGGAACGTTCCTTTCATAGCTTTTGCTGCTTCTCGATCAGTTTATTGCGCCAAGGTGTCGCGAGTTCTTCCAGCTCGAGCATTCGTGCGAGCACCTTGGGATCTGGCGATTTCTCGTGAAAATACAGATGGTGGATCGAAGCGACCGTCACCTGGGCGGGATGGGCAGACAGCTGGATGATCGGTGAGTCTGACTCGATCGTCCCTTCTTGCAGGACACGGAAAAAGTACCCGGTATACCCGGCTGCAATGATTTGCTTTAGCAGTTGGTTATTGTGATTTCGCTTATTAATCGTAGCACAAGGATAGCGGCCTTGCGAAACTTGCAGGATGGCATCCCCGAATTGATAGACATCCCCGATGCACACCTGATCCTCACGCATGTTTTCTGCAGTTACATTTTCCCCAAATGCCGCCTTTTCCAAGGGCTGATCGAATTCCTTCTCCCAATGAGCATAATGTTCAAAAGGATAGAGACAGACGACGCGATCTGGACCGCCGTGGTATGCAGGGTTCGCGACATCGTCCTCGGCGATTTGCTGGGTGGCGACGTGAAGCTCGTCTGTTTGCTCCTTCCAAATGCCAGAAAGATATTCTTGTCCATTATATGTCATGTTCTTCGGCAAGCCTTTGCTTACGTAAACGATTTTTCTATCCGACATAGTTTTCACTCCCTACATGTGCACTCTCCTCATACTATAACAAAACCCCACTTCCTACCACTGCCCGGCGGGACATCCTGTGGCAACTCTGGTATGATGGGGGAAAGGAAGATACAGGAGGCTTATGTTCATGCAATCGACAGGTGTGGTACTGCACACAGATAAATATCAGATTAATATGATGTACGCCCACTGGATCAATGGGACGCATAACAAAAAAGTGGTGTTTGAAGCCTATTTCCGCAAGCTGCCCTTTGGCAACGGCTATGCGGTATCGGCTGGACTTGCTAGAATTGTCGCTTACATACAAAATCTCCGTTTTGAAGAAAGTGATCTGGTCTATTTGAGTGAGCAGGAGGAAAATTACGATCCCGGGTTCCTCGAGGAGCTGAAGCAGCTGCGCTTTACAGGCTCTTTGTACTCCGTAAAGGAAGGGACACTGGTATTTCCGAACGAGCCGCTGATCCGCGTCGAGGGCCGCATGATGGAAGCTCAGCTGGTAGAGACAGCGCTTTTGAACTACATGAACTACCAGACGCTGATCGCAACGAAGGCCTCCCGCATTAAAAACGTGGCAGGCTCTGACATCCTGATGGAATTCGGTACACGGCGGGCACAGGAAGCGGATGCTGCACTATGGGGGACGCGAGCGGCGTATTTGGCAGGCTTTGATGCTACCTCCAACATGCTGGCAGGCAAAATGTTTGACATCCCGACGAAGGGCACGCATGCCCACTCCTGGGTACAGAGCTTTGACAGCGAGGAAGAAGCCTTTGACCGCTTCGCACAGGCATTGCCCGGTCAAGTGACGCTGCTCGTGGATACGTACGATACGTTGAACAGCGGCGTGCCGCACGCCATTGAGCTGGGCAAGCGGCTGGAGGCAGAAGGCAAGCGACTGTCTGCCGTACGACTGGACAGCGGAGATCTTGCCTACCTCTCTATCAAAACCAGAGAGATGCTGGACAAAGCAGGGCTGCCTTACGTGAAGATCGTCGCTTCCAATGATCTTGATGAGCACACCATCATGAATCTGAAAGTACAAGGAGCCCGTGTAGACAGCTGGGGAGTCGGAACACAGCTGATTACAGCAGCGGATCAGCCGACATTGGGTGGCGTTTACAAGCTGGTTGCGCGCGAAGGGGCAGACGGAGAATATTTGCCGACAATCAAGATCTCGGGCAACCCGGAGAAAGTGACGAATCCGGGTATCAAGGATATGTACCGCTTGATTGATCCGGAGACGAACAAAGCCATTGCGGACTACCTGTGCTTCCCGCATGAGGAGCTGGTGCCGAAAGGGGAATCCCTGCATCTGTTTAATCCGAGCCATCCGTACTTGAACAAGCAGCTGAAAAAGTACAAATCCGAAGCGCTTCTGGTACCGGTCTTCCTCGATGGCGAGCTCGTGTATAAGCTGCCGTCTCTCGAGGAGATCCGCCTCTATCATCGCCAGCAGCTGGACTTGTTCTGGCCCGAGTATTTGCGGATGCTCAATCCGGAGCACTACCGCTTGTATATGAGTGATGAGGTATGGGAGACGAAGAATCGGTTAATGAAAGAATATATGTCGAAGTAACGCGTGAAGCAACGTTCTGAAGGACGTTGCTTTTTTACTTTCCAGCTATTATCCTAGCAGATAGGAATGTAGCTTTTTCAAATTAGTCGGATTATTTTTTCTGCCTGCTTTTTTGCAAAGGATGGAAAGGGGGATTAAACATGCCAATTAAATTGCCTGACGAATTGCCAGCAACCGAAATACTGGCGGGGGAGAATATTTTCGTGATGAAGGAGAGCAGAGCCTTCACGCAGGATATCCGGCCGCTGCGCATCGTCATTTTAAACCTGATGCCTGTCAAGGAAACGACGGAAACTCAGCTCCTCCGCCTTCTGGGGAATACACCGCTGCAGGTGGAGATCGTGTTGCTGCACATGTCCAGCCATACGTCGAAAAATACATCGGAAGAGCACTTGTCGATGTTTTATAAAACGTTTGAAGAAATCAAGGATCAGCGTTTTGACGGGATGATCATCACGGGAGCACCTATTGAACAGCTCGAATTCGAACAAGTGACGTACTGGGATGAATTGAAGGAAATCCTTGACTGGAAGATGGAAAACGTTACTTCGACGCTCCACATTTGCTGGGGAGCGCAAGCGGGACTTTACCATCACTTCGGCGTTCCTAAGCATCCTTTGCCAGAGAAGATGTTCGGAATTTTCCCGCATACGCTGAACAAGCAAAACGTGAAACTGCTGCGCGGATTTGACAACTATTTCTACATCCCGCACTCCCGTCATACGGAAAACCGTCGGGAGGACATCGAAAAGGTGCCAGAGCTGGAAATTCTGTCGGAATCCGAGGAATCCGGTGTCTATCTCGTCGCTACCAAGGACGGACGGCAAATTTTCGTGACCGGTCACTCGGAGTACGATCCGACGTCGTTGCAGGACGAGTACAGGCGTGACATCAACAAAGGTCTGGACATAGCGGTACCACGAAACTACTACCCAAAAGACGACCCCGACCGTCAGCCGATCGTTACTTGGCGTGCGCATGCCAACCTCTTGTTCTCCAACTGGCTGAACTACTACGTCTACCAGGAAACGCCTTACGATTTGAAACAAAGCAAGTAAAAACCGCCGTTTCACCATCCGAGCCGATCGGATGGTTTTTTGCATAGAAGAGGAGGGTAACTATGATCAACTGGCAGGATGAAGTGAGCAAGAGAAAAGAAAGCTTGTTCGAGGATCTATACGGACTTTTGCGAATCCCTAGCGTAAAGGATGGACAGACGAGTGAGCCCGGTGCACCGATGGGAAAGGAAATCGGGCGCGCACTGGACTACATGCTGGATCTGGCAGAGCGAGATGGTTTTCGAACGGCAAATCTGGAGGGCTACGTCGGCTATGCCCAGCTTGGGGACTCCGAGAGTGATGATTACGTAGCGGTGCTGGGACATCTGGATGTCGTAGCAGCGACGGGAGATTGGACTTCACCGCCTTACGAGCCGACGATGCGAGAGGGCAAGCTGTTTGCCCGTGGAGCCATTGATGACAAAGGACCGACCCTCGCTGCCTACTACGGCATGAAAATTGTCAAGGAGCTGGGGCTTTCCCTCCAGCGTAACGTCCGCTTCATTTTCGGGACGGATGAGGAGAGCGGGAGCCGCTGTATGGCGCGATACCGCGAGACGGAAAAGCTGCCGCTCGCAGGTTTTACGCCAGATGCGGACTTTCCCATCGTGCATGCGGAAAAAGGGCAGATCAATACACGGATCATGCTGGGGAAAAGGACGTCTGACCCGTCTGTGGCGGTGAGGAATGTCGCTGGACAGGGAACGGCAGCTCCGTGGCGTCTGCTTTCCTTTTTCGGTGGCGGCACTGCCAACATGGTGCCAAAGTCAGCTCGGGCAGTGCTTACGGCAGTAGAGACAGAGCGGCTAAGCGAGATGGCAGCAGCTTACAGTCTCTACTGCGAGTCTCGTGGAAGCAAGGGGGCAGCACGGATAGAGGCAGAGCAGCTCGTCCTTTCGATGGAAGGAAAAGCGGCGCACGGTATGGAGCCCGAGCTTGGGATCAATGCGGCTCTGGAGCTGGTGCATTTTCTCGTTGCGCATTCCTTTCAGGAGGAGGCAGAGCGATTCCTTCGTTGCGTGGATCAGTACCTGTTTGAGGACTACGCCGGTGAAGCGTTGGGGATTGCCTCTGCGGACGAGATAACTGGGGCACTCACAATCAATAGTGGGATCTTGCAGTATGAGCCGGATGGCGAATCGTTTTTTCACATCAATTTGCGCTACCCGGTGACGGATGAGGCGAGCCGGATTTTGGAGGGAATCGCCGAAAGAGTCGGGAAATACGGCTTTGTCATCGAGCCTCCGCTCTTGAAAAAAGGTCATCATGTACCAAAGGACCATCCGATGATCGGTATTTTGCAGCGCGTGTACCAGGAGATGACGGGGCTTGCGCCAGTACTCCTGTCAACCGGTGGAGGCACGTATGCGTACCACATTGGCAATGGCGTTGCCTTTGGTCCGCTCTTCCCCGGCAAAACGTCGCTCGCTCATCAGGCAGATGAGTACATCGAGGTGGAAGATCTGCTGCTGTCCGCCGCGATGTATGCGAGAGCGATCTATGAGCTTGCGAATGCAGATTTTCACGAGGAAGAGTAGGGGAGCGGATGAGACGTGCATGATCTGCAAGGGAAGGTTGTACTTATAACGGGTGCGAGCTCGGGCATTGGGTGTGCTGCTGCAAAGCTGTTGGGATCTCGCGGGGCACAAGTGGCGATCCACTACCATTCCAATCTGCAAGGAGCGGAAGAAGCAGCGGCGCAGATCCGGGCAAAGGGTGGTGACTGTGCTCTCTTTTCTGCCGATGTGTCGGATAGAGACCAAGTGAACCGGATGGCCTCTGAGGTTTTGGAGCGGTTCGGGTCGATTCACGTCCTGGTGAACAATGCAGGCGCAGGCATACAGCCGAGCAGGTTCATGGAGCTTCAGGAGGAGCTGTGGGACAAGACTTACGCGGTCAATGTCAAAAGCGTGCTTTTTTGCTCGCAGGCCGTACTGCGCGACATGCTGCCTCGAGGGGAAGGGAAAATTATCAATATTTCATCAGGGGCGGCTCGCTTTGGAGGGGCCGGGGAAAGTGTGCACTATGCTTCTGCCAAAGGAGCAGTCAACACGCTGACGATCGGGATGGCGAGAGAATTTGCCGATCAGGGAATTCTCGTCAATGCGGTTGCGCCTGGTATTATCGACACAGCGTGGCATGAGAAATTTTCATCAGGGGAGAGGCTGCAGCAGTTTTTGCCGACAGTCCCCTTGAAACGAGCAGGGTCGCCGCAAGACGTTGCAGAGATGATTGCTTTTCTGGCGTCGGATTCTGCGAACTACATCACGGGTGAGATTTTCAATGTGAGCGGTGGAAGATAATAGAGCAAAGTTCCTATTCACACGTACTCTTCAAATGCCGATATAGAAAAAAGTGGAAAATGGCGTGTAGAGGAGAGATCAACATGAAGAGAGACCGCAAGCTCGTTCGCGGCTGGCAGAAAGCCATGCTAGCGGCCGTTTTGACATGCGGAGTCGTACTGGCAGGTGCGGGTCAAGTACCTGTGTATGCGAAAACGGAAAAAACGGATCAAACACAAAAGAAAATATCCAAGCTCAGTGCCAGTGCCACATCGGTGAAGCTGAAAAAGGATGGGACCCAGCAGCTTGCTCTGACGGTTACCTACACGGATAAAACGAAAGAGGACGTTACACAAAAAGCCGACTGGACCTCCTCCGACAGCGAAGTTGCCACAGTGGAAGCGGGGCTGGTAACAGCGGTAGATTCCGGAAAGACCAAAGTCAAGGCGAGCTACGGCGGGAAAAACGTAACGCTGTCCGTGGAAGTCGACATCATCTCCAAGCTGGCCGTGGATCAGAAAAAGCTCACGCTGCGCGAGGGAGCGACCCAGCAAATCACTGCTACGGCGACCTACTCGGACAAGTCTACGGCAATTGTCACAGAAGGAGCAGAGTGGTTCAGTGGGGACAGTGAAGTGGTTACAGTCGAGAATGGACTTGTGACTGCAGTAGGCTCAGGAAAAACGAAGGTATCGGTAAAATACGGAGGCAAAACCGTGACGCTGCCCGTGGAGGTCGACATCATCTCCAAGCTGGCAGTGGATCAGAAAAAACTCGTCCTGCGCAATGATGAGACCAAGCAAATCGCAGCTACAGCTACTTATACGGACAAAAAGACGGCAAACGTCACAGAAGAGGCAAAATGGACAAGTGCCGACAGTGAGGTTGTCACTGTGGACAAGGGGCTTGTAACAGCAATAGGACCAGGCAAAACAAAGGTTTCGGTAACGTACGGAGGCAAAACCGTGACGCTGCCCGTGGAAGTCGATGTCATTTCCAAGCTGGCGCTGGACAAGAAGGTCGCGTACGTGCACCCGGGGAAAACCGAGTCCCTTAAGCTGACGGCGAGCTTGTCAAACGGTGACAAGGTAGACGTAACGGAAAAAGCAGAGTGGACGACGAGCAATCCGGAAGTGGCTACGGTAGAAGGTGGCGTAGTAACGGGTGTAGGAGCAGGAAAGGCAAAGCTGACCGCCAAGTACGGAGGCAAAACCGTCACGATTTCGGTAGAGTCTGCTGTGCTGTCCAAGCTGGAGGCGGACACGAAGCAAGTGACGCTAAAAGAGGGCGAGACGAAGGAATTGAAAGCGTCCGCGCTCTACACAGATAAGACGAAAGCAGATGTAACGCTCGAGGCTGACTGGACTTCGGTGAATCAAAAAGTGGCAACAGTGGAAGGCGGCAAGATTACCGCTGTCAAAGCAGGCCGCACAAATGTGATCGTGACCTACAACGGAAAGATGGTCAGTGTCTCCGTGACGGTAAAATAGGGAAAGATCAGGCTCAGGAAAAGGAAGACTGCCACGATGGCGGTCTTTTTTTTGTGGTGTACGCGGGCAGCTGCAGCCCTGTGGTAAGCTAGTAGAAAGAAGAATTTCGCACGCACAGCACAGGACACGACGGGGGCATCTCATGGACATCAGGCAACTGCAGTACTTTGTGGAAGTGGCAAAACAGAAAAGCTTTACCAAGGCTGCCAACACCCTGCACGTCTCGCAGCCCTCCATCAGCAAAATGATGAAAGCTCTGGAGGAAGAGCTGGGTGTCGTACTGCTGGATCGGTCCGAGCGAAAAATGGAGCTGACAGATGCAGGGGAGCTGGTCTACGATCATGCGACAAAGGTGCTCCACTTGATGGACAGTCTGGCCTTATCCATCGGAGAAATACGCAACATGGAGCGCGGACGTGTCAAAATGGGCATGATGCCGACGGTAGGATCGTTTTTACTGCCGAATGTCATCGCTCTGTTTAAAAAGCAGTATCCGGGCATCGATATCGAGATGAAGGAATACAGCGCCAAGCTGCTGGAGGTACACGTAGAGCAGGGAAGCATTGATGTAGGTCTGACCGTTCTTCCTGCCGATACGGAAAAGTTCGATGCAGTTCCCTTGCAGGCAGAAGACTTGGTCGCGATCGTCCATCGGGAGCATTGGATCTCCGAACGCGAGTCAATCAGCCTGGCGGAGCTGCGTGAGGAAGCCTTTATCTTGTTTACGGAAGAGTACGCCATTCACGATGTGGTCAAGCAGGCATGTCTGCGCGCAGGCTTTGAGCCGCAGGTCGCTTACATGAGCTCGCTATGGGATTTCGTCGGGGAGCTGGTGGCGACGCAGCTCGGGATATCGCTCGTTCCCCGTTCGATTGTGAGACGCCTGAACAACAGTGAGCTGCGGACGATCAATATCTCTTCCCCGAAGATCGACTGGCAGTATGCACTGATTTTTCGAAAGGACCACTACCTTTCGCACGCAGCACGAGCGTTCATCTCCTTTGCTGAGCAGCATCTTTCTCCATAACCAAATGGAATAGAGTTCATGATGTTTATGTATTGTACGAATAATGCAGAGAGCAGATAAAATGGACCTACCAACATGAGAAGTCGGGGTGGTCAGGATGAGATCATGGCTCTTAGCACTGCCGCAGGTTTTGCTGCTGTACGTGTTTGCCTGGGCAGGAAAATGGATTTCGATGGTTTTGCCGTTACATATTCCAGGAAGTCTGATCGGTATGGGGATGCTGTTTCTGTGCTTGCAGCTCGGATGGATTCGGTTGAGCTGGGTACAGGCAGGAGCGACTTTGGTGTTTTCCCAGATGATTTTGTTTTTCGTACCTGCCATCGCCGGGATCATGCAATATCCGTGGCTTTTGGGCATGAAAGGCTTGCTCGTTTTGATCATCGTCGTCAGTGGGTCAGCACTGGTGATGATTTCGACAGGCGTGATTGCTGAGCGGATGTTCAAATTGGGTGAGGTGAAGCGGCGTGACTCTGTGGAAAATTTGTAGCATTCTCGTCACGATCCTTTTCTTTGTGGCAGCCAAACAGCTGAATCGAAAAAAGCCTATCTTGCTCTTTTCACCGGCTATCGTCGCCCCTTTAGGAATTATGGTCTTGCTGCTCGTGAGCGGAGTCCCTTTTCAGGAATATCAGGCGGGCACAGAGCTTTTAAGTGAAATGCTTGGCGTGGTCACAGTTGCTTTTGCGATCCCTCTCTATCGCAACTGGGGCATACTGATGTCCCATTGGCGGATGATCGTGAGCAGTTTGGCTACTGGGGCATTGATCGCGATCCTGGCTGGCGTTTCGACCGCGATGCTGCTTGGTTTGGGAAAAGAAGCGGCAATCAGTGTGATTCCGCGCTCGATCACTTTGCCGATCGCGGTGGGGCTGTCGGAATCAATCGGGGGAATTCCGTCTTTGACGGCCCTGTTCGTGATGCTGACGAGCTTTGCCGGCGTATTCTGGGGACCGACCCTCATCAAGCACCTGAGACTGCGGCATCCGGTTTCGATCGGCTTGATGTACGGCATGGGCGCGCATGTGCTGGGAATGGCGAAAGCCCTGGAGCAGGGCGATCTGGAAGGCAGCAGCGCGACGCTCGCCGTCATCGCAGGCGCGGTCATGACCGTGGTATGGGCATTTATTCTGCTTCCGGTAATTTTGACGTGGATGGGAATGTAAGGGGGCCAAAAACAGCCCCTTTTTCTTATGGGAAAATTGTATAATTATAAAAATATTTGCATAAATTTTTATTGGGAAAGAATGAGGTTGTCATGAACATCCGATCGTTTTCTCTGGAGCAATGGGAGGAGGTCGTCGCCCTGTGGCGTCGTGCAGGCATACAGCTGTCACGCTCCGATACACCCGAGAAAATCCAAAAGAAACTGGATTAATCATTTTAACCGAGATGAACTGATTTTCATGGAAAAAGGATTACGCCCGCCCAAACGTCTGCGAAAGGTGTATGATAGGGGACAGACTAGTTATGAACTTATTCATCAAGGAGGCTTTATGAAACCGATCTATGCCGCCCTCTTGCTGTGCACGAGCTTTCTTTGGGGAGGGAACTTTGTTGTAGGGAAGTTTTTGGTCGGGCATGCTTCGTCCCTGACGCTGACTGATTTACGCTGGATGATCGCGGTCGTCTTTCTGATCCCGATGGTCTGGTTTCGCGAAAAGCGGATTTTGCCGACCAAGCAGGCTGTGCTCCCGCTGATTTTGATGGGGGTAACGGGTGTCGCGTTGTTCAACCTTTTTATGTTTTGGGCGCTGGAGAGAACGAATGCGACGAATGTCGGTCTGTTATCTACGCTGAATCCAGTATCGATTGCCATCTTTTCCTTTTTACTGGTAAAGGATAAAATCAAACCGCTCCAGATTGTCGCGATGTTCATTTCCTTTGGTGGCGTACTGGTGGTCATGAGCAAAGGGGATTTGTCGCATATTTCCAATCTTCACTTTAATGTAGGCGATTTGTGGATGCTGGCAGCTGTAGCGATGTGGGGCATTTACTCCGTCTGTGCGCGGTGGGCGATGAAGACAGTGACTCCTCTGATGTCGACGCTGTACTCCGGCGTTTTCGGCGTGGCTCTGATGCTGCCATTTAATCTGTCGACCTTCACCGTTCAAAATACGACCTGGTCCTTCTGGCTGTCTCTGTTCTACGTAGGTGTACTGGCGACTGTCGTAAGTATGGTGATGTGGAATGTCGGCGTGCAAAAGGTGGGAGCGACGGCAGCCGGGATGTTCCTGAACTTCAACCCCGTGTTTACCGCGATCCTGGCGTTTCTCTTGCTAGGGGAGAGAATGACTGCGACCCAGCTGCTCGGGAGTGTCATCGTCATCATCGGATGCTATCTCTTCTCCCGTTTGAAGAATGTTTCCTTGAAAAGAAAGTCTGGCATGACACAGGCTGAAATCTAAAGACAGACCTCGCAAACCCTGCCCTTTCAATAGGCGGGGTTTTTCTCTAGCACACATGGACCTAGACTTTTGCATAGACATAAGGATGATGGAGTGTGAGAAGGGGGATACCCATGATTTTGATTGCGGGAAGACAGGTCAGCCCGTCTGAGCTGGTGAGAAGCTGGGGATTAAACGGGGTACAAACGGAAGTCGTCGAGAAAATGGCGGCAAGTCCGGAAACCTTTGAATACCCGACGCCTGAGCTGCTGCAATTTGAACTGAAAATGCGGGATCATCTGGTGAGATCGGCCAGAGCGCTGAATGATAGCGGAATCTCTTTTTCTACTTTTGTAGATTCGCGCTGCAACGAGGATTATTGGCACCGGACAGAGCTGGGCGGCTTCCGGCTGCGCGAGGGAATACTGCCTTCGCAGGGAATCATTGACATCTTCCGAAATGGCAGATTGTACGCGACCGAGTGTGCGACCGCGATGGTCATCATTTTGTACCATGCGACACTGCGGTCGATCCGAACAGCTGATTTCGAGCGGATGTTTGCCGATATTTTGCTTTACGACTGGCGCTATGATCAGGATTTGGATCTGCGGACAGCCAGTACCCACACGTTTTTGCCGGGAGATATTCTCTATTTTGCCAATCCGGACTACAACCCGGCTAAGCCCTGGTGGCAAGGGGAAAACGTCGTGGATTTGGGCAGAGGACTGTATTACGGGCATGGGGCTGGTATCAAGACGGCCGGAATGCTGATCAACTTTTTGAATGAAGAGAGAAGACCAGGATCGTATCAGTCTGCCTACCTCGTTCAACAGGCGACGCGTCCGGGCTTTGCTTACTTGTCGAGATTTAGCGATCGGACTGCCGGCGTCTACGGTAGACTGGCCGATACCCGCATCGTGGCGCGAGTTGGTTCTCAGCGCTGGCGGGGGTAGTCTGCGAAAGAAAGCCTCGCGCCGTATAGGGCAACGAGGCTTTTTCAAATGCTTTTCTAAAAACGTTGGAGGGAAAACATGGACAGATCGTGGGTAGATTTGCCCTGTGTAAGTAGCTCGCTGGCTGCCTCGCCTACCGCGCTGGCAAATTTGAAGCCGTGACCGGAAAAGCCGGCAGCGATCACGATCTGCGAGTACTCAGGATGACGATCGATGATGAAATGCTCGTCCGGTGTCATCGTGTAGATGCAGACACGTCCCTGGCGCAATGCACCGGCTGCTTGCGGCATGTACGTCTCGAGAAACGAGCGAACGTCACCTTCATCAGATAGGAGGGCGCCAAACGTGCGTTCCAGACGATCCGGATCGATCTCTACACCGCCGTCATGTCGACCAATTTTCACCCCTGCCTGATCGATGCTTGGAAATCCGTAGTAGGAGGTTTCGTCGGCCAGCTTAAAAATAAACGCAGGGAATTTATCAGCACGGTACAAGTCCTCCTCGGATCCGAACCAGGCGACCGTCTTGCGCGTAGGAGATAGCGGCAGAGACAAGTCAAGGGAAGCAAGCAGGGCTGGATTCCAGGCTCCTGCGCTGAGCAGCAGCTTACCAGCGCGATAGGTGTGTGCTTCTGTGTGGACGATGACGCCATCTCCATCTGGTTGAATGGCGGTCACGGGTGTATGGGGCAAGAGGGTAGCACCTGCCGCAATCGCCTGCTCGCGATACGCACTGATGCACTTTTCTGAATACAGGACACCAGAGGAGGTTTCCAGGCACGCATAATAATGATCAGGCAGCGAGATGCCGGGCCAGCGTTCATTGACTTCAGAGGCACGCAGGACCTCCAGAGGAAGCGAGTACGTCTCGGCGCTTTCGCGAATCTCCTGCAGAAAAGAATCCTCCAGCGGGCCGGCACTCAGAACGCCTGTCTGTTCAAAAAGCTTCGTTCCCGATACAGCCTCCAACTCCTGCCAAAGCTGCTGGGCACGCAACGCGAGTGGAACGTATTGCTTGCCTTCTCCGTAAGCGTGGCGGATGATCCGGGTATCTCCGTGATGGCTTCCCATCGTGTGTGGTGGATCGTAGGTGTCTAGCAAAAGGGTGCGGACCCCTTGCTTTGCCAAAAAGTATCCGGCAGCCATCCCCATTGATCCGGCACCGACTATGATGACCTCGTAATTTTCCATACGTCTCCCTCCAAAATCATTGATCACTTATACGTTCATCTGGTCTGTTTCTATTATCTTACAAGGCGGGGAGGAAAGCGAGATGCTTGCCCTGAAAAAAGCAGGCATACTTCGATGGAGATGGAAGCAATGGCGGGATAGAATGAGGGAGCAGTTGCCATTCCATCACAAAGGAGACCTCAGAAATGATCAGCCATATTACCATCCACCCGAAAATTTTGTACTACGGTGCACCCGTCGTCCTGCTGTCGACGGAGAATGCAGACGGTTCTACCAACATCAGCCCTATTTCCTCCTCGTGGGCACTAGGTTCATTCGTTATTTTAGGCTTAGGGGTGGGATCACAGGGCTTGGAAAATTTGAAAGATCGGCCAGCGTGCGTCATTAATTTGCCTGATGCGGAAATGTGGCGCCAGGTCGAGGCACTCGCATCGTTGACCGGAAAAAATCCGGTACCTGCGTACAAAGAGGAGATTGGCTTTCGCTATGAAAAGGATAAGTTCGCCGCTGGATCCTTCACCCGAGCAGCATCTAAGTCGGTACGTCCCGAGCGGATTGCCGAATGTCCCCTTCAATTGGAGGCAGAGGTTCGCCACATTCGGATTCCAGAGTACGCAGAGAGCTTTGCCATCGTAGAAACAGAGGTGGTGCAGGTGCACGCTGATGAGCGAATCGCCATCGGTGACCGCTACGTAGATCCCAAGGCTTGGAATCCGCTCATTTATAATTTTCGCCATTATTTTGGCCTCGGGGAAGAAAAAGGGAAAACTTATCGGTCCGAGACATAGAATAAGAGTAGGAAACGCCATGTGAAGTGGCGTTTTTGCATGCTGGCAGATATCCTCCAACGGTTATATAGTGGTATGATCAAAAGAAGGGTATATACGAGGCGGAGGTACCATATGGAGCAACTTTTGATAGGGAGTTTTCTATCGGCAATGGCGACAGGAGCAGGGGCGCTGCCCATCCTGTTTTTCAAAACGGTGACGCATCGCTGGCGTGATATTCTGCTCGCGTTTACGGCTGGCATCATGGTGGCGGCCGCGACCTTCAGCTTGATTCCACAGGCGATGGAGAACGGATCGATTATCGTCATCTGTCTGGGGGTGCTCACCGGGACACTGACGCTGACTGTTTTGGAGAGCTTCATCCCGCATATAGATCTGGAGCATACGAGAGTAAATATTTCAATGGACTCTCAGGCGCTCTTGATTTTGTCGGCCATTACTTTACATAACATTCCAGAAGGGCTGTCAGTTGGGGTCAGCTACTCCAGTGAGCAAACCGGTCTGGGTGGCTTGGTCGCCTTTGCGATCGGACTGCAGAACGCGCCGGAAGGGTTTCTGGTCGCGCTATTTCTGATTAATCAGCAGGTGAGCCGGCTCAAAGCTTTTCTTTTGGCGACGATGACCGGTGCAGTAGAGATCGTTTCGGCTCTTATCGGCTATTATTTGACTTCGGTCGTGGGTGGGCTGGTTCCCTACGGACTCTCCTTTGCTGCCGGAGCCATGCTGTATATCGTCTACAAGGAGCTCATTCCGGAGAGCCACGGAGACGGACATGCTCGCTCAGCCACGTTCTCCTTTATTATCGGGTTGCTGGTGATGATCGGGATGGTTCAGCAGTTCGGATGATAAAAAGAGTTCCGTTTTTCATAAGTTCCCCTCACAATTTGACCGCAAATTACCGAAACCATATATAGATAGATTTCGATTATGGAAGTAGGGAGTGTCACGATGGAAAAATCGACCTTGCTAGGTTTAGTACTAGGTATCGTTGCAGTAGTTGTCGGGATGATCTTGAAGCACGCCAGTCCCGCCTCATTATTAAACCCAGCAGCATTCATGATCATCATGGTGGGTACGGCTGCCGCTATTTTAAACGCATTTCCCATGTCGGAAGTCAAAAAGGTTCCCGTCCTTTTCAAGGTACTTTTTAAAGAGCAAAAACTCCCTGCCAAACGTGAACTGATTGGCCAATTTATGAACTGGGCGTCGATCGCTCGCCGTGAAGGATTGTTGGCCCTTGAAAATACGTCCGATGAAATAGAAGATCCATTCCTGAGAAACGGCATGAAGATGATCATCGATGGAGGCGAACCGGATTTCGTCCGCGATGTGTTGAACGAAGAGATTCATGCAATTGAAGAGCGTCACCAGATGGGTGCACTGATTTTCAGCCAGGCGGGCAGCTACGCGCCGACACTCGGGGTATTGGGTGCGGTAGTTGGCCTGATCGCGGCGCTTGGTAACCTGAGTGACATCGATGCGCTGGGTATTTCCATTGCCGCTGCGTTTGTCGCGACACTGCTCGGTATTTTTACAGGCTACGTTTTGTGGAATCCTTTCTCGAACAAGCTGAAACGCAAATCTAAGCAAGAGATTGAAATCAAGAGAATCATGGTAGAAGGTCTGCTTTCGATTCAGGCTGGTGTATCCCCGGCTGCGATTGAACAGAAGCTGCTTGTGTACATCCCGTACCGAGAGCGTGCCGAGATGAAGGAAGAGAAGAAGGAGGAAGGAGCTGCGGTAAATGGCTAAGCGACCGAAGAGACATGCTCAGCATGAAGAGCATATGGACGAGACTTGGCTGATTCCGTACGCTGACCTGCTCACCCTGTTGCTTGCCTTGTTTATTGTATTGTTTGCCTCCAGTGAGATGGATGCGAAGAAGTTTGACCAGCTGGTGAAATCCTTCAACGTTGCCTTGAACGGTGGGGTGGGCGTGCTGAATCAGCCGAGTCCGGTGCCACTGGACCCGAACATGGCGCAGCAGACCATCCACAAAGGGGCACAGGAAGCGGAAAAACCAAAGACCGAGGAAGAGAAGAAGCTGGAGGAAGCGGTACGCAAAGAGACAGAGGATCTGAAAAAGCTGCAGACGCAGCTGGAAGGCTACATCGAGCAAAACAAGCTGCAGGACAAGCTGCAGACCAAGCTGACCGAAGAGGGGCTGCTCATCACGATTCTCGACAATGCGTTGTTTGACTCAGGTAAAGCCGATCTCAAGCCTGAAGCAAGAAAGCTCGCTGCGGAGATGGCGTCCATGCTGGTCCCGCATCCGAAAAAGGTGACCGTCACTGGACATACCGACAACGTGCCGATCCACCGGGCCGATTTCCCGTCCAACTGGGATTTGAGTGCGAAGCGTTCGGTTAACTTCCTCAAGGTACTGCTGGAAAACAGAAATCTCGATCCGACCAAGTTCAGCGCGACAGGCATGGGCGAATACCACCCTGTAGCATCGAACGCTACCGCTGATGGACGTGCCAAAAACAGACGGGTAGAGGTCGCGATCCTGCGCGATCTGGCGGCACCGCCGAAAAATACAATAAATCCGTAAAAAGAAGGATAGCACAAGGGGTGCTATCCTCTTTCATTTTTCCATTGATTCGACGCCGAGCTTTAGTTGTTCCATCCGTTTTTCGCCCCACTCATACATCATTTCGATGATCGGCAAAAGAGTCATCCCCAGCTCCGTCATGGAATACTCGACACGAGGGGGAACCTCCGGATAGACTTCTCGATGCACGATACCGTCCTCGATTAGCTCTTTTAGCTGGCTGGTCAGCATCTTATGAGTAATTCGGGGAAATAGCCGTTGTAGCTGGCTAAAGCGATGGGGGCCTTCCACACCCAGATGCCAGAGGATCACGACTTTCCATTTTCCGCTGAACATGGACAAAGTCAGTTCCTTCGAGCAGTTAAAGTCACCGTTTTGTATTTTTTCCAGTGTTTCCTTACGAATATCGGACATAAGTGACTCTCCTTAATGGCATTTGCCAATAGTACCTTATTGGTAACCTCCGCACAAAAAAGTGCATTCTTACGTTAGGTGCTGATCCTGCGTATAATCATCCTTGTCAGATACACCTAGGTTTTATTGTAAAGGAGAGAGGACCTCATGTCTAAAAAAGTACTGATTCTAACCGGCGATGCCGTTGAAGCTCTGGAAGCCTATTACCCGTATTACCGATCTCTGGAGGAAGGATTCGAAGTGACGATCGCATCCCCGACTGATGCGAAAGTGCTGCATACCGTGGTGCATGACTTTGAAGACTGGCAGACCTTCACAGAGAAACGCGGGTATCAGCTCGAAGCCCATGCGTCCTTTGACGAGATTGATCCGAGCGGGTACGATGCCCTGATCATTCCAGGTGGACGAGCTCCCGAGCACATCCGCCTGCACAAAGATTTTGGACGAATCGCAAGCCACTTCTTCCAACAGGACAAACCAATCATGATCCTGTGCCATGCCAGTGTTGCCCTGACGGTAATCGCTGACGATATCCGTGGGCGTGAGATGACCGCCTACTTCGCATGCCGCCCAGAGGTAGAGGCTGCTGGAGCGAAGTATATCGAGAAGCGCTTCCACGTGGACCGTAACCTCATCTCCGGGCATGCCTGGAACGACCTCCCCGTGCTGATGAAGGAGTTTGTGAAACAAGTAAATGCAATGGCCTAAGGAAAGGGTCGGAGAAATATGGCTTGAGAAAAACAGCTGTCGTGCGAGATGACAGCTGTTTTTTGTTTTTTCATGAGTGGGTGCGGGTTTACCTGATAGAGGAAAGGGAATAAACTCCCCAGGATGAACGTCTTATGGGGAGGCTCGATTGGGAAGGATCACAACTTCTACGAAACCAGATTTTGCCCGCAGAGGAACTGCTCCCTTGCGAGCATTAACACCCCCGCGAGTTGCACCTACTATTGATCTCATCGTGGATTAATTCCTTTTTACAGATGTAGAGGTGATCTCCAAATTCTCCTCTATCATCAAAGTTTACGAGCATAGTCGAATCAACAGTAAGTATTGTGCTGTACATAAGATCGAGGTGGAGCTAGGCAGCGTCTGCTCCCGAATCGTGATCCCTAAAATGTATCTTGGTGGGGCTTTTTCCCCGAGATGAATGATTCCGACCCGCCATATTTATTGACAACAGCTCTGAAAACCCGCATAATAAATTATAACAAAGTAAACTACTCGGAATACTGAAAATAAATGAGGTGAGTTTAATGGAACGGACTTTTCAAATCCCAAGCGGAGACATCTCGTTAACGGCAACTCTGCATGAGCCCAGCCAGTCAGGTGAAAAGTTTCCCCTTGTCATCATCTGCCACGGCTTTATCGGCAGTCGAATCGGAGTCGATCGCCTGTTTGTCAAAGCTGCCAGAGAGCTGACCGCCAATGGCTTTGCCGTCTTGCGCTTTGACTACGGTGGGTGCGGGGAAAGCAGCGGGGACTACGGTGCAGGCGGACTGGACGTCCTGCTCAGCCAGACACGGGATGTGCTCGACTTTGCCTTCCAGCTGGATAGCATCGATCCTGAGCGTGTCAGCCTCATTGGCCATAGCCTTGGTGGTGCCGTTTCCATGCTTACCGCCAGTACGGATAAACGAATCCACTCCCTCGTTCTCTGGGCGGCAGTTGCCCGTCCGTATGACGACATCGTACGGATTGTGGGGGAGAGGGGCTATCAGGAGGCACTGCTGACCGGAAGAACAGATCATCACGGCTACCTGCTGCAAGATCGCTTTTTCCAATCGCTGAACGGGGTGCTCCCTTTGCGCCAAGCCAAGCAATTTGAAGGAGATGCTCTACTCCTGCACGGAAACCGGGATGATGTTATTTCAGTCGATGCGATGTTCCATTACGAACGGGAGCTGCGCTTGCGCAGACGGGGACGCTGCGAGACGGAGGTCGTCATCGGTGCAGACCATACCTTTTCGACGGCAGGTTATCAGCGCTTGATCGACAGCACAGTAAAATGGCTGCGGGAACAGACCGAGCAGACTACGCTGGCGGTCTCATAGGGAGCAAATAACAAAAGGGATAGCCCATCTAGCGGCTATCCCTTCTTTTCATGGACAAAGGCGTGCCGTCCAAACGAACGGGCTACTTCCCTTCTTTCAAAATATGTGCCAGCAATCCTTGACAGCCGTCCTCGACCAGATCGTAGACGTAGCCGAAACGCCCGGTGTAGTACGGGTCCTCAACGTTTTGCTCCTTGGCAGCGGTCGCGAAGTCCAGCAGCCTGTACACCTTCTTGCCAGCAGGCGCCAAACGCTTTAGAGCAGACAGGTTTTCCTCGTCCATGCAAACGATGTAATCGTAGGTCGCAAAATCATCCGAAGTAATTTGCCGGGCGCGCAAGGTGTCGTGGGCGATTCCCTTTTCACGCAAAATTTTCTGCGTACCGGTATGAGGGCGCTCTCCAGCATGCCAGTCGCCGATGCCGCATGAATCGATAGCGATCTGAGCGGACAGCCCTCGCTGTTCGACGAGATGACGAAAGACGGCTTCTGCCATCGGGGAGCGGCAAATATTCCCCAGGCAGACAAACAGAACATGTGTCATGGGTATGCTCCTTTTCGAAAGCAATATGAGATGGATTCTATATGTTAGAATAACATAGAAGAGGAAACGTAGAGCGAGGTATGCATGTTGAAAGCTTATTTTTATCGGATTCGCCTGATAGCCTCTGTTGTAGCCGTGACGATCCTGCCCATTTTGATCACAGGGCTTGTGCTTCTTCATGCGGCCGAGCAGGCTTTGCTCGAGGAAAAAAAACAAAAGCTGATCGCGATCACACAGCAGCTGGATTTTGCGTTGCCAAAAGATTATGACGACCTGACCAAAAGGCTTGGGGTGCAGGAGGCGACTCGGGAGCAGAAAATTGAGTATTTGAACCAAGCTCTGCAACCGCTTACAGATCGGATTGCTGACGAGCATCCGGGTATCGGTGTCGGTTATTATGCCGCCGACCTGGATGCGATTGTAACATACGGGCCGAGTCAGGAAATGAAGTTTCACGTGGGTGAGTCGATTTCACCCGAGCATTTCGGACGGTTGGTCATGGAAAGCGGAAAACCGGAGATCGCGATCGGAGAGCAGGTCAGGGGCAACATCATGAATGCCATGTACCCGCTGAATCGAAACGGCAAGATGATCGGTTATACTTGGGCAAATGAGCTGATGAGCAATATCGATGTACAGCTGGCAGGGATGCGCAGGAGCATTTTCGCCATCTCGGGTGTCGGCTGCTTGATAGCAGCTTTAGTCAGCGGCCTGATGGTGCACAGACTGGAAGCCCTTCTGGAGGAGATCAAGGCAGGGCTGAAAACCATCAGTCTGGATCTGTCGCATCGCATGAGACGTTTGGCTGGAGAACCAGGAGAAATATCTGAGGCGATCAACAGGATGGCAGGCGAGCTTCAGGCGAGCCGGACCCGTACGGAAACCATCATGCAGAGCATGGATAGCGGTGTACTGGCTTTGGACGATCAGGGGAGAATCACGTCCTGGAACGAGGCGGCAGCCAAAATAACGGGACGATCCGCAGAGCAGGTCATGGGCAAAGCGCATACGGAAGTGTTTGCGGAAAGCGAGGAGTTCGTCGGCTTGCTGACAGAAACGCTGGTGCATGGCAGGACGATCCGCGATGCCGAATGGGAGTACAAGCATCCTGAGCGGGGGCATCGTTATGTGAAAGTGGGGACATCGATCTGGGTGAGCCCGACTGATCAAGTGCTTGGGGTCATTGTCGTGCTCGACGAACGAACGGAATGGAAACGGATGGAGCTGCGATTGGCACAGGCAGAGCGTCTAGCGGTTATCGGGGAATGGGCAGCGAGTATTGCCCACGAGGTACGAAACCCCCTTACCTCGATAAAGGCTTTCGCGCAAATCATTGAAGAAGATTTGCCAGAGGAGCATGGCTGTCGGGAGTACACGGAAATCATCGTGGAGGAAGTGGAGAGGCTGAACCGCTTTGCGGACGAGCTGCTGCTCTTTTCCCGCCCCGATGAGGAGGCTCATGTCCCCATCCATCTGTGGGATGTGATCAATCAAACTGTGCTGCTGATGGAGCGAAGTGCGGCCGGCAAAGGCATTCAGGTGGAGAGATGCTTCGGGGATCATGCGCCATTTGTTCTCGCATCGCCAGATTTGCTGAAGCAGGTCTTCTTAAACATTTTGATCAACGCGATCCAGGCGATGCCACATGGGGGGGTTATCCAAATCCAAACGGAAAAGGATGGCAATCAGGCATGTATCCATGTGACTAATGACGGTCAACCCATTGCCGAAGAGCATTTGCTCTCCGTATTTGAGCCGTTTTACACGACGAAGCCGTCTGGAACGGGGCTGGGACTGGCGATTTCCCAGCGAATCGTGCATGCCTACGGAGGACATATCACTGCCCAAAATGTAGCAAATGGCGTCCGGTTTACAGTGGCGCTGCCAGGGAGATGGGAGGAGGCAGAGAGATGAAAAGACGCATTCTATTAGTCGATGATGAAGTCAATGTGCGCAAAGCATTGTCTACGAGCTTGCGCAAGGCAGGCTACGATACAAAAGAGGCAGCGAGCGGCGCAGAGGCTCTGGAACAGATAGGACAGTACGAGCCGGATGTCATGCTGCTGGACCTTCGCATGCCGGAAATGGACGGGATGGAGACACTCCGCCGTCTTAAGCAGGCAAAATCAGCCCAGCCCAGCGTCATTATGATGACTGCTTACGGCTCTGCAAATGATGTGATGGAAGCCATGCGCTTGGGTGCTTACGATTATGTACAAAAGCCGTTCGATCTCACGCAGGTCAAGCAGGTGGTGGCAAAAGCGCTGAAGCCAGAAACAGGGGACGAAGAGGGAACCATGCGCCCTTCGCAGGAGGAACAGACGGATTGCCCAGGGTACTTAGTGGGGCTGAGCCCCGCCATGCAGGAAGTGTACAAGCTGGTCGGAAAAGTGAGCATGACCAGAGCGACCGTCTTGATCCAGGGGGAGAGCGGGACGGGGAAGGAACTGATTGCGAGGGCGATTCACAGCAACAGCCCGCGAGCCGATCAGCCTCTGATTCCTGTCAACTGTGGAGCGATTCCGGAGAAGCTGCTGGAAAGCGAATTGTTCGGGTATGAGCGGGGAGCCTTTACAGGAGCTGTCGCACGCAAGCCAGGATTGTTTGAAGCAGCAAACGGAGGGACATTGTTTCTCGATGAGGTAGGGGAACTCACACCATCTCTGCAGGTTAAGCTGCTGCGTGTTTTGCAGGAGAGGACATTGGTCAGGCTCGGGGGCGTTGAGCCGATCCCGATCGATGTGCGCATCATCGCCGCCACCAATCGCGATTTGCAGGAGAGAATCCGTCTGGAGCTTTTTCGCGAGGACTTGTACTACCGTCTGAATGTCGTCCCGATTCAGATGCCGCCTCTTCGGGAGCGAAAAGACGATATTCCCCTGCTCATTCGCCATTTCTTAACCAAGTTTGGGCGTGAAACTGGCAAGGAGGGCTGCTATTTGTCTCCGGCAGCTGTCGAGCTTTTGAACGCGTATCACTGGCCGGGAAATGTGAGACAGCTGGAGAATACGATCGAGCGGGCCGTTGTGCTAGCGAGTGGGCCAGCCATTCTTCCCGAGCATGTTCAGTTGCAGCTAGAGGAAACCAGGAAAGCGTCCCATGAGGCAAAGGAAAGACGGGGCCTTCAATTTGAGGATCGGACGATGAAGGACATCATTTCAGAAGTGGAAAAGGAAGCAATTACCCGTGCCCTACAACGGGAAAAAGGCAACAGGCTGAGAACGGCAAAGCGGCTTGGAATATCACGCAGCGCGCTTTTATACAAAATGGACATGTACGCAATAGACGTGTCGGAAGAATAAGAGGGAGGTGTGTAAAAAGTAGACGGAGGGTTTACTTTTTACACACTTTTTTGCTTTGGGTTACGAAATGAGTCCAGGAATAGCGCGATGGATCGAGCGGATACCAGTTGGTACGATTCTTGAATAGAGAGGAGAGGGTACATAGCTCAGAATGCAAGCAAGGAGGTCATTTATGAAAGCGTTGTCACGTTTTTTCTCGACTTTGGTGCAAAAGTTTTTGCCAGATCCATTTGTCTTTGCCCTCATTTTGACGATTATCTTGTTTGTATGCGGTCTTGTGTTTACCGATCACGGTCCGATTCAAATGGTGCAGTTCTGGGGGAACGGCTTCTGGAATCTGCTGGCTTTCGCGATGCAAATGGCTCTGGTATTGGTGACAGGTCATGCGCTCGCCAGCTCGCCGCTCGTAAGCCGCAGCCTGACTCGTCTCGCGAGCATTGCAAAAACTCCAGTCCAAGGCGTCATTCTGGTCACGCTTGGTTCGGCTATCGCCTGTCTGCTCAACTGGGGCTTTGGTCTGATTGTAGGCGCCTTGTTTGCGAAAGAGGTTGCCAAACGCGTACCTGGCTCCGACTATCGCTTTTTGATCGCCTGTGCGTACATCGGCTTTTTGACCTGGCATGGCGGTCTCTCAGGCTCTGTCCCGCTGACAGCGGCAACGCCGGGTAACCCTCTGGAAAAAACAGCCGGGCTGATTCCGCTTACGGATACGATCTTCACCGGATACAACCTGTTCATTACCATTGCCCTGTTGATTGCCCTGCCAATCATGACGCGTTTGATGATGCCGACGGGTAAAGAAGTCGTTGAAATCGATCCACAGCTGTTTGCAAAAGAGGAAGTAGCAGCGACTGCTGAAGCTGCTCCGACTGAGAAAACATTTGCAACGGTCATGGAAAACAGCCGGATTTTGACTTATATCATTTGTGTATTGGGCTTCTCCTATTTGATTTATTATTTTGCCAACAAAGGCTTCAAAGTAGATATCAACACGGTCAACCTGCTCTTCTTCATCGCGGGCTTACTCCTCCACGGAACGCCGCTCTCTTACATGAAAGCAGTGGGTAACGCAGCAAAAGGGACTGCAGGTATCTTGATTCAGTTCCCGTTCTACGCAGGGATTCAAGGCATGATGGAGCAGTCTGGATTGGGCGGCATGATGACAAACGCCTTTATCTCGATTTCGACTCCTGAGACGTTCCCGTTCCTGGCGTTCCTCAGCTCTGGCTTCGTAAACTTCTTCGTTCCATCCGGCGGAGGTCACTGGGTCGTGCAAGGTCCATTCATCATGCCGGCCGCACAGCAGCTTGGCGTGGACTCGGGGATTGCGGCCATGGCGATCGCCTACGGGGAAGCGTGGATGAACATGGCTCAGCCGTTCTGGGCCTTGCCAGCGCTTGCTATTGCGGGCTTGGGAGTGCGTGACATCATGGGGTACTGCGTTACGACTCTGCTCGTATCCGGTGTTATTTTCGCCATCGGTCTGTCCTTTTTCTAAGTGTCAGGGCCAGCAAAATCCATTGAGGTCAAAATCCTTTTGTGATAAAGTATAGGGAATTCAGAAACCAAACCTAAATTTCATACCCAGAGTTTTCTAGGGTTCCGCGGATAGCAAAAGTCCGGCCTGGACCGAGAGAAAACCCACGGCGTGGCCGTGTACACGGAGGGATAAAAGCCCGGGAGAATATCAAGATGGTATTCGACCGCGGCTTTTTTTGCGTGGAAAAAAGCAACGACATTCATTCGTTGCTCCCGCCGGGAAGGGGAATGATACGAAAAAGAGAGGGGAGTTTGTGTGATGAGTAAAAACTGGATGCTCGTGATCGTCGCTGCCGTGTTTGAGGTCGGGTGGGTTGCGGGACTCAAGCATGCGGATAGCGTTTTGGAATGGGCGCTTACAGCGGTTGCGATTCTAGTCAGCTTTGGGGTACTTGTCTACTCGGGGAAAAGGCTGCCGACCAGTACGGTCTACGCCGTGTTCGTCGGGCTAGGGACGGCAGGTACCGTCATCAGTGAAATGGTCGTGTTCGGTGAGCCGTTCAGCTGGGCCAAGATCGGATTGATTGCGCTACTTCTGGTCGGGATTATCGGCCTGAAATTGGTGACGCATGAGCATGATGATCATCCACGAAAGGAAGGGGAAGCTGCATGAGTTGGGTAGCCTTGATATTGGCAGGTTGTTTTGAAGTCGTTGGCGTCATGGGGATTACACAGGTCAACCAAAAGCCTTCCTTGCGTTCCTATCTGGTGCTGGTTGGAGGATTTGCATTGAGCTTTATCCTGCTGTCGTTTGCGATGAAGGAAATCGCGATGGGGACAGCCTATGCTGTATGGACGGGAATCGGTACGGTCGGCAGCGCTTTGGTAGGCATGCTGGTGTACGGTGAGCCAAAAGACAAGCTGCGCATCACTTGCATTGCTCTGGTGATCGTATCTGTCGCAGGGCTTAAACTCATTGCTTAAAATAACAGTGTCATGGTAACTAAGGGGCAGGCAGAAGCATTACGCTTGTCCCACTATCAAATATTTTCCTTTTCAGTAAAAAGCCCCATCTGTGCTCTCCTTGGGAATAGTATAATAAATAAAATGCGCATCACTTACGAGGAGGATACATAGCAGGATGGGCACTCTTTGGGAAACGTTAAAAAAGGGCAACATGTCTTCGGCCACGGCAGCCTTGGGCAATACAGGGCTGGCCATCGTAAAGGGAATGGCAGCTGCCTACAGCGGCAGCGGAGCCATGTTTGCATCTGCCATGCACTCGGTCGCGGATGCGGTGAACCAAGGCTTCGTTTTCTTCGGGAGCGTACTGGCCGAGAAAAAGCCGACACCGCGCTTTCCTACCGGGTTTGGGCGTGTGATCAATCTCTTTTGCATGATCGCGGTGATCGTCGTGACCGTAATGGCGTACGAGACCATTACAGAAGGCTGGCACCTCATCAAAGAACCTGCTCACGCTACGCACTTCTGGATCAACTTTTGGATTTTGCTTCTGGCGATCGTCGTAGATGGCTATGTCTTGGTGAAAGCCATGAAAGAAATCGTACACGAGACTCGTGCGGAGGCGACTGGAATGGCGATCATTCCTGCTGCTTTTCGAAACGTAGGACGCGCTGCACCGCCGACGCGCCTCGTCTTTTACGAAGACATCGTTGCCACTACAGGCGCTCTGCTCGCTCTCATCGCCGTCATCGTCAGTCAGGTCTCTACCATTACCCTTTTCGACGGAATCGCCACCATGCTGATCGGGGTATTGATGATCGGCGTTGCTTTCAAAGTGGGCTACGATAACATGGTAGGTCTGATCGGAGTAGCAGCGCCAAAAGAGGTGGAGGATCGCGTCGCCAAGATCATACTGGCTGATCCAGACGTGACGGACATCAACAAGCTGCGCATCGTTCAGGAAGGTCGCTTCTACCACGTCGAATGCTATGTCGAGCTGCGTTCAGGCTTGATGCTTTCCGTGGCGGACGACATCAAATACCGCATTCGTGACAGCGTGCTCACCGATCCCGATATCAGCGATGTAACGATGGGAATACTCGAGGACAATGGCGTCCGAGACTGGGAGCCGCGAAAAGCGGTCGAGGGAACCTAGAATCAATAGAGATTGTTACTGTACCAAAAAAGCCCCCTTCCAAAGCCATCATGGCTGGAAGGGGGCGTTGCGTTTGTAAGGACTCGGTTAGGAGACAGTCTGCAACTCTTCGGAAGCTTCCGTATTTTGCACAGGCAGCTCCGTGATCAAAACGCGGGTCACACGGTGATTATCCATCTGTTTGACGGTGAACAAGTAATTCTCCCACTCGACAAAAGCACCGACGGCAATCTCTTCTTCCAGCTGGCTGTACAACCAGCCACCGATCGTGTCCACATCCTCGGATTCGAGATCAAACGGGATGTGATCGTTCAGGTCTGCGAGGGTCAGCATACCGGAGACAGACAGTCCGTTTTCCACTTTTTCGATTTCAGGGCGCTCTTCGTCAAACTCGTCTTGGATGTCGCCGACGATTTCTTCCAGGATGTCTTCCATGGTGACCAGACCAGCAGTACCGCCGTATTCATCGATGACGATCGCAAGCTGCGAACGTTTTTTCTGCATGAGGCGCAATACGGTGCTGATTTCCATCGTTTCGGGAACCGTCAATACAGGACGGAGCAGCTTCGCCAAATCGGCATATCCATCTTGGAGAGCGGACAGATAAAAGTCCGTGGCGTGGACAAAGCCGATGATATTGTCTTTGTCCTCGTCTGCTACAGGGAATCGCGTATGACGCTGTGTACGGATGATCTCGAGATTTTCCTCAAACGTATTCGAGGTATACAAGCAAACCATGTCGATACGGGGGATCATCGTCTCCCGTGCCAAGGTTTCAGAGAAATCAAATACGTGTTCCACCAGTGACAGCTCGGTTTGGTCGATATGTCCGCTTTGATGGCTTTGGTTTACGAGAATGCGAATTTCTTCTTCCGTATGTGCGGCTTCATGCTCGGAAATAGGTTCCATACCTAGACGTTTCATGAGCGCGTTGGCTGTCCCGTTCAAGAACCAGATAGCCGGGTAGAGCAATTTATAGAAGAACATTAATGGCGCGGCAACCCACAGCGAAGTTGCTTCTGCTTTCTGAATAGCCAGTGATTTTGGTGCCAGCTCTCCGAGTACGATGTGCAAGAACGTGATAATCGCGAATGCGACACCAAACGAAATGGCAGAAATCGCATAATCCGGAAGTCCTGTAGAGCCCAGGAGTGGTTCCACAATCATGTGGGCAATAGCCGGTTCCCCGACCCAACCAAGACCCAGCGAGGCAAGCGTAATACCTACCTGACAGGCAGACAAGTATCCGTCCAGCTTTTGGGTTACTTTTTGGGCGAAGGCTGCTCGTTTGTTCCCTTCATTGACCATTTGGGTCAGGCGCGTTTGGCGCACCTTCACGAGAGCAAACTCGGCGGCTACGAAAAAGCCGTTCAGAAAAACGAGAAAAACAACAAGCAGTAGGTTGAGCACTATCGGAACGCTATCCAAGTAAAAAGTCATCCTCTCTGGATTTGTATTACGCTACGGGATGAAAGACGCGGCGTCTGCTCACTCCCAAGCGCAGGTTTTGGAATTTGGTCTGAGTGTACACTTCTCATTTTACAGAGAAAAGGAAAGTCCGACAAAGCCGATAAATCTCCGTAGTAGGCGCTACAGCCTTGCTGGTTGTGAAGAGCATCAGTCAGATAACCGTATCGCACGTTTTTGACCTCTTAGAAGGTCATAGATGGTCAAACGTCCGGTTGCTTTTCTCCCGGACGTTTGTAGCTTCCTGGATCACCGGGGCAGCAGGTGCTGCGCATACATGTAGAAGCCGGAAAGAACAGCTGCCAGAGCGAGATAGGCAATCAATACTTTCCATTTCGTGGATGCCGGTGCCGTATAATACGTTGTTAGGCGGTGCATTTGTTCCTCGACTTCTGTCAGACGCTGCATCGCCGTCTGCTCCGCTTCTTTCAAGATCGCAGATGGGGCTGGCCGGAAGGGATCGCTGTCGAGAAACGCAACCGGTTCACGTTCCCATTGTTTAAACAAATCCCACTTCCGATGAGCATAAACCCGATCCAGGCGCAGGCGGTCGCGCTTGAGGCGTTTTTCGTCCTGTAAAAAAGGGATGAGAAAGCCTTTGGGCGGCACTGATCGATCGAGCAAGGCAACTTCTTCTCCAAGCTCGACACGCTTATTCCACGAAGACTCCAGCTGGGGCCATCTCGTGATTTCGTCGAGAAAGGCGAGCAGGCTTCCCCGTTCATACTGCAGCACCTGGTGCTGATAGCTCTCACGCAGCCGGCTCCACCAGGTGATGAGGCCAATGATAAAAATGAAGACCATCAGCGGTCCCGGATTGGCAAATAGCATGGCTCCCAAACCGATCAGACCAATCAGCCAGATCTTGGTCGATAATACAGAGACGATGCGCCCACCATCCAGCGGGGAAATAGGCATCAGGTTGAACAAGTTGAGCAAGGCACCCAGATAAATGACCAAAGCCCAAAACGGATCC
This sequence comes from Brevibacillus centrosporus, assembly GCF_003710815.1. Taxonomy (GTDB): domain Bacteria; phylum Bacillota; class Bacilli; order Brevibacillales; family Brevibacillaceae; genus Brevibacillus; species Brevibacillus centrosporus. Next base: position 86,421 of record NZ_RHHP01000038.1, read on the forward strand.
TGCGTCCACCAGTAAAGCGGCAGAGCGGGTAAAAAGGCGATCATGCCTGCCAGCGGTCCCCCGTAGGCGAGGTATGCTTCTGTACTCGCATTCCTTGGCGTGTCCTTCATGGAGATGAAAGCACCCGCGAACGGGATGAAGACGGCAGGAGAGGTCGCGATGCCTTTTCGTTTGGCTGCAAGCACATGGCCCATTTCATGGACAAAAATCAGGTACACGAGAGCCGCGGCGAACTTCCAGCCGTAGAAAACGGCATAAAACCACAGACTGACAATCATCGATAGCAGGGTAGTGCCGAATTTGGAAAATTTTAAGATGCCGAGCAGCCATTTTAAGTTGGTAAGCAAAAAGGCGCCGATGGCCAAGAGGACCGAACGGCTTTTTTTCATTCAAGGTCCCTCCCATACGTCATCACAGTCACTGAACTATACGACTATCTCGAAAAAAAGTTTCTGGATGTGTGTGCTTTGAGGTTGGATTCTTCTTACAAGGTGTCAGTCTTCCAGCCGAGGATTGGAAAAGGCAAAGCCGTATTCTCCAAAGGCGGGGTTGTAGGTGAACTGTCCGCCGTCAAAATACCAGAAGTCAGTAGGGCGGATGACGAAGCGCAGTCCCTCGACCTCAAAAACGGCATCGTCTGGCAAGACGGTATCTTTTTCAATAGCGTAGAATAAACCGCCCGTGCCGGGACCGCTCGTCCGAACGTACAAGCGCAGGACGTCTCCCGCTTGAAATTCAGCGTAGCGTTTATAGGCGAGAGCGAAAGCGGGTTCGATATGTAATGGGATACTCATGGGTAAATTCCTCTCCTCTCATTCACGCCATATTGTACCACAAACGAATAGCCCATCCGGCGAAGTCGTTCTCGCCAAATGGGCTTTGCAAATAAAAGGAAGCTTTAGTCTTTGCCCTTGCTCACGTCATGAGTAGGGTGAGAAAAACGAGCTCCTACAAATGGCTTGTCCTCCAGCATCTCTCGATTTTCGTACGAATTCCAGCCAATGTCGTTCGTAGGGTGAACCCATTGATCGCCTGCCATGACAGAAGGATCTGTCTCGGTGCTCCAGTTGTTGATGGGCGATTCCTGCGAATCGTAAAGGCTGTCCCCGATGACGACGCCAAACTCGTTGACGAACGGCTTTTGAATGGAGCGAGTCGAGTTCTTGAAGTCAGGAGCGCTGATTTGATGCGGCAGTGTACCGTCGATAGCGATATCTTTCGTTTCCTTGTTATCCCGCTTGTCCTTGTTCATCTGTAGGACCTCCTTTGAGGCTTTCCTCCTTAAGATGCATCAAGATCATTCCTCTTATACCTGTGCGCCCAGCCCATCTTTGGACTTTTCGCATACGCTATAAAAAGGGGGAGATCCGATGCTTACGAGTGTCGTCATTCCGGTTAGAAATGCAGCCGATCAGCTCCTGTACACCTTGTTCAGTCTGAATTTGCAATTCACGGACTTCGATGAATATGAAGTGATCGTGATCGACAACGCATCCTGTGACGGACTCGCAGATAGGATCGAGCGCTTTCATGCTCACTATCCGTTGCAGATCATCCGTTTTCGCAAAAGAATGCCATACTACTACTTGTTGAATACAGGTCTTGCGAAGGCGAGCGGGGAAGTGGTGATCCTTTTATCCTGCAACATGATCGTTCCGCGTGAGTTCATCGGGGTCCATCAGCAGGCCCACGAGCATGCAGGTGAGCTGGTTCTGCTGGGTCTGGGAACCAGGCGCATTTACTCCGTATACGAACCCGATTTCAGCCCCATCCAGCAGCAGGAGTGCAGGGAATGGCTGGAACAGTATCCACATATCAAGCGTCCGCATACCCACAACGCGACCGTCCCATTGCTGGAGGAGAGCCAGATCGCAGGTGGGCAGCTCTTTCACATCGGATTGCCTTGTCCGGATGCAGAGAGGCGTCAAGCCATTCGGCAAAAATACGGACCGAGGCTGGCCCATCACCGATCGCCTTGGACGCTGTTTCAGACACAGCATGTATCGTCTCTTCGTTCCACCTTCCTGCAGGCAGGGGGATGCAAGGAGCTTGCGCGAATCGAGATGGAACGGGATTTGGCAAAAAGACTGTGGAAAAAAGGCTGCCAATTTCAGTTTGCCGACAAGCTCACACTGATCAAGCAGGAGCGGGCTATCCGTAAAGCAAGGGAACAGAGCCAGACGAGGAAAAACCGCCGGGTCCAGTAGGATCGGCGGTTTTCAGATTGCGGGCAGTCTCAACGGTTTTCTTTTAACCGCTCTTGTGGTTCACTATTAATGGAGCCGTCAGATCGGACAGCTTCAGATTGGGCTTTTGGCCCACGAATTTCAGCGGTTTTCCCAAAGTCCTTTGCCTTGTTTCGCACCATGTCAGGTCCTCCTCTTTTGGTTGAGTGAACAGCGTCTTGACGTAGATAGTATGACCGAAGACGGGCGAATGAATGAGGGGATTAATCCGCGAGTGGAAAGGGTTGGAAGAAGGATGGCGAAGAAACAGCAACGCAAGCCGCAGCGTCCGTCTCAAGAGGCGGCAACGGCAACAGAAGCAAAAAATGGGCTGAATCTGAAAGAGATGCTGAATGCAGATGCCCTTGGCAAATTAAAGCAGCTGGAAAAAGATATGAAGGCAGAAAGTGAACGACAGGCGCAGGAGGCTGCGGAGAAAAAACGCCGCGAGCAGGAAGAGCGTGAAAAGAACAAGAGCTTTGGCGAGCTGCTCGAGGAATACGAGAAAAAGGGCAAAGGAAAGTACAGCTAATGCGCAAGGATCAGCCAAACGACCGCCCGGACACATCGAAGAACGGCATGATGAAAAAACGCGAGCTGACGCTAAAAGATGAGTCCATCAAGCAGCGCGGCCGCGCGGTATTGGGTCGCCTAGGGAAAAAGGACGGGCCAAAAGAGTGATTTTTTTTCTTTCCCTCCCATATAGCTAGGAGGAGGGAAAGGAGGGAGATCATGGGGACAGTCCTGCTCCTGATCAGTCTCCTCTGTGTGGCCGTGGGCACCTGGAAGCTGATCGGCATATACAAGACAGGGAAGGCAGACAGCAAGCCGCTCTGGTGGGTGGTAGCCGTTGCAGGGATCGCCCTGTTCTTTCTTTTAAAGCTGATGACGGATACTTTGCCGACGTAAGCATGCATCTGCGAGCAGTTGCCAACAGATGCATGTTTTTTCAACGTGAAGGAATGGACAAGCCTGTGTGCAAAGGATGGGAGAGCAAACACATGAAATATCGGAAGCTGGGTAAAAACGGACCGGAAATCTCTGTGATCGGCTTTGGCTCATGGGCGATCGGTGGAGGCAACTGGGAGATGTCCTGGGGAGACCAGGATGATCATCAGTCGATGGAGAGCGTTCGCATTGCCTTGGATGCGGGGGTGACCTTTTTTGACACTGCACCGGTCTACGGGTTGGGGCATGCCGAGGAGCTGATCGGAAAAGCGCTGGAGAGCGATCGGGATCAAGTCGTGCTCGCGACCAAATGCGGCTATTTGTGGGACGAAAATCAGCACCTCGTCAAGAACGGTACCTTTGATTCGATCATGCGGGAAGCCGAAGCCTCTCTCCGTCGACTGGGCACAGATACCATCGATTTGTATCAAATGCACTATCCGGATACGGACGCGCATGCTCCTGCGGACGAGACGATGCGGGCGATGGAGCAGCTCGTGAAGGACGGAAAGGTACGCTACATCGGGCTCTGCAATTACACGGTACCGCTGATCGAGCAATCCATGTCGGTCCGTCATGTGGACTCGCTCCAGCCGCCGTACTCTATCCTCGTGCCGCAGGCGGAGAGGGAGCTTTTGCCGTACTGCCTGGAGCAGGGCATCGGCGTCGTCGCTTACAGCCCGCTGGCTTCCGGATTGCTTTCGGGAAAATACACGCACGATACGCGCTTTGCAGACGATGACTGGCGCTCGAAGCACAAGGCGTATACGGGTGAGTCTTTCAAACGCAACATGGATCGGGTGGAGAAACTAAAAAGCATCGCCGCTCGTTTGGATATCACGGTGCCGCAGCTGGCGATCGGGTATGCACTGGCACATCCTGCTTTGACCAGTGCGATTGTAGGGGTACGCAGACCAGAGCATATCACGAGCATCCTGGCCGCTGCTGAGGTAGAGCTGGATGATGCGACGTTGGCAGAAATCCGCGCAGCAGTGGCGAGATAAACGAAAAGAGGCAGTCCGCAGGCCGTTTTGTACCACCTGTGGAAATGCCTCTTTTTCATTCGCTGTTATTCGTAGCGCAGAGCCTCGATCGGATCCAGCTTGGCTGCTTTGTTCGCGGGATACAGATTTGGTCGCAGCTCCGATGTTTACGGGCAGACCCATTGCCTGTTTGGAGCCCATCATATTGAAACCGACGACTCCGACAACCAGTACGGCTGCCACGGAACCGATGATCCACCAGCGTCTTTTCATGATCATTTTCTCCTTGGTTTTTTCCATTTCTGTTATTTCGTTACCCGAAGACTTGTACGGAATCTGTAGAAAAAGGTAACACACGTGACGAAACGTTCATATTTTGGTCACATTTTGCTATGTTTTGGCGGAAAGTACTTTCTGCGGATTTTGCGTGATAAGATAAGGGAGGAAGAACGTTCCTGGGAGGGGAGCCATGAACCAAGCGATCCGATTTGATTACTCCAATGCTCTTGCTTTTGTCAGGCCACATGAATGGGAGCTGCTCGCTCCAGCGATTGGACAAGCGCATGAGATGCTGCACAAAAAGACAGGACCAGGCAGAGATTTTCTCGGGTGGGTGGATCTGCCCGAACAGTATGATCGCGGTGAATACAAGCGGATTCAGAGGGCAGCAACACGTATTCAGTCTGATTCAGATGTGCTTTTGGTGATTGGAATCGGTGGTTCTTATTTGGGGGCAAAGGCGGTACTGGACATTTTGGGACACAGCTTTTACAATCTGCTTCCCAAGGCCAAGCGGCGCGCCCCGGAAATCTATTTTGTCGGGAACAATATTAGTCCCGTCTACATCTCCCATTTACTGGACGTCTTGGATGGCAAAGATGTGTCGATTAACGTTATTTCCAAATCAGGCACGACTACAGAGCCTGCGATCGCGTTTCGCTTGCTTCGCGACTGGCTGGTCAAGAAGTACGGACCGGAGGGGTCGAAGAAGCGCATTTACATCACGACCGATCGGGCCCGTGGTGCGCTCAAAAAACTGGCGGATGAGCAAGGCTACGAAAGCTTTGTCATTCCTGACGACATCGGTGGCAGATATTCGGTACTGACAGCAGTCGGATTGCTTCCCATCGCGGTGAGCGGAGCCAATCTGGATGCACTCATGCAGGGAGCAGCCGATGCCCGTGCACGGTACTTGAAACAGGATTTGGAGGAAAACCCGTGCTATCAATATGCCGCGATCCGCAACGCCCTGTATCGCAAGGGCAAGAACGTGGAGCTGTTGGTCAGCTACGAGCCGCAATTCCGCTATTTCTCTGAATGGTGGAAGCAGCTCTTCGGCGAATCAGAGGGCAAGGATGGGAAAGGGATCTTTCCTGCCTCGGCGGAGTTTTCAACCGATTTGCATTCGATGGGTCAGTACATACAGGATGGCATGCGGACGTTGTTTGAGACCGTCATTTCCGTAAAAACTCCCGCTGTCGATGTGACCGTTCAGGAGGATCCCACTGATGTGGATGGATTGAACTTCCTCTCGGGCAAGCAGATGGGGTTTGTCAATAAAAAGGCTTTCGAAGGAACGGTATTGGCCCATGTAGATGGCGGGGTACCGAATCTTTTGGTGGAAATACCAGAAGCAAACGCCTATCATTTGGGCGGACTGATCTACTTTTTTGAAAAAGCGTGCGGGATCAGCGGCTATTTGCTGGGCGTCAATCCGTTTGATCAGCCAGGGGTGGAGGCTTACAAAGCCAATATGTTTGCCTTGCTGGGCAAGCCTGGCTACGAACGGCAGAAAGCGGAACTGGAGGCTAGATTGAAAGAGAACAAGACGTACTTGACCGTTGCCGAAACAGCTGAATATTTGGAGCTTCCGGTGACGTTCATATTGGAAAAGATCAAGGAAGGGCGGATTCGGGCCGTCCACGATGGCAATGAATACCTGATTAACAAGGATCAGTTCAAGCACCACTTGGAGGAAATGCGCAGATTGCGCGAGTGGGAGGAAGCTGCTCGCCACGAGCCGATCCCTGAGAGCTACGATGTGAAGGACGAGGACTAATCATTCTGTTTTCCTACTTGTCAGATCGGCAAAAAGAGGTCTATACTGGTCAAAGAAAATGACATAACGTGAAAGCAACTTGGGGAGTCCTTCATGCGGGGCTGAGAGGATGGCAGCGACGACCATCGACCCATTGCACCTGATCCGGATCATGCCGGCGCAGGGAAGTGGTTGCGAGCGAACAGCGCTTGGCTTTTTGTCGTATGCGTATGAGCCCACCTTTTCCTGTGAGGGAATCGGTGGGCTTTTTGCCTATGGACAAGAGAGAGGGAGAGAAAAAGATGAGTGATTGTCTGGTAGTCGGCGGAGGAATTATTGGGCTTAGCCTGGCGTATGAGCTGTCTCGGCGGGGGATGTCTGTCTCGCTGGTAGAGCAGGGAGAATGGGGAGGGCAAGCATCCTCGGCAGCAGCGGGCATGCTGGCGCCCTTAAAAGAATTTTCTGCGCCTGGCCCGATGGTGGAGCTTGGGATGGATTCGCTGCGCTTGTATCCGCAGTGGGCGCAGGAACTGGAGGAGCATACGGCTGGCGATGTCCAGCTGAGTCTGGAAGGCCTCGTTACCGTTGCCATGGACGAGGCGGAGAGTGAACAGCTTCGTGCCAAATACTTGTGGCAAAAGGAAGCCGGGTATGATGTTCACTGGATGGGCTGCAAAGAGCTTCTAGAAGTGGAACCGCTTTTGACAGATCGCGTGCAGGCGGGCATTTACTCGCCAGGAGAAGGTCATATCAACAATCGGCTGTTGCTGCGATCCCTCGTGACTGCCTGCAAAATCCAGGGGGTTGCGCTTTTGTCTGGTTGTGTGGTCAAAGGGATCGCTGTAAAAGCGGGTCGTGTGATCGGTGTAGAGACGACCTCGGGACCTATCCGTGCAGATCATACCATCGTTGCCTCTGGTGCGTGGGCAGGGATCATGCTGGAAATGCTCGATTTGACTATTCCGGTGAGACCTGTACGCGGTCAGATCGCAGCCGTATCCTCTGTAGGTATTCCTTTGCGTACTGTGATTTTTGGATCATCGGGATACATTACGCCGAAGAAGGACGGAAAGATCGTCATCGGAGCCACAGAGGACGAAAGCGGTTTTCAGCGGGAAGTTACGCTGGCTGGACTGGCAAGTGTCCTGAACGGCGTCATGCCGTACGTGCCTGCCCTGCACGCGGCAGCGTTTTTGGAGGCATGGGGAGGGCTTCGTCCAGCGACAGCAGACAGCAAGCCTTTGCTCGGACCTGTGCCTGGCTGGGAGGGGCTCTCGCTTGCAGGTGGACACTTCCGAAACGGCATCTTGCTGTCGCCAGTCACCGCGATACGCATGGCCGATTATCTGGAGAGCGGACAGACAGTGGGGCTCGAGCCCCTCCTGCCCAGTCGGTTCCTTTCGTGATCCACTTTAGAGCTGCGTTTCGATAAATTGGGCTAGTCTTGCATGGAAAACGGTACACCTCCCCATGGGCTCTTGTATATGGTAATAAAGAAACACCAGAAGGGGAGGAGTTTCCATGCAGTCTGAGGATGACAAAAACCTTTATCAGGTTGACTTTCAGACAGTCAGCATGATTAAGGATATACGCCATAATGTGCACAACGTAATCAAGGAGCATTTGGAGAAAAAGGTGCGCATTGAAGCGATCGACGGCCAAGTATTCGAAGGCGTGATCGTGGATTTCGATGATCAAAACGTGTATGTCGAAGTGGAGGATCCGGAAGCAGAGATAGATGAGCTGGAGGTAGAAGAGGTAGCAAGCAGGCAGCCATGGGGAGAAGACTTTGTCGGTGGTTATCCAGAGTGGACCTCCTATGGTGGATACGGCGGCGGCTTCAACCCGTACGGTGATGTAAGTCCATTCCATGGTGGGTATCCTCCGTCTCAAGGGTTCGGACCGTTTGGCAGCAGCAGCAATCCCTATGGGCAGATGAATCCCTACGGGCAGATGAATCCCTACGGTCAAATGAATCCTTATGGTCAAATGAATCCCTACGGTCAAATGAATCCGTATGGGCAATTTGGTCCGTTTGGCAGCAGCGCTAATCCGTATGGACAGGTCAGCCCATACGGGAGCAGCAGCAATCCGTACGGGGAAAATGCGCCGCCGTTCAGTCAAGTAAGTCCATACGCTGATCACAACTATCCCACCCAGGTAAGTCCGTTCGGCGGACAAAATCCTTATCTCAATCCCTATTTCTCGCCTTTTCCGCAGCCGATGCCCTGCTACCCAATGATGCCGCCACCTCCACCGCCGCCACCACCACCGCAAGCGGCCGTCATCGTTCCTCCTCCGAGGAGAAGACGCCGTCCTTGCCGAAGCGGCCGCAAGATCATTCCATTGGCACTGTTCACACTGCTTACCATCGCATTGCTCTAACAACCAGCTGAGCAGCAAGTCTATTGCCCGGGTATTTGGGACAATAGGCTTGCTGCTCTTTTTCATGATTACAACTCCTGTCTTTGTCGCACACTACAATCAGAATCTGGAAAGGCAGGGATAAGCGATGAAATCGATTCAAAGCAGCTTGCCGGGAACGAGAGGGACGTTCGGCTTCTTCCGTGAGGCTCTTGGTCCCAACTTTACCCTGGCAAATTGGGATTATGAGCAAGGGTACTTCGATCAAGCGCTGGACGATCAAAATATGGTCTATCTGCGCTTGCCCATCAAAGTGCTTCAGGGAGAGCTCGACAGTGCGGATGCGTGGGTGGAGCTGGGGACTCCCTTTGTTCTCCGGCATGTGTATCAGACAGGTGTAGAACAAGATATCGGTTATTACGAGCCGCTGGCTTCCTCGGCGATGAATCAATTTCAGGAGCCGCTGGACAAGGATGCAAAGGTATCTTCCCGTTGGATCCATCAGGCAGAGGCTATCGTGCGTGAATTGGAGAATCGACTGGCATAGAGGGTGGGCCTGATGGTGGGCCCGCCTTTTCTCTTGTACAAAGGAAGCGTGGATAAGGTTGTTATCAGGAGACGAACAGTCTAGCGCGACCAGACAGGAACACATAATGGAGCGCAGGGATATCGCATTTGCTTGAGAAGACATACATTAGGGTAAGATGAGCCATCGATACACCAGAGTATGGCTGCTGGCAAGAGAGAGGAAATGACGGTAAACGGGAGAGAGGAAAGTATGGCATGGTACCATTCCCTGCAAAGATGGTATTGGAAAATCCGCAAGCCGGTCACCCTGGGCGTGCGCGTAATCGTGACCGATGAACGAGAGGGTGTGCTGTTGATTCGCCACACGTACGTGAAAGGATGGTATTTGCCTGGCGGAGGTGTCGAAAGAGGGGAGTCCTTCTTTGAAGCCGCACGCAGAGAGCTGCAGGAAGAATGCGGTCTCTTGGCGGGGGAAATCAAGCTTTGCCATCTTTTTTATAGCGAACGGGAAGGGAAACGTGATCATATTGCGCTCTTTCATGTTCAGGACGGGCAAATCAATCCGGCTTGGGCGAGGGACGACGGGGAAGTAGCGGATAGGAAGTTTTTCCAATGGGATCAGCTTCCGGATGATCTGTCTCCTGCGACCCTCCGGCGATTGGAAGAATTTCGACAGCAGGCTTTTGAAGAAGATCGCTGGTAGGCCAGAGGGAGTTTCCATGCAACTGGCAATTTCCTGTGGTATAGTGAGGGAAAAGAGAAGCGATTTTTGGCGCTTGCAAGGATAAAAGTGAGGGCAGATCAGCATGAAGATTGCGACTGTACTGCGAAATGACGATTATACGCGAGAAGTAGAACAAGCCTTAAAGGATAAGCTGAGAGCAACGAAAAGTCCCTGTGAGTTCGTGAGCGGTCCTGACGAGCACCCGGATATGGTTCTATCCATTGGGGGAGACGGAACGCTGCTCGAAGCCGTTCATCAATACGGGATCGAACCGGCTTATGTAGGGATACATACAGGCCATCTGGGGTTTTATGCAGACTGGCGTCCTGATGAACTTGATGAGTTTGTGGAAAGACTGGTGCAGCAAGCGGAGCCTGCGATCGTGGAATATCCGATAGTCGAGTGCCGGATCACCATGAGAGACGGGCAGGTTTTTGACAAATGGGCATTGAACGAGCTCGTCCTGCGCAATGCCTCCCTTTCTACGCTGGTCGCATGTGTGTACATCAACGGGGACGAGCTGGAGACATTCCGCGGAGACGGCTTGATCGTGTCATCGCCTTCGGGGAGCACGGCTTACAATAAGGCTGTCGATGGAGCGATTGTGCACCCTTCCATCGAAGCGATTCAGCTGTCGGAGATCGCCTCGATCAACAATCAGGCGTATCGAACCATCAACAGCTCTCTGGTTTTGCCCAAGCATCACGAGGTCGAGCTCATCGTGATGAACCCGGAGATCTTGATTGGCTTGGACCGCGAGCAGGCGATCTGGAAGGACGTTCGCTCCATTGCTTGTCGAGTCGGACAGGAGAAGGTGAAGTTTGCCCGCTTCAAGCGTCTGACCTTTTGGAGTCGCGTACGCAATTCGTTTATTAAAGGATAGAGAGCGTATAAAGGAGAGGGTTTTGTGAAGCAAGTGGGGAAATTGCAAAGCATCTTTCGGCATCCGGTCAAAGCGATGGGGGGAGAACAGCTGACGTCGTGCCAAGTGGACGCTTTTGGCTTGTACGGAGATCGGGGCTATTATTTTCTGGACGAGTCGCGCAACGGAAAATACTTGAGTGCAGATGTCGTACCAGCGATGCTCGGCTATACGGCAACCTTTGTAGGAGAAGCGATGGATCAGCAGTATCCCGAGGTGCAGGTCGCAGCGAAAGACGGAAGCTGGTATGCGTGGGGGGAATCCCTGTTTTCCCACGTGGCTGAAACGGCGAAAAGGGCTGTTCAGCCGGGAAGAAGCACGCCTCAGGAGGGCGGGAGGAACTGGGAGGATCATATCTTGCTTGTGACAGACGCCTCCTTGCGCGAAATTGCCCGGCTGATCGGTGAACAACAGATTGATCCCAGACGCTTTCGAGGAAATCTCGTGATCGTATTGGACGAAGACGAGCCGTTTACTGAGGATGGTTGGATCGGCAAACAGATTAAAATCAATGACGTCACGCTGCAGGTCAACCGACATTGCGAGCGATGCATGTACGTCAATATTGATCCGGACACGCTGGAAATAAACCCGGCCGTTTTGAAAACGTGTGTGAAGCGGCACGACAATCATTTTGGCGTGTACGCTTCGGTGATTACTCCTGGAAAGCTGGCAGAAGGGGACACCGTGTTTGTATCCGAGTAGGGCGGCAGCATTCCTTTAGCAGGTGCTGCACATGGAGGAAGAGATGAAGACAAGTCCATTGCAAAGAGTCGAGCATTTCGTGCAGCAGTTTGATCCCGCACTGGTACCTCTGATTTTTCCAGAGCCGATGAAAACGTCAGAAGCGGCAGCGGATGCCCTGGGGGTGGAGGTCGGTCAGATCGCCAAGTCCATTCTGTTTCGCGCTCAGGATCAGTACGCCATGATTGTCGCTGCTGGTGACGTGCGCATTCACGCCAAGCAGATCAAGGCTGTTTTTCAAGGGGCAAAAGGGAAGATGGCTTCCCCGGACGAGGTGGAGGCTGTGACTGGCTTTTAGGTCGGGGCGGTCTGCCCGTTTGCCCTGCTTCAGGAGGTTCCAATTTTTGTAGATGCTTCTCTGCAGCGCTTTGATGTCGTGTACACAGCGGCAGGAATTGCGGAATCGCTTTTGGCGGTTACCTATGAGCAGCTGCTGGCCCTTACGAAGGCCCAGGTAATTGATGCTGCTTCGGCCGAGTAAACAACGAAAATCCGTCCTGCGATGATGCGGACGGATTTTTCTATTCTACGAGATTTGCCGTTCACTCACCATCCATTCGTAATAATGGACGTCATGCCATTCCCCGAATTTATAGCCCACCTCTCGAAGCGTCCCAACCAGATGAAAGCCGAATTTTTCATGAAGCTTGACACTGGCAGCATTTCCCGCCGTAATCCCGCTGATGACCGCATGGTAGCCAAGCTCTCGCGTGCGCTGCTGGATTTCTGCCATCAAAGAGGAGCCGATGTGCTTCCCGCGCTGATTTTCGGCAATGTAAATCGAAAGCTCTGCCGTGCCTGCATAAGCAGGTTTTTCGCGAAAAGCGGAGAGGCAGCAATACCCGACGACCTCGCCTTCTTCTTCCGCCACGATCAGCGGGTAGCGTTCTCCGTGTTTGCGAAACCAGACCTCGCGCTGTGTGAGACTCTGTTCCTCCAGATCAAAGGTGGCTACGAGCGTTTTCACGGCTTGGTTGTAGATCTGGAGCATGGCAGGCAAATCATTAATATATGCATCGCGAATGTGAATCATGGGAATCCCTCGTTTGTCATTCGTTGTAAAAGAATAAGCTGGGCAAGGCTAGCGCAGGGCTTCGTAAACCTGCCGCAGATTGGTATATCCGGCCTCCTGAGCCTTGAGCAAGTATTTTCCCCAGAGCGTACCGGCTGCCACGGCATCGCAATAGGCATGGTGCCGTCGCGAGATAGGGATGTCATGCTGGGCGCAAAGGGCATCCAACGAGCCATTGCCGATCGGTTTGCTGAGCAAGCGGATCAGCAGCATCGTATCCAGCATCCGGTGTGTCAGGGGACGCCGACTCGTCTTCCACAGGCCAGCCCGAAAAAATTCGCGCTCGTGACGGGAGTGGTGAGCGACGAGTGGACGATCGCCAACAAATTGAAAGAAGCGGGACATGGCTTGCAAGAGATCGGGAGCATCCTCAACCATTTCATCTGAGATCCCGGTTAGAGAGCATACGTGAGGTGGAATCCTGCGCCCTGGATTGACCATGGTGTAAAAAGAATCTCCCAGAAGCAGCCTGTCGCCTTTCATCGCTACCGCACCGATCGAGATGATTGCATCCCCGTGATCCGGATAAAAGCCTGTCGTCTCCAAGTCGACAACGACCACCTCCAGATTATCCAGGGGGATGTCTGCGCCTGAATCGGCCTGCTGTCGCTGTTTGCCCAGGGAGCGTAAATAAGCGAGATGCTGCTTGTCGCCGTCGTTGTGTCCGATGTTCCACTCACCTTGTATGCCTGCTGTATCGCGGTTTATATGCCATAAGCGTCCAAACAGATCCCATTTTGCCAAAAATGTTCCCTCCTACCCTCTGAAGACGGAAGGGAGCTTTGCTGTCATTCGCTGCAGACGGATGGCAAGCTTCATGGCAGTCCGCGCCATCGTCGTGGTATCGGCTGACAGTTCCCCGAGTTTAATGTAGCTGTTGCTGGCGTATTGTCCGTCCTCCCAATGGAGCGGAGCGACGAGACGCAGTCCCAGCAGCTGCCGGAAATGATATTCCACGTCATCGCAAAAGCTTTTCTCCCAAATTCCCTTTTCGCGCAGCAGAGCCAGACGCTCAAGTGATGAGCTGCAGAAAATGCCGTTGAAAAGGGCGTAATGGCGGATGCAGTTGACGATGGGGAGGTAAATGCCGTACTTCAAATTGATTGCGCCGCGGAATCGGCCATTGACCTCGGGCAGGATTCGTCCGAATAGCCCGAGTGGAACCCGATAGTGCAGGGTGTTGCTCACGAGACGGCTCATCAGAAAAGCGTTGTTTGTAAGCATCTGGCGGAAGCGATCGAGAACGGGCTGGAAAATAGCTGATTCGCCCCATAGTACGCGGGCGTCGCTCGCGAGGAGCAAATAACGGGCATTTTCCCAGATGGGGTGGGTGGCCCACGTTTCCAGTCGCTCGATCCATTGTTCTACGCTTCCACGCCATTTTTGTGACACGCAAGTCACGTTTCCCTGACATGGAGGATAGCCTGCTTCCTCCAGTCCTTGTACGATCGTCGCTCCCAACAGATGAAAATAGCTGTGCACTTTCTCTCTGCCGGCAGCATCCAGATGATCAGGGAGCTGGTAGACGAGCCCGTTGTCCTGATCGCTGATGAGTGCCTGCTCATAACGTCCCCCGCTGCCGAACGAAAGAAAGGCAAAAGGGACGGGAGGTGTCCCCACGCCCCGTTTTGCCAGTTCATTGACGGACAGCAGTATGCTCTGACGGATGATGTTGTCATGAATCAGATTGACGACGATGGTATACGGTGCCAGCTCGCCAGCCCGAGTCAAGTCTCGCAGGGGATCCGCATCCAGCAATTCCTGACGAATCAGGGATAGCTCCTGAAACGACTCTGCCTTGCTGATTCTCTCCAATTGCTCAGGTGAGAGTGTGAGAGGCACTTGTTTTGGCGGTTGCAGTGGGGTGTACGCGTTCAGGTTGGAGAAGTTCGGGATAACCGTATCCCCCGTGTTCGCTAAGGTCAAGACCAACCACCTCTTCTTCTTCGGTTACGCGAAGACCGATTGTTGCTTTCAAAACAGACAGAATGATATAAGAGATAACGAATACGTAGGCAATCGCGCCAGCCAGACCGAGCGCCTGCACACCGAGCTGGTGGAAGCCGCCGCCGTAGAACAGACCAGCGCCGCCCACGCCGACTTTTTCTGCGAGCTCAGGTGTGGCGAACAGGCCTGTAGACAAAGTCCCCCAGATCCCGGCGACTCCGTGTACGGAGAAGGCGAAGATCGGGTCGTCAATGCCGATTCGGTCAAACCAGATGGATGTGTAGAATGTCAGAATACCCGACACGGCACCGATCAGGACAGCCGCCCAAGGATCGACAAACGCGCAAGAAGCGGTAATCGCAACGAGGGCAGCCAGTACGCCGTTCAGCATGCTTGGAATATCTGCTTTCCCCATGACAATCCAGGAAATTGCCAAAGCTGCGACTGCTCCTGCTGCGGTAGCGAGGTTGGTCGTCATGGCGATATAGCCGAAAAATCCGGACGTGCTGCCGAGCGTGGAGCCGGCATTGAAGCCGAACCAGCCGATCCACAGGAAAAGAACGCCGAGGACAGAATACACTTGGTTGTGACCAGGAATCAGATTGGAGCTGCCGTCGCGGTTGTATTTACCGAGACGCGGCTTCAAAAGAATCGTAGCGACCAAAGCGACGATCGCGCCTTGCAAGTGGACGACTGTGGAACCGGCGAAATCTTGCATGCCGAGCTGAGCCAGCCAGCCGCCGCCCCATACCCAGTGACCGACTACAGGATAGATAAGGACAGTAAACAACACGCTGAAGATGAAGTAGATCGACAGCTTGGCACGCTCAGCGAAGCCGCCCCAGGCGATCGCGAGTGATACCGCGCAAAAAGCTAGCTGGAACAAGAAGAGAATCGAAATCGGAACGGTTGCTGCAGAAAAAGCAGAGAAAGAGTCCGTGGAGTTTCCATCAAAGAAGAATCCGGATAGGCCGAGAAATGAGTTGCCGTCTCCGAAGGTCAGGCCGAAGCCAAGGGCCCAAAATGCGATTGAGCAGATACCGAAAGTAAGGACAGTCTTGCCGGCGACATGACCAGCGTTTTTCATGCGAGTCGATCCAGCCTCTAAGAGTGCAAAGCCAACTTGCATGAGGATGACCAGAATCGCGGATACCATGACCCACGTGGCATCAATGGCAGAAGAGAGTTGCGCTAGAGTCGGTTCCATTCAATCCACTCCTTTTTGGTGTTAGGTTATCTAACACTTCGTTTATTTATGTCAGATTATATGACATGAAAAGTTGCAATGCAATTCTTTTTTGAAAAAATAATGAAAACACCAATCCTTCAGACTAAGCGCCGAAAGATTGGTGTTTTTTTGCGTTTTTATGCTTTTCTACATACAGGCCAATGGCTGTGAGAACCGCTAAGAACAAGCCGCTGATCAAGAACAGCTGCTGTACGGGCAGCTTCCCAAGCCAGACTGCCCCTAAAATACTGGATAGCATGCCAAAGAAAGTAAAGAGCAGCATATTGATCGCGTAAACTTTTCCTACATTGGTTTTTGAGGCTTTGATCTGAATGGCAGTTACAGTAGGAATTCCGATGAGCGGTCCTCCTATGCCTGCCAGTGCAGCGCCGAGAAAGGCAATCCAATGCAGGGAGATGCCGCCTGTCAGCAGCAGGAATCCCCCTGCCTGCATCATCCAGCCCATAAGAATCACAAACAGATGACGGGTGTAGTAAGCACGCGACATATACAGGCTGCCAAGCAGATTGCCGACTCCGTAAAAGCCCATCAGCATGGCAAGGGTGCTGCCATCCCCCTGATTCATTCGCTCGGCGAGGAAAGGAAAGCCGACATTGTACGTGACGAGCCAGATGAGGTAGCCGATATTCCCAAAGAGCAGGACCAGAAACAGCGGCTGGTTTTGCCGAAGCTCAGAAACACCTGTAGAAATGTCCTGCCTGTACTGCTGGATGGTCAGTTTGCTTGTGTGATCCACCTGCCTGGAGCGAGGGGAATATTGGATGGCAAAAACGAAAAAGACCGAAACCAGGTAGCTTCCCGCATTGACGAAAAACAAGGTAGACAGCGGAACTGCCGATGCGAGCAAGCCAATCGTCATGGGTGCCAAAATCCGGATGGTACGGAACGTGGTGTCCAGAATTCCGTTGGCCCGACTCAGAGACTCGAGCGGGATGATGTTGGTCAGCGCCACGGTTCGTGCCGGCTGAAATACGCTTGAGAACACACCGAGCAAGAATTGAGCAGCTAAAAAGAATGCGAAGTTTTCTATGCAGTAAGCGGCCATCACACCGACGCCAATCACGACAGCTACGCGGGCGATGTCTGCTCCGACCATGAGCAGGCGAGGACTAAAACGATCCGCAAGCACGCCTCCGACCAAGTAAAACAGCAGCCCTGCAACCATTTCCGGGATGGCGAGGAGACTGAGGGCTGATCCCGATTTGGTCGCCTGCAGTAAATACCAGAGCAAAGCAAAGCTATAGCACTGGTCCCCGATATTGGCGGTCAGCTGTGCCAGCCAGAGCTTCAGGAACGAGCGGTTCTTCCATAATGAAGCTTCCACTTGAAATCTCCTTTATCCGGTCAAATATTCGGAAAAATATTTTTTAATTAGCGTAGCAAGGCGATGAGGGAATGTAAAGGGATTCAAGCGAAAAGAGCCAGACCCATAAGAAAACCTCTATCGTGGCCTTCTCAAGGAGGAGAGACCGCGTTTTAGCGGAAAGTTTTACCGAAGTGATGCCGGTAGCTGACGCTGAGGCACTTCGTCATGCGCTCCAGAATTCATAAGCATTACGCTTATAAATTCTTACACGTTAAAAAAGAAGCCGACGGGCGGCTTCTTTTTTCGCGCAGTAAGAATGGTATCCGATTCCTATCCAGGATACGGGCAGCATAGCGAAACTTCGAACAAAGTGAGAAAGCAAGACTTGTGCCCTTTGGATACGAAGGCTCCGCCAAAAGGCTTTTAGCGGGAGGTTGTCTGATTTTGCTGCTGATGCTGCGAAGAAGATCCCTGGTTGTTTTCTGTATGCGTATCATCGGCAACAGTACTGCTGGTCAATCCGGTTACCGCCAGTCCTTTTTGATTGAGATTTTTTGCGCTTTTAAATTTGCCCATGTGGATCGCTCCTTTGTGATGGATCTCCCCTTTACCATGCCCGAAGAAACGTCATCCCTACTCATCCACTTCTTGCCCGGGATGTTGGAATGGAATCGATCAGGTATACTACAAGGACAAAGGCCAAGCGAGTAGGGGAGTGAGGGAATGGCTGGATGTGTGATCATTGTGGAAGGAAAGACGGACAAAGAGCGGCTGCTGAAGATTTTGGCAGAGCCGGTAACGATTCTTTGTACATATGGCACCTACAGCGCGGAACGGGGAGAGGAGCTCCTCCTGCAAGCACAGGACGCGGACGAGATCTACCTGTTTACCGATGAAGATTATAGTGGGAAAAAATTGCGTGCACATTTAATGGAAGATTTTCCGCGGGGCGTACACCTGCACACGCAAAAAATGTATGGAGAAGTGGCCAATACCCCTCTTTCGGTGCTAGCTGAAATTTTGGATCGCGCCGGGCTTTCAGTGAACACGGAGCACCTTGAACTCGATTGAGCAATAGGGGGATAAAACATCTTTTCATCGGCTATAACAATAGGTAGATGGATAGGTGGAGGTGCAAGCCGATATGCATAGTGTGATGCGTTTCTTCAACCGTATGAATGCCCTCGTATGGTTAGCTGGTATCTTTGTTGCTCACGCCGCACTGTATATAGCCTTGGGAACGGCGACGTGGTTTACGACAGCTCTTCTGGCTACCTGTTTTTACGGGGCTGTGATTTTGGTAGGGAAGCTGATCGGGACTTATTACAAGGATAAGGAAGAAAGCAAATGAAAGCCGACTCGCTGCAGTCGGCTTTACCTATAGGTTAGTTTACCAGCCTTGCCATTGCAGGAAGAGGATGAAAACGCCAAGGATCCACACATAGATCGCAAAGCCTTTCATGGAGCCGGTGCTAATGAGCTTGAGCATCCAGCGAATGGCGAAATAGCCCGCGATCGCAGAAAACATCGTCCCGATGATCATCGGTATGAGCAGAGGAGTCTCGATTGGCGCTTTGGCGAGCTTGGCGGTTTGCAGGACGCATGCACCGAGAATCGCGGGCAACGAGAGCAAAAATGAAAAGCGTGCGGCGTCTTCTCGGTCGATTCCGCGCATGAGGGAACCGGCAATCGTCAATCCTGAGCGGGAAATGGCGGGCAAGATGGCAGCTCCCTGCAGAGCGCCGATGATCAAAGCGTCTGTATAGTTGATCTGATCAAAGGTCCGGCGACCGCGGCGCAGCGACTCCACGCCCCAGAGGATGGCACCGGTCGCGAGGAATTCCCATCCGATCGTTACCCCCGTTTGCGATATTTCTTCAAAATAGTCTTCAAAGGCGAGCCCGATGACCGCCGTAGGAATGGTCCCGACGACGATCAGCCGCGTCAGCTTGCTGAACGGATTGATGAGGATGTAGTGAATCTGCGGCCAAAAGACAATCACGACTGCGATGAGTGTACCGAAGTGCAGCATCGTATCAAATAACAAGCCTGCCTCCTGCAAGCCAAACAGCTTGCGAAACAAGACGAGATGGCCTGTGCTGGAAATAGGTAAGAACTCCGTCAAGCCTTGAACAATGCCCAGAAAGATATGTTCGAGTAAAAGCAGCATGGCAATCCGTCACTCCTAACGTCTTGGAAATGGAAGAGGAGCATGTCTACACACTTTCATGTGTATGTTTGCATGCCAAAGACTTGCCTTTTTTGTTTGTCCTTGTCTTTGATTGGAAAAAAGTTGTGGTATTTTCACCTGCCAGGCGGGTATAGTTAGTGTGCATAGTGGACGAGAGTGAGGAATGGAAGGAATGTACAAGGGACAAAAGCCAGTTCGGAATAGTGTAGCGCCAAGTCGATTGCAGGCAGGGACGATACTTTTCATGACAGTCGCTCGGAAAACGGACATCGGCTACTTTTTGAAGACGGGCGCAGATGAAGTGTTTTTGCATAAAAATGAGTCGCATGGACCTTTGGATATGAACGAAGAGGTCGAGGTCTTCTTGTACCACGACCATGAAAATCGGCTGGCAGCCACGATGGATCTGCCTTATGTAGGAATGGGAGAGTACGGCTGGCTGGAGGTAGTGGATCTCTCCTCCAAAATGGGCGTGTTTTTGGACAACGGAATCAATAAGCATCTCCTGGTGTTTATTGACGATTTGCCCAAGCTCAGAGATGAATGGCCGCGTCCGGGAGATCGCCTGCTGGTCGCTCTAAAGCAGGACAAGCAGGGCCGAATGCTGGCAAAGCCTGTAACGGAGCAGGAGGTTTTGCAGATTTCTGTCCAAGCCGATGAGAGCATGAGAAACAAAAATGTGGAAGCTACCGTGTACAAGGTCATTGCAGCAGGAGCGTTTCTTTTGACCGAGGACGACCATATCATGTTCATTCACCGCGACGAGATGACGGAGCGGATGAGACTCGGTCAAACCGTTCGTTGTCGTGTCAGCTTCGTACGCGAGGATGGCAGATTGAACGGATCCATGAGAGAGCGCAAGGAAGTCCAATACGGAGAAGATGCCGAAAAGCTGCTCCGTTATATGAACAACCGCGACGGTGCCATGCCGTACACGGACAAGACCGATGCAGACATCATCCAGGATAAATTTCAGATGAGCAAATCCAGCTTCAAGCGGGCGCTGGGCAAGCTGATGAAGGAGCGCAAAGTCGAGCAGGTCGATGGCTGGACGAAAGTGATCAAGCAAGAAGATTAGGCAAGGCAAAAAAGAATCCCTCCTGTACGCTATTCAAGTGGAACAAGCGTATGAGAGGGATTCTTTTTATGAAAAAGCTTTAGGCAGTAGTTTGCAGCTGCTGTCTTTGTTTGCGAGCTTTGAACAAAGAATAACCGAAGACGAGTCCGAGAAGGACAAAACCGGCGATATCGGTCTCAATGCCAGGGATGACGGCAAGAATGCCACCAGCGACAGCCAGGATGCGCTCGAATGGATTGAGCTTTGCCATCCAGTATCCAATCAAGCCGGCACCTACCCCGATCATTCCGATGGTGGAGGTAAACATGACCCAGATGGATTCAAAAAAGGTCGTATCAATCAAAAGCAAGGCTGGTGACACCACAAAGATATAAGGTGCCATAAAGGCTGCGACGGACAATCGAGTGGATTCTACTCCCGTTCGTATCGGCTTTGATTTGGCTATCCCTGCGGCAGCAAAGGCGGCGAGGGCAACCGGTGGCGTAATATCGGCTACGATCCCGAAGTAGAACGTAAACATATGGGCGGCGATCTCAGGTACCCCCAACTGTACCAATGCAGGTGCAGCAATGGTAGAAGTAATGATGTAGTTCGCTGTCGTTGGCGTACCCATCCCGAGGATGAGGGATGCGATCATGGTGAAGAACAGCGTCAGGAAGAGCTGTCCACCTGCCAAATCGATCAGACCGTTCGCAAGCTTAAGGCCGATCCCGGTTAACGTGATGGTCCCTACGATAATGCCGGCGCAGGCCGTTGCGGCTACGACACCCAGCGCCATTCTTGCTCCGGACGCGAGTGCTTCCAAAATATCAGTAATGGACATGCGCGTTTCTTTGCGGAAAGCTCCCACGACGATGGTCGAGACGATACCGATAATGGCCGAACGTTCAGCAGAGAAGTTCATCATCAATGCAGTGATGATTATGACGATAGGTAGCAGCAGGTACATCTTCTTCAGTACTTCCTTTTTGTCCGGCAGCTCTTCTTTCGTCAGCCCCCGCAATCCGAGACGCTTCGCTTCAAAGTGTGTCATGATCCAGATGCCGACGAAAAATAGGATGGCCGGCAGTGCAGCAGACTTGGCAATCTCAAGATACGGAACCCCGATAAACTCCGCCATCAGAAAGGCAGCTGCTCCCATAACCGGAGGCATAATCTGTCCACCAGTGGAGGATGACGCTTCTACCGCAGCGGCAAATTCGGAGCGATACCCGAGCCGTTTCATCATCGGAATGGTAAAGGCACCAGAGGTTACGACGTTGGCGACCGAACTTCCGCTGATGGTTCCTTGGAGCGCACTGGAGAAGACCGCTACTTTCGCAGGTCCGCCTATGCGGCGTCCAGCGATGACGAGAGATAGATCGTTAAAGTATTCACCGACGCCCGTTTTCTCCAGAAATGCACCGAACAAGACGAACAGGAAGATAAAAGTGGAGGAAACTGCAAGAGGTGTGCCGAGAATACCCTCTAATGTGTAGTAGCTATGGCCGATGATACGCTCCACATCACTGCCGCGGTGTTCCAAGAAGCCAGGCATGTAGGGGCCAAAGTACGTATAGAGCAAGAAAATGGACGCAATGAGTGTGATCGGCACGCCTACGACACGGCGAGCTGCTTCCAGGACAAGCAGGATAGCAACCCCGCCGACGAACATGTCCAGCGTCGTATAGTTTCCTGTACGTGTAACAAGACCTTCATAATCAAAGACCCAGTAGAGACAAACGATGACACCCAGCAAGGCGAGAATGAGGTTGGTGATGCCTACTTTGCTGCCCTTTCCCTTCTTGGTCCCGGAGTACAGCAGGTAGACGAGCCCCAGACCAAACGCCAAGTGGATTGGTCTGTGAATTTGCGGAGGAATCGTGAAAAAGAGTGTGCTCGACAGCTGATAAACGGAAAAGAGTACGAGAAGGATGAACGTGATCCATTTCATCGGCCCAGTAAATTGACGAACAGCTGATTCCTTATCGTATTGGGCAATCAGTTGATCCATTTCCTGCTGACTTAGGTTTGTTGACGTAGTTGTGCCCATCTAGTAGCCTCCTATCATACTAAATATGGATCGTGTTTCCGTTTGGATGGTAATAGCGGAGCCAGGCCTGTCAATGGTACCTAGGGGAATCTCCTCACCAGCAAAAAGCAAGGTATGGTTAGCCCTGACCTGACCGATAAACAGGTGGAGGGCGGGAAAGATGCGGTTCATGTGACGTATACGGAATACTCCATCCGAGATGACTAATTCTTCACCTGGGGACAACTCGTTTTCCATGCCGATGCCGTAGTCATGGAAGGACATTTCCGACAAAACGATCTGCCCGCTCTGGATGCGGTACTGCTCTTCGATTAAAGAGCGATGAATGGAATGAGTCCAACGAATGCCAAACGTAGTATCGGCTGTGATGCTGCGGCTCCACATGAGCTCATGGGACAGCGTATCGCGAATGACCAAGGAAGGGATTACTGGGATGAAGCAAAAGAGAGTGACCGCTGCAAGCAGAAGCAGTAAGGAGAAAAGGCGGAACCCGGTCCGCCCTTTCTGGAATGACATAAACATCGAGACCTATTTAACGCCTTTTTCATCAAAGAATTTTTTCGCTCCTGGATGCACAGGGAGGCTTACACCAGCCAGTACGCTATCCATCTTGATTTCTTTTGCTTTCGCATGTCCAAGCTTGTCAGTGTTTTCAAAGATAGCCTTTGTGATTTTGTAGACGAGATCCTCGCTCAGATCAGCGCGAACGACCAGCATCGATTTTACAGAAACAGTGGTAACCTCTTCTGGAACGGTTTGATAGGTGTTAGCCGGTACCGTTGTTTTTACATAGAACGGATATTTGGCAATAATCGCATCAATTTTATCAGCTTCAATCGGAATGATTTTTACACCTTTCGTCGCAGCAAGCTCCGTGATTGCAGCGGTTGGTGTACCTGCTGTTTGGAAGGCAGCATCCAGCTGGCCGTCTTGGATGGCTTTAGCGGAGTCCGCAAAGGAAAGGCGCTGCAGCTGTGTATCTTCAAATTTCAGACCATAGGCTTCCAGGATTTGCTGCGCATTTACCTCGGTACCGCTTCCCGGTGCCCCAACAGATACGCGCTTGCCTTTCAGATCCGCTACGCTCTTGATGTTGCTGTCAGAGGAAACGACGATCTGAATGGTTTCATCATAAAGAGCACCTAAAGCCTTAAATGCTTCGATTTTTCCGTCTTTTTCAAACATGTTTGTACCTTTTGCTGCATATTCAGCGATATCGTTTTGGGTAAAGGCGATATCTGCTTTTTTGTCACGCAAAAGGCGAATGTTCTCAGCGGAAGCACCGGTAGCTTGCGCCGTTGCCGTTATACCCGCGTTTTTGGTGATGTGATCAGCCATTCCGCCGCCCAGCGGATAGTAAGTACCACCCGTACCACCTGTTGCGACGATCAATTGAGAAGGGTCGTTGCTGCCTGCAGCAGCGCCGCCTTGCCCGCCTGGAGCTGCGTTTCCTCCACCCCCACAGGCTGTCACCAGAGACACGGTCAGGAGCAGGGCCAGTGAGAGGAGACGACTTTGTTTTTTCATGGAAATTCCCCCTTATCTAAATGTCGAAGATAAAAAGAGAGTGCCAGAGGTGATCTGGACACTGTCACATGGAATTGTAAGGAGGAAGCTATAAAAAACTACGAAAATCTATAAAAGAATATAGTAAAATAATGGTCAGTGTATTTGGAAAAATTTCCTCGTTCTGGGATGGAGGGATCATGAGGTCATCGATGAGAGAAAACCTCTATATACTAATTGTCATGCTTCTCACCGTACCCATTGCAGGTGAACTGAAATTTCATCCGTTTCAGGATGACTTTCGGATCAGCTTTGGTACAACAGCCTTTTTCTTCCTGCTGCTCTGGCTGCGGCCTTCGTTTCTTGCAGGCTTATTGACCGGTATGACTGTCGTTTTGTTTCGAGTCGGGCTTGACTGGATGTCCGTGGACGATTTTGATTTTGTAAGCTCCTTTTCCCTGCATATACCAGCTTTCTTCTTTTACGCCACATTTGCCGGACTATTTTCTCTTCTACGTGTGAATCTGTTTCACCATTTGCCCCTCTGGGTAGGCTTGCTCGGTACGGTGGCTGAGATCGGAGCCAATCTGGTCGAGCTGTGTGTCCGCTTTCGCTCTATCGAACCAGTAGGGCATTGGTCGGTGATTGGACCCATCGTCGCGATCGCACTCATTCGCAGCTTTTTCGTACTCAGTTTTTTTAACATCATTCAGCTCCGCCAAGCCACGTGGCTGGAGAAGCAGCAGCGAAACCGAAACGAGCGGATGCTGATGCTGGTCTCCAACTTGTATGAGGAATCCGTTCATTTAAAAAAGACGCTGTATCAGGTGGAGGAGATCACGAGGGACTGCTACGAGCTGTACCGGAGCATAAAGGAACAGGTGCCAAAGGAGTGGGCAGGTCGCTACTCCAAGCAAGCGCTGTCGATCGCAGGACAAGTCCATGAAGTGAAAAAGGACAACCAGCGCATTTACGCAGGGCTTTCCAAACTGATTTCAGACGAAAACGAACGTGATTACATGCCGTTGGGAGAATTAATTTCGATCATCGTTCGGGCGCAAGAAAAGTATGCGAGCCTTTTGGGCAAGACGATACGATTTGAATCCCATGTCACGATACCGTACCTGGCGTGCCATATTTACACGACGCTCTCACTGGTAAACAATCTGGTAGCCAATGCAGTGGAAGCGATCGAAGACAAAGGGAGCGTATCGATCCAAGCCTCATTGTCAGAATCGCGCGAATGGATACAATTTTCCGTGGGTGACGATGGACCCGGGATTCAGGTGAAGGATCCGACTCTGCTGTTCATGCCTGGCTTTACAACCAAATACGATGAGAGCGGTAAGCCGTCTACGGGGATCGGTCTATGCTATATAAAGGAAGTCATCGACAACCTGGAGGGCAGCATGGAAATAACGGAAAAGCGAGAACAGAAGGAAACTTATTTTACCATACGTTTGCCAATCGCCAGCATCGTCCAGAAAGGGTGAAAGTATGCGTTTTTTTATTACCGATGATGATCCAGCCGTTCGCTCGATGCTTGCTCAGCTTATTGAAGATGCTGACTTGGGAGAGGTGTGCGGGGAGGCGGAGGACGGCTCGCAGATTGACCGAGATTTTCTGGAGTGGAAACGAGTGGATATCCTCTTGATTGATTTGCTCATGCCAAACCGGGACGGGATTGAAACCATCCGCGATCTGAATGAGTATAGCGGCAAAATCGTCATGATCTCTCAAATCGAGTCTAAAAATATGATCGCGGAGGCGTATTCGCTAGGGATTGAGTACTACATTACGAAGCCGGTAAACCGGTTTGAAGTGATCAGTGTTCTGCGAAAGGTGCGGGAGAAAATCCTGCTACAGCGATCCATCGAAGGCATCCAGCGATCTTTAAACGTGCTGTCCGGACAGTCAGGTCACAGCCAACGGGGACAAACGGATACGGAGCGAAATCTGGTGGCATCGGCGCGTTTTTTGTTGACGGAATTAGGGATGATCAGTGAATCAGGAACGAAGGATTTGCTTGATATGGTTGAATATCTGAACAAGTGGGAAAAAGAGAAGGCAGGTGAAGAAAGCTTTCCTTCATTAAAGGGAATTTTTCTGCAGGTAGCGGCAAACAAGCTTGGCACAGAGGATTCATCCCTTGTCCAAAAAGAAATGAAGGCTGCCGAGCAGCGCGTCCGGCGTGCCATTTATCAGGCACTGACCCATTTGGCCTCGCTCGGGCTAACGGATTACGCCCATCCCAAATTCGAATCGTATGCGACAATGTTCTTTGACTTTACAGAGGTGCGCAAGCGTATGCGGGAGCTGGAATCACAGAAAAGAACGGGACTATCCGCTACCAAGATTAACACAAAAAAGTTTATGGTCGTCTTGTACTTGGAGTCAAAAAGAAGGATTGGTTAAATGAAAATGCCTTTTTGGAGCAGGACAGCAAATGTGGTAAGATATCACTATTGTTGTATTGGGAGGGAAGCAAGTGAGCGAACTGCGTAATCCATGGCAGCTCCTATATCGTGTCTATCGCCATGTTCAACCTGTTTTGGAACGGGAGTTTGCGGCTTGGCGGAAACGAGCAGAGGCCATTCCCAATCCGGAGCTCAAGAAACAGGCATTAGACAGTATGAATACAAAGAAATTTCACTGTCAGGGAGGATCGGTGTATGCGGCTCAGGTGGTGCCGTATGTAGAGACGATCGTTCCGTTGATTGTCGCCTATCAAACGATCAGCGACTACCTGGACAACCTGTGCGATCGCAGCACGTCGCTGGATCCGCAGGACTTTCGGCAATTGCATGTATCCATGCAGGACGCACTCACACCGGGAGCACCTCTGCGCGACTACTATTTGTATCGGGAAGACAAGGATGACGGCGGGTATTTGGCTTCTTTGGTTCAAACCTGTCAGAAACACGCGGGAAAGTTGCCTGCCTATGATAAAATACAAGAAAAGGTAGTGGAGTTTTCCAGCCTCTACAGCGATTTGCAGGTGTACAAGCACATCGCTCCGCATTTGCGGGAAGAGGAGCTGCTGAAGTGGTGGGACAAGTATAAGGAACGGTACGGGGAACTGTATTGGCAGGAGTTCGCTGCTGTGACAGGCTCCACGATCGGGATTTTTGCTCTGTTTTGCTTGGCGACGCAGAAAGCCGTGTCAGAAGAACAGATCCGGGAAGTGAGCGAAGCCTACTTTCCATGGATGTGTGGACTGCATATCTTGCTTGACTATTTGATTGACCTGGAAGAAGACAGACTGGGCGGGGATTTAAACTTTGTCAGCTATTATGACTCAGAACGGGACGCAACGGATCGGCTGCAATATTTCATCAAACAAGCAAAGGCAAGCGTTAGACGCTTGCCAAATCCTTCATTTCACCGTATGATCGTGGACGGGCTTATCGCATTTTACCTGGCAGATCGCAAGGTAAACCGGAGCCAGCCACATATTTACACCATTGCAAAACAGCTGTTAAAGCAGGCGAAAGGTTTGCCGTCGCTGCTGTTTTATGTGAATAGTTTGCTTGTGAGAAGGTAACGGAGAAGGGGTCAGCGCATGTGCTTGCGCTTGTACGAAAAGCCAAATCCCATCAATGAGAAGGCAACAACGATACAGCCAAGGATACCTAAGGGGCTTTTTTCCCCAATGGCAATGCCAACTCCGATGAGACAGGCGGTTACGCAAAATGCCAAAGCCAATGTTACCAACTGATAACGATTCATCGGACTGTAACCTCCTATCTGTCAATGTTCCCATTATACCTTATTTTCCGCGAAAAACATCCAGGTAAAGAATTTGAAAACCCGGTAAAATATTGTGCGAAGTGGTGGAGACCGCAGATGGAAAGCATTTTACAAATCAAAAGAGACAATCGGATGATAGAGGGCCAAGTAACCTACGAAGAAGGGGATCTGATCGAAGCTGTTTTCCCGAGTCTACTGGATGTGACGGTCGGAGATCAGCTCCCTTGCCTCATGACGAGTGACTACGAGACGATCAGCAATTTCGAGGCGGTAGTCGTCGCGAAGGAAAAAAATAGGCTCTTCCTGTTCCACTCGCCGACTGTCAGCGAATTTCGTGAGCAAAGACGCCGTTACCCGAGGTTTGATATGGAAATGAAGGGATGGATTCAATATCCATCTCAAGAGCCGGATTCACTATTTTCCGTATACTCGCAAATGGTGGATTTGGTCAACCTCAGCCTGGGCGGATTGGCTTTCCGAACGGATAAATCCATCCCGGAGGAGCAAGCGATCGTTTTTTCCGCAGAGCTTTACGGCAGAAATCGTCCTGACGGTGTCATCAAAGCGGAACTGAAGATCATTCATGAGCGCATTGTGGGACCTAACCACCTGTTTGGGTGTACCATCAATGGAATCAACGCGCGCCATTTTCATAATTTGCGCAAATATATCCTGCAACGGCAAATCGAGGAACGCAGGAAGGTGACAATCGAATAGACCATTTTCGGAATTGGTTCGCTGAGGGCCAATTTTTTTGTTGCTCAAAACCGCAGTTTGCCCGTTGAATTCTCTTGGAAGTATAGTTACTATTACAGTAGTTACTAAAGGAGGGTTCGTATGCTGCAGGCGATGGTCGTTGTTTTTGGGTTTATGGCTTTGGGCTATTTTGCACAACGCAAAGAGGAACAAAATCGCTCGTTGGCGAAGCTTTGTCTTTATTACCTCATTCCCATTCTGATCTTTCAGTCTTTTGTGCATACGGGAGTTTCGGTTCAGTCGCTCGCCATGATCGTTCTTCATTTTTTCGTGACGACCCTGATCGTGTACGTCCTTCTTCTGTATGTAGTTGGACGTCTTTTTGGCTGGAAGCGGGAGGTGCTGAAATGGAATGTATTGGCCGCGACACTGGCAAACGTCGGGTATTTTGGGTTGGCCGTGATCCGCTATGCTGTTGGGGAGCATGCTGTCCCTTACGCCGTTGCTGTTTCCCTGGCATTCAATCTGTACATGGCGATTTTCGGCTTTTCACAGGTAGGCGATGAGCAGCAGTGGCAGGCGCGGATCAAGCGGATCTTTCAAAATCCGTATCTGTATGCAGTCGGTGCTGGGTTGATCTGGCGGTGGATGGACTTGCGTATGCCAGAATCGCTGGATGCTTTTCTGAATCTGGCCGCAAGCGCGACACTGCCTTTGACCCTGCTGCTGACAGGAGCGGAAATGCGCAAAAATCGCTACGAGCGCTCCGAGCTGTGGGACGCGGCGAAGGTGAGTGTGCTAAAGCTGGTGCTGCCTGTACTAATCGCTTGGCCGCTGGCGCTTTGGATGACGGATGATCCGGTAGAGCAGGGGGTGATGATTCTCATGTTCGGAATGCCTACGTCGCTGAATCTGCTTCTGCTGGCAAAGGATCAGGAGCGGGATACATCCGCTCTGGCGATGGTCATTTTGCTGACGACACTCTTGAGCCCATTTACTCTGATGCTGGTCATGAATCACTTGCCCTAGCGGAGGGGCAGGCTAGTCGTATTTGGGGAAAAAAGGAGAAATGGCGTTGAGTACGTTATGGGAACAACTGCAGCTGTTCGGGTTTAATCAATATGAAGCAAAGGCGTATACGGCGCTGGTTGGCCGTGGTACCTCCAATGCGTATCAAATCAGCAAGGAATCGGGAATCCCGCGTGCGCGAATCTACGATACTTTGGAGACGCTCGTGAAGCGAGGGCTCGCCTTGCTGGAAGAAGCTGCAGATGGAACGAAGAGCTATTCGCCGCTGCCTGTCGATGTGTTTCTCGAACAAGCCAAGCAGACCTTCGAGGAGTCGTGGAGTCAGGTCGGCGAGGAGCTGCGTTCCTTGGAGAAGCGGGAGGCGAAAACAGAAGTTTCCCTCACGACGGTGCGTGGGGAAGAAAACGTTCTGTCCTTTTGCCGTATCATGATCCGGCGGGCGAAGGAGCAAGTGGTGCTGTCCATGTGGGAGCCGATGTACGAAAAATTGCTGCCGGATCTTCTCGAAAAGGAAAAGAAGGGCTGTGCGATCAAAGGCATTCTGTTTGATGTGGAGCATCCGCTGGAAGGCTTGTATAAGCACCGGATTAACGAGTACATCAACAAAAAGACAGAGGAGCGCTGGTTCGTGCTGGCGGTGGATGGCAAGGAGCTGATGTACGGACATTCCGCTGAGCGAAAAGGCAATGCGTATTACACGGACGATCCGGTACATATCTTTTTGCTGGAGGACTATATCTGGCACGATATTCTGGTGAATCGGCTTGTCGAAGCAGGGAGTCAGGAGCAGCTGGACCAGTGGATTCTTCCGGAGATGGAGCACTTCTTTGGGCGGAAAATGCTGCCGGAATCCTACTGGGAAGGTCGTGAAGGGAAAAGGTGACCAGCAATAAGAAGGAATGACCGCGCAGATCCTGCACAGTGCGGAAACCGCCTGGACGCCGAACAGCCGGATCGAGTAAAGGAAGCAGCCGTGCCCTGGCAAGGAAAGGACGGACGGCTGCGCGATGTGTTTGGAGCGAAGATGGTACTCTCTATCTGTTGACCAATAACCGTGACGGTCGCGGTACGCCACTCGATAAGGACGACCGCATTATCCAGCTTGCTGCGAAGCAACTGTAGCGTTCGCCTTCTGATTGCCCCAGATAAAACGCTGGAGCAGAAGCGCGGATAAGCCAATCGACACTATCCCCGAGCCGACCCATAGAAACGCCAGGCTGGACCCCCATACCGTCATCAGCCAGCCTCCCAAGAGCGGAGCGACGATGAACGTCATGCTTGTGAGGGAGTCGATAATACCGCGAACCCTGCCCAAGGCCTCCTTGGGTGTTTCTTTTTGTACCAGGTAGTTGGAACCGACAGTGGTCAGCCCTGTTCCGACACCAGCAAACAGCGAGGCGACGAGCAGCCAGAAGCGACTCGTTTCCGGCTGATACAGGGCGATCCAGGTAAAGCCGATGCCGATCAGAAAGACACCGCCGCCCAATACCCAGCCGTAAGATCGCAGCTCCTTTTGACGATGAAGCCAGGTTACAGTAAGCAGTGCACCCAGACCAATCACACTCACCGAGTACCCGACCATTTCGGGGTGAAGCGGGACCTTATCCCGAAAGATCACGGGCAGCTGTGCATCGGCAAGCTGGATGGTCATCATGGCAAAGAGCGAGAAGATGGTGCTAAACAGCAGGACGCGGTTTTGAAAAAAGATTCCCCAGCCTTCCTTCCAGGCCAGGTGAAACGGAATCGCCATTTCACGAGTCTTTGTCTGAGCAGCAGCGGGCTTCTTATCTACATGCCGTATAGGTAGCAGGAGCACCGTAGAGAGCAAGAAGCTGCAAGCGTTGACCATCAGACAGATCGCAGGAGCAAAGAAGGCAGCGACCATTCCGCCGAGCAGCGGCCCGATCAGTTTGCCCATCTGGAAGACGGCACCGTTTAAGGAAGAAGCCTGCAGGAGCTGATGCTCGAAAACGACCTGCCGAGTCAACGTTTGCTGTGCAGGATCGTTAAAGACAGAAGCGCAGGACCGCAGGGCGATTACGACTAAAAACCACAAAGGATTGGGCATGGCGAGCAAAAGCAGTGTAGTGCCTGCCTGAATCAGGTTCATGACGATGATCATCTTGACCTTGTTCACCCGATCAGCAAGCACCCCGGCAAACTGCCCCAAAAGAATGCCCGGCACCGCATAGGCGATAGGCAAGAGCGCCATGGTCATCGGGTCTGCCTTCCAGACAAACCCCAGCAGGATGGCTACGGCAATAAAATCAAACCAGTCCCCTAATGTAGATAGTCCATAGGCAAAAAACAAGATGCGAAAGGTTTTGTTTTCTCTAAGCAATCTGATCCCTCCAACCAACTATTCCTTTTGAGGATACGGGAGAATTGTCAGAGGAATATCAAAGGGCTTAAGAAAGGGCGCAGAGGATCGATTTCTTCAAACGCTCCAGTGCATATTCACGGTTCAGCTCTTCCCACAGCTTCGAGTATTTTCGCAGCCATTCTTCATCATAGGGATGAGTGAGAAGGAAAAAGTGAACGGTCTTCACCGCATAGATGAGATGGGGAATAAATTTGGTGGAACGGATAATCTCTACGCCTTCGTCAATTTGCTGGCGAGCTTTTGTACGGTCTCCCCGCATGTAAAGACAGATTCCCCGATAAACGATGAAGCTGCCTAGCTCCCGCTGCATGGGCACCAGCTGCAGCTTTTCCGCAGCGTGCAAAATCAGCTCCTCCGCTTCTTCCGGCCGATTGGACACAAGAGCGAGCAGCACTTGTTGGGCGTGCAAGAAAAGGGTGAAGCTTTTGGATTCCATACTGGCAACCACCTGCTTCGCCACTGCAAGCTGTTCTTCCGCTTCTTTCCTCAGTCCTGCCAGCGCAAAGACTGCGACGGCTGTAATTTGCACCTCATCGCGAAACGTGGGGGGCATCTGTCCAGCATACGCTTCTACCCGTTTTAACAAGTGCACGGTGTTTTCCATCTCTGTCTCTGCCATGTAGTAAATATGAAAAAGGTAAAAGAGCCGCTCCGGTAAGGAAAAAGACGTATTTTCCACAAACCACGGAAAATCACCGCGAATAAAATGCAGGTACATCTCGTAAAAAGGGTCCAAGGAAAAACCGAGCACTTCCTGATTGGCTTGCAGTGTCTGCATGGCTGCACCCATTCCCATGCCGTGGTAGGTCTCCATCAAGCTGCGGATCGTATCTGCAAACTCATGGTTGAGCACCGAGGGCTGGGGAGGCTGCTGCTGCTTCCACGTCAAGCGATATCCAACTCCCCTCACCGTATCGATGGTAAATAAAGGAGACCACTTTTGCAGCTTTCGGCGCAAACGGTAAATGTGATCATCGACAGTTCGATCGGTCGGGTCCTCCAAAGGCCATACGCGATCGAGCAGCTCTTCTCGGCTGAACGTCCGGTTTTTCCACGTGAACAGGTAGTGAAACAAGGCATACTCCTTGGGCAGGAGCGTAATCGTCTCATCGGCATAATGGACTTGAAACAGCTCGTCAGACCATGAAATTATTCCCATCGAAACGACTCCTCGTGCAAGCCGTATTTTTTCATCTTGTTGTACAGAGTCCCACGCGAAATGCCAAGCAGCTCGGCTGCCGCTTTTTTGTTGCCGTAAGTTCGCTCCAGTGCAGCTGTGATCCGCTCTTTTTCCGTGCCTGCCAAACCTGGTGCAGGAGCGTACAGCGGCTGCGGCATTGGACGAGGCTGGACGGGCGGCGCATAGGCAGGAACCGCCTCGACACTGTGCTGAGAGCGAATCGTAGAAGGCAGATGCTCCGGCTGAATGACCCCGTTTTCCTGCAAAATGGACAGGCGCTCGATGACATTGCGCAGCTGGCGGATGTTTCCGGGCCAGCTGTAGTCGGACAGGGCCTGCATGACCTCAGGGGCGATTCGCGGGACAGTCTGTTCATGGACAACGGAATATTCCTGAATGAATATTTGCACCAGCTCAGGCAAGTCTTCGGGGCGTTCGCGCAAAGGCGGGATTTCCAGCGAAAACACGTTGAGCCGATAGTACAAGTCTTCACGGAAGCGCCCGTCTGCGATCATTTGTTCCAGCTGACGATTGGTAGCCGCAACGATCCGGGTATTGACGGTGATGGGCTCTGTTCCACCGACACGATAGAACTGACGCTCCTGCAGGGCGCGTAGCAGCTTGACCTGCAGCTCCAAAGGCAGCTCGCCGATTTCATCCAGGAACAACGTACCTCCATGAGCTAGCTCCAGCTTTCCGGGCTTCCCTTTTTTTTCAGCTCCAGTGAACGCTCCACCTTGATAGCCAAACAGCTCGCTTTCGAACAAAGCGGCAGGAATCGCACCGCAGTTGATGGCGATAAACGGCTTTTCCCGACGCCGGCTGGCTTGGTGGATGGCTTTGGCAAACAGCTCTTTACCCACACCGCTCTCCCCGTAGATGAGGACAGTTGCATCTGTCTGCGCTACTTTCCGGGCGGAGAGGATGGCGGAATGGATGGAAGCGGAATGGCCTTTGATCGCATAAAACGGGTCGTCTCCCGCCTGAAAGCGGCTCATTTCCTGCTGCAGGGTATGCAGATGGGCGGTGGTATGGGAAAGCTGCTCGTTCAGTCGCACGAGCTCCGTGATGTCCTGCTCGATGGAAATGGCCCCAATGATATCGCCCTCCAGCCGGATCGGAGCGGCGTTGATCAAGACGTGGCTGTCCGGACGTGGGATGTGGTAGACACGCTGTACGGACGTTCCTTGCTTCAGGGCGTCCAGCAGACGGATGGATTCGCTGGCGAAGTGCTGATCCAAAGAGGTGCCGATCACCTGAGCCCGGTCAATTTCATATATCGTTTCCGCTGCCCGGTTCCAGTGCTGCACAACGTTACGGGAATCCACGATCGTCGTCGCTTCACTCATCGTATCCATTAGGGTGCGTAGCAGCACCGACTGGTTTTGGATCAGGGTGAGATAGGTTGAAAATAACTGGTCCGGGGCAATCATGCCGGTTGGCTTCCCCGCTTCATCGACAGTGACAACACCTGGTATCGACGTTTCCGTCAAGTGATGGCGAAGCAGCTTGGTGACCTCTGTCAGGGTGGCTGTTTCTGCGACCACAAGCATCTTGGTGGTATGCCCATCGTGCAGCCAAACACCTTCACTTTCGCCAGCGCGTATGCTGATCTCATCAGGGCTGACGGGTACAGTGAGGGAGAGGACAACACTATCCAGTGAAAATAAGGGTTTCAAATCATCACTTCCTAACCACACTAATAAAGTGAATTTTTCATGCCGTGCACAGACGAACATCTATTCAAAAGTGTACAAGAATAAACACGATATGTACAGAAGTGTATAAAATGTACGTTCCTTGCTCTGACTCCCGGCATAAATCATGTGACCTAGAGCCGAAGAATGCTTTGGCATGATTCATGCAGGAATAAAGACGCAGAGTACGTTGAGGAGGAGACAGTCAACGATGGAACAAGCTATGAAGGACTTTTTTCTATTCTTATCCAAAAACCAAACACTGAACAATGCCGCAAAAAAATGGGGCCTGCGCTTTGGGGCGAGCCGTTTTGTATCCGGGGAGACCATCGCTGAGGCAATCCGCGCTGTTCGCGACCTGAACCAAAAGGGACTCGTTTGCACGTTGGACCACTTGGGTGAATTCGTTTTTAGCGTAGAGGAAGCAAACGAATCGGCCGATTACTGTATCAAGACGCTTGAGGCGATTCATGAATCCGGTGTTGATTGCAACCTGTCGCTGAAAATGACCTCGCTCGGTCTCGACATCAGCCGCGAGCTGTGCATGCAGAATATGCGCCGCATTCTGGATGCTGCGAAGGCGAACGGAAACATCTTCGTTCGCATCGATATGGAAGACTACGCGCACAACCACGTAACGATGGAAATTTTGAACGAGCTGCTGGAGGACTATGATAACGTAGGGACCGTAATCCAGGCATACCTGTACAAGGCATCCGACGACATCGACAGTCTGAAAGACAAAAAGGTCAACTTCCGTCTGGTAAAAGGCGCATACAAGGAATCCCCTGAAGTCGCTTACCCAAACAAGGCAGATGTAGATGAAAACTACAAAAAAATCATCAAGCAGCATTTGCTGAACGGCGGCTATGCAGCGGTTGCTTCGCATGACGATGCGATCATCGAGTATGTGAAAAAGCTGGTGAAGGAGCAAAACATCCCGCGCACACAGTTTGAATTCCAAATGCTCTACGGGATCCGCAGTCAGTCTCAGATCGATCTGGCTCGGGAAGGCTACAAAATGCGTGTCTATGTACCATACGGCAACGACTGGTACGGCTACTTCATGCGTCGTCTGGCGGAAAGCCCGGCAAACGTGAAATTCGTCCTCAAAGGAATGTTTACCAAGTAAAACAGCAAGATAGTGAAATGACGAATGAACACCTTCGGATGAGTCCGGAGGTGTTTTGTGTTATCTTAGTAGGATATGGTAATGGCGAACCATCATATAAAGAATGGAGAGATGCTCGTGTATTCGTCTGTCATCTCGCTTACTCCCCCGTATTCATTTGAGCGTCTGTTACGCCGGTTGGAGACGCATCCCGATCCGCAGCTGTTAGTCGATGTGCAGGAAAGCACTTTGCGTCGGGTATTTCGGGTAGGGACACGCCCGATATTAGTAAGTCTTCAATTTGCAGGCACGATGGAGCAGCCCTTCATTCGTTTGCATACCGAGGCGACCCTGTCGGTGTCGGAGCAGCAGCTCCTGGAAAAAACGATCCGGCATGTGTTTAGTGCCGACCTCGATCTGAATCCCATTTATGAGCATATGCGCCAGCAGCAGCCTATGGTGATTTTGACTGAACGATTTCGTGGACTGCGCCTGATGCTCGACTCTGACTTGTTTCAGTCGATGGTAAAGACGATCATCGGGCAGCAGATTAATCTAGCGTTTGCCGCATCTCTGACGCAGCGGTTAATGGAGCTGGCTGGCGATGTGATGGTGGATGAAACAGGGCATAAGTTTATGGCGTTTCCGACAGAGGAGGCCGTCGCCAGACTGGAGCCGACTGATTTGCGTCCCCTGCAATTCAGTCAGCGAAAAGCGGAATACATCATCGATTATGCTCGTGCCATTGTCAACGGAACGGTCGATTTGGATCGGCTCTGGCAGATGGAGGACGATGAGATCATCGAGCATCTGACCGCGCAAAGAGGGATTGGGCGGTGGACCGTCGAGTGCCTGATGATGTTTGGCATGGGACGTCCTGACCTGCTCCCGGCAGCAGATATCGGTCTGCGAAACGGACTGCAGATGGTCTATGAGCTGGCAGAAAAACCGGATGAAAAGGAAATTCGCCGGATTGGGGAAGACTGGCGGCCTTGGCGCAGCGTGTATTCGTTATACATATGGGAAGCGGTCGGAGCTATCAGAAGAAAGGAGACCTGGGAGTAACGGGCAGTCTAGATCGATATGCCCTCTCCCCCTCAAGGTCTGGCAGCTAGAATGGAAAGCTGAACAAGTACAAATACTAATCGTAGAACGGGAATGTTTCCAATAACTTCGAATAAAAAGAAGGTTGTAGTTGCGCGAAAATTTAAGCTATAATAAATAAAATTTAAAAATAATAGAATATTAAAGGGGAACAACATGAGAGAATTATCAACGAGAGAGACCATCACTGTGGGACTCATGCTGTTTGCCCTGTTCTTCGGAGCGGGCAATATGATTTTTCCACCTGCCTTGGGACAAGCGGCAGGTACGGATGTATGGACAGCGATGCTGGGCTTTATCACGACGGGTGTAGGCTTGCCATTGCTGGGAGTCATCGCAGTAGCATATGGTGGAGGAAATCTGCAGACGCTGGCAGGAAGAGTGCATCCTCTCTTTGCAGTCGTCTTTACGTTTATTGTTTATTTGGCCATTGGTCCGTTTATGGCGATTCCGCGTACAGGGACTGTAACGTTTGAAATGGCCATCCTGCCGTTTTTACCTGATTCGGCAAAAGGAAGCTGGGTACCGCTGTTCATTACCACGATTATCTATTTTGCCTTGACCTATTGGCTCTGCCTGAATCCGTCCAAGCTGGTTGACCGGATCGGGAAAATCTTGACGCCAGCTTTGCTGATCATTATTGGCGTCATGTATGTAGGGACCCTGCTGAATCCGATCGGGGAAATGGGGCAGCCGACAGGCGCGTATCAGGAATCACCGTTCATCAAAGGCTTTTTGGAAGGCTATTTGACGCTGGATGCTCTGGCGGCGATGGTTTTCGGAATTGTGGTGACCACATCCGTACAGGCTGTAGGGGTGACAGATCCGAAGAAAATCACAAAATCTACGATTAAGGCTGCCATTATCGCAGCGATCGGCCTCGGCTTGGTTTATCTCGCCCTGAGCTATATGGGGGCTACCAGCATTGCCTTGGGGCATTCCGAAAATGGTGGACAGATTCTGACTGGCGTCGTGCAGCATTTGTTTGGACCGCTTGGCTCCATGCTGTTGGGCTTGGCAGTCATGCTGGCTTGCTTGACGACATCGGTTGGTCTAGTATCGGCATGCGGCAGCTTCTTCTCGGAGAAGATTCCGGGGGTTTCTTACAAGACTATGGCAGCGATTATCAGCGTGTTCAGCGCGGCAGTAGCCAACGTCGGCTTGACGCAGCTGATCGCCTTTTCCGTTCCGGTACTGATGGCGATCTATCCAATCGGCATCGTGCTGATGCTCCTGTCATTTGCCCACAAGCTGTTCAAAGGCTACTCTTCTGTCTATATTGGTGCGATCGTGGTAACTGCGGCCATCAGCCTGATCGATGGTGCTGCTCTCATAGGCTTGCCGGTTGAAAGTATCACCGAAGTATACGGGAATTTGCCGTTGTATAAGGAAGGTATCGGTTGGCTGCTTCCTGCGCTTGCCGGTGCACTGCTGGGCTATTTGTGGGGAAGCCTGCGTCCGAAGCGCAAAGGAGAACAGAAGGCATATCAGGAGAAACCGAGCAATACGTAAAAGCAAACCTCTACCGAGGAAAACAAGCAGAAGTCGGGACCTTGCGCCCGGCTTTTTTCTATCCCATTCGCGTTCTGACATGCAGCCTAGACGGATCGCAAAGAAGTCGATTAACGGAAGAGCTTCCTTCTAGTTCCAGCTGGCTAGGTCTTCCATCTGTCCACAATCTCCTGTATCTGTGATACCATAGGTAAAAGCCTGCCTGAAGGGAGGTTGTTGGCATTGGCACAAACAAAAGTTTTGGTAGCGGACGAC
Source organism: Brevibacillus centrosporus (assembly GCF_003710815.1). Lineage (GTDB taxonomy): Bacteria > Bacillota > Bacilli > Brevibacillales > Brevibacillaceae > Brevibacillus > Brevibacillus centrosporus. The sequence continues at coordinate 124,995 of NZ_RHHP01000038.1, forward strand.
GATCCGAATGTACGAGAAATTATTAGCTTGTACTTTTCGAAGCAGCAAATCGATCTCGTCGTCGCGGGAGACGGAAAGCAAGCCATTGAACTGATGGAAAAAGAAGCGCCGGATATGGTCATTCTGGACGTGATGATGCCGCAGATGGATGGATTTGAGGCATGCAGGGAGATCCGCAAGAAGTGGGATACACCGATTATCATGCTGACAGCAAAAGACGAAGAATTTGATCGCGTACTCGGGCTGGAGCTCGGCGCGGATGATTATGTAACGAAACCTTTTAGTCCGCGCGAGTTGGTGGCGCGGATTCGAGCTATTTTGCGGCGAATGCAGCCCAAAGCAAAAGCGGTAGAGGATGTCGCGAACCCGCTGACGTTTGATCAGCTGACAATCGATCTGGATAAGCGGGAGGTCGTTGCCGCAGGAGAGAAAGTCAGCTTCCGACCCAAGGAGTTCGATCTTCTTGTCCAGATGGCGAAGTCTCCAGGCAGCGTGTTCTCACGTGAGCAGCTGCTTGAGCTGGTATGGGGCTTTGACTATTTCGGAGACGTGCGTACGATCGATGTCCACATCAAAAAGATCCGGCAGCGCCTGGATAAGCTTCCGTATGAATGCATTCATACTGTCTGGGGGATCGGCTACAAGTTCGGGGTGGACGCCTGATGCTAGGGACATCGAAGAGCATTTTTCGCCGTCTGCTGTTCAGCTTTCTGGCTACCGTTCTTGTCGGGCTAGGGATTTCCGGCCTGCTCATTTCGCTTTTTGCGCGCGAGTACATCTACGATTCCAAGGAAGAAGAGATGCTGCGAATGGCCAAAAAGGTCAATGTGGCGATTCAGGACTACGATAAAGTAAACAAACGGCTGGTCGATCAGCTGGTCTCATTGGATCAAGCCTTCGATACCCGGATTTGGCTATTTGACCAGGATGGGAAAATCGTGGCGACCTCTATGAAAGATGAAGTATTTACGGGCAAGTCGATCGCTGTATCCATTGCTGACAAAGTGCTCAAAGGGAAGAGTGCGGTCACAGAGCTGCAAATCGAAGGGCTGGAAGACCCGATGCTTTCCGTAGCCGTGCCGTGGGGCGAGGGAGAGGAAGTGTACGGCGGGATCATCCTGCATGCTCCTATCGAGGGAATTGAGAAAACGTTCGGGCAGATGAGAGAGACGATCCTGTGGGCAACGCTGTTTGGTGTCCTGCTCTCCACAGCGATGGTTTCCTACCTGTCCTGGTCGATTTCCCGCCCGCTGCGGACGATTGAGCGGACTGCGGCAGAGATTGGGCGAGGAAATTATGCAGAGCGGGTCCATGTCGATACGTCTGACGAAATCGGTGATGTGGCGCAGACGATCAACACGATGGCAGAAAAGCTGGAGAAGGTCGAGCAAGAGCGGCACCATCTGGAGCAGGTGCGCAACGATTTTCTCGCAAACGTGTCCCATGAGCTGCGGACGCCTCTCACGGCCATACAGGGCTTTCTGGAGGCGCTCCAGGACGGCTTGGTCGAGGAGGAAGAGGCACGGCAGAAATATTACGCCGTGATGTATTCGGAAACGATGCAGGTCAATCGGCTTGTCGATGACCTGATGGATCTGATGAAGCTGGAGAATAATGAAATCAATTTGGCGAAGTTCCCCGTCGATGTGGGAGAAGTCATGGGCAAGGTGGCTTTTGCATTTCGGGCAGAGACGGAAGAGAAGGGGATTGCGCTTCATGTGGAGCTTCCTGACGAGCTTCCGAAAATCTACGCCGATCGGGATCGGGTCGCTCAGATTCTGAAAAACTTCGTAAAAAATGCGGTGAAGTTCACGGAGCAAGGCGAGATTCGCATACGTGCGGAAGCAGAGGACGCCTATGTCCGGATCCAGGTGGCAGATACGGGGATCGGGATTTCCCAGGAGGACGTGCATCGAATCTGGGAACGCTTCTTTAAAGTCGATCGCGGGCGCTCTAAAAACAACAAGGGAACAGGCTTGGGCCTCGCAATCGTCAAGGAACTGGTAGAGCTGCATGACGGCAAATGGAAGGTCGAGAGCGAGCTGGGCGAGGGTAGTACGTTTACCGTCTGGCTGCCGACTGTCGCGAGCTATCGCCAAACGACGTAAGTTTGCGTGCCGTTTCGCCTTTGACAGGATGGTCATACTTTTTTCATCTTTTGATCATGCTTTTTTCCCACTTTCCTCACAGAATGGTTATCTTTCGCCTGTAGTATGTAGTTGTGGCCGAGAGAGAGTCACGACACCAAGGAAATGAAAGGGGAATGAACATGAATAAGAGATGGGTTTCCATCGCAGCTGTCGCATTGCTCCTGTCAGGTAGCTTGGTTGCCTGCTCCAGCAATACGGGCACCCCAGAACCTGCGACACAACAAGAGGGGGGCGCCGCAACTACACCGGAGAGCTCCACCAACACGACTAGTGAATCGACCGATAGCTCGGTTTCCCAAGATCAATCTACACCTGATGCAGCAACAAGCGGCTCTGAAGCCGGTACCGCTGGTTCGTCTGACAGCTCCAGCACGTCATCCGATTCCACTACATCGAGTGACAGCAGCAGCACAGACACCAAGACTGACGCAGGCTCCACAGATGCATCCGGAGCAGCTGGTACAGAGAACAGTGGTTCTTCTGACCAGTCCAGCACGACTGACGCACCGAAGCAATAACGCAGTATGATTGTAGCCGTACAGTAACTGTTATCGAGTAATCGAGCATTGACGACAAGAAGCCAACTTGTTCGTTTGTACTCCTCTACTTCCCTCCCCGGGTTTACCATATACCTGATTTTTAGGTGGCGATCTGCCGCCTATTTTTTTTGCCCTGGAAAGGGATATTCATCGAGCAATGGAAACGACTACCGAAAACCCCAAGACACTGGCTCGCAAACACTTGCCATTCGTCTTGGGGTTTTCACCTATCTATTCGATCGTAGTGGTCCCTTACGGATTGACCGCCTTCAAGCTTTCCTCGCGAATCAGGTCAAGCAGCTCCAGCTTCAATGCGAGGAAGTCTTCGCTGTGCTTGTTCTGGTAGTCGCGCGGGCGAGGGAGCGGCACCTTGATGTTCTTCTTCAAGCGTCCTGGCCGCGCTGTCATCACGTAAATCGAGTCTCCGAGGAAGATCGATTCCTCCACGTCATGGGTGATGAACAGGATGGTTTTCTTTGACTCTTCCCATACCTTCAACAGGATCTCCTGCATGATCGTCCGCGTCTGTGCGTCCAGCGCCCCGAACGGCTCGTCCATCAAAAGGATTTGCGGATCGTTGGCGAGCGCCCGAGCAATCGCCACACGCTGCTTCATCCCACCGGACAGCTGGATCGGATAATGCTTGTCAAAGCCTTTCAAACCGATCAAATCTAGGTAGTGAAACGCGATCTCGTCCTGCTGTTTCTTGGGAACGCCTTTTAAATCCAAACCAAAGGTGATGTTGTCCTTTACCGACAGCCAAGGATAGAGGGTATACGACTGGAAGACCATTCCGCGGTCAGGTCCAGGTCCTTTGATTTCTTTGCCATCTAGGTAGACATGGCCGGAAGAGGGCTCCTCCAAGCCAGCTACGACGCGCAAAATGGTGGATTTCCCACAACCGGATGGCCCCAGAATGGTAACAAACTCGCCTTCCTCGACCGAGAAGGAAGTCCGATCCAATGCGACAACCTGTCCGCTCTTGGTTGAAAATACTTTCCCTACGTTATCGATCACTAATTTCGGTGTTGTCGTCATCTTAAGATCCTTCCTTTCTCATCCAGGAGAAGGATGCGCGATAGATTGCTTTAAAGATCAGGTCCATGATCAATCCCAGTACCCCGATGATCAGGATCCCGACGATAATTTTGTCCGGCTTCAGGAAGCGGGAGGCCTGCATGATCATAAATCCGAGACCGTCCGAAGCCCCGACCAGCTCGGCTACAACCAGGTACGTCCACGCCCAGCCAAAGGTAATGCGAAGCGTATCGACAATACCAGGGAGTGAAGCAGGGAGGATGACCCGTTTGAACAGCTGGAAGCTTTTTGCACCGAGCGTGTAGGAGACTTCGATCAGCTCGTTCTGGATGTTCTTCGTTACGTCCATGACCATCAAGGTAAGCTGGAAGAAGGTGCCCAGGAAGATGACAGCCATTTTTTCGCCCTCACCAAGGCCGATCCACAAAATTAACAACGGGATAAAAGCAGAAGCAGGCATGTAGCGAATAAAGCCAATGATCGGTTCAAAAGCACCCTGCATTACGCGCAAGGAGCCCATCAGCATGCCCAGTGGTACGCCAATCACGGCAGCCAGAATAAAGCCGAGAGCTACACGGGAGAAGCTGATGCCGATATCCGTCCAAATTTCACCGCTCTGGAACATGGTGACCGCAGATTTGACAATCTTGTCCGGAGCAGGGAGGAACAGCGGATTGACGAAGCCTCCGTAGCTGAGGATGGACCAGAACAGCAACAAAAGAATAAAGGTCGCGATTCCCGCCCCTGTGTACAGAGGTTTGGCGATATCTTTATTCGGGGTGAAAACATTTTTCCACATCGTCATCCCTCCTTTTGATCAAGTAGTCATTTTATAGGGTCAAGCAAGAGAAAAGGAGGCCCCCAAGAGGGAGTGAAAACGCGGTCGCTCCACCTTGTACGGGCCTCGATAGAAGTTTTCTTACAGTCCCCCAGCAAAAGTTGGATTCAATACGTCTTCTGGCTTGGGAGCCGTGTCGATCAGCTTTTGTTCCATGTAGAAGTCGATCGCATTTTTGGTGGAAGTATAAATAGCGCCTTTTCCATCGCCAAACAGCTCTTTGTTCTCTTCCTTGTGCAGGAATTTCAGGCCAGTAACCGTTCCAGTGAATTCAGCCAGTTCGATTTTCAGACCTTTTGCCATGATTTCGTTGGACTCGTCTGTGTTTTGCTTCCAGTAATCCATTGCTTCTGCCATAGAAGCTACGAATGCTTTGATATCGTCAGGACGCTTTTCGATTACGTCTTTTTTGAAGCCTACCGTATCCACGATGATACCGGACAAATCTTTGGTGGAGAGCAGAACTTTTCCGTTTGCTTGCGAAGCCTTGCTCAACCATGGCTCCCACGTAACAGCTGCATCGACTTTGCCAGCAACGAAGGCAGCACCCGCATCACCAGCGGACATTTGCACCATTTCTACATCTTTGTCTGTCAGGTTTGCTTGCTTCAGCGCAGTGAGGATCAGCATGTGGCTAGTGGAGCCTTGTTCAAACGCAACTTTTTTGCCTTTCAAATCTGCGACAGAAGAGATTTCGTTTTTCGCGATGATCCCGTCGCCGCCAAAAGAGTCATCCAAGAGCCAAACGACTTGCATCGGAACACCAGCAGCAGCCAGCGTTACTTGAACGTCGAGAGCAGTAGCCATGCCATCGACTTGTCCGCCAGCCAGCGCTTGTTTGCGCTCAGCCAAGCCTTCGATGATGGAGAGCTCTACATCCAGACCGTGCTTTTCGAAAATGCCTTTTTCTTTCGCCAGGAAAAGTGGGCCATAGCCAGTCCATGTAGGCAGTGTCACCTTCAAAGGAGTTTTGGCGGCAGGAGCAGCATTGCCGCCTTCTGCTGGCTTCGATTCGCTTGCTTGATTGGAAGAACCGCAACCGACTGCAGTGAGGGCAACCATGACGGACAGCAGCAAAAATAGAAACTTTTTCACTTGAATTTCCCCTTATCTGTTTTTATTTAGATAGAACTTCTTTAAATACCTCAACAAAAGCTTCCATTTCCTCAGGACGACCGATAGAAATGCGAAGGGAGCTGTTTAGCCCATAGCCAGTCAATTTGCGTACGATCCAGCCGCGTTCAGCCAGTCGATCAAACACCTCTTGACCATCCTTGCCTGTATTGACACAAACAAAGTTCGCCTGGCTGCTCAGATAGGACAGCCCAAGCTCGTCAAGCGTTTTGCACAAAAGCTGCTTGCCAAATTGATTGATTCGTCTGGACTCGGCTACGTGCTCGGCGTCATCAAGGCTGGCTAATGCACCAGCTTGTGCGATGCTGTTGACATTGAACGGAGGGCGAACGTGATTGATGGCATCGACGAGCGCAGCTTGTCCGATCCCGTAACCGATCCGGGCAGCAGCCAGCGAATAGACTTTCGAGAAGGTCCGGATGACGAACACGTTGGCAAAGTCACTCACCAGCTCTACCGAGGAGCGATAGCCATCTCCATCCGCAAATTCGTGGTAGGCTTCGTCGATGACGACCAGCACGTTTTCTGGCACTTGCTTGATGAACGCTTGCAGCTCATCGGCAGGAATGACGGTTCCTGTCGGGTTGTTCGGATTGCAGAGGAAGATGACCTTCGTTTTCTCGGTAATCTTTTGCAGAATGGCCTTTAGGTCGATACCCAAATCTGCTTTCATCGGAGTGAAAACAGGGGTTGCTCCCATCAAATAGGTCGAAGCCATGTACTGCACAAAGCAGATTTCCGGGATAATCGCCTCGTCCTCAGGCTCCAGAAACGTTTGGGCTACCAGAATGATCATCTCATCTGCCCCATTGGACAGAATGACGTTTTCTGGGAGGACGCCTTCTTTTTCTGCGATTTTGCCTTGAACGGCTTCTCCGCTGGAGCTCGGATACAGATTCAGCTGGGACAGAGCTTGCTGCATGGCATTTCGCGCTTTGCTCGAGGGGCCCAACGGATTTTCATTAAAAGAGAGCTTGTATACTTGCTCAAGACCCAGTGCCTGCTTCATTTCTTCCACGGGCAGATCGGCAAGAGAGCACGTATAAGGCGTCAGGTTCGGGTAGACGCTGCGGACCATTTGATCTAGCTTCATAGTTGTTTGACCTTCTTTCCGATGGCATCGGCACCCTGGATGGCGTGTACGACCATTTCAGGCGTGACCGCGAAAGGCATGTTGTCCATGTCTTCGATGCCGACTGTGACGGTGCCCAGGCGCTCCCACTCTTCTGCGGAAAGCTCGGTAATCGCCATGTCCTCGAGAGTATAAGGCAGCTCTACCTTTTGATAGAAGGAGATCAGCTCGCGGATTTCCTCTTCGCTTTTACCTTCCAGTACGAGCTGGGACAAGATCCCGAAAGCGACGATCTCACCGTGGTAGGTGTCGTGTACCTCAGGGAAAATGGTCAAGCCGGAGTAGATCGCGTGAGCTGCAGCTGTACGGCAATCGTCGCCGCCATAGCCACTCACGCTTCCGCTGATCAGGATGATGCTGTCGATGACGTCATTAACCGCTGCGTCGATTTTTCCCTGCTTGATGGTCTCAATAGCAGAAGGTCCTTTTTCCAAAAGCATCTGATAGAGACCTTCCGCCAAGCGAACCGCGCTTTGATTCAAAGCAGTAGGCTGGCTCTTTTTCACCGATACGGAAGATTCGAACCATTTTGCCAAGGTGTCGCCGATCCCTGCGACGAGGAAGCGATAAGGCGCCTCACGGATGATCTTCGTGTCTACCAAAACGACATTCGGAGCCTTGGAGCGATGGCTGATCTCGATAAACGTTCCTTCATCGTCATACATGATCGCAATCGGTGTAGCTGGAGCGCAGGTAGCGGCAATCGTTGGAACGGCGACTAATGGCAGATTTTCAGCGAAGGCAACTGCTTTTACCGTATCGATCGCTTTGCCGCCACCGACTGCGACGAGTACCTCGGGCTTTTTCTCCTGTACGATTGCACGCAGCTCCTCGACTTTTGCCCATGAGCATTCGCCGCCGTACCAGGTGAAGCCTTTATTTTCAATTCCTTGCTTTTCCAGGCTGGCTGTAATGACGGATTGGACTTTCGACAGAGCCGTTTGTCCACCGATCATCAGCGCGCTGTTTCCAAAACCCTGGATATAGGCACCAATTTCATTCAAAAGCTCTACTTCACGTACGTATTTACCAGGACCTGGTATAGTAAACATAACGACATCTCCTGTACCATTATTCATGGGAGTGAATGAATATACAATAGATTATACTATGGTTTAACTTATCGTTTGTCAATATAAACGACTTATAACATTCTGAAATATAGTGTAAAAAAACAGCTGTTTCCCAGCATTAGCCAGACAACAGCTGTATTTAGTAAGGAAATGGTATATTTTGCTACGAATGATGCGACTGCTTAGGTGCTTTCGACTGCTGCAAATTGGATAGCGCTACTCCTAAAAAGATAAAAGCAGCTCCAGCAAAAAAGCTCAGCCCTAGATGTTCATGCAGCAGCAGCCAGCCCAGAAAGGATCCGACGATCGGCTGAACGAAGAAAAAGCCAGCTCCGCTCCCCGCCTGCATCATCTCAAAGCCTTTGTTCCACAGGTAAAAGGCACCTGCTGTAGAGATGATCCCGATATACAAGACACCCGCCCAAATTTCCCAGCCGAAATTCCAGGAGATCGGAGTAACGCTTATTTCCCAGATCATGACGGGGCTTGTGAAAATCAGACCGAACAGCGCTACATAGGTAGTCACAGCGAGAGAAGAGTAGAGCTGTGTCGCCTTTTTGCTGAGTACCGTGTACAATCCCCAGCTGACAGCCGCAACGAGCAGAATCACATTTCCGGCAAAGGAGGATTGCGCATCGGCTTGATCCGGCACACCAATGACGATGAAGACGCCTACCGTCGCGAGCACGATGCCGATCAGCTGCTTCCATTGGATGCGCTCTTTTAGCAGCCACACCGCGAAAATCGCGATGAAGGCAGGGGAAGCGGAGGTGATGAGTGCGCCCATATGAGCCGTCGAGAGCTTGGTTCCTAGGAACTGAGCGGCAATCGAGATGGTGATGCCAACAAAAGCAATCAGCATGATCATGGGAAAGTCTTTTTTGGCGATGTAGTCTTTGCGGGAGATGACGAAGGCCCCCAGCACGATCAGCGCGATCGCAAAGCGCAGGATCAATAGGGTAAACGGAGGAATGACTTCCAGCACGACTTTGCTTACGACATACACGCCTCCCCAGATCGCTGCAGCCAGCGTCAGGCAGATCGCTCCGAATAACTGCTGTTTCCATTGTGATTGAATCATGTATAGGTCCCCTCTCGGAATGTTCATCATGAAAGCCCATATTCCGTAGCCGAGGGGAAGAATGTACCATCGATCCATTCCCTCCCGACTAGGAGAGGACGGCAGGTACATCACATTCAAACAAGTGGATTGTCATTGGTTTCACCTCCTTATTCTGGTGACGGTGACAGCCATTTGGCTACGAGAAGAACAGGCTGCTCCAGACGACCGACTGGTGCAAGAACCTGGCGATACTGTTCGTAACCGAGCTTGCCCCAAAACAGCAGGGCCGGCTCGTTTTGAGCGATAACTCCGTGATGTACGTGGAAGCTGCCCTCAGAGGCACAGAGACCTTCTGCCAGCTGGACAGCTTCTCTGCCATAGCCTTTTCGTTGAAAGTTAGCATGGATTAGCAGCAGACTGATCCAGCTTTTTTGATCCGCGGGATTGGTGACGATCAGGTGCATGATGCCAACGATTTGTTCACCCGCGTACACTGTCAGCCAATATCCTGAAGGTATTCCCATCGTAGAATCATATTCGGTTTCCAGCTCTGCCAATGTCACGATTCCAAAGCCATTGCGCAGTTGATTGTACCCCGGGTTGCTGTTGTAGATGTTCAGGAGCTCGTGAAGTTCGTCCCGGATCGTTTCCCGCAGGACGAGGCGTTCTCCCGCTAAGGAAAGACTCATTGGGCGCCACCGTATTTTCGGATCAGGCCGATCTGTCCCGCGTGATAGCCGTTGTGATAGATGAGTCGTCCCAGCGCCTGTCGTGGAGTGAGTGTCCCGATCGGCGCCACGCAAGGAATGTCCCAAGCCTCTTCGGGCAGGGAGGAGAGGGAATCGAGCAGATGGGCAAAAGACGCTTCCCGAATCGCATGAAGCGGGGCAAGCTCCGTATAGATGCCTTCATCCTTCACGTTTCCAATCGTTGCAAGCGTAAGGCCATCTGGCAGCGGACGCTGAAAAAACATCATACAGAAGCGATACTCGACCTCCGCAATATGATGAATCAAAAAGCCGATAGAGTTGGAGCCAGGAGCCAATTTCCAGACAAGCTCCTTCTCCTCTAGATTGACTAGTACGTCCATATAACGAGAACGTGCGGTTTTCAGGGCAGGCAGCAGTGTCTGTTCGAACATCAGCTTGATCATCCTTCCATGGGGCTTGGAATATACATACTACCCTTATTATAGGTAAAATAGGACAAAAGAACAGACGAATCATTTTGAATATTGCGAATGAATGTTCACTCAGTTCTGGAAATTCGTTATACTGGAGAAAAGAAAAAGGAGCGCATCAAATTGAGTTTCCCGTTCGTTCAACCGATCTGGATTTCATTGGACACGTCAATAATGCAAAGTATTTGGAGTACATGGAATGGGCCCGGTTTGACTGGCTCTGGCAGACGGGACTGACTCTCGACGAGCTGCAGCGTCGCGCCATCATGCCGGTGGTGGTCAACATTACCATCAACTATCGAAAAGAACTGCGCATTCATGAACAGGTAATCGCCCGAACATCCGCGGTCAAGCTGGGCGAGAAAAGCTTTGTCATCTGCCACGAGCTGTTCAATCAGGAGGAGAGGCTCGTGGCAGATGCAGATGTCACGATGGTCATGATCGATGCCCATTCCCGCCGTGCTACGGAAATGCCAGCAGAGCTGCGTGAGGCGCTGTCGGCTGAATTGGCACAGCAATAGCGGGAAGCATCCATTTCCGCATCTTTGTACAGGTTGCTCCCCAGAAGGCGCGCTTTTTCCGTTACAATGAACAAGAGAGAACCAGACGGAGAAACGAGAGAAGGAGTGACGCCAAGGTGTCTGCTTTCACAACGATATTGTTTGACTTAGATGATACTTTGTTTGACTTTTCGGCTTGCTGGGAAAAAGGGATGACGAATACGATCGCGTCACATCCGCTGACCCACGACTTGGATGGAGAGGCTTTGCTGTCAGCGCTGCGGCGGCATGGGGATGCGCTCTGGGTTGATGTCATTGCGAAAAAATACGATTTTACCCAATACCGCCAGCTGCGGCTGCAACGGTCCATGGCAGATTTCAACCGGGAAATCAGCGTGGAGGAAATCAACGGCTTTCAGCAAGCCTATGCGGCAGCGTGCATGGATGCGGTCACTCCTGATGGGCATGTGAATGAGCTGATCGCGGATTTGTCCAAGCGCTTCACGCTCGGGATCGTGACCAACGGCCCCGTGGATATGGCGTTTATCAAGCTAGAGAGACTTGGACTATCTGACTATTTCCCAAGAGAGCGCGTGTTTCTGTCCGAGCTGATCGGCTACCACAAGCCAGATCCGCGCATTTACGCCACCGTTTTACAAGCGCTGGATGTGGAAGCTTCCAAGGTGTTGTTTGTAGGAGATACATGGGAGGCGGATGTCGCTGGAGCGATGGAGGCGGGTATGTCCGCAGTCTGGATCAACCCGCGTGGGAAAAAGCAGCCAACGAGCCATCAGCCTTTGGCCACGATCGAGCGGCTGGAGCAGCTTGCGTCCTGGTTATAGGTCAGAGTGAAAAAGTGCCTCCGAATAAAGGGAGGCACTTTCCTTTTGTGCATATAGTCAGTGAATTGCGTTCTTTTTGAATTGTCCACCTCGGACGTCGTGAATATTGCCGACTGCCAAAAAGGCGCTCGGATCAATCTCTTCGACGATCATCTTGAGCTTTGCTTCTTCCAGGCGGGTAATGATGCAGAAGACGACCTTCTTCTCATCGCCTGTGTAGCCGCCCTCTCCTTTTAGATAGGTGACTCCGCGTCCCAGACGAGCTACGATGGCATCTCCAACATCCTTGTAGCTGTCGCTGATAATCCAAACCGATTTGGATTCCTGGAAGCCTTCGATGGTCAGATCGATCATTTTGAATGCAATGTAATAGGCGATCAGCGAGTACATCGCACGATCCCATCCGAATACGAATCCGGCGCTGCCCAAAATGAAAAAGTTGAAAAACATCACGATCTCACCAACGGAGAAGGGGGTCTTCTTGTTGAAAAGGACAGCAATAATCTCTGTACCATCCAGTGATCCTCCATTGCGCAGGACGAGCCCAACGCCAATTCCCAAAATGATTCCGCCAAACACGGCTGCGAGCAGCGGGTCATCCGTCAATCCGGGAACCGGGTGCAACAGGGCGGTTCCGACTGACATGACCGTGACTCCAAAAAGGGTAGATATGGCGAACGTCTTTCCAATCTGCCTGTAGCCGACAATCAGGAATGGTAAGTTGAGTAAAAATAGAAAAATGCCAAGAGTCCATCCAGTCAGGTGAGACGCAATAATCGAAATGCCTACAATACCGCCGTCAATAATCTGATTCGGAACCAGAAAGATTTCCAGACCAACCGAGACGAGAGAAGCACCGATCAGGATGAAGAAGATTCTTTTGAGCAATTTTCCCAACGGCAATCTTTGGTGAGTCGATTTTGACAATGTTTGTTCCATCGTTCCCCTCCCAAATATTGATTGTTTACCTATTCATTATACCATTCCTTGCCTGATGCCTAAGGCTTAAATGTGCTACCGCGTAAAAAAAGTACATTCACAGCTGATTTTTGGGTAATTAGCAGCCGCTTATGACATGCGCATTGACAGGGGAAGGGGAGATTGCTACTTTCTACTAGTGGGAAATCGGGGAGCACCTATCAGCCATGGCCAAATGGCGATGGTAGAAAAATATCGGAAAAATACACTACAAGGTATGTGAGACGAGTCGTTTTCAGACGATTTTCTTTTTGGGTAGAAAGGAGGAGTAGGTATGTTTGTAACCGTGCTCTTGTTTTTACTGGCTGGTCTGGCCGAAATTGGCGGCGGGTATTTGGTCTGGCTTTGGCTCAGGGAGTCCAAACCGATTGGATATGGTATCATCGGGGGCATTATTTTGGTTCTCTACGGGGTGATTCCGACCTTGCAGAGCTTTCCTTCCTTTGGGCGGGTGTACGCGGCATACGGAGGTGTGTTCATCGTTCTCGCTGTACTATGGGGGTGGCTGGTCGACAAAAAAACACCTGACTTGTACGACTGGCTCGGAGCTCTCATCTGCATGATTGGCGTGAGTGTAATCTTGTGGGCGCCACGTTCATCGTAGAAGGAGAAAGCGGACTGAATAAGAAAAGCTGCCCCTCTTTACAGAGGTGGCAGCTTTTGAAAGCCGATTACAGTTTTACAACGTTCTCAGCTTGTGGTCCACGGTTGCCTTCTACTACGTTGAACTCAACGCGTTGGCCTTCTTCGAGGGTTTTGAAACCTTCGCCTGTGATTGCGCTGAAGTGTACGAATACATCGTTTCCGCCTTCAACTGCGATAAAGCCATAGCCTTTTTCAGCGTTGAACCATTTTACTGTACCTGTTTGCATGGGTGTTACCTCCAAAAAATAAAATGAATATGCAACTTTTATTTATGGGTAAAATAAAAATTCACACATTGGAAAAGGTTCAAACATACATGTAAACCCTTTACAATATGTGAACACTTAGAAATCTTTTGTTTGAATAAATACTACCACAGACAGCTATGGAAAGCAAACAAATAAGAGACGATAGGAAATATAAGAACTAGTCTTGTCAGTTGGAGCAAAAGACGGTTCTCATCGTTCCATGAGGAGGACAGAGAGCGTATCCTGTGAAAAGAGTAGAGGACCCATCAAGATCAAAAGTGGCACCTAATAACAGGTTCTTTCTTATCAGTTTCCTATTTTCTTCCTGTAATCTGACAAACTGCGTAAACAACTTTACAGCGATCAAAAGTAGCGCTAACGTTGGGAGTGGAATGAACGACTTGCTAGCAGCAAAAAAGTTTGGAGAAAGGAGACAGATTGCATTTGAACACACAATCAACTGAAAAAAGAATCTTGGTCGTGACTTCTGTGGAAGCAGAACGGGATGCCGTTTTCCGCGGCCTTCGGGACGATGCTCGCTTTACAGTCCGCATCGGAGGAGTAGGTCCGATCGCAGCAGCGTCGCGAACCGCGCGGATACTGGCGACAGAGGAGCCGTTTGATCTGGTCATTTGTGCCGGGATCAGTGGTGGGTTTGTCGGTCAGGCAGAGGTAGGCTCGCTGGTCGTCGGCAGTGAGATTGTCTGTGCCGATCTCGGCGCGGAAACGGCTGAAGGCTTTTGCAGTTTGGACGAGCTCGGCTTCGGTTCTGCCCACGTCCCGGTAGATCAACAGCTGGCAGCAAGTGTTACAGAGGCGCTGAAGGCAGCAGAATTGCCAGTGAAAATGGCGCCGATCCTGACATTGTCGACGGTGACGGGTACGGCGCAGACAGCTGCGGAGCTAGCACGACGCATGCCTGATGCCGCTGCGGAAGCGATGGAGGGGTATGGCGTAGCGGTTGCCGCACAGGATGCAGGAATACCGGTATTAGAAATTCGGGCTGTTTCCAATGCGATTGGCCCGCGTGACAAATCTGCTTGGCGAATGAAAGAGGCTTTTGCTGCTCTGGAAGCAGCCAGCTCTGTACTACGGGAGGTATTATGATGAAGATTGCTTTTTCTCCATGTCCAAACGACACGTTTGTCTTCCACGCATGGGCGCATGGGCTGGTTCCCGGTGCTCCCGAGCTGGACATTATGTACGCAGATATTGACATCACCAACCATTTGGCGATCAACACAGAAGGCCCGGAGGTTATGAAAATCTCCTATGCGGCCCTGCCTTGGGTTTTGAAAGACTACGCCCTGATACCGTGTGGCGGAGCACTGGGGAGAGGCTGCGGTCCGCTTGTTCTGACACAGGACAGCAGCGATCCGGCCAAGCTGTCTGGTAAACGCGTAGCCGTTCCTAGCGAGCGCTCTACCGCTTATCTGCTGTTCCGCTTGTGGGCAGCGCAAAATGTCCCGGGTGGCGTAGGGGAGATTGTCGTGATGCCTTTCCATGAAATCATGCCTGCCGTACGGGATGGCAAGATCGATGCGGGTCTGGTCATTCACGAGGCACGCTTTACTTATCAAAACTACGGCTTGACCATGATGCAAGACTTGGGCAGCTGGTGGGAGTCTGACACGGGTCTGCCGATTCCGCTGGGTGCCATCATCGCTCGCCGTTCTATGGATATCGAAGCTTTGACCAAATGGACTCGTGCTTCTGTCGAGTACGCGTGGGCACATCCGGAGGCATCCAGAGAATATGTAGCGGCGCATGCTCAAGAAATGGCGCCGGAGGTAACACAAGCACACATCGATTTGTACGTAAACGAGTTTACGAGAGATCTGGGCGATGACGGGTTCGCAGCCATCTCAGGCTTGCTCTCCAGGGCTGCTGATGAAGGTCTGGTTCCCCAATTTGATTTGGCTCTTTTGCGTGCGTAATCAAACCGAATGGAAGCAAGAGAAACTCTGTAGCCACTCTAGGGTGGGATGGCTACAGAGTTTTTTGCGTTCGGAGTATTTTCCGCCCAAGCAAGGCACAAAGCGCAAATAGCCGGTGGAGCTACCCAGCGGCCTGGATAAGACCGCAAGCCAAGCGTTTGCCTGAGTTGCCCGCTGGCTGTGTGCGGAAGTCGTCGGGGTTCTGATGGATAATGACCGTCCTGCCGATGACATCAGCGACACGAAACTTGTTTGTGAAAAAGCTCATACGTGCGTAGCCGTCATTGGAAAAGAGAGGAGGAAAATCTCCGGCGTGATTGCCATGGGGCTGATCAGTTGGGTTCCAATGAGAGCCGGCGGATTGAAACGGATCTTGGGGATCGCCGACGGCACAAGAGCTGTTGTCGTGTAAATGAAAGCCGAAGGGACCGATAGGCGGGTGGTCGCCGCTCGCAGGTCGATAAGCTGGAAGACCGCTAACCTCTACAAAGACCTCGGAGCCGTAGGGGACATCCAAAAAAGCAATATAGCCGTGTAGATTCGGAGCCAAAGGACCTCCCTGGATTTCTGCAATGGCCTTTGTAGGCGTGAAGACGTGCTGAGAGGAAACCGTTTGGGGAAAGTATCCGTACGGTTGATACCAATTCATAGGAAATGTCAGCCTCACTATCTGGATTTTTCTGGTGTAGCATATGTCGTAGGTAGGCGCTGGGTTCCGGTTCTATTTCAGGGCGAGGGAGTGCATGAAGCGACCTGGACGTAAAAGCTCCGCCGTTATGCAGGAGGTCAAAAGCATAAAAAAAAAACGAACCGTCCAGAGACTTCCAGACGGTTCATGCGCTTGGCGTGAGCTGTATTTTTCGGTTACAGCTCAACGATTTTGGTAGCGATGTTTTTGCAGAACGCGCTGTCATGCTCCACAAGCAAGATCGTGGGGGAGTATTCGAGCAGCAGCTCTTCGATTTGCATGCGGGAGATTACGTCGATGAAGTTGAGCGGTTCATCCCAAACATGGAGATGCGCCTGTTCACAAAGGCTTTTGGCAATGAGCACCTTTTTCTTCTGTCCACCGCTGAAAGCCGCGATGTCCTTTTCAAATTGAACGCGAGAGAAGTCGAGCTTGCGCAAAATCGCCTTGAACAGACTTTCGTCGATGCTATTTTCTTTTGCAAAGGCGGTCAGGTTGCCGCGCAGGTGAGCCGTGTCCTGCGAGACGTAGGAGATTTTCAGCTGACTAGGCTTGCGGAAGGTCCCGGTGTGCGAGATGTTTTCGCCACAAATCAGCTTCAGGAGGCTCGACTTCCCTGAACCGTTTTTGCCGGAAAGGGAGATGCGGTCGCCCTGCTCGATGGAAAAGCTGATATCTTTACATACGGTCTTCTCTCCATAGAAGAGGGAGACATCGTCCAGCTCAACGAGTCGGCTTGTATGAAAGCTCAGCTGGGAAAGCTTGAGCTTCTCGGAGCTTTCCACATTTTTGAGGAGCTTCGCCTTCTCGTCCATGGCGGATTGCTGCCTGGACTCGATGGACTTGGACCGCTGCATCATCTTGGCTGCTTTGTGACCTACATAGCCTTTATCCAGCTTGGAGCCGGAATTCGTGGTCCCATTCTTCGTTTTTTCTACTTTATCGGACCAGTTCGAGGTGCGTTTGGCGGCAGCGGACAAGCGATTGATGTCCTTTTTGAGTTTTTCATTCTCGGCTAGCTCATAGCTGTCCTGCAGCTCCTTGTTATGCCACCAGGAGGAGAAGTTGCCTTTTTGGATGTCGATGTTGGTCTTGTTAATGGACAGGATGTGGTCCACGCAGTTATCCAAAAAGGCTCGGTCGTGAGAGACCAGGATAAAGCCGTGCTTGGAGCGGAGATAGTCACTGACGATTTTCCGCGCATGCCGGTCCAGGTGGTTGGTCGGCTCGTCAATCAGCAGAAAGCTGTTTTCTTTCAGGAACAAGGCGGCCAGCATCACTTTGGTCTGCTCTCCGTTCGACAAGGTTTCAAAGGGCCGGTAAAGAACGTCCTCAGATACCTGGAGCAGGGACAGCTCGCGCATGACTTCCCACTCGAGGGCATCGGGGCAGATGCCGGCAAAGACTTCCATGGTGTTGCCCTCTTTGTTGGCGATCTGGAACGGAAAGTATTCGAAGGCGACCTTTGCAGAGATGCTGCCGCTGTAATCGTACTTGCCGAGCAGCAGGTTGAGGAAAGTGGTTTTCCCGCGACCATTTCTCCCCGTGAAGCCTAATTTCCAGTCAGTATCGATCTGAAAGCTCACTTTTTCAAAGATGTTATCGTAACTGCCGTCATAGGCAAAAGTCAGGTTTGCCACGTTTATTAAAGACATACATGATCCTCCTGTATATAGAAAATGAGCTGCAAGAAAGTACATTCTCACAGCTCATACATACAGCAAAGCCAAGCCTAAAGAAGGCATGACGAGGATATATGGTCTGAGTGAAAAGAATGGATCTTTCTTGCTCGCACAAGCACAACAAAACAAGAGGCATCTTCTGCCCGTTTGATTTGGTTATGCTTCGCTTCATTAGCAAGAAAGATTATCCATCTTTTCATCTCCAGTCGTTATGTTTGTATTTACAATAGCACATTCGGTTTTATGTTTCAACACGGGGCGAGATGTGTCAAAAAAATGGACGTTTGGTCGAAAATGCAGAAAAAGGGTGACAAGAGAAGGAAAAAACTCTGGACGTCATCGATGGTCAGATTTATTCTATTCCTAGAGAACGCTCCGGATGGGGTGTTCTTTTTTTGTTGTCGATTTCCTCTTTTCGTTTAGGTGGTTTCTTTTTTTCGAGTTGATGCTAGAATCAGAATCGTTGTACTCATTCACCGTAGGCATTTTGTTGCAAAAGAAGTAAAATAATTCTGATAGAAGGCATCGAAGGGAGGATTTCACCATGGACGTAAGAAAGGATGAAACGATTTTTTGCACGGGCTATTCGCGTTTGCCTGATGGGATGGCGGCTAAAAATCTGTACGGGGTCATGGGAGTCGGGTTTGAGATTGATCCGGAGACTGACAAAATCGTCAATGCTTCATGCACCTTTGTTACCAACATGTGCAATGATTTTATCAAGAGTATTCTGGTTGGGCACGATTTGAAAAACGGAGTGGATCTCCCCATTCAAAAATTCGAACGACGTTATTTTGGACTGGGAAAAAAAGCGATCGTCTCAGCTATCCGCGATGCCTACAATCAGTTTGAAATTTATAAATCCATGACGTATGCAGAGGCAGCGTCGGAGTAAAAACAGAGTATATTGAAAATTGGGTCAGATGCAGGTATAATGACCCCTAACAGATGAATTCCAGCAAGACGGTGTTCCAGTGGACAGGCATCCCCTGTTCATACCAGACGGGACGTACGGACCAAGCTGAATGATCCTGGCGCTTACCAGCGTTCGGATTGTTTTGGTTTGGTCCTTTTTGCATGCAGATACTTACTCAAAACAGGGAATGGGGGACGAAAGATGCTTTTGGCGATTCCTACAGCCGAAATCCGGCAGAGGCAAGCAGCCTTTCTGGCAAGATTGGAGAAAAACGGGGTGGAGGGTGCCGTTCTATTTAGCGTCACGGATATTTTTTATTTGACGGGATTCCATTTTCATCCGACAGAGCGACCCATCGGTTTGTTTTTTGCGCCGAATGGGAAATCTCATCTGTTTGTTCCCGCGCTAGAGCACGAGCACGCTGAGAAGTACGCTGCCGTAGATGGGGTGCACTCTTATCCAGAGTATCCGGGCTTGCGTCACCCGATGGAGTACTTGAAAGATGCTTTGATCGCAGCTGATTTACAAGGCAAAACAATAGGACTCGATGCAGATGGCTATGGTTCTCCGATGGGATATCGAGGGCCGAGGGTCAGCGAGCTGGTAGACGCCAAGGCATTCGTCTCCCTGCGAGGCTGGGTGGAGGAAGCAAGGGCGGTCAAGTCAGCAAATGAGCTGGAGCTGATCAAAGAATCGTTGCGTTGGTCTCATCTCGCTCATCGGCTGTTGCAAAAGTACTCCAAAGCGGGGAGCAACGCGATGGAGATTGAAGGACGAGCGAGCCACGAAGCTTCCATGATGATGCTGGAAGCGCTTGGACCGGATTACAAGCCGTACGGGGGATACGGCCACAATGTCATCGCCGTTTTCAGAGGGCAGGTAGGTCCCATGTCAGCCATTCCTCACGCGGTGACCCAAAGTATCACTCTAGGGCATGGGGATACGTTGGTGACCGGGGCAGACGCTGCTGTTTGGGGCTATCACAGTGAGCTGGAGCGCACGATGTTTGTAGGGGAAGCGACCAAGGAGCAGGAGAAGTATTTTCAGCTCATGCTAGGGGCGCAAGAGACAGCATTTGCTACCATTCGGGCGGGGATTCCGGCGAAGCGAGTGGAGGAGGAAGTACAGCGCTATTTCCGCGATAACGGGGTTACCCACCTGACACGTCACCATACGGGGCATGCACTGGGCTTGATGAATCATGAAGCACCGTTTTTTGACCTGGGAGAGGAAACGATTCTGCAAGCGGGCATGGTCATGTCCGTTGAGCCAGGAATCTACGTGAATGGCCTAGGAGGTTTCCGCCATGCCGAGACGATCGTGGTAACAGGTGCTGGGATGGAAATGCTGACGTACTACCCACGAGATTTGGAATCATTGATTTGCTGATAAAGTTGTCGAGAAAAATAATTTTAATGAGAATTAAATTATTGTATTTTTGTTAAAAATAAGATAAGATACAAAAGTAAGAATATTAACAATCAAAAGAAAACAACAGATGTTCACAGCAAGCCTAAATTCCTGTGGATAGGCAGCCCCTATTCATACACTCGGAGTTTATGACCAAGCTGATCATTTGTCTCCTCAGTATGAGTCGGGACGAGTGTTTGGCTTGGTCTTTTTCGTGCATGCGTGTGGCAGCCAAGAAAGGAGCATCCCTTTATGAAACCTTTTACAGGACGCTTGCAGCGTTGCCTCCTGTCCATGCAGTCAGAGCGGATGAGCCGATTACTCGTCAGTTCCACAGCCAACTTGTACTACCTAACCGGGCAACCCATTTCCACGGGAGAGCGTCTCAGCTGTCTATACTTCGATGGGGAGAGCAAACCCAAGCTGTTTATCCATCAAATGTTTGCGGGGCAGCTATCTTTACCGGAAGAAATCGAGACCATCCTTTGGGCGGATGAAGACGACCCGGTAGCTCTTCTGGCAGAGCATGTAGGCACAGAAGGTGAGATTGCCATTGATCTTACCTGGTCCAGCTCCTATCTGATTGATCTGTTGCGTTTGCGACCGCAGCTCCTGCCTGTGAAGAGCCACATTGTTGAGAAGCTGCGGGAAATCAAGGATGAGTGCGAAGTCAACACGCTGCGTCAATCTGCGCGTATTGCCGATGCCGTTATGCACCAAGTTGTCGAGTTGCAGTATTATCCTGCGACAGAGCGAGAAATGGCTGAGACGATCCGCAGCTTTTTCGGAGAGCATTCAGTGCATGATCTGTCCTTTCAGCCGATTATTGGATTCGGGAAAAACAGTGCGAATCCACATCATGAGATCGGCATGACCAGTTTGATACCTGAGCAAGCACTCTTGATCGACATGGGCGGGGTTTATCACAGCTACTGCTCAGACATCACCCGGACGCTCTATTACGGCAAGCAGAACCAACGATTTGAAGAAATCTATAAAATCGTCCGCGCTGCGCAGGAAAAGGCGATTGAAATGATCAGGCCGGGGGTTCGCTTTGCGGATGTAGATCGAATGATTCGCAGCGAGTTTGCTAAAGTGGGCTACGATCGTTTTTTCACACATCGAACAGGCCACGGATTGGGTCTGGAGCTGCATGAAGGACCGTTCCTGCATCAGAAAAATGAGGAGGAGATGCAGGCAGGAATGGTTTTTAGCATCGAGCCCGGGATCTATTTGCCAGGAGAGTTTGGGGTTCGCATAGAGGATATCGTCGTAGTGACAGAGGCGGGCTGCGAGATACTGACGCAGAGTCCAAAGGAGATTAGCTACATCGACATTCGCGAGGGGTAACAAAGAAGAGAAAAATAGAAAGCTTATTTCGAAAGGGGATCAGTTGAGATGAAAAAGAAAGGCTTTTGCGCATTGCTTTCCGTTGCGTTTCTGGTGAGTGCTGCTCTGACTGGCTGCAGCTACAAGGCACCGGAAAGCTCATCATCCGGGGGCACTCAGCAGCAAGCAACGACAGAGGGGCAGCCTGCACAAACGGGAACAGCTGATGAGCTAAAGATTGGACTGGATGTAGATGCGGGAACGATGGACCCAAGGCTCTCCAGAGATACGACGGCTGCTCGGGTAACGGATGTGGTTTTCGATGGGCTCATCCGACTGTCCGACAAATTGGAAGCACAGCCAGCCTTGGCGGAGAAGTGGGAAAATCCTGATCCTACGACATGGGTCTTCACGCTGCGAAAGGGCGTGACCTTCCATGACGGGTCTCCCTTTACCGCTGAGGACGTGAAGTTCACGTACGATTCACTCCTAGATCCGAATTTCAAAGCGCCGTATGCCAAGCTTTACGCACCGATCTCCAAAGTGGAAGTCGTTGACGAGCAGACGGTCAAATTTACTTTGAAGCAGCCATACGCACCACTTCTGAGCTATCTGGATTTGGGCATTGTTCCAAAGAGCTTGGCTGAAAAGGATCCACAGGCGTTTTCCTCCAATCCGGTAGGAACCGGTCCGTACAAAATGGTGAAGTGGGATAAAAACAGCAAGATTTCCTTTGAAGCAAATGAGCAGTACTGGGGTGGCCCTGCGAAAACCAAAAAGCTGACTTACTTCATCATCCCGGACAACAGCACGCGCGTTTCCGCTTTGGAAGCAGGAGACGTCGATCTGGTGCATTCTCCGCTCTCTCCGCAGGACATTGCCAAAATAAAGAGCAACAGCAAATTCACAGTCAAGGAGACAGAGGGGCTCGGTTATACCTACCTTAACTACAATACGACCAATCCGATTTTGTCAGATGTCAAAGTACGTCAAGCGCTAGCCCATCTCGTAGATAAGAAGCTGATATCGGACAGTCTCTACGCAGGAATGGATAAGCCAGGGCAATCACCTTTGATTCCTCCTTCATGGGCTTATGATCCAAGCATCACGGGTTACTCCTACGATCCTGTGGAGGCAAAGGCACTGTTTGAAGAGGCGGGCTGGAAGGACAGCAATAATGACGGCATTTTAGACAAGGACGGCAAAAAATTGACTCTTACTCTGTCCACGCATACGGAAGACCCGAATCGGATGCAAACAGTGGAGTTCCTGCAAAATGAGTTCACCAAAGCGGGGGTAGACGCGAAGGTATCGACTACCGAGTGGCCGACCTTCTCTGCGAACATGATGGCGCAAAAATTTGATATCGCGCTTCTGGGCTGGCTGAGTCTGGTTGATCCGGACCGCGCCATGTACGGCCAATTCCAGTCGCAAAGTGAGAACAACTACGGCAAGTACAATAATCCGAAGGTAGATGAGCTTTTGGACAAAGGCCGTGCTTCACTGGATCAGGCAGAGCGAGCCAGGGTTTATCAGGAAGTAGCCAAAATCGTTACAGATGAGGTTGCGTACGACGTTGTCCTGTATCAGGGCTATGTCGCGATGTACGCCAACAATCTCACAGGCTTCAAGGAACACCCGAAAGGTAGCTTGTACAACCTCAAAGATGTGGAAGTGAAAAAATAGGAGGCAGGGGAGATTTCTCTCCCCTCCACTTACAGCGTAAGGAGCGATCCTTTTGGTCACGTATCTCATAAAACGATTGTTCCAAATGATACCTGTAGTAATCGGTATATCCGTCATAGTCTTTTTCCTGCTGCACATGATTCCGGGCGATCCGGCGATGGTGCTTTTAGGGCAGGATGCCAGTCAGAGCGAGATTGAACGCTTGCGCAATCTGATGGGCTTAAATGAGCCGCTATACGTCCAGCTGTTTACTTTTTTGAAAAACGTTGCGACCGGAGATTTGGGTCATTCCATTTTTCAGAATGAATCTGTTTTTTCGTTAATTGCCAAGCATTTGCCGGCAACGCTGGAGCTGGCTGTCGTCGCGATGCTCATCGCGCTGGTTATCGCGATTCCGCTTGGGATCCTGTCTGCCGTGAAGCAGTTTTCCTGGGTCGACTACATCAGCATGTTTTTTGCTCAGCTCGGTGTATCCATTCCTGTTTTCTGGATGGGAATGCTGCTCATCATCGGGCTATCTGTGAATCTCAACTGGTTCCCCTCCTTTGGTCGAGGAGAGCCTCTCACCGAAGCGTTGTGGACCGCGATCACCACAGGAAATATTTACGACCTGGTACAAAGCATGCGCAGCCTGTTCCTGCCCGCCTTGACGCTTGGAGTCATGAGTGCAGCACTGATTACCCGGATGGTGCGCTCGACCATGCTGGAGGTGCTGAAAGAGGATTACGTACGGACAGCAGAAGCAAAAGGGGTCAGCGGATTCATGGTGATCGTCAAGCACGCGTTTCGCAATGCGCTCATTCCGGTCATTACGATTGTGGGCCTTCAGTTTGGCAATCTGCTGGGAGGGGCCATCGTAACGGAGACGGTCTTCGCTTGGCCGGGCATCGGGCGTTTGGTTATCACCGCGATCAGTCAGCGCGATTTTCCAGTGGTCCAGGGCAGTGTGTTCATCATCGCGTTCCTGTTCGCGCTGACCAATCTGATCGTCGATATTCTGTACGCTGTCGTCAACCCCAAGATACAGCAGAGATAAGGAGGGAGGATGATGAACGTCAATCTGCTACGAACCGCAGCCAGAAGCAAGGCTGTGTTGATTGGGGGAATCATCGTGCTGGCCGTTGTGCTGGCAGCCATTTTGGCACCGCTGTTGTCTACACATGACCCCTATGAAATGAATGTGAAGGAACGATTGCTTGATCCGTTGGAAGGTGGCCATTTGCTTGGGACGGACCAATTTGGGCGTGATTTGTACACGCGGATTCTCTACGGTGCGCAAGTCTCGCTGGAGGTAGGGATTGTCTCCGTCAGTCTGGCACTGGTCATCGGCGTGACGCTGGGACTGATTTCCGGCTATTACGGTGGGTGGATTGATACCGTAATCATGCGATTTGTCGATATTGTCTTGTCGTTTCCCGTGCTTTTGCTAGCCATCGCCTTTGTAGCTGCTCTCGGGCCGGGAATTGAAAATGTGATCATCGCGCTGGCGCTGGTCTATTGGACCAGCTACGCCAGACTGGTACGTGCTACGGTCCTGTCGATCAAGGAAGAGGAGTATGTACAGGCTGCGCGCACCATTGGCTCCAGCGATTTTCGGATCATCGTGTACAATATCCTGCCTAACTGCCTGGCGCCGATCATCGTGGTGGCGACGCTGGGGCTTGGTCAGGCGATTGTGGCAGAAGCGACACTCAGCTTTCTCGGTCTCGGAATCCAGCCACCCGAATCCAGCTGGGGTTGGACATTGGCATTCGGGATGAAATTTCTGCAGGATGCCCCGCACCTCTCTATTTATCCCGGTGTGGCGATCATGCTCACTGTCTTGGGCTTTAACCTTTTGGGTGACGGAATCCGCGACCTGACTGATACCAAACTGAAACAAAAATAAGAGGAGGTTTTATCCATGAGCCAAGTAAAACGCGAATATAACGAAATCCCCGTCACGCATCTGTCCAACGGGGCAAAAGTCACGCTGCCGCTGCACACCATTTATGGCAAAGAAGCGGGACCTGTGCTAGGACTGTCCGCAGTCATCCATGGCGACGAAATCATTGGTGCAGAAATTCTGCGTCGTGTCTATGAGCGTCTGAATGAGGAAGAGCTGTCCGGAACAGTTTTACTCATGCCGGTTGCCAACCCACTCGCTTTTGAATCGCTGACTCGAAATACCCCACTGGATATGAACAACCTCAACCGCGTGTTTCCAGGAGATCCACAGGGGTGGGTAACTGAACAGCTAGCCCATGCGATCGTGACCAATTTCCTCGACAAGCTCGATGCTTACATCGATCTGCACGCAGGCGGAGCGGTGCCGATTGTTGACTATGTATACATCCAAAACGACGAAGCCCTTTCCCGTGCCTTTAACTTCCCTGTGCTGTACCGACCTGCCCATCCTTATGAAGGTACAACTGCCACTTATACATCTGCAAAAGGCATTCCTAGCGTAACGGTCGAGGTAGGTGGCGGACCAAACTACGAGCAAGCTGTCGAACGCGGGGTAGAAGGTATTTTCAACTGCATGCGCCATTTGAAAATGCTGCCGGGTGAAGTCGTACCAGCGCCAGAGCAGGTTGTCATGACTGAAATTCAGATCATTCGCCCGACACAGGGTGGACTTCTGGTGCCAGGTTTCGATTTCAACGCTGTCGGCTCCGTCATCGAGGGCAAGCAGGTTCTCTCCCGCACCTATAACCCGCAAACATTTGAGGAGCTGGAAGTGATTCATACGCCATTTGAGCGAAATCTGGTGATTTTGATGCGTGGTCAGCTAAACAAGGTAAATCCGGGCGATTACGGCTTCATGATCGGAAATCTCGATACAGCTGAGGAGGCGTAATATGCTCGATCTGCAGCTGTCAGAAACCTACTGCCGCATTGTGCTGGGGATGGACAATCTGTACCGGAGCGGAAAGGGTTCGACCGGGGAAGCTTCCTTTGATCGAGAAGGACTCGTGCCGATCAATCTGACCGAAGTAGCCGCTAACCCTTATGCCGACTGGTCCGAGGTGCGCGATGATTTGCGCAAGCTGCTTGGTGATTACGCGAAGATTTCGGACGAAGTGCGACGCAACTACATGCAACAGCAGATAGGGTCCATTGACTCACTTGCGAGATGGTGCTCAGGTACGGATTTGCCATTTCGAGAAAAGGTACGCGGCTTTCTGTACGTCAATGAAAACCCCGTAACGTATGCAGAGCAGGCAAGACTCCATGCGCTTCTGGATAAGGTCTTAACACAGCGGGGATACAAAGGGGCCCTCCACCAAAAAGTGGCGGCATGGGAAGCAGAACGGCGCGTTCCTGCTAACGAGCTGGAGAGCGTCCTGCGCGAGATGCTGGCAACATCCAGAGCACTGGTCGCCGAGCGGATGTTTCCACAGGTGGCAGACGTAGAAGTGGCCCCTGTTCTTGTCTATGGCGTTCCCTACAATGCCTATTGCGACTACGTAAACGGCAAGATGTATCTTAATGGAGATCTCGCCTACACGTACGAGGGATTGAAGCATCTGGTCACACACGAATGCTTTCCCGGACATACGACGCATATGTACATTCGCGAGCTAGGGCTAAAAGCGGGAGAGCTTCCTTTGGATGCAGGGCTGGTCATTACCAATACTGCCTCCAGCTCAGTGTTCGAAGGAATCGCAGACAACGGCATGCGCTTTATCAGCTGGGCCTATACGACCGATGATCACATCTATGAAATCTATCAGCAAATACGCTCGATTTCCGGGATGAATGCCGCCCATATGATACACGCCGAGGGCAAAACGGTCGAAGAGGCAGGACTCTACTTGAAGGAGTTTGCTTTCGGAGAGGAAAACTGGGTGGCGTCTCGCCTGCGCTTTGTCACCCATTCTCTGCGCGCTCCGTTCATCTTTAGCTACTGGCGTGGAAACGAAGCCGTGCACGAAGCATACAGCCGTCTAGCACCAAGTGAGCATCAGCCGTTTTTCCAATTCCTTTACAAACGCATGCTATCGGCGGACACAGTAAAACAATTTGGCTAAAGAGGTGGTCAACATGGATTTTACAAAATCGAAGGAACTCTATGAAACTGCAAATCGATCCGTGCCAGGTGGCGTTCATTCCAACTCTCGTTTTCGTTCTCCCCATCCGCTTTACTATAAAAAGGGGGAAGGTGCCTATATCTGGGATCTGGACAACAACCGATACTTGGATGTAGTCATGGGCAACGGGGCCATCATTCTCGGACATAACGACAAGGATTTTAATGAACGAATGGCTTCCTATATGACAAGCGGCATTGTGACAGGACTTGAGACTGAGCTGAGTGTCCAGGCAGCGGAAACGTTTTTGTCTCTGGTCAAGACGGCGGAGCAGGTGCGTTACACGAATACTGGTACGGAAGCAACCATGCACACGATGACGATGGCCCGCACCTATACCGGAAAACCGCACGTCGCGGTCATCGAGGGAGCCTATAATGGTTGGCATGATGCGGTTTACGTCAGCACGTGGCCGGATATGAATCTGGCTGGCGATCATTCTGCACCGAATTCGTTGCCCGGCACGACCGGATTGATGAAAGAGGTCGTGGAAACCACGCTGGTACTGCCGTTTAACGATTTGGCTGCGGCAGAGAAGCTTTTGACGGCCAATCAGCATCGGATTGCTGCTTTGATCATTGAGCCTACGATGATCGACATCGGCTATATTCCGGCCAAAAAGGAGTATCTGCAGGGCTTGCGACGCCTGTGTGATCAACTGAACATCGTGCTGGTCTTTGATGAGCTTCTGACAGGCTTCCGGGACAGTGAGGGTGGAGCGCAGCAGCACTATGGAGTCGTGCCAGACCTGGCTACATTCGGGAAGGCGATCGCCAATGGCTACATGCTGGCAGCGGTTGCTGGAAAAGCCAAAATCTTCGAAACGGTGACACCAGGCAAAGGGACCTGCTCCTTTATCGGGACCTACAATGGCCATCAGGTATCACTCGCTGCTTCCATGGCGTTCATGGAGCTGTATAAGGAAAAACGCGTGTTTGAAACCCTGCAGACCCGGACGAGTCAATTGATCAGCGAATTTGACCGTTTGGCACAAAAACACGGTATCGCGGCGAGAATGCAAGGACGCGGCGGTCATTTCCACTGGTACTTTACCGACGAGCCTATCGCGAATTACCGAGAGGCACAGGCCTCCGACAAGGCAGATTACGCCAGATTCATCAGTCATTTGAGCGGAAAGCAGGTTTACTGCCTGCCCAACTACCTCTTGCATCATGCCATTTCAATGGCACATGACGATGTGATCTTGGAATCCTTCGTGGCAGATATGGACGAGAGCTTGCAACAGGTAGCGATCGCAAAAGCAGCCAAGTAAAAGGGGGAGGGGACTATGGAGCGCCAACAGCCTGTTTTGGAAGTCAGGGACCTGAGAACCACCTTCCGTTCGCAGGGGCAATCGTTTCATGCCATAGACGGAATCACCTTTTCGATCAGACAGGGCGAGACGATTGGCGTGGTCGGCGAGTCGGGATGTGGCAAGAGTGTCACGTCCCTCTCCATCATGGGACTGATCAAGTCGCCCGGTCAGGTTAGTGGCGGACAGATCCTGTTCAAAGGAAAGGACCTGATCTCCCTCGGAAAAAAGGAGCTGCGCGAAATTCGCGGAAATCGCATTTCCATGATCTTTCAGGAACCCATGACATCGCTGAATCCAGTCTATACGGTCGGCAATCAGATTTCGGAAGCGCTGAAAATTCACACCAAGCTGGGGAGATCGGCACGAAAAGCCCGAACAATTGAGCTTTTGCAGATGGTGGGGATTCCGCGTGCAGAAGAAATTATCACGGATTACCCCCATCAGCTCTCTGGCGGCATGCGGCAGCGTGTCATGATTGCGATGGCGATGGCCTGCGATCCCGAGCTGCTGATCGCTGATGAGCCTACCACCGCTTTGGATGTGACGATCCAGGCGCAAATCCTGGAGCTGATGAAGGAGCTTCAGCTCAAGCACAACATGTCGATGATGCTGATCACCCACGACTTGGGGGTTGTCTCTGAGGTGTGCGACCATGTCATCGTGATGTACGCCGGGATGATCGTGGAGAAGGGACCTGTCCGAGAGATATTGGATCGTCCCCAGCATCCGTACACTCAGGGGTTACTTGCTTCGTTGCCGAAAAATGCAAAAGGCAATCATCGACTGAATTACATCCCAGGGCAGGTGCCACCGCCGCTGCAGTGGCCAGCGGGCTGCCGATTCGCAGATCGATGCCCCCATGTCATGGACCGCTGCCGCCGGGAGAAGCCAGGACTGTTTGCAGCGGGACCAGCTTCAGAGGCTGCCTGCTGGCTTGTGAGCGAGGGAGGAGGAGAGCAGCATGCCTAATCAGTCAAAAGCGGCTGCGGGTACGGAGACCTTGCTCGAAGTGAGCGGCCTGAAGAAGCACTATCCGATCAAAAAGGGAGTTTTCTCCTCGACGGTAGGCACAGTCAAAGCAGTGGATGGCGTCAGCTTCTCTATTCAGAGGGGGGAGACGCTGGGGATAGTGGGAGAGTCAGGCTGCGGCAAGTCCACTACGGCGCGCCTGGTGATTCGATTGCTTCAGGAAACGGAAGGCTCGATTCGCTTTGGAGGCAAAGAGCTGACCTCTCTCGCCCCAAGTGAGCTGCGAGCTGTTCGCCGGGACATGCAGATGATCTTTCAGGATCCATACGCGTCACTGCATCCACGCTGGACGATCGAGCGTACCCTGATCGAGCCCATGCTCGTCTACGGAATCGGTTCGCGGGGAGAGCAGCGTGATCGCGTGCTGGAGCTTCTGGACAACGTCGGGCTGAATCGGAGCTACGCCAAGCGGTATCCGCATGAATTTTCCGGTGGCCAAAGGCAGCGGATCGGAATTGCACGGGCGCTCGTTTTGCAGCCCCAGCTGATTATCGCGGACGAACCTGTATCGGCACTCGACATTTCGATTCAGGCGCAAGTCATTAACCTGCTGCAGGATTTGCAGGAGCAGTACAAGCTGACATACATGTTTATTTCGCATGATTTGTCCGTGGTACGCCACATCTCGGATCGGGTAGCAGTCATGTATTTGGGCAGAATTGTGGAGCTGGCGGAAAAGGAAAAGCTGTTTGAAACCCCTCTTCACCCGTATACACAAGCACTGATGTCGGCTGTTCCTGAGGTGGCGGGGGACAAAAAGGAGCGGATCATTCTGCGGGGAGATGTACCTAGCCCTGCAAAACCGCCATCAGGCTGCACGTTTCACACGCGGTGTGCGAGCTGTATGGACGTATGTAAAACAGACATTCCGCCATTAAAAGAGGTGGGCAGTGGTCAGCTGGTGGCTTGCCATTTGTACGCATAGAGCAAAAGAGAATGGAGAGGAGTGAAGGAGATGCTGATTGCCCGAGGTGAGGCAGTACAGGCAGAGGCAGTGCCTGATGTCGTATTGAAAACGATGCTTCCCTTTGACTGCATCGAGGATGGCAAAACCCGCTTTGGCATTGTGGCGATTCCGCCAGGCGCACGGATTCCCGTCAAAGGCTTGGCGCCGCATGATGAGGACGAGTATTCGATTCTGGTCAAAGGGACGATGGTGACAACTATTGGAGAAGTAGAGCATCGCATTCAAGCAGGCGATTCGACGTTGATCCCTGCCGGCGAGGCGCACGCCGTTTACAACGATGGTGAAGAAGAATGCATTCTGGTGTGGGCGTTGGTAAGGCGTTCGTAAGATCTAAAGAGGGTAACGGGCAAGCAGTGTCTATCGGGAATACCTGGTAGGCACTGTTTTTGTTTGCATATCGATAAGAAATTTATCGGTGGAGAGAGCAAGGGAGAAGTGAGACAAATCGATGGACCACTGGATGATACTGTACCCGCAAAGCGCTCGATTACACTGCGTGACCTCCTAACATTTCGCTTAGGGATTGGAGCGGTGATAGCACCTCCTGGCAGCTTTCCCATCCAAAAAGCGATAGAAGCTGCAGGGCTTGCTCCAGGACCAAACCCGCCCATACTTGCTCCAGATGAATGGATGAGTAGGCTGTCCAGCTTGCCGCTCGTTCATCAGCCAGGGGAGTCGTGGATGTACCATACGGGATCAGATATCTTAGGTGTACTCCTTTCACGTGCTTCTGGTATGACGCTGGAAAAATTTTGAAAGAACGACTTTTTACCCCCCCTTGGGATGATGGTCAAGCCAGGAACAGGGGAGCTCGTCGTCCATGACGGCTCGACAGAGAGTCGTTGGGCGAATCCAGCGTTTGAATCGGGTGGTGGCGGACTGGTTTCAACTGTTGAGCTGATGACCTCGGATCAACTTACGCAGAAGCAAAAAGAGCAGGCCCATATCTTCTTTGAGGACCATAGCGGTTGGGGGCTTGGCATGGGCGTTAACATCCGCCGGAACAGCTTGTGGTCGACGCCAGGGAGATTTGGTTGGGACGGTGGGGTGGGCACATCCGGATATACCGATCCTGCAGAGAACATGGTAGGCATCCTCATGACACAGCGGATGATGCAATCTCCTGAGCCACCACGAGTCTTCTCCGATTTTTGGACCACTGCCTATCAAGCCCTTTCGAATTAGACACGCATTCCCTTCATACTATGCCAACGCATTGATTCATATAGTGTTACATGGCGAGAAGGAGGAGCCGCGCCTGCGCATATTCGAAGTGTACGATCCGTTGGAGAAAGTGCCGCTCGATACGTCAGTGGGCCTCTTCGATTATTGAACAGCCATGCGTTTATGAAAAAAAAGGGATCTGGTGCTACAATAAAGGCGTAAATCCAATCGATTCAAGCGAGCGCGAAAAAACACAGTCCGGTTGGTAGTCCGGGCGCATGGCCATGATGATCCGCACATGTACGTGTCAGTAACCTTCCCCCCTCGGGATGTCCGTCGCTCTCGTCATTTTTCAGAGGGGGAGTTTTTCGTATGAAGCTGACGGTGTTCTTCGACGGTCAATTTTGGGTAGGGGTAGTGGAGCAGTACGTTCAAGGAAAAGTGAAAGCTGGCAAGCATTTGTTTGGGGCAGAGCCGAAAGATCAGGAGATTCTGGAGTTTGTCTGGAGACAGCTGGATCATCTGACGGAAGGCTTATCTCAGAGTGTGGAGTCAGGGTACGGCATTACGGAGCGGCGGATCAATCCTAAACGTCTTGCCAGGCAGGTGTCACGCGAAATGGAGCAAAGAGGTGTTTCCTCTTACGCTCAGGAAGCGTTGCGGCTGGAGTATGAAAAGCGGAAGAAAGAGAAGCAGGTCGATTCCCGTCAGCAAAAGGAAGAGCTGAAGGAACGCAAGCGGGAGCTCAAGGTGCAAAAGGCGAAAGCCAAGCACCGCGGGAAATAACGTTTTGCTAAGACAAGAAACCACGAGAAGCCTGATCACGATGGAAAAGTCGTGACCAGGCTCTTTTCGTGAGGTGGAGAGCAGCGGTAGCAGGTCGTCCTCGCCAAATAGGAGCACAGATTCACAGCCGAGCCTCATTCCCGCCAAATCCGCGCGATGGCTGGCTGTTCACTCGCAAAAGAAAGGTGGTACACATCGGGATTGGAGAGGGACTCCCATTCAGGAAATCCGATCCGTGAGTCAAAATGCTTCAACAGCAGGGAGATGAGATTGCCGTGCGACACGATGACGGTATGGGTGTGCTCGCTTTCGAGGACTTCTCTTACTACCGAAGAAGCTCGCTCCATCGCGCCACGGCTGGATTCGCCGCCTTCGTAGCACAAGTCCAAATCGTCATACGTTTGCCGCAGCATTTCGCGCCAGTTCGGATGGTTTTGTCCAGTCAGGACTCTTTCTGTCAGTCTCTCGTCCGTCACGATCTTCAAGCCGAGCTTTTCAGCCAGCGGGGAAACAGTTCGATACGCTCTTTCAAAGGGGCTGGAAAGGATGGAATCAACCGCTGTTTCAGCGAAAAAGGAGGCGAGCTGCACGGCTTGCTGCTGCCCACGTTCTGTTAAGGGGGCATCGGGTTCTTGTCCCGTCGCCTGGCAATGACGAACGATATAAATATGCTTCATGAAGGGCGTGCTCCTTTTTTTCGGTTGGCGTTCTCGATACAGAAAAGAAGCCTCTTGAAAGGCTTGAAGCTTGGATCACCCAGTCAGGAGGGAAGTACCAAAGCAAATTCCTTCAAAAGGCTTCTCGTAGGCTCTGTCATTTCGTTCAAAACTTCTGCGCGATGAATCGATTAATCGAATGGATAAATCCAGAAGCGCTCTGTGCCAAAACGGTCAACAATTTCTTTGGAAGTGTAATCCACTTCGTCGAGCAGCTCAGCTACTTGGAACTGGGAGCGGTGTGCGAGAATGGATTGAACCTTTTGAGGCAAAAACTCTCTTACATCGTTAAAGACGTTCGGTTGACCGATGCCTTCCTCCAGATTTTTGGCAAAGGCCAAGCAGTATACAGGAGGTCTTTGTTCTTTTGGGATTCTGCCAACCGTGCGAACGACAGCAGCTCCCGTCGCATCATGGTCGGGGTGAACACTATAGCCCGGGTAGAAGGTGAAGATCAAGGAAGGATTTACTTCCTTAATAATGGCATCGATCCGCGAGTCCAAAAGGTCTTGATCCTCGAATTCAATCGTCTTGTCATGGAATCCGAGCATGCGCAGATCCTGAATGCCGATAGCGTCGCAGGAATCCTGTAGCTCTTTCTTGCGGATGGACGGAAGTGTGATCCGCGAGGCAATAATGGGATTGCCCATATTGCGTCCCATTTCACCTAAGGTCAGGCAGGCATAAGTCACTTGCGACCCATTTTTGATATGCTTGGCTAATGTTCCGGACAAACCGAACGCTTCGTCATCCGGATGAGGCAACACCACAAGAATATGTCGTTCCATAGAATGTTTCATCTCCTCTTCCTTTAGAAGGGCTGACGGCTTAATTGCAACGATACGACCAGCTTGCCTTGACTGTCATGCCCAGCCAAGATCAATCTCTCTGCTTCGCTCTCTTCAAAATGAGTCAAGCCTTCGGAGTAGATCCAGCCTTGCTCCATTTTCAAACCTACTCGAAATGGGCCATTGCCAGAGATCGAGCCGTGTGAAAAGCGAATGATCGCGTTCGTGATGAAGTTTGCTGCAGGATGCTTGGAGCTATCAAAATGGGCGGCATACGCTCCCGTCGTCATTTCTAGGTGGATGTACAGATCCTGATCCTTCAGATTGTCTATTCTTCGCTGTACTTCCGTTGGAATGATAAGCTGCATCATGGTGCCCCCTATCTTTAATTATGGAACAGCGGTCTTACATTCCCTTACATTAGAAAACCTCTTCCCCGATGTCAAGATAGAACGAGGGCAGAAGTGTGGAAATGAGCAACATTCGAAAAAGATAGCAAGGAGACGAAGTCATTTCAAGCAGTTCCTTTTACATAATAGCGATCAAATGTGATAGGAAGGCCCTTGTTCGTAGTTTGCCCGAAGCATCTCATGCGAATGACATCGAGTGGCTCATGCAAGTATTCGATGCTGCTCACATTGCGAAGCTCAGCGTGACCCAAGCCACCTTGGCGAGGATCTGGCAGATTTCGATTCATAAAGAGGTAGCCTTCTCCATCACTAGGAACATCCCTGTCATGTCTGGGGAATGATCCATAAAACCAAACCGCTGATAAAACTCTTCTTTTCCCTGTGCTGCGAAAAGCCCAACAAACGCTGGCCCCGCGCAGGTATTCTGGATGTAGGCGAGCAGCTTGTCCGTGATTTGCTTGCCGATTCCTTTTCCTTGATATTCAGGGAGGACAGCTACGTCTTGGATGTAGAAATACATCGCCCCATCACCGACGATCCGTCCCATTCCAACCACGTTTCCTTCGTTTTGGACAACGAGAGAGTAGAGAGAGTTGGCAAGAGACATTTTCAGCCATCTCTGCATGGTAGTTCCCCCATCCCGAGATTACCCGGATGATGAGAAAAATCCCCTCGCATATGCATTGTTTAAAGGACAGTAATCTGTCCATCCTGCCAACTCAAAGAGTGTTGATTCCAGCAACCAAAATACTCATTTTCAGCTAGTACATGATCATAAATTGGTTTTAAAAAAGTATAAATGAGTTCCATAACTTCTTGAAAATTTGGCGAATTATCAAGCTTTAAATTCTTTATAAATGCTTCCCACATAGCTACTCTACGGCTATCCGTATAAAACTCAGCAGTGAATAGAATGTGATCTCTTTCAGTTTGTGTGAGTCTTCGTTTAAAAGTCTCAGATACAGCTTCGTACAAATGAAGACCTTGAAATTCAGAGGTGCGGGCTAGCGTGTAGATATCAAAAAAATCCTTCATACGACTATTAATTATGGAAAGAGATATCATTGCTTCAAACTTTTCTGCTACAACGGAATCATTTGTATATACCAATATTTCTGGATTCTCCATAGTGGATAAAAGAACTGGGAAGTCTATCGTTTGAGGACTTGGTACGATTAAATCACCAAAACCTATATCGAGTTGCAGCACTTCCCTCATTTTCCCGAGCGAACAGGGGATTTTTATTCGAACACCTTCATATTCAGCATCTTCTTTAATAATTTCAAATATAATTTGATCAGTGTGAAAGATAATCCCATCATCAACGTCATCAGGGCGCAATTGGCATATAAAAGTGACGATTTTTACCAATGCATTTGCATCATTAGTTAGTCTACGGCCTGAGAAATCCACTCGTTGGTCTAGATTTAAATTGTGTTACGGAATATAAGTACAACCCACCTTTGAGGATGAAATTATCCTTATAGCTGGACATTGATAATCGTTTTAAAAAACGTTCTTGATAATAAAGAATTGAGATGACATTAAATGCTTTTTTATTTTCTCTCGCAACAGTCTTCAGTCTATCAATAATTGAAGCAGCAACATTTGTGGTCAACTATAGCACCTCAAGATAATTATATAGGATAGATTTTACTCTCATTTTATCTGCATAAGTAAGTAGCTTCGTGTAACTTTTTTTTCTACTATTTGAGTAATTTTTCAAGCTTTCCTTTACGACATTTGCATCAAGTTTATTCCTGTATTTTACAGTATCACAAATTGTTCGCTCCAAATCATATATTTTTATTATATGCCCATCTTTTTCAATATTTTCAATCCCCACGTCAAAAGTATCGTCATCATAAGAAAATAGCCGTATCGGGGGATAATCCGGAAGAATAGGTTTTCTCTCCTTTCTGGATATTGCAAAATTATATTCACTTGGAGTATAGGTAGTTAGTTCATGATGGGCAAGGGCTGAATAAAGACATAGGACCCCTTTCGGTACAAGAAGTGCTGCTTCAACTACTTCGTTGACAATGTAATTCATATCTTTGAGAGCATATATTCCACGTTTTAGTTTGAAAATCTTCTCCATTTCTATAAGTTTGTTAAGTTGGTAGTAATTAATTTTATATAGTTTAAGAATACTTGAATTAACAATCCCATTGTATTTTCGAAACACTGCTATGATATCTGGATAAAGCGTTTCTTCTTGCTTTTTTTCATTTTCATCTTTAATTGCTAGTAGTAGATCTTCTACTCGGGTTATATTCGGATATCGTCGAATCAGTTGAAAAAATTCTTCCTCGTCTTGGCCAAGAAGAGTGAGGGCATTCAAAAAAGTCTTTTTGATATGATTGAAATCTATTTTTTCTGTGTCCGACACTAAAATCACCTCATTGTAAAAAATGTACACATATACATTTAAGTGTAGACGTTTTTTATAAAATTATAACTAAATTATTGAGGAATTTCACACCAAACGTATGCAGAAATTAAAATGTGAATACATTATTTAAAAAGTCAGTTCCAACTCGAATAAAAAGGAATCATGAGTTTATAAGAGTAGAAAAAAATAACGTTATAGACATAAAGTGCGTTAAGCAAGAAACTCAGTATTGATACAAAAGCGGGGAAAGGAGAAAGTAGATTATGATATGGGGGATAGGATGGCTCATGTGCAGATTATAGATATGATTAAATATTGGAGCAAAGATTGGCAAAGGAATAAATACCTGCAGTCGTTGATTTTGCGAGGCTGCATTAGATCAAGCTGCGCAGGCTCTGTCCTTTTGCTAAAAGACAATTTGGAACAAAGCCGGATACGCAGATGTGAATTACTAAAACATACCGGAAGCAGCAAGAGCAAGGAGGTTAATCATAGCCCTTGTCTGTTTCCATTATAAGCTTTATCTACAAACTTCCTTTCCAATCGTAGGTACTGCATCGCATTGGGCATGCAGTGTTTTCGAACAAAGCCGTGAGTAAGCAAATTTTAGACCCTCAGCAAGCCGCGGAACCCTCTTGCAGCATAGTAAGACTCTGCTCCATTGTGGTATACGAAAACAGTGTCATAGCGACGATCGCAAAAGAGGGCACCGCCGAGCTTGCGAATACGATCTGGGGTAATGACCCAGCTCGAGGTTTTCAAATCGAAGTTTCCCAGCATCTGTAGCTTCCGGTACTGTTCTTCGGTTAAAAGCTCGATGCCCATGGCAGCTGCCATTTCAATCGCACTCGTTTGTGGTTTATGCTCTTTCCGTGATTCCAGTGCTTCCCGGTCGTAACAAACACTTCTGCGTCCTTTGGGGCTTTCCGCTGAGCAATCGTAAAAAACGTATTCACCTGTCGTGGCATCATATTCAACAACATCCGGCTCGCCGCCAGTTCTCTCCATTTCATGGAGCGACCACAGCTTGTCCGGATGAGCTTCGAGCTTTGCTTGCACGCTAGCCCACTCAAGCCCCAGATGGCGGTTCTTGTTCTTCTCAAAACGGGTTTTCAAGGTTTGGAGTAGTTCTTGGCTTTGTTCCGGTGACAGCTCCTTACTATGATTGGCCATTTCAAATCGTCCCCCTCAAAATAGGCTACTCTCGGTTCATATTCGAACTATACATATCTGTCGGTCACTGAGCGGTAGGAGTGAACTTGTAAGGAATGTTCAAATGTCTTCTTCCTCTAACGCCTTATAGTGGGCGATTTTATGCTCGATTTTGAGCAAATTCTCTTTTAGATCTGCTATTTGTTTCGTTACTTTATTTTGATGACGTTCTAACAATGTTCTCCTTTCCTTTATGGTAGCTTTTCCTTGACTCCGTAAGTCGGAAAACTGTTTCATTTCGCTGATGGGCATTCTCGTTTCCCGTAATCGGATTAAAAAATCTATCCATAGAAGATCAGACTCCCTGTACTTACGATAGCCGGATTCATTGCGCGCTACGCCGTCCAGTAAACCAATCTTCTCATAGTAACGCAAAGTATGGGCGGTTAGTCCGGTTATTTGCGAAATTTGCTGAATAGTAAATTGTTTGCTCATGAGACTGATTATAACAGAAAAAGCATTGCTTTAGAGTGCGCTCGAACGTGTAGCATGACATCAGAACCGATTTTGATCATTTACTTACAGGAGGCTAAATATGACTACAGAGCGCTATCAACGTGGCTGGGAAAAGCTAATGGAAATTGACGGGGAAGGCGGGGAGAAGGTGATAGAGTCTTTGCAAGACATTGCTCCTGACCTTGGCAGGTATATTGTTGAATTTGCTTTTGGAGACATTTATTCCAGAGACGGCCTGGACCTCAAGCAAAGGCAGCTTGTTACTCTCGCTTCCTTAACCACACAAGGCGGATGCGAACCACAGCTAGAGGTTCATATTAACGCGGCTCTTCATGTGGGGCTCTCCCCTCAAGAGATCGTGGAAGCGATCACGCATTGTATTCCCTACACTGGCTTTCCACGCGTACTAAATGCTATTTTTGTAGCGAAACGTGTTTTTCAAGAACGAAAGGAATGAAGGAGGTAAAGCCTACGCCAATTATTCGGAGGAAATGGCATTTGGAAAGGCTTCATCAGATGCATACAGTTCATATCTAGGCTGCATAAATCACGATGACATGAAAAAAGAGGGGTGGCGCCCCTCTTTACTTATATTCGCCAATACATCTCCACGATTTGTCTTTCCTGACCAAGACCGACACTGCCTCCACGCTTACCAACTTGTACTTCACCTGTAGCTTGACAATATCCTTTGTCAGGATGTCGTGAAGAGAGATTCAGCAGTTAGGGAAGGAAACCCTGCCCGGCTCCATAGCCATAGTGGAGTATGGACGTCAATGGGAGCCAAACCACTGCCTTTCAGTGCTTTTTCCCATGCTTCCGCAACCAGCTTCCTATCGTCTGCAGTTCCATTCAGTACATCCGAAGTGCATAACCCTAATTTCACTGTAGCCTTCATAATATGAGTGTCAGGAGCGACGGTAATCAACTCACGGGATTGCCACTTCACCCCTATATAGGTCTCCATGACGTACAGCCAGTAATTAAAAATTTTCGGTCCGGATAGATACGGAAATTCTGATTTGCGCGTTGTCTGCATCATGCTCTTTAAACAGGCAATATCGTAGTGAGCAGATTCCATCAATCCCGCAACGTCACCCTTCGATGAAGAGCGAGCAATCCCCGATGAGACGGATTTCCAAATTTCCGGATGGCGATTAGGTTGCAAGGCGACGCGGTACTCAAGCAAAGCCAATCGCAGGTCATCTATGCTGCTTTTTGCTACGACAAGCGGTGTAAATATCCAACGGGTACTCTCATCCGTATAGGCAGCTGCGATGGATTGCCAGAGCGTG
Organism: Brevibacillus centrosporus; assembly: GCF_003710815.1. Classification (GTDB taxonomy): domain Bacteria; phylum Bacillota; class Bacilli; order Brevibacillales; family Brevibacillaceae; genus Brevibacillus; species Brevibacillus centrosporus. The sequence continues at coordinate 164,609 of NZ_RHHP01000038.1, forward strand.
TATGAATTTCTTTGGTAATTTAAGGCCATACCCAGTGTCAACACGTTCGGCAATTCGCACTCAGGAACAATCCCAATGAGAGCGTCCTCCGGCATGATTTCTCCGCCAAGCAGGCCCTCGCTATGCATTTGGATTAATCGCTTTACGTTTTCTAGAAAGGAATTGTCCGACATTTTTTCCTCCATGAAAGATCCGTGGGTGATCCCAGCTATTTCTTGGTGGTATTGATTATAAAGGACTTGCTAGATGATAGATAGATAGTGGGAAGAGTAGTTTTGAATAGGCGTACATCAAAATGAAAAGCTAAACTCTGTATATCTAGAGAGTTTAGCCTTTGTTTCTATTGTTATTTGAGTGTTAGCAGCGACACAGCCTCCACATGACTCGTATGCGGAAACATATCCACCGGCTGCACGCTCACCAGCTTGTACTTCGTCTGCAGCTTGGCGATATCCTTCGCCAGCGTGGACGGATTACAGGACACGTACACGATGCGCGCAGGCGTCACATCCAGAAGGGAGTGAATTAGAGCATCGTCCAGCCCGGTTCGAGGCGGATCGACCACGACGACATCGGGGCGCACGCCCTGCTTGGCCCATTTGGGCATCAGCTGCTCGGCGCGGCCTACGTGGAAGCTGGCGTTGTCGATCTGGTTGTGCTCCGCATTACGCTTGGCATCGTCCACGGCTTCGGGAATCAGCTCGATCCCGCGAACCTCGCGCGCATATGGCGCCAGCCACAGTCCGATGGTTCCGGTTCCGCAGTACAAATCCAGCACGAGCTCTTTTCCAGTGAGACGCGCCGCATCCTTTACCTGATCGTACAGCTTTTTCGTCTGCTCGGGATTGAGCTGGAAAAAGGCGCGCGCAGACAAAGCGAAAGACAGGTCCCCCAGTTTTTCCGCGATCGTTGGCTTGCCCCAGAGCGAGATGGTTTTGTCCCCGAAGACGAGTGAGGTCTTCTGGGCGTTTACATTTTGCGTGATACCGACAAGCTGGGGAAGGCGAGTGCGCAGCTCTAGAATCAGTTCCTTGACGCGAGGAATGTCTGGCGTGGCAGTGACCAGCGTCAGCTGCGTCTCACCTGTTCCAAATGCGACACGTGCCACGATGGTGCGGATGACGCCTGTCCGCTTCCGTTCATCGTAGACCGCAATGCCGAGCTCCTCGAGAATTTGCTTGGCTGCCTGTACGATCTGGCTAGTCGCATCGTGCTGCACCTGACAGCCCTCCAGATTCACAAGGTTATGGCTGCCTGTCTGATACAGTCCTGCGATGAGCTTTCCGTCCTGCTTGCCCACCTGAAACTGCGCTTTGTTTCGATAGCCCCACGGATTGTCCATGCCGATGGTGTCAGCGACGGGTGGATTGTCCAACCGCGCGTATTTGCGCAGTGATTCGATGACGATCTCTTTCTTGCTTGCGAGCTGCGCCTGATAGTCCATGTGCTGCAGACTGCAGCCGCCGCATTCTTCGTAGACGGGACAGGGTGGGACGGTCCGCGACTTGGATTTCTCCACGACCCGCAGCAGGCGAGCGAGCGCATATTTCTCTTTGACCTCGGTCACTTGCGCATGCACGACTTCCCCTGGCAATGCTTTATCGACAAACACAATTTTGCGTTTGAAATAGCCGATCCCTTCGCCGTTGATGCCCAGACTTTTGATAGTGAGGGTCATCTGCTGGCCGACGCGGATGCTGGCGTCTTGTTCCTTTTGATACGGTTTCATTAGTTACCGATTCTCCTCAATCATTGGATTGTTCCCTTATTATAGAGTATATTGGTCGAGTATGCATGCGGGAGGCATTCCTCACAGATAATGGCAACTTCCTCCCAAGGCATGTTTTTGTTATAATAATGCGGAGAATTCATGAGGGAGTTGTGGCGCTAGATGCAAGAGCTATTTGAAAAAATGAAAGAATATCTCAATATGGATACCGAGATTTCCTTTGACGAGTTTGACGGATACTATAAAAAAGTGGTTGCGTTCCTAAACGACAGCTGGCAAGACTTGAACGAAGACGACACGATGCACATGCTGTTCGTCCTCGATAATCTCAAGTCCAACGGGGAAGATCGTGCGAAGCGCAAAACGAAGGAAGCGAAAAAATACGCGAAAATGGCACAGCGCACCGAGATTTGGGCAAACGCGCTGATCGGCCGTCTGCGTGAAGCTGGCTTGAACGACGAAGAGATCGGCAAGCGTTACGAAGCGATCTACGAAGCCGTGTAAAAGTTGCAAGAAAAGGTCAAGAGGATGTAGCTGTCTTAGGCAGCTGCATCCTTTTTTCGTACACAGAAAGCGGCTTTTCCTGACTGTGCGCTCAGCACAATCTCTTTGACAACCGTTCCTTTTAACATTTATAATGTGAAAAAATTTGAATTAGTTTGTACGATTGCGTTGATAAGGAAGAGTAGGAGCAGTGAGCAGCGTTCAGAGAGCCGTCCCCCGCGCTGAAAGGATGGTCGCCAGCATGCATTCGAAAATCACCTTGGAGCGGTGTTCTCGAAAAAGAGGGTTGCCCCTTTTTTAGTAAAGAACAACGGATTCGTCCACGTTACCGGACGGGAGTTCCTCGATTGAACTTCCTTAAGTCTGTTTTTCGTGAGGAAAGCAGAATTGCTGAGTGGTACCGCGATGCTCTCGCCTCAGCCAGCCATGCGTGAATAACGCTGCTGGCAGGGCGGGGGCTTTTTTCGTTTCCGATCCTTTCCTACAGGATAGATACCAATGAACGGTCAGAGAGGAGTTTTATCGATATGCCAAAAACAATGCAGACAGTCAGAGTGGAAGATGTAGTAGTAGCCAATCATGCGTTAAAAGACGTGGTAGAAAAAACGCCCTTGCAAAAGAGCAAGCAGCTTTCCGAACGCTATGGCTGCAATGTCTATTTGAAACGGGAAGATTTGCAGGTGGTCAGGTCCTTCAAAATTCGGGGCGCGTACCATTTCATCCGCAGCCTGTCGGAAGAGTCGCGGGAGAGGGGAGTCGTTTGCGCCAGTGCCGGGAACCATGCGCAAGGAGTGGCTTACTCGTGCCAGGACCTGAAAATCCAAGGAACGATCTTCATGCCGACGACGACACCGCGCCAAAAAGTATCGCAAGTCAAGCTCTTCGGCGGCGAGTACGTGGAAGTGGTGCTGGTCGGAGATACATTTGACGATTCATTTGCGGAGGCGATGAAGTACTGCTTGCAGGAGGAGCGTACCTTCGTACATCCGTTCGACGATCCGCTGGTGGTGGCTGGACAGGGAACGGTCGGGCTGGAAATCTTGAACGACATGGAAGAGCCAGCGGATTTCGTCATCGCGGGGATTGGCGGGGGCGGTTTAGTAGCAGGGATCGGCAGCTACGTAAAAGGAGTCAGCCCTTCTACGAGGATCATCGGGGTAGAGCCAGCAGGAGCGCCGTCCATGAAAGCCGCTCTGGACAAAGGGGACGTCGTCACGCTGGATGAGATCGACAAGTTCGTGGATGGAGCAGCAGTGAAACAGGTAGGACAGCTCACCATGTCGATTTGCCAAAGTGTATTGGATGACATCGTGCTCGTGCCGGAAGGAAAAGTGTGCACGACGATCCTGGAGCTGTACAACAGCAGTGCGATTGTGGTCGAGCCTGCTGGAGCTTTGTCCATCGCGGCTCTCGATTTGTACCGGGATCAGATAGCCGGGAAAAATGTGGTATGCGTCATTAGCGGAGGAAACAACGACATTGACCGGATGCAGGAAATCAAGGAGCGCTCCTTGCTGCATGAAGGCTTGAAGCACTACTTTGTACTCAACTTCGCACAGCGCGCTGGGGCACTGCGCGAGTTCATGGAAAAGGTGCTTGGACCACACGACGACATTACCCGCTTTGAGTACACCAAAAAGAACAACAAGGAAAACGGACCGGCCTTGGTAGGAATTGAGCTGAAGTGCAAGGAAGACTACGAGCCACTCGTGGCACGCATGAAACTGCACGGCATCAGCTACGTGGAAATCACCAACGATCCATATCTGTTTCATCTGTTGATTTAAGGCGGTTGTGTTACAACAGTTTGAGAAAATGCAAAAATGTATGAATACAGCGAAAATAAGAGCAAACAGCAGAAAACAGGAGTGAGAAAAAGATAATACGGCGTAATGTATTATAACAAACTTTTATAAAACAGACTCTGTTGTAATACAATACAGATAACAACACAACAGGGGGTTTTATCGATGACGCCAATCACTTCTTTTTTCCGCAACCTGGAGGCAAAATGCTGTGCTGCTTGCGGTGAAACCATTCACGAGCAGGCAGAATCCTACGCAAACGAATGCTCCACTTGCCAGGAGAAAATGAGCTACGACGCTTACAAGTACTATCACCAAAAGAAATAATGCGAGTAGTCGATATGTGAGGTGTACCACATGGTGAAAAGCCAGGGTACGCCTCTTTTGTTTGCCTGAAATGAGAACAGAAGGAATAGCAGGGAATTTCCAGAATGAGTATAGGCAGGAAATCGGTGGAGGGAGGCGTCATATGCATATCTTGCCTTTTACTGCGGACATGGTGGAGGATGCAGCGAAACTGCTGGCTTCGCGCCATCAAAAAGACCGTTTGGCGACAGCCGCGATAAAAATGGGGAGCTCGTCGGCTATCTTTTCGGGGAAAAAACGGCAAGTACCATTCGCGGACAGTTCGCAGAGCTGTATCAGGAACTGTATGCAGCAGCAGCCCAGACATGGGTGGATGAAGGCTACTTTTCTCATTTTACGCTTATTCCAGCACTCACGGGACGCTATCCCTTGAAACACTCGGGGAACAAACGAAAACACAATTACCGCTGCCAGGAGCACAGCTTCGGTTGGCGACCATGGATGACCGACAAGCGCTGGGAGACGTTTCTCCATGGATTCGGACTCACCATGGGCGAGAGGATAGGAAAAGGGGGGAAATGGAAATGGCAACAGCTGCAATGATAAAGGAACTGTTCCAGGCAGCACAGACGGGTAACCTCGCAAAATTGCGCGAGCTTTTAGAGGCAGACAGCTCACTTGCTAATATAGAAAACGAAGAGGGCCTGACCATATTGGGGTACGCCGCTCACTTCGGCCATAAAGAGGCGGTTGCCTTATTGGTGGATCACGGAGCCAATGTACAAGCCGTGTCCCATTCCAAAATCGCGTATATCCCGTCCAATACGGCCTTGCATGCTGCCATCGCTGGAGAAGGAGATGTGGTAGTGATCCGCTTGCTGCTCGAGCGAGGTGCGAAGACCGACATCTTTGACAGCAATGGCCATACCTGTCTGCACACGGCAGCCTTCCATGACGAGCATGTCGAGATTATCCGCCTGCTGCTTGCGTACGGAGCTGCGATCAACGAGCCAGCAAATAACGAAGGGAAGCATACTGCACTCACCCTTGCTTTGGAAAAAGGAAACGAGAAGGTCGCGGCGTACCTGCGACAACACGGAGCGATCTGAGCAGTCATACACAAAATAAATTCGAGCCTACTGCATACAAAAGCCGCTGAGGACTCATCCACAGCGGCTTTTGTACAGGGCTCCCCTATCGTGTGCTGGGAGCGCTGGTTTTGTCCTGTGCTTGTTTTTTGACGTAGTCGATCAAACCGAGCTGGAAGCCCTCCTGGGTGAGCAAACGCTGAGCCTCATACGTACCGGAGTAGTAGGCCAGGACATGTGGGTCATTTTCCAGAATCTCTTTACAGGCAGCGTCTTGTGACAGCTCCTGGTACCAATCGGCTTGCTTGATCTGGGCTACCAGGTCCTCATAGGCAGGCTCCGGCTTTTTCCAAGGGTTTAGCCTGTGAATGATTTCTCCGAAGATCGCGACGACGACCAGAATGACGATAAGAAACATGGCTGTCACCTCATAGGTTGGTTCACCACCATGTTACCACTCTGTAGAACCTCTTTGCTACGAAAGAAAGCTGTTCACTTGCAAAAGGAGTGAAAAGCGGGCATTCTAGGAAAGAGAAAAAGGAGGGAAAGTATGTTTCATCCTCTTGTGTTTGACAATATCAGGGTTGTATTGGAGGGAGCGGTATACGACCGTGATTTTGAAGGAGCGATCTTGATTACGGGACGCTCTGATGTGATGGATATGGCGACGTTTCATCGCTTGTTTCAAATCGAGTTCAAGCTGGCGGAAGCAGCAGAGAAAGAGGAGGCAGTCACCGCCCAGATGCAGCTGCGTACTGGACTTGCCGATATTGCGGCGGAGCAGCTCGAGCAGCCATTGACTGACCAGATTGGCTGCACGATTTGCATCCATTTTCATTTGCCCATGAATGTGAAAAGCGAGATTCCGGAAGAGGCGAAAGCGATCACGAGTATGCTCAACGATATCTGGGGACATCGCCCGTACATCACGCATCTGTTAAAAGCACGCATGGAGGAGAGTCGATTTGAATGGCCTCCTGAGCGAGTAGACAACCAGATTACCCTCGATTTTTATCGGAAAATTGATGAGGGCAATATTGATGATCTTCGCGATTTAATCGATCATACGATAGAGTCTTTGCAGCAGCTCCAAGTCTATTTGGATAAACAAGCATAAATTTTGGTACAGCCATTTACATTTCTCATGAGGCGTATTATTATTTCGTTAACCTTATTTATAAAATGGTTAACAAATGGAGGCTCGTACATATGAGAAACGAAAGACTGAGATGGCTTCTTTTATCTGCAATTTTTGCTGCGATTATGGCAGTCCTGTCTCAATTGACGATTCCGCTGCCCTTGATCCCGATTACAGGGCAGACTTTGGCGGTAGGTCTGACCGCGACGATATTGGGTAGCCGCTATGGTACCTTGGCGATATTCATCTACGTCCTGCTGGGAGCGATCGGACTCCCTGTCTTCACGGAAGCGAGCGGCGGTCTGCAAGTCTTGTTTGGGAAAACAGGCGGGTATATTTTCGGATTTATCCTGACCGTTTACGCCACGGGTCTTATTTTGGAAAAGGTGGGCTTCACTTTGAAAAATGCCATTATCGCAAACATCGTGGGAATGGTAATCACGCTGATCTGCGGCTCGGTCCAATTGAAATTCGTCCTGGACATTCCTTGGGACAAAGCAGTGGCATTTGGAGCTACCCCGTTTGTGGTGGTAGGGGTCGTCAAAGCTGTTCTGGCATCGATCATCGGGATCAAGGTCAGAGAGCGCCTGATTGCGACACGCCTGCTGCGAATGGAACAGCCGACGATCCGCTAACAAACAGAATCATCTCTCGAAGCCATCCCTTCAGCGGATGGCTTTTTTTCGCATAAACTCCTTTTTGTGCCGGATACTATTGATGACATGCTTTATGACACGAGGAGGACAAGATGAACGAGACCATTACTGGACCAAAAGGGCTTCCCATTACAGGCAACCTGCTTTCGTTTCGGCGCAATCCTCTCCAATTTATCCGCTCGGCATCAAAGTCGCACGGGGATGTGGTGCTGTTTCGCTTTGGTCCCAAACGGAATGTCTATTTATTAACCAATCCGGATCATATCAAGGAAGTGCTGGTCACCAAGCAAGCCCATTTTCGGAAGGGCAAAGGGCTGCAGGTAGCAAAGGCGGTAGTGGGCGATGGAATTCTCACCAGTGAAGGCAAAAAACATCTGCGGCAGCGCCGATTGATGCAGCCTGCCTTTCATCGGGAACGCATCGCGACTTACGGGGACGTCATGGTCAGGCAAGGTGTGGATCTCATGTCCGAGTGGAGGGATGGGGACGTACGCGATATCCATCACGACATGATGAAAGTCACACTGGCGATCATTACGGAAACGATGTTTGGAAAAAGCGTCAAGGAAGGAGCATCCGAGATCGGTCACGCGATCGATGTAGGGCTCCGCTATGTCGCGAATAAAGCCTCTTCCTTCATCGATATTCCTCTCTCTGTGCCGACGCGGAGCAACCGCGAGTTTTTGGAGTCGAATGAGCTGCTGGATAAAACGATTTTTTCGTTGATTGAGGCAAGGCGCAATAATGATGAGCCAGGGAAGGATCTCTTGGGGATGCTGCTCGCAGCACGTGATGAAGAGGATGGAACCGGAATGACCGATGAGCAGGTGCGCGACGAGGTCATGACGATCTTTGTCGCGGGACATGAGACGACCGCCAATACGATGTCGTGGATCTTCTACCTGCTGGCCCGTCATCCAGAAGCAGAGAAGAAGCTGCATGAAGAGCTGGCGACGGTCCTGGGAGAGAGACTGCCCGCTGTAGAGGATCTTCCGGAGCTTAAGTATACCAATCTTGTCGTGTACGAGTCGCTGCGCCTGTATCCGGCTGCGTGGACGATCAACCGGGAAGTAGTCGAGGAAGTGGAGATTGGGGGACACACGTATCAGCCAGGGGAAACGCTGATGATGAGTCAGTATGTCATGCACCGCGATGAGCGTTTCTACGAAAACCCGGATGCCTTTATCCCGGAGCGGTTTGCGACAGATTTGCTCAAACAAATCCCGACATTTGCCTTCTTTCCGTTTGGCGGTGGTCCGCGTGTATGTATCGGGAACAACTTTGCTTTGATGGAAGCCACCTTGCTCTTAGCTACGTTTGCCCAGCGCTATCAGCTGAGGCTGGCTGAGCCTGGTCAGATCGTGGAGCCTGAACCTCTCGTGACCTTGCGTCCGAAAAACGGTTTGCGGATGCGTTTGGAAAAAAGAGGGTAAATATCGTTCTGAAAACAAAAAAAAGGCATCTTTTCACGAACGGATGTGCCGCATTGTGTCAGATACCGAACTGGGGGTTATTTATCACTGAAAGCAACATGCTTACATCTTGTACTATATCAAACAAAAATAAAGAATATGTTAACGGGATATAAATCTAAATAAACTACGAAGTGTAGAAGGGGATGGTGAAGGAGAAGCTGCTTCCTATCCCCAATTCGCTGTTTACCGTGATTTCACCGCCATGACGACGGACAATGCTCTGGCAGATGGTCAAGCCGAGTCCGGTCCCGCCGTTGTTGCGATTCCGTGATTTTTCCGCCCGATAAAACTTGGTGAACACCTTCGGCAAATCCTCTGCAGCGATGCCCTCCCCTTTATCAATCACGGAAAACAAGACATGGCCTTCCCGTTGATCACAGGTGATCAGGACGGAGCCGTTTGGCTTGTTGTAGTAAATTGCGTTGTTGATCAAATTTTCCATGACGCGGCGCAGGCGGTTTTCATCCGCTTCGATGTGGAGCTCGTTGGAGACGCGAAGCTTCCACTGAAAGGAAAGACCTGCCTCCTGGATCTTCGCCACATAATCCTCGATGATCCCTTTCATGAACGTTTTGACGTGAATACGGCTGATATGGAGTCGTACCTCGATGCTCTGCTGCGTGAAATCCTGCAGCTCGTCCAGCAAATGCTCCAGATCCAGCGTTTTTCTCTCGATTTTGTTCATTTGCTTTTGAATCCGAGCCAGATCGGTCACGCGCCCGGTCCCGATATACGAAGCATATCCTTTGATCGTGGTCAAAGGAGTGCGGAAATCGTGGGCAATCGCCGCGATCAGCTCGGATTGGCGTTCCTCGGAATAGCGCAGCTCGTCCACCATATCCCCAAAATAGCGGAACAGCTGCCCAAACTCATCATGGGAGCGATACGTAAAGGAGACCAGGCGTTTTCCCTCGCGTATTTCCTGCGTCACGCGAGAAAGCTCACTGACGGGCCGCAATATCCAGCGAAGGAAGAGCGCTAAAAGCACCAGTCCGACCAGCAGGATGCTTCCGTAAATAAACCAGAGCATCATGGAAACGCCTTTTGTCGCCATAATGTCATAGTCGTCTGTGTAAAAGTAGATGACTGTTTCCCCTTTAAGCGGAGGCTCCTGCTGAAAATGGTATTCGGCTACAACCTTCAAGTCTCCCTTTTTCGGGGAGGGGCGAGCAGGGGAGGGGGCGGGTACTTTCAGGTCGTATGCCTGCGAGGTCTTGTTGAAGATGATGTTGCCATTCGCATCCTTTACGACCATTCGGTACATGAGATCCTCGGGAAGCTGCTTCTCCAACTCCTGTCGTTCCGTTGGATCCTTGAAATTGCTGGAGCGCAGCAGCTGATTCAGGCGCACCTTTTCCGCCGTGTCCTTCTCGTACTGATACTGCGAGTGGCGGTCGTTTTTCAGCTGATCAACGATGATGTCCTGGAAGACAAACTTGAACAGCAAAATGTTCAGGGTCAGCAGGCCTATAAAAGATAGAAACAGTTTGTTGCGCAGACTCATTTAGAGCTTCTCCCCGATAAATACGTAGCCTGTCCCCCATTGCGTCTTGATGAACTGGCGGTCCATCTCCAGTTTTTCACGCAGGTTTTTGATATGCACCGTGACTGTGTTGAGTGAACCGTAGCCATATCCCCAGACGCGGTCGTAGATCTGCTCGCGGGTAAAGACGATCCCGGCGTTTTCCGCCAAGAAGGTGAGCAGCTGAAACTCCTTGGTGGACAGCTCGATTTTTTGGTTGCTGACGTAGACGGAGTACGTCTCTTTATGAATTTCCAGGTCCTTGAACTTCAACATGGTAATAGGCGAGCTGGCGGATTCCTTCTCCGGCTGTTCTTCTGTATGCTTGCGAATGCGTTCATAGCGGCGCAGATGAGCCCGGATGCGAGCCAGCAGCTCTTCGGTGTCAAAAGGCTTGGTGATGTAGTCGTCCGCTCCAATCTCAAAACCGACGACCTTGTCGACAGCCTTCCCTTTCGCACTTAAAAAGAGAATAGGGAGATCCCATTCCCGGCGAATTTGGGAGCATAGCTCGTAGCCGCTCATGTTTGGCATCATGATGTCGAGCAAAATCAGACTCGGCTTCTTTTCGCCATTTTTCAACAAATCGAGCGCATCCTCGCCACTCTCAGCGGTGGACACCTCGAATCCTTCATTCTCCAATATATCCTCTAGCATTTCGATGATTTCCAGATTGTCATCTACAATCAAAATATGATCTTTCACCGGATCTACCCCCAGTTACTTCATTATATAAGTGTTCGCGCATAGGCAATCAAAATAATTTAATTACTAATGCCTATCATACCATGCAAACAGTAGGTAAGGGCAAGTGAACCTCCAAAGTCATTAGGAAATGCGAATAAGTGAGGTCACATCCTGACACCAGGTCCTAAATTTCGTCAGAAAAAGCCAGAGACGCGAAGTCCCTGGCTTTACATTTTTTTGCCGAACTACTGTTTTTTTGCTTGATTTTCCGGCAACGATGCAGCTTGCACCGCGTTTTCCTTTTTCGGAGTTTCAGCCTTTGCTACCAGAGCGGGTACGTTCAGACGCTTTGCGCCAACGTAACGCTTGCTCCAATAGTAGGGGTCGCTCAGCTTCGTGTTCACGACACCGCGACCAGTTTCCGAATGCACGAATGTGCCGTTTCCGATGTAGATGCCCACATGCGAGATGCTGCGACCGTTGGTTTGGAAGAAGACCAGATCACCAGGCTGTAACTCGCCTTTGTCGACTGGAGTTCCCAATTTGTACTGGGCAGCAGAATTGTGTGGCAGGTCTACACCTAACGCATCAAATACATAGCGCGTAAATCCGGAGCAGTCAAAGCCCTTTTTCGTGGTGCCGGAAGATTTGTAAGGGACACCATACAGGTCGCTGACGACATCTGTCAGAGGAGAATTCGCCTCCGCAGCTTGTGCAGCGCCGGTTCCCATTGCAAGCAATCCGACGATAAACAAAGATACTAGCAACTTGCGCAAAAGAAACTGCTCCCTTCAAGAGCCTACGAGGTTAGCTGAAGGATTCGGTCGAAAGGACTCCCTAGGCTGCCAAAAAGCGCAACCATTCACCCCAGAAATACATGGTTCCCCCGTTTCCGCCTAGCGGAACTCGGCTATTTTCGATGTTTTTTTACACGCACTCCTAATGGGATTCGCTGCAAGTCCGTGTTTTCCTTTTTTTGCACCGCTTTTTCACAATTTCGTCACAATATTTTGTCTGATCCTGTAACGAAAACGCTCGAAATTGCAAGAGAAAGATGCGGGAAAAGGCATGTCCGATTAGGGCAGGAAGGAGCATCCGTCCAAGGACGGAGACAAAAACCAACCGTCCGCCCGTTATGGGGCGCCTATGCTGGAGGATACAATAAGGCCATAAGGTTAACACCTGCACCAATGAAGGTGATTGGAGGGAAGGATGAAATGAGCGAACGGTCTGGCAAGTTCTTACTCGGGCTGGTTCTGCTCCTGATCGGTGGGCTGGTTCTTCTTGATCAGATAGGGATTGATTTTGGTGATGTTCTAGGATGGGTCATTCCCGGTTTGATCATGGTTTACGGAGCTCGCAAAGTACTGGGCCATGGAGGCTCCCGCTTCTGGGGAGTGCTGATTTTCACCTTTGGTCTTCTGATGCTGATTGGGAAGCTGCACCTGCTGTTTCACGGCCTATTGGCGATTGGGTTGATCTATCTCGGATACAGTCTGCTTCGCCATAAAGATCCTCCCAAGGAGGCACCGGCCGAGTGGGAAAGACAGTGGGCACAACGAGTTTTAAAGGAAGACGCCCTGGATCATTGGGAAAAAGGCATGACAAAAAAGTAGAGCCACTTGTTTTTGGATGAAACCAAACGATGTGATATGATGAGGAGGAAATGACAAATGAGTATTTTTAGACGCTTGCGTGACCTGACAGTAGCTTCGGTGAATGATGCCTTGGATTCCATGGAAGATCCGGTGGTTATGCTAAACCAGTACATGCGTGACATGGAAGTGGAAATTGGACAGGTTGAGGTAGCAGTAGCCCGTCAGGTAGCTCTGGAGAAAAAGTTCCGTCAGCAATGGGAGGAAGCTGTAGCCCTGGTTGAAAAACGCGATCGCCAAGTGAAGCTCGCGCTGACAGAAGGGGAAGACGAGCTGGCACGCCGCGCTCTGGCTGACAAGAAGCAGTACGAGGGCCGTGCTCAGGAATATGAGACGCTCTACTTGTCCGCAGCGGAAGCAGCAGGTCAGATGCGTGAAAAACTGGCGGAGCTAAAAGAGGAATTTTACAAGATGCGAGCGAAAAAGTTTACGTTGATGGCTCGTGCCCAGGTAGCTCGTACACAAAAGCAGGTCAATTCAGCTGTCGTCGGTATCGGGAATCAGACAGCTGGCCGAGGATTTGCCCGCATGGAAGAAAAAGTGATGCGGATGGAAGCGGAAGCGCAAATGAGCGGACAATGGCGTCAAACGAGCATGGGCTTGAACAATGCTCTATCTGAACTGGAAAAAGACGATTTGGATGCAGAGCTGGCCAATATCAAAGCATCCTTGAAAGAAAACAAAGCATCGGCTGCACCCGAAACAAAAGCCTGACTTACAGGAACAGGGGCGCCAGATGTAGTATAGATTGTGGCAATTAGGCAGCCTGTCAACCAGGCTGCTTTTCCCCTAGGAGGTTCTATTCTTGGCAGATTTTTTGGTCTTTTTACGACGATTTATCGCTGAGCCTGGACGCGTCGGTAGTATTACCCCCAGCTCTCGTTTTTTATGTGAGCGAATGTTGAGCCGTGTCAATTGGGACAAGGCGAATGTCATCATGGAACTTGGACCGGGGACGGGTGCATTTACCCAAAGGATCTATCAAAACATTTGTCCAGATGCTAGGTACGTGCTTGTGGAGCGCGATGCTCAATTTCGTACCATGCTGCAGTCCCGGTTTCCCGATGTTATGATTCGGGAAGAAGCGACCATGCTGTCTCACTACTTGGAGGAATTGAAGCTTGGCCAGGCGGATGTCATCATTTCAGGGCTGCCCTTTGCCAATTTTCCGAAAGAACTACGGGAAGCAATCCTGGAACAAGTCCAGTCCGTACTGGCTCCAGGGGGGCTATTCATTACATTCCAATATTCGCTACAACTCCAAGCTGAGCTGCAGGAGCGATTTAGCTGGGTCGAAACCGATTTTACTCTGCTGAACATTCCACCTGCATTCATTTATACATGTCGTAATGGACAGAAGTGAAGATAATCGGCATGGGGCGTAAGAGAGGAGACTTTCGTGAAGCTGTCCCGCGTGCACAAAATGTTGGCTGGTGTCCTGATCATCTTGACGGGGATTGGTCTCTTTTTAGACAGTTTGCATATTATTTCGTTCGGGTTGTTTGATTTGTGGCCGATGGTGCTGGTCTATTTTGGTTTTCGCCTATGGGGGCAGCATAAACGAATCGGCGGCGGCATCCTATTTTGCCTTGGCGTGATCATAGCATTGGAAATGTGGTTTGGCATCGGGATCGATGACTTGTTTGGGTTGGTCATCCCCGCCTTGTTTGTTTACTTTGGATATCGACTGATTCGCGGCAAAACGCGGGAATCGGATCCAGTTGTCAAGTGGTTCTCGAAAAAGGAGCACGCAGCTGGAGCGGTAATGCCCGAGGAACCAAGCGTGGCGAAGCCCGAGCCAATCGAGGTGCGAAGCCATACTCACTCGTTACCAAAAGATTCCCGCAGTTCGCTGATCGGGGACTTTCATCTGACTTCCGGCCGTTTTGAGCTGAGTCATTTGCATGTTTGGCATGGGATTGGCGATGTGGTGATTGATTTGTCGCGCGCGATGCTGATGACGGAAGAAGCGCAGCTGAACATCGAGGGATGGATAGGCGACGTGACGATCTACGTGCCTGTCGATCTGCCGGTATCCGTATCGGCTGAGCTGTCTGTCGGCGATCTGGAGGTTTTCAGTAACCGTCAGGGAGGCATCAATCGCAGTATCATGATTCGCTCGGATCATTACGATCGGGCGGTAAATAAAGTGAGCTTGCATATCTCGCTGCTTGTCGGCGATATCAAAGTCAAGTACATCTAGGAGGTACTGGCGAATGCGTCGACAGCGATTAGCGAGTATTCAATGGCAAAGTGTCCGCTACGGCATGGGATTGTCCATAGCTACGGTCACCGTGGCGTTTGTTTGTTTTTTTGCGCTTCATCTCGTTTGGAAAGACGATCCGCAGCTGGTCCGTTGGTACTCGGAGCTGATACAGGATCCTCGGGTGCATCTGTGGACGGTTGAGTATTTGGGAATAGAGCTTCCGCCAGAGCCGGATTGGGTCGCGCAGCTGATGGCGGTCGTGGTTTCCCTGCCTGCCGGTGCATTGGTGGGGCTGATCTGCTCCTATATATACGGGAATCTGCTAAAAAAGCGGGTGAGCGTTCTGTGGGAAGCAGCCATGAAGCTGGGACGGGGGATGCTATCCTACCGTGTTCCGGAGCTTGGTGTCGATGAGATCGGCGAGCTGGGCTGGCAGCTGAACCGGCTGGCGTCCCAATGGGAAGAGCAGGTGGCATCCCTGCAGCGTTTGTCCAATCACAATGCGGCACTGGCAGACCAGCTCAAGCAGGCTGCCGTGACGGAAGAGCGGCAGCGGTTGGCGCGTGAGCTGCATGATGCTGTCAGTCAGCAGCTGTTTGCGATCGCCATGACGACAGCCGCACTGAAACGGCTGATCGAAAAGAATCCGCAGCGTGCGGCGCAGCAGATCGAGCTCGTAGAGGAAATGGCGGCAGCAGCCCAGGCGGAGATGCGTGCCCTTCTTTTGCATCTGCGCCCGGCAACCCTGCAGAACAAGACGCTAAAGGAAGCCATTCTGGAACTGTTGGATGAGCTGACACGTAAAAATAGCATGGAGATTACCTGGGAAATCGAAGCGGTCGCGGGATTGCCAAGCGGCATCGAGGACCATTTGTTCCGCATTTTGCAGGAATCTCTCTCGAATACGCTTCGCCATGCCAAAGCCAGCCAGATCGCCGTAAAGCTGTTTACGTTGCAGGATCAGGTGAGACTGCGTGTGACGGATGACGGTGTTGGCTTTGATCCGGAAGGGGAGAAGCTGACCTCGTACGGCTTGCGCAGCATGCAGGAGCGGGTAACAGAAGTGGGTGGATCGATGGAGATATACTCCGCGGTCGGAAAGGGGACGCAAATCGAAGTGCGGATTCCTCTGATGTCACAGACGGAACGGGAAGGGTGAATGTATCTGTGATTCGCGTATTACTGGTAGATGATCACGAGATGGTACGGATGGGATTGGCTGCGTATTTGTCCACGGAGGATGACATCGAAGTCGTAGCAGAGGCGGGCAACGGCGAAGAAGGGGTGCGCCTGACGGTGGAGCTTCGCCCGGATGTCGTCCTGATGGATCTGGTCATGGAAGGCATCGGCGGTGTAGAAGCGACCAGACGGATTCGAGAGGCTTGTCCGGGGAGCAAGGTCATCGTGCTGACGAGCTTTATCGATGATGAAAAGGTGTATCCTGTGATTGAAGCCGGAGCCTTCAGCTACTTGCTGAAAACCTCCCGGGCAGCCGAAATTGCTAGGGCGATCCGATCCGCAGCCGCTGGAGAGCCAGTATTGGAATCACGGGTGGCAGGAAAGATCATGGCCCGTTTCCGTCACGGTCAAGAAGCACAGCCACACGAGCAGCTAACTCCTCGTGAGCTGGAGGTGCTGAAGCTCATCGGGCAAGGCAAATCCAATCAGGAAATTGCCGACGAGCTGATTATCGGCATCAAGACCGTTAAAACACACGTCAGCAATATTTTAGCCAAGCTAAACGTTGAAGATCGTACTCAGGCAGCGATTTACGTGCACACCAACCACCTTGGCTGACAAGAGAAAACAGCTCACCCTGCAAGAGAGGGTGAGTTTTTTTTGTTTATGTGGTAAAGATAGTAAGTAATAGATTTGGAAAGGAGGGGACGGGCTATGAGGCACAAACCTCAGACACGCTCCAAGGTGCTTTCGGCTGACAACGGTGTAGATTTTGTGGGAGATGTACACGGTTGTTACGACGAATTTATGGAATTGCTGAAGCGTTTGGGTTATGAGCGAAGCCAAGAAGGTACGTTTCGCCATCCCCAGGGCAGAAAGCTCCTTTCCCTCGGCGATATCACGAGTAGAGGCCCACATTCTATCAAGATGCTACAGTTCTTTATTCAACATATTGCTGCTGGCGTAGCGGAGATGGTGGATAGCAACCACGGCTGGAAGGTTGCCCGCTGGCTGGACGGCAGACCGGTCACCTTGGCACATGGTGACGAGAAGGTGGAAGAAGAGTTTCGGGTATACCAGCAGGAGTTCGGGCCCAAAAAAGCTTCCCTGCTGCGAGAGCAGAGCCGCAGACTGCTATTTTCGTCTCCTTCCCACATGATGGTCAAAAAAAACGACAAACTTGTCGCTGTCGCCGTACATGCGGGGATCAAGGACGATTACATCGGCCTAGAATCGCCTGCTGTGCACACGTTCTGTCGATATGGCGACGTCGCGGGTACCGGACCAGACGGGCGTCCCATCCGCAGGGAGTGGGCCAAAGAAAGAAGAGGGTACGAGCCTTTGATTGTCTGGGGGCATGACCCTCGTCCGGAACCGGAACGCCAAAACGGTACACTCAATATCGACCAGGGCTGCGTATTTGGCGGAAAGCTGACCGCCTATCGCTATCCTGAGGACGAGCTTGTGAGTGTACCGGCAAAGGAAAATTATTCGGGTCTGTCAGATACGCCGCTGACGCGTTATACCGCAGACTGAGAGTCTTTGTTCTTCTTGTTCTTGGAGGCTGTCCACTGCTCGATGGTGTTTTTCGAAGTGGAGTGGATTCCTACAGTTGCGAGCCCGGCAGTGACCCCTTCCATCAGAGCTGTCTTCCAGTCAAAGCCAGGGGCGTACAGCCACTGATTTACCATGTAGATCCCGATAATCAAGACCACTGCTACCCAGCTTCGCAGCTTTTTCGGAATGCGAAAGACATCGGCTAGGGTAGCGGTGGCCGCCAGGGCAAATGCGATAATCAAGCCCAGATCAAAACCCATGCGGCCCCAACTCCCTGTTAAGATTTCAGTTTTTCGTACAAGCGTCTCAGAATGACGGCCTCTGCCCAAAGGGGGAGCGGATTGTCAGCCTGATGTCGCCAGTCCTCATTGGTCAAGAGTCCCTCATCAAACATCCAGTCGATGGCTTCCTGTTTCCAGTCGGGCACGTCGCTGCCACCTCCATTATTCGGGTTGCCGTTTCCGCCTCCCGGGTTTTGCGTTCCGCTGCCTCCGCCGCTAGCGGGCGGGGTAGTGGTAGGAGTAGGAGCCGTCTTTGGCGGCTGGTACGTCAGATTGGCGTACTCACAAAAGGCGCGAACGACGGCCTCCGCGAGACTTTGCCAGTCCTTGCTGAGTTTATCCGCATCCAAAGGGTTATCAGCGAAGCCGTATTCGACGATGACTGTCTCCACGCTTCCCGTCTCGCGGTTCATGTAATAGTAGTCCTGACGCGGGTTGTTGGGGAGTGTCCGGGTGAAGATACGCCGGTTTGGAACTCCTTCTGCCTCCAGCTCTTCTGCGATGAGCCGTGGAAAGGCAGCAGTTCCGTAAATGGAGTAGATGACCTCGGAGCCGCGTCCACCACCTGCATTGATATGGTTGGAAATGCAGTAACGAGCTCCGCTGCCTCGGACTAGCGCCGCACGATCTTCGCTTGGCAAGGTCACATCGGATGATCTCGTCACGGCAACGGGGATTTGCATTTCTTGAAATCGGCGGTATTGATAGAGGGTAATGTTTAGGGTCATTTGTTTTTCCGTAAACTGCGCACTGTTTCCACCGCCAGGGTCCACTCCGCCGTGTCCGGCATCCAGAATGACGATAGGAGCCATATTTTCATCACCTCATGCAATCAGCATATGCTTGGAAAAGCAAACATGTTGAGGGCAGTCTCATCATTTTTCCTAGTGACAATGTACATATGGCCTAACTATGGTACAATAAAAGGGTTCGTAATTACGCAAAGAGGATGGTAATGTATTGATGGCTTGGTACAACTGGGTAATCCCGATCGTTACACTTTTGCTCGGCCTGGTAGGCGGTTTTGCCGGCGGGACTTATTATTTGAAAAAGCAGATGCAGAACATGCAAATGGACGAAAAACAGCTGCAAGCCATGGCTCGTTCGATGGGTATGAATTTGAACCAAAAACAGCTGAAACAAATGAGCCGCACCATGAAAAATATGAAAATGCCAAATAAATTCGGGAAATAAACAAGCGGAGGGGTGTCGCTATGGGTCCGACCCGTCTGCGCTACACGATGATTGGTTTTATTCTTGGCGTTTTCGTCGTGTATTTGAAAGAGCTGCCTTTGGGTGAAGGGACCCGGTTTGCAGCACCTTTTTACGGAGCGGGCATCGGCCTGCTGATTGACGGCATCATCTTGCGAATGAAACAGAGAAAAGGGAAAGAAGAGTAGGGGAGCTTGGCGGGACGCCAGGCTTTTTTCGAGAGCTTGACGGGACGCCAGGCTTTTTTCGAGAGCTTGGCGAAACGCCAGGCTTTTTTCGAGAGCTTGGCGAAACGCCAGGCTTTTTTCGAGAGCTTGGCGAAACGCCAGGCTTTTTTTGTGCCCATGTACCTGAAAAAGGCACCTGATCATCGATCAAACGCCTTTTTACTCGCGACGGGGTAAGGGAACAAGTCCACGACTCGGATGCTTTGGCCGCTTTCGTTCGAAAACACGACATGCTCCCGGGTGAATTCACGGGGGCTCCTCAGGCCGGAAGCGGCTGCCAGGGAAAATAACCCTTCCCGTAGTTGTAGGATGTAGTTCATCACGCGCCATTGCTTCTCTTCCGGGGCAAGCGCTTCTTGGTATTTGGAATCCGTAGTTGTAATTCCAGTCGGACACTTGCCGGTGTGGCATTGCAGCGCCATAATGCAGCCGTTCGCCATCATAAATCCGCGGGCGGAGTTGACACAGTCCGCGCCGAGTGCGAGAGCGATGGCCACTTTGTCAGGTGTGATCAGCTTGCCAGATGCGAAAATTTTGAAGCGGTCACGCACGCCGTATTTTCTCGCGGTATCGTCCAGAATAAGCAGCGCAGCAAAAAGCGGTAATCCCATGCCGTCAGCCATTGCCTTAAAAGTCGCCCCGGAGCCGCCCTCAGAACCGTCAACAGTAATGAAGTCCGGAAAGATATCCAGCGCAAGCATAGTCTGAAAAAACGACTCGAGCCTGTGCGAATCGCCGACGACGATTTTGACCCCCACCGGTTTGCCGCCTTCCTCCTGCAAGGTGCCTATGAAACGAAGCGCTTCCTCTGGATTGGTCAGAAATTCAAA
The DNA here is from genome assembly GCF_003710815.1 of Brevibacillus centrosporus. Classification (GTDB taxonomy): domain Bacteria; phylum Bacillota; class Bacilli; order Brevibacillales; family Brevibacillaceae; genus Brevibacillus; species Brevibacillus centrosporus. Next base: position 184,666 of record NZ_RHHP01000038.1, read on the forward strand.
GCGGTTCGGCGAGTTCACTGTCTTGCCTACAGGCACCAAGCGCGCTGCTGCGACTTTTTCGGTGACCTTGGTGCCTTCGAGGTGACCGCCGCGTATTTTTGCGCCCTGATGAAATTTCAGTTCGAACGCCTTGATGTTGGAAATGCTCGCTTTGCGTTTATACTCTTCGATAGAAAAGCGCCCAGAATCATCGCGGAAGCCGAACAGGCCAGGACCGATCTGAGAGACGATATCGGCGCCCGTAGCCAAGTGCACTTCTGCCACCCCGCCTTCCCCTGTATTAATCCAAGAGCCGCCTGCCATGAACGCGCCATTTCCTGTGGACTGAATATAATGCTCGCCGACAGCTCCGTAGGAAGTAGCAGAAGCGCCAAACATGCCTTTCAGGCGCCACGGATGCTTGCGGTTTTCCCCTACTACGATGACGTCATCATCATGCAGCAGCCAAGGCTTTACTTGATCATCTATGAATTTTTCCCTTCTGGTAAACAGCCCCTCATCGGTAATCACATATTTCTTTCCAGGTATGAGCTTCTCATTATCTACGCGAAGCTCGCTCGTTAATTGAGGGAACATGGCGTTGGATAAATAGAAGCCGGGCTTCTCATAGTCGCGTCTTCCGCCGAAGGAGATGAGATCCGTTCGATATTTCGCGGCATAGACGAGACCGACAAAATCGGCCCGCGAAAACGGTTTCCCTTCTGTATCGTTGTCAAACCAGTATTGGCGAAATTCAGGCCCTAGCTTTTCGAGCAAATAACGCATCCAGCCTAGGAAGGGGTGAGAGCGAATGATGGAGTGCTTTGGTTTTTTCGATAAGGCGTACATATAGCCGAAAAATATCAATGGAGGCAATGCTACGATAAGAAGCAGTATGACCAGCAGGACTGTAGGCACCATCTTGCTAAAACCTCCCGAAGCGTATACATCGATCATCATGAAACAGGTATAGCTTACCGCCAATTACCAATTCTCATTCTGTCTTCGGGAAACGAAGGGCAAGAAAAAAAGCGCCCCCAAAACAGGTGGACGCTCGCTGTTGGTTGTGCTTACGAAAAGATTAATTCATATACCATTTTGGTAATCAGCGTGATGGAAACGATCAAAAACAGGGGACGAACATAGCGCACGCCGGTTTTGATCGCCATACGAGCTCCGAGCGAAGCCCCGAGCAGCATGGCCACACCCATGACCAGACCTGTTACGAAAACGACCTTGCCTTCGAGAGTGAAGACGGTGAGAGCGGCGATGTTACTCGCCAGATTGAGGATGCGCCCGTTTCCGGCAGCGATGACAAAATCATAGCCGAAGAGCAGCACCATCAGGAAAACGAAAAACGAACCTGTACCCGGTCCGAAAAATCCGTCGTAGAATCCGATCAGAAAAGTAAACGGAATCCCTACGCTGAGCGTGAACTTGGTGTAGCCCTTGAAGTTGGCTACTTCCCCGAATCGTTTATTAAATAAGGTATAAACGAATATGAGGGCCATCATAATAATCACGAGCACTTTCAGGAGCTCCTGCGGAACGAATAGAACCGTCTTGGCACCGAAGTAGGCTCCGATTAGCGAGACCGGGAACAACATGTACATCAGCTTCTTGTCAAATTTGCCGCTCCGGATAAACGTAATGGAACTAGTAGCCGAAGAAATCGTGCCGGCTAGCTTGTTTGTGCCCAAAGCGAGGTAAGGGGGCATCCCAAGTCCGAGCAAAGCAGGGAGGGAGATCAGGCCGCCACCGCCTACCGTACTGTCAATAAAGGCGGCGACAAATCCGAATAATGCGAGAAAAAGTATCGTCGATAAATCCATTTCCACGAGAATCACCTAGTTTTCCATGTTTGTAATAAACCAAGTCTAGCACGGACGAACCCGATTGCAAGATGGAAATCTTTGAAATAAAAAATAATAGATTACGATACTTTGCATACCTATTTGTTGTAAAAGTGAGTCTGTTGAATTATAATAGAACTGTAGCTTGACCCATACATATTTTGAGGAGGAATGTTACAATGGCACATCAACTTCCTGCATTGCCTTACGCGCACAATGCTCTGGAACCGCATATCGACGCTCAAACAATGGAAATCCACCATGGACGTCACCACGCAACTTATGTAAACAACCTCAACGCTGCTCTGGAAGCTCATGCTGACCTGCAAGACAAAAGCGTAGAAGAATTGATCAGCAACATCGACGCTTTGCCAGAAGGCATCCGCACAGCAGTTCGTAACAACGGCGGCGGACATGCGAACCACACTCTCTTCTGGGAAATCCTGAGCCCGAACGGCGGCGGCGCTCCAGCTGGTGAACTGGCTGACGCGATCAACGCGGCTTTCGGAAGCTTTGACAACTTCAAAGCTGAATTTGCAAAAGCAGCAACTGGCCGTTTTGGTTCCGGTTGGGCTTGGCTGGTAGCAGATGGCGGAAAAGTGGCAATCACTTCCACTCCAAACCAAGACAGCCCTGTAATGGAAGGCAAAACGCCTATCCTCGGTCTGGACGTATGGGAGCATGCTTACTACCTGAAATATCAAAACAAACGCCCTGACTACATCGGCGCATTCTGGAACGTAGTTAACTGGGATGAAGTAAGCAAACGTTTCGCTGCTGCGAAATAATAGCTGCTTATCACAAAGAGGAAGGCTTGTCGCTCTATTTTCGCGACAAGCCTTTTTTTGCAGGTAAGAATGGATCAGATTTTCATCCAGTATAGTGCAGCTAAGACTTCACCAATGTGAATAACCTTTTGATAAATCGCGGTCGCTCCTCCTTGAACAGGCCACGAGAAAAAAGTGTTGAGTGACATAATTGGAAAAAAACATAAATGTAAGTGTTTTCATTTACAAATATGTATAGTATGCCTATAATTCCCTTTAGAATGACTTGTTAATCGACAATACAGTTCACATACGGTTAGGCGGAGAAAATGGAGAAAACCCTTACCCGTAAACACATGACCCTCAGGGGGGAGTAGTGTGTTTATGCTGTGTAAGGGTTTTTTCCTTTTTTGTGTCTCCAATACTTGATTCACTTATGGTGGTCGATTAACAGAAGAATAGAGAGGGGTCTGACAAATGAAAAAGAAGAACAAATGGTTTCATGGGGTTGCAACAGCAGCATTGCTTACATCTGTTGTGCTCGGAGGATGCTCTTCCTCTGAGGGGACAGCTGCTGGTAACACGGCAAGCACGGATGGCGGAGGAAAAAAAGAGCTAGGTTCTATCGCGTTTTATTCACCTGAGACACCTGATATGACCAAAGAGATGGGACAAGCATTTGAAAAATTGAAGCCAGGTTCGTCCGTGAATGTGCAATACGCTGGTACCAACGTACTCGTAAACCGCATGATCGCAGAGAAAGACAATCCAATGGCTGACCTTTGGTACGGCGGAGGAGGCTTCCTGCCGTTCGAGTCTGCGAAAGATAAAGGAATCATCACATCCTACACGCCGGAAGCGATCAAAGATTGGCCAGAAGTACAGGATGGCATCAAAGTTCGCGACAAAGATTGGAAGTGGATCGGTGCTGAGGTATTCGTACTTGGCTTCGTCTACAATACGGATCTGGTAAAGCCGGAAGAATTGCCGAAAACTTGGGACGATTTGCTCGATCCAAAATGGAAGGGCAAAATTCAAATGCCAAACCCTGCAGCCTCGGGTACAGCGACTCTCCTCGTACTTAGCCAGTTGATGGAAAAAGGCGAAGAACCAGGTTGGGAATATTTTAAGAAACTGGTGGATCAGATGAGTGCGATGCCGGATTCAGGATCTGCTCCTACGAAAGCGGTTGCAAAGGGAGAGGCCTTGATCGGAATTGGCTTTGACTTTATGGCGTACGAGAACAAAGCAAAAGGCGAGAAAGTAGACTTCATCGTGCCTGAAAAAACGCCAATCATCGTGAATCCTGTTTCTTTGGTAGAAAATGGACCAAATCCGGACGGGGGGAAAGCGTTCATCGACTACCTACTCTCCAAAGAAGGACAACAAAAATTGGCTGACTGGTACCATATCCCTATCTCTAAAGAAGTGCAATCCAAGACTCCTCTGACATTGGAAAAAGTCATTCCGCACGCACAGGAGATGGATGTGGATTGGGTCGTGCAAAACTACGACCGCGTACGTAACGAATGGCGTCAAAAATTCCAATAAGAGGGGGATCTTCCAATGGGATCGGTGAAGATTGAGCACTTAAACAAACAATTTAACGGAAACACCGCTTTGGAAGATGTCAATCTGGAGATTCAAGAGGGCGAGTTTTTCGCCCTCCTGGGTCCATCCGGTTGCGGGAAAACGACGACAATGCGTTGTGTAGCCGGTTTTGAGACGCCGACCTCCGGATCTATCTTCATCGGTGATCGAAACGTAAATCAGATTCCAGCGAATCAACGCAATTGCGGGATGGTTTTCCAAAGCTATGCACTGTTTCCTCATCTAAACGTCTTCGAAAATGTGGCGTACAGCTTAAATATTCGCCGTTTTTATGAAGGCGGTTTTGGCACAAAGCTATCGACATTGGCACATTTACTGAACAGAAGACTTGGCAAGGTAGATCGTGCTACCGAGCAAAAAGTCAGGGATGCTCTTGATTTTGTGGAATTGGGACATTTGGCTGATCGTCTGCCAGGTCAATTGTCCGGTGGTCAGCAGCAGCGCGTGGCACTTGCTCGAGCGCTTGTGATGGAGCCTGCTGTTTTGCTGATGGACGAGCCTCTCTCCAATTTGGATAAAAAGCTGCGCAACGTCATGCGCGTCACGATTCGGCAGATCCAGCAAAAGGTAGGGATCACGACGATTTTCGTCACGCACGATCAGGAGGAGGCCATGAGCATGGCTGACCGTGTGGCGGTCATGCACGGCGGTCGCCTGGTGCAGGTTGATACGCCTACGGCTTTGTACAGTAACCCGGCAAACAAGTTTGTAGCCGATTTTGTAGGTTCCTCCAACATCTTGAACGGAACGGTCAAAGGGGTAAATGATTCGGGTGAAACCTTGATTGAGATTGGGGATAACAGATTCCTTCGTTCCACATACCCAACGAACAAAAAAGACGTAGAAGTCATCATCAGACCTGAGAGCATTCGCCTGTTAACGAGCGAGAAAGCAGCTGACGACGAGAACATCTTGGATGGAACGATTGAACTATCCACTTATTTGGGCCCGACGATCCGATACGATGTCAAGGTTGGCGAGTTGCGCTTTGAGGTTGATACGGTGTTCGAAGCGGGCAGTCCAATCTTGCCATCAGGAACAAGGGTGAAGCTGCAAATCGATCCGAATCGAGTGGTGGCGTTATGATGAAACGTTTGACCGCAAAGCTTAATGGGTTAACCGTTCTCAAGTGGCTGATTTATCTGTTCTTCTTTGTCTTCCTGCTTGTACCGCTCTTTTCGATTTTGCTCGTCAGCTTTACAGGCCAACCTGTAAACATTTTCGGCAGCTTTACTAGCCAGAAAATATTCGACTCTACGATAAAGAAGCTCTCCAATATTTCTGTGGAGGCTTACACGTCGATTTTTAGTGAAGGAAACAGCTATTTCGCCGCTTTGATGAACAGCTTGAAGCTGGGGACAGGCGTGGCAGTTCTGGTTACAGTGATCGTACTGCCCATCGCTTATGCATTTGCTCGAACGAAGATGCCGTTTAAGTCTTTCTTTGCGGCTTTGTGCACGATTCCGTTGATCATGCCTACGTTTATCTCTTCCCATGCCTTTGTCCTGATGTTTGGGAAAACAGGCTGGGTGACGCAGCTCTACCATAGCTTTGGTGGGGAGGGTGTCATTTTTGATGTGCAGTCCATGCTGGGGATCGTCCTCGTTCAAGTCTTTTTCTTCTTCCCGTATGCTCTGTGGCCAATGGTTGCCGCATTCAAGATTTGTGATGTCACCTTGGAAGAGGCTTCACAAAATTTGGGAGCGAAGAGCTGGTATACGTTCTTGCGAGTCACACTGCCGCTTGCGGTTCCTGGGATCGTTTCTAGTATGCTATTGATTTTTACGGTCAGCTTTTCCGATTTTGGGACACCGATTATTTTGGCACCAAAGGAATTGAATCTGATTGTCGTAGAGTCCTACCGGGAGATTGCAGGGTTCTTTAACTGGGCAGGTTCGGCAGTATTGACTGTCATTATGCTGCTAGTCGCAGCTTTCTTCTTCTGGCTGCAACGTCTTGTGATTAAAGGGAGAGAGTACGGAACGATTTCCGGAAAACCAACGAAGCAAAAGCTGAACGACCACAAAGGAACCATTGCAGGTTTGACTATCTACACGTTTTTGGTCATGCTGGTTCCCATTTTAGCTCTAGGTTCGATTTTCCTATCCTCGATTGCGACGACATGGGGACACCATGCGTTGCCGGACGGCTATACCATGAGTCATTACAAGACCATTTTCAGTACCTCGGGCAAGAATATTTGGAACAGTATGGTGCTGGCTGCCGGTACGCTGGTGCTCAGCGTAGTGATTTCGACCTTTGTTTCTTATTTTGTTGTACGTCGCGGATCGGGCGGGCTCGACTTCGTATCGTCCATTCCGTTGATCGTGCCTGGTATCGCGCTGGGGATCGCTCTGATCCAGACCTTTAACACAGCGCCAATCCATCTGACAGGTACGGCATTATTGCTCATCATCGCCTATACGATTCGCCGTATGCCTTACATGATTCGCTCAACGATGAGCTCGATGATGGCGATACGCAAAGACATCGAAGAGGCTGCTGTCAGCTTGGGAGCTTCCTCTCTCATCGCCGCAATCACAGTCATCGGTCCATTGATGCTACCGGGAATTGCAGCGGGGGCCATTTTGGTTTTTGTTACCGTGATTAAAGAAACGAGTATTTCGATTCTTTTGGCTCCGACTGAATGGGCACCCATGAGCTTGGCCGTGTTCCAAAACCTGCTGCGCGGCGAATATTATACGGCGTGCGCGATGGCGATCCTGATTATCGTGATCGTGATTATTCTCCAAGCACTGGCGAAGAAGATCACAAAAGATCAGCTCTATTGATAGTCGACAGAACAGGAAGGCAGGAGTGTGTGAGGAATGAAGGGATTTATTTTTGATCTGGACGGAACCGTCTATCTGGGAGACCAGTTAATCGAAGGGGCAGCGGAAGCTATACACGCCTTGCGCAGCAGAGGGGATAAAGTCGTATTCCTTTCCAACAAGCCGATAGCGACCCGGCAGTCATACGCGCACAAGTTGACCAAGATGGGGATTCCTACAAGTGTAGACGATATTTTGAATTCGTCTTTGATCGTCGCTCGTTATTTACAAAATGTGTGCAAGAAAGAGGATAAGGTATTGGTGATCGGAGAAGAACCGATCCGTGATGAGCTGCGTGATCACGGTATTGCCATGAGCGAGAATCCACTGGAAGTGAGCTACGTCGTGCTTTCTTGGGATCGTCAGTTTACCTATGACCGACTCAATGACTTGTATCAAGCTGCGATTCGGGGAGCCGTTGTGATTGCCTCCAATCCTGATCGTACATGCCCGCTAGAAGATGGACAGATCCCAGATACAGGAGCCCTGATCGGCGCACTGGAGGGAGCGACAGGTACGCCCATTCAGCTCGTTGTCGGCAAGCCGTCCAAGATCGCGGCGGAGGCTGCTGTTCAGCATCTCGGTCTGGATTATGATGCTTGCTACATGGTCGGAGATCGTCTGGAAACAGATATCAAGATGGGGAATGATACGGGGATGAGCTCTGTTCTTGTCCTGACTGGAATCACTACTCGCGCGATGGCAGAAACCAGTGAGTATACTCCTCGTTATATACTGAATAGTATTAAAGACATCGTTAACCTCTGAGATAAGCATGTTATAATTTAGGGTAGTGATTCCAGTTTAATGGAGGTTAATGGAATGTACCCGATTGTTGATCTGGTCGAATGCCAGACAATTGCCGCAGTTCAGGACGAACAGCATTTAGAGATTGCGATCCGAAGCGAAGCGAATATTATCTTTTTGCTTACAGGGTCGATTTTCAACATTAAAGAGCTGGTGGATCGAGTCAAAGCCGTCGATAAACACGTATTCTTGCACATGGAGTTTATCGAAGGTATCGCAGCAGATAAAAGCGGTGTCGCTTATGTCGCCAAAAATATAGCACCGACAGGGATCATCTCGACAAGAAGCAGCCTGATCCGGGTGGCAAAAGAGATGAACCTGATGGCGATTCAACGGATTTTTTTGATCGATCGTAATGCCGTGCTCAAAGGAATAAAAGTAATCGAGCAATCCTTGCCTGACGCAGTCGAGGTAATGCCAGGTGTCATGCCTCGCGTTATTCAGGAGATGACGAACTTGACGCCTTTGCCGATCATTGCAGGTGGATTGATCGATACCAAAAAAGAGATTAACGAAGCTTTGGCCGCTGGAGCACTAGCTGTCTCTGTCGGAACAAATGAATTATGGTCGTAGCACCATAGCATTTTCATAAGGGAAGAGAACAAGAGAACCCCCTGTGGAGAAGCTGCAACTTGACATGTTCAAGTTGCTCTTTTTCATGGGGGTTTTCTGTTTTTTTGAACAACCAGCACATGCAAATAGAGAGGGAGAGCGGAGATGAACACTCATTTTTCTGCGAATAATCGGACTGCTGTCCTCACCAGTATGGCAGAGAAAGAATTGGACCTGCTGGTGATCGGAGGCGGGATTACGGGAGCAGGGATTGCACTCGATGCGAGTCAGCGCGGGATTCGCGTCGGCCTGTTGGAGAAGAACGACTTCGGGTCCGGCACCAGCAGCCGTTCAACGAAGCTGATCCATGGCGGATTGCGTTATTTAAAGCAAGGAGATGTCAAACTCGTACAGGAGGTAGGCCGTGAACGAGCCATCTTGTACAAGAATGCACCGCATCTCGTTGTTGCGGCTCCGATGCTGCTCCCTGTTTACAAGGGAGGGACGTACGGATATCTGGCGTCCTCTGTTGGACTGTACGTCTACGATTGGCTCGCAGGGGTAGAGCGTAGGGAACGGCGCAAAATGATGAGCAGGGAAGAGACGCTGCGCCTCGAACCTCTGTTGAAAAAAGACGGCCTGAAGGGCGCAGGCTACTATTACGAGTACCGAACAGATGATGCGAGACTTACGCTGGACATCATGAAGACCGCCTGGCGACAAGGAGCAAGCATCGTCAACTATACGGAGATGACCGAATTTATTTACCGTGGGCAGAAGGCAGTTGGAGTCAAGGTAACGGATCGTCATTTAGGAAAGACATACGAGATTTATGCGAAAAAAATCGTCAATGCAACGGGACCGTGGGTGGATGGCGTACGGAAGCTCGATGGCTCACTGAAAGGGAAGCGTCTCTATTTAACCAAAGGTGTGCATCTGGTTGTGGAAAAGGATAAGCTGCCGGTTACGCAATCTGCTTACTTCGATACTCCGGATGGACGCATGATGTTCGTCATTCCACGTGGGAATATCACGTATGTCGGCACCACCGATACAGGCTACAAGCAAGACATCGATCAGCCGCGCACGACAAAAGAAGATCGGGACTATTTGCTGCGAGCAGTGAACGCGATGTTCCCAGATGTGAAGCTGGAAGAGAAAGACGTAGTCTCTCATTGGGCAGGGCTCCGTCCACTCATCTATGAAGAAGGAAAAGGCCCATCTGAGCTGTCTCGCAAAGATGAGATATTTATCTCGGATTCAGGCCTGATCACCATCGCTGGCGGAAAGCTGACGGGATTTCGGAAAATGGCTGAAAAAGTAGTCGATTTGGTCGCGGTAGATTTATCCAGGGAGTCAGGCCGTCGATTTGACGCTTGTCGTACAGATCAAACCGTGATCAGTGGTGGTGAACGTATGGGACATACCGATTATGCAGCCTGCAAGCAGGAGCTTTTGCAAGCGGGCGTGTCCAAAGGGGTAGATGCTGCCACGGCACAGGAATGGATCGAAACCTACGGAACCAACACCCTGCACATTTACAGCCGATTGGAAACGCGCCAAGAAAAGGGGAAGAAGCAAAGTGAAGAGCAGCTTCTGTGGGCGCAGCTTTCGTATGCGATGGAAGCAGAGATGACCACGACAGCAGTCGATTTCCTACGCCTGCGTACGGGCTGGACCTATTTTCAGCTTAAGAAAGCGGAGGAGAAGGCTGATGCGGTCATTCGGATGATGGGGGCCACGCTGGGATGGAACGAAGCCCAAAAAGAAAAAGAACGCGGAGCCGTCAACGAATTGCTGGAAACGATTTACCATCTCCCCAAAAATGAAGAGGAAATCTCTCTGACATCCAATCCACCAACAAAGCGAAAAGCGTTGTAGATAAAGAGTTGGAGAAAAAGTGCCCATTTGGTCAGGTTCTTTTTCTCCGCTTTTTTGTAGGTTCACCATGCAGATGTGCAGTGCGTTTTTTATAAAATTCAGGTAGGGAGCGAGTGAGATGAGGCAGACGGTGGGAACGAAGTTGTTTTCAGGTTTTTTGTGCATGCTGATCCTCATGGCCACTTTAGGCTGGCTAGGATTGCGAACAGAAGAACAAATCAATAGCAAGGCAGAGGAAATCAACGAAAACTGGCTTCCCAAGACGACAGCAATCTTACATATCAAATATCAGACAGAGCACTTTTTTTCATTGCAGCTTCAATACGCAAGTACGAGCGATTTGAGCAAAAAAGGCATTATCGACGGAGAAGCAAAGCAGACGCTTGAACAGATCCAAAAGCAATTTGAGGAGTATGGAAACCATCCCTTGAGCAAGGAGGAGGAAAAGTATTTTCAATCCTTGAAGGCTTCCTGGTCCAACTATCAACTGGCTTATCAGACACTGGTGGAGCAGTCGGAGGAAGTCTCGGTGGCAGATTTACAACGGGAAGCAGACACCATGTTTCAGGTGATGGAGGGCTATTTAGAAAATCTGATACGCATGAGTCAGGAGGGAGCGGCGACTGCAACAGCTCAGGCCACTTCTCTACATGAGTCGGGGAGAAAAAATACGCTGATCAGCATGGGGGTCGCCCTCTTAATCAGTTTGCTGCTCTCATTTATGCTGACCAGACACATCCGCCGTCCTTTGCTGCAGGTTGTACATGCGGTCAAGCTGGTCACAGAGGGGCAGCTGGGCAAGACGGACCTCGTCGTGTTAAATCGGGATGAAATCGGAGAATTGGCCAAACATGTCAATGAAATGCGTAACAAGCTGCGGGAATTTGCCATGCAAGTAAACGCCACCGCCCAGCATGTTACGCACTCGTCTGTACAATTGAGTGGACATGCCGAGGAGACGCTTGAAGCAAGCAACCAAATTGCTGTTGCGATGGCAGAAATCTCTGCGGGAAGCGACGCTACTGTCACGAGCACAGATGAGAGCGCCAAGGCCATGGAAGAAATGGCAATTGGCATTCAACGTGTGGCCGAGTCTACGGCTTCATTGGCAGAGGCATCGATCTGGGCCGCACAAGATGCGAATCATGGTATTCACGCGCTAGTAAAAGCAACGACTCAGATGGACGCTATTACTACGGCGATGGATGAATCGGTTATTGCGATACAACTGTTGGGAGAAAGCTCGCAGAAGATTCATCAAATCGTCGAGATGATCACACAGATTGCGTCCCAGACAAATCTGCTTGCGCTCAATGCGGCGATCGAGGCAGCGCGGGCCGGAGAGCAGGGACGAGGATTTTCTGTCGTAGCGGAAGAAGTACGCCAACTAGCAGAGAGCTCAGACCGGTTTGCCAAGCAGATCGCCGTCCTGATCAAAAACGTACAAGTAGAGGCTAACCAAGCGGTCGTTTCCATGCAAAGCATGTCTCAGGACGTTCACTACGGTGCATCCGTATTGAAGGAAGCAGAGGTAGCTTTTGAGCAAATCACTCACGGGATGGGACAGATTTCGAGTCAGGTGCAAGAGGTATCGGCCATTACGGAGGAGATGTCCGCCAGTGTGGAGCAATTGTCCGCATCTTCTGTGCAGACAGCTTCCGTGGTGAAGGGGGGAGCCCAGCAAACGTATAAGATCGTGGAGGCTACCCAGACACAGGTGCGGGCGTGTGAAGAAGTAAATGCTGCCTCTCGTTCGCTAGAGAGGCAGGCAGAAGAGTTAAAGCGAGCAGTTGAGTGGTTCCGATAGGTGATTTCAGAGGATTGTGGCGAGGAAAAGGCGCCTATTGCGATCAGGGCGATGCTAAGGATAGAAAAAGGAAAGCGGATCGGTTATAATACTTACGAAAAGTAACCGTGTTGAAATAGGAAAGAGGAGAGTGTTTCAGATGATGCCATCCCTGTTCATTGCTCACGGCTCACCCATGCTCGCAATAGAAGACAATTCCTATACACAAGCGCTGCATAACCTGCCGAATCTGCTCGTGCACCGTCCTCGCGCGATCGTGATGTTCTCTGCTCACTGGGAAGCGTTTGCCCAAGAAGTTGGTGTCATGGAGACATTCCCGACCATTCACGATTTCGGCGGCTTTCCGCAGGCACTGTACGAAATTCAGTATCCCGCAAAAGGGGATGAGGAGATCGCGCAGGAAGCAGTAGCGCTGCTGCAAGCGGCGGGAATCCCGGTCAACCTGAACCGTTCCCGCGGCCTGGATCACGGTCATTGGGTGGTGCTGCGAAAAGTATATCCGGATGCAGATGTGCCTGTTGTGGCGCTCTCCGTGAATCCGAATATGACGGTCGAGCAGCAGTATATGATCGGAAAAGCACTGGCACCTCTGCGTGCCAAAGATGTCCTGATTATCGGAAGCGGCAGCACGATCCATAATTTCTCCTATCTCGATATGCGGGAAACCTCGGGCGGAGCCTTTGAGTGGTCCCTGCAGTTTGAAGAATGGCTCAAGGAAACGCTGATGGAATGGAACGTGACCGATCTGGCGCAATATCGCACGCTGGCACCCCACGCTGAAAAAGCGGTTCCAGCCTATGGCAGTGAGCACTTTGTCCCTCTCGTCTATGCGATGGGAGCTGCGGATGACGATCGCATCGCGCAGCGTCTGCATATGAGCTTTCGTTATGGCAGTCTCAGCCATACGATCTGGCAATTCGGGAAGGCAGAATAATGACGAGGCTCATGGAGGATGTCTATCGGCAGTACAAATCGCTGATGTTTTCCCTCGCCTATCGCATGCTGGGCTCCGTGGCTGAGGCGGAGGACATCGTACAGGAGACGTTCCTTGCCTTGACGCAGAGCGACATCGATGACATTCAACACATAAAAAGCTATCTCTGCAAAGCTGTGACCAATCGCTGCCTGGATACGATGAAGTCCGCTCGTTGGAAAAGGGAGCAGTACGTGGGAGAGTGGCTGCCCGAGCCACTGGCGGATGATGCGACAGGCAGTGACCCTCTTCAGTCAGTTTTGATGGAAGAATCGGTATCCTACGGGCTTCTCGTCCTGCTGGAGACTTTGTCACCGGATGAACGTGTGGTCTACGTATTGCGGACTGCGCTTGGGTATGAGTACAGTACCATCGCTGAGATATTGAACAAATCCGAGGCTGCCTGCCGCAAGCTGCTCAGCCGTGCCCAGCAAAAGCTGAACGGAGCGGGCTTGCAGGTAGAAGTCCAGCCGGAACGCTCCAAAAGACTGGTCGAGAAGCTGATTTCAGCGATCTCTCACGCGGATTCACAGGCACTGGTGCAGCTGTTGAGTGAGGACGCGGTGCTGATTTCGGATGGCGGAGGGAAAACGCGTGCTGCGCTGCATCCGATTTTCTCCGATCAGCGTATTGTGGCATTTCTCACTGGCATCTGGCGCAAATGGGAAGACGCCCGTGTCGATCTGCAGATTCGTTCTATCAACGGGCAGCCGGGTCTCATCGTAGCCGTTGAGGGACAGCCGATTCGAGTCATCTCGCTGGTACTCAATCCGCATGAGGATAGGATCGAAAGGATCTATTTCGTGGTCAATCCAGAAAAATTGACCCATTTTTCCCCGAAAGCGTGATTTTTGGTCACAAGAGTATCCCTTCCCTCGTCTAGGAGAATGTAAAGCCAAAAACAAGCGAAGGGAAAGATGAACATGAAAGCGAGAATGAATTATAGATCTGCAAATCCGCAAGCGTTTCAAGCGATGATAAAGCTCGAGGGCTACGTCCAGGAGTGCGGGCTGGAAAAGGGCCTGATGGAGCTGATCAAAATCCGTGCTTCGCAAATCAATGGCTGCGCCTTCTGCCTCGACATGCACACGAAGGATGCACGTAAGCTAGGGGAAACCGAGCAACGCATTTATTTGCTTAGCGCGTGGAGAGAGGCTGCCTTCTACACAGATGCTGAGCGTGCAGCACTCGCTCTGACTGAAGCGGTTACCACGATCTCTGTCGGCGGCGTATCCGATGAACTGTACGAAGAGGTTCACAAGCATTTTGATGAAAAGCAATTCGTGTCTTTGATTATGGCGATCAACGTGATCAACGCTTGGAATCGTCTGGCTATCACTACAGGGATGACAGCACCGGCTGAGCTGTAAGCGGTTCGAGAGTGAAAAACATGAGGGGCATGGGGAGAGCGATCTTTCCTATGCCCTTCCTTTTTTATCTCAAAAAGGATTCATTGCGAATCGATCAAAAGACGCCGAATCTGGTACAATGGGGAAGGGAGTATTCCCAATTCTATGTAGCTTCGAGGTGTGTAGCATGATTATCAAATTCATTCGTCTGCGATAAGGGATAGAGGTTCTCGAGTGGCTCATTCATTTTTCTGTAAAATGCTTGGGTTTATTTGAGTCTGTCTTTCTTCCGTATTGCCTAAAAACGAATGAAATGGGGAACTACACATGAGACCGGAAACCATCCATCAAGTAAACGGTGTTGAAATATGTGCGCAGAGCTTTGGCGATCCGAAAGATCCAGCTGTCTTGCTGATTATGGGGGCCATGTGCTCGATGGTGTATTGGGATACCGCGTTTTGCGAACGATTGGCTGAGACGGGCCGCTACGTTATCCGTTTTGACAATCGGGATGTCGGGCGTTCTACTGTTTATGCTCCAGGGACAAAAAATTACTCGGTAGCGGATATGGCAAACGACGCGGTTGGCGTGCTTGATGCGTACCAGATTGAAAAGGCGCATCTCGTCGGGATGTCGCTGGGGGGAATGATCGCGCAGGTCATTGCTGTCTATTATCCGGAGCGCGTGCAGTCGATGACACTGATTGCTTCCGGCTTGTTTGGATCAGACAAAAATCATCGCAATCTCCCGCCGATGGACGAGAGTGTTCTTGCCTATCATGCAAAAGGGGCTTCGCTCGACTGGACAGATGAAAAGGCCGTTGCGGATTATTTGGTAGCAGGCTCAGCCATTTTGTGCGGTCCTGCCCACGTCTTTGAGGAAGAACGCGTTTACGCGCAAGTCACGGAGGAAATCAAGCGTGCCAACAACCTGCTTAGCATGTTCAATCACGCACAGCTGGTGGGAGATGACGCTTTTGAAGGGCGGCAATCCGAAATCAAAGCACCGACACTGGTGATCCACGGCACGCATGATACGATTCTGCCTTTTCCGCACGCAGAGGCGCTCGCAGCGGAGATTCCGGCCGCGACGCTATTGACGCTTGAAGGGACCGGTCATGAGATGCACAGCGATGATTGGGAAACGATCATCAAAGGTATTTACAGGCATACGAGCTCGGCAGAGTAAGTGAGCATACAAAAGGGGTTGTGACCGGTTTGCGCCGATCGCAGCCCCTTTATTCATACAGCAGACTACGACTGAGCGGGTTTTCCTGTATCGTCACCCACTGTTCTACCTGGATAAAAAAGCTTTTCCTCCGGGACCGGACTTCCTTTTGCCGTCAAGCTGTCTGGCGTGATGCGGAAAACAGCCGTGACACTGCCCATCGAGGAACGGTATTTGAGAACATGCTGCAGGGAAAGCGGCTCTTTGTAGTAGCCAGGTACGTACTTGTCGAGCATCGCCTGCATGGCATCCCGCATTTCCTCAGGCTCCTGCACACGCGCGATTGTTCCCGACAAAAAAACGCTCATATAGGCGGTATCGGTATGAGCAGGGATCGGGTCGGCGATGGTGCCGTATTCCTCGGTTACGCTAAAACAAACACGGCTATTCGCGTCGATCATCTCGACCTTACGACCGGAGTCCGCCCCGTGAAAGTAAATCTGTCCATTCCACCAACAGAAATTCAAGGGAACGATATACGGTTCATCTCCATTGGATAATCCGAGATTCCCTACTTTGGCATGAGACAGGAACGCATCGATTTGTGCTTGATCGGTTAGCGTTCGCTTTGAATAGCGAATGGGTATCATGATAAATCCCTCCATCGGACAAGTTCCACGAGCAGTAGTAGCCTTAGCTTAGAGCTTTTTTGACTCGGTAAAAAGGGGCAGTTTTCCACAGAAGGGGCAGGTCAAAATACAAAAAAGCCGCCCATGGAGAGGACGGCGAGAGGTTATCCGAGCTGGCGATTGGGGTCCATTTTCTTGGTCAACTGATCTTCTCCGCGATGGATCCAGCCAACAAACGAATCCCGTATTTGCAAATCAAAGCCCAGGTAAACAACGGCGACGAACATGTAGTGGCTTTTTCCCTGGAAGCGTGAACGATACCGCAGATCGATCCATTTGACCTCATAGCCGAAGGGGCGCTCTGTTGTCTCTACGTGCACATGATGGGTGAACGAGAGGAAGGACTGCACCTTGCGACTTTTTTTGGCTGCGGCGATTCGGTCGTTTTCGGGCTTGATCGAAAAGGTGTCGAGAATGATCACTTCACCCGAGTGGATCTCGCCCACGTACCAATGATGCTCGGTCTTGGCAACGAAAGTCCAATTTGACCACGAAATCGTGGGAATGATCGTATAGGTGCCTGACTTGCCTATGCTTTGACGGACGAGCTCCGTCGTTCGCTTCTGTGCTTGGCATCGCCAGTAGTAGTACACGGCGATGATCACATAAATCCAAAGAAACAGCCTTCCCGGCTCAAGGCCTGCTGCCCATAGCATAAGGCCAACCAGATGCGCAGCAAAGATGAACGGGTCAAAAATAAAAATGGCGTTCAGAGCGACCCATTTGTCTCGAAACGGATACAACCCCTTGGTACCATAGGAATTGAACAAGTCGACGAAAACGTGTAAGCAGACCGCCAGAAAGATCCAGCCTAATAAATGGAGCCACGAGGTTTGTGGCATGATGGTCTGAATAAGAGCAAATGTAGCCCCTGTCCAGAGAAACAGAGCTGGCACTGAATGCGATACGCCTCGATGGTTGCGAACATAAGCTGCGGTGCCGCGTATACGGATCAAGCCGTCCAGATCAGGTGCTTGTGAGCCGATGACCGTGCCGATCATCACAGCTTCCGCGAGTCCTGGAGTCGATGCTACGACAGGATCGAGATAGGCGAGACCTGCCAATCCGAAGCCCATAGCAAAATGTGTGGCGGTATCCATGGAATCGGCGTACCCCTCCTTTCCTCCCTGTTGTATTTATTATGGTTTATTATAGCGTGGAGAGCAGGAGAATTCCCGCCTCATTTGAAAAAAATTGTGA
Organism: Brevibacillus centrosporus; assembly: GCF_003710815.1. Lineage (GTDB taxonomy): Bacteria > Bacillota > Bacilli > Brevibacillales > Brevibacillaceae > Brevibacillus > Brevibacillus centrosporus. The sequence continues at coordinate 202,132 of NZ_RHHP01000038.1, forward strand.
TCTTGTTCGGTTTTCCACAAACAAGTATGATGAGGAAGATTGACCTCGAAGGGGAGGACAAAGTGATGCTGACTGTGTTTATCGAATATAAGCTGGACCCTGCCAAGCGACAGGATGCGCTCATATTGCTCGAAGGAATGGCTGAAAAGCTGTCCGCGATGGGAGCCGCTTCATACTCCTGTTTGGAAGGGATCGATCAGCCAGGCTTGTTCGTCGAAATGTTTGAAGTCGAAGAAGTCGAGCAGTACGAGAAAATCAAGGCATGGCGTTTGGCAGATGAAGCTTTTTGTGCCTGTGTGTCAGGCGGTGCTGCCAAGCTGAACGTCTGGGCGTTCCGTGCCGTGAAGCGATAACGAAAAGGAGCAAACGTACAAAAGATGGCTGGAAAGAAAACAAAAGAACTGACTTATACATTGCCAGAAGAATTTCATGTCTTTGGTTTCTCATCCGATTTGCTGGCTTGGTACGATTCGCAAAAGCGGGATCTGCCATGGCGGATCAACCGAGACCCTTACCGCGTGTGGGTATCGGAAATCATGCTGCAGCAAACGCGCGTAGAAACCGTTAAACCTTATTATGCGAATTTCATGGAGAAATTCCCGACGATCGGCGCATTGGCAGAAGCTCCCGAAGACGAAGTGCTAAAAGCGTGGGAAGGACTTGGCTATTACTCGCGGGCACGCAACCTGCAGACAGCAGCACGCGAGGTTCAGGCGCGCTACGGTGGAGTGGTACCCGACTCGCCGGAGGAAATCGCCACACTAAAAGGAGTAGGACCTTATACAGCCGGGGCGATTTTGAGCATTGCTTATGAAAAAGCAGAGCCTGCTGTCGATGGCAACGTGATGCGTGTTTTCTCTCGCTTGCTGTATTTGACAGATGATATTGCCAAACCGGCGACACGGATCAAAATCGAGCATCTCGTTCGTCAGGTGATTCCGCATGGACGAGCCGGCGATTTCAATCAGGCGCTGATGGAGCTGGGCGCGATGGTCTGTGTGCCGCGCACGCCGCAATGCCTGACCTGTCCGGTTTTTGATTATTGCATGGCTCGTCAGGAGGGGGTACAGGAAGACCTCCCGATCAAAGGAAAAGCGAAGCCGCCGCGTCCGATTCATCTCCAGGTAGGTGTCATCATGAAAGAAGGGAAAGTCTTGATCAACAAGAGACCGGAAACCGGACTTTTGGCTGGCATGTGGGAGTTCCCGATGGTGGAGACTGACGTAGAGCGTGACGCTGCCAAGCAGGAAGTATTGGCAAACGGGATTCGCGAGCGCTTCGGCATCGATATCGAAGTGATCGATATGCTGGGAGACGTTCAGCATACCTTTTCCCACTTGCAATGGAATATGCAAGTGAGGTCCTGTGACTGGATCGATGGTGAGGAATTGCCGCCTCATGCCCGATTTGTGGAGATCGATGAACTGGATACCTATACTTTTCCTGGGGCCCATCACAAAATTCGCGATTTAATGCAAAAACGAAATGAGTCTGCCAGATAAACAAAAGCCCTGCTTCTTTGCAGGGCTTTCTTGTACAGTAAGAATTTATAAGATTCTTAGCCAGTATAAGTGCAACTAAGGCTCCACCGCAAAGCTTGGCGGAGCCAAGTTTTCTAACGTAGGCTAAGTTCAATTGTTGTCTATTAACGAAACCAAAATTCCGGATACTGCGCTGCGATTTGACGCTTGCGCTCTTCCATTTCAGCGATAGCAAGATCCCGTTTGCATCTTGCTTCACGTTGTGCGGGCGTTAATTGCCGCTTTTCGAATTTGATCGTGATGGTGAAAAAAATCATTGGAATGTACACTCTATATCCCTCCCATCCCAAAGGAATTGGTCAGTCAGCCGCCGTCTATCGATTTGACTCCTGTAAACCTCATCACCTGACGCTTTTTTCTGCTTTTCATAAAAACATCCCTCCTGAATGATTTTTTTACGTGGCATTAGATGCGGCTGAGCAGTTGTGCAGCTTCGTATGCGTGAGCTTCCGCGCGCTTTTCCAAATAGCGGGAGCGTTCGCCTTCAACCATGCGTTCTACAGCAGAAGAACGTTCAATTTTGATCGTGAAGAAAAGAAAGTTGAGTACCATATTGAATCACCTCCTCTCAAGGTAGATTTTAGAAAAAAATGGATGTTGCTTGACACAGAAAAGACCGCGGACGACGGCCTGCGGTCTGGAAACAGCTCTCCCAAAAGGAAAGACCACAAGCGACAACGCCTGCGGTCTGGTATTTAACGAATAGTCATTGGTAAAGACACGAATGACAACTACAATTCGTTTTTCCAGGAGGCGTTGCGATATTCAGTTGTAGTAACCATAAGACGATCCGCATAAGTGAGGTGGTTCATAACGACAGTCATCATTTTGTTGCAGCCTCCTTTCTTTCGAGTAGTTGTAAAATCTTACTCTTAGAATATGGGAATTTTTTCCCCGTGTAAAGCACTTTTTACCCAAGTTCAAAAAGAAAATATATTCTGATAATTATCTTGCGAATTGCTGACAAAGCCCACTGTTCATGGTGCGGCCTGGACAAGTCTGCAGGATGCCCATTCATCGAAAGTGGACAGCGGATCTGAACCAAAAATCTTCCGTGCGCGAAGCGGGTAGCGCAAGAGAGAGGGGAGTTGTATAATTAATTTCTAACCGATTTTGCAGGTGATCTGAGTATGTCACGTGCAAGACAAACTTGTGTAAGTGGTGTACAATAGTAGAAGAAGGCAACGAAGGAGGCAACGTATGCTGATTCGTCCGTTTCGACTCGGTGACTATTCGGCTATAACTAGCATCTGGCAGGAAACCGGTTTGGACCAATCGGACACGGAGTCGTTGAACGATTTGGCCCAACAATTGGCATGGGACAGCGATTTAGTGATGGTTGCAGAAAAGGAAGGCAAAGTCATAGGGGTCGTGGTTGGCACCATCGATGGGGCTCGCGCCTATTTTTACAGACTTGCCGTTTTACCAAGTGAACAAGGAACAGGCATAGGCAGACAGCTGGTGGAAGCAATCGAGAAGCGGTTCAAGCAACGAGGCGTAAATCGCGTACTGATCATGGTGAATCAGGATAACCCAGAAGTTCTGCCCTTTTACCATTCGCTTGGCTATGAAATGCAAAAATATGTTACACTTTCCAAAAAGCTCTCTTCTTAAAGGAGGCTTGTCCCCATTCAGATAGAGAAGAGAAGAAAGGGGAGAGTCATGTCGCCGACTCCAGGCTCCAACATCCGCATTGAAAGTTATAAACATGACCATTCGTTGCACCGCATATGGGACAAATCTACGTTGATTCATACCAGTGATGCGGTCGTGATTGGGGGAAATGATCGAGTCAAGGTGACAGAGGCAGACGGGCGGGAATGGCGTACGCGCGAACCGGCTATTTGTACATTTGGTCGAGGTCAGTGGTTCAATACCATTGCCATGATTCGTGATGACGGCATTTATTATTACTGCAACATAGGTTCGCCATTCAGTATGAAGGGGCAACTGCTGAGTTACATAGACTACGATCTGGACGTAAAAGTCTATCCCGACATGACGTATTCCATTTTAGACGAAGAGGAATTCCTTTTGCATAGCAAGCAGATGAATTATCCTCCGATTGTGGTGGAACAGGTACAGACTGCTTTGCGGGAAGTGCTTGATTGGGTTCGTGCACGCCGAGGACCTTTTCAGAGTGGCTTTGTCCAACGTTGGTACGAGCGTTATCTTTTAGTAAGAGATGATGAGGAATAATCCCTTTCCCGTAAAGCCGGGGGAGGGATTTCCTTGTTTGCAAAGGAGCGTGTAGCGATTGAGCATAAGGCGTTATTTATCCTACGTGCTGCCTTATTGGAAAATGATCGTAGGCACCGTATTTATCGGAATCATCAAGTTTGCCATTCCTCTTTTATTGCCGCTTTTGATCAAATACGTCATTGACGATTTGCTGCCAAGCCCTATTCCCCAGGAAGAAAAGCTGACGAAATTATTTTGGCTCATGCTCGGAGCCTTCCTTTTGTTTACGGTTGTTCGTGCGCCTGTGGAGTACATCAGGCAATACTATGCCCAGTGGGTATCCAGCCGGATATTGTTCGATATCCGCAATCAGCTGTTTTCCCATCTGCAGCGACTTTCGATGCGGTACTACAACAATACGAAAACGGGCGAAATCATTTCTCGGGTGATCAACGACGTCGAATCCACCAAGACCTTTGTGGAAACAGGGCTCATGAATCTGTGGCTGGATCTCATCACCATCGTGCTGACCCTGGGAATCATGTTTTATATGGATCTCGAGCTGACGATTGTCGCGATCATCGTATTTCCACTGTACAGCATCTCCGTTAAGTATTTCTACAAGCGTTTACGTCAGCTGACAAGAGAACGGTCAGCGGCACTGGCTCATCTGCAAGGCCATTTGTACGAGCGGGTAAACGGAATGTCGCTGATCCGCAGCTTCGCCCTCGAAGAGCATGAGAGCAAGCAGTTCTCCAAGGAAAACGATCACTTTTTGAAAAAAGCATTGGCACACACCCGGTGGAATGCCAATACGTTTGCTGTCGTCAATACGGTGACAGACATCGCGCCCCTTCTGGTCATCGCTTACGCGGGCTATCAGGTAGTTGGCGGCTCCATGAGCGTAGGGACGCTTGTCGCTTTTTATGCGTATCTCGATCGGCTCTACACACCACTACGACGTCTGGTGAACTCATCGACCGTACTGACACAGGCCGTTGCTTCCATGGACCGGATGTTTGAATTTCTCGATGAGGACTATGACATCGTCGATCGGCCTGGGGCGCGAAATCTGCCAGTAGACCCTGTTACGAAGCGAATTCGCGGCGAAGTGCGCTTTGAAAATGTGTCTTTTCGCTATCGGGAGGAGGGGCCGCTGGTGCTTGAGAACATTACCCTCACGATTGAGCCAGGCGAGACGGTTGCTCTCGTCGGTATGTCGGGCGGAGGAAAATCGTCCATGATCAGTCTATTGCCCCGCTTTTGGGACGTGACAGAAGGACGAATCCTCGTAGATGGCATGGATGTGCGGGACGTCAAGCTTAGCAGCCTGCGCAATCACATCGGGATGGTGCAGCAGGATAACATCCTCTTTAGCGAGTCGGCCAGGGCAAATATTTTGATGGGGAAGCCCGACGCCAGCCACGAGGAGGTTGTGAGGGCGGCCGAGGCAGCCAATGCTCACGACTTTATCTCCACCCTGCCGAACGGGTACGATACGGAGCTGGGGGAGAGAGGCGTCAAGCTATCGGGAGGGCAAAAGCAGCGGGTAGCCATCGCACGTGTATTTCTACGCGATCCGGGCATTCTGATTCTGGATGAAGCGACTTCGGCTCTCGATCTGGAATCGGAGCATATGATCCAGGAATCACTGGCTCGCTTGACAAATGGCAGAACGACAATCATTGTTGCCCATCGACTTTCGACCATTACCCATGCAGATAAAATTGTTGTGATGAAGGAAGGTCGGATCGTGGAGCAAGGCAAGCACGAGGAGCTTCTGGAGAAAAGAGGGGTATACCATGGCCTGTGGAGTGTTCAGGATCTAGGGAAGTAAACGGGGCGGCTTCTACACTCGCGCATAAAAGAGCAGGGTGGATAGAAGAGAAGGGAGATGCAGCCGATGGAGACATGGCGGCGTAATCTATACGTATTGTGCGGCTCACTGTTTGTTGTCATGATGGCGATGAGTATGATCATGCCGTTTTTGCCGCTGTACATTCAGCAGGATTTCGGGATTGAAGATCCCCACGAGGTCACGGCTTGGGCGGGAATCATATTTGGGGCAAACTTCTTGACAGCCGGTCTGGTTTCTCCTATTTGGGGAAACCTCGCCGACAAGCACGGGCGAAAGATCATGATTTTAAGGTCGGGCTATTTCATGTCCATCACGGTAGCGCTGACTGGCTTTGCGGGAAGCCTGTGGCAGCTGCTGGCTTTGCGTTTGATCAACGGCTTGGTCGGTGGAATCATCCCTGCCAGCACTGCACTCGTCGCCTCATCCGTACCAAGGGACAGAATCGGGTGGGCGCAAGGGCTGCTTCAATCCTTCGTGACAGCAGGAACGATCATGGGGCCGTTGTTTGGCGGGGTATTGGCTGGCCGTATCGGGTTTCGGATGATCTTTGTGATCACGGGCTGTCTGCTGCTGCTCGCGACATTGGTCATCACGTTTACGGTGAAAGAGAACTTTGTACCACCTGAAAAAAAGGACCGGTCCAATCTGCGGGAAGATTTTCAGATGATCTTCTCGTCCAAGGAACTGCCGGCGCTCTTTTTTGTAACCGTGATGATTCAGTTTGCCTTGTTCAGCATCGTACCGATTCTGCCGATTTACATCGCGCAGCTGTTGGGTTCGGAAGGCAGCAGGGTCGCGCTATGGGCAGGTATTGTTCAAGCGGCGATGGGCGTGGCAAACGTCGTTGCGGCTCCGCGGCTAGGGATTTTGGGGGACCGGTTTGGCTCGCAAAAAGTTCTGCTCTTCGCTTTGCTGGCATCGGCCATTATCTTTATCCCGCAAGGCTTAGTCGCAACGGTCTGGCAGCTGGTCATCCTGCGCTTTTTGCTGGGGCTGTCATTGGGAGGATTGCTGCCATCCGTCAATGCCCTGCTGCGCCGAGCGACACCGACACATATGATCAGCCGTGTTTACGGCTACAATCAGAGCTTCGTCAGTATCGGCAGCATGCTCGGTCCCATGATCGGCGGCTTTTTGGCAGGCTATGTCAGTATCGAGGGTGTCTTTTTCATGACGAGCGCCTTTTTGCTGATCAATGCGGGCTGGGTGTACTACACATTTTTCCGTCACAAAGGCACTATACAAGGAATGGGCAGCTAAACTATAATAGAGAAAATTTCTGAAACGAGGTGTACCTCCCTTGTGATTCTGAGTCGGTTTGAACGAGTTCTGGCACGTTCAACTAAATAGGCGGATATTCTGTATCTGCAGCCGACTGGGAGGAACCTTTGATGTGGAATAGAAGGTTTATTTTCCTTTGGGGTGGTCAGACATTGGCCAACCTGGGGGATGTTTTTTATATTGTCGCGTTTATTTCCGCCGTCTACGCTGTGACAGACTCTGTCATGTATACTTCGCTGATCCCCGTCATGAATCTGACAGCGCAATCAGCGGGGGCGTTGACGGCTCCTTTTGTTTTCCGAAGGCTGTCACTGTCGCAGATGCTGGTGGTATCCCAAGGGAGCAAAACGCTTTTTCTCGCTGCAGCTGTACTGGTTGTTCCATTGGCGGAAGATAGGGGGCCTCAGCTCGTCTCGGCTCTTTTGGCAGTAGGAGCAGCGATTGCTTTTATGGATGGATGGTCAAATCCAGCGCGGAACTCCCTGGTTCCTCAGGTGGTGCCGCGATCAGAGCTGATGAGAGCAAACGGTTTGCTGGCAACGTCCGATCAAACGGCTTTCTTTGCCGGCTGGGCGCTGGGTGGTGTACTGGTCGCCTGGATCGGGTCAGGCTTGGTTATTTCCGGAACAGTCGCTGCGTATTTGGTATCGACGCTTGCGATGTTAGGGGTTGCACCCAACGAGGGTCGGGAGCGTGCCCAACCAAAAGCGGAGGCAGGGAATCCAAGCCTTCTGACCGGCTGGAGGTTCATCCGCACGAATCCAAAGGTACGTTTCGTTGTCACCGTGGATGCGGTGATTGGGTTGGCGAATGCCGTTTGGATTGCAGCGATCATGCTGCCTTTTGCCGTGCAGGAGCTGGAAAAGGGAGAAGAGTGGTGGGGCTACATCAATGCCGGTTACCTGCTGGGTGCTATCATTGGAGGCATACTTCTGCTGGCCAAAGCGCAGCGGATGCAAAAGCACTTGCCACAATGGATCATGGCAGGGATCATTGGCTCCGCAGTGGTTACCGTCGGGTTTGGAAGCAGCACGCATCCATTGCTCGCCCTCTTCTTTTCCTTTGCCTTGGGTCCATTGTACGAGGTCCATGCCATTTCCAAGCAAACCTTGCTGCAGCAAGCTACTCCCGAGGAACGTCTGCCGTACGTCCTGTCTGCGAAAGGGACGGTTGATACCATGGTTTTCGGGATTTCTGCCCTGGTCATGGGGGCGTTGGCGGAATGGCTGGGGACGCGGACCGTGTACTTTTTGTCTGCAGGTATTTTGTGTGTAGCGGTATTGTTCGCCTGGCATTTTCGCAGGCTGCAGTATCAGCACACAGAATGCGAGTACGGAAGCTATGGCAGCAACGATCATGTGTAAAAAATAGGACGAAGCCTCCTCTCAAAGCAGCGATTGCCTGCAATCGAGAGGAGGTTTTTTGATGCAGGAAAATGAGGGGACGTCATCAGTGCTTCCAATGCAGCACTTCATCCGGATTGGCCACACTGCGGCCGTAGTATTGTTGGGCACGGAAGTTATGGATCTCCTTACAGGCCTTTGCCATATTCTCGAGGACGACCTCCTGAGGCAGATTCTCATGGGGGCTCCAGTAATAGATGTTCATTTCATACGTCTCGCCATTTTCTTCTTCCCAGCTGTACTTGATGCGGTCTGCTTTTACAAATCCGTTCTTTTGATAAAAATGGACTCTCCTGATGGTATCTTCGTCATTTCGATCGATAGGTTCTACCTCTAGAATGATGTCCTTTCCTCTATTTTTGAGTGACGAAATGACCTTAGTGCCGATCCCTTGTCCACGTGTGGCAGGATTGATCAGGAGGTAATCGATGAAAATAAATGTTGGAAACTCTGCGTACAGCAAAAGGAATTTGTCGGTATCGACTTTGCGGTAAATGTCTGTTTCCCGGATGAGCGCCTGAATCTGGCCTTCCTTTTTCATTTCATATTCTGGAAAGTATTCATTGAGTCGGTCATACCAATCCATGAGTTATTCCCCCACTTGATCACTCGTGATAAACCCTCTATAGCTTATACACATTTGCCAATAAACACTCAGGCACTACAACGGCTTGTCCTTCCAGGGCGAGAGCAGGGGAGGCACGACTGGAATCCCGATTCCCTTCCAAGGATACAGATTTGTTTTTATGCAAAAGGTGATAAAATAGGAGGCAAATAGCAGCTGGCAGGGATATGCTCTAGCGCAGAAGCTCCATCCCAAGCCACCCATTGAATGAACGGAGTGAGAGAGATGAAGATTTTGGTACTGCAAGGCAGCTCGAGAGAAAATGGCAATACGGAGCAGCTCAGTCAGCTTGTTTTGCAAGGGATCCCTCATACACAAATCCATTTGCGCGAAAAAAACATCCGGGCGATCCACGATCAGCGGCATGATCCAGAGGGCTTCACAGCTGTAGACGACGATTACGATGCGATCGTTGAAGCCGTGCTGGAGCATGACGTGATCGTTTTTGCCACCCCGATTTACTGGTACGGGATGTCTGGATTCATGAAGGATTTCGTGGATCGCTGGTCGCAGAGCCTGCGTGACAAGCGTTACAGCTTCAAGCAAGCCTTGGCGCAAAAGCAAGCGTTTGTCATCACGACAGGAGGCGATGATCCGCGTGTGAAGGGCTTGCCTCTCATTCAACAGTTCCAATACATCTTTGGTTTTGTCGGCATGCCATTTGCGGGATACATCATCGGGGAGGGCAACAAGCCTGGCGATGTTCTGCAGGATAAGCGAGCGGTGGCAGAGGCGAGTATTTGGAACGAGCAGTGGAGCGCTAAGAGATAGGATAAGAAAAAGACTGAGAGTGAATGGCCGCGGGATTTCTTCCGCCGTATTCGAATCGTGAAGAGAATGAAAAAACACCCCTTATTTCTCCGTTTAAAAGACGGAAATAGGGGGTGTGCGTCTTTACAGCTCTTATCCTTCCAAATGCTTGATGATCGCCATCAGGTCCAGATCTCCCAGACCGCTCTCCAAAGCGTGCCGGTAGCTGGCGTTTGCCGATTCCGCCAAAGGAGTGGATACGCCTGCTGCTGTCGCCAGGCGCAAATCCTTCGCCATATGCTTGAGGGCAAAAGCAGCTGGAAAGTCATCGGCCAAAATAGACGCTGCTTTGCCGCGAATGAGTGGGGTTCCCACTGCACTTTCAGAAATGATGTTCAGCATCTGATCTGTGCCGATTCCGAGCGAGCGGGCAAATAACAAAGTTTCTGCTACCCCCTGCACGGTGATGCCAAGCAGCAGGTTGATAGCTAGCTTTGCAGAAGCTCCCGCACCGTTTGGCCCCAGATGGATCGCCGCTTTTCCGAGTTTGTCCAGCAGCGGCTTGGCTTGTTTGTAATCTGCCTCATCTCCACCCACCATGATGACGAGAGTACCTTCTTTTGCTGGCCCCACACTCCCCGACACAGGGGCATCCAAGAAGCGTAGGCCCGCTTGCTTGCTTTCACCCGCGATCCAGCGAGAAGTATCGGGCGAGATCGTGCTCATATCGATCGCCAGCTTGCCATGTGCGGCTGCAGCAAATATCCCTTCTGGCCCGCTGTAGACTGCTTTTACTGCATCGTCGTCACTGACCATCGTAAACAAGATATCGGATTGATCCACCAGCTGCGATACCGTAGGGACCAGTGTTGCCCCCAGAGCGAGCAGAGGGGAAGCTTTCTCCGGTGAGCGATTCCAGACGGCTACCTCATAGCCTGCAGCAAGCAGGTTGCTCGCCATCGGAATACCCATGTTACCTAAACCAATCCAACCTATTTTCATCGTTGCAATCTCCTTTTTCAGTTATAGCGTTGAATTTTGCTTATGAATCATTTGCTTGAGCGTATCATGCTTGGACGCTGTCATGTCAAACAGCTCGTCAAATCCTCTAGGGAGCGTCTTGCCGAGAACCCGCAGCCCTTCCTCGGTAATGCCGCCCTTGGTTGCCACACGCTCGATCAACTGATCAAAGCCGAGCTTTTCGTTTTGCAGGAGCGTAGCCGTTCCGAGCATGGTTTCAACGAGCATTTCCCGTGCTTTCTCAATCGACAGCGAGGGAGTCTTGCGTACGGCTGCCTGCGCGTAAGACTCGAGTATTCCGGCAATCAAGCCGGGTGCGCTGCTCGTCAAAATCGTCGCTGTCTCTATTTCTTCCTCAGTTATGTCCTGTGCCACGCTGATGCGCGATAAAAGCCATTTCAATTGCTCTCGCTGCTCAGAAGAAAGACGCTCGCTGCAAGCAAACAGGGAAACGCCGCGCAGCTCAGAAGAGGTGACAGTCGGGATTACTTTACTGACGGAGCCTGTATGTACACCTTCCAAATCAGCAATGCTTACGCCGGCTGCGACCGAGACTACATGCGTCTTCGCCGGGATGGAGAGTGTGCGCAGCAAGGGGAGAATTTCCAGTGGCTTGGTGCAGACAAAGACGATATCCACCTGATTGCATACCGCTTGAGCCGTGTCCGCAATTTTCAGGTCGTATGCGGCTCGCAGATTATCTGCTTTTTCCCGGGTTCGGTTGAAAACAACTAGTTCCTCTGGAGCGACAGCACCGCTTTTGCCAAATGCTTTTACGAGCATTTGGCCGATACTGCCCAATCCGATAATTCCGATATTCATTGGCCCAACCTCCTAGGTGATATTGTAACGCAAGCCAACGAAAAAAGGTACAGCACCCGCGAAGGGGAAGCTGTACCTTGGGAGGCTGTTTGGATTTTAGTCTTCGTCAGAGCCGCGGAAGATCATGATGTACTTCGCCAGCTCCAGAACGGAGATCAAAGCGGCCGCTACGTAAGTGAGAGCAGCTGCACCAAGTACCTTGCTGGCTTCACGTTCTTCGGTGTTGCGGATGAAGCCCATTTGCACCATCAGCTTTTTCGCCCGGCTGCTGGCATTGAACTCAACCGGCAGTGTAATCAGCTGGAAGGCAACGGCAGCAGAGAAGAAGATAATCCCGATCAAGAGAAGTCCAGTCATTTTGAAAAAGAAACCAGCCAACAACAGCAACGGAGCTACACCAGACACGAGGTTGACGACCGGAAAGATCCGGTGACGAGCTACCAGCATCGGATAGGAAACTTTGTGCTGGATCGCATGGCCTACCTCATGGCAAGCAACGGACAGAGAAGAGATAGAGTTGCCAAAGTAAACGGGATCCGACAGGCGCACAACACGAGAGAGAGGATCGTAGTGGTCTGTCAGCGTACCTGGGATATGCTCGACTGGAACGCTGGTCAAGCCGTTTGCATCCAGCATCCGACGTGCCGCCTCTGCGCCGCTCATCCCGGAGGAGGCAGGGACATTTGCATATTTGTTAAATGTGCCCTTTACCCGAAATTGCGCCCACAGGGAAAGCAGGAACGCAATTATGATCAAAAAGTCCATGGGATGAAAAAACATTTACAATCACTCCTTATAGTAATCGTTCGTATCGTTACGATTGCAATTTCATTACATCATTGTGTCCCATATCTGTGTATACGAATATCCCATCTGGCAGTTTCATTTTTTATTGTACAATCCATGACCATGCTTTGACAATATTATCACGTGCTTATATGTATGACAAAAAGAACTCCTCCAATACCTAGGAGGAGTTTGAAATGCAGGTATACAGGGATTACTCGGTAGAGACAGAAGGGTCTGCCTGCTCTTTTTTGGGGGAAATCATGATGAACTGCGAGGCAGCATCATCGCTCCAAGCCTGGACACGCCCTGCCGTTTCATATTGGGCAGTAGCGAGCAGCTCTTGCACATACGCACCGACCAGCTCCTGAACATCCTGTATGCCCTGCTTGTCGAGGGAGTACAGGAACACTTTTGCTCCCTTGGCAATCCGGCGTTCGAGCGCAGCTTTGTCAAAGCCCATCTCCGGCGTCAGCTTGACGTAGACCACACCACCCGTCATCCCTGCGCAAATCCATGGGCCCGGATCCCCGAGAACCACCGCACGGCCATTTGTCATGTATTCAAAGGCGAAGCCCTTCAGGTTTGCCCGCGCCCCGATTCCCCCCAGCTCGTCGCGGATCGGCTCCGTTATTTCTCCGCCAAAAACGACGTCTGCGCCAGATAAGCGGATGCAGGCGCGAGAGTCAGTATTGCCCTGCACGACAAACAGTCCCCGTTGCGCCCCGTAGCCAAAGCTTTTCCCGACAGATCCGTTGACGAAGGTACCGCGCAGCCCCTTTGCCTTCAGAACGGAGATGCGGCCGCCAAAGCTGGTTTTTCCCACTCCATCCTGAGCGCCTCCTTCGACGCGGATATTTACGCCCTGGACGTTGTAGGCAGCTAGACCATTCCCCGGTACGCTGCCTTCCACGAAGTGCAGAGAAACCTCTGGCAATGACGTGTAGCTTCCATCCAGATGATTTTCGACCCGCGCACCTGCCCAGCGGCTACCCAGTACACGCTCACCGGAGAGGATGCGCTTGAACGTATGTTGGATGGGGCGTCCGTCAGAAAAGGAATCGCTGGTATGGCTGCGAAGGGAAGTGGCTGCTGCGACCAATATGGGATCCTCTTCGGAGACGGTATCCGTCATTTGCCCAGTAAGCGGATGGACGTGTAAAAGGGAAGTAAGATCGATTTTGTCCAGCAGTCTCGTCTGTACCAAGAGATCGGAGCGTCCGACCAAATCCTGCGCGCGGGTAAAGCCAAGTCCAGCGGTAATGCGCCGTACCTCTTCGCCAAACAAGCCAAAGAATGTCTTGAGCCCGGAGACGGCGAGGTCCGTTTGCCGGGGAACGAAGCGTCGAAGTCCTTTTTCATGGGCTTCCTCTATGCTGTCGATCTGGGTAGCGATTCCGACATGGCAGGTATCCAGATGGCAGCCACGGCAAGTCGTGCAGCCGACAGCGATCATCGCAAGCGTCCCAAAACCGATACGATTCGCACCCAGGAGCATCAGTTTGACGACGTCAGCGGCACTTTTCACGCCCCCGTCTGCCCACAGCTCGACCTGATCGCGCAGACCAGCTTCGAGGAGGGCGTTATGGGCTGCTTTGACGCCGATTTCCGCAGGCAGTCCGACATGCTGCAGGGCGTGGACGCGGGCAGCTCCTGTCCCACCGTCAAAGCCAGATAAAGTAATGAAATCCGCTCCGGCTTTGGCAACACCGACGGCAATCGTCCCGATATTGGGCACGATCGGCACCTTTACGCAAATCTTGGCTTTGTCATTGGCGGTTTTCAGTTCGGTGATCATTTGCGCCAGGTCTTCGATGGAGTAGATGTCGTGGTTGTTGGAAGGGGAAATCAGATCTGACCCGATCGCGGCATTCCGAGCAGCAGCGATTTTGGCTGTGACCTTCGAGCCAGGCAAATGTCCGCCTTCTCCTGGCTTTGCGCCTTGCCCGATTTTGATTTCCAAAAGGTTTGCGGCGTTTGCCAGCTCGATATTGATGCCAAAGCGGCCGGATGCGATCTGGATGCCGCGCGTTTTCTGATAGCGCCCGAGCATGTCTTTGATCTCGCCGCCTTCTCCGTTCATACAGATCATATTCAGTTGATCCGCTGCCTTAGGATAGGCGCGAAAAGCCGTTTCGTTTTGGGAGCCAAACGACATGGACGAGATGAGGAACGGCAGCGAGTGCTCCCCGACGCTGATGTCCACCTGCTCCGGTTCTACATGGGCAGCTGCTTTGTCAAAGGCAAAGTCAGTCGTATGACGGACCGCGATGGGATTTTCCCGCTCGTTTTCATCCAGCTTCAAAGCGTAGTCCGAGTAGGGAATATCGCCGGCAGCCATCTGTCCGATCAGCTTCCACAAGCGAGGGAAGATATGGAACGTCTTGGATTCGCGTGCCGTTTCGCTGGAAAGGTCGTGATGGCGGCGAATGCTGTCCTCCTGCAGGTCGGCAAGTGACAGTCCGGCATGCTTCGAACCACAGAAGTTGACGATGCCAAGTGCTGCGGCAACCTCATCTTGCAGACCTATCGATGAGAAAAGCCGGCCGTAGCCGCGCAGCTCGTGGATGCCGAGCGTGGAAATGACCTTTTCCAAGCCTTTGTTCAAAGCTCCATATAAATGACCTGGAGCTGTTTCGGTATTTTTGGCAGAGGCAGTGGCAAACATCAGGTAGGGAGAAACAGCGTCAGCACCTGACCCGATGGAAAGGGCAAGATCGTGGAGGGAACGGATCGCCCCGGAGCGCAAGATCAGACTCGTCTTGCGGCGCAGGCTGATCCCGTCCTCTGCAAACGCCGTTTTCAGGCTTTGATCGACGACCGAGATGGCGAGCAGCGGATCGATCCAGTAATGCTCCTGCTGATGGGTGTCCGTATCGTCCAGAATGATCAGCACTGCTCCCTTTTCTACAGCTTTGACGGCTGCCTGGCGCAGTTCGTTCAGACCAGCCGCATACCCGTCCTGTTCTTGGAAATGAGAAGAGAGAATGGCGATGCTGGTTGGATGGTTATGAAAGGCATGAATGATTTGCTCCAGAGAAAGAGTCCCTTGCTGGCGAGCGGTTTTTTGCAGGGACTGCCCTTCTAAAAGGATGGGGGAAGGCAATTCCAGCTGCGGTGTCGTGACTGATTTGGAGGAGAGCGGTACGCGGGAGCCGAGGAGGATGCGTGTGGAGAAGTGCTCCATCTCACGGTCGCGGTCGATGGCAGGATTCGTGACGACAGCTACACTTTCTTTTATGTAGTCCGCCAGATTCTGTCTTTCCTTGGAAAGGGCGCCAAGCGGTCCGTCATGCCCAAGGGAGCGGATCGGCTCTGCGCCGTTGGATGCCATTTGCTCCACCAGCTGGACCTGTTCACGGTCCCATCCGAAAGCACTGTAAACGGAGGAAGTCGGAGCAGGGACATCAGGTTCCGTAGACAGAGCTTCTAAGTCATAAGCAAAATGCAAATGCTGACGGGCTTCATTCGGCTGAATTTTCTGTGAAAATCTTTCGTAGACGATCTGTAGAAGGTGATGATGCAAGATGACTTCTACGGGTTTGTCTTTATGAAGGCGCACCGCTACCTTTTCGCCAGGTGCTAAAGCTTTGGGCTCGCTCGCCATATCGTGGACGCTGATGACTCCTTGCTCCGAAGAGAAGTACAGAGAAGTCGCACCTTCCACCATCCAGAGCGGACGCAGCCCGAGGGCATCTACAGTAAATACACACTCCGACGAGAAGCGGGAAACGATGCCGACCGGGCCTTGTGCAAAATGTCCCCATGCTTGGCGCAGGTACACATAGAGATCCTGCAAGTGAGAGGGGAGGCCTTTCATTTCGTGATGGATCGGAGGGAAGACGACTTCCATGGCTTCGAACAGGCTCAGCCCAAAGCGGTGGATGAGAGTCTCGATTGTCCGGTTGAGATTTTGGGAATCACTGCCACCATCTACGAGTGGCACACCCAGCATTTTGGCCTCTTCCTCCAGCTTGCTGATCGTGTTGATCTCGCCGTTGTGACCTAGCAGGGAGAAGGGCTGCACGCGAAAGAAGTTGGACAAGGTGTTGGTCGAGTAGCGGTTATGGCCGATGGTAACAGATGAAACGAAGCGCCCGTCCGCCACATCGTGGAAGTATTGGGACAGCAAATTTGCCGAGCCCATCAGCTTGTAAGCCGTGCTGACCGGACTAAGTGATGCGACATGCACGTGGTAGGCTGCCTCTAGTGTGACATGAATAGCAAACAGCTTACGGGAATACTCGTCTTCTGTCAGCTCTTCCGACGCCCACACGGCGAGCTGCCAAAAGATCGGCTCATCCCGCTTGCCGTTTTTTCCTAGGACAGAGGAATCAACAGCATTTTCGTGCTCCAGCAAAATGGTCAGCCCCGCTTGGGTGAAAGCAGAGCGAATTTCTTGTTGAGTCGCTCGCATGTCATGGCCTTTTCGAGGAATGAACAGATGAGCGATGGAAAAGCGGGGATCATAGGCATGCGACCGATCGAGTCCGGCGTCATCCAGATAATCAGACCAGAGCGCGCGAGGAATATCCGTCAATATCCCGCAGCCATCACCCTCGCCGTTGATAAAGCCGGAGCGGTGTTCCATCTGAATCATGGTGCGAATGGTCTCATCTACATTGCTGCGAGTCGGACTCCCCTGTTTTTCAATGACACAAACGATGGCGCAGCTGTCATGCTCGATGCGATGATACTCGCGAAACTGTTCGATGCTTTCTTTTTTCTGGTCTCTATTCAGCATGATTCCGGTCAGTAGAGGAACTGACCACCCACCTCCCGTTGAATATTCTGAAATTTCTAACGATATTGTAGGTTTTAGGATAACACGAACAGAAGGTCAGCACAAGAAAGGGACAGGATACGCGAAAGGATGTAAGCGCTTCCTGTTCAAGAAAATGTTTCTGTTCGATAAAAGGGTTGATATTTCACGAAAAAAACAGACACACCCTGACCGGTAAGCGGAGGGATATGTCTGTTTCAGATGGTTAACGATCGTGATTTTGCGTCTTGTGATGTTCGGTTTTTCTTGGTTTTTGGAAACCGACAACTTCGAGCATTTTGGAGCTCTCTTTGGAGTCCAACGTTTTTTCAGGTGCTTGCGGATACATATGTTCACCTTTTGACAACCGGGATCCCTCCTCTTGGGTAACTGCATGAGTAGTATTCCCGAAAGGCTTGGATCATGGCATAGGAAACCGTTCCCTGAGTACGTTTTGATATGGCTTACGTGGGTAGTGTCTGATGGATCACCGGCTTGACAGGATTTTTTGTGAAATTCACGAAATGAAAGGGAGTACCTAAAAATTTACAGTAGGAGTAGATGATTCATTTCTAAAATGATCGAAAACAAGCTCCGTGCTGCCGGCTGTGTCTTCGCAGAGGAAGAGGCCCAATTGCTTATCTCAGCAGCGCGGACCTATGCTGAGCTCGATGATATGGTAGAGCAAAGGATTGCAGGCTTGCCTCTCGAACACATTCTTGGCTGGGCCGAATTCTGTGGTTTGAGGGTCGCTGTGGACGCTGGAGTTTTTGTACCCCGCAAGCGTACCGCGTTTCTCGTCCGACAAGCGATCGCCCTTGCCCGCCCAGGAAACGTAGTGGTCGACCTGTGCTGCGGATCAGGGGCGCTGGGGGCCGTACTAGCCTTACATGTAGAGAGGATCGAGCTGCATGCAGTGGACCTCGATCCCGCCGCAGTAAGGTGCGCGCAAAGGAACATCGCAATCACGGGTGGTCGCGTCTACGAAGGTGACCTTTTTGAACCTCTGCCCGCCACACTTCTCAGCTGTGTCGACGTCCTCGAAGCCAATGTACCCTACGTACCAACCCAGTCGATCAGGTTGCTTCCCCCAGAGGCGCGAATATACGAAGCGTCTGTAGCCTTAAACGGAGGAGAGGATGGGCTGGATGTAATGCGGCGAGTGGCAGGCGAAGCTGCACGCTGGCTGGTTCCGGGTGGTCACGTATTGGTTGAGACGAGTGAACGACAGGTGCCGAAGACGGTCGATATCTTCAAAAGCAGCGGATTCATTCCACAGGTGGCAACGGATCCAGAGCTTGACGCTACGATTGTGATTGGTACTCGTCCCTAGCCTGTTTTGCAGAAGGTAACATGACGATAAATACACACAAAGAAGAGGCAATCAGAAGATTTCCTGACTGCCTCTTTCCTTTTGAAGCCACTTTATTTTCCGCTCATGGCGGCAAAGGAACGATCCACTGCTGCGATCGTTTCACGAATGTCTTCTTCCGTATGTGCAGTAGTAACGAACCAGGCTTCGTATTTGGATGGAGCCAGGCAAATGCCTTCATCCAGCATCAGGCGGAAGAAACGGGCGAACAGCTCACCATCTGCTTTTTGAGCTGCATCGTAATCGTGTACCGGCTCGTCCGTAAAGTACACCGCCATAGCGCCTTTGACGCGGTTGAGCTGGATGGTTACATCGTGCTTCTCTGCTGCTTGGCGAATTCCAGCTTCCAGCATGGCACCCAAACGCTCGAACTCGTCGTACACGCCTGGCTGCTTCAATACCTCCAGGCACGCGATGCCGGCGCGGATAGAAGCTGGGTTACCCGCCATGGTTCCGGCTTGATAAGCAGGTCCCAGTGGAGCGACCTGCTCCATGATTTCTTTGCGGCCACCGTAAGCTCCGATCGGTAAGCCACCCCCGATAATTTTCCCCAAAGCAGTCAGATCTGGCTCGACTCCGAGCAGATTTTGCGCTCCGCCGTAGCCGAAGCGGAAAGCCGTAATCACTTCATCGTAAACGACGAGCGCACCGGCTTCATGCGTGATTCGATTGACAGCTTCCAAAAAGCCTGGCTCTGGCGTCACGATACCGAAGTTTCCAACGATTGGCTCGACGAGAACGGCTGCTGTCTCACTGCCCCAGCGTTTCATCGCATCTGCAAATGCATCGACGTCGTTGAACGGTACGGTAATCACTTCGTTGGCGATGCTTTGCGGAATACCCGCGCTATCCGGAATGCCGAGCGTGGAAGGCCCAGATCCCGCCGCTACCAGGACGAGATCAGAGTGGCCGTGATAGCAGCCGGCAAATTTGATGATTTTGACACGGCCTGTGTAGGCGCGTGCGACACGGATGCACGTCATGACGGCTTCCGTACCGGAGTTGTTAAAGCGGATGCGCTCCATGGAAGGAATCGCTTCGCGGATCATACCGGCAAACTTCACTTCCCAAGGAGTAGGAGTTCCGTACAGCGTACCGTTTGCTGCTGCTTCGCAAATGGCTTGAGTTACATGAGGATGGGCGTGGCCTGTGATGATGGGGCCATAGGCTGCCAAATAGTCAATGTATCGATTTCCGTCCACGTCCCAGAAATACGCTCCCTGGGCGCGTTCCATGGTGACGGGGGCACCGCCTCCTACAGCCTTGAAGGAGCGGGATGGGCTGTTGACGCCTCCCAGAATCACATCCATGGCTTGTTGGTGCAGGTGTGCGGATTTTTCACGGTTCATTCTTTTTCCCTCTTTCTGTCCAAAAGGTCTTCCCTATCTTACCACAGCCAAAGAAAAGGTGGGTATGCACGGAGATGTCTGGAAGGGGAAAAGGAAAAATGATACAATTTTCCAGCAACTGAATATGGGGAAAGAAGGCGAATGTCACGATGAAAATGGAATGCCTATGCGTCGCCGGCAGCGGCAGGATGAATGAGGATGCGTACGTCACGAATCAGACGAAGCATCTTTTTGCAGTTGTGGATGGGGTGTCTTCGCTCGTTCCGTATGAAAATGCAGACGGGCTGACTGGAGGTGCGATTGCGGCCCAAATCGTGAAGGAGCATCTGGAGGAAGAAAATGGGGAGCAGAGCTTACCGGAGCTGTTGGCTGCAGCGAACGAAAGGCTCTACGCCTGTATGCGCAATGACCGGATCAATCTGGAGAAAAAAGAAGCCCTTTGGGGAGCAGCGTGTGCGATTGTTCGCGTAGAGGATAAATTTATCGATTATGCCCAAACCGGGGATTGCATGATTTTTGCTGTTTATGCAGACGATACGGTACGCCCCCTTACACACCCGCAAGTCAGTCATTTAGAGCAGGCTGCCTTCGCAAAATGGGAGTCCTGTATTTCCGCAGGTATCCGTCAGCACTCGGAGCTGATGGAGCACTGTCGTGACATCCTTATTTCCAACCGCTATCAGGCCAATACAGAAGGTGGATATGGTGTCCTCAATGGAGAATCTGCCTGTCCTGACTTTATAGAGTCTGGACGAATCAACCGTACCCAGCTACGAGCCCTTGTGCTTTTGACAGATGGCTTGTTCATGCCTCGCCCCTATGGAGGAGCCGAGCCAAGATGGGAGGAGACGGTGATTCCGATTGTTCACAAAGGACTACAAAGGTATGCAGACGACTTAATAACGCTGGAAAACAGCGATCCGGAATGCGTCCGCTATGTACGCTTCAAAAAATCGGATGACAAAACCGGAATCGTCCTGCACTTGAGTGAATGAATTTCCAGCACATTGAATTTTGCACATTCATAGCCTGTCATATACACTAACAGATGGAATGCAACCGAAAGAGACACAAAAGGAAGGTAAACCATGATTCAAGTGAAGCAGCTGCAAAAGGAGTTTCGCATTCACCAGTCCCGAGCCGGATTAGGTGGTGCTTTTCGTGATTTGTTCAGCCGTGAATACAAGACGGTGAAAGCAGTGGATAATCTGTCTTTTACGGTGGAAGAAGGGGAAATGTTCGCGCTGATCGGGGAAAATGGCGCGGGCAAATCGACGACGATCAAAATGCTGACGGGCATTCTCACGCCGAGCAGCGGAGATATCGTCATCAATGGCTTTGTTCCATTCAAAGAGCGCGAGGATTACGTACGCTCCATCGGTGTCGTATTTGGCCAGCGCTCCCAGCTCTGGTGGGACTTGTCCCCACTGGAGTCCTTCCGTTTGCTCAAAAGCGTCTACAAGGTCGATGACACAGCGGGCGAGAAGTGGCTGGAGCGGCTGATCGAGGAGCTAGATATAGGTTCCTTCGTAAGTCAGCCCGTTCGCAAGCTTAGCCTGGGGCAGCGGATGCGCTGTGAGGTAGCAGCATCGTTGATCCACAAGCCACGCCTGCTGTTTCTCGATGAGCCGACGGTCGGACTGGACGTTCTGGTCAAACAAAAGATCCGCGAGTTTCTGCGCAATTTGAATGAGACGGAAAAAATGACCATTTTGCTGACGACGCATGACGTTTCCGATATTGAGGCGCTCTGCAAGCGAGTGCTGGTCATGGATAAAGGCAAGCTGATTTTCGACGGTCTGCTCAGTGATTTGAAAGAGCATTGGGGAAATGGGACAGAGGTATCCTTCCAGATGAAAAAGCGCACCAAGGCTTCCGAGCTGCGAAACGTTTTAGGGGATATGCCCTGTACGATCGAACAAATCAACGATTATTCGCTGCGGGTGCAGGTGCCGCGCAGTCAGGAAATGCTGCCGTTTGTTTTGTCCACGGTCATGGCATCGTTTGATGTGAGTGATGTGAAGATCATGGAGACCAGCACAGAGGACATCGTGCGCAACATTTACCGGACGGACGGCGAGGTAGCGAGTCATGCATAAGTTTTACATGGAACTGATTCGCATGCGCTTTTTAACCATGCTGGCCTACCGGGTCAACTATTACAGTGGCATCATCATTTACGCCATTAACATCGGGGCGTATTACTTTTTGTGGGGGGCTATTTACGGTGGACAGCAGCAGCTGGGCGGGCTGTCTGTAGCGCAGATGACCTCTTACGTGGCGATCGCCTGGATGTCCCGGGCCTTTTATTTCAACAACATCGATATGGAAATCGCCCAAGACGTGCGGGAAGGGAAGGTTGCGATCGAAATGATCCGGCCGTACAACTACCTTTCCGTGAAAACGGCACAGGCATTTGGCGAAGGAATCTTTCGCTTTTTGTTTTTTGCAGGACCGGGGATCTTTTTGATCAGCCTGATCATTCCGTTCCACTTCCCAGCGACCGCTCAGGGCTGGGGACTTTATCTGCTCAGCTTGCTGTTCGCCTTTTTGATCAATACGCAGGTGAACCTGCTGACTGGACTTCTGACGTTTTTCATGTTCCGCAATGACGGGATGATTCGTGCAAAACGGGTCATTGTCGACCTGATGTCTGGCTTGGTTCTGCCGATCAGCTTCTTTCCAGGATGGGCGCAAACGCTGATGGGCTTTTTACCTTTCCAAGCGATCAACTACTACCCCAGCCTCATTTTCACTGGTGTGACCTCGGCTGCAAGAGCATGGCAGCTGATTGGATTTCAAGTGATCTGGATGGTTGTGATTTTGATCCCGATCCTGATTTTATGGCGTATGGCTCGCAGCCGGCTCGTCGTACAGGGAGGGTAGAGATCATGCAAAATGCAAAACACATTTACAGTATTTTCGCGGATTACTTAAGCCAGTATTTCAAGACTAGGCTTGCGTATCGCGCAGACTTCTTAGGCGATCTGGCATCGAATCTGATCTCCGAATTGATCAACCTCGTGTTCATTATCGTCGTGTTCCAGCACGTTCCGCTCATGGGTGGCTGGTCACGCGATGAGATCATCTTTATCTATGGATTCTTCCTGGTGCCGTATGCGCTGTTTTCCATCTTCTTCGGATTCTGGGATTTCAACGAGCGCTACATTATCCGCGGAGAAATGGACCGGATTTTGACGAGACCTGTGCACAATTTGGCGCAAGTGTGTCTGGAGTCCATCGCACCTGACAGGATTTTCGGGGTAATTTCCGGCCTGATCATCATGGGATACGCAGCGATTCAGCTGAAGCTCGATTTTTACTGGTACGACCCGATCATCTTTATCGTGCTATCCGTCAGTGGAGCATTGATCTATGGCGGGGTATACACAGCTGTTTCTGCGATCAGCTTTTTCTCCGACTCTCGGACGGGGATTTCTCCGATGATTTACAACATCCAGCAGTACGGGCGCTATCCGGTAGACGTTTACAACAAGATCATTCGGTTCGTGCTGACGTACATCTTGCCGTTTGCTTTTGTCGGTGTCTATCCAGCCGCCTACTTTTTGCGAAAAGAGACGTGGTACATTTATGCAGCCATGACTCCGGTGGTGGCTGTCATTTTCTTTGGCATCGGGCTTCTGGTCTGGAATATTGGAGTGAGTAAGTATAGAGGAGCGGGTTCCTAGCCCGCTCTTTCTTTTTGTTTGTAATTCCTACAAAAAACATCGGAAAATGCCAAAATCGCATTTTCAACTATTGTCAAATAAAAAATCAGCAGTATAATATGCTGTATACAACAACAAACACATTCCTTCGGGGCAGGGTGAAATTCCCGACCGGCGGTGATCATGCAAAATTGCATGTAAGCCCGCGAGCCTCCCGAGCTGATACACAGCAGGGAGTGCAGGATCTGGTGCGATTCCAGAGCCGACAGTACAGTCTGGATGGGAGAAGGATGACGACAGTACGTTACCACACGTGCTTGTTTCCCTGTGCAAACGGGATAAGGGGCGATTGATCTTTCGCAGCCCTTCTGTTTCTCGTACTTATTTTTGCATCAGGAATTGTCATGCGCCTGCAAAAAGCCCTGAGGATCTTTCTTTCCTCGGGGCTTGTTTTCGTTTGCACAAGGTTCAGGATGTGTGGGTTCACGATCACTGTTGCCATTCCTCAAGAAGGAGAAAAAATGAGGAGATGGTACACATGAAAGAAACAGCATTACACTCTACGAGGTCAACCCAAAAGCTGGTGACGATTCCCATGCTGGCGGCCGTTGCCTTCATCCTGCAGTATCTGGAATTTCCCATTCCACTGATGCCGAGCTTTCTGAAGCTGGATTTCAGTACGCTGCCTGCTTTGATTGGCGGACTCATGTACGGTCCAGTGGCTGGGATCATCGTGGAAGTTTTGAAAAATGCGCTGCACATGCTGTTTAAAAATACAGACGGCCTCTTGATCGGGGAGCTTGCCAACGTCGTAGCAGGTGCCAGCTTTATCCTTGTAGCGGTATCGATGCAGCGATTGGGCCAAGGAAAAAAAGGCTTCTTGCTGGGGCTTGCTCTGGGGACTTTGCTGATGAGCGCAGTGATGGCTGTAGCCAATGCTTTCTTCCTGCTCCCTGCCTACGCGGCCCTGTATCAAATGCCAATGGAAACGCTGCTGTCTACCTTTGGAGCCACAAGCGTATGGTCGCTTGTCCTGTACGGAATCGTTCCTTTCAACATTTTCAAAGGAGCGATGCTCTCGCTGGTCGCTTATCCGGTATACGTCAAGCTAGGCAGTCGTTTGAATCCGCGTGCCACAAATTGACAATCAGTCGTTGACTTGCTAAGATATTTAACTAATATAGTTTTAACGAATAAAGGCTATGAAAGGACCCGCAGTACCTCGCTACGTCCCAGAGAGTCGGCCCTAGTCTGGAAGGTCGATACGAAGGCAGAACTGCACCCCATCCTGAAGCCGCTGGCGATGAGCCGTGCCGGATGCCCCGCCGTTATCGGGACTTTGAGTGGACGCAGCTTTTTGCTGTGTCAATCAGGGTGGTACCGCGGATGTTTGATCCTCCGTCCCTATGTGGGATGGGGGATTTTTTGCATTTCATTCGCGTTCATTTAAGAAAAAGGAGCTGTAGAAGGATGAAAGAGGAAAAGGCATTTGTGAAGGAAATTACGCCACAATCGGAGGACTTCTCACGCTGGTACATCGACACGATCAAAAAAGCGGACCTGATGGATTACACTCCCGTTCGCGGATGTATCGTGTTCAAGCCGGAAGGGTTTGAGCTGTGGGAACGGATTCAGGAAGCAATGAACAAGCGCTTCAAGGAAACCGGACACCGAAACGCTTATTTCCCCATGCTGATTCCTGAGTCCTTCATGCAAAAAGAAAAAGAGCATATCGAGGGCTTCAATCCAGAGCTGCCGTGGGTGACAGAAGCAGGCGGTGAACCTTTGGAGGAAAGGCTGGCACTGCGTCCAACGTCCGAGACGATCATCGGCCATATGTACAGCCAATGGATCCAGAGCTATCGTGATCTGCCTGTCCTGATCAATCAGTGGGCAAACGTCTTCCGCTGGGAAAAGCGAACCATGCCGTTTTTGCGGACCTCCGAATTCCTCTGGCAGGAAGGGCATACGGCTCATGCGACAGAAGAGGAAGCGCGCGAAGAGACCATGCAAATGCTGGAGATCTATCGCGAAGTCGTGGAGCAGGAGCTGGCGATTCCCGTGTGGAAAGGGCAAAAAACTCCAAGTGAGCGCTTCGCCGGTGCTGTTGATACGTACTCCATCGAAGCGATGATGAAGGACGGCAAAGCGGTGCAGGCTGGTACTTCGCACTACTTGGGCGACAATTTTGCACGCGGCTTTGAAATCAAGTTCCTCGATCGCGACAATACGTTTAAATACGTGCATACGACGTCATGGGGCAGCTCGACTCGGCTGATCGGCTCGATGATCATGGTGCATGGTGATGACCGCGGTTTGTCCTTACCGCCAAGAATGGCACCGACGCAAGTGATTATGATCCCGGTCGGACCGATGAAGCTGCGCGAAAAGGTGATGGGGGCGTTTGATCCGCTCTTCGATACCATCAAGGCTTCCGGTGTCCGTGTGCGTGCTGATTTGCGGGAAGAGACACCAGGTTGGAAGTTCAACGAGTGGGAAATGCGCGGGGTGCCTGTGCGTCTGGAAATGGGACCGCGCGATGTCGAGAACGGGCAAGTCATTCTCGCTCGCCGCGATACTGGTGAAAAAATCACGGTCGCAGTCGATGGCATCGTGGAAACCATCCAGAATCTGCTCGAGGAAATTCAGCAAAACATGTTCCAAAAAGCGCTGGCTTTCCGCGAGGCGAACTCCCATTTGACGATCGATACCATGGAGCAGTTGACTGCGCATATCGCAAAAAGTGAGCAGGAAAACGTCACCAGCGGCTGGGTGCTGGCTGGCTGGTGCGGAGATGACGCGTGCGAGGCGAAGGTCAAGGAAGAGACGAAATTCACGTCCCGCAATATTCCCTTTGAGCCACCAATGACCAAGGAAACCTGCATCTGCTGCGGTGAAAAAGCACAGCATACAGTCTGGTTTGGCCGAGCTTACTAAGCCCTTACCGATGGAAAAAAGGCGTGCCCTATCCAATAGTGGCATGCCTTTTTTGTACAGTAAGAATTACTAAAATTCTTAGCCGGTATACGTGCAACTAAGGCTCCGCCACAACCTTCCGCCCTTTTGTGTGACGGTAAGCCAGTTGACACCGACAGTCTGCAACCCGGCTGCACGGCCTGCGATCACATCTGCGTCGCTGTCTCCTACATAGATTGCTTCTCTCGGGTCTGCCCCCAGCTTTTGCATGGCGAGCAGGATTCCTTCGTCCAGCTTCCACTCCCGCATCGAGATTTCGGCACTGCGGCTGCCTTTACCCGTCACAATTCCAAGCTGAAAGCCGGCATTGCGAAGCTGATCCAGCATGTGCGTGACTTCAGGAGGATTGTGCAGACACAGATGTTCATCTGTATAGGCAGCAAAAAAGTGTTCCAAGCCGGAGTCGTGCTCGTGGGGAGGCAATTCCTTTTTACAATTCCCGTCTCTGTGGGTCCAAACAGGGCGATGATTTGTTCATCTGTGTAGTGCTTATGCAAAAAGCGCTGAAAGGTCGAGCGAAAGGCGGTAAAGATGAGGGGGAGTGTATCGGCTACTGTGCCATCGAAGTCAAACAGAATGGTACGCATGCGAAAAGCCACCTTCTCTAAATAAAAAAAGAAAACCATCGTTCGTGATGGTTTTCATGATGTCGGAGATTATTCGTCGGAATCCTCGAACGGTTCATCCGTATCGTCAGTAGGGTCGGCAGGTGTCAGAGGGAACAGCACGTCAAAAAACTTGAATTTGCGGCGTCCCGGCGCACTTTTAAAGCCTTTGTATTTTTGCAGCAAATCACCGATTTCCTCGACAAGCTGATTGCGCTCATCCTGACTGAGATGAAATTCATGAGCATTGAAGGCGAATGTATGCTTATACTCCTTGCGCACATCCTGATCGCTGGCAACAAAACGGTTCAAGGTCCGCATGAGATCCTTCTCCGTGGTGCGGAAAGGAGTGAACATCACATCGCTCAATTGCTGAGCATTTTCCTCAATCATTACTTGCAGTTTGACCTGAATCACTTTGGCTACTGGTTCGTAATACTTTTCGACAATGGAACCTTTGACGCGTGTATCCACCTGCTCGAGCAAGCCGACACGAACTAGCTCTTTCACGTGGTAGTGAAGACGAGCAGCGTTTTCACCCAGCTCCGTGGCGATTTGTTTGGCTGTTCGAGGCTCGAGGTCCTCAAATAGCTCCAAAATTTTAACGCGCTCGGCAATCGCTAGGGATTTTAGTGCTTCTGGGTCTGTTACTTCATAAATCTCTTTCATGCCATTTCTCACCATCCAACTGACTAGGCCAAATTTTGATTTTTCGTCGTTCTCTATACTATCAATCAATTCTATCGTTTTCTGATAGAAAGCGCAACGTGTATAGAGATGAAGTGGCTGTAAGCTTGTGGTAAAATGAGATAGCGTGTAAATGTGGAAAAAGGGAATAGAAGGAAGGGATAAACATGACCGGCATTGGGCAGGCAGCACCTGATTTTACGCTGGAAGCGAATGAGAATCAGACCATTTCACTTTCTTCCTACCGGGGAAAGAATGTAGTGCTCTATTTTTATCCCAAAGATATGACACCGGGATGCACCACAGAGGCCTGTGATTTTCGTGATTACCATCCGAAGTTCAAGCAGCTGGATACGGTCGTTCTGGGAATCAGTCCGGACAGCGTGAAGTCTCACGATAAATTTGTGGCGAAGCACGAGCTTCCGTTTCCGCTGTTGGCAGACCCGGAGCATCAGGTGGCAGAGGCATATGGTGTGTGGGTACTGAAAAAGATGTACGGCAGAGAATACATGGGCATCGAGCGCTCTACCTTTGTCATCGATAAACAAGGAAATATCGCAAAGGCGTGGACGAAAGTAAAAGTGAAGGGGCATGTCCAAGAGGTGCTCCAATTTATCGAGGAAGAATTGCAAGCATAGATAGTCCTATTATATAGAAGATATCAGGAGGCCAAATCCATGAGTGTATCTAACGACTATATCGTTGAATCTTTTTGTCAGCTGGCCAACATTCCTAGTCCGTCGGGAAATACGGCAAAGGTCATGGCGTGGGTAGCGCAGGAGCTGGAAAAGCTGGGGGTTGCTTTCAAGCGTACAAACAAAGGCGCTATTCTGGCGACGATTTCCGGAGCAAACGTGGATAAGGCGCGCCTGCTCACCGCTCACGTGGATACGCTAGGTGCGATGGTCAAAGAAATCAAATCGAACGGACGCCTGAAACTGACGCTGATTGGCGGATTTGAGTTCAATGCGATTGAAGGGGAGCATTGCGTCGTAGAGACTGGCAGCGGCCGACTGATCTCAGGAACTATTTTGTCTACCAAAGCGTCAGTTCATGTTTATGGCCGAGAAGCGGGAAAAGCGGAGCGCACCGATCAAAACATGGAAGTTCGTCTGGATGAAAAGGTAAAAACCAAGCAAGAAGTGCTCGACCTGGGGATTTCTGTCGGAGATTTCGTGTCCTTTGACCCACGTGTGACCGTCACCGAGAGCGGTTTTGTGAAGTCCCGCCACATTGACGACAAGGCGAGCGTGGCGATTTTGCTGGGCGTTCTCAAAGAGCTGCAGGAGTCTGGGAAAAAGCTGCCGTACACGACTCATTTCTTTATCAGCAACAACGAAGAAATCGGCTACGGCGGTAACTCCAGCATTCCTTCTGATGTCATTGAATATTTGGCAGTGGACATGGGCGCGATTGGCGATGGTCAGACAACAGACGAATACTGTGTCTCCATCTGCGCGAAAGATTCGTCTGGACCTTACCACTATGGGCTGCGCAGCCATCTGACGAAGCTGGCAGAAGCAGAAGGCTTGAATTATCAGGTCGACATTTATCCATTTTACGGGTCGGATGCAAGTGCGGCATTGCGGGCTGGCTATGACATTGTCCACGGCTTGATCGGACCTGGGGTAGACGCTTCACACTCGCATGAGCGTACACACCGCGAAGCGCTCGACAACACAGCCAAGCTGATAATGGCGTACCTGCAATCCGAACAATTGCAAGCATAGGAGAGTTGCCATGAGCAATATGTATGACTGGGCTGACTATTACGATTTGACGCAACGCGGACTGAATGGCGATGTGGAGTATTACATGGATCAGGCCAAACAGGCGGGGGGCAAGGTGCTTGAGCTCGGATGCGGGACGGGGCGCATTACCCTCCCGCTGGCTCAAGCGGGAATCCCCGTGACAGGGCTGGATCTTTCGCAAACGATGCTGGATAGGGCGAAGGCAAAGGCAGAGGAGCTGGGTGTGGCAGATTCTGTTCGTCTCCTCCAGGGAGACATGCGCAGCTTCGACTTGGGCGAGACGTACTCCTTGATCATGATTCCGTTTCGCTCTTTTCTGCATCTGCTTCACATCCAAGAGCAGATGAAGGCGCTGGCTTGTATTCGCAAGCATCTGGCGCCGGGCGGCAAATTTGCCATGAATGTTTTCGTACCGAAGATTCAGCATTTTAATGAGGAAAATGAGAAAATGTCCTTGCGTGGGACGCATCGGATGGAGAACGGCGATGAAGTGGCGATGTGGGATTACACGCGCTACGATCACTTTCAGCAATTGGCGGAAGTGACTCGGATTTATGAACGCTCCAACGCTGCCGGCGTGATGACAGAGCGTGTCACGGGTCGGTTTACGCTGCGGTATATTTTCCCGACTGAATTGCATCACTTGCTGCGCCTAAATGGCTTCAAAGTAACACAGCGCTATGGCAGCTTTGCCAAAACAGCCTTTGATGCCAGCAGTTCTGAGTTGATTTTGGTAGCAGAAGCTTTGTAGATTGTCGATTTCCAGGGAAATAAAGGGAAAGATGGAGGGGCTGGAATGAAAATTTACACCAAAACAGGGGATAAAGGCGAGACATCGTTAGTAGCTGGCGTTCGTGTACTTAAGTTTGCAGATCGTGTAGAGGCTTACGGTACATGCGATGAGGCTAACTCGCAGATCGGACTCGCGCTGTCTCTCTTGCCGGAGTCCGTCGATTGGAAAGAGCTTCGAGAAGTTTTTCATGTCATTCAGACCAAGCTGTTTCACGTTGGTGCGGAGCTGGCGACTCCAGAGGGGAAGAAGGTCGGCTGGCCGATTGGGGAAGAGGATGTCACTTTCCTGGAAGGTCAGATCGATAAGCTGGACGCAGACTTGCCGGCTTTGACCAACTTCGTGCTGCCCGGTGGACATCCAGCCGCAGCTGCTTTCCATGTCTCGCGTACAATGGTGCGGCGTGCGGAACGCAAGGCCGTCCATGTCGCACAGCAAGAGCAGGTCAACCAATCCGTAGTGAAATACTTGAACCGCTTGTCCGATTATTTGTTCGTTGTCGCCCGCCACATCAACAAGCAAACGGCAACAGCAGAGCAGACCCTGCATGAATAGCGGTGGGATTATTCGGACTGGAGGCTCCAAATGAATTTGCTGTCTATCGTTGAACAGACGGACGTAGCCTATAAACGGGCCTTTTCCAATCACGCAAAGCGATCGTGGGGCTACTTGTTCTGGAATGAAGAGAATCCGGGGCATTATGATGCCAATCATGCCCATGTTTCGAATGCGGTAACGGACCTCCAGCAAGCAGCTGAGATTGCGGACGAGATTATCCCGTTTTTTGAGGAAAAAGGCATTCATCCCCGATTGTATTTGTACGATGCCCCCAATCAGCAGAAGCTGGTGGAAGTGCTGGAGCAGCGAGGCTTCCGCACTGAGGAGCTGCCCTCGCCTGTACAAATCTGGCAAGGGGAACTGGCTCAGGTGAACGAGCATTCTTATGTCACCATCGAGCCTGTTACTGCTGCCAACTACGAGGAGTGCCTGCTTGTAGAGTCTGTCCCTGAGTTTGGTGGCAAGGAAGTTCGGGAAAAGGCTTTTGCCCAAGAATTTGCCCATCCGGATTTTCAGCATTTCCTGCTGCGAGTAGAAGGGGAACCAGCCTCCTCCTTATGTCTGCTGAGGGCTGACGATGTGGTGCGGATTGAAAATGTTGCGACCCTGCCGGCTTTTCGCGGGCGCGGTCTGATCGGTCATTTGATCCGCCATGCGCAGGAACAGTTTATCCAATCCAAAAGCTCAGAGCTATGGGTATGCCCAATTAATGAGCGAGTAGAAAAGGTGTACAGCCGTTACGGGTTTGTCACGGTTGGCACGATTCCGTTCCTTCATGTTTTTCGCGGGGGAAAAGGTGTCCTGGAGATTCGATAGTAAAAGAATATCAAAAGCCCCGGATCGATTGAGATCGGGGGCTTTTTGCATGAACGCTGTCGCCGAGCTTTTGCCTTCTTTACAAATACTGAGAAATCCCTTGGCGAAACTCGATTTTAGGTGTGTCGAACGTCGTGTAAAGCGGCTCTGAGTCCTTGCAGGCGTTTCCTTCCAGCAGCATAGTGAGCTGTGTGTTTGTGATGGGGAAGAAAGGAAAGCCTTCCATTATATTGATGACGGGTTTCATCAGGGATAGAGGGATATGAATTTTCCGCACACTTCGCTTACCGACCGCAGCGCCGATATGATCCAAGATGTGCTCGTAGGTGATGGCCTCAGGTCCACCTGTTTCGAAAATTTGATTGGCAGCAGAAGGAGAAGACAGGGCCTGGACAAACACATCTGCGACTGTCTCTCTGGCAACGGGCTGCAAAGGATACGCACCACTTCCGAGAACGGGAGTCACCGGCAGCCTGACCAAATCGGCCAGCATGTTAACGAATTCGTCGCCAGGTCCGAAAATAACCGAAGGACGAAAGATGACAAAAGGGATTCCGCTAGCGATAACGATCTGTTCCGCCTCGTATTTCGTTTTGTGGTAAGCGCTGGTTGCATTCTCCCGTGCTCCCAAAGCGCTCATATGGACAAATCGACTGACCCCTGCTTGTTTGGCTGCCTCCACGACATTTTTCGTCCCTTCTATATGAATACGCGGAAACGTGACCCCTTTCTTTGGCTGCTCCCGGATGATCCCAACCAGATGAATGACGGCGTCACAGCCAGCCATTGCTTCGTGGAGTGAGTCGGGATGAAAGAGGTCTTTGGCAGCATAGGTAATCTTGCCGGCAGCCTCATCGTGACAGCCTAGTTTCGTTTCTGATCCAGGGCGAACGAGACAAACCACATCATGCCCTTCCTCTCGTAGCCTTGCCAACATCCCTTTCCCCACAAAACCGGTAGCACCTGTTAGAAATACTTTCATCCGCATTTCCCCTCCGTTATATTCTTCCAGCTCCATTTTACTTCATGGGGACATGAGCCCGCCACAAGCTCCCTGGATTGCCGAGTTGACGAGCCACGGTATAATGGAGAGAAAAAGGGGGATATATGAATGGCACAACGCAAAGTACCAGTCGAAGAAATATTGGATACCCTGCAGCAGCTGTATCCAGACGCGCATTGTGAGTTGAACTATACCTCCCCGTTTGAACTTCTGATTGCCACAATCTTGTCAGCACAGTGTACAGATAAACGGGTGAATGAAATAACGGCGCCGATGTTTGAAAAACTGAATAAACCGGAAGACTACCTTCATTTGACGCAGGAAGAAATGGAGGAGCATATAAAAGGGCTCGGTCTGTATAAGAATAAGAGTAAAAACATTTTAGAGACCTG
This sequence comes from Brevibacillus centrosporus, assembly GCF_003710815.1. Taxonomy (GTDB): domain Bacteria; phylum Bacillota; class Bacilli; order Brevibacillales; family Brevibacillaceae; genus Brevibacillus; species Brevibacillus centrosporus. Next base: position 235,128 of record NZ_RHHP01000038.1, read on the forward strand.
TAGAATCTTGTACGAGAAATACAATAGCGAAGTGCCGCAAACGCACAAGGAGCTGGAGGCATTGCCGGGAGTCGGGAGAAAGACAGCTAACGTGGTCTTGTCCAACGCCTATGGGGTGCCGGCGATTGCAGTAGATACCCATGTGTTTCGTGTAGGAAACCGTTTGGGATTGGCCAAAAGCGACAATGTCGACGAAGTGGAGCGTCAGCTGATGAAGCGTATTCCCCGGGAAAAATGGTCGGATGCTCATCATTGGTTGATTTGGCACGGCAGACGGATCTGTTCCGCCCGCAACCCGCAATGCAGTCAATGCCCGCTGCAAACCATGTGCAAGCACGCGATCGCAGAAGGGAAAAAGCCGCAGGCAAAACCGAAGGCAAAACCGAAGGCAAAACCGAAGGCAAAGACCAAAGCGAAGACGCCATAACCGTTTCCCAATTTCTTCATTCGGGAAATAAACGGAATGGATATTGACAGTTTTCGCTCACAAGACGTACACTTATTTATAGTAATTCTAATCAATGACATGAGAAATGCTTGTTCTTTTGTCCTTACGAAAGACTGTGGGGTGTAACGTTATGACACAGCGTGTAGAGAAAGCTGTAGAAATCCTGAAGAATACCGGGGTTCGAATGACACCTCAACGCCATGCCATCTTGACCTATTTGCTGGAGACGATGACTCACCCGACGGCTGACGAAATATACAAAGCCCTCGAAGGCAAATTCCCCAATATGAGCGTTGCTACGATTTATAACAATCTCCGTGTCTTTAAAGATGCAGGGTTAGTTATTGAATTGACTTACGGGGATGCGTCCAGCCGTTTTGATGCAAATGTGGAGGAAGATCACTATCACGCAATCTGTTCGAAGTGCGGGTCGATCAGCGATTTTCATTTCCCATACTTACGGGACGCGGAAGAATCAGCAGCGAAAGACATCGGATTTCACGTTACAGGCCATCGCATGGAAGTTTATGGCGTTTGTGAAGCCTGTCAAAAGAACACCCACTAATTGCAGGACTGCAACACAGAGCACCTTCTGAATCAACCGGAAATCAGTTGAGGACGAAGGTGTTTTTGTTTGCCGATATTTGCCATAGGCATCCCAAGGTGTAACGTTTTCGTTTTTCAAACGTCTTTTGAAAGGAAGTATGTCAGAAGGTTGTGAATGATTTGTACCCAAACAGGCATAGAAAGAATAGACGAAATAGATTGACGGATATCACTCTCGGATATGTTCCGTCTGAGAGGAGGTCGTAGCTTGTGAGTATGGAGTTAGGGATGGCTGCCCGCCCCAAAAAGCGTAGAAGGCGGGTGTTTCAGTTTTTCCTTATGCTGATTCTCTTTTTTGTGGCGATATTTGGAGGGATTTATTGGTTCTTCGTCTTGCGGGCGTCAACAGAGCACGTCTCGCCGTTTAACGGGGAGAAGCACGCGCTCGTTTACCAGGGTGAGGTAGAGAAGACTCCTTATCTGATGGAAGCGGATCAGATTTTGCTGCCGTTCTCATTTATTCAGGAGAAGCTGGATCCCGCTATTTTCTGGGACGAACCTACTCATTCCGTCATCATTACGACGAAGGACAAAGTGCTGCGAATGGAAAGCGGACAAGTGGTAGCCTATCTGAACAAGCAGCCGGTCAATCTGCAGGTGCCCGTAAAGGAAGTAGATGGGATTCGTTATGTACCGCTTGAGCCTTTGGAAAAGCTGTATCCGTATTCTTTTGCGCATAAGCCTGCGACGGGAGCTCTTACTGTAGAAAAGGACGGATATGCGATTCAGCAAGCAAAAGTGGTACAGGATGACGATCCTCAGCTCGTTCGGACAGGAGCTTCGCTGCGTACTCCGATCGTAGCGGAGCTTTCCTCAGGTGCTGTAGTGGATGTACTGGGACAGTCGGACAAATGGTACCGGGTTTTGACCGGTGATGGAATTGCGGGGTTTCTTCCACGAGAAAGTCTGGAGCTAACACAGGTACGGAAGGTAAGTCTGGATCGCCCAGCATCCTCTACACAAACGGCTGTCTGGAAGCCGCTGGGACAAAAAATCAATCTGGTGTGGGAACAAGTTACGAGTAAAAATCCAAATGTTTCCGATATCGGGCCTATGAAAGGAGTCAATGTGGTTTCGCCAACGTGGTTTGAAATGAAGGATGCAGAAGGGACACTGCAGAATAAAGCTGATCCTGCCTATGTGAAGTGGGCGCATCAAAGGGGATACCAGGTCTGGGGATTGGTCACGAACGGATTCAACCCGGACTGGACGAAATCTGTTCTCAGCAGCTACGACAAGCGGGAAAAGCTGATTGCCCAGCTCATTCACTATGCCAACCTGTACGATCTGGACGGGATCAACATTGACTTTGAAAATGTGTATTTGGATGAAAAACAAAAGCTCGTCCAGTTTGTGCGCGAGCTGACACCCTATTTGCATGAACAGGGGCTGACAGTTTCCATCGATGTGACAATCAAGTCAACCGCAGAAACCTGGTCGATGTTCCTCGATCGAAAAGCCCTCGCAGAAGTGGTAGACTACATGGCGGTCATGACCTATGACGAGCATTGGGCGTCCAGTCCAAAGGCAGGTTCAGTGGCATCCTTGCCGTGGGTGGAGAATGGATTGCAGGGGGTACTCGAGGAGGTTCCCCATCAAAAGCTGCTGCTGGGTGTCCCTTTTTATACGAGATTGTGGACGGAAACCAAGCAAGCGGATGGAAGCGTAAAGGTATCCTCCAAGGCGCTGTCGATGCCTCGTGCGCTGGAGTGGATCGAGGAACGCAAGCTGACTCCGACTTTGGATGAGGCAAGCGGGCAGAACTATGTGCAGTATCAGGATCCTAAGGATGGCAATACCTATAAAATGTGGCTGGAAGACGTGACTTCTATAGAAAAACGAATGGCCATTGTGCACAAGTACAATCTCGCGGGAGTAGCTTCTTGGCGTCGTGGCTATGAGGTGCCCGAGATTTGGAAGGCTGTCTCAGATGGATTGAACAGCCAGCACGAGAAGCCCTCGTCCTAGAAAGAAAATAAGCCACCTGTTGCTCGACGTGGGCAGCGGGTGGCTTTTGCATGATCTTTCATTATTTTTGTGGTGTAAGGTTTTGGTTTTGCTGAGGTTGTGCGTCATCGAGACGTAGTGGTTGTCCGCAAAACATACAGGCGTCTTCTTTTCCGAGCATTTTCGTAACTTTTTGGCACGATGGGCATTGTACCTGAGGAGCAGAGGTAGATACCATTCCGGAAATCATAAACATAACCGTGCTGCCCATCGTCAAGATAAAGCCAATGATCAACAGCAACGTCATAAAGACGTGAGAACCTTTGAACAGGGTGCCGAGAAAAGGAATAAAGTCCAAGTATCCAGCAAAGAAAGCGTACCCCGTATACATCAGCAAAATACCGATCACCATGCTCCAGTTACCCCAAGTGCGCATGCGTTTGATCTTGCTAAGACGTTCAGTTTTCTTCATCATCATTCCTCCTACCCTACAGTATAGCATACTAAGGATTTGTCTGTTGACAAGCAGGAAAAGGAGTTCTCATGTAGAATCCATATGTTCAACCCAGGGGCAGGGAGGAAAACGCATGGACATGAGGCCAGAAGAGAGTCAACAAACGTACCTTGAACTGCTTCAAAAGCGTTTGGATGTACAAGCTGTACTTATGCTTCCCAATTTTCCCCTTCGCGATGGCGCCTTCTATTTGATTGTTGCCAGCCAGCCTGAGTCTGATAACAGCATTCGGCGGATATTCTTTCAAAATCAATGGATCGTTGAGCAATGGATCAGCTTTTGGCAGCTGGAAAAGAGTGCGGCTTACGGCTTGGATGAGAAGCTGGCACACATAGTGGCAAAGGCAGAGATCCTTGTTGATAGGGACGGTTATATGAGACAGATGAGGCATCGGTTGCTTCGACTTACTGATTCGCTGCAAAAAAGGCTCATCTGCAAAGAGTATTCCCGCTTGTTGTATTTTTTCCACGAAGCAAAAGAATGGCTGCAGCAAGGCTCTACTTTGGATGCTTACCATGCTTTTGTACAGGCGCTGCATGCATGGGCTCGCCTCACTGTATATGAAATGGGAGAGTATCCTCAGCCGGCACTATGGTCTCAAGTGAAACAATTGGATTCCTCTGTGTACAAGCTGTATGAGGAACTGTCTATGAATGCAGAGACTTTGGAAAAGCGGATTGAGCTCTTGGTGCTTGCGATTGAATTCGCAGTGACATCACGTATGAAGGAATCGGTTCGTTTTTTGATTGAGCTGATGGAGACAAAGGAGGGACCGTGGCGCTTGCAGGAGCTGATGAATCATCCTGCCGTGCAGGCAGCAGACATTGAGATTCCTTCTTTAATTGAGAAAATGGTTCAGCGCTCATTCCTTCAGGAAGTAGTCTGCCCAGGGCAAGATGAGGGAGCACTAGAGGCTTGTTTTATTTTGCTTGGGTGAATTTTTTTAAATAGTGTTGACTTCGATTTGTGATCCATGCTATATTAACAAACGTCGCTGCTGCTTCTACGAAAAATGGCAGCGAAAGAATTTGAAAAAACCACTTGATTTCCTGGTTGGAAATGTGGTAAATTAAAAAAGTCGCCTCTGGGCGATGAACAAAAAATGCTCTTTGAAAA
>NZ_RHHP01000039.1 GCF_003710815.1 Brevibacillus centrosporus
AACAATTGGGGTGCAGTTCAATCTTGCTCGGCGGCTTTTGCATTTTTTGACTCTAGAAAATAGGCATGACGAGTACATGCTGTGGACCAATTGCGCCCATTCTCGTACGTCCCTCATCCAGAAAGCCGCTTTTCAAGTAGACCTGACGTGCAGCGAGATTTCGCATGTTCACAGCCAGCACGATCTCTTCTACCTGAGGGAAGCTCTGTTGGACAAAATCCTTTAGCTGCAAGAGGGCTTGCTTGGCATACCCTTTTCCCTGGTCGGCGTTGTTCACCGAAAAGGCGCGCAGGAGAAGGGCCGTCTCATTGTCTGTGTACTCGATGCGGGTCTCGCTATTGTGCAAAATGAAAAATCCTACTGGTATGGAATCTGCCAGAATGACGATCGGATACTGCTGCTCGTCTTGGATGGCAGGCTCGAGCACGTCGGTGGGCATGCCAGTGAACTGCATTTGCTCCTGTGGCAAGTCAAAAGAGTACAGGACATCTTTATGGTCAGGGTGATAAAAAGCAAGTTGTACAGTTTGAGCGAGGTTCGTTTGAGCTGCCATACATGGGCCTCCTGAGGAATAATCTGTTATTTTATTGTACGAACGTCTGTTCTTTTTGTCAATATTCAAAGAAAGACAGGAAGCATATATTACCAATTTCAAAGTACCTTGTATTACGATGTATTTGCCAAAGGGGTCGCGCAGCTGAATGAGCCAGAGCTGTACGAGCTAAACAAGCGCTAGCTGAAAAGTGTGTTACAAGAGACGGCCACAGAGGTCGAGCAATGGGGCGCGACCGATTCAACGGAGCTTTTGAATAAGCTGCAGGGAGCGGGGATTTCGTATGCGTGGATCGGGCTTGCTGATTGGACGGCGCCTACATGAAGCCCGAGTTTGTGAAGCAAGCGGGTGAAATGGGCTATTTGGTCGCCAGCTACGATTCGTACCATTCCATTCACAAGGAGGAAAACCAGGACTGGAACACCGCCATTTTCCCAGATAAAACCTTGTATGAGAACGCGACCATCACCAAGAAAAACGGCGAGAAAAAAGCGGGCTTCCTCGGGGAGGGGAGACTGCTCAACCCGACGTTGTCTCTCCCCAGCGTAAAAGCGCGTATGGATGAGATCATGAGTACCGGTGTGGCTTTCAATTCCTGGTTCATCGATGTGGATGCAGCCGGAGATTTCAACGATGACTACACCCCTGGACGCACTACGACACAAGAGCAGGATATGCAGGCTAAGCTGGCGAGGATGACTTTGCGATTTTAACGGAGGACCGGCTGGTACAGCGAACATCTTTTGGAGCGGACCTGCAGGTGATCGCCAACTTCTCGGCAAGCGATTTTTCATATGAGAATCAGATCGTGAAAGCTCACTCTGCTCTTGTCATCGACGGGATGGAAACAGCGACCTTTGCTGCACCGAATCAATAAGGCATGTTTTGACAAAAAGGCAGTGCTGCTCGTGATGAGCGACACTGCCTTTACTCTCTAGCGAGAAAAAGCTCGTGATAGTTTCGCAGGTCGTATTTCAATCGTTGGGTAAACCCTCTGGCGACCCGGGCAAAATGCCTCTCCTCCGACTGTACCCAGCCCAGATAGATAGGCTGCTGCTTGGGGATGTCGATGTGGAGAGCGACAAAGTCCTCGCGAAGGTTGTTTGGCTCATTAATAAAGGAGTAGTCCAAGCCTATGGTGACAGCCATTTCCTCTCGTACGGCACTGCGGATCGCATCCGTATTATTCGTGGTGAACAGGATGTCGATGGGGCCGTATCTCACGGCAAAATCGTCGACAAACCTTTTCACGTACTCGTCATTGTACAGGACAAACGGATACGGGAGCAGCTCTTCCGGTGTCACGGATTGCTTTAGGGCAAGCGGGGATTTTCTGCTGACACCCACGACCATTTTTCCTTCCAGGAGGTGTTCGAACACCAAGCCGGCATTTTTTTGTACCAGGCTCTCGGATACGATGAGCAAACCGATGTCGATTTTATCGTGGCGAATATCTTCCAGTATTTCCTGAGAGCCCTTTTCGGCGATTTCCGGTCGGATTTGGGGATAATCCTTTTTGAAGCGCGCGACCGCAGTTACCAGCAAGTTCATTGGCCCGGGGATGGTCGCAAGCCGCAGATTGCCTACCATCGTGTTGGCATAGCCCTGCGCTTCCTCCTGGATTTCCTGCAGTTTTTTCTGGATTTCAAACGCCTTTTGAATGATGCTGAGACCCTCAGCTGTCGGAGCGGCCCCCATGCGCGAGCGAGTGAACAACGTAATCCCGAGCTCTGCCTCCAAGCTGGACAAGGATTGACTGATAGCGGAAAGCGTCACATGCCGGGATTGGGAGGCCTTGGTCAAAGACCCGGATTTTGCGATTTCGATAATCGATTCGAGCTGCTCCAGGTTCATAAACAGTCACCTCTTTACTTAAGTTTGGCTAAACTAACGATAAATATCTTTACATATTTTTTAATGAAAAGGAAGTCTATAATGAGGGTGTAAGGAAGATATGATGCAGCAAACCCAAATTGGACGGAGGCGTTTACATTGGCTAGATTGGAAGGAAAAGTAGCGATTATCACAGGCGGAGGAACCGGGATCGGCAAGCATACGGCTCTTCGATTTGCGAGGGAAGGCGCAAAAGTTGTGGTAACCGATATTAATCTGGACAGTGCGAATCAGACTGTAGACGAAATCAAGAATGCGGGTGGTTCCGCACTCGCCATCGCTCATGATGTGAGCAAAGAAGAGCAGTGGCAGCAGGTTGTGGCGCAAGCCGTTGAACAATACCAAAAAGTAGACATCCTGTTTAACAACGCAGGCATTTATATCATTAAACCTTTGGCAGAAATCACGCTGGATGATTGGAACCGACTGATGTCCATCAACGTTACTGGTGTATTCCTAGGCATGAAGCACATAATGCCAGTCATGGCCAAACAAAAAGCAGGCTCCGTGATCAACGCTTCTTCCATCGCAGGTCTGATCGGCGCGCCAGGACATGTTTTGTACGGCGCGAGTAAAGGGGCTGTACGCATCATGACCAAGGATGCAGCGATCGAGTATGCACAGCAAGGCGTTCGTGTAAACTCCATTCACCCTGGCTACATCCAGACGGGAATGGTGGAATATGCGGCAGAAACAACCAAGCACTCCACAGCAGAATTGGCAAAAGGCGTGCCTACAGGCCGTCTCGGTACAGTCGAGGACGTATCCAATGTGGTTCTGTTCCTGGCTTCTGACGAGGCAGGTCATGTGACGGGTGCTGAGTTCGTGATTGACGGCGGCGGTACTGCACAATAAAGAAATTCAGGTAACAGGTTAAACGAGGAGGGAAACAAGATGAGATTTGCCAATAAAGTAGCGATCGTCACAGGCGGAGCAAGCGGAATCGGGGAAACGACTGTCCAGCTGTTTGCCAAAGAGGGAGCGAAAGTGGTTATTGCCGACTTTTCTTTGCGTGGTCAGGAGCTGGCGGACAAGCTGAATGCAGACGGCTTCGACGCTTTTTTCGTGAAAACGGACGTGACCCATGAAGAAGAGGTCAAGCATATGGTCAGCGCCGCTGTCGAGAAATACGGCCGGGTGGACATTCTGTTCGCGAATGCTGGTATTGCGAAGGATGCACCTGCTGCGAAACTGAGCATGGATGACTGGCGCCGTAGTATCGATATCAACCTGACAGGGGTATTCCTCTGCGACAAATACGTCATCGAGCAAATGCTCGCACAAGGCGGCGGTGGGGCCATCGTCAACTGCGGCTCTATCCACAGCCACGCAGGAAAAGCGGGAGTGACTGCCTATGCGTCAGCGAAGGGCGGCGTGAAGCTGCTGACCCAGACGCTGGGAATCGACTACGCAAAAGAAGGAATCCGCGTCAACGCTGTATGTCCGGGCTACATCGATACACCGTTGATCGCTGGACGAAATGAAGCGATGAATGACCACCTCGTCAGCCTGCATCCAATGGGGCGACTGGGCAAACCGGAGGAAGTCGCAAAAGCAGTGCTGTTTCTGGCAAGCGACGATGCTTCGTTCATTACAGGGACAAGTCTTCTGGTAGACGGTGGCTATACGGCTCAATAAGAAATCGCCGCAGCAAGATCCGGGTGAAGTGTTCACCCGGAAAAGGCAGGAAAGGCAATTGTTATTGGAGGGAGCATCGCCGGTTTATTGGCGGCGCGAGTGCTGTCCGATTACTATACCGAGGTGCTGATCCTGGATAAGGATGAGCTTCCGACAGAGCCACAGGAGCGCTTAGGCACTCCCCATGCTTTTCACCCCCATCGGTTTACCGCACGTGGTAAGATGATAACAGAACGCTTCTTTCCAGGTTTTGAGAACGACCTCGTTGCAAACGGCGCTCCATCGTCCTTCAACAAAACCGTATGTAACAGCAATCAATATGGCAGCATTACTGGTCCTTACCAGCGAAACGATATCAAGTTCAGTAGGGCCAATCTGGAGTCGGTCATTCGCAGGCGCGTGCAAGACATCCCTCACGTCCATGTCCTCGACAGGCAGGATGTCATCGGCCTTCTCCCGTCTCCCGATTATACGGCTGTCACGGGTGTCCTCGTCCGGAATCGCAAAGAACCGGGGCAAGTGACCGAAGCTAGGGCTGACCTGGTAGTAGATACGAGCGGGCGTTTTTCCAAGCTGCCACAGTGGCTTGCGGAAATGGGCTACGAAGTGCCCCGTCCCGATGTTCTGAGAGCAAACATCGGGTACAGCACGCAACGCTTTCAAGTACCCCATCATCTTACGTATCTAATCGAAAAATGGGATGTCATCAACATCGCAGGGCAGCCTGCCACTGGTACCTTTACCGGAGTATTTTCCTTTATTGAAAATCAAGTGGCGGAGATGCTTCTCTATCGGCCAGGCGGTAATTACCCTCCGACAGATGAGAAAGGATACAGACAAGCGATCGCGGAGCTGCCCAGCCCCCTGATCGCAGAAATATTGGAAGGGCTAGAACCGTTGACGACCATACGCAGCTACCGTGTCCCTGAGCTGTACCGTCACCGCTATGAGCAGATGACGCGATGGCCATCTGGATTGCTGGTTCTCGGTGATGCTATTTGTATCTTTGATCCGATCTTCGGTCAAGGAATGACGGTAGCCGCCATCGAAGCAGAAAAACTGGACGCTTGCTTGCGGCAGCAGCAGGTGAATCCCCAGCTCGACTTTGAGAAGGAAGTCCTCGTCTGCATGCAGGCTGCCATCGAACCGGCGTGGTGGCTGAACTGCGCAACGGATATCCAGTGGGAGGGTGTCGAGTACGATGGCTCTGATTCTTTACCGGGCATCACTTTTATAAGCAGAGTCATGAGTCTTCTGCTTCAGGAGGCTACGGCCAAGCAAAACCTTCCTTGGTATGGCTTGTACTGGGGAGTGAATACGCTGTCGCAATCGCCACGCGGCATTTTCAACGCGCAAACCGTGTCAGGGATTCTCGGCACAAGTGACGAGGGAATGCAGCTGTTGGCAGAGCTGCAACAGACACATCATGGAATGTCACTGGAAGAAATATTGGACGAAATCATCCCGTTTAAGGAGTGAAATATTCTTTGGCGCCATTAAACGAAGAACAACTGCATCAAATTCGTGATGAAAGAAGAGAACAAATCATGCGGGCGGCACTCAAGGTGTTTGCCCGCCGCGGGATCATCGGGACGAAAATGAGCATGATTGCGGCGGAAGCAGGGATCAGCCACGGGCTCCTGTACCATTACTTTTCCTCCAAGGAAGAGCTGTTTACCACCCTGATCGAGGATGCGATGAAGGGAGCAGAAGAGGCTACAAGCGGAGTGTATGATCTGCCGGGAACGCCACTCGAAAAAATACGGGCGCTGTCGATGGAAATGCTCGACGAAAGCGGCACGCCATATTTCATGCTGATCCATCATGCACGGACATCGGACGGTGTGCCGGAAAAAGTGAAGGAGCTCATAGCCCGCCACGATATGCACGCGTTTATCGCGCGGCTTTTGCCTGTATTCCGAGAGGCACAGCAAGCAGGGGAAATCGTAGAAGGCAGCCTGGAAGAGCTCATTTCCTCCTACTTGTCTGTCCTCTCCGGCCTCATGGTGCTGAATGCCCAGGGAATCGAGGGCTATCGCCTGCCTGACGTCGACATGCTGCTTAGATTGATAGCGAGAAGCCGGCCATGAACAAGACGGATCGCCTCCTCGCCATCGTGCTGGAGCTCCAGCGCAAGGGTGTGGTGCGTGCAGAGGATTTGGCTGCCCGCTTTGAAACAAGTGTGAGAACCATTTACCGAGATATGCAGGCACTCAGCGAAGCGAGCGTTCCGATCGTAGGCGAACCGGGCGTGGGCTATTCCTTGATGGAGGGATTTTTCTTGCCACCCGTCAGCTTTACCGTGGAGGAAGCCGTTTCCTTGCTGATAGGAGCGCATTTTGTCGAGCAGAAATTCGATCCGCGCTATCAGGAAAGAGCGAAAAGCTCTCGGAGCAAGATCGAGGCAGTGCTCCCGCAACAAGTCCGCGCAGAAGCGGCCAATATCCTCACGACCATGCGCCTTCTCGCATTTGCCAGTGATACTCCAGCGGGAAAGCAGGAAAAAGAGTGGGTGGAGAAGATCAGGCAGGCATTGCTGGATGCCAAAAAAGTATCCTTTCATTATCGCAAAAGCTTGGCAGAAGAGGACGGAAACAGAGACAGTGTCCGCGTAGTCGCACCGTACGGGTTAGCTCTTGTAGGCGGAGCATGGACCATGATCGGGCATTGTGATTTGCGCGACGACCTGCGGCACTTCCGGCTGTCACGGATGAGCCAGCTTGCGATAACAGAAGAGGGGTACCAACGCCCGCCTGATTTCAATCTGCATGCGTACAAACCGATGGATGACCGGAAAACGTACGTGCGTCTGCTTGCCCAAAGGGACATTGCCGAGCGAATCAAGGAATCCAACTATTTTTTCCTCGAGGGGTGGGAGGATTCGTCGGATGGCTTGCTCATCACCCTGCGCGTTCGTCAGACGGAGGAAGTCAAGCAATGGGTATTAGGCTGGGGAGCCTATCTTGAGGTGCTGGAACCGGAAATGTTTCGGAGAGAAATTCGTGAGGAAATCGAAAAAATGATAAAACGCTACTGACATGATGCTGTCAGTAGCGTTTTTGTATGATCAGGCTATCAACGAAAAGGAGTGGGGATAGATGAATACCAAAGAATTGCTGCAACGTTTTCAGGAAAGTACAGCTCGCTACGTCGAAGAGCTGAGTCATTTTACCATGGAGGAGCTCACGACACAGCCAAGCCCAAGCGACTGGTCTATCGGTCAAATGTACGTGCATTTGTACCAGTCCGCCCTATTCATGCAACTCGCCAATGTAGAGAAGTGCCGGACCGGATCAGATGTGACGACAGGTGACAAGACTGAAATCGGACAGAAAGTCTTTGCTGAGGGAGAGATTCCTCCGATCCGGGTTCAAGTGCCGCCTTCCCCTGCGTACACCCCTGTCCAACCAGAGAGCAAGGAGCAAATCCTGGAGGGCCTGAATGCCGCCGCTGCTCGCATGCAAGAGGTTGAGCCGCATCTGCACGAGATCTCGCTTGCGCATCAAATCGTGCACCCCGGGTTTGGGGCGCTGAATGGTCAGGAATGGTTTCAGCTCGTCGAAATGCATTACCGTCATCATTTCCGCCAGCTGGACCGCTTGAAAAGCGAGCTTCTGCAAAACAAGGCGTGATCAAGCAAAACCACCCATCGAGAGGGTGGTTTTTTGCATTACATAAGCAAGGCAAGCTGGCGCACATCAGGACGAAGCTGAGGAATCGTCTCCAGGTAGGTCATGAACACGTGAATGAGCGTGCGGTTGGGGGAATCTTGTGCCAGCTCTTTCTGCAATAGGGATATGACCTCTAAAAGCTCGTCGCGAGCTGGCGCAGGCATCGACAGATTCTGAATTTTGGCAGCCAAGGCATCCAGAAAGCCAGAGACATTTTGCTGCTGGTGCAGCGGGTCGAGCGGATTGAGATGTTGAAAGTATGTATTGGTCGATTGCAAAATGGGCTTCGCTTCTGAAGCGAGCAAATCGTTTACAACAGCGTCGATTCGCTCCACGATGAACTGGGCCAGCTCCGACATCGGCAGCGCAATTACTTTGCGGACGGTATAGTACAAATACTCGCGCAGGATTCCACGGTAAATGGCAACGACATCCCACACGAAGACTTCGACGGGGCTCCCATAGGTTTCCAATATGCAGTCTCTGTGCAAGGTTAAAAGAGTTGCCCGCTTTTTTTTCCATGCCGCTATAAATTTTTCGTTTTCCTTGATAGGAAGCTCAGTGAATTCAAACATAAAAAAGAAATTCTCCAGCATGTACTGAAGCTGGAACTCTATATTTTGCCGTAGACATTCCTTTGGCGACAAGTGCTCGGCGTGGTTTTTTCGATCCATTTCCCGCGCGTGATCGAACATCGTTTGATGGCAAGCAACGAAGACCTCGGTGAACAAATCCTCTTTGGAGGGAAAGATTTTGTAGATGCTGCCTTTGGCCATTCCGCAGGATTCCGCTATTTCTTGCATGGAAGCGGAAACGTAGCCCTTTTCCTGAAAAACTTCCTTTGCTCTGTGCAGAATCTGCTGTTTTTTTGCTTCTTCCATTGAACTCACCCCTCCGTATTCTGACATGCCAGAAAAGCAAGGTCAATATATGGAATTGACAGTGAAAACTCATGGGTCATATAATGAACTCGTAAGTTTTGTAACGGTGAAGAGGAGGATGGGACTTATGAAAATCGCAGAAGGATTGGAAATGCTGCAATTGACTTTCGAGATCGGGCAAAGAAAACTGGTGATCAATCCTATGGTGGTGTACGACGATCAAACTTGTACCTTGATTGATACGGCCATGCCTGGCTGCTATGACACCATCCAAAGTCTCATCGCGGAAGCGGGCCTGCCTGCAGATGGGCCGCATGCTGTTATTTTGACCCATCAGGATATCGACCATGTGGGGAGTCTGCCGCATTTTTTGGCGGAAGCAAAGCAGCCGCTGGATGTATACGCGCATGCTGACGACAAGCCGTACATCGACGGCGTGCTTCCTTTGATCAAAATGCAGCCGCAGATGCGCGATGGAATTCTGCAATCGCTGCCTGAAAAAGAGCGAAACGAGTTTGTTCAGGCTTTTTCTCCAGAGACAGGGGCCAACGTCAATCATGTCGCAGCTGACGGCGATGTGCTGCCGTTTGGCGGAGGCTTGCAGGTGATTCATACCCCAGGTCATACTCCCGGACACATTTGTCTGTACCACCCCGCGAGCAAGACGCTGATTGCAGGAGACGCGCTGGTCGTTGAAAACGGCGAGCTGCAGGGGCCGAATCCACATGCTACTCCTGACATGGAGGAAGCTCTCCGCTCGTTAAAAAGACTCATGGCTCTGCCTATTGAAACAGTTGTCTGCTATCACGGCGGGATCTACAAGGGCGATGTGAAAAAACGGCTCGAGGAAATCGCAGCTGCGGTGAAGTAAGATGAACAGTGAACGCTTTGCTTCCTTTTCCATTACCTTGTTCATCGCGATTGTGGGCGGCTTGGTATTTCAATGGCTGCATCTGCCGATCCCGTGGCTGCTCGGTCCGATGCTGTTCGTGCTGATCGTCTCCAAGCTGTGGAAATCGTTTCGGCCTTATTGGTCCGGCGTAGTTCGAAGTACGGGCATGATCATGATCGGCTACACGATCGGCTTGTCCTTTACGATGGCGGCCCTCCAGCAAATCGGCCAGCAGCTGCCGCTGATGATTTTGCTGACAGCCATGACACTGCTTTGCGCGGCGGGTATCGCCTTCCTGGTTTCCAAATTGTCTGGCACCTCTTTTCCTACTGTCTTGATGGGCAGCATCCCGGGCGGACTGAGTCAGATGATACCGCTCGCCCAAGAGATCAAGGGAGTGGATCTGACGGTTGTTACGTTTCTGCAGGTTTCACGTTTGCTGATGATCATTTTCTTTGTGCCGATGCTTGTATTCAGTCCCTTATTTGGGTTGGAAGGTATGGGCCAGCACTTGCTTGCCCAAAAGGCAGCGGTGAGTTGGAGTGGACTGTTTCCGAATATCTTCGTCTTTGCGATTGCATGTACCGCAGCTGCCTACGTGGGCAAAAAAATTCACTTTCCATCTGCCATCTTTCTCGGGCCGATGATTGCTACCATCCTGATCAATCTGTCCGGCTTCCATGGTCCGGCACTGCCTTCCGTTCTGCTCAATGCGTGCCAGTTCATGATAGGAGGGTATATCGGCTTGCTGCTGAAGCCGGAAAAGCTGAAGAACAAGCTGCTCATGGCGATCTTGGCCGTTCTCAGCGGCGTATTGTTAATCGGCTGCTCGATGGGCTTGAGCTTTTTGCTGACACAGTTTCATGAGGTGTCCTTCATGACCGCCTTTTTAGGTCTATCTCCAGGAGGGATGGACCAGATGGGGATTATCGCAGCAGAGGTTCACGCTGATTTGTCAGTCGTCATATGCTATCAGCTGTTCCGTACCCTGTTTATCTTTTTGGTGGTGCCGTCTCTGATCAAAGCGATATTCCGGTCAAGGATGAAGAGGAAAGAAATGGAAGCGCCAACAGGTTAAAAGGAGAAAGCAGATGCTGCCGTGCATCTGCTTTTTTTGTACAGTAAGAATTTATAAGATTCTTAGCCAGTATAAGTGCAACTAAGGCCCCGCCAAAAGGCTTGGCGGAGCCAAGTTTTCTAATCGAAAAAATAAACACAGTAATTGACTAGGATATAAGCTGTATAGTATATTACGTTTTGTAATTATTTGAATAATAATAAAAAGCTGTCTTGGATGGTGCGAGCGTCTAAGGCAAGGGCTTTTTGTAATTATTATTCATAGTAATCATAGTTGTATAATCGGTATATTGGGGGAAAGGCACCATGAAAAAAGCTCTTGGTATTCTAGCATCCGGGCTCCTCGTTCTGGCGCTTACAGCATGCGGGGGCGGCGCGCAGTCAAGCACGGCGATTAACGAGAAGAAGATTGTTGTCGGTGTAACGTCCGGCCTGCATGAACAAATTTTGGAAAAGGTCAAAGAAGTGGCTGCGAAGGATGGCTTGGAAGTTGAACTGAAAGTATTCTCCGATTTCCAAATGCCGAATATCGCGTTGGCTGAAAAAGAAATCGATGCAAACAGCTATCAGACGATTCCGTTCCTGGAAACGTACAAAAAAGAAAAAGGGGCAGACCTGACAGCGGTGGGTCAGACCGTCCTCAATCCAATGGGCATGTACTCCAAAAAGATCAAAAGCCTGGATGAGCTGAAAGCGGGAGATACCATTGGACTCCCGAACGACCCGACGAACAGCCTGCGTGCCCTGCTCCTGTTCCAAAGCGCCGGCTTGATCAAGCTCAAGGATGGAGCGGGGGACGAAGCGACCGTTCTCGATATCGCCGAAAACCCACGCGAGCTGAAATTCGTTGAACTGGACGCCGCACAGATCGCCAAGCAGCTGGATGATGTAACGGCAGCGGCTATCAATACGAGCTATGCGATCAAGAACAACCTGAACCCAGGGAAAGACGCGATCTTCCTGGAGCAAAAGGACTCCAAGCACCACAATGTCATCGTCGTTCGCACGGAAAACAAAGACGATGTCGCTGTACAAAAACTGGTGAAGGCGTACCAAACAGACGAAGTGAAAAAATTTGTGGAGGATACCTTTGAGGGCTCCGTTATCCCTGTCTGGTAATACCACACGGCTCCGCCAGTGAAATGGCGGGGCCCCGTTTGCGTTAACAGGAGTTTGAGGAAATAAAGGAGGTTCTGGTACAGCGTGATCAAGCTATCCAATGTTTCAAAGAGCTTTCAGACTAAAAAGGGAGCCATCCAGGCGATCGACGACGTCTCACTTGAAGTAAAGAAGGGTGAAATTTTCGGCGTGATCGGCTACAGCGGTGCCGGGAAAAGTACCTTGATTCGTTGCGTAAATCTGTTGGAAGCACCGACTTCCGGTTCCGTAGTCATCAATGACAAAGAGGTAACGAACCTGTCCGCGGAAGAGCTGCTGCAGGTCAGACGCAAAATCGGCATGATCTTTCAAGGCTTCCATCTGCTGAAGACGGCTAATGTTTACGATAATATCGCAATTCCGCTTCGTTTGACGGAGGTCGACAAAGAGGAGCTGGACAAGCGAGTCACCAAGTATCTGAAAATCGTCGGGCTGGAAGACAAGCATGATGCCTATCCCGGCCAGCTGTCAGGTGGTCAAAAGCAGCGAGTAGCCATCGCCCGGGCCCTGGCGCAGGAGCCGGAAATTTTGCTCAGTGACGAAGCGACCAGCGCGCTAGATCCGGAGACGACTGAGTCGATTCTGGAGCTGCTGCTCAAGATCAACAAAGAGCTGGGAATTACCATCATGCTCATTACCCACGAAATGAACGTCATTCAGAAAATTTGCGATCGTGTGGCTGTTATGGAAAACGGGAAGGTCATCGAGCAGGGGCGGACGGTCGACATCTATGCGCGCGCAACTCATCCGACGACGAAGCGCTTTGTGAACAGTACGTATCACAAGGAGCTGCCTGCCAATGTCCTGCAGGAGCTGATCCAGACTGGGCCGGTCGTGCGGCTGTCCTTTGTGGGGGAGAGCACGAGCAAGCCTGTGCTGGCATCGGTCAGTTCGAAATTTCAGGTGTCTCCCAATATTTTGGCCGGCGGTATTATCCAGTTGAAGCAGGAGACGATTGGTGCACTGGTCGTTCATCTGAATGGCGATCAGGAAGAAACGAAGCGAGCCATCGCCTATTTGGAGGAACAAGGAGTCATGATCGAGGGAGTGGAGGTAGCCCATGTCTGATATTCAACAATTCATCGAGGGACGTCTCCCGATTATTTGGGAGTCCGTCGTGCAAACCTTTCAGATGGTCTCGGTATCCCTGCTTTTCTCTGTGCTGCTCGGTCTGCCGCTAGGGGTTCTTCTGATCCTGACCCGACCGGGGAATGCGCTGGAGAATCGGGGTGTTTACCAGGTTTTAAACGTGGTAGTCAACATCATTCGTTCGATCCCGTTCATTATTTTGCTGTTTTTTATCCTGCCGTTCACCAAGCTTTTGGTAGGTACGTCTATCGGCATCAAGGGCGCTATCGTTCCGTTGATCGTCCATGCTGTTCCCAACATCGCCCGGCTGATGGAAAGCGCACTTTTGGAGGTGGACAGCGGTGTGGTTGAAGCGTACAGGTCGATGGGCATACGGACGAGGCATATCATCTGGCATGTCCTGCTCCGCGAAGCACGTCCGTCTATTATCCTCGGGTTGACGATTGCGCTCATCACGCTGATTGGCGGAACGGCTATGGCTGGGCTCGTCGGCGCAGGAGGATTGGGCGATCTGGCTTACCGTTTCGGACATCTGCGCTATGAAGTCGATGTCATGTACGTGACGGTCTTTATCCTGATCCTGCTCGTTCAATGCATTCAAACGATCGGGAACAAGCTGGCGGCGAAATACAAAAAGGGATAAAACGAGGGGCGAGGTGACACGAGTATGAACCATCAAGAGCAGCTGATTTACGTAGAGAAGCAAGGCCCGATCGCGACGATCGTGCTGAACCGTACGAGCAAACGCAATGCGCTGAACCTGGAAATGTGGTTTACGCTGTCCAAGCGGCTGGCGGAGCTGGAGACCGATGAGCAGACGAAAGTAGTGGTCATTCGCGGTGCGGATGATACCTCGTTTGCGGCGGGGGCAGACATCAGCGAATTTTTGTCCAACCGCTCCTCCGCTCAGAAGGCGAAGGAATACAACGATTTGTCCATGGAGTCGGTAGACAGGCTGCACCGTTTTCCCAAACCGACGATCGCCATGATCCAGAAATACGCGGTAGGCGGGGGACTGGATATTGCGCTTTCGTGTGATTTTCGTTTCAGCGCAGAAGATGGAATTTTTGCGATCACCCCATCCAAGCTGGGAATCGTCTATAATTTAACTAGTACAAAAAGACTCGTCGACCTGGTTGGTCCATCCAAGGCGAAAGAAATCCTGTACACAGCAAGATCACTGGATGTACAAGAGGCGTATCGGATCGGGCTGATCGACCGCATTTACCATAACAGCGAAATTGTGGAGCATACCTATGCGTTTGCTGCCTTGATCGCCGAGCGTTCACAGGTGTCTGTACGGGGAACCAAGCAAATCGTACAGGCGATCCTGAATGGACATACGGAAGAAAACGCCGAAATTGCCGAACTAATCTTGCAATCATTTGATTCAGAAGATTACAAGGAAGGCGTGCAAGCGTTTTTGGAGAAGCGAAAACCGCAGTTTCGCTGAAAAAGAAGGGATGGAATTTTCATGGCAGGAACAGAACAAAAAAACGAAAGCTTGCTTTTTACCCGTGTAAACAAGGATACACAAGCGCTGCCGATCTCGATCGAGGACTGGGAGCAAAAAGCTCGGGAGCTTTTGCCAGCAGGACCTTTTGACTATATTGCTGGTGGCTCAGGAGCAGAAGAGACGCTTGCCTCCAATCGCGCTGCCTTTGGCAAATGGGCGATTGTGCCACGGATGCTGCGTGATGTTTCCAAGCGTACGCTGGGCATCGAGCTTTTTGGTCAGCAGCTGAAAACACCCGTACTGCTGGCACCTGTAGGCATGCAAGCAATCGCGAATGAAGAGGGCGAGCTGGCTACGGCCCGTGCAGCAGCAGCGGCTGGCGTACCGATGGTCGTCAGCACCGTGTCCGCTCATACGCTGGAACAAATCGCAGAAACCATGGGGGATGCCCCGCGCTGGTTCCAGCTGTACTGGTCCAACGATCGGGAAGTGTGCGCCAGCATGGTCAAGCGTGCGGAGGCGGCTGGCTACTCGGCAATCGTGCTTACTGTGGACACGATCATGCTCGGATGGAAGCGCCGCGATTTCCGCAATGGCTACTCTCCTTTGCGTGAAGGAAGAGGCTTGGCGAACTACGTTTCGGATCCTGTTTTCTGCTCCAGACTGTCCGAAGTGAACACGGAAAATGCCGTAGAGGAAGTGCTCCGCAACATTTATCATCCGACGCTCAACTGGGATGACATCGACTATCTGCGGCAGCACACCAAGCTGCCGATCCTGGTCAAAGGCATCCTGCACCCGGACGATGCGAAGCTGGCTGTGGAACGCGGCGTAGACGGCATCATCGTATCCAATCACGGTGGACGTCAGCTAGATGGAGCCATTTCGACACTGGATGCTTTGCCGGCGATCGCAGAAGTGGTAGACAGACGTATTCCCGTGCTGCTCGACAGTGGCGTACGCACAGGGGCGGATGTGGTGAAGGCGATCGCACTGGGGGCGACGGCTGTTCTGATCGGACGACCTTTCATGTTCGGTCTGGCGGTTGCGGGCGAAAAAGGCGTGGCAAGTGTTCTCGACACATTGATCAACGAGCTGGATGTATCCGTAGCATTGTCCGGTAGCAATTCCGTCGCGGAGCTGAACAGAAGTATACTGATTCGCTTGTAACGAGTAGGAGGCAGAAGATGCAGCAGGCGTTACAACACATGAGAGTGATAGACTTGACGCAGGTGCTCGCAGGACCGTATTGCACGATGGTGTTGGGCGATTTGGGGGCCGATGTGATCAAGGTAGAAAAATACCCGAATGGCGACGATAGCCGCATCATGGGTCCGTATTTCGAGGAAGAGAGCTACAGCTTCATGATGGCGAACCGCAACAAGCGAGGGATTCGCCTCAATATCAAGGAAGAGGCAGGCCGAGAAATCCTGTATGATCTCGTCCGGTCTGCGGATGTGTTAATCGAGAACTATCGTCCCGGTGTGACGAAAAAGCTGGGGATCGACTACGAGACTTTGCGCGAGCTGAACCCAGGCCTGATTTATTGCTCGATCTCCGGGTATGGACAGACAGGGCCTTACAGTCACAAGGGTGGTTATGACATCATGGCGCAGGGCTTGTCCGGGCTCATGAGTATGACGGGAGAAAAGAATGGACGTCCGGTCAAAAACGGTATAGCCATTCATGACATCGCCGCAGGGGTTACCGCCATCTACTCGATCATGGCTGCCTACATCCACAAAATGACGACTGGGGAAGGCCAGCATATTGATCTGTCGCTGGTGGATTCAGGACTTGCCTGGACCGTCTGGGAGTCTGCTGCTTACTTCGGAGCAGGTGAAGTTTCAAAAGCAAACGGCTCCGCTCACCGAGTGACAGCTCCTTATCAAGGGTTCTCGACCAAAAACGGAAACATTCTGGTTGGGGCGGGAAATCAGAAGCTGTGGGAGAAGTTTTGCAAGGAAGTGATCGGAAGGGAAGAGCTCATCGACGACCCGCGCTTTTTGACCAACAGCGAGCGTACGGCTAATCTGCCGGAGCTGGAAAAAATCATTGAGTCCGTACTCGTCCAGCAGGATTCGCAATATTGGCTGGAAAAGCTCGATGCAGCCGGGGTGCCGTCCAGCCCGATCTATCAGTATGACGAGGCTCTAAATGACCCCCATATCCGCTCGCGAGACATGGTGATCGAGTACGAGCATCCGCTGGCGGGAACGATTCAGAGTCTCGGATTTCCAGCGAAATTTTCTCAGACGCCCGGTCAGATCAAGCGTCCTGCACCGCTGCTCGGTCAGCATACGCGCGAGGTCTTACAGGAGCTGCAGTATTCGGAAGAGACGATCCGACAGCTGGAGGAAAACAAGGTAATCTAAATTGTGCATGAAGGGCCAGTTCCTATTTTCAGATAAGGAACTGGTCTTTTTTGAGTAGACAAGATAATTAAGCAACGTGCTAGGGTAAACTTTTTTCAAGGATACATCCTTGATCTTGACAAATACATCCATTTATTATATCCTTGATTTTTCCTTGATTAAAGTTGGCAGTGATTAGTTATTCCACTATTCTTTAACCGCCCATTAAGAACAGAGTCTAATTGTGAAGACCGTAGAGTCTAATTGTGAAGAGAGTTGAATTTAAACTATGATGAAAAACCTGCATTCGGGCGAAGCAGGGATAGTTGGATACAAGAAAATCACGGTAACTGGAAAAAGGCAGATTACGATACCGAAGAGCTTTTTCGATCATCTCGGCTTTGGTACTACGGTTGCAGCATATTTAAGAGACGGTGGTATTTTTCTTGAGCCTGTGAAGGAAGATGCTAACACCACGATTGATTTTGACACCAGAGAGATTGTCCGGGAAGCGATTGCGGAGGGGCTAACAGGTGATGAGTTAGCCGATGAAATTTCGCGTCGTATTATAGAATTGAATAAGCTGATGGATCGTCGTATTCAGGAGTTTGAACGTGATATGTCGGGTGATTCGGTCGACGATGGCGAGGTAGATGATTTCAATGGACTTGACGTATTCTTTGACCAAGAAATTGGAGAAAACACTAAAGAAACTTGAAACCAGACAAAGTGCCCTGGTTAGAAAGTTTGAAGAAAAACGCGACGCAATTCTTCAAACACCTACGCTAGGGTACCCGCTCAAGGAGAATCTTCGCCCATTTTGGTCCTATGATTGGACGATAAATGGAATTGCCGTTCGACTCTGCTATCTGTATGATCCGACCGAACAGCATATTTACTTCGTTTGGTTTGGTACAAGAGAAAATTTTTACGACGATGTTAAGCAATATCTGTCTTCCGTAAATTTCCGTCTATAGAAAAAATGCGATGGGCTGAGTACATCGCATTTTTTACTACATAACATTCTTTACTACATACTGTTGCCTGACGAAGTATAAGAATACTAAAGCTCTATGATAATTTCCTTTGAAAGAAACGCCTAACGAATCCTGCTTCCGCACCTGAAGCCAACGTTTACAGAAATGTTGAAAAGCTCTTCATCTCCGCCCATAGACCTTTTGGAAGTTCATGGTACAATGAAGCCATGATCCAATCCGTTTGGGATAGGGTCCTTTTTGTACATTGACTAGGGGAACTGGTGATAGATAGATGAGAACCGAAGCGGTAGTAGACCTCTCGCCGCAGGAATGGGAAGACCTGCTGCAAGAAAAAGACGAAAAACTAAAGCGCGCCCTGCGGGATCTTGCTGATGTACGCAGAGCGTTGGACAAGTCCACCATTGTGGCGATCACGGATCATCGGGGCATTATCCAGAGCGCCAATGACCAATTTTGCCGCATATCCAAATACAGTCGAGATGAGCTGATCGGGCAGGATCACCGCCTGTTGAATTCCGGTCATCATTCCAAAGAATTTTTCAAAAACATGTGGGCAACGATCGGATCGGGTCAAATATGGCGCGGGGAAATCAAGAATCAAGCGAAGGATGGTGCTTTGTACTGGGTTGACACGACGATTGTTCCCTTTATGAATCAGGCGGGGAAAATCTATCAGTACGTTTCTATTCGCAACGACATCACCGACCGCAAGGCAATGGAGGCAGAAATGCTGGCGAGCGAAGCCAGGTATCGCATCATCGCCGAAAATACGTCCGACATCATCTCAGTGATCAATTCGGATGGGGATTTTTTGTATTTGTCGCCTTCGCATCAAACCCTTTGGGAACACGATGTGCCGGCTGAAAAGTTTCAAAATCTGCTCGAATGGATCGTGGAAGAGGATCGGGACATCATGAGCTATGCGATCCGCTATACGTATTCCACGGGAAAAGGCTACATGGCGGAATGCCGCATCAAATCCGAGCGTGCGGTTGCGATCTGGACGGAGACGAAGACCAGTCCGGTTTTCGACGAACAGGGAAACGTGACCAAGCTGATTCTCGTTACGCGCGATATTACGGAACGCAAGCTGACGGAGGAAATGATTCATCATTTGGCCTATCATGACTCTCTGACGGACCTGCCGAATCGCCGGATGTACGTCCAGCATCTGACCAAGGAAATCATGCAGGGCAAGCGTTTCCAGTCCAACCTGGCCGTCTTGTTTCTCGATATGGACCGTTTCAAAGACATCAATGACTCCTTCGGGCACGATATCGGAGATCTGCTGCTGGTCGAAATGGCGAAGCGCCTAAAATCTTGCATACAGCCGTCAGACATGGTGGCACGTTTGGGCGGGGATGAATTCACGATTCTGCTAGGCCAGCAGGGAGACTCCAAGCGAGCGGAGGAAGTAGCGGACTTGATCATGGGACAGCTGCAAAAGCCGTTCGAGTTAAGTGGACATCTGGTGAACATCTCGTGCAGCATCGGGATCGCGCAGTTTCCGCAGGATGGCGACACAGCGGAGGACCTGCTGAAACGAGCCGACACCGCCTTGTATTCCGTGAAATCGCAAGGACGCAACGGATATTCGTTTTTCGATCCAACGATGGAGGCAAAATCGCTGGAGCGTATCCTGATGGAAAACGAGATGCGCAAAGCGATTGACCAGCAGCAATTCCACGTCTATTACCAGCCGAAAATGGATATCAGCTCCCAGAAGCTGACGGGAATGGAAGCACTCGTACGCTGGGTGCATCCGGAGCTGGGAGTCATATCTCCAGGCAAATTCATTCCAATTGCAGAAGAGAGCGGGATGATCCTCGAGCTTGGCGAGTGGATTCTGAGAGAAGCTTGTAAGCAAAACAAGAAGTGGCATGATCAAGGGCATATTCTAAAGGTGTCCGTAAACCTATCCGCGCGGCAAATTTTCCAGAAGGATCTGGTGGAGAGAATTACAGGGGTCTTGGAAGAGGTTGGGCTATCGGCACAGTGGCTGGAGCTGGAAATTACCGAGAGCATTTTTGTCAAAATGGAAGAAGCGACGGCGGTTCTCAAACAGCTGCGAGAAGCGGGCATTCACATCTCGATAGACGATTTCGGGACTGGCTACAGCTCCTTTAGCTACATCAAGAGCTTGCCAGTCGATACAATCAAAATAGACGCATCGTTTATTCGGGATATTCACCATAATCAGGAGAGTCAGGCGATCGTGAAGGCGATTGTGACGATTGCGGACAGCTTGCAGATGAACGTCATCGCGGAAGGCATCGAGTTGGATGACCAAGCAGAAGCTTTGCAGCAAAACGGCTGTGCTCACGGGCAAGGCTACCTGTTCAGCAGACCGCTGGCGACGGATGATTTTGAGCAGTTTTTAGCGGAACGAAATTGAAGACGATTGTTGATTTTTTTCGCTCCTTTTCACTATGTGTTCACAGACTGTATAGGTAAAAACGACTATAATAACTTTGATTGGTTAAAGCGTTGCAGTAATCGAAATTTATGACCTCAACTTAACTACATGACTGTGGAAGCGATGATCTGTCATTCGTATGTGGGCACTTGAATGGCAGGGAGCGAGTAGTGCAACCGACCCTATTTGTTCGTAAAAATAAGGTCGGTTTTTTTGTGTGAAAATTTCTCTGTCTAGGATCCATCATTCGAAATTATCGGAGGTAGCTTATGTCCTTCTTTCATAAAAAATCAAAATCGTGGCAAGCGAATTTGGAGAATTCTATGCTCACATTCTAACTCCGTACAAGGCTGAGATAGCCGCATTCATCTGACCGCCGAGCATTTTATCTCTTACGTCTTCTGTGATGGATATCGCTTATCGAAATTCCATTATCTTTGATCTGAGCAAGAAAATGGATGAATACCGAAACACCTTCTTTAGCATTAATGTGAGGCTGAATTATAAAGACATTATCCGCGTGGCGAAAACGGACCATCTTCTCTGGAAATGGAAGATCTATAACATGCTATTAGATCGATGCCAAGCAAGCAGCCTCCCATAAAACCTGCAGGCTTGGGGCCTGGTATTATGGCCAGTTGCCGCAAAAGATCAGCCTTCCTTTAGACAACTCGAAGAACCGCATAAGGCTGTTCATCAGTTTGCCGTGCAAGCGGTAGAATCCTATGAAAAAGGCAATCTGCTTGGTGCGCAGCAAGCGTTAGGAATGGATGTTTTTTCCCCATGTCTTTTCTCAAAAACGACTTTGGATGGGGGCTCTTTTCCTGTCTGTTGGG
The DNA here is from genome assembly GCF_003710815.1 of Brevibacillus centrosporus. GTDB lineage: Bacteria > Bacillota > Bacilli > Brevibacillales > Brevibacillaceae > Brevibacillus > Brevibacillus centrosporus. Next base: position 20,913 of record NZ_RHHP01000039.1, read on the forward strand.
GTGCTAGAGATATTCCATGCGCTTTCCTATAAAGGAATGCCATTCTTTTTATCGGAATGCTCTGCCTACAAGGCGACTTGGTTTTATTTGATCTCCCGTCTGACCCTCGCGATCGGGCTGCTGCTTTTTGTATTTGCAAAAGAAAAACAAGCACTACCTTTTCATAGATGGTTGGCCTACTGCCTTTCTCTTGCCTATTCTCTTATCTGGGTATTGATTATTTTCGAAGGTGAAGGTATGTCACTATGAACAAGAATGATGCAGCGATCATCTCCATGATTGTCTCTATCGCCAATCACCTTGAAATGGAGGTGATTGCTGAGGGTGTGGAGCACGTAGACCAATTAGATTTCTTATGGGAACAACAATGTCGGCAGGTTCAGGGGTACCTATTCAGTCCCCCTATTTTACCCGAGCAGTTACCTCTGTACTTTCATGAGATACAGAAGCGTTCCATTTTCCTACCGCAGTCGTGTAGGGATGTAACGCTCCTTGTAACGTGGCTTCTACTTCACACAAATGGAAAAGGGGCACCCATATGACGAAAAAAATAATGGTTGTGGATGATACGGCATTTATGAGAAGCGTGCTGAAAAATATGATCGTAGAAGAATTTGCCTATACAGTGATAGAGGCTTCAACGGGTAAAGAGGCATTTGAAAAATACAAATTGGAAAGACCGGACCTTACCACGATGGATATCACCATGCCAGAGGTGGATGGGATCGCCGCGCTGAAACTGATCAAGAGCTTTGACCCGCAAGCCAAGGTGATGATGTGCTCGGCTATGGGGCAGAAGGCAATGGTCATTGAGGCGCTGCAATTTGGAGCGGTGGATTTTATTGTGAAGCCTTTCCAAAAAGAAAAAATTGTAAGCACGATTCGTAATCAAATTTCCAAGTGAAATTTTTTCAAATGCATAACGCCAGGGAACCGTTTGCACACCGATGGCGGATTTAGGGTCTTGTAATGAGCAGGCAAATGGGTATAGACTAGACGATGCTCAGGCTTTCCTTTCATTTAGAGAGTGACTGCCGAAAAGTAAGAAAAGGGAGGTCCCTCATGGGAAATTCGACGAGGAAAACCACACTCGCCATCGCTTGCCTAGTCCTGATCTGGGGTATCTCTTGGTCCATCTATAAAGCGGCGCTGCCTTATACTCCACCTCTTCTATTCGCAGGAATGCGGGCGTTCTTAGGAGGCTTGCTGCTGGCAGTATTTTTAATTCCTACCTGGAGGAAAATGAAATGGCGACAGAACTGGTCCCGTTACTGTGTGTCCGCTCTGCTCAATGCGGCTCTTTTTTATGGCATGCAAACAGCGGGTCTGGTGTACTTGCCAGGTGGGCTGTTCTCGGTACTCGTGTATTTTCAGCCAGTGCTGATCGGCTTGTTCGCTTGGCTTTGGTTAGGCGAGAAGATGTCCCTTCTAAAGATCGTGGGCTTGCTGATTGGGTTTTGCGGGATTTTGGCGGTCAGTGCAGATGGCCTGCAAGGACAAATATCGATCGTCGGTGTTGTGCTTGCGATCTTGACTGCGATCAGCTGGGCACTCGGCGTCATTTATGTGAAAAGAGAGAGCAGCAAGGTAGATTCCCTGTGGATGGTTGCCCTGCAATTTGTAATTGGCGGCGCGCTGCTGACAGGAGCAGGGACTATTTTCGAGAGCTGGTCAGATATCGTCTGGAGCGGCGGCTACGTGTTTGGATTAGGGTTTGGTGCGACACTCGGCATACCCGTTGCGTTTGTCATCTACTTCCATCTGATGAATAGCGGCGATGCTAGCAAGATTGCGTCCTTCACGTTCCTGGTACCTTTGATTGCGGTAGCGACGGGTACGCTGTTTTTGCACGAGCCGTTTACGTTTTCGCTGGTTGCCGGATTGGTACTGATTGTCTTGAGTATTTGCTTGGTAAACTATCGAAGCAAGAAACAAAAGGTTCGGATCGCATCTGAAGCTTGAAAAAGTGAGGAAAGTCAACAGGCTCGGGCTGGAAAATAGTCCCGGGCCTGTTGACTTCCATAGTTTCCAACACTACAATTGGTAGTGTGAGGTGAATGCAATGAAACTGCAGCACTTTAAGATGAAAGAGAGCGGCTTGAATCGTTTTTTTGGCCCGCTTGAGGCGAAGATCATGGAAATACTGTGGGACAGCCGCGAGCTCGCGCATGAGCTGAGTATTAAAGACGTACAGCAAAAGCTCGAATCGGACAAGCAAGTCAATTTCAACACGGTCATGACCGTCATGAATCGGCTGGTGGAAAAAGGCTTTCTAGAAAAAAGAGCGGCTGGGCGCTCCTCCTTGTTTCAGCCCGTACAGTCCAAGGAGGATTTTATCAATAATCAATCCAAGGAACTGACGCATGAGCTGATGGAGGAATTCGGACCACTCGCGATCACGCATATGCTCGATGAGCTGGAGGATGCGGATCCAGAGCTGTTGGAGCTGCTGGAAGAAAAAATCAATTCTTTGAAAAAGGGAAAATAAGCCATGTGGGAAAATCGATCGCGAATGCTCTTTTTGTCGGGGCTTACGATAGCCGCACTCGTTTCTATTCAAATGGGTATGTACTTGTTTTACACCATGATGGGTTGGGATCTGCATTTCAACTTCCTGCAGCTGTGCAAAACGACGATTCATTCCCTTGGCTTTTCCTCGGCGGGCTATCTGCTCGACGTGCTGGTACTGTATACGTTTGTATGGGCGATCTGGATGACAGTCAGACAAATTCGGCTGTGCCGCCGGTTTGATGCGACTCTGCTGCGGAATCTGCATGTGGAAAAGACCAATCAGCTGAGAGGCGCCTATCGCTTTGGCAAAGACGATGTTTACGTGGTCAACAGTCGCGAGCCTTTGGCATTTACGGTGGGACTGCGCCGACGCCGGATTGTGCTTTCGACAGGCTTGCTGGATTTGCTGGACGAAAGAGAGCTGGCGGCCGTGATTCATCATGAAGCGTACCACGAGGAACACGCTGATCCGTTGAAGGTATTTTTCCTTTCCCTGCTTGCCAACGTTTTCTGGTACTTGCCCGTCTTAAAGCATATTCATTCGCATTACAAAGTGGTGCGTGAAGTGCTGGCTGACCGTCATGCGATGGAGCAGACAGGGGGAATGGCCGATTTGGGCAGAGCACTCCTGAAGCTGCTGAAGCAAAGGCAAACCGCTTCGGTCACACAGGCTGCTCATGTGTCCTTTGCTGATACGGCGATCAACTATCGTATTCAGCGGCTGCTGGATCCGAAAAAAGAGGCACCTTTTCAAGTGCCGACAGTATCCGTATGTATTTCCCTGGGTGTCATCTTCTTGTTAAGTCAGCTTTTCTGGGTCTCCATGGCCTGATTTTTTTTACACGATTACACTACGCTATGTAGTTTGAAATCAGCTAACCCAATATCTTGAAGGAGGAGTCGAAATGAGTAAGTAAACGATGCAGGAAGTAGGAGCATTGCTGGTTCGCGTCATTCTGGGGCTGGTCTTTATCAATCACGGACTGGACAAGTTTCAGGCGTTGGAGGGGACAGCTGGATTTTTCACGGGCAACGAGCTGCACATTGCTTTGCTTACCATGTCCCTTTACCTGGTGCTCGCAGGCAGTCCTCTCTTGGCCGTGGACAAGCTGCTGCCTTTCGGGCAAAAAAGACTGGGAGAAGCGAAGTAGCGAATAAGCAAACGATGCAAGTGGCAGTTAGGAAAAGCAGTCCTGACTGCCTTTTTTGCGTGAGGACGTCCATTTTTTTTTAACGATGAACGGCTGCCAGCAGACGGCAGAGCACTCCATGAAAGTGGGGGAAGAGGCGAAACAAATAGCCGAAATGTTTGGTGCTGATCCATTGGAAGCGGAGCATGCTGGATATCTGCATGATATTAGCGCGGTATTTCCAAACGAACAGAGAGTGACTATTTCCCAACAGTTAGGGCTGGAGGTTCTGCCAGAGGAAGAAGTCTTCCCCATGATCATTCATCAAAAGCTCTCCAAAGAAATGGCTAGAAGCCTGTTCAACATTTCGAATCCAGCGATATTAAATGCAGTAGGGTGTCATACAACGCTAAGAAAAGATGCTTCCCTTTTGGATATGGTGCTGTTTGTTGCAGATAAGATCGCATGGGATCAGCCTGGAACCCCGCCCTATCTCCAAGAAATCCGGCAGGAGCTAGAAAAATCAGTTGAGCATGCTGGTTACTCCTATATTCGCTATTTGTGGCAGAAGCGAGAAAGCTTACGAGTCATCCATCCATGGTTAAAGGAAGCGTACTATGAATTAGAGGCACGCCTTCATGCGGACGAAGGCATAATCCCCGTAAAAAGGAATACATAGTGACGAGGTGATTGGATTGAGGCGTCCAGTTGTGCTACTCGCGATGATTTGCGTTCTTCTCGCAAGCTGTTCTACACAAACGGCCATGCCGCAAGCAGCATCAAAAGTCACGCAAGCGGATGCTTCCTCAGAAGCCCCCGAGTTACCGGCGAAAGCGGCTGCTCCAGCTTCCACAGGGGAAGATATTCGGGCAACACCGCAAAGTGGCGCTTTGTCTTTCAAATTGAAAAGTAAAAAACACAGTCGCTCTTATTTGCCGGCTGTGTTTTTTTACGAGCGGGAAGCAGAAATGACTCACTCGCGAATCTCGCAGTAAATACCTTTTTCATAAATATATTGCAGGCAGACATCAGGCAAAAGAAAGCTGGGGTCGCCACCTTTGCGAATTTCGTCGCGTATGTAGGTCGAACTGATGCCCATGTTGATTCCTTTGCTCATGATTAAAAAATGCTCGTCATGATTGCGCAGCAGCGGGTCCTCTGCGATCAGATCGGCGGATGGATAGCCCTCACGAGACATGACGATGAACTGAAATTGTGATACGAGCTTCTCGGCATTGCCCCAGTTGGACAGGCCCGCGAGCAGATCAGAGCCCATGATAAAGTACAGCTCGTCGTTCGGATACTTTTTTCGTAAATGAATCATAGTGTCGTACGTATAGGTCTCTCCCGGCAAGGCGTCCATTTCGACCGTCGATATTTCAAAGAGCGGCTCACCCAAGCTGTTCTTTTTATGCGCGCTGGTCTCAAGGGCCATCTTCAGCATGTTCAGGCGGTGCTCATCATCGGTCTGCAGCTTTTTGTCGTGCCGCAGAGAAGAGCAGGGCACAAAAATCACCTTGTCCAGGCGTCTGCGGCGCGCAACTGTGGCTGCCGTGAAGAGATGGCTGTAGGTAATGGGATCGAAGCTGCTGCCGTATATACCGATTCTCATCCAGATCGCTCCTTTTCGTCGTCATCTGCTATTACAGCGTGCAAGCGGTAGAGGTGGTGACCGTGATTCCATACGTTTCCTGAAAGTGGGCAAGTGTCTCTTCGGTGCTCTCCTCGAAGCCAGGGATTGGACTCATGCAATCGGAAAGAACGACGATGCGAGAAGTCACGTCCGGCTCCGCCTGGTAGTACTCCAGAATCTGTCGCAGGGACTCCAGTACACAGTGAGATTTGGCTTCTCCGACCACGATGATCCGATCGTAGTTTTTCAGCTCGCGCAAAAGCTCCTCGTTGCCTGGCTCGTCAGCGATAGCCACTTCCGGTTTGATGATGCCGTACATTTCACTCAAGGGATCCTGCCCTTTTACAATTCGCAAAGGCGTCGATCGACGAGCTGCGGAATGGAAGAAAACCATATTGGCAAACTGGCTCTCCAAGGCTGCGCCATAAGAACCTTCGAGGCAATGGTACGGCCAGATGCAGAGCTCTTTTTTGCTTTGCTCCGCGAGCTTTTGGACGTAAGCAAGACTCTCCTTCCCGTCATGGACAGGCAGCCACTTTCCGCTCTGTACGTCTTCTGGTGTAATGACCGTAAAGGGGGCAGGATGATTCCCCTCTGCGTCAACCCACCAGATGGGGTGAAAGATTTGATCGGGCTGATGGGTATCGAGAGAAACGGCAATTCGTGTGATTTTCTCCAGATGTGTATACAGAAAGCGTACTGAATTGTGTATATCTTGGTGTGAGCCAGGTACCGCCAGTTGACCCTTTTCCATAAAGTCATTTTGCATATCAATGGCCAGAAAGAGAATTTTCTCGGAATCGTTTGAAGCGGGGGAGAGCGCCTCCAAAGAGGCTTTGTCCAACAGGGTGTTCAGGCCAATCTCAGAGGAAAGTCCAATGCGGTGCTCCTCAAAAATGTCGTGAAGCGGCGTTTTCATCGCGAGGTCTCTCCTTTTCCAAAAAGGCTGTTTTCTCCATTAAAGCCAAAAAACACGAATTGCACAACCGACTGGCAGGGAAAAAAAGAAAAAGCCAACGCGCCTGCAGAGAGGCGGCGTCAGCTGCTGTTACATAAAAAGACATGGGAGTGTTTACTGCAGGAGGGACGTGATCGGTTTCATACGGGGAACGGCGAGTTCGAGCTCCCTTTTTTGATTATGCATAAACGTCTCCTCCCAAAAGAACAGCTGGCTGTTCATAGGAAACGCGCTCTTCGGCTGCACGCGGACGTACGTGCCGTCTGGCATGAGCTGATGCGCTTTGGTATCGTCCTGAAGCATCGTCTCCAGAAGCGCTTTGATTCTTCTGCGCAAATCCCGCTGCAGGACGGGAAAGAGAATTTCAACACGCGCCATCATGTTTCGCGTCATCCAGTCTGCACTGGAAAGATAGATTTGCGGATCGCCGCCGTTACAAAAATGAAAGATGCGGCTATGCTCCAGGTTGCGTCCGACGATGCTGATGACGCGGATGTTTTCGCTGACCCCCTGGATGCCCGGGCGCAGGCAGCAGATCCCACGGACGATCAGGTCGATCTTGACTCCCGCACAGGATGCCTCATAGAGAGCCATCATAATTTCTTTATCTGTCAACGAATTCATCTTGGCTATGATATATGCCGGCTTCCCGGCAAGGCTGTTTTCGATTTCACGCTGGATGAGCGAAAGAAACGTGTCACGCAAGCCAGTAGGAGCCGTGGAAATGACTTTCCATTCAGGCGGGTAGGAGTAGCCGGACAGATGGTTGAAAAAGTGCGTCGCGTCTGTCCCAAAGTCCTCGTGTGCCGTAAACATTCCAATATCCGTATAGGTTCCCGCCGTCTTGTCGTTGTAATTTCCGGTGCTCAAGTGCACGTATCTGCGCAAGCCGTTTTCTTCTGCACGTACGACGAGCGTGATCTTGCTGTGGGTCTTTAAGCCCGCGAGTCCGTAGATGACGTGGCAGCCCGCGTTTTCCAGCTTTTTCGCCCAGACGATGTTGTTCTCTTCGTCAAAGCGGGCTTTCAGCTCCAGAAGCACCATCACCTGCTTGCCGTTGTCAGCTGCTTTCAGCAAGGCGTTGACGATCGGGGAATCGCCGCTGACGCGATACAGCGTCTGCTTGATCGCGAGTACCTTTGGATCCTCAGCAGCCTCTTGCACAAAGCGAATCACTGGATCAAACGACTCGTACGGATGATGAAGCAGCAGATCGCGTCTTTCGATAGCAGAGAAGATGTCACCATCGCCAAAGAAATCCAGTGGCTGCTGGGGGGTAAGCGGTTCGAAACGCAGGTGATCATAGCCCTCCAGCGCGTGGAAGCGGAAGAAGAAGGTAGGGTCGAGCGGACCGTCAAACCGATAGATTTCCGGCTCGTCCAGCTCCAGCCAATCCAGGAGCGTCGCTTGCAGAAACTCGCTCATGGACGCATCCACTGCGAGGCGGGAAGGCTCTCCCATCTTCCGTTTTCTCAGCTCCTGCTCGATTGCTTCCAGCAGGTCTTCGGTTTCGTCCTCATCGATGGTCAAATCAGCGTTGCGGGTGATGCGAAATGGACATGTTTCCAGGATATTGTAGCCGCGAAACAAGCTGTCCATATGCACGGAAATGACATCCTCGAGAAGAATAAAATGCGCCTCGCCTACAGGAGAGGGCAGCTCGAGAAAACGGGGGACGACGGAGGGCACCTGCACCACTGCAAACAAGGGCCCTTCGCTGTCCACATCGTCATCCTCGAGCAAAACAGCGAGATTCAAGCTTTTGTTCAACAGCATGGGAAACGGATGGCTGGCATCTACGGCCATCGGGGTTAGCACCGGATACAGCTGGTGGTGAAAAAATGAGTGTACAAAACCCTCCTGCTCCTCGTCCAGCTGCTTCGCTTTCAGGAAGCGAATGCCTGCTTTTTGCAGCTCGGGTGTGATATCCTCCCGCAGGATCGCGAACATGTTCTGCATGACTTCATGGGTGCGCTCCCACACGGCGTGCAGCTGCTCGAGCGGTGTCATCCCCGACTTGTTGTCCGGCTTGGTAAGACCCGCTTTGACCTGGTCCTTCAATCCAGCTACCCGTACCATGAAAAATTCATCAAAATTACTGCTGGCGATCGCAATGAACTTCAGACGCTCAAAGAGAGGATTGCTCTCACTCTTGGCTTCCATCAGCACGCGCTCGTTAAAGGCGATCCAGCTTAGTTCTCGATTAATGTAATAGTCTGGAATGCGAAAGTCCTTCATCCTGGCCCAACCTTTTTAGGAAAAATGGGGAAATTGACCACTGATCAGGACAAGTATAGCAGTCTAGTGTTAAGGGATTGTTAAGGTTTGGCAGGGCTATCGACTACGACTGGACGAAAAGAGATGGCCAGCTTCCATGCCTTGCTCAGCTTGGCGAGCGGTTCGTCCAGAAGAGAATATTCCAGAAGTCCAGCTCGTTTTCCCATACAAAGGAGCGTTAATGGTCCGTCATCATCCGTCAGCCGGATCGTGTGTATAGCCTGTGACATGGAGCGATCCAGCATCCGTGCCAGCAGGACGAGGTGACCGAGCTTTTCGACGAGGCTCTTGTCCGTCTTGGAAACGATGTCCGTATGCTTCGCCAGCTGGCTTTGCAGAAGCTTGTTGCTTTTAAAAGAGGCAATCATGGCCATCAGGAGTCTTTCCCGATGGGTGTACCCTGCCAAAAGTACGTGCGACAGTAAATAAAACGTATGCTCGGAAGCTTCATGGACGTTGATTGTACGCCCCACATCGTGCAGGAGTGCGGCTGCCTCCAGCAGATCGCGTTCCCCTTGCCCATACGTGTGATGACCAAACGTCTGGAGCTGATCGAACAGCGACAAGGAGAGCTTGCTGACGTGAATGGCGTGCGGCTTGTTGACCTGATAGCGGTTCATGAACTGGTCGATGCTTCGCTCATGCACCACCCGGATGGAGGTCGGAGCGGCGGTTCCCCAGACGGCTTCGGATAATATCCCGTCGCGCAGCCCCTTGTTGCTGACGATCAGCTCTGGGCTTCCTGCATGACGAAGCAGGCTCTCAAACACAGTGATGCCAGCAAGAATCACATCTGCCCTGTCCTTGGAGATTCCGGGGACCTGTCTGCGTTCTTCGAGTGTAAGCAGACTGAGCTGCTCCAATATCCCTACTACTTGCTCGGTATCGAGCGGGTAGTGGTGGAAGCTGTCCATGCTGTATTGCACGGCCCGCTGATGAATTTTGGCTAGATTTCGGGCTGTGCCGCCGATGGCAATGACCGGACAATGCCTGTTTAGCAGCCAAGGGCAGGAGGAGTAGGCAGTGCTCAAGAAATGCTCCAGCGAAGAGAGTTCCTCAGCAGTCGGTACCTCGCTGTGCAAAAACATGCGCGTCAGGGAGACGATCCCGAAAGGAAAGCTGTGAGAGGCCAGAAGCTCGCGGTTGGAAAAAAAGGTGACTTCCGTACTCCCCCCGCCGATATCGATGGTGATCCCTTCGTCGATGCTCATACTGTTTACGACGGCGAGATAGCCGTAGCGAGCTTCGTCTTCGCCGCCGAGGACGCGGACGCTGATTCCTGTTTCTTTGGATATTCGATCGATCAGCTCGCTGCCGTTATCCGACTGGCGTACGGCAGCAGTTGCTACGGCAATGATGTCCCTTATATTTCTTGCTTCCAGCAGATCTTTGAATTGTCGCATGCAGTCGATGGTCTTGGTGATCCCCTCTTCATCCATGCGGCCGTTTTGCACATGATTGCTGAGTCGCAGTCCGCGTTTGATATTGTCCACTTCTGTCACGAGACCTTGTGAATCTTGCTCGTAGACGACCAATCTGGCAGTGTTTGAGCCTAGATCTATGACGCCGAAATTACGATTCATGCTACTCCCCACTTTGCGTTCTTCTGTTCTGAGTACCTCCCATTATGCCACAGATTGGAAGGGCATGCCTGCTTCGTTATGGGAGGGGAAAACAGAGGGAATCTTGCTGAAAATGAATGGACATTTATTTTGTTGATCAACTATTTTTCCTGTCATGATCACGTTATTCTTTTTTCACGCGCCAGTGCTGCACTCGCCGGACATCCCAAAAAGATGTCGGTTGACAACAGCGCAAAACCTTTCTATAATCTGAGACATTCAAGAAAACGTATAAGACCCATACGGAAGAAACGCCGTGAAAAGGAAAGTAAAAAAGGGATTTGACGTCCAGAGAGTCGCCTGTAAGCTGGGAGGGCGGCCGCGAACTCTTTTTGAAAGCCACCTTGGAGCTCTGCTTTTGAAATTGAGTAGAAAGCAGCGATTAGCCTACGTTATCAGGCGCATGTCAGTAATGACTGCCAAAGTTTCCCTTTTGCGAAAAGGGGAAAAAAGCTGAGTGGTACCGCGATACCTTCGCCTCAGCAATCACGTTCATGTGAGCCATGGATGTGATTGCTGGGGCTTTTTGATTTTTAAAAGACATACGTAGAGAGAATGGAGTGGTGGGTTATGGATTCGAAAAAGCAGCGGGAACTTCTGCACTTGCTGGAAGAGGACAGCCGCATGTCAGCCGAGCAAATCGGTAAAATGCTGGCAGAGCCAACAGAGGTGATCGAAAAGGCGATCGCCGCTTTGGAAGAGGAAAAAGTCATCGTCAAATACCCCGCACTGATCAACTGGGAGCGGGTAGAGGATCATCCGTACGTCAATGCGATGATCGACGTGAAGGTAACGCCCAAGCGCGACGTTGGCTTTGATGAGGTAGCGGAGCGCATCTGCCGTTTTCCAGAAGTAAAAGCCGTATACCTGATGTCAGGCGCGAGCTACGACTTGTCCGTGGTGCTGGAAGGAAAGACGATGCGGGAAGTCGCGACGTTCGTTTCGCAAAAGCTGGCGACGCTCGACTCCGTAGTCTCGACGGCCACTCACTTTATCTTGAAACGCTACAAGCATGATGGGATTGAATTGGAAGATCGCGATGAAGATCGCAGAATGGTGGTAACTCCATGAGTACGCAGCTATCCGTAAAAAGCCGTTTGTCGTCTACAGTCGCTTCCCTGAAGCCATCGGGAATTCGCCGTTTTTTCGATCTGGCAGCCTCGATGGAGGGAGTCATTTCACTCGGGGTCGGGGAGCCTGATTTTGTCACTCCTTGGCGCATGCGCGAAGCATCGATCTCGTCACTGGAGCGCGGCCATACCGCCTACACATCCAACGCGGGTATGCTCGAGCTGCGGGTAGAGATCCAGAAGTATCTGGAGGAGCGTTTTTCCGTCAGCTATCATCCGGAGAAGGAGATTTTGGTGACAGTAGGAGCCAGCGAGGCGATCGATATCGCGCTGCGCGCCATCCTGGATCCGGGAGATGAAGTGCTGGTCGTCGAGCCGTGCTACGTATCCTACGAGCCGGTCATTCGCCTGGCTGGCGGGGTGCCAGTGTTCCTGAAGACGACGATGGAAAACCAGTTCAAGCTGACACCACAGGAGCTGGAGACGCACATCACGCCACGGACCAAAGCGATTATTTTCTGCTATCCGAACAATCCGACAGGCGGCACGATGACCGCTGAAGAGTGGAAAACCTTGCTGCCTATCATCGAGAAGCACGATCTGCTGGTGATTTCCGATGAGATTTACGCCGAGCTGACGTACGGACGCATGCACGACAGCATCGCGGCGCTTCCGGGAATGAAGGACCGCACGATTCTGATCTCGGGCTTCTCCAAAGCGTTTGCCATGACAGGCTGGCGCCTCGGCTACGTCTGCGCCACCCCTGATCTGCTGGCAGGGATGCTGAAAATTCATCAATATACCATGCTGTGTGCACCGACGATGGCGCAGATGGCAGCACTGGAGGCGCTGCGTCACGGACGCTCGGACATGGAACGGATGATCGAGAGCTATCGCCAACGCCGCAATTACGTCGTGGATGGCTTCCGTGAAATCGGGCTGAGCTGCCACGAGCCGGATGGTGCGTTCTACGCGTTCCCTTCGATCGCATCTACAGGGCTGAGCTCGGCCGAGTTTGCCGAGAAGCTGTTAATGGAAGAGAAAGTAGCTGTCGTTCCGGGCGATGTATTCGGCGAAAGCGGTAATGGTCATATCCGCTGCTCGTATGCGACATCCATGGAGCAGTTGAAAAAAGCGCTGGAGCGGATGGAGCGTTTGATGGGGAAACTGTCGTAGGCTGTCCCATATATATAGAAGAAGAGTTCTCGAAAGAAGGGTCGCTTTCTTTTGAGGACTCTTTTTGTTTCTCTTCTCGCCCCATCAAAGCCTCATCCCGAATGCTGATCGTTTTGCTCCATGTAGGCCAAGTGCCGAAACCCCTACCCGCATCGCTCCTCCTTGAGGTGGCCTCGATAGAGGTTTTCTTATGATCAAAAATGAAGAGAATTAGATCTTTACAAGCGCTTCCTACGGGAGTAATATTTGTTTCGTGATAAAGACAAATGGAAGTAACCGATTCGCTGAGTCCCATTTTTGAATGGGAGCGGGGGAACCAAACGTGGAGGGACTTGTCGTGCCACATGGGGTGAATCTTGAAGATTTCGAGTAGGGTGACTCTTACACCCGAATCCGTCAGCTAACTCCGTAAGCGTACCAAGAGAGGCAACATTTACTTTGTGTATAAATGACATAGCCTAATTTCGCTATGCCCTGAAAGCCAAGTGAGTTTCCTTCTCGTTTGGCTTCTTTTTTGTTCTTTTTTTCGGAAAAAGGAGGGGGTTTAGGAAATATCTGAGTGGAAGCTGTCTACATCAAGAGGAGAAACTATCTGAAAAAGTATGTGAGGAGATCAGCATGATAATGGGGTTGAAACGACTTTTAATCGGGAGACCGATGAAGTCAAACGCACTGGGTGAAGAAAAGCTCTCGAAGGTCAAGGCATTAGCCGTTTTGTCATCTGATGCGTTATCTTCTGTGGCCTATGGTACCGAGCAAATTCTGCTTGTGTTAGTTACGCTCGGAGCTGCTGCGCTATGGTATTCCATTCCGATCTCCATTGCGGTTGCGGGACTTTTAACCATTCTTATTTTATCTTACCGCCAGACGATCTTTGCTTATACAACCGGCGGCGGAGCGTATATCGTTGCCAAAGACAACTTTGGCACATCGACTGGACTGGTGGCTGGCGGATCGCTGCTCGTCGATTACATTTTGACCGTAGCCGTGAGTACCTCGGCTTCGACAGACGCGATTACTTCAGCGTTTCCGATATTGCATGATCATCGTGTCCTGATTGCGCTGCTCATGATCATCTCCGTAACGATCCTGAACCTGAGGGGGATCACCGAGTCAGCGACGATTCTGATGTACCCGGTCTATTTGTTTGTCGTCGCGATTTTTCTCTTGATTTTGGGCGGTGCTTATCAATGGTTGACGGGCAACGTCCAAGCGCACGCGCCTGTCTACGGCGCTGCTGTCCCGGGAATTACGCTCTTTCTGCTGCTGCGGGCATTCAGCTCAGGCTGTTCAGCTTTGACCGGCGTAGAAGCGGTATCCAATGCGATTCCCAACTTCCGAAGTCCGGCTCCGAAAAATGCAGCCCTGACCTTGATCATGATGGGGCTGATTCTCGGCGTGATGTTTATGGGCATCAGCTTGCTGGCTTACGTCTTTGGCATCGCTCCCAGCGCGAAGGAAACAGTCGTTTCGCAAATCGCATCCGCTGTCTTTGGCAGAGGGGTCCTGTATTATTTTATCCAGGCCGTTACGGCTCTTATCCTGTTCCTGGCAGCGAATACTGCTTTTGCAGCGTTTCCCCTGCTCGCCTTTATGCTGGCCAAGGACCGGTTTATGCCAAACATGTTCATGGTCCGAGGGGATCGGCTCGGCTTCTCCAACGGGATCATTTTTCTCGGCATTCTGTCCGCGATTTTAGTGATTTCGTTTGGCGGAGAAACTGAGAATCTGATTCCGCTGTATGCGCTCGGTGTCTTCATCCCATTTACACTGTCGCAAGCCGGGATGATGAAGCGGTGGGTGACGAAAAAGTCTGCTGGATGGTTGGTTCCTTTTCTCATCAATACGATTGGGATGCTGACTACGCTGACGATCTGCTTGATATTCCTGATCACGAAATTTTCCCAAGTCTGGACGATCTTCATTTTTCTACCGATCGTGATTTTTATCTTTCGCAAAATCAACGGTCACTATCAGGACTTGGCAAGCGAGCTGAGACTGGACATCACGACCGACAAGCCTCAGGCAAAAGGCAGCGTCATCGTGATTCCGGTGGCGGGTATATCGCAGGTAGTGAAAAATACCATCAGCTACGCGCAGTCACTGTCTGATGACATCGTGGCCGTCTACGTGGGCTTCAGCGATGAGGACATCAAAAAGATGGAGGAAAAATGGGAGCTGTGGAATCCAGGAGTACGCCTGATCGTTCTGCGCTCTCATTATCGAAGTATCATCAAGCCGCTGTTCAAGTTCATCGATACCGTGGAGTGGAAGAAAGCCGATACGGATCATGTGACGGTCATGATCCCACAGTTCATCACAAAGCGTTGGTGGCATAATCTGCTGCATAACCAGACCAGCTTTTTCTTGCGGGCGTATTTGTTTGCCCGGCAGGATGTGAAGATCGCGACCGTACCGTATCGTTTGAAAAAATAAGCAGAAATTGAAAAAAGGCTGTCCCCGCGAAAGGGATTGCCTTTTTCGTTTATACAACGATCGTCGTGACGAGCTGTGTAACCAATGCAGCCAGGATCATGGAAATACTGGAAACCGTTCCGGTCAATGAGCCGATTTCAAAGGCTTTGGACGTCCCTGCCCCGTGTGCGCTCGTACCCAGAAGAACCCCACGGGCGATGTCATCCTGAATGCGCAGATAGGAAATGATGTACGGACCGATCACCGAGCCGAGCAGCCCTGTAATCAGGACGAGGACAGCTGTGATCGAAGGGACACCACCAATCATTTCAGACACATTCATGGCGATCGGTGTAGTGATGGACCGCGGGATCAGACTGAACATGACCTGTTTGTCTACATGCATCAGCAAGGCCAGCAAGGCGGAAGAGACGACGGCGACTGCAGAGCCTGCTGTGACACTGACTACGATTTGTGAAGCGTGTTTTTTCAGCAACGGAAAATGCTTGTAGAGCGGTACCGCGAATGCGATGGTAGCAGGCTGCAGCATGTACGCCAGCCATTTTCCACCTGCGTTGTAGGCTTCGTATGCCGTATGAGTGCCGAGGATCAGAAAGACCAGTGCGACAGGGGTGAACAGCAAAGGTGAAAACAAAAGAATCGGTTTGTAGCGATAGAGCCTTTTGGCAATCAGATAAAGAAAGATAGTGATGAAGAAGCCTAAGATTCCGCCAATCATGATTGTGAATGCTCCTTCCGTTTGGCAATGCGCTGTGCCAAAAGACCGCTTGCGGCCATGACGATGGCTGTGCCAAATGCGATGACGATAAAGATTTGAAAGCCTTCATGGAGCATCAGATTTTGGTACGAAATAATTCCCACTGATGGCGGGATGAAAAACAGCAGCAGCTCTGCCAACAGAAAGCTCGCTCCGGCGTCAATCCACTCCAGGCGAATCCACTTCATCTGCAGCAGGAAAAACACCAGAAACATGCCGATGATACTGCCAGGAATCGCGATGTCGAGCCATTCCACTAGAATGTTCATCAGTATGGAAACGATCACGAAAAATCCAGTTTGTGCAATAATTTTGAGCCATTTTCTCAAGATGTCCCTCTCCCTCTAGGAAAAGTGTACATCGTCCTAAACTATAGGTAAAATGCATATATAGAATTATTCGCATTCACGATATCTATCGTTTCGCGGAGGGGTGTCAGGTGGATATCCGTCATTTGCAATATTTTTTGGAAGTGGCCCGTCACAACAGCTTTACGAAAGCAGCACAAGCCTTGTATATCACCCAGCCGACTATCAGCAAGATGGTCCGAAATCTGGAAGAGGAGATCGGTGTTGAGCTGTTCGAGCGGGTTGGGAAGCGGGTCTCTTTAACCGATGCCGGGTGGGTCCTGTTCTCGCAGGCGGAGGTGATGGTCAAATCGTTCGAAAACATGACGGTCCATATTAATGAGCTGATGGATCTGAAAAGAGGGCGTCTGCGGATCGGATTGCCGCCTATGGTCGGAGCGAGCTTTTTCCCGCAGCTGATCGGACAGTTTTGCGATCAGTATCCAGGGATTCGTCTGGAGCTGTTCGAGGCGGGTTCCAATAAGGTAGAGGCGGATGTGGACGCAGGCATTCTCGATTGCGGAGTGATTCTGCTGCCGACGAGAGAGGGCGTCTTTGACTACTATTCGTTCGTAAACGAAAACATCATGCTGGTTGTGCATCCTTCCCATCCTTTTGCCGATCGGTCCGAGGTGCCGTTCAGCGATTTGGAGGGAGAGCGGTTCCTGCTTTTTCACGAGGACTTCGCACTGCATAACCGGATCGTGGATGAATGCGTGAGGGCCGGCTTCCACCCCCACGTCGTCTACAAAAGCTCCCAATGGGATTTTCTCAGTGAAATGGTCGCCGCCCATATCGGGATCACCCTATTGCCCGAAACGATTTGCAGCGAGCTGGACACAGAGCGTTTTCGCATCCTTCCGTTGGTGAATTCCTCGCTCAAATGGCATCTCGGGATGATTTGGCGGAAAAACGCCTACCAGTCCTTTGCCATGCGGGAATGGATCCGCTTTTCGCAGGAGAGCCTGCCAGCTCGCTATACGGCCAAATGATCAAATAAAAAGCTCCTGGTCAACCATTTCAGGGAAGTGGGAGACCGGGAGCTTCTTTCATACAGTCAGATGTATAAGATTATTAGCCAAGTTTTCTGATGCTAATGGGTGTTCTCGTCCATGCTGAAGTCCACTTTTTCGAGGGGAACCAGCTTGGTCTTCTTGCTGAACTTGTACACCAGCCAGACTACGAGGAACAAAGGCAAGCCGATGTAGGAGACCATAGCGCCGTTCCAGTCGATGGCCTCCCCTGTAAACGCCGTGTAGTTTTGACCGACAATGACCACACAGCAGATGATGAAGGCGAAAATCGGGCCAAACGGGAACCATTTCGCACGGTAAGGAAGCTCGGACAAATCGCGGCCATGGGCGAGGAGCGCCTTGCGAAAGCGATAATGGCTGACTGCGATTCCCAGCCAGGCGATAAAGCCGGACATCCCGGAGGCATTCAGCAGCCACACGTACACAGCGCCTTCCCCGAAGAGCGAGGATAAAAAGGCGAGTGCCCCGACGAGTGCGGTCACGATCAGCGAGTTGATCGGAACACCGCTGCGGGTTACCTTTGCAAACCATTTGGGAGCCTTTCCTTCTTTGGCGAGGACCCACAGCATCCGGGTCGAGGCATACATTCCTGAGTTTCCTGCCGACAGCACGGAGGTAAGAATGACCGCATTCATAACCGATGCAGCGAAGGCGAAGCCTGCCTTTTCAAACACGATGGTAAAAGGACTAATGGCAATATTGGTGATGTCCCCACTGATCAGATTCGGGTTGTCGTACGGTACCAACAATCCAATGATCAGGATCGCCAGAATGTAGAACAGCAGGATGCGCCAGAAGATTTGGCGGATCGCTTTGGGGATGCTGCGAGCCGGATTTTCACTTTCGCCTGCCGCGACACCGACCAGCTCTGTACCTTGAAAGGAGAATCCGGCGATCATGAAGACGCCGAGAATCGCCATGAAGCCACCGTTAAAAGGCGCTTCTCCTTTGGTAAAGTTGGTGAATCCGACTGCCTGTCCGCCCATGATGCCGAAAATCATCAGCACACCGATGACGATAAAGACGATGACTGTAATGACTTTAATCAGAGCAAACCAATACTCCGACTCACCGAAAGACTTTACGGATAGGGCATTGATAACAAACATGAGGACGAGGAACAGGGCGCTCCAAATAATCGACGGAACATCCGGCAGCCAATACTTCATGATCAGGGCAGCTGCCGACAGCTCGACAGCGATGGTAATCGCCCAGTTGTACCAGTAGTTCCAGCCGAGTGCAAAGCCCAATGACGGATCGACAAAGCGGGTGGCATACGTACTGAAGGAACCGGAGACAGGCATAAAGGCTGCCATTTCCCCGAGGCTGGTCATCAGGAAGTACACCATGATACTGATGGCGATATAGGCTGCCAGAGCTCCGCCAGGACCCGCCGTATGAATAGAGCCGCCGCTCGCGAGAAATAGTCCCGTACCGATGGAACCGCCGATGGCAATCATCGTCAGATGGCGAGCTTTCAGGCCTCGTTGCAATTGATTGTCTGACATTCTTGTGATGCACGACCTTTCTCTAGGGTGTTTGTAGACAGGGAGGACAAAAACAAAAAACCGCCTCAAAGCCAAAGAATGGCACAGGGCGGTATTAGCCAATCCCCACCATGTCTTCACTGAAGATAGCGCACCACGTTTGCCGGGCAAGCAAACGTGACAGTTCTGTCCCTTTCGAGAACAGACCCAGCCCATGAGCACAGCGATGCACAATGGACTTCGGCGGCTTTTCCCTCTTCTGTAGTCTTAGATTTCGTCTGAATCTCGTACAGAATACTATAAAAGCCGCGACCTCTATCCTCACCGTGAATTGATGAGGATGATTATATGAAATTGATTTATTCATAAACTATATAAAATTTTGCATCAGGAATCAATTAGAAAAAATCGGGATCGTTTCTACAGGAAGGTCCGTTTAGCAGGCCAGGAGCCTTGCAGCTTGCGGATTTGAATGATTTGTCCCGTGTGAAAGGCATCGTGCAGCATGATGCTCATGACGCTTTGGCTGGCGGGAATGGAAGGTAGAGCTTGATCGAGATCATGTTCGCTCAAGGAAGCCAGTTTTTCCTGAATCTGACGATGAACATCCTCCATGCGCTGCATTGTTTTTTCCCAAGCCTCCTCATCCGCGGCACCGCCAGAAGGCACAAACGTATCGTCATTGGTTTCTGCCGAAAGGGGAAACTCCGTGCCCAAGAGTCGGTGCAGCAGTCGTTCTTTGAAGAACAGCAGATGACTGACCGTTTCCCAGATCGTGTTTGCTGCTTCGCCGGTTGGACGCCAGCTTGCCTGGGCAGCCGTCACGCCAGCTAGTGCATCGCGCAAAGGGGGATACCAGTCTTCCTGTTCATACGTATACATCCAGTTTTGCAGCAGCAATTCTTTACGACTCATTTGTCCATCCTCCTCGTCTGTAAAACAGATTGGTGCAGCGGTATAATAAGGCAAAGACACAAATGTTTGTAACTTACGAAAATCATTTTGATCGTTACAGTTAAAACATATCATAACCGAATACTGGAAACAAGAGAGAAATCAAGCGTGTGGAAAAGAGATGGGGACTGCAGAAATGGAATGGTTATGCATCGATTTTTTGAATAGTGACTGGCGTGATTGGCGTGGTTCTGGCCGCAGAGAAAACAGGCTGGAGAAGGAGGGATGGGTAGCTGATTTTTTGCAGCAGTGGAATCTGCAAGCTCCTTTGCCTGTCGAGCAAAAAATGGGAGCCAAGCTGCTGAATTTGCGGGAGTGTATGAGACGAATGACGGAGTGTACGGTTCGCGGGGAAGCCGTGGTCCCAGAGGATCTGGAGGCATTCAATCTGGTGCTTGCTCTTGCGCCTTTTTACCCGCGTTTGCTGCATGACGAGGGGGGCTATCATCTGGAAGAAGTGACCCCTGTGCATGGCTGGGAGCTTGTCATGTCTCGAATTGCCCGTTCGTTTGTAGATCTTCTCGTACATGAAGAAGCCAGCCGGATCAAAATATGCGACAATCCGGATTGTCAGTGGATCTTTTTTGATGAGAGCCGCAATCGCGTACGGCGCTGGTGCGACGACAAGATGTGCGGAAACATCATGAAGGTACGACGGTTTCGTGAACGGCAAAAGGAAAAAGAAAAAGGGTGAGGCGCAGCTGCGTTTCGCCCGAAGACAGGGAGGCTCCGATGAACCAACGCGTGCTTTGGCTGCTATCGATCGCTCAGTTTCTTTCCATGCAAGTCTGGTTTAACTTTTCTGCCATTATGCCTCTCGTTCAAGAGCAGTGGCAGCTCTCCTCAACACAGTCTGGGATCATCGTTGCGACCTTTCATCTGGGCTATGTGCTTGCCGTTATTTTTTACAGCTTTGCCAGTGATAAGTACAACCCCAAATATTCGTTTGCCTACGGCTCATTGGTGGCGGGAATCAGCGGACTGCTTTTTGCGGCCTTTGCAGAAGGCTTTTGGTCGGCCATGATTTTACGCCTGCTCTCAGGGATCGGGATTGCGGGTGTGTACGTGCCAGGGATGAAGATGGTGGCACAGCTGTCCCCGCCAGCTTCGCGTGGAAAAGCGATGGGGATCTTTGTAGGCTCCCTCGTGGTTGGATCGGGATTTTCTTTGTTTGTTTCAGGCGTCCTGCAAAATGCATGGGGCTGGCAAGGGGTCATCCTGGTCACCTCTTGCGCTGCGATTCTGTCGTGTGTCTTGATCCTGATGTCCAAAATACCGGTTGTGTCGCTTTCCTCGACGCCTGTGACGCTTGCCCTGCTTAAAAAAATAGTGGCCAAAAGGAACTTGCTGGTCAACTTCGGCTATGCGGGTCACTGCTGGGAGCTCTATGCCATGTGGGCGTGGATCGGACCGTTTATGGTCTATTTTTACCAGCAAAAAGGGATCGTTAATGCGCTTACCTGGGGGAACCTCAGTGCTTCGAGCATCGTGATGATCGGCGGGATCGCCACCTATTTCGGAGGAATGCTTTCCGATCGTTGGGGAAATGTACGAGCCATCCGTCTGTTTATTTTGCTTAGCATTGCTTGCTCTTTTTCTATTGGGTGGATGCTCCTCGCTCCCATCTGGCTGGTTGTCGCGGTTGCCTTGCTCTACGGCTTTACGATTATCGCCGACTCTCCTATCTACAATAAGGCGATCGCGGATATTACCGACCCGGAGGTACTCGGCGTGGCACTCGGGGTGCAATCCGTTTTGGGCTTCAGCTTTACGATTATCTCGCCAGCTGTTTTTGGGTTGTTTCTCGATCACGGCAATTGGGGGGTGGCTTTCACCGTCATTGCGCTCGGCACATTGATTACCCCTTTCTGTATGCGCGCTTTGCAAGCCGCCGAGGTGCCTCTGGAAAAAAGCTGATCGGATCGTAATTTCAGCAAAAAGCACGCTTCAAAGGAAAATGGGCACATGATGACCCAAATTGAGACATAATAAAAAGCAAACGGTATGGGATCGGAAATGAGGTGACAGCGTGGGGCGTTATCGCAAGAGGTGGCTGCAGGGCTTTGTTCTCGTCGTACTGATCGCCGCCTGTGCAGCTATCTGGTATTTGCGGCCTTACCCGCCTGATCAGGCAGCCAAGTCGGCAATGCAGGGGGGAGAAGGTATCACGGTCATCGATACAGGGGATTGGTTGGTCTTTGAAGGCGGGGAGACACGTGAGCCGGGCATTATTCTTTATCCGGGAGCCTTGATAAAGCCTGAGAGCTACGCCCCTCTCGCTCGTTCGCTTGCGGGAGACGGCTATCGCGTATTCATCGCCAGGATGCCGCTGAATCTGGCCGTGAGTGACGCAGAGAGGGCCAATCAAGTGCTGAAGGCCTATCCGCATCAGTCGTTCGTGATCGGGGGACATTCGCTCGGGGGTGTCATGGCTGCACGATATGCCGTGAATCATCAAGATCGTATCGCGGGCGTCTTTTTTCTGGCAGCTTACCCGGATAAAAAAGGGGATTTGAAGGAAAGCAGGTTTCCTGTGCTGTCCTTGCTGGGCTCGCGGGATGGTGTCGTCGATCGACAGGCGTACGAAGCGGCCAAGAGCTACCTGCCAGATAGCACGAGCTACATGACCATCGAAGGGGGAAACCACTCCCAGTTTGGCAGCTATGGCTTTCAAGAGGGCGATCAGCCTGCCGTGATTACGCCACAGGAGCAATGGCAGCAAACCGTAGCAGTGATCAAGGAATGGCTGCAGACGGCGGTCAATCGTCTTCCAGAGGAAGAATTCCCGAGATAACGCCGACGATCCGTATGTTTTCCGATGGCAGAATGAGAGGAGAATCCTCATTGCGGGTCGTAGTGAAGCAGCACTCCACAGGGTTGACATCAGCTGCGATCCGAACGAGAAATTGTCCCTCCTGACGAACCAGCACAGGTCTGCCGATGATGGGTTCCAGCGAGTAGTCGCTGATCAAGAGAGCATTGCCCGGGAAAATTCCGATTCCTGCAAGTCCATGATCACGCATGATGAGAGCAAATCGAGCGGTATGGTAGCTGGCTACACGCAGGGAGGGCAAGAGGGACAGCTCTTCGTCAGATTCCAGATCCATCTCAAAAAAATGCGTGCTGTAAGCATCGCCTGCAATAAATACGTGTTTCAACGAAAAAGCCTCCTTCTATAACAATGCCTACCAGAAAATAGGCAAGCCCTTTGCGTGCAGACGCGACAATACGCGATCAAACCGGCAGCGGGCGAGCGACAAAGGAACCTGAAAGCGCTCTGCCAAATACGCGGGAGCTTGATAGCGGTTGCATTCAGCAAGCAGGGGAGGAATCATGAAAAGGGGAAGCAGCAAATGTTCAGCGAAGTGATTGGCTTGCGACTCCTGCCAGTCGATCATCCAGGCATGGCTGTGGGGCTGAACTCCTACATGGAGCAGCAAATGCCCCAGCTCATGGGCAATTTTCACGCGCTTGTGAGTGTGATCAAGACGCTCATCAACCGCAATGACATAACGATCGGCAATCGTCGGGTGAGCATGCGCTCTGCTGCGGCCATCCAGCTCCCAAATTTCGATCCCGTAGGTGGAACAGAGACGATGCAAATCGATCTGCTCCGGTTCTTCTATCCTGAGGTGCTGCAGCAGCAGGTAGACGCGACTTTCCAGCCATGTTTTTGGCTCACCAATTTCCTGTAGAATAGCAGCAAGCATCTGAAACCTCCTGTATCTATTCGGAACGTACGTTCTGTTTTGGGTGGAAAAGAAAACCCCGTTTCTGGGGCTATTTTTTTTTCAAATTTTCCGTGATGTCGAACAAGGAAGGAGAGCGATCTTCCCTGACATGGCGAGCCTTCCATTGCTTTTTCAGATCGTACCAATAGCGGCGAATTTCCTTTTTCTCCTCTTCAGAAGCTTCTAAATAGCCATCTAAAAAGTAATAATCATCAGGATCGTCAATTTTTTCCTGCAACAGCTCGTCCAACGAACGTTTTTCTCCAGAATCCGAAGCAGGAATCGAGGCTGGGGAAGCTACGTCCGTGCGACCTAATAGCCAATCGGTTGTGACGTTTAGGATGTCAGCTAAGTGTCGCAGCATGTCATTGGGAGGGGTACTGTGGTTGTTCTCGTAGTTGCTGATCGTCCCTTTTGTCGTGCAGACATGTTCTGCCAACTCTTCCTGGGTGAGACCTTTTGCCTTACGGGCTGTGCGTAAGCGCTGGGATAACATGGAATGTTGCCAGTCCTTTCTGTGGATATACAAGAATATTGTACTCATTTGCGCGAAAAAAGAAAAGGCAGGATTCCGAATGATTCGTCTAGGAATTATCTGAATTTCGCCATTTTCAAGCTGCTCTTAATATATTATCATTGAGTATAATTCCACGAATATCTACACTTACACGCAAAGGGGAAAATATTACGCGATGTTTAACGAACGGAAAGCGTTGCAGATGACTTTGCAATCCTTGCTGGAACAACGTACGGTACTGCGCCGGCAGTATGTAGATCAGGATAAGCAGCTAGGAATGGACATCAAACAGATCTTAATTCGAATCCGGGAGTTGGATGGCCAGGAAGGAATGGGGGGCAGTGAGGATGCCGAGGAAGAGGCAGCCACTGCAGCAGATGAAATCCCTGTGGAACTGACGAGAAGAATGAAAATAAGAAAAGCTCACATACGGCATAACTATCTCGAAGTAGCGCAGCACATCGAGGACTTGCTGCGAGAGTCGATGATGCCGATGTCATTGGTGGAGCTTTGTGATGAATTGAAAAAGCGACATAAGGTAGACTTTGCAAGTCCGTACATAGGTGTCCAAAAGTCGCTGAAATATTTACCCCAAGTGAAAATTGAGAAGGATGGTCGAAAGCTGACCTTCTCTTTGTAAGTAAAAAAGGGCAACGTGCAAGCCGCACGAGCCCTTTTTCTATTTGAAAATATTCCCCTTTAAAGGCTCAGGCAGAGGGAGGAGGACCTGCCCGAGCCGTAATGGTTGTCAGTTAAGTTATTGCAAGAAAGCTTTCAGCATCCAGATATGTTTTTGCAGGCTGCTCGAGATGGCGAGCAGCATATCGGAGGTCGCTTCGTCGCCGGCTTCTTCTGCGGCAGACATCGCATCCTTCAGCTCGTCCACCAGAAGGGTGAAATCTTGAACAATACTTGTGACCATCTGCTCGGCGGTCTCGTTACCGGTGGCCTCGGCGATGCTTGCTGTTTGCAGACAAACAGACAGGGTTGCAACTGGCTTTCCACCGATGCTCAGGACGCGCTCGGCCAACGTATCGAGGTGGGCACTTGCCTCGTTGTAAAGCTCTTCAAATTTTTGATGTAGGGTAAAGAAATGCTGTCCTTTTACATTCCAGTGAAAGTTGTGCAGCTTTGTATACAGAACAGTCCAGTTTGCGACTTGTTTGTTCAGGACAGTGGAGATGTTTACTTCAACAGTTGTTTTCATATTAGAATCTCTCCTTATTTATAATTATTATTGATTAATACTTATTATAAACTAATATCGAACGATGTCAACCCGCCTAGAGAAGATCATTGAAAAAAAAAACAGGCTACTGAGAGAGGACAAACATACAAACAAGATGCGGTTTTTTTCGTATGAATATTAGTGATTACACAGGAGGAGGTTGGCAGTATGTTGAACATCGATGAACGCGATGAAGAAGAGTACGAAGAAGAAGACGAAGAAGGCGACGAAGAAGAAGAGGACGACAATTAACCTCTCTTTTATACGGAAAGCAGATTTCATTAAAACAAAGCTTGGGGAAATCCCAAGCTTTTGTCTATTTTCAGGAGTGGGCATGCTTGACAAAGGAACCCATGTAAGAAAAAGTAGTGGGAAGATCGTCGCCTGTACGCAGGAGAACGGAGGGGCACATGCAAGGAAAAGCAATGAAAGCGGTCATTCTCGCTGGCGGACAAAGCAGCAGAATGGGAACGCCAAAAGAACTGCTGCGATGGCGGGGCGGAACCATTCTAAGCGAGCTGATCAAGGAAGTGAGGGCGCTGGGGCTGGAGTGCCTGGTGGTTTCCAATACTCCTGAGCGATTGAAAAGGGAAGACATCAAGTCAGCCGAGGTGCAAGTCACACCTGACCTGGTTCCGTCAGCCGGTCCCGTCAGCGGCATCGTGACTGCCTTTCGTGCAACAGAGGAAGACGTGCTGCTCCTTTTATCCTGTGATCTTCCTTTTATGGATCGAGGGCAGATGGAAAAGCTCATTCATTTCGCAAAAGGCTGGAAAGACTGGGATGTCGTGGCCGTCAAACAAAACGGAAGGCTCCATCCTTTATGTGCCTTGTATCACCGCAGGACTCAGCCGTTGTGGGAGCAAGCCTTGCTTGAAGGTCAATACCGGGTCATGCACACACTCGACAGGCTGCGCGTACATACCACTCCCGAAGATCTTCTCGACGAATGGGCCGCCTTTAATGCAAACACGCCCGAGGAGTATCAGACCGCACTCGCATTGGAGAAAAAGAGAAAAAGAGAAGACGGATAGCCTTCTCCGAAACTTTCATAGCAGCTCATGCTTGCCTGGAACTGGGAAGCAGCCAACGGAGTATTTCACTCAAATCGTCTATGCAAGCATCTGCCTCGACTTCGACTTCCTGGTCAAACAGCTCGTTTCGTTTCCAGATGGCCTTCATTCCGACGGCACGGCTTGCGCAGCTCTTCCCATTCTGAAATGAGGATTTCGTCAAAAAGATGATCGATACACAGTGCTTGGAGATTCGCGAATTGAAAATCACCAAAGCCATTTGAGATTAACCCGAGCTTCACACCGGCCGCTTTGATTTGCGTCAAGGTAGGTAACAGATTGGGAAACGGCACACAATGTCTGGGGAAACTCCCGATCCAACAAGGTCCCATCCAGATCAAAGAGTATGGCTTGAACAGACAAGGTAAGCTCCTCCTCCATGCCCTAATTCGGCGTAACCTCAATTCGATGCGCGTGGGTGTAGACGTTCATTTTGTCTTGGCGGATAAAGCCGACCGCCGTGATGTTCAGCTCCTCGGCCAGCTGTAGTGCGAGATCGGTAGGTGCAGATTTGGACAGGATGACCGCTGCGCCGATTTTGGCTGCCTTCAACAGCACCTCGGAGGAAATGCGCCCCGAAAAGACCAGAACCTTGTCCTTCGTCTCGATCTGGTCCTGCAGACATTTTCCATAAATCTTATCCAGTGCGTTGTGCCGTCCGATATCGGAATACTGGAGCAAAACCTGATCGGCTGTGCATAGTGCTGCGTTATGAACCCCACCTGTCTGGCGGTGGATGTCGGACGAGGATTGCAGCTCGCGCATGAGCTGCATGCATTGCCCAGGGGTGATGGAGATGGCACCTTCCGCAGGCTTGGCGGTACGGGCGTCACTGAAAAAGTAAAACGACTGCCGACTCTTACCACAGCAGGAAGTAATTCTGCGCTTGGAATAAAAGCTTTGCGAGAGGATCGTTTCCTTGTGCAGATCCACATAGGCAAAGCCCTGCGCCTCATCGATAACGAGCTGCTTGATTTCCTCAAAGCTTTTGATGGCGCCCTCTGCTGCGAGGAAACCGATGACCATCTCCTCGAGATCAGCGGGGGTACAGACGATGGTTGCGAACTCCTCGTCGTTTAAAAAGATCGTCAGCGGGTATTCCGTGACGATCTCGTCCTCTTCCCACGTATGCCGATCGAAGGAAATTTTCAGCACCGGTCGGTGGATCGTCTTTTCGAGCTTTGTCATGATGGCCTCCTTTTTTGCTAAAAAACAATTAGGATGAAATCGTTTATTTTAGAGGAATATATTGTAGAGTGAGCGCTTACATGGTAGTATACTATTTGAGATTTACATTGTCACAAAATTTTCATGATTTCAACTCTTGTATATCCGAGAATGGAATTGATACGGGATAGCGATCCTGTCACCGGTTTATTTCGTTCCTCGCTTTCATTTGAATAGTGAACACTTGCTGGTTGATGCTGAAGTAGCGTTCCTGCTGATGATTAACTGCTGTGTTTCACCACATTCTCTCTTTTTGCATGCAGCGAAAAGCAGAGCGTGGGTGAGCGCAGCAGTTTTTCTTTTTTTAGAATGCAGCTCCGGTGAATAGTAGCCGGGCCATTATCTTTCATCGTAAAGGAGATGTGTCACATGGGGCAACACGCGAAAAATCGTTGGTTGATTGCACTAGCCGCGGTTGGGATCCACATTTCGATCGGTTCCGTTTATGCATGGAGTGTGTTTACGAAGCCGATCACCAAGCAGTTTGGGTGGGGATTGACAGATGTCCAGTTCACCTTTAGTATCGCCATCCTTTTCTTGGGGCTGTCTGCTGCTTTTCTCGGCCACTACGTAGAAAAGCACGGCCCGCGCAAGGCAGGTACACTTGCCTCCATCTTTTTTGGTGTCGGAATCATCGGATCTGGTCTGGCTATCCAGCTAAGCAGTCTGCCGCTCCTCTATTTATGCTACGGCGTTCTTGGAGGGATTGGTCTTGGAGTAGGTTATATCACACCTGTATCTACCCTTGTCAAATGGTTTCCGGATCGTCGCGGTCTGGCTACAGGTCTCGCCATTATGGGCTTCGGCTTTGCTTCGATGATTGCAAGCCCGATTATGAACGCATTAATCGAAGGCGTGGGCATCGCCAATACCTTCTACATTTTGGGAATCATTTACTTCGTCGTCATGTTCGCCTCTGCTCAGTATCTCTCTCCACCGCCAGTAGGCTGGGTCCCTGCAGGATTCTCGGCGAATGCGGCTGAGGGGAAAAAGCAAATCAAGAAGGACCTGTGCCAGCTGACGGCCAACGAAGCGATCAAGACCCGCCGCTTCTACTGGCTGTGGCTCATGCTCTTTATCAACGTGACTTGCGGAATCGCCGTCATCTCCGTAGCCTCCCCGATGGCGCAGGAGATGGTAGGGATGTCGGTAGGAACAGCTGCCCTGATGGTAGGGCTCAACGGCCTGTTCAACGGTGGAGGGCGCATCGGCTGGGCATCGCTGTCGGATTTCATTGGCCGACCAAACACGTACACGGCGTTCTTTGCGATCCAGATGGTCTTGTTCTTCCTGCTGCCAAACCTGACCAATCCCGTCCTGTTCATGATCGCGATGTTCGTCATCATGACGTGCTACGGCGGCGGTTTTGCCTCTATTCCAGCTTATATCGGTGACTTGTTCGGAACGAAGCAGCTCGGTGCCATTCACGGTTACATCCTGACGGCGTGGGCAGCTGCTGGTCTGGCAGGACCGATCTTTGCCGCATGGGTGCGCAACACCACACAGAGCTACACGGGTACATTGAGCATTTTCGCAGCCATGTTCGTTGTGGCTCTGATTATTTCCCTGATTATCCGTCTTGATATCAAAAAATTGCAGGCAGAAGCAAAACAAAAAGAAAACTCTGTTGAATTGGCTGGCTGAACAATGGTAAAGTCGTAGTAGAGAATGGAAAAGAAGTAAAGGTGAGTTTCCTAGATGAATAAGTTCGAAGCAGAGTTCAGCAATTTGGTCAGAGCTTTCCGCAAGCGCCACATGGGTAAGGGACCGAGCAAGATTAACACCACGTTTTGCAAGAACTGGGCGATCTGTGAAATGGAAGGCAACCTTTCGCCTGTGGAAAAGTTCATCGCCACTTCCGAAGAGGGAAAGCAGACTTTGCGAGCTGCACGGACCGAAATGGTCAAAGAGATGTACCGGAAGAACACGCCAGTAGACATGGAGAACTTTTTGGGAGCCAAGCTCGTCGATTTGTTCGTCGATATTGATATTGAACGTGATTTCGGGATGTCGATCTTTGTGTTCGATCAGGACATTGAGAAAAAATTTAAGAACGAGCCGTAAGTCTAAACGAAGCAGCGACCCTGTTCATTGATTTAGACGAAACGGGTTTCGCGAACAAACACGCAGTTGAGACTAGGTAGCGAACCTGCCTTAGACAACCACCGTGAACACGCTCTTCTCCTCAGGACAAGGGACGGTTTATGGTGGTTTTTTGCTTGAATGAGAAGACGAGAGCAGGGAAAAGAGAGGAGTAATGGAAATGGGCAAAACCAAGCATAGCGGGCCCATCAAGCTGGACACATCATGGGAGCCGTCACTGTGGGCGTCCTTGATGCCGATGGGGCTGGGAAAAATAAAACCGCATCACATCCGCGACACGATGAAGGTCATGTACGATAACCGGGACAATCTCGGATACGCCTATCGGATTTTGACACAAGGGGTATGCGATGGCTGTGCACTCGGCGTTTCCGGTTTGTACGACCAGACATTGACGGGGCCGCATCTGTGCACGACCCGTTTAAACGTGCTGCGTCTCAATACGATGCCTGCCATGGATACGAAATGGCTGGAGGACGTGAGCGCTATGCAAAAGCTGTCCAGCGTGGAGCTGCGCAAGCTGGGGCGAATCCCGTTTCCGCTGTCGCGCAAGCCTGGCGAGAACAAATTTACCCGGATTACCTGGAACGAAGCCCTGAACCGGATCGCACATAAAATCAAAGGAATCAATCCCAAGCAGCTGGCTTTTTTCCTGACTGCACGCGGCATTACCAACGAAGTGTACTATACCGCGGCAAAAATGGCGCGATTCCTCGGGACAAACAATATTGATAACGCTTCCCGCATTTGCCACTCCCCGAGCAAAACCGCTTTGAAGCGTACGCTTGGCATCGGGGCATCCAGCTGCAATTACCAGGACTGGATCGGCACGGACGTCCTTGTGTTCTGGGGCTCGGTTCCGGCGAATAACCAGCCGGTCTCCACGAAGTACATGTACGCGGCGAAAAAAGCGGGCACCAAAATCATCCTGATCAATCCGTACAAAGAGCCAGCGATGGAGAAGTACTGGATTCCGTCCGTCCCTGACAGTGCGCTGTTTGGAACCAAAATCGTCGATGATTTTTACCAAGTGAACATCGGCGGAGACATCGCGTTCATGAACGGTGTGATGAAGCACTGGTTTGAGATGGAAAAGGAGAAGCCTGGTTCAGCGATCAACCACGCCTTTGTCAAAGAACACGCCAATGGCATCGAGCAGCTGAGGGAGCATATCGCGAAGCAGTCGTGGGAGGAGATTGAAAAATCGTCCGGTCTCACCCGTGATCGTTTAAAAGAATTCGCTGTGCTGCTCGCGAACTCCAAATCAGGCGTATTCGTGTGGAGCATGGGACTGACCCAGCACAAGTTTGGCACCGACAATATTTCGCAGGTAGCCAACCTGGCAGTATTGCGCGGCTTTATTGGACGCAAGCACTGCGGCGTGATGCCGATTCGCGGTCACTCCGGTGTACAAGGCTCCGGGGAAATGGGGGCTGACCCGTTCAGTCTGCCTGGCGGGGATTTTGAAGAGAAGAGCTGGACGCGGATCGAAAAGCTGTGGGGCTTTCCCATTCCCAAATGGCAAGGCGACATTGTCGGCGTGACGCTGGAAAATTCACTCTTGCCTGATGGACACGAGCGGAAAACACGCTTGTTCTATACGAGTGGAGGGAATTTCCTCGAGACGATGCCTGATCCCGATTTTATGCGCAAATGCCTGGAGAGCGTGGAGCTGCGCGTGCATCAGGATATCATTTTCAATACATCGACACTCGTGGATGCCAAAGAAGAGGTGATTGTCCTGCCGGCGATGACGCGCTACGAGCAGCCGGGCGGAGGCACATCCACCAGTACAGAGCGCATGGTTTACTTCAGCGCTGAAATTGAAGGGCCGCGCATTGAAGAAGCGCGCTCCGAATGGGAAATTTACGTCGATCTTGCAGCGCGTGTCCATCCAGAGAAAAAGCATCTGATGCACTTCGGCAGCGCAGCGGAGATTCGGGCAGAGATCGCCAAGGCGAATCCGAACTACGACGGCATCCAGCACCTCAGCAAGCGGGGAGATGTCTTCCAGTGGGGGGGCGCTTGGCTGTGTGAGGCTGGCAGCTTCCCGACAGAAGATGGCCGCGCCAATCTGATTCCGATCGAGATCCCGAATCTGCACAAGCCCGAGGGTCATTTCTATGTGACGACTCGACGGGGCAAGCAGTTCAACTCGATGATTTACAGCAACAAGGACCCGTTCAACAACGCAGATCGCTACGACGTGCTGATCAACGCTGACGATGCCAAAGAGCTGCGAATTGCGGAAGGAGAGAGCATCGTCGTGTATAATAAGTATGGCACCTTCCAAGGGCGCGCCAAGTTCGAGGCGACCAAACGAGGCAATGTGCAGGTGCACTGGCCGGAAGGGAATGTGTTGATTCCGAAAGGCGTATATGAAACGTATGCGGGTATTCCGGAGTACAATGCAGCCGTCAAAATCGAAAAGGCTGATACCTTTCATGCAAACAAAGATCTGAAGTATAAAGAAAGACCGATTGAGGACCTGGAAGTCAACGTCGGCTAAGCAACAGATGCAGCAGGGGGCTGTAGAGGCCAGAGGAGGACAGGAAGATGCGCTTTTCGCGACAAATGATAACGGTGGAGGATGCGCTGCACAGACTGCTGGAGCGTCTCGGCAAGCAGGGAAGTGAAGAGGTGCATATCGGTGAGGCATACGGTCGAACGCTGGCTTGTGACATGTATGCCACGGAAGATTTGCCACACTTTGATCGTTCTCCATTGGATGGGTTTGCCGTGAGAGCCATCGATACCGTGGCAGCTTCCCCCGATCAGCCTGTCCGGTTGAAAGTCGTGGAGACAATCGCGGCTGGTGATGTGCCAACCGTCGCACTGGCAGAAGGCTGTGCCAGTCGGATTATGACAGGGGCGATGCTGCCGGCAGGAGCGGACGCCATCATCATGTTCGAGCAGACGCAGCAGCCCGCCGCCATTGCAGCGGAAGTAGGCATCCGGCGGTCATTGAAGCCTGGTGAAAACGTGTCCCGACGCGGGGAAGAAATCAGGCAAGGGACGATCATAGCGCGTGAGGGAGAGAACATCAATGCAGGAACGATGGCCATCCTCGCGACCTTTGGCTACGCGCACGTCCCGGTCGTCCGAAAGCCGCGGATCGGTCTATTGTCTACAGGAGTTGAGCTGCTGGATGTCGATCAGCCGCTGATTCCTGGAAAAATCCGAAACAGCAATACGCTGATGCTGTCCGCTTTGATTGCCGAGGCGGGCGGCATTCCTCTTTTGTTTCCGAATATGCCGGATGATCTGGAGGTAGCCAAAGGAACGCTGACAGAGCATTTGAAGCTGGTCGACGTGCTTGTGACGAGCGGCGGTGTGTCAGTAGGTGACTACGACGTGATGGCGGCACTCACGGATGAACCGGAAGCGGAGCTGTTGTTCAATCGAATTGCCATGCGTCCCGGAAGTCCCACGACCAGTTTGATGCTGCAGGGCAAACCGATCATCGCTTTGTCGGGGAATCCAGGTGCGTGCTTTCTCGGTTTTGAACTGTTTGTTCGTCCGACGATCCTTTCGCTCTCCGGTAGGCAGGAGGTTCGCAAGCGTACCATACAGGCGAAGCTCGCGATTTCCTACACCAAGCCTTGTCCCTATCCGCGTTATTTGCGGGGCTGGCTGGTCGAGGAGGAGGGTGTCTTGTACGCCCAGCCGGATTTCAATGAAAAAGCAGGCAACCTCGGCACGCTGAAGAACAGCGAGTGCTTTATTATCATTCCTGCAGGAGGCAGCGGCAAACAGGCTGGCGAGCTCGTTGAAGTCCTGTCGCATACGATGCCAAGCTGGAAGGTACGGGAGGGAAAGAGGCTGTGAAACAACAACCGTATGTACTGCAGCTGGTCGGTTATTCGAACAGCGGCAAAACGACCTTGCTGACGAAGCTGATCCCCCTGTTTGAACAATCCGGTCTGCGGGTAGGGGTAGTCAAGCACGATGGCGGCCATGATTTTGAGGTGGATCAGCCCGGAAAGGATACGTGGCGCTATCGCGAGGCAGGTGCAACGCTTGTGGCGATCACCTCCGCGACCAAGACGGCGATCGTTGAGCAAAGACCTACTACGTTGCCGCAGCTGGTGGAGAGACTGACACAGGCAGGAGCTGACCTGGTTCTCGTGGAAGGCTTCAAGCGGGAGGCGTATCCAAAGCTGGTGCTGATCCGAAAGCCGGAGGATCACGAGCTATTGGACACCTTGACCAGTATCGTGGGAGTCATCGCATGGGAGAGCGGCACAGCCTCAAAATGGCCCCAATTTGCCATTGACGATACGCAGGCTATCCATTTGTACGTGAAACAGCAAATGGCGCAGCCAACGGGAAATTGACCGTTTGCTTCCCTTTCGCTACAATGTCTATAGAAGTGAATAGGCGATGGAGTTCGCCATAACCGTCACTAAAATGACTAATGACTCCTACCAGAGATGTGATATCCCTGGTAGGAGTTTCTTTATTTTCGGTAAAAAATAGGGAGGTTTTGGGCTTGGGAAATGCGATTGCGGTCATGCTGGGAGGCGTATTTGGCGCGTGCTCGCGCTATGGATTGGGGTTGCTCGTCCCGACAAATGAGGGCTTTCCGGTAATCACTTTACTCATCAACTTATCAGGATCTATGTTTTTGGCTTGGTTCTTCACGGCATCTTCTCAGCGAATCGCGATACATCCACGGCTGAAATTAGCCATCGGAACTGGGTTCACTGGAGCGTTTACCACGTTTTCTTCCTTTTCCCTGGAAACCATTACGTTAATCCAGCACGACCGGATTTTTCTCGCACTGCTCTACGTTTTGCTGAGCATGTTTGGCGGGATTGCATGCGCTGTAGTGGGCGCTCGTGTCGCGTCCAGAAAAGAACGGCAAACCGAGCAGGTGAAAGGAGAGATATAACGATGTGGCTAGTGGCGATTGGAGGCATGTTTGGTGCAGTAACGCGTTTTTTTTTAGGGAAGTGGGTTACAAGCAAAATAAATTCTTCCTTCCCTTTTGGCACATGGGGAATCAATATCAGCGGTTCTCTTTTGCTTGGACTGCTTGCTGCCCTGCATGTGAAAAACATGGCACCTGACTGGATGTGGCTACTCGTAGGCATCGGTTTTCTCGGAGCGTTTACCACGTTCTCTACGTTTGCCTATGAGACGATCCAAATGCTCGAAAGAAAAGAGAATCGTCCGGCAGCCATTTATGTTGTGACTTCTGTTGCATTCAGCATTTTGTTCGTTTGGATCGGGCAGTACATCGGCAGAATCGTATGAATGTTATCAGAGGGGATGGGAAAATCTGCATGTGAGGCAAGATTTTATCCCTTCGTACGCGAATGAATGTAGAGAAAAAATCTCTGCTGTGCGAAGGAGAGCTGACTGATGCTAGATCCCTATGCAAAAATCGCGGAAGTCGATCCGAGTGTGCAAAGGAAATTGAGTGAAAGCCTGGAGCTGCGAGCTGCTGATCAGGAGATGCGCACGCTCGTGACCTCGTATTTGTCTCGTCTGAATTGGTCGGAGGGCATGGAAATACTCGAGGTTGGTTGTGGGACGGGAGCCATTACGCGGCTGCTGGCACAAGGACCGGGTGTGGTAAAAGTGACGGGAATCGATCCTTCCGCCATCTTTATCGAAAAAGCAAACGAGCTAGGTGAGCAGGAGTGTGTCGAGTTTGTCGTTGGGGATGGGCGAGAGCTGCCGTTCGCTGATCAGAGCTTTGATGTCGTCGTCTTTCATACCGTGCTGGGCCACGTACCGTCTCCCGAGCACTTTCTGCTGGAAGCGAAGCGTGTGCTGAAAAAAGGCGGTCAAATCGCCATTTTTGACGGCGATTATGCGATGCGCTCTGTCGCGATCGGGGAGGATGATCCGATACAGGCTTGCGTGGAAATCATGAAAAAACACAACACGCAAAATCCGTGGCTCGTGCGGCAGCTGCCAGCGATGCTAGCGGCGGCGGGCTTTACCGCCATCGAGTCGGCAAGTCATCCCTACCTAGGGAAAAATCCCGACTACCTGCTAAACTACATCGAGCGAGGTGCAGACCGGCTGGCTGATCTGGGACGAATCACTAAGCAGACAGCAGCTGCCCTGAAGGAAGAAGCGCATCAGCGGGTGCGGGACGGTCGGTTCTTTGGCCTGTTTCCCTTTATGAGCTTCCTGGCGATATCGGAGTAAGCATGCGCCCGTGTCACAAATCGTTTCGTTTTCCTGTGATTGAAATCACAGAGGATCCCTCGTTCTTTCTCTACAATCAAGATATACCTGATGGATTGATAGGGAGGAAAGACGATGCTAAACGAAAAAAACATTCAAATAATCAAATCGACTGTACCTGTACTTGAGGTGCATGGGACAGCGATCACGAAACGTTTTTATGAAAGAATGTTTACGCAGCATCCCGAGCTGCTTCATATTTTCAATCACGCAAACCAAAAGCAAGGTCGTCAACAGACAGCACTGGCGAATGCCGTTTACGCTGCAGCCGTCCACATCGACAATCTGGCGGAAATCCTGCCTGTCGTCAAACAGATCGGACACAAGCACCGCAGTCTGGGAATCAAGCCTGAGCATTATCCGATTGTCGGGGAAAACCTGTTGGCTGCGATCAAGGAAGTGCTGGGAGATGCGGCGACAGATGAAATCCTGGGGGCTTGGGCAGAGGCGTACGGCGTGATCGCAGATGCTTTTATCGGCATAGAATCAGAAATGTACGAGCAATCCCGCGAGCAAGTCGGGGGCTGGGCAGATTTCCGTCCGTTCATCGTGGAGAAAAAGGTACAGGAGAGCGATGTCATCACGTCTTTTTATCTGGTACCGCAGGATGGGCAGGCGCTGGCTACCTTTGAGCCGGGTCAATACATCAGCGTGAAGCTGGAGATTCCAGGAGAGCGCTACACGCATATTCGCCAGTACAGCTTGTCGGATGCACCAGGGAGACCGTACTACCGGATCTCGGTCAAGCGCGAAGAGGCGAATGCTGAAAAGCCGGCGGGAATCGTATCGACCTACCTGCATGAGGGAATCAGAGAAGGGGATGTGCTGCAGCTGTCCGCACCAGCAGGCGATTTTACGCTGGAGCAATCGGAGGCGCCAGTCGTTCTCATCAGCGGAGGCGTAGGCTTGACACCGATGTTTTCCATGCTGGCTTCCTTGGCAGAAAAGCAGCAGCGTCCGGTGACGTTTATCCACGCGGCGCAAAATGGTCAAAAGCATGCTTTGCGCGCAGAAGTCGAGCGTTTGGCGAAAGACAATCCGCAAATTTCCGCCTACTGGTGTTATTCAGAGCCGACTGAGCAAGATCGGGAGGCGGGGGCGTTTCATAAGGAAGGGTATTTGGATGCGGAGTGGCTGGAGCAGGTTGCTCCTGAGAAAAATGCCAGCTACTACTTCTGTGGTCCTGTACCGTTCATGAGCGCGGTCAAGAAGGCACTCACCGAACGGGGGATTTCCGCAGAGCGTATGCACTACGAGTTTTTCGGCCCTGCCGCAAGCCTGTAAACAAATCGAATCAGAACCACTTGGGATCGAGCTCGTCTATTCGCGAGCTCGATTTGTTTGTGCGCGCAGCAAACGATTGACTGTTTCACGGCGCAGGCCGATGAGCTGACCGATTTCATCCTGGGTCAGCACGTCTGTGAGCGAGGAGACAGACACAAACGTTTGAAACCACTGCTGAAGCTTGCGCAGCCTTTCTGCTGGAGAGACTTCGGACAGCTGATCGATGCGCTGCTGCATCATCCTCAGCTTGGACTGCAGCAGCAGGGCAATGTCACGGCATTTTACATGGTCGCCCTCAAGCTCCCGATACCAGCTGGGCGCATCGAGTACTTCAATCTCACAGCTGACCAGAGCAACCGCCGTACCGTAATACGGGTTCGGACTGATAAGTGAGTGATGGGGGATGATTTCGCCAGGCACGATGATGTTGACCAAGGTAATGGCCCCGTCAGCATGCAAGCGATTGATTTTCAGCATCCCGCTTTTGAGATGGTAGAGCGGACCAGATTCGCCTTGGCGAAAAAGGGTCTCACCTTTGTGCAAAATCATTGCGTTCACCTCGTTCGTGCTGGAAAAATGATGCTTTTGTTATTTTAGCACATCGCAGGGGGGAAACTGGGCTAAAACACTACTTTGACAACGCGGGTGGGGCGCCCTCTTTCACTGATGACATGCCGGCCGACTTCCACGATATAGCCGCATTGCTCGAGCTTGACGATGATTCTGTTCGCCGTTCTGACACTTACGCCAATTTCTTTTGCAAGCTCGATGGAGGTGAAATTCCGTTTGTTTTTTTGTTTGACCAAGCAATCGATTTTGAAAACCGTGTTGACACTCAGTCCCGAGGTCTCTGCAATTTGTTCCAGCTGGGAATCAAAGATGTTCGGCTTTCGGTTGTTTGTCTCGTTTGGTTCGATCGGACCAAACATATCATCGGGGCTATAGACGACATACGCTCTGTTTCCTCCCTCTATTTTGGCTTGGTGCATACCCACTACTGCGTTTGCCTTCGCAATCTTGGCAGTATCCCCGTAGCCGATCCCGATGCTGAGTACATGTGCCGTGTTGGTGTAGACGCTGGTCAGAATATCGAGCCGCGCAAAGTTTTCTGTCGTGATTTCCAGATTGGAGCTGTTGCACATCAGGATATATTCCATGTTGCTGAGGGTAATCAGGGCACCGTCGATCTTTTGGGCAAAGATGGCAATGGTCTCCGCGATTTTGTTTAGGTCCAGTACCTCCTGCAGCACTGTGTGATGGAAGACGTAAAAATTATCCCGGGGGCTGACGGAGATACTGACACAGGCGATGTTGTTTTCGTTCAGCTTTCGGAGCTTATGGCTCAGAAGAATGCGGCGTATTTCGTAGATGTAGGTTTCTGCACTGGGGGCAATCAGCACGCAGGGGATATTTTTTTCCGTGAGGTATTCGCTGACCTGACGGATATTGGTTGTGCATACATCACTAAGTCCGCTTTGCACATTTTTGATATGCTCTTCCTGCGCTCTTTGGACAAAATGGCTGGAATTCGTATCGATGGGAACGATCTGCGGACTGACGCTCTCCGTAGGGATGCCCAGGGAATGGTACGCACGAATAATGGAAGCATAGTCAAGCGTATCCACACTGACGCGCGTGATATCAGCGCCGAAATGAAAGGAAGCCCGCAGGAGGCTATGGATAAAGTTTGACGTATCGATGTCGGCGTAGCGCACGGTTACATTGTGCTCGATTCTGCTGGATAAAAGCTTGTAGGGCTCTTTTCTCGTGTACAGAATGCCGTTGCACTGATTGATGATTTTTTTCAGCTCAGCTACGGCGTGTTCTACATCCTCGTCATCATTGCATTCAATTTTAAACACATCCATGTTTGTAAACTTGTGTTTGACGATTTCCTCGATTTCTTCCACAGACGAAGCGTGTCCAATGACAGCCAGCTTGAAGTTCATGCCGAATCCCCCGGAGTCGTATTTAAAGTTATATTTATATACAGTCAATTTAAAGTCAATATACGGTCACAGTCATATCGAAATATAATCGGGCTAGCAGATAGATTTAACGGAAAGAGAGTGTGAATTTTTTGAATTTTATTTCGGGTGATCAGGTTACTGAAATTTTGGACATGCAAACCTGCATTCAGCTGATGCGCGAGACCTTGTCGGCATTGTCGAGAGGGGAAGCGATCCAGGTATTGAGAACAGCGATGAGGCTGGAGGGAAGAAATGTTCTAGGGGTCATGCCTTCTGCCTTATTAGCGAAGAACGTTGTCGGGACGAAGGTGATTACGATTGTGCCGGACAACGCATACAAGGGATTGCCGTCCCATCAAGGAGTCGTTGTAGTCTTTGAAGCCGAGACGGGCTCGCTAAAAGCGATCGTGGAGGGGGAGACGGTTACTGCCATTCGGACAGCCGCTGTAAGTGCCGTTGCAACAGATGTCCTCTCTCGAAAGGACGCAAATTCGCTAGCCATACTCGGAACGGGGGTGCAGGCAAGGATGCACCTGGAGGCGATCCGGCTGGTACGAAAGATCGATCAGGTGTATGTATGGGATCGAAGGCCGGAGTCCGCTGTGAAGTACTCGGAAGAAATGAGTGAAAAGTTTGACATTTCCGTCGTGCCGTGTGCGACTGCAGAGGAAGCGGTAAAGCATGCGGATATCATTTGTACGGTGACTGCCGCCAAGGAGCCAGTGCTTTTCGGACGGCATGTACAAAAGGGGGCGCATATCAACGCGGTAGGTTCCTGCACTCCCGACTGCCGGGAGCTCGATACGGAGTTAGTCAAAGCCAGCAAGCTGTACACAGATCGCATGGAATCAGCGAACCACGAAGCAGGCGACTATCTCATTCCTTTAAGGGAGGGCGCTATTGACGAGACACATCTATTGGGAGAGGTCGGTGATGTTCTCCTAGGAAAGATTCCGGGCAGACAAGATGGGGAGGAGATCACCGTTTTTGAAGCGCTCGGTCTGGCAGTCGAGGACTTGGCTGCTGCGGATTTTGTGATCAATCAGGCTGCACAACGGGAAATGTCGCGATAATTCCGGTTAAACAGGGAGGTTGAAGAAGGGATGAAAGAGCTGTACAGCTTCGGTTTGACCGAGGAGCAGGAGAAAAGAGCGAGGGAGCTTCACTACGGAAACATCGTAATCGACATGCTTTTCCAAGGCCCGATCGGCACGTACTCACTTGGGGAGGAAATCGAGCAGGAGACCGAACGCTTAGCGCTGGAAAGTCATCCGGACAGCTTGTCGGAAAGAGTCCATTTTGCAGGAGATGTCATCAGAAGATGGTACGTGGACGGCAAGCTCGCGGACTTGTACAAGGAGTGCTGGTACGAGAGCGGGCTTACGGCTGGAAACAGACAGCTGAACGTATCGGATAAAGCTTCGCTGTACTCTTCAGCCATCGACTTGCAGGAGGAATTTGATAAAAAGCCTTGGCTGATCAAGGTCAAGCAGGCAGCTGATATCGAATATGCGCACCAGCATCAGCTGAAGGCGGGCATTGTCACCTGTCAGGAGACACTCGGCTTTGAGAAAGACTTGAAGCTGCTGGAACAGATGTATCACTTCGGGCTTAGAGTCGTCCAGCTGACCTACAACAATCATAACTACGTCGGAGCAGGATGCATGGAGGAAAACAATGCGGGCCTTTCCACTTTTGGGAAAAAGTTTGTGGCGAAATTAAACGAGCTTGGCATCGTGGTGGATACCGGACATTGCGGCAAGCAGACGACACTGGATGCATGCAAATACTCGACAAAGCCTGTCATTGCCTCGCATACGGCAGCAGAGCAGGTGTATTTCCACTCACGGGCAAAATCCGATGAGGAGATCCGCGCCATTGCCGAAACCAACGGGGTGGTCGGAATTTTCGCGATGCCATGGTTTATCGCTGAGAATCCGGAAGATACCACAATCGAGCACTTCCTCGATCATATCGACTATGTGGTAAACCTCGCAGGTGTGGACCATGTAGGCATTGGAACGGACTGGCCGATGCCCCAGACAAAATGGATGGCGATCGCTTTTAAAAAGCTGTTTGCCCCCAAAATGGGCTTTGCACCGGGAGACGGGCCTTCCACCGAAATCGTCAAAGGACTTACCGACTACCGTTCCTTCCTCAATATCACGAGAGGGCTTATGGCAAGGGGCTACAAGGATGAAGAGATCGTCAAAATCATCGGTGGCAACTGGATGAGAGTCTTTAAAGAAGTGTGGAGCTAGCCTGATAGAAAGCAAATCAATTTAGATAATGGGGGATCTGGCAATGAAAAGAAAACTCTCACTCATCATGCTCATCGCCATCGTGATGACTTCCCTGCTGAGCGCCTGCACACAGAGCGCTTCACAGGGAGGCGCGGCTGAGAACAACGCAACGGCTGCACCTAAATCGGATATTTCCGTCGTGCTTACGAAAATAGGGAACAATCTGGACCCTGCGGAAGCGAATTCGTTGGACACGTCCACGATCATGTATCACGTCTACGACACCTTTATCAAGTTTGACAACGACTTCAACATTCTTCCCGGCGTGGCAACGGCATGGAGCCAGCCCGACAGCACGACCATTGAATTCACGATTGGGGAAGGCTACAAATTTCACAACGGCGACCCGATGACGATAGATGACGTGGTTTACTCGGTGGAAAGGCTTGCGAAGGTGCCGAAAAAGGCTTCCTTCATGAGTATAATCAAAAGCGTAGAAGGCTCGGGAAACAAAGTAACCGTAAAGCTGACAGAGCCGAACAGCGGCGCGATCCGAAACTTCGGTGACGTGGTCATCGTCAGCAAAAAATACTTGCAGGAAGCAGGCGATAAGTACGCCAACGCTCCGATTGGTACGGGACCCTACACGGTAGCGGAATATGTTCCGGGGAGCAAAGTGGTCCTGAAGGCTTGGGCTGACTATCCGTTTGAGAAGGCGAGCATTCAAACGATCACCTTCAAGGCGATTGAAGAAGCTTCTGCGAAATACATTGCGGTAGAGACCGGAGATGCAGACTTTGCCGGGATCGCAGCCCGCGACCAGGATCGGGCGAAGGGCAACGACAAGCTCACCTACTTTGAGGGGCCGAGCACCTTCACCGGCTTCGTAGCGATGAATACGACAGCTGCTCCCTTTGATAACGTAAATATCCGCAGAGCGATGGCGTATGCCTACAACAACGAGGGCATCAGCGCGATTACGCCAGGGAAGACGATCA
Source organism: Brevibacillus centrosporus (assembly GCF_003710815.1). Taxonomy (GTDB): domain Bacteria; phylum Bacillota; class Bacilli; order Brevibacillales; family Brevibacillaceae; genus Brevibacillus; species Brevibacillus centrosporus. The sequence continues at coordinate 62,883 of NZ_RHHP01000039.1, forward strand.
TTGACAGCATGGTGCCAAAAATGTTCAGCACCTACTACTCTTCTCCGAATCTTCCGAAGTACGACCTGCAGAAAGCGAAGGAGCTTCTGGAGAAGGAAGGCTATGGTGCGGGCAAGCCATTGCAATTTACCGCATGGACCTATCAAGGAAACGATCCGGAGCTGGAGGCGTTCCAGGCAGAGCTGAAAACGATCGGTGTGGAAATGGACATTCAGAATCTGGAGTTTGGTGTCTTCCTGGAGAAAATGGCGAATAAGGAGTATCAGCTACTCGTGGGCGGCTGGAGCGACACGACCGGAAATACGCTGAGCTCGCTGGAAAGCTACTGGTCGGGAAGCTTTGGCCAGATGAATATTACCTTCTATACCAATCCAAAAGTCGAGGAGCTGTACGCGGTAGCGAAGAAAGCGACCTCCGAGGCAGAGCTGAAAGAGGCGGCAAAGGAAATTCAGGACATCGCAGCACAGGACGTACCGATGATTCCGACGGCTACCAAAATGAGCTATTATGCCATGAACAAAAACCTGGAGGGTGTCGAAATCCGCACAAGCGGACTGATCTCCTTCCGAGGAGCCAAAATAAAATAAAGCTTTGATAGGCGCGGGGAGGCAAAGGAAACGTTTAGCCTCCCTTGTCCGAATTTTTCCTTGTTTTCTAGCGGCAGCAGAGAGGAGGCCAACGTGTGAGCAGATATATTCTCAAAAGACTGCTTCAAATGATACCGATCGTGATCGGCGTTTCCGTCATTGTTTTTCTACTGCTTTCCCTCAGTCCAGGGGATCCTGCCAAAATGATTCTCGGTCTAAACGCCAAGGAAGAGGAATTGGCGCTGATGAGGGAGCAGCTCGGACTGAATGATCCGATTCCTTTGCAGTACTTTCATTACATGAAAAATGTCCTCATCGGAGATTTCGGGACTTCATACTCTACGAAGCAGAGTGTCATCGAGATGATTGCGGTTCGACTCCCTCCGACGCTCATCCTTTCCTTTGGATCGCTGCTGACCATATTGATTGTGGCGATTCCCCTTGGCATTGCTTTGGCGGTCAAGCAGAACTCTCCTTTCGACAACATCATGAGGGTGGTCAGCTTGTTTTTTGCGGCGATGCCAGGATTTTGGATCGGCATTTTGATGATTATCCTGTTTTCCGTGAAGCTCGGTTGGCTTCCGGCAAACGGCTTTGATAAACCGTCCGCGATGATCATGCCGATTATTTGTTCCTCGATTGCGGGATGGGCGGTAAATTCGAGGATTACGAGAGCCTCGATGCTGGACGTCATCCGCCAAGATTACATTCGGACGGCGCGTGCAAAGGGGCTGAAAGAAAGCGTGGTCATCCGAAAGCATGCCTTGAAAAACGCCTTGCTCCCGACCATTACCTCTGTGGGGATGGCTGTAGGGGGATGCTTTGGCGGATCTGTCATTATGGAAATGCTGTTTGGCATCAACGGCATGGGAAAAATGATGATCGATGCTTTGCGGCAAAAGGATATACCGACCATCATGGCGGGAGTGATTATCACGGCTGTCATCATCGCTGTTGCGAACCTTCTGACAGATCTGGCTTACTCCTATGTCGATCCTAGAATCCGATCGATGTACGCAAGACGCAGGACGATCAGAAAAGAGGTGGCGGGAAATGGCTCAAATTAATACGACCCTGCCGACTGCCAAGCAAAGGCAAAAGCATCTGAAAAAAAGAAGCTTATGGGCCGATGCCTGGCTGCGACTGAGAAAAAACAAATCGGCAGTGGTGGGGATGATTATGCTTGCCACCATCTTACTTGTCGTGTATACCTCTCCTCTGTATCTCGATTATGACAATGACGTGGTCAAACCAAATTTGTCCCAGACGCTGAAGTTTCCGGCTGAGGGCAAGCTGCTGGGAGCGGATGAGCTGGGGAGAGATGTTCTTGCCCGGATTCTTTGGGGAGGCAGAATCTCGATTACGATCGGCATTATGGCGATGCTCCTCAGCAGCATCATCGGCTGTACCCTTGGTGCGTTATCAGGCTACTACGGCGGAAAAACAGATGGGATTATCATGCGTTCGCTAGACGTATTCATGGCGATTCCCAGCTTGCTCTTGATGATCACGCTGGTCAGTGTCATGAAGCCCACGCTTACGAATCTCATCATTGCCCTCGCAGTTGGAAGCGTGCCTTCCGTTTCTCGCATGGTACGAGCCCAAGTGCTGTACATCAAGGGCCAAGAGTTTATTGAAGCCATCCGCGCGCAAGGTGCAAGCGATTTTCGCATCATTGTCATGCATATTTTACCGAATGCGATCAGCCCTCTGATCTCCCAGTTTGTGATGGAGATAGCCGGGTTAATTTTGGCGATCAGCGGCCTTAGCTTCATCGGTCTGGGCGTACAGCCGCCCGATCCTGAGTGGGGTGCGATGCTATCGAGCGGCAGGGAGCATATTCGAGACGTTTGGCATGTGACCGCATTTCCGGGGCTTGCCCTGGTGTTGACTGTCGTCTCGTTGACGCTGGTAGGAGATGGACTGCGAGACGCACTGGACCCGCGCATGAAAAGGTAGGAGGCCTCTATGCAAAAGACATTACTGGATGTGAAGGACCTTACAATCAAATTCCGGACAGATGACGGCGTGGTAGAGGCGGTCAACAAGGTGAGCCTGTCTGTCCAGGAAGGGGAGACGCTTGGGATTGTCGGGGAAACCGGAGCTGGCAAAACGACGACAGCGCTTGGCATCATGGGGCTGGTAGACAGCCCGCCCGGAAAAATCGAAGGTGGGAGTATCCTGCTGGACGACACGGACCTATTGAAGCTGGGGGAAGAGGCGGTCCGCAAGCTTCGCGGCAAGGAGATCTCGATGATTTTTCAAGATCCCATGACGTCGTTGAATCCGGTGTTTACCGTCGTTGAGCAGATCGCCGAAGTTATTGTCAACCACCAGCAGCTAGGAGAAAAAGAAGCGGAGCAAAAGGCGATCGAGATGCTGGAGCTGGTCCGAATACCTGCGGAAAGGGCCTACGAGTACCCGCACCAATTTTCCGGAGGGATGAAGCAGCGGGTCGTGATCGCCATCGCTCTCGCTTGTAACCCGCGGTTGTTGATTGCAGATGAGCCGACGACAGCATTGGACGTTACCATTCAGGCGCAGGTGCTCGAACTGATGAAGGATTTAAAAACGAAGTCCAAAACCTCCATGATCATGATCACCCATGACCTTGGTGTCGTATCCGAGATTTGCGACAAGGTTGCCATCATGTATGCGGGAGAGATCGTCGAGAGTGGCTCGCTGGAGGATATTTTTGAAAATCCGCTGCATCCGTATACGAACGGGCTGTTTGGCTCCATTCCGGATATCGATAAAGAAGTGGAGTTTCTTTCACCGATCGAGGGACTCGTCCCAGACCCCTCTGATTTGCCGTCTGGCTGCAAGTTTCACCCCAGATGCAAGTATGCGCAGCATCTTTGCCGTGTAGAGGACCCCTCCTTTCGGGAATACAGCCCCGGCCATTTTACGAAGTGCTTTGTTCACGAGGGGAAGCTCTCGGTGAAAGAGGTGAAGAAGTATGAGTAATTCCTATATTGAAGTCAAAAATTTGAAAAAGTACTTTCAAACCCCCGCGGGAAATCTGCATGCGGTGGACGGCCTGGATTTTTCGATTGCGAAGGGAAAAACGATCGGTGTCGTAGGGGAGAGTGGCTGTGGGAAAAGCACAACGGGCCGATTGATGACCATGCTGCTCGAACCGACAGAAGGGGAAATCCTCTTCAATGGCACAGACGTCACCAAGCTCAGCCACAAAGGGATGGCGGAGTACCGGAAAAAGATTCAGATCATTTTTCAGGACCCGTTTTCTTCCCTCAACCCGCGAAAGACGGTCTTTCATTCCATTGTAGAGCCTTTGGATATACACAGGGTGTATCGCGACAAAGCGGACAAGGAAAATAGGGTGTACGAGCTGATGGAGCTCGTTGGCCTGTCTGAGCGGTTTGTGAATTCCTATCCGCATGAGCTCGATGGAGGGCGCAGACAACGCATCGGGATAGCCCGCGCACTTGCGCTCAGCCCTGAGTTTATAGTTTGTGACGAGCCGGTATCCGCGCTGGACGTATCCATCCAGGCGCAGATTCTCAATTTGCTGAAAAGGCTGCAGCTGCAGTTCGGATATACGTACATGTTCATTACGCATGACTTGTCCGTCGTCAAGCATTTCACGGAGGAGATCATGGTCATGTACCTGGGACAGGTGGTTGAAAAAGCGCCCGTAAAACAGCTTTTCGCCAATCCTAGACATCCTTACACCAGGGCGCTGCTCTCCGCGATCCCAGTACCCAACCTGAAAAAGAAGAAGGAGAGAATCCTGCTGCAGGGGGAAATCACGTCTCCGATCAATCCCAAAAACGAATGCCGGTTTGCGGCAAGGTGCAGCTTTGCCACCGATGAATGCCGCAGCTCAACACCTGAAATTACCGATCTGGGCTGCGGACATACTGTTCGATGCTTCCGTGTCCATGAACTAGAGGAGATGAGACCATGAGTCACTATTTGCTGGACAGAAGATTTGATATCTATTTTTCGGGCGTTTACAACGGCAATATCACCTTCAAAGAGACCTATGTGGAGCTCTGCGATGTGGATCGAAAAACGAGAGCCCAGCTTAAGCGTGAGCCTTTTGACAAGAACAAGAAAAATACCCTGATCGACTATCCACTCATACATAGCAAGCTTGCCGCCTATGCCGATTGCAAGTGGGAGGGGGAAAAGGTGACGCTCGCAGATGGCAGTATTTACAGCAAATACTTGACGGCTACGGGCATAGTCGACGGCAAGGAGGTCACCTCGCAGCTCTGGGCGCAGCGCAAATCCACAGGTGTGCTCGACATCGTGACGGTAGATGGGGAAATCGTGGCTTTCTCCAATCCAGGAAGGGCTTCTTCGGAAATCGCGGTCGTGCCGGGCTATGAAAAGCTGACCCCCCTCGTAAAATATGACGATCCTCTGCTGTCAAAGGCAGAGTACGGCATCAACCATCTGGGGAATCTCTTTGTTCCGACGAGAGACGGCTTGAATCTCGCGACGGAGGTCTTTTTGCCAGAGGGAATCAAGCCGGGCGAAAAAGTGCCAGCCATCGTTGTCAGGACCTGCTATGGAAAGCCAAGGGATATCCTGCGCTGCTGGCACTGGACGGCAAGAGGCTATGCGTTTGTCATTCAGGATGTGCGCGGACGCTCGGACTCCGATGGAGAGCTGGAGCCCTTCCAGCACGAAAGAGAGGATGCCGACGACCTGTTCAACTGGATCGTGCAGCAAGAATGGAGTGACGGCAGCATCGGGATGTGGGGAGCCAGCTATCTGGGCTATACCACAACAGCAGCAGCCACCAGCGGCAATCCTCATTTGAAAACGGCCATCAGTGAAGTAAATGTAGGCTCCCCTTTTACGGATACGGCGAGACGCGGTGGAACGATTTGCTCTTGGCCCTTGCTTTGCTGGACGCTCGGTCAGTCGATGAGCAACCGGATTGATTTTGGTGTTTTTGCCGGGGAAACGATCAACGTGGAGGAAGCTGTGCGACACAGACCCATCACGGAAATCCCTGAAAAAATCATCGGGAAAAAGTCGGGGCCATGGGATCTGTGGCGCGAGCATTATTATTACGATGAGTTCTGGCGGCATTCCGACAATACAGCGCACAGTCATCAAATCAAAATTCCGATGCTGATCATGTCGGGCTGGTACGATGGCGACGCACTGGGAGTTCAGGAGACATGGCGATTCCTGACGAAGCATGATGTCCCCGGCAGACGGATCATCCTGGGGCCGTGGCCGCACAACCTGAACGCTTTTCGGGACTGCGACGATCTGGAGTTCGGGGACAATGCGGTGGACTATGACTTTGACACGAGAATCATCCGCTGGTTTGACCGCTACCTGAAAGGGGTCCAAAACGGAGAGGATCAAAAGCCGCGCGCCACGTATTACGTAGTGGGAGAAAATCAGTGGCGGGAATCGGAGGATTGGAATCCTCGCGAAAGCAGGCAGGTGAACCTCTATCTCGCTAGCAATGGGCATGCCAATTCCATGTTTGGAGACGGCAGGATCGTCCTGCAGCCAGAAAAAGAAACCGGTTCAGATACGTACGTTTACGATCCAGAGCAGCCCATCGGTGATCGCGGCCATGTGAGACCGTATCATTGCAACCCTATCCAGCTGCGAAGTGATTGCTTGGTCTACGATACAGAGACCCTTTCCACTGATGTCGCCATGGCGGGGAATGTGTACGCCGAGTTCTACGCTTCCTCCAGCGCCGTCGATACGGACTTTATCGTTCGCGTTTCCGACGTGGATGAGAGGGGAATCGCCAGAAAAATTTCGGACAATGTCGTCCGGGCAGAATTTCGGAAGGGCTATGACAAGCCGGAGCTTCTGGAGCCAGGCAAGGTAGAGAAGTACGAGATGGAGATGTACTTTAACGGCTATGTGTTCAAAAAGGGGCACAAGATCAGGATCGACATCACATCCAGCAACTACTACGAATTTTTCCCGAACACCAATACGGGCATCAACCCATATGAAGATCCTACGCCAGTGGTAGCGGTGAACACCATTTATCATGGGACAGAGTATCCTTCCCATGTGAAGCTTCCTGTACTGTACGGCTTGTAAGAAAAGCAAACGGCTGCAAATTCACCCCCTCGTTCTCGCCTGGAATGAGGGGAATTCGTTTGTCCGACAGTTTGAGGACGCTCGTCTCTTGCTTTCTCCTGCTACCCGTTTGCTATAATGATGGCATCAAAAAACTGCACTGGATAAGGGGTTCACGATGCTGATCACGATACTCACATGGATTGGTGCCATCATTGGCTTGTTGATTTTGGCATTGTTTGGCTATATCGGTTATCGCTACTGGTATCACATGGGAAGTCTGCCCAAACCAGTCTACCGCGATTTGGAGCACAAGCCGATCCCAACGGAATGGTCAAAGGACGAAGTGACGTTTACCTGGATTGGACACTCGACGATCCTGTTTCATTTCTTTGGGACGAAAATCATCACAGATCCTGTGCTGGGCAAAAGGCTCGGTCTTCGCATCGCAGGGCTTCACTTTGGACCCACGCGGTTTACGCCGCCTGCTTTAACGGACGAAGAGGTAGGAGAAGCCGACCTGATTTTGCTGTCCCACGCCCACATGGATCATGTGGATTTGCCCACCCTCCGTCAGCTGGCACGTCCGTCCACGCATGTCATTACTGCTGCGAATACAAGTCCGCTGCTGCAAGGCATGCCATACGGATCGATTGAGGAAATGAAGCCGCATGAGACCAAGACTACAAAAGATGGCGTGAAAATTACCGCGATTCCGGTAAGGCACTGGGGCAACCGCTTTCCGTGGAATCACGACTACGGCTACCAAGGCTACGTCATCGAGAAAAATGGCGTGCGCATCCTCTATCCGGGAGATACCGCGTACATGTCCATGGAGCATCTGAAGCAGGAATTCGGCCCGATCGATCTGGTCTTCATGCCAATTGGTGCCTACAAGCCAGATTCTTACCAAGGTGCTCACTGCACACCCGAGCAAGCCTGGCAAATGTTCAAGCAATCCGGCGGCAAATGGTTAGTCCCGATTCACTGGAATACATTCGTTCTGTCGCAGGAGCCAGTAGAAGAGCCAATGGAGAGGCTGCTAGCTGCCGCCGGAGAGGAACGGCACCTCATCGTGATGGAGAAGCAAGGGCAGACCTATACATTGCCTTTGGAGGATCACAAATAGCAAAGCTTTGAAACCGACTGCTAGAGTCGGTTTTTTTATGGAAGCAGGGCAGAGCCAGAAGACGATTGGACGCGGGTTCCGGTTTTGGAATGGAGCCGAACAGGGATGCCCCCAGAGAAGTGTCCCTACTAACGGAGCGTTTTCTCTCTTTTCCTCCCCTCCGCAAAGCCCGACAGACCACTT
>NZ_RHHP01000004.1 GCF_003710815.1 Brevibacillus centrosporus
CCGCTTCACCAACGGGCCAAAATATGGCGGATGGAGTGGGATTTGAACCCACGAGACGGGTCGACCCCGCCTACACGATTTCCAATCGTGCTCCTTCGGCCGCTCGGACATCCATCCCTATTATTTTGCCAACTTGCTCGGCAAGAAATAATCTATCATATCTTTTCTATGATTTCAAGAGTTGTTTTAGAAGTTTTGGCTGATAAAAAAATGTCAAAATTCGGCTCCCTTTCCTCGGAGCAAAATGGAGATCTTTCTCCAAAAGAAGGGCATCCTGCCTAAAGCATTCCTGCCCCTGTTCCAATAATCTAACAGTAACTCTTACAAGCGTGGTGATGCTCATTGTTCAATAAAAAGCGCCGTCGAAATCAATTGCCTTGTTTGTATGGAAATTGGTGCGGCCCCGGTTGTTCTGGACCTGGTGCACCGATCGACGAGATCGACAGATGCTGCAAAAGGCACGATCGCTGCTACGAAAAGCGCGGTTATTTTTCTTGCAGCTGCGACAAGGAGCTGCTCAGATGCTTGGCAAGCAAAAAGCATGATCTCTCCACCGAAAAGGGCAGAGTAGCTGCCATGATCTCAGCTTATTTTACACGCAGTAAATGCATCCCAGATAACCGCTAAAGCGACCATTGACAGAATACTCTTTGTAGTCGATCTTCATACAAAAATCGGTAACAACTTGGACATGATCCTGCCACAAATTGTATGCATTTCCCAGTAATTATTTGGTACTCTAGTTAATGTCCAAGGAGGGTAGCACCGTGGAATTGCACATCTGCACGGACGCCAAGGTGGCAGTGGCGTTAAAGAGAGAAATCATTTGCCATGGAATCTCCCAGTTCTATTTACGTCCTTACGAAAATGATCAAGTCGAATTCATATTCCTCGCTCTTTCCGAACATCAGAAGAAGCTGCTATCATATGCGTTACGCAATTACAGCTACGCCCTAACATACTTAGCCTAGTCATAGTCCGGATCATTTTCTCCCCACTTTGGGGGGATTTTTTATTTGCAGGAACCAGTTGCTATGACGATGAACCTCTTTCAAGGAGGAGCTTATTCGAGGAATTCCAGCTGTCCTTGTCTATGCACATCATCTACAGTCATCGCTGCCAATTCGTTCAGAAATTGAATTTGGAAGCTGCCCGGACCTTCTCCAGCAGCTTTCGCGGCTGCTTTTTCTGCCGCTACCCCATAGCACACCAGTGCAGCAGCTCCTGCAAACAGTCTGTCCTCGCCTACTGCTGCAAACGCCCCCATAACCGATGTCAACAGGCAGCCCGTTCCGGTTACTTTGGTCAGAATCGGATGGCCGTTACGAATCACATAGGTGCGTTCCCCATCTGTGATTACGTCTTCCTTGCCAGTGATTGCGACAATTGTGCCCAGCCTTTTCGCCGCCTGTTTCGCCAGTGACACAGGATCTCCTTTACCTTCTCCCGCGTCGACGCCTTTGATTTCCCAAGACTCCCCAACTACATTCGCGATCTCGGCCGCGTTCCCTCGCACAATGGAAACGGCTACGCTCTTGACCAATTCCTGCGCTGTTTCCGTACGATAAGCGGTTGCTCCTGCCCCCACCGGGTCAAAGAGAACCGGAACACCGTGTTCGTTCGCAGATTTCCCTGCGATGTGCATGGCTTCCACAACCTTGTCATCCAAAGTCCCCATATTCAGCACGAGTGCACCTGCTATTTTCGCCATGTCCGCAACCTCTTGCTTGGCATACGCCATCACGGGAGAGGCTCCGAGTGCCAATAGTCCATTGGCCGTAAAATTGGTGACGACAACGTTCGTGATATTATGAATGAGCGGATTCACCGCTCTCACTTTTTCCAAAGCTTGTCCGACTCGATCGATGCTCATGAAAAAATGCCCCTTTCAGTATTAGGAGTCAGGAATGATTTTATGTATTTCCAGTACGTTTCCCAATTCTGCGTGTTCCCGCCCCACCCCTATGATGATATAGGATCTACCTACAAGAGGCAATTGTCTGGCACTTCCGATTACGGCTACCCGCTCCCCTTCCTTTGGCATGACGTAGCCATGGTAACGGGGATGTCCATCATCCGCTTGAATCAGCTCGTATTGCTCGAGAACGCCCGTGACTTTCGTCCGTTCATCCTCGTAGCCAATCCGATTTTCTTCGACCCACTTCTCCTTTAAATCATCCACGGATAAATCCTTCCAATTGACAAGGAAGGCCCAGTCCTTTGAATGGGGAAAAATATGTTTTGTTTCTTCTAAAAAGTGATTGTATTCCGTATGTAATTGATCAATATAATGATCTTCCTCTTCGGAGATGACACGGATGGAATCTTCTCCGCATGTATGAATATGATGGGCAAGGTATTTGAAGGATTCGATCATGTCAAAGTTCCCCCAACCCCATGCCTGTTCACCGAAAACTCCCCCGCGAGTTCGGCATTTCTGGCAACTGAAGTAGTAGTATGTAGGCATATGTTCCCCTGTCTCCCTTTTTCGTCTCTATTCTGGTATCGGATGTATATGTGATGGGATTTATGTTACATTGGAACCGATTTTCACGCGAGGACACAATTATTCTGCTATGGTTATCTCCTACTTATGCCTTGATTCGCCTTCGCTTCAAAGTCTCCCTGCATCACATTACTCACGTTTTGTCTAAAATACAGGATATTATGCCCAGTTTTTCCTTTAGGACGATCGATGTGCTTCGTATTTTTCCATGTTGTAGGCAAAAAGGCGTCGCTCAAACTTACCTTTGGCGCCGATTAGCTGGTACCACTTCTCCCCAATCAGCAGGTCCGTCGAAAGATCTTTTTCCAAAAAATATTGGATGTTGCGTCGAACAGCTTCTTCCTCTTCTTTCTGGTCTTTCCAAGATAATGCTACTACAAAATAAGTTGTCTTATCATCTATTTCCAGCAATTCCAGGCGAACGATCCCTTTCTTTTTTGCGTTGAGCTCCTCCACCACTTTTCTCAAGCTTTTCTCGGCGTCCAGATGGTATTTACTCGCCTCTCTCCAGCTTGAGATGCAGGAATCGTACAATGAGAAGGTGAGAATGTAATGAATCGAATAATCCTGTGGGACAAAGACCTCCTCAATTCCTTCCTCATTTTCTTCCATGGGGATGACCACAAATTCCTTGTAGTTTCCAAAGAAATTTTCGCTCATACGCATTTCCTTTCTTTCGTCCTACATAAGATGATGGCATTCCTATTCGATATTATCTACTCGCGCGCGAAATATTACGGTACCAAATATTACGTAAAAAAGACCTTGCCCAATCCTTTAGGCAAGGTCTTTCCCATTTTCTTTTCTATTCGCACGTCTTTCAACAAGAATCTCACTATTATCTGTGTGTCACGGATACACTTCCATGACCCTCTTCGCCTTCTTCGGCAACCACTGCATGGGAAGTCACTGTCCACGTAATGACACGACTGGAAATGACAACGGCCAAGATCGTAAAGACCATTTCTTTTACAGGCACATACCAGAAAGACAATGTCAAAACCATGACGTCCAGCAAGAGAAAAATGGTACCAATCGAAAGGCCCGTGTATTTGCTCAGCAGCAAGGACAAAATATCGTCCCCTCCGGTAGCTGCACCAAATCGCAGTACCAATCCCGTACCCAATCCAGTCAAAATACCGGAAAGAATAGAGGCCACAGGCATCATGCTGCTCAAGTCAACAACAAGCGGCGAATACCGTTCAAACAAATCATAGAAAACGGTAAACGACAGGGATGCCAAGATCGTATCCCCAATGAATTGACGTCCTCTTACCAGCCAAGCCACCAAAAAAAGTGGGATGTCGAGCAAGAGCATCACGGTCGCTGGAGACAGGTCAAAAGCGTATTTCGCCACCAGACCCAGACCAACGAATCCACCCTCAGACAGGTGGTTTTGAAAATTAATGTGATAATAGGTAAAAGCTAATAAACACGCGCCAAACAAAATCAAACTATACCGTCGGATTACTTGCAGCGCTCTCCTCATCATGAATTCCTCGCAATTTTGTCGGTTTTGGCACAGACGGCCAACCGACTATGGAGGTAATTCGCAGGTATAAGTCGCTACTCATACAAAAGACCTCGCTTCCGTAGTAGGTTGGTCGTCTAAAAGTGACGAACGACTACTACGAAGCTAGATGTAGGAGAGGTCAAAACGTTTCCAGATCGTCCTATAGGGACGCATGGTATCCTGATCCCTTCCATTGCTTTTCTTTTATTATACCACAAAAAGGACGAAAACGCGAACCTGCTTCAGGTCCGCGCCTTAGAAAATGAACTCCCTGCTTTTCAATTCAACCGGAATACCAGCCGTAACGAGAAAGACCCTATCGCATACCGCGGCAATTCGCTGGTTCATGACACCTGCCAGATCGCGAAACAGGCGCCCCAGCGGATATTCGGGAACGATGCCGTATCCGACCTCGTTGGTCACCAGCAGCAGGGTTCCGGGGAAGGCTCGCAGCGTATCCACAAGTAACGCCATTTGCTCATCGATTCGTTCCACTGCCCTGTCCTGCTCAAAACGCAGCAGCCAATTCGAAAGCCAGAGGATCAGACAGTCCACCACAACTACCGTCTCCTCCTCCCACAGCTTTGCGGCTGCAGCCAGCTCTCGTAGAATGGCATTTAACTCTTGCGGCTCTTCGATGGTATCCCATGGAATAGCTGCCTGTGCTCTGCGCAGCTGATGCTTTTTGATCCTCTCCTCGAGTTCTTCATCAAAAACGGGAGAAGTAGCGATATAGATCCCCTTTGCACCCAGACGCGCCGCATATTTTTCGGCGAATGAGCTTTTGCCACTCTTGGCGCCACCCGTAATCAGCACGACCATGTGGTTCCCCCTTATCTATCAAGATCCTGCTTGCAGAATGATCTGTGGACGATGATGCACGGGATGCTCCATTACGATTGGTTTCGTTCCGTACACTTGTTCAATCAGCGCGCTTTGCAAAATATCCTGGGGGTTCCCTACACTGATTTGATTTCCTTTGTGCAGCATCAGAATCCGATCACAGTAGAGCGAAGCCAAATTTAGATCATGCAGGACAGCTACGACTGTTACTTGCGTATTCTTCTGCCAGCTGCGGGCAATATCCATCAGCTGTATCTGGTACCCAATATCCAAAAACGTCGTCGGTTCATCCAGCAGCAGCACCCTTGGCTTTTGTACCAAAGCTTTCCCTAAAGCGACACGCTGCTTTTCTCCACCGCTTAGCTGGTCCAGCGTCCGCTCGGTAAGCTCGCCGAGTCCAAGCTTTTCAATGACTTCTTCAATCAAGGGAGTCGGGTCCTCTGGTTCTTCTCCCAACCAGTTCTGATAAGGAAATCTGCCCATCTCCAGCACCTCTCGCACGCGAAAACCCACGGGAGGGAGGGCTTCCTGCTCGAGGACAGCCAAAAGGCGCGCAAGCTCTTTGCGGGAATAGGAGCCCATTCGTTTGCCATTCAGGGAAATTTCACCGCCATCTGCAGGCACAACCCCTGAGATCATTTTCAGCAGGGTAGATTTTCCGCTTCCATTTGGGCCGATAATGCCAAAAAACTCGCCACGAGCTATGGAAAAGCGGGCGCCCTTCACGACCTGCTTGCCGTTGTACGATTTATGTACGGAAGCTACCTCAATCACTGGACTTATCTCCCTCCAACCCGCTTATTCTTTTTCAAAAGGTAGGCAAAAAACGGTGCACCCAGGAATGCCGTAACGACACCCAATGGAATCTCTGTCGGCACAAGCAGCATCCGGGCCAGCGTATCTGCCCAAAGGACGTAAATTCCGCCAAAAATCGTGGACATCGGTAAAAGGATTCGATAATCTGGTCCGACCATCATGCGTACGAGGTGGGGAACGACTAGCCCGACGAAACCGATAATTCCGGAAATGGAAACAGCTGCAGCCGTTAAAAGCGTTGCGACAATCAGCACGACGAGCTTCGTCCGATCCACATGCACCCCGAGGTGAGCTGCCTGCCTTTCCCCTAGCGCAAACAGATTTAGTGCACGCGAATACGTTGTCAAAATGATCAAGCCGACGAGCAGATAGGGAAACAACACATACGTAAACTGCCAGCCGCGAAAAGACAGGCTTCCCATCAACCAGAATACAATTTCATTGACGGTCTGGTCCGAGAGCGAGACCATAAAGGACACGAGTGAGCCGAGAAAAGCCTGAACGACAACACCAGACAATAGCAGCGTCTCCGTCTGCAGCTTCCCCTGTGTATTCGCCAAGCGCATCACGATCCACAAGCTGAGAAAGCCTGTAAAAAACGCTATAACAGGCGTACTCCACTCGCCAAGAAAGGAAATATGCAGGCCAAACAGGATCAGGAAGGCTGCCCCTACGGCCGATCCGGAAGCCACTCCCATGGTATACGGATCAGCCAAGGAATTTCGGAGTACTCCTTGAAACCCAGCCCCAGCCAGCGCCAGACAAGCACCCACCAAAATAGCCAGTACCACCCGTGGAAAGCGAACCTTCATGACGATCTGCTCGGCTGACTCAGGCCAGCTCACTGATACGATTTCGGAGAGGCCCGGCACCTGATGAAGCATGATCAGCCAGACTTGAGAGAGCGGCAAATTCGCTGCTCCAAGCGAAATGCTAATGATCACGGATGCAAGCAACAGCAAAAGGCCAGCCCCGCTCCAGATAACCAGTCTCCCTTTCATCCTATTTCACCAAATCTGGATAAATGGCTTTTGCGACTTCCTTCAAGCCCTGGGTAATCCGCGGGCCTGGGCGAGACAGCGTGTTTTGATCCATTCCGTAAATTTGCGACTCACGAATCGCTTTGATTTTTTCCCAGCCGCTGCGGTTCTTGATAATATCCTCAAGCTGCTTCCCTGTCTTTTCATCCGTGATGCCATTTGCATACAGGATCACATCCGGATCATCCTTGACGATTTTTTCCTCGCTGATCGGATTCCAGCCTACTGTATCCGAAGCAATATTCGTCGCACCGGCAAGTGAGATCAGTTCGTCCATGAACTCGCCTTTCCCAACGGTCCAGCCAGGAGAGAACTCCAGATAGACTTTTTTCCGGTCTCCCTGCTTTACGTTTTTCACGGCATCCTGTACGCGGGCGATGTCGTCCTTCATTTGCGCGACCAGTTTCTCTGCCTGCTCCTGCTTATTCGTAATTTTCCCCATCACCAGAATGTTGCCCATGATATCATCCAGCTTTTTTGGCTGTGTCACATAGACTGGCATACCCAACGATTTCAATTTTTCTGCCACAGGCTTTTCCATGGAGATTCCGCCAATGACAAAGTCAGGACTTTGGGACAAAATGGCCTCCTCGTTTGGCTTTACGACCCCGCCGACTTTCGGCTTCGACTTCGCAGCATCAGGATAATCATCGTAATCAGATACTCCGACGATCCGATCATCCAGCCCTAGTGCAAACAATATTTCTGTTTCCGCAGGTGAGGTCGAAACAATCCGCTCCGGTGCTTTTGGGAAGGTCACTTCTTTTCCCGTGGCATCCGTGACTGTCAAAGGATATACCGTTTCCTTGGCTGTCGCCTCTGCCGGTTTCTGTGCAGCTGCTTGCTCTTGTGCTGCAGGCTGAGCTGGCTGTGCAGGCTGATTATTTCCACATCCGACCAGGCTTACGGCAACCAGGAACGGAATGGACATTTTCCACAATCGTTTCATTTCAAAATCTTCCTTTCTTCTCTCGTTGACCTAGGCGAATCTGCCATAAGCGAGCGCAAAAAGACCCTTTACTCCTGCGTTAGAAGTGAAGGGTCGGCTTTTCAGGTCCCAAATGGCGAAATCGCATTGAACTTTATCTGCCATAGACAATCAATCCGGCCGATCCTTTCCGCGAAGGAACCCAGCAGGTAAGCATACAGGCAGGTCTCCTGGCTTTCGGGGAGAAACCCTTCTTTCGGGTTACACCCTTTTACAGTGGCGGGACCGCGCCGGATTTGCACCGACTTCCCTTTTCACCTCGTCCGTTTGTCAACGCGAGGCACCTGTTTGCGAGTACTCCTATCCAATTGTCCCATGCTCTCATACTTCCCCACCATGATAGCATTCCTTAGGAAAAAAAACTAGAAATCTTCCCAACACAAGAGCGGCTCCACCAGAGATAGCTGGCAAAGCCGCTCTTGCTTTATCCGTTATTCTTTTGCAGGTAATCTACAATGCCCATGGCGCAGACAGACAGATCGACCTGAATGATCTTGTAAATCTCATGCTCGTCTGCCACTCCCAATTGGCGCAAGAAATCAGTGACGCGATGCAGGAGCCTTTGCGCGAGATCGTCCTGCGTCAAGCCTTGTGCCAGCACATCTTCCCCTTCTCGAACAAAAACAGGCAGCCACTCACTGACTTGACGAAATGCGTCTTCTACTTGGTCAGTCATGCCAAAGTGTCCGAAGTAGAGCCTGTCCAGCTTTCGTTCCCGATATCGTTCGATAGAAGCCAGCATTTTGTCTGGATTGAACTGATTGGGTGACGTGGATGGCAACACGAAATGGATCCCTTCCTGACGCAGCTGAGGATAGTGCACGCCAGCGGTATCCCCGGTAAACATGCCGTTGCTGACCGGATCGTAAATACTGAAGTGGTGATTGGCATGCCCTGGAGAATCCATGAACTCCAACGTGCAATTCGGCCCAATCTGAAGCGTCTCTTTGTCTGCTTTAATCATCAGTCGGTCTTCTGGAACCGGAACGATCGGGTCGAACAGCTCGTCAAACTGGTCACCGTACACGGCATGTGCACCTGCTATCAGTCTACTGGGCTCAACCAAGTGACGCGCTCCCTTTGGATGAACCACGATGGTCGCATTCGGACATTCCTGCAAAAACAAGCCGGCACCACCCGCATGGTCCAAGTGTATGTGGGTCACGATCACGTATTTGACTTGCTCTGTCGAATACCCTAGCTTTGCCAACCCTTCCCGAATATAAGGAACGGAAGGGCTTGGCCCCGTTTCAATCAAAGTCAATTGTTCTTCCTCAATGACATAGGTGCCTGTTCTCTCTGGCCATCCCATGTCGAAACCGTCAATCAGATGGATGCGCTGCCCCAATTGGAGTGGCTCTTTTGGCTGCATTTCCGCTCTTGCCTCCTTATTGGATAGGAATATTTCCACTTTACCATAAGAAGGGAACAGGCGAAAACCAATCACCTCACCTAGCGACTCGCTCCACCAAGCTTTTGGCATATTCTTCGAGACGATCAGCGATCAAGGCATCGGTCAAGCCTGTAAAGCCCAGTGCTGTCCAGCCGGCATACACCTGAGGCGGTCCAAACAAAATATCAGTCAAGGAAACGAGGTCCCAGTACGGGTCATACCTAAAAGATTCTCCTGCTTCCTGCTGGTACGCCGACAAAAACGCATCAGCCGTTTCTACGTCATAGAGCTGGGCAAGGTTGACTCGACAGTGACCTACATCAACGCCCACTGGTCCTGCGCAAGCATTCACCCAATCGACTACCCCACTTACCTCTCCATTTGCCCAAAGAACATTGGTCGGGTGATAGTCCCTGTGAATAAATCTCGGAGGAAATACCGGGCGCGGCTGCTTTACAAAGTCGATTACCTGCTGCCACATGGCTCGATCCTTTCCCCAACCCGGAGCCTCCAGTGTTTCGAGGCTTTGGTATGTAGCGTACTTCCAGGGGAAGTCGTCTGTATCGCTGTTGTGTATGGTGACGAGCGTACTCGCCAGTCCATTGATCCATCCCTGCTTGTCACGGGGCTCTAGAACAACGGAGCCGTTCAGGTGAGACATGAGCACTGCAGGAACATTGCCATGCTCTCCTGTTTCGTCGTAGGCGATCAGCTTTGGCGTCGGTATCGCCAATCGCTCCGCATGGCGAAGACTTGCCGCTTCATGCCATGCCAAGTCCGGCTCTTCCCGAAGCCAATCCTCGTTGTTGAACTGCCGGATAACATAGTTCTGCTCTACCCCCGATCGTCGCAGCGTGATACGATGAATGAGGGAGGAAATTCCTCCCTGAAGCTGTTGAACGTGGAGGACCTCAGAAGCTGCTTCCACGGATGCAACGATCCATCGCAGGACCCGCTCTGGCATATCCATTTCCTTTGTGCGGTCGCTTGTCATAAGCAGTCCTTCTTTCGCAGATTTCCTTGTACCCATTTGATAGGGAGGTGTATGACTTGGGAAAACAATTTTCCGAGATCTTACCTGAGCATGAAGCTTTCATCAAAAAGCAGCATCTGTTTTTCGTCGGCTCCGCTCCATCTGATGACCTCGGCCATGTAAATCTGTCACCAAAAGGCTATGACACGCTGCGAATTCTCTCCTCGACAGAAGTCGCCTACCTCGACCTGACCGGCAGCGGCAATGAAACAAGCGCCCACCTCGCTGAGAACGGGCGCATTACCATTATGTTCGTGGCCTTTGAAGGCCCACCCATGATCCTGCGTCTGTACGGAAGGGGACAAGTCGTTTTGCCGGATACTCCCGAATGGAATCAGCTTGCCCCTCACTTTGAACTGCTCCCAGGAGCCCGGCAAATCATTGTGGTGAACGTGCAGAGCGTCAAGACCTCGTGCGGCTTTTCAATCCCGTATTACTCCTATGAAGGGGAACGTGACACGCTGCAAAAATGGGCGGTAGCCAAAGGGGAGGATGGCCTTACCGAATACCACCGTGAGAAAAATACCACCAGCATGGACGGACGCGTCACCCCGCTAGGAGAACGACTTCGAGATACTACGGGTTCAACGACGTAAAAAGGCACCTTCCGAGTTGATAACCTGCCCTGTTATCCACTGCGCTTCTTCGCTGGCCAGAAAAACCGCCAAGCGTGCCGCGTCCTCTGGCTGTCCCATACGCCCGAGTAAAAACCTGGGCACGAGCTCTTCCTCCAAAGCAGGGGACATCCAGCCGGTATCGGTCGGACCCGGGTTGATCGCATTTACAGTAATACCGAGCGGCGCCACCTCCGCAGACAGAGTCAGGGTAAAGGCAGAAATGGCTCCCTTGCTTGCCACATACGCCAATTCCCCGAGCATCGGGCCCTGACCTTGTCCAGACGTGAGATTGATGATTCTTCCCGTTTCCCGGTGGTCTTGCTTGATGCGCCGGGCGAATTCTACACTCAGCAAACAGGTTGCCCTGACATTTACGGCATAGTGCGCGTCCATTGTCGCTGCATCCAATAGCTCGAAGCCTTCTCTCGTTGAATAGGCGGCGTTGTTAACCAGGATAGTGGGGGCTCCGATTGCAAGCGCAGCCTTGTCGAGCAGCTGCCTGGGCGCTTCTGGGTCGGCCAAATCGATGGACATCCCCCCGCAGCGTACCCCGTAACCCTCGATTTCTGCTTGAAAGCTGTCTGGCCACTCTTTCTCCGCCTGCCAATGAGCGAAAAAGACATCCGCGCCCTCCTTTGCAAAGGCGCGAGCAATCGCTGCCCCTATGCCCTTTTTATGACTCACTCCTGTAATGACGGCAACGTTCCCTTTGAGCCTCTCCATCCTATCCCTCCTTCGTCGATCAACCCTCTTTTCATTTATTTGGCTACCTTCTTTCCAATTCCTGTTTTTTCGTTATATTACCCTCGTAAATGAAACAAGACTGCCGGTGAGGCTCTACAGTCTTCTGCGCAAGCTCTCCTGCCGGATCCTTCGTTTCCATTGCTTTCACCAGTGTCTGCAAGATCTCGTTTGCCAATCCTCCAGCCGGGCATGCTCTTCCTCTGTCATCCCTTTGAGCTTCTGGTAGGACTTGTTGATTTGCTGCTCCCCGTACTTGGCCCGAATGCCAATCTCGTCGTAGTATCGGAGCGTCCGGGTACTAACGCCCGCCAGGAGCCCCAGTTTTTGTACGGTATATAGCCCAACCGAGAAAAGGGTACAGACCAAACGAGACGATCAGGGAAATCCAGGCGCAGAGTTTGCCCAAGCGAGAATCACGCAGCAACCGCACTCCCGCAAAGCACCCTCCAATGTAGGTCGCAAAAAATGTGGCATTCGGCAATTGAATCAGTTGGGCAAACGAAATCACCCCGCTCGCCAAGAGAATCAACACCACGATAAACGCCATTGAAATGAATGTAAGTCCTCCAATGGGAGTCTTGTATTTCGGATGCAAGATGCCGAACCACTTCGGGGCAATTCCTTCCTGCGCAAGTGAATAGGCGATGCGCGAGGCGGCGCTTCCATAGGCATTCGCCGAGGCAATACAGATGAACAATGCCGTTACAGCGACGATCCATCCGCCGATCGGTCCTAGTGAGAGCTGTACCATAACGCTCAGGGAAGCCGCTGACTTCTGGCTTCCGTAGCTATGTGTCGCAACGGTCAAAAACGCGACGGCAAAGTAAAGCAGGGCAACGACTCCCGCACTCCACAGAACACCGCGAATCGCGTTTTTTTGTGGATTGACAAACTCCTGCGAGAGATGGGTGACCGCTTCCCACCCGATAAAGCACCAAAACAAGAGGACCGCGGTTTGCATGACACTGTACCAGCCGTTTGGCATGAATGGGGTAAAGTTAGCCGCGTCATAGTGAGGAATGGCTGTGAATATGGCGAGCAGCAGGATGGCGATAATCAGCGAAACGACGATCGTCTGTACTTTGCCAGCCAGCTGCAAGCCGAATACGTTCATCAGGAGAACGATGAAGAAGATCAGGGCTGCCATCATGTAAGTCTCACTATCTCCCCAATGCATCAATATCGCAAAATACTTGGCTCCCGTCACTCCCAGGATCGGACCGCCTATCGGCACAGACAAAAGAAAAAACCAGCCTACCGCGTTGCCAAAGCGATCTCCGTAGGCCAGACGGACGAAATGAGAGACTCCTCCTGAGTGAGGGTGCCTAACCGATAACAGCCCCATCGTGATCACCATCGGAAGGACGAGAATAGACATGACCAACCATGCGAGTATCGAAGCAGGACCAGCCAGCTCGGCGGTCAGTCCCGGGATGAGTAGAATTCCCGAGCCAACGACCGCTCCCACATAAAGCGCTACAATTTGAGGTAACGATAAAATCTCTTGGAAAGCGGATTGCACGGGCGTTTGTTTCACGGTAAATCCTCCCTTATGGCCAATACTCTCATCTTACTTAGAATTTGACCTGCTAAAAGGGGCAGTTTTCTGCAAACCAAGAAGGTCAGTTTTTCATCTTGATTGCTCGCTTTTCCCCTCTTCTGCTACCATAGAAAGGAATGAGAATACACCATCATGCTTGCGAACGAGCAGAACTCAAGGAGGCAGTCACATGTCAGAAAAGAAAACACCCGAGCAAGTCGTCCAGTTGCAGTTGGATTACTATAACAAACAGGATGTAGCAGGCTTCGTATCGACCTACACATCCGACATCGAAATCACGGAGCACCCGAGTGGAAACGTGCTCGTGCGGGGAGAAGATGAGCTGCGGGAGCGCTATGCCAAAATGTTTGCAGCCAATCCCAACAATCGTGCGGCTATCCAAAATCGGATTGCATTTGGTTCATTTGTCATCGATCTGGAGGAAGTCAGCGGCCGGGACAACCGGGAACCGTTTCAGGCTGTAGCGATTTATGAGGTAAAGGATCAGTTGATCAAGAAGGTAACGTTTTTGGAAAAAGAGCAAGAATAACCGCTTCTCATTCTCAGAATCCTCACGTTTTTTCAACAGACGTGCCTTTTTTAAGATAAACAAAACGGAGAGGAGCGCCCATGGATTCTATCACGCATACCTTGTTTGGGTTGGCGCTGTACGGTGCAAAAGAAGAAGGATAGCGCGACCAAGAGCATGAAGAAAAGTCTCTTCTTCATGGCACTGGTGGGCAGTCAAATCCCGGATATCGACGTGCTCAGTCAATTCACAGCTACAGGTGAAGTGATGTATCAGATGCCCTTTGTCGTTGTCGTCGATAACGAAGAAGCGCTGGGCATCTATGACCACGCTTTTACCGGAACGGGGAATCCTTTCTATACGAAGCGATCGAAAAAAAATAGAGCGGAGTTCTTCCTCCGCTCTTCTCTCTATTTCCTCGCGCAGGGCACTATTCGCCCAACGTTTTCCAGTACTCGTAAGAATGCACAGCAATCCCGCCATAGGATGCATGCTCAGCCATCAGGATCGGAAGCTTCGTGATCTCTTGGTTCAGATACGCTGCACCTTCCTCATAAAAGGAAACAAAATTGCCTTCGCTGCTCTCTTTGGTTTCTACGCCAAGCATGATCTTCTTCCCAAGGGCATCTGCGTACCCCAGCTCTTGCACGACGAGAGAGGCAATACTGTTAGGTCCATCTACCCTATCCCGGTAGGACATGATCGCCACATGGTCGTGCTGGGCAATCATCCACTGGCTGAGTGTCATGTCTGGAGGGTCCGGCAGCTCGTATTTGTCCAGCCAAAAAGGAATGTCACAGCCAGTCTCAAGCTGAGGGTCCTCATGGGCTAGGTCCAAATAGGCCTTCACATTCTCCCGCCATTGGCTCATGACGTCAGCCTGATCACTCTTCCACTCTGGCAGCAGATACGGCTCGATATCCACATGCACGCCGCTGATTTTTTCTTCTTCCAAAACGCTTTGGTTGTATTGATGCACCCAGCTTACAAAGGCTAACACCTTCTGCTGATTGGCTCGCAACCCCCAAGCTGGGCTGCCGCTGAGCGCATGCACCTCGATGCCGTCCCGGCGAGCATCTCGGATAAATGCTTGATAGTACGAGGGCTTTTTCGTGATGTCGATTTGCAGATACAGAAGGTTTACTCCTTGCTTCTTACTGAATGCGAGAATCTCGTCCGGCTCCGAAGCAACCAGAGACGTGTGCCACAGCCAAACCGCTTTGCGTGGCGCTTCTTGCGGTGATGAAAACCCCGTGATCAAAAGAAATAATGATAACAAACAAACATATGCCGACAATCGTGCTGCAGCTTTCAATTTCCTTCCTCCAAATGCAATTGAGGCAGAATGCCCTGCCCCCAACCACTGTAGTATTCCTTCCTTTTACTCATATCGGCGGCTTTGGCAAATTTTATAAATCAAATATGGAGATCGAGAAAGAAAAAAGCGGCACAGCTGCGTGCCGCCTCCCTTTCCTATTGATTATTCAAAGCTGTTTCGGATACTTCAAAGTCTCCTGCGATCTGACTGGCAATCTCGTTTATGCGGATCAGATCGCCTGCTGACAGATTCACGTTCAAAGCTGCTATATTCTCAATGAGATTTTTGCTCTTTCTGGTCCCTGGAATAGGCACGATATCTTTCCCTTGATGCAGCACCCAGGCCAACGCAACTTGGGAAGCTGTCACTTGCTGCACGCGGGCGATTTCTTCCAGCTGGGCAACAATATCCCTATTTTTCTGGAAGTTCGCTCCTTGAAAACGCGTGAAGTGTCTTCTGATGTCTTGCGCGGAAAAATCCTCGTACCGCTTAATAGTCCCTGTTAAAAAGCCTTTTCCCAGTGGACTGTAGGCAACGATCCCTACCCCAAGCTCCCGCAAAGTGGGAAAAGATTGCTCGATCTCACGTCCCCACAAGGAGTACTCGACTTGAAGAGCTGCAATGGGATGGACTTTCACAGCCTTTTGCAAGGTTTCCATCCCTACATTGGAAAGCCCCAAAAAACGAACTTTTCCGTTCTGTACGAGCTCGCTCATGGCACCTACCGTTTCTTCGATCGGTACCGTGGGATCCGGCATATGCTGATAGTACAAGTCGATATCATCCATGCCAAGTCTTCGCAGGCTTTCTTCAACAGCCTTCTTAACATACGCCGGATGTCCGTTGATTCCGAGAATTTTCCCCTCAGCATCGCGCATCACGCCAAACTTGGTTGCCACAATGGCTTGGGAACGGCGATTCTTTAGCGCTTTGCCAAGAAGGATCTCGTTTGCCCCTCCCACTCCGTACATATCCGCCGTGTCTAGCAGGTCAATCCCTTCATCCAATGCTCGATGGATCGTTTCGATGGATTGTTTATCATCTGCTGCACCATAGAACTCGGACATCCCCATGCATCCTAGACCCATGGCAGATACCTCTAATTGACCCAGTTTTCGTTTTTCCATTTCAGCTCTCCCCTATTGGTCCAATGAATGTTTGAAGTTGCTCTGCTCCGCGGTAGCAGTACCAAAACTATAGAGGATATCCGCAAATAGAAATAGACTTTTTCTCTCCGTTGATTTATTCTGAGGATAAGGTGCGCCCCAAGGAAGATACACGATGCGTTCGTGTTCTGATAGAAAAGAAAACCGTCCATCAAGGTCTTTTTCATCCCTGATGGACGGTTTTTTTATGATTGCGTTGCCCGATAGGCGTCTCTTACACGCTCAATTTGAGCGAGGTGACCGCGAATATGCTGGACTCGGTATTCCAGCAGCTGTTTAAACGTAAATCGCAGTCCATCTGGATACACGCCTCCCCGCTCGGCTTGCTCCTCAGTCAGATGATCCAAAATCGGCTGCATCGAGAGACGAAGCGATTCGAATAGCTGAAGATGCTGTTCGCGATCCAGCACGTCATACCTGAGCTCGTCTACCCATTGATCTTGATCAAAGGAATACAAGAGAGGTTCGTTTTCTGCCAATACCTTTCTCATCCGATGCGTGGACAAGATTTCCGAATCCGTCACATGGATGATGATCTGATGAATGCTCCAATGATCTGGCGCGGGCTTAAACCGGAGCTCTTCCTCGCTTATCCCCTCGATTGCCTCTCTAAGCATCTTGTGTCCGCGACCGTATTCTTCCATCCATGCTTTCACGCATACCCCTCCTGGTTTTCGAGCTTTGCTGCTTCCCCATTCCCTATCGGAACAAGTCTTCTCTTGCCCTCCATTTTACCAAAAGATGGTTTTTCCGGAGAGACCTTTTACACGCAAAAAAACTGCCGGCTACAATTGCTCGGCAGTTTTTTCATCAAAGGACCATTCACCCTTACAGGCTTGCGAAGGTGTCAGTCAGTACAGGTACGATTTGTTTTTTGCGGGAAACGACGCCTTTGAGAACGGCTTTGTTGTCCACCAGGGTCACATTGTACGCCTTCTCTACAGCATGTGCTGCTTTACCGATCGCAACACCTACAGAATCGTTGTTTAAAATGTCGGTTACCGCGAACAGGAACAGGTCCAGACCTTTTTCTGCCACGATCGCAGAAATAGCTGCTTCCAGCTCAGCTTGACGTCCCAATACATCGTTGACGTCTACTGCGTTCACCTGCGCGATTTCTACTTTTGCGCTGCCCATCTGGAATTCTTTTGCATCCAGAGACAACAGCTGTGCGATGGTTTTGTCGCTCAGGTCAGCACCAGCCTTCAGCATTTCAAGACCGTACTGCTCCAGGTTCACACCGGCGATTTCAGCCAGCTCGTGCGCTGCTGCCACGTCTTGCTCCGTGCAGGTCGGAGATTTCAGGAGCAGCGTGTCGGAGATGATAGCCGACAGCATCAGACCCGCGATCGCTTGCGGAATCTCTACGCCGTTTTCTTTGTACATTTTTTTCAGGATGGTGGTCGTGCAGCCAACTGGTTCTGCACGGAAGTAGAGTGGATTGCTCGTCTCAAAGTTCGCAATACGGTGGTGGTCAATGACTTCTACCACTTGCACCTGCTCAATATCGTTTGCGCTTTGTTGGCGCTCGTTGTGGTCGACCAGGATGACTTCGTTTACTTCATTCGCTACGGTTTCCACTTGGCGAGGAGCCGCTACTTTAAAATAGTCCAGTACGAACTGCGTTTCGCTGCTTACCACACCGAGGCGAACCGGCTCTACGTTTGCCCCCAGCTTTGTTTTCAAGTCTGCGTATACCAATGCAGAGCAGATGGAATCCGTGTCAGGATTTTTATGACCGAAAATGAGTTTTTTTTCCATGCTTCATACTCCCTTAGTCTTGTTTTGGCGTCAAAATTATACCATAGGCTTTAGGATATTCCCAAGTAACATTATAGGTTCAAACGCCTTGATTGGAAATAAGAATAGCAGCCCGAACGAAGAATTTGTCCAGACTGCCCTTGTCTTCTTACTGTGACGCATTCAGCTTTTCGTATATTTTTAACAGCTGCTGTCGTTCTTCATCCGTCAGCTTTTCAAACAGATTTCTGCGTAGAGCCTGCCCCTCCTGATTGGCCCGATTCACCATTTCCACGCCTTTATCGGTAATTCCCAAATAAATAATGCGACGGTCGGACTCATCGATAATCCGGATGGCTAATTTTTTTCGTACAAGTTTTTCCGATAAATGAGTGAGCGTAGGAGGAGTCAATCCTAGCGCCCTCGCAATATCGGACGGGCGGCTTCTTCCGCTTTGCTTTAGATGTCCGAGAACAAGTATATGAGAGACACCAAGATCTTCATTGAACATTTTATTCCACTGGATGATCAAGTTGTTTGTAACTTTGTCCATGTTATGGATGATCTCAAAAATCGTCTGTTCCTTCATCAGAGTCGATCCCCGCTTTCTACTAGAAAACCTCTATCGCTGCCGACTCCCGGACAGCTCCCTATACGTTAGGAAAAGCCCCTAATCCAACATTAGGGGCTTTTCTATCATACATGCTATTGAGCGGAGAATCCACCGTCAATCACCAATTCAGCACCAGTGATGTACGCTGAGTCATCAGATGCGAGGAACAATGCCGCTTTGGCAATGTCCGCAGGCTGACCCAAACGCTGCAGCGGAGTCGCCTGAATCAAGCGTCCGAGAAGCTCCTTGGATGTACTCAGCGCTTGTGTCATGGGTGTTTCAATAATTCCGGGGAAAAGGGCATTTACGCGTATCCCGTCACTTCCAAACGCAGTAGCTGCTGCTTTCGATATCGCACGCACAGCGCCCTTGGATGCAGAGTAATGGTTAAAGCCTTGTCCGATCTGCGCCGTATAAGAGGAAATATTGATGATGGAGCCTTGCTTTTGGGCTGCCATATAAGGTGCAACATGCTTCATGCCGGCAAATGGACCAAAACCGTTGATCGCAAGCATTTTCTGCCAATCATCCAGATTGATGTCCTGATACGGCTTCTCCGATGAAATCCCTGCATTGTTGACCAGAATATCAATCTTGCCAAAACGCTCGTTCACTTCTTTTGCCAGGGAAGCCCAGTCTTCATCCGACGAGACATTTAGCTTCATCCCAGATACATTTTCCTTTTTGCTGACGGCTTCCAGTGCGGTTTCATTGATATCTGCTGCAATGACGATGGCGCCTTCCTGACTGAATAGATCGACCATGCATTCCCCAATACCCGATGCTCCACCCGTGATGATGGCTACTTTATTCGCTACTCTTCCCATGTCCAATACCTCCTAGCGTAATTTAATGGAGCCGCCGCTCGTGGCAGAGCCACTCCTTTTATAAAAACTGGCATGGCTCACATGAAAAAAGCTTCCACCAGAATAATGGTGAAAGCTATGCTTTGTATGCTCGGTTATCCTCAATGCTTCCAAGTCAAAACTTCATCCGGATTCGCCACTTCCCTGCCATAAAAACGGTGCGAACGGAAATTATGAATCTCTCGGCAAGCCTTGGCCATATTCTCCAGGATCTCCTTTTGCGGCACCCCATCCGGACTCCAGTAGTACACGATCATCTCATACGGCTCCCCGTTTTGATCCTCCCGCTCGTATTTGATCCGATCAGCCTCCACAAATCCGTTTTTATCGTAAAATCGAGCTCTGCGCACAGTATCCTCATCCTGTTCATCGACCGGCTCCACTTCCAGGAGAATCGTTTTTCCTTTCTCCTTCAGCTTGTTTAAGACCTTTGTGCCCATCCCCTTGCCTCTCGTATTCGGATGAATCAGCAAGTAGTCGATAAAGAGAAAGTTCTCAAACTCCGCGTACAGCAAGAGGTAGTCTTCTGTCTCTTCTTTATGGTACGCATCTTTATCCTCGATCAAAGCACGAAATTGGCCGGGATCCTTCATTTCATGCTCGGGAAAATACTCATTCAGGCGCTCATACCACTGCATGCCGCTCCCCCTTTTGGCAAACACTTCGATCCAGGATTAGCATCTCCGAAAGCCAAGCGTTCCACTCATCGGTCTTTCTGGGATGACCTTCACCAAATTTGGAGCAGCGAATTCACAAGCAAAAGCAAAATACCCAAAATGAGATTGAACCACCCAAGAAATTGGGATGCCTTCTTTTCTTTTTGCATGCCAGGCAGGGCATACCTTTTTACATCCACTTTTAAAATGAGCAAGCCTGAAAGCAATAACATTGGGATCACATAAACAGAAAAACTGATGCTGCCCCCCGTAATCATTCGGCTGATCCTCCAAACGGCAAAAGACTTCTTCCCTATCTCGCTTTCATGCCCACGCGTCGAATTTCGATATTCACCTGAAGGTCCACGGTAATGTCTTTATACATCTCTTGCCAGCGCTCTTTCGTTTTTACTTTCTGGTTCCAATACTGCGGCTCCATCGCCCGCACGTATTCACCGAACCCAAAGATATCGGCGCTTTTTGCTTGCGTTTGCTTGATGAGCCCCTCATAAAACTTCACAGCTCCCTGCTCATCCTGACGCTCAATTTGTTCGAGCAGAGCGGAAGTGATCACCAGACCTTTTTCATTGCTTTTTTCTTCCAAAACAGGCACTAAGAGGAACGGAAAGTAAAACTGATGGATGTAGGTAAAGGTAAAAATATCGCTTCTCGTAGAAATGGCAGCGAGGAGCAGCATGACAATCACGGTGATTTCCACAGGCGTTGATTTTAGTACGGCCGTGACGACGACCTCCCCAAACTCTCGCGCCGTAAGCGAGGTCAAAACCGCAAAAAAGCCGATCACAAGCAAACTGCCAATCCGTGCAAGCCACTTGCCGATAATATCTTCGCTGTAGATGATTATCGTCTTGCTGGGATATCGCTTCCCTAAAATCGTAATGATGATCACTCCGAAGAAAGCGAGACAAGTACCGAGGAAAGTGACAAACGGCGCCCCCGAATCTGCCGTCCGCACGGCAAAGAGCGGCAGGGCCAGTACCCCTACGCCAATGATGGTGCTAACCAGTATTGTCACCACTTGAATCACTGTTATTTGTTGAGGAACCTTCACCGGTAATATCCTCCCTTCCCTTTTGAGCTCGCGAGGAGGAATCCATGTGATCGCCAGGGGTTTTCAGTTTTTCTACGACGGATTCATCCAGCCTCCGCAAATCCTTTGGCTGTAAAAAAGCAGGTCTGCTTTTCAATGACCACAATGGCCCGCGTGTGAACAAATCTTTCATCCCCTGAAAACTGCCTGGTACGAGCGGACTCAAATACGGTACTCCAAACGATTTTAGCGACAGCAGGTGATTCACAATCAAAATCAAACCGACTACAATCCCGTAAAGTCCGAAGACACCCGCCATCACGATCAAAGGAAAGCGGAGAAAGCGAAGTGCCAGTGCTGCATTGTAAGCAGGCGTGGCAAATGATCCGATAGTGGTCAGTGCGATGATTACCACGGTAATCGGGCTTGCAAAGCCTGCGGCAACGGCTGCTTGACCGATGACGAGCACGCCTACAATCGACAAGGCTCCCCCCACTTGCTGCGGCAACCGGATCGTCGCTTCCCGCAAGACTTCCATGGAAATCTCGATGACGAGCACCTCGATCACCGCTGGAAAAGGAACTCCCGCCCGTCCACCTGCTACAGCCACCGCAAACTCGGTAGGAATGAGCTCTGGATTATACGAGATGATCCCGACGTAAAGAGACGGAAAAACGAGTGAGAACATCAGCGCTACGAGCCGTGCCAAACGAATGGCACTCATCAGGAGAAATCGCTCCGTGTAATCTTCCACCGTTTGATAGAACTGGTTGAAAGTCGTGGGTACAACAAGCGCCAGAGGCGAACCATCGACGAGGATGGCCACTCTGCCCTCCAGCAAATTGGCAGCTACTTTATCCGGACGCTCCGTATACTGAACCTGGGGAAACGGAGACAGATGGTTGTCCTCAATGAACTGCTCCAGGTACCCGGAATCCAGTATCGCATCAATATCGATTAGGGACAGCCGCTGCCTGACCTCTTCCACGAGTTCCGGATTGGCGATCCCTTGCATATGACAGATGGCGACCTTTGATTTTGTCCTTTGCCCGATTTCGAGCGTGCGCACATGTAGATCCGGTGTCTGCAAACGGTAACGGATCAAAGCAATGTTTGTCCCCAACAGTTCAATAAAGCCTTCGCGAGGGCCGCGTCCCGATCAGAAACGCGTCATCCAATCCCTCGACAACGACCACCGTCTGACCGCGCAGAATACCCTCAACAAGCATGGAGAGCTGACTTTCCAGCACCGCTTCGCTATGATAGAGAGTTTCGTTTATCAGCACATCCTTCATCCGTTTGGGATCAACATTTCCCTTCTTCATGCGAGGATTGACCAGCATCAGCGGTTTTAAAATGTCGGTATTCAGGTTACCCTGATCAATCATGTTGGAGTAATAGAACATAACTGCCGAAAATCGTCCAAACACATGAAAACGACGCATCGAAAAATCAGAGTTCTCTCCGAAAATATGTCGGATGTACGAAATGGTATCTTCCACATTTCCATTTATTCTTTCGTCGTTGGAATCGTTCTTGTTTTGATCGGACGTTGTGACCTGGGGCTGTTTCATCTTCTGGCTGAACCATTTGGAAAATGGCATTCTTCCACCGCCGATTCCTCTAGCAAATTGGCCCGAAACGCTTCATCGCTCGGTTGTTTTTCATCATCATTGACATTTCAGCCCCAGTTTAAACGAAAGCCCGCTAGGTTCAACTGCTTTGGACGCTTACATGGACGCATCCAGAGACTTCCCCGTGCTTCATCCCATCTTGCAATCTTTATAATTGGAATAATTATCTATTTACTTCTTTACTTAATTTACTACGATATGGTAATTTTTCGCTTGCCTTACCTTGTAAAGGAGGATACCAGGATGGGACGACGTATTCCTGCGAGGGATTGAGGGGTACCGCCAAAAGCAGCAGCCCAATACGCTGTCCGCTCTATCGATTTCAATCAATCCTGCTTACCGCGGACTTGGTCTCAGCAGGCAGATGGTAACAGCGATGAAAGAGATCGCTATCCAAAATGGACTGACGTATATGCTTGCTCCTGTGCGCCCCTCCTTCAAGCACAAGTATCCTCTTACGCCAATGGAAAAGTACATCCGATGGCAAACACCAGAGGGAGCTCCGTTCGATCCATGGGTGCGCACGCATTGGAAGCTGGTGGCCAAAATCATGCAGGTCGCCTCTGAATCGATGTTCATCAAAGGGAATGTCGCCCAGTGGGAAAGCTGGACAGGTATGAGGTTTCCCGAATCGGGAACGTACATGATTCCGGATGCGTTAACTCCCGTGCAGATTGACGTGGAGAAAGACGAAGCGTTGTACATCGAACCGTATATCTGGATGCAGCACTTTTTGTGAGGCTCTTGTTCCTGCCTGTGCGCTCTTCGAGGACGGAAAAAAGGGTGAATTATGTCGATTATTCTGGAAATCATCCGCCTAGTATCGTATAATTTCCCTGTAATAGTCCTTTGGTCCCCGTACTATTTACCCTTTAAATTAAACAGGCAACGGAGAATATAACGATGAAAAAAGCGGCAGGAATCACGATTATGGTAGCGTTGCTAGGTTTCAATGCATACCTGTGGCCAACATTGATAAAAGAAGTAAAAGCCGATCAGAAAAACGAAAAAGGCGTTCAAACCGCCACCATTTTACCAGCTTCAACTCCCGTCATGGATTTGTCCAATCAAGGGCCTCGTCCAGCCCATGTATCAGCGTATCCGGTCGAACAGCCGGCGGGTCAGCCGAGCTCAACTGCGCTAGCAGCAAGCAAACCCGGCACGGATTCGAAAAAGCAATCGTCGGCAAAGGCCGTACAGACGGCTTCCAGTAAACAGCCAAAGAAAACGGCCCAAAAGCCTTCCACCCCATCGAGACAGTCGGATGGTCCAGACGTTCAAATCACCTATACTTACGAGCCATCCACGATTCATTATGAAGAGACGACCTATACAACGACGAGCAGCTACGGCGGCGGTTCGTTCAATATGCCGCTCGAATATAACCCGTATACGGGCAAAGTCCAGGAATCCGTCAAAATTTATCGGGGCATGGAAGTTCCTGCTACCCCGACGTTAAACAAACAAAACTTCGGCATCCCGCAGACTGTAAAACCATATGTCCCCCCTGAGAAACAAGATCAACAGCGACTCGCCCCGCAGTCTTACCCAGGCAGATAAGAGAATATGGATTGTCCGCTCATTTGTTCCTCCGTGCAGGAACATTTTTTTTTGCCGAAAATAGGTGGGGCTTGAATCTACTTTACTAGAATATACTCTCTGCTTTACTACGCGCCTTTCAAGAAGAAGAAGAAGAAGAAGAAGAAGAAGACGCATCCCGTGGTTTGCGGAGGATCTACAAAGCGAGCTGATGAGACAAACGCACGCCTCTTCCTCTCCACCCCAAATGAAGTCCAAAACGAGCGACTTTGACCTTTGCTTAATACTGTCGGGACATCCTATAATTAGCTCATACGCACTCGAAAAGCAGGCGTGACAAATAGAAGGAGAAACGATTTTCGTTGGAATCAACGCTTTGGAGAAACGTCTTTTTTTGAATCTATTTTATGGTGACCATGCAAACCGCCATCAACTCGATGGTGACATTGGAGGTCCAACACCCTACACGTATCGTGACAGTGGCAGCTACAGCCGCAGCAGCGCAATCAGCCACCAGTGAGGCAGCTGTGAAAAAGTAAACAGTATAACCTATGAAAAATACAGATACGTACACAAGCAAGGGCTCTCTACCCAAAAGTAGAGAGCCTACCCAAAAGTAGAGAGCCTACACACAAGGCGGCGATTCCGTAGCGTTCGCCTCGTCTCCTCATCTGATACAGCAGCGTGACGAGAATACGCGCACCCGTCGCGCCCAGAGGAAGCCCCAATGCGATGGCTCCCCCGTTTACATTCACGCGGTCCAAATCCAATGACAGCTCACGGATGACTGCCAGTGCCTGCGCAGCAAAGGCTTCATTGCATTCGATCAGTCCAATGTCAGAAACCTTTTTTCCTGTTCGTGCAAGCAGCTTCTGGACGGCACGCACAGGACATACGCATCAATGGGGGCCGGGCAAAAACTTCGAGGGAACCGGAGCATTCGGACCTTGGATGGTCACGCGGGATGAAATCGGCGACGGAGAGATTTTGACTCTCGAAACGCGGTTGAATAGCGAGGTCATGCAGCACGCTACGACCGACATGCTGCTCTTCCCGATCCCTACCTTGATCAGCTACGTGTCCAGCTTCACTACACTCGAGCCAGGGGATGTCATCGTGACGGGTACGCCAGGCGGGATTGGTATGAAACGGAACCCACCCGTTTACATGAAGGCAGGCGATGTGGTGGAAATCGAAGTAAGCCGCGTGGGAGTTTTGAGAAATACGATTGTAGCTGAATAGGTGCGTAATGAAAAAAGATAGCTTCGGTTGGAGGCTATCTTTTTTCTCGTTCAGTGGCTGCAGGCATCAAACGAGCCAGAGGCCACACAGATGCTTTTACTTCATTCTTTTCGAAATCGGATGATCTTCTTTAAGCTGCAGCAGATCCCAGAGGTTCCCGTACAAATCCTTGAACACGGCAACTGTTCCGTAGGACCCCTCTTGCGGCTCCCTCACAAATTCGATCCCTCTTCCAACCATCTCCTCATAATCTCTCCAAAAATCATCTGTATTTAGGAAAAGAAAGACTCTGCCGCCAGTCTGATTGCCTATATAGCTCTCTTGCTCAGGATTAGATGCTCTCGCTAGCAAGATCGTAGTCCCCACTGAGCCCGGAGGAGACACAACCACCCAGCGTTTATCCTGTTCGGGCTGATAGGTGTCTACTCGATGGCCTCATCGTAATCTTTGACGACGAGAGCAATGTGTACGATGGACTGGATCATTTTCTTGACTCCTTTGTTTTGAGAATTCCGAGCATGTGTAAAGTATCGATGACCGTGATCCGCAAACCCCAAAACTCGCGTACAGATGTTGTGCCTCAAGGACGCTAACGGCTATTGCTGCGTTCCCCCACAATCTATTGCTTTTTCATTCATTCTTTTATGTTGAACGCCCCCCTTGAATATTCCCCCATTTTCACAAACACTTACCCCTTCTACAGGAAATACTTTTTTCAGGGCAGTGGTAATTTTCTGAGAGGCTTTCATGATTTCCGTCGCCGTCCCGATATCCAAATCAACCAAATCGGTGAAATGCTTTTTCGGTAAGATCAATGCCGATATTCCCTAAATTTCCGCTATATATTCTCTTCCAGAAACAAAGCAATCTTTATCCGGCTGACTCCCGAACAAAGGTTGCTTTCGCTGCCTATCTACTCACGATCTCCTTGGCAAGGAGAATCATTTCACTACATCTTCATTGGAATGATCATAGACGATCTCAAAATCACGATGCTATTCTATAAAGTACGTGTA
Organism: Brevibacillus centrosporus; assembly: GCF_003710815.1. GTDB lineage: Bacteria > Bacillota > Bacilli > Brevibacillales > Brevibacillaceae > Brevibacillus > Brevibacillus centrosporus. The sequence continues at coordinate 26,404 of NZ_RHHP01000004.1, forward strand.
CGTCCAGCAGTTCGTCAATGGATGATTTCTATTTCTTGTACCATGCAGCTTTTATGCCATTATCTGTTCAACCGCTTATCGGGCAGAACCAAAGAGCCATATCCATTCTTGCATGATTATCTATTTTTGCATAAATAATGGTGTGCTGGAGGGCTCCATTCTCGAGAATCTCCATATTTTTTTCAACATAGGAAACGAATGTTCTCTCACACTCTTCCATTTCCTTCCCAACTCAAGTATTATGTATTTTATATTGAATGAAAGGGTGTTACTCATGAACAAAACAGAACTGATTGCAAAAGTAGCAGAAGCTACTGAACTCACGAAAAAGGATTCTACCAAAGCTGTAGATGCGATTTTCGAAGCGATTGCTGGTGCACTCCAAAACGGAGAAAAAGTATCCCTCATCGGTTTCGGTAACTTCGAAGTGCGCGAACGTGCAGCTCGCAAAGGACGCAATCCTCAAACAGGTGAAGAAATTGAAATCGCTTCTGCAAAACTCCCTGCATTCAAGCCAGGAAAAGAACTGAAAGAAATCGTAAAATAGATTTCGGTTACATAAAAAGACGCCCGCTTTGGGCGTTTTTTTGTTTGGCAACGCTTTAGTCCCCGCTTACAACTGGTATTTTTTCATTTTCTGCAGGACAGCTGTATGGCTAATGCCTAAATAGGCCGCGGCTTGCCTGATGGAAGGATGCTCTTTTAACGCACGAATCAATATCGTTTTTTCGTAGTAATCCATTTGTTCTTTGAGTAGCTTTGGGGTGGAGTGTGAAAAGTCTTGGTCGCTCTCGGCACGATCCTGCTGTGTATCAAAATACAAATGCGCCGCCCCAATTTCCTGTCCAGGACAAAGGTATACCGTTCGCTCCATCACATTTTGCAGCTCACGTACGTTGCCCGGCCAATTGTGACTTTGCAAGGCGCGAATAGCTGAGTGAGTGAGCGGAATCATCGGCTGATTCGTTGCTCGGCATACCTTTTGAATAAAGTACTGGGCCAGCATCGGGATATCACTTTTGCGCTCTCGAAGCGGCGGAATCACGATCGGGATGACGTGCAAGCGGTAATATAAATCTTCGCGGAACAGTCCTTTGCTCGTCATGTCTGCAAGATTTCGATTCGTAGCTGCGATAATGCGGACATCGATGGGAAACGATTTGTTCCCGCCGACTCTCCGTACTTTTCGCTCTTCCAATACGCGCAGGAGCTTCGCTTGCAGATGCAACGGAATATCCCCAATTTCATCCAGAAAGAGTGTTCCACCCTGCGCAATCTCAAACAGCCCAAGCTTGCCTCCCTTAAGCGCCCCCGTAAACGCTCCTTGCTCGTACCCAAATAGCTCGCTTTCCAGCAGAGCATCTGGAATGGCGGCACAGTTAATGGGTACAAAAGGCCCGGCAGATCGATTGCTCTCAAAGTGAATCGCTTTGGCAAACAGCTCTTTTCCCGTACCGCTCTCCCCTTGTAGGAAAACAGTGGCTTCGCTTTTCGCCACTCGCTTTGCCGTCTCAATACACTGTCGCATATTCGCACTCTGCTGAACGATTTCGTCAAAGGAAAATCGCTCACTTCGCTGTACGGTGGACAGCAATTCTTGAATTTGTTTATTGTCGCGCAGCACAATCACGACACCTTGACGCTCGCTCTTCTCGGCAGGAATAATGGGATGATAGCTGCAAATGTAAGTCATGCGCTTTTTTTGTCCGGTAAGCAGACTTACCTGAACGCTGGGCACCTCAATCGCTTCCTCCAGGCATCGCCTCACCTCGACTGCTGCTTCTCCCCACAGCTTTTCGATCGAGTCATGCAGCAGCTGTACCGGCTCCATTTTCAGCATCGCTTGAGCTGCACGATTGATGGTAGTGATCCTCAGCTGATCATCCAGCAGGAGAATTCCTTCCGAAACCGTTGTAAGAATCGTATGAATGCGGTTTTCACGCTCTTCTGCAGGTAGGTATGGGATCATTTTTACCTGCTCGATGCCTTTCACCTGCCTAATCCATTGCATGATCGTCTCGACCTTGCTCGGAGCCACGGTAGGAATTTTCAAATAAATATAGTGAGGCCGAACCTCCATCCCGATAATATCGATCTGGTTCGCTGCAAAGCAGGCGATGACCTCATGTGTGATGCCAACCCGGTTTACGCCATTGATTTGAAAGGTAATACCCATGAGCGCAATCCCACCTCACCCGTCAAACGGTCTAGTTCTCTCCATCCATCATAATGAGAAAAAATGGCTACGCCAAGTTTTTTGGTGGAGCCGTCTGATTCAAAGGGCGCAAGTCTTTCTTTTTTGTATGTATGCTGGATCAGATGCTTGTCCATCGTTTTCTATAAAGAAAAGCCCGGTGCGTTTCTGCACACGGGCCATCGGAGATATCAAGCAAAGGCAAGCGCTGCTTCCAAATCGTCGAGGATGTCCTCAATGTCCTCGATCCCTACGGACAAACGGATCAGTCCATCTGTAATCCCCATTTTTTCTCTTTCCTGTAGCGGAATGATCGAATGGGTCATCGAGGCGGGATGCTGAATAAGTGAATCCACATCTCCCAAACTGACGGCCCGTTTGCACAGCTGTACGTTGTTCATCATGCGGATCCCTGCTTCCATCCCGCCTTTCAGCTCAAAGGCGAGCAGGCCGCCGAAGCCATCCATTTGCCTGCAGGCCAATTCATATTGAGGAAACCGCGACAAGCCCGGGTAATGCACCTTCGCCACTTTCGGATGCTGATCTAAAAACTCCGCAACCTTTTGGCCATTTTCACAGTGGCGATCCATCCGCACGCCCAGCGTCTTCAGCCCTCGGATCAATAAGTAAGCATCAAACGGACCTATAATACCGCCTATATCCTTTAAAGAGGTCATGCGAATCGTATCCATAATCGATTGAGGACCTGCCGCAACACCTGCAATGACATCGCCGTGTCCGCCAATGAATTTCGTTGCGCTATGAATGACGATATCACACCCATGCTCGATGGGCCGCTGCAAGTAGGGAGACATAAACGTATTATCCACGACGACGCAGGCACCTATCTCCTTGGCAATTTTTGCGACCAGCTTCAGATCGACCAGCTCCATCGTAGGATTGATCGGCGTTTCGACGTAAATCACTCGGGTAGTGGGCATCAGCTTTTGACGGATGGACTCCTCGTCTGTCATGTCACAGAGCGAGTACGTGACTCCAAAACGGTCTTGCATCAAATTCAGTAAACCGTACGTGCAGCCGTACAATCCTTTGGTGCCGAGGATATGGTCCCCGCTTTTCACGAGGGCCATGAGAACCGCCGAAACCGCGGCCATCCCGGATGCAAAGGCAAGACCAGCCTCCGCCTTCTCCAAAGCAGCAATCTTCTCTTCCAAGACAGTGACCGTCGGATTGCCTAAACGAGAATAGACGTAGCCCGCTTCTTCCCCAGCAAAGCGCCGAGCCCCTTCCTCCGTTGAGGCAAAGACAAACGTCGAGGTTTGGTAAATGGGTGTCGCCAATGCGCCTGTCTGTGGATCAGCATGGTAACCAGCATGGATGGCAGTCGTAGATCTCCCTTGCTTTTTCTGTGCCTGAACGGTTTGATTGTTATTCATCCAAGAATCACCCCATCATTTCATTTTGAAAGTGTATTCTTGCACAATGTATGCCAGCGTGAAAAGCTGATTGGGACTACGTTATTTAGAAAGAAGCAGAAGATAATGGAAAGAATTCTTGCCATTCGGAATGATAACTTACCATAATGAGAGACAAGTACTGGAAGGAGGCATATGAAATGAAATTAACCAACATTCCCTTTACAGTAACAGACTGGAGTGCCATCGAGCCTACGGAGCAGGAGCCGCCTATTGGAGAACGCAGCATTTTCATGACATGCGGGTTCGACTTGTCGAATACAGATGATACCTCTCCACATCGCTCTGCTACCAAGTTTGGAGCAAAACTGTTTATTGTCGATTAACAGGCAGCGCGAGGAGCCACGTTCTTCGGCTTGGACTGGGCGAACAAGGAAGCGTCCATCTTAATTTGCAAGCGCTGCTCCTATATTTTATGGTTCATGGATGAGCCCGCTAAGAAATAGATTCAAAATTTTCGGTAAAAGGTGTGTGACAGCGTGGAGAATGGGTATGCGATCTTTTTTAATCGTCGTCTGGGTCAAGTTTCCGAAAGAGCAAAGGTAAGCTCCCAGCTCCCTATACTCTCTGCAGACGAATAACAGAGCAACATTCCAAACATCTCCTCATGGTATAACTAACATGAATTTCAAACAAGGAGATGAGAACATGAGCAAGCTGAAGGGCAAGATTGCGGTTGTGACGGGTGCAAGCCGAGGAATTGGTCGAGCTATCGCACGGCGTCTGGCACAGGATGGGGCGTTGGTAGCCGTACACTATGGGACGAGAAGAAAAGATGCCGAAGAGGTTGTCCAGAACATCGAGAGAAACGGCGGTTCGGCCTTCTCGATCGGCACTGACTTGCGTGTCCATACTGGAATTGGCGATTTCTATACGCAGCTGGACGAGGAGCTTCTGAAACGTACGGGAGAGACGCGGTTTGATATATTCGTAAACAATGCGGGGATCGGACAAATAGCAAGCTTCGAGGAGACTACGGAAGAATCTTTTGACGAGGTCATGAACATGAATGTCAAAGCGCCTTTTTTTATGATCCAGCAAGCTTTGCCTCGTATAAAGGAAGAAGGCCGGATTATTAACCTCTCCTCGTTCGTTACGCGGGCAGCCTCTCCAAGTATTTTCGCCTACAGTATGTCAAAGAGCACAATCAACTCGCTAACCCTCATGTTGGCCAAACAGCTTGGGAGGCGCCAAATTACGGTGAACGCGATCCTCCCCGGTATCATCAACACGGATATGAATGCAGGCACCTTGCAAAGCCCTGACGGACAAAAGTATGCGGCTTCGCTCTCCACCTTCAACAGATGGGGAGAGCCCCAAGATGTAGCCACCCGCCTGGATTCGCGAAAAGCTTGATGCGGGATGCGGGCTCAACAAAACAGCGGCTAGCCTCGTCAAAGGCAGCCGCTGTTTCTCTTATCAGGATATCCTGCTATTTACTTCACTACGGATTTCAAAACGTCATCGATCATGTGACTGTTGGCAATCGCTCCGGTGTACAGCCAGCTCGAGCTATCATCAAATACGTACACATGCCCGTTCTTTACAGCCGGCATTTGCAACCAGATTGGATCCTTTTTCATTTCATCTCTGTTTACGCCTTTTCCTTGTACAACAAACAAATGATCAGCGTTTAACTCCGCCAGCTTTTCTGTCGAAAGGGGCTTCCAGTTGGCATCATTTTGCTTGGATGCTTCCTTCACGACTTCTGGGATTGTCAGCCCTAGGTCTTTGTAGAGCAAATCACCGCTGGATAAATGCTCATCTACGACGAATACGGCTTTCCCTGTGACCCAGAGCGCTGCAGCTGATTGTGTGCCTATTGCTTTTTTCAATTGCTCCCGAGCGTCCTTTGCTTTTGCTTCGTAGTCAGCCAGTACTTTTTTCGCTTCCTCTTTCTTGTTCAGAACGTCTCCGACTGTCAGCAGTTCTTGACGCCAGTCGTTGTTTTTCTCTGTCCCTACAGCAATGGTGGGCGTGATTTTCGCATATTGGCTGTAGCGGTCCCCTGCTACCATTTCGGCACTGTCGACGATAAGCAAATCTGGATTGTAGCTCATGACGACTTCCGGCGGCAGATCATGAGGAATCAAAGGTACTCCCGCCAGATCTTTTTGCAGGTACTGCTGTACAACGTTTCCTTTTACCGACCATTGCGCAACGGGTTTTACTCCCAGCACGATGAGATGATCCTCCAGATATGACGCGATCACTCGCTGTGGCTGCTATGGTACCTTCATTTCATGTCCCAATGGGTTCGTTACAGTTCGCTCAGTAGATACTGGTGTCTCTGCCTGTACATTGCCATTCGGTGCAGCAGTATTCGGTGTACCCGCACAAGCACTAACCAGCAAGCTGAGCGCTACGATCAGTGCGGAAGCCATCGACTGTGTTGTCTTTCTATCCACTTGCCTAATCCCTCCGAAGACTTGTTGAGAATTGTTTTCATCAATATACCTTTGGATTTCCTGTGCGGCAATGGACAATTCGGTCTTGTCATAGGGACGATATGGACCTTTTCGCTTCGTGCTTGCCCGCTTCTGATATTGATTCGAGGTCATTCCCGTATGCTTTTTGAACAGTCTTGTGAAATAGAACGGATCGGCGTAGCCCACACTGGCCGCGATCTCCTGGAGTGTAGCGTCCGTCCCTTGCAGTCTTTCTGCTGCTTTTTGAATTCTCACCTTGATCAAGTAATCGATGGGACTATATCCGGTCTGCATTTTAAAGATGCGGGTCAAATAGCGCACGCTGTAATGGAACTGCTTGGCTAACAAGTCAAGAGTGATCTGCTCTGCGTGATGCTTATCCAAATAAGCCATGACTTGCTCCACCAAGGTTGGTTTTTCTGTTTCCGGCTGTGCTCCCTGCAGCTGCTTTTGGAGCAAATGAGCGTGCACAAATTGATAGAATATCGCTTTGACATGCAGCCGTCCCAATGCTTCTGGCTGCTGCCATTTTTACTCCATTTGGTTTGCCCACTCGAGCAGCGGTACCGGCTCTTCCAGGGAAAAGCCGTATACTTCCTGAAACGAGTTCCGGCTATGGTATCTGCTTTGCCCTTTCCGCCATGTAGCAGGAAAAAACGTTGAGAGACATACTCTCTGCCTGCCAGTGACAGCCGTGCGTACCCTCTAAACGCGTAGAGAAAACAGCTCGTCGGAAGCTGATAGGACTGCCACTTTTCCGTTTCGTGCAGGACATATCGGCGCACATCAAAACGCGTTATATCGGATCGGAGCCGTCCTGACAAACCTTCTACTTTTCTTGTGCGTGGCCAATCTTTTCCTGCTGTCTACGCGGAAGGATGATCGGCAAAAGCAACAGCGCACCGATGAGAAACAGGAACCCACTGAACGTATACACGGCTCCGAGGGTAAGCAGGTCCTTCACGACCCCTGCGGCAGACATACCGACGACCATCATCCCCATGAAAATCGGAGTCATGGCTCCCCCTACCCGCCCGATGAACTCGACCTGCGTATTTTGCATGATCATCGTATTGATCCCCACTTGAATACACGGATAGATCAAGCCGCTCACAGCTTGCAAGAGCAGCGTAATCCCTACGCTATGTGACAAGCCTACCCAGATAGTCGTCACGGTGCTCACTGCCAAACCGAAGGCGAGCAAGCTCTGCGGCTTCACTTTCTTTGCCACTCCCATAATGAGGGCGCCGCCAACCAACATCGCAGCTCCATTGATCATGAGGGGCCAGCGTATAAATTCTTTATCCATCCCCAGATTCTCAATCGCTACGAAGATCATGAGCGGCTGAATAATACCGACAGCCAGCCCCGCTGCCGCAAAGGTGCCTCCCAGCGTCCTCAACGTCCGATTGTTCCATACGTATTGCAAGCCTTCCAACAGCTCTTGCTTGAAATTTGCCCGTTTCCCCGCTGCTTCCTGGACTGCAGCGTCCCTCGGAAGAGAAATGAGGGTAATTCCTGATGCGAAGAAAAGAAGCCCTGTCAAAATGAGCGAGACATGTATTCCGTATTTTTGGTACAGGTACGTGCCTACAACCGGCCCAATCACCATGAAAATCGCCATCAACGACTGAAACATAGCCATCACGCTTTGCAGCTGCGCATGCGGGACATGCTGCTTAAATATTTTCATCGCAGACGGCTGGGAAAATTGCGACATGATCGATGAAAACAAAGTAGAGAGCAGCAAAGCGTGCCAAGAACCATAAACGAGAGCAACCAGCACTGCAAACAAGGAAAGACTCGACAATAGATCACAGAGAACCATGGTGCGCTTCGGCCTCCATCGATCAGCAAATGTTCCTCCGATAATGGCGAACAGAAAGATCGGTGCATACTCAACGACGGAAATCAGCGATACATACAGCGGGTCATTGTGTGTCAAATCGCTTACGTACAAAAGGATAGCGAAATTGCGAATCCAGACGCCAAGCTGCAAAAACGTGCGGGAAAAAATAATGGTGCGGACGTAACGATTGTGTAACAAAAGAACAAGCTCCTCTCCATAAAGTAAACAACCAAACAAATCATCTGATTATTTATAGACAATTTAATTCATTGTCTATTATTTTGTCAACGTATTTTAATTTCGTCTACGTCCTTCTGATACTCCCGGAATGCAAAAAGCAAAAAAAGCCTCGCCGTTTTACCGGCAGGCTTTACTCACGAGGACGCGTCCCCACACGCAAGATTCGATTCCTTCTACAGACCACTATTTGGACGTCAAACCGCCATCCACAAGCACAGCACTTCCCGTCATCGCCGAGGATTCATCAGATGCTAAAAATACGGCCACATTGGCGATTTCAACCGGTTGGATGGTTCGACCGATGGGCTGGAACTCACTAATGCTTTTCAGTACGTTTTCACGGCCGCCAAACAAGTCGGCATGTGCATCGTTGAAAGTCGTGTCTACCCATCCTGGGCAAATGCAGTTCACACGTACTTTTTCTGCCGCAAAATCCAGCGCCATCTGTTTCGTCAGCATATGGATGGCTCCTTTGGAGGTGACGTACGCAGACAAGCGCGGTTCTGCTGCGAAACTATTCGCGGAGGCCATGTTCACTACAGAGCCGCCACCTGCCTCGATCATTTCAGGCACAATGTATTTGCCAGTCAAAAACATCGATTTTACATTGACCTCCATCGTACGGTCCCATACCTCTTCTTCAAGCTCGATCACAGATCCCGGCACGTTAATTGCAGCGTTGTTGCACAGGACAGTAGGAACACCATACGTTTCCTTGGCAAATGCGAGGAGTGCTTGCACGTCTGCTGCTTTGGACACATCCCCCTGGAAAAAGACAGCCTTTTGGCCTTTCGCAGCAATTTCTTCTACGACCTCTTCTCCTGCTGCTGCAATATCCGTCGCCACGACCCAGGCTCCCTCTTCGGCAAAACGCTGGGCAATAGCAGCACCAATTCCTCTGGCTGCTCCTGTGACGATGGCTACTTTGTTCTGTAAGCGCATATTTGTATCCTCCTTTGAATTTACATATCTTTGAGTACTGGGGCTACTTTTCGATAGCCATTGGACTTCACATAGCCGACTACGACTCCGATCAATACCCATCCAAAACCAACGGAAAAGGTCGTCCAGTCAAATCCAGACCAGACATAGCCTGTGATCAGAAGTCCAATGAACGGAGTGAGCGCGTAGGTAAGGAAACCTTTGACTCCTCGCCTGCGTTTTTTTCCGTAAAAATAGACGATGATGGTAGCATTCAACATCATGAAAGCCGTGATGGCACCGAACGTGACGAACTTGTAAAGCGTCTCGATCGACAGAGACAAAGTGACGACGACAGATAGCAGCGCGCAAAAGATCGTCGCGTTGACCGGCGTTTGAAATTTCGGATGGATCTTGGATAAGGCCTGTGCAAAAGGCAGCAGGTTTTCCCGGCTCATCGAGTACAGCACGCGGGCAGTTGCCGACTGCACATTCAGCGTAACCGCTATCCCTACTGCGACGACATTGATCAGTATCAAGATCGTATAAAACACTGGCCCACCCGCTTCTCGCGCAATTTCAAAAAAGCCCATGTCCGGGTTGAGCGTCTCAAACTGCGGATGAATCAATGCCGCCATGTACACTTGAATGATAAACAGCAATCCACTGAACAGGATGGACAGGACCGTTGCCTTTCCGACTGTTTTCACAGGGTCCTTTGCTTCTTCTGCCAAGGTACTGATGCCATCGAAGCCGAGAAATCCGAGCACGGCGATGGACGTCGCTGTCGCGATAAAACCAAAATCCACATGGTCTGTCTGATACAATGGCGCCAGACTAAAGCCACCCAAGCCATGTCCGTCGATGAAAACAAACTTGAAAGCGATTCCTAAAAACACGACAAGCGTGATGATCTGCATCCAAAACATGATCAGATTCGCTCGAGCCGTCATCGTGATTCCACGGACGTTGATCAGTGTGTTGCAAATTACGAAAAAGAGCGTCCACACAAAGGCGGGAACCTCCGGCAGAATCCCTGCCATCCATACCCCTGCAAAGGCATATAACAAGGCCGGACATAGAATATAATCCGCCAAAATCAACCAGCCTGCGATGAAGCCCACATGTGGATTTGCTCCCCTGCTCACATACGAATAGACTGAGCCCGCGTAGGGAAACTCTTTGCTCATGTGGCTGTAGCTAAACGCTGTGAACATCAGAGCAATGACCCCGATACAGTAGACCAGCGGCACCATGCCAAAGCTTTGTTGGGCGACAGCGCCGTAGACTTGCATCGGTGCGAGCGGTGCCATAAAGACCATCCCGTATATGACCAAATCCCGAAACGTAAGCGTCCTTCGCAGCTCTTGTTTGTATTGCGTACCCTCCATATCGAACTCCCCCTTTACCAATTAGTAAGAATAAGAAAATAGTCCTGCTTTCATCTTAGCTTTTTATCAAAAAATTCCGAAATACATTCCGTCCCAACAAAAGCGCTTTGGTCTGAACCGATTTTTTTTGACAGAGAAAAGCCATTCCTCTGGTCGCGTGAGGAATGGCCCGTTTATTTGCTTACATCCATTTTTTCAAATTGTTCCAGAAGGAGGCGATCTCCTGTATTTTATCCTCCGCGATCAGCGCCTGCTTGCCTTCCCGTGCCTGATGAAAATAAATCGTACTCCCCTCGATGTGACTGATCTTTTTCATATTTACGAGAAAAGAGCGGTGTGTCAGGTAAAAATAGCTGTCCTGCAAATAGGACTCGTATACCTTGATCGGGATTTTGCTTTCGTAGGCATCGCTGGCGGTATGGACGAGTATTGTTCGGTTGATCGATTCGATGTACAAAATATCATCAGGTGTCTTTTGCAGAATTTCCTCCGCAAAGATCGGGACGTAGAGCCCCCCCGCTTTCACGAATGATTGATAGTCGATATGGCTCTGCAGCTTTTCGATCGCCTGCCCGAGGCGCTTAGCCGTATACGGCTTTTCCACGATGTCGACAATTCCCAGGTCGTACGTAACGCTGGCGTGTGGCGCCATTCCCGTGACGAGAATGGTAGGGAGCTGAACCCCTCTCATCTTCAGAATCGAAAAGCTTTCCAGCCCACTTCTTCCCTCCCCCAGATGGATATCGAGGATCATCGCCGACAAATCCGTCCGGAGTGTCGCCTGAGCAATCAACTCATCGCCGGACTGCGCTCTTGCTGCAATTCGTATATGTTCGTGGGTGGCCAGATACCCCTCCAGCACCTCTAGCTGTAGCTCATCATCTTCGGCAATCAATACGTTGATTGGCTCCTTCCCCATGGTTCTCTCACTCCCTCCTCGCATCGTTTGCGAAATAACTAGCCTGCCACTCTTTTGTCCACTACTAACAAAATTGAGAAGCATGTCCTTCCACGAGCAGAAGTAACAGATAGCTCGCCCTCATATTTTTTCACGATCTCCTGCACGATGCTAAGGCCGTAACCACGCGCCCCACCCGCTTCCGACATTTTGGTCGTGAACCCTTCCTGCGTCAGCTTTTTCACGTTTTCTGCCGGAATAGTCACACCCGTATTTTCGACCGTAAACTGATAGGTGTTGCCCACTTTTTTCAAATGAAGCGAAATGCTTCTCTCCCCGGTCGGATCTGCCTCCGCTGCCTCGATAGCGTTATCCAGCAGGTTGGAGAGAATCTTGATCAAATCGGAAGAAAGGACACCCTCGAAGTTTTCCTCGGGAGAAACGTCAAAGTCCATCTCGATTTGAGAAGCACGCGCCTTTTCCACTTTGGAATGAAGCAGCACCAGCAAGGCGGGATTGGCAACTTGCTGTGTAAGGGTCACGACCTGCAGATCAGTTTGCAATCCGCGCAAATACTCCTGTGCCCGCTCTACCTTACGCAATTCCAGCAGCCCAAAGATCACCTGGAGATGATTGGCGAAGTCATGCTTGATCGACTGAATCGAGGTAAGGATGGAGCGAAATTCCTTTTGAAAGGTTTGCTCCGAATCCCCTACCACACGCAGCGTCTCTTTTTGATACCACCGACGGATGAGCGTGTAGCTCACCACGATGAGTACGAGGACCACTAAATTTGCGAAAAAGTAGAAAAGACTATTTTTCAGAGCGTTGTTTTCGATCTGTTCCAACACTTCCACGCCGGTATCGATCCCCACAATCCCGACCAGCTTCCCTGATGTGTTGAACAAAGGCGCGCCAGTCGTGATGTAGACTCCGTATTTGGGATCGTGAATGATTCCCGTATGAAACGTGTCACCATGATACGCTGGCTGGACCTCTTCCATCGTCAGCGTGCATAGCTCGCCGATATACGTGTGGGCGGTGTCTCCTGGAGGAAGACCGTTAATCATGACACGACTGTTTCCTTCCGCATCCATGACGACGATATACACATGCTTTGCCCCGATTTTCAGCCGATAGTCGTTGAGAAAACGGTTGAGCATGATATAGTCCGCACTATCCTCCGTAGGCTTTTGCAGAAATCGCTCGAAGCCCTCGACATCTACCTCGCGGGCAATATCCGCGGCTGTCTTCATGCTTTGCGTCGAAATGGAAATCTCCACCGTTCGAACCGTACTGTCATACGTGAGGAAAATATTCGCAAGCATGAAGCACAAGCTCAGAAAGATTGCGACCATGATGATCATTCCGACCTTTTTGTTGGTTCGCGCAGCGATTATTTTCATCGTTCTCTCCTGACCTTTCCGTCCAGACATGGCGTGTGCAACCATTTCCCCTCATTTTAGCACGAATTTTGTCGGATGGGTTTGGGGAAGCGTTTTGGTTCACCTTTCACTACTATCTCAGAGCACATGTTAAAAAAGGCAAAACCCTGTCGCCGCATTCGGACGAGGGTCTTGCCCAACTCATCATAAGCACAAATTCAAACTCTAGTTAACCCCTGATAGCTCGTGCCGCCACAGGAAAAAGCTCCCCAACCGCCTTTGCTCTCATCCGCACGGCGTTCCCGCTCAGATACGCCAGCGGTACTTCTTCTTCGATATCGACGATTTTTACCGTCTCAGGAAGGGCGCCGGCACGCACTGCCTCGGCAGTCGCCAGCTGCTGGCAATCTTCCAGAATCTCTTCGCACGTTCGCGTTTCATTGGCATAGATCCGATCGATTTGTCCGCTGACCTGTGCGATGGTCACACCGATGGCATTTGCGACCTCATAGTTTTCCGGTCGGATGACCTCGGAGACTCCTTGCAGCTGATCAGGGAGAAGGATGCTTCCTCCACCGACGAGGATGGCAGGAACCGGCTCTGCCGAAGTTTTCATCCGGTCGATTGCTTCTTCTACCATGACCGTCATTTTTTGATAGACACGCTGGACATCGTCCGCAGGCAGATGCGCGACTTTTTGTGCATCCCCGATCTGTGCTTGTCCCACTGCAACGGCGACATCTGATGCCGTCAGCACCTCACCGCCAAAAATCAAGCCTTCTTTGGATAGTCGATACCCGACACTATCCGGGCCGACTTGCGGTTCTGCTCCCAGCCCGCGAATTCGCGTACCGCCGCCCAGTCCAAACGACAAGAGATCCGGCATCCGGAAATTCGTGCGAACACCGCCGATCTGAGCGACGAGGGAGGACTCGCGCGGAAAGCCTTTGGTCAGGACGCCAATATCGGTTGTCGTTCCGCCAACGTCTACGACGAGCGCATCTTCAATCCCGCACAAAAAGGAAGCGCCGCGCACACTGTTTGTCGGGCCTGAAGCGATAGTCAGGACAGGGAACCTGCGTGCGTACTCAGCCGTCATTAACGTCCCATCGTTCTGACTCAGATAAATGTGGGCATTTTCAATTCCATTCACGCTCAGGGATTGCTGAAAGCCGCTTACCATTTGCTGGGCTGCTTCTGTCAGAGAAGCATTCAATATCGTTGCATTTTCCCGCTCCAAAAGGCCGATATTGCCAATTTCATGCGATAAAGAGATCGCCACCTCTGCGCCTAGCTCTTCCTGCAGCAGCTGCTTGGCACGCAGCTCGTCCGACGCATCCACCGGCGAGAAAACGGAGGTCACCGCTACGGCTTTCACTTTTCCTCGCCATTGTGCGCCCATGCGGCGAATTTCTTCTTCATCCAGCCGGGACAAGCGTTGGCCGGTATACTCGTGCCCACCGTGAACAATCGTCGATCCGGCAAAGATCACTTCCAGCAAATCCTGTGGCCAATCCGAGTACGGAGGAATAGCGTCTGTAGCCGGTGCTCCAATGCGAATCACGCCAATTTTGGATAAGCGCTTCCTCTCCACGATCGCATTGGTGCAGTGTGTCGTTCCCAGCATAGCCGATGCAATCTGCGCGGGCTGGATGCCACTCTCCGCAAGCAAGACACGAATGGCCTCCTGAATCCCACCGCCGACATCCTCTGTCGTCGCCACTTTTGTTTTCGCATGCAGCACGTTTTGCTCATCCAAAATGACTGCATCCGTATGGGTTCCACCTACGTCAATTCCAATGCGGTATGTCATGCCCCAGTCTCTCCCTTCAACGGACGATATTCCAAGTCATAGCCGAAATAACGCGGTCCTACCGTCTCGATTCCTTTTTCGGTTCTCCACTTTACATTGCAGGGAAGACCGATGACCGCGATCCGGTTCCCATATCGCAAGCCTTCTGTCGTGATCGGGAGACCTGTTTCAAAATCCAGCACGGAAATGAGATCAGGTGTAGTCGCTACCACTTCATCGCCGACCGTCGCAATCAGGAACTCATTTTTGAAATCCAGCCTTGCTGTTTGACCGAGGTATTGATCGATGCCGTCCAGCTTCACTTCCCCTTTGGCAAACCCCTCTGTCGTGCGTCTCTCAAACGCATTCGGCGCTATTTGGCACCATCAATCGGGATATCACGATGTCCGCGCTCGAGTACAAAGAAGGCTTCCTGTTCCTGGTTAGCTACAAGGACGGTTCAGCGGGCGCCGAGCAAAAGAAAATCGACTATGTGATCGAGACGATCAATCGCTATATGCAAGACTGTGTGATTGGCGTCAGCAGCAGCAACAGCCTCCTCGACTGTGGCAATGCCATCAGCCAAGCCATTACGGCTGTCAACTCCCATAGCATCAAAAACTCCAGCGTCATATACTACAACAACCTTGGAATCGTCCGCTTGCTGAAGCTGTTCAGCGGGCACAAGGAGCTGGATCAGTTCTACAGCGATATTCTTGGCCCCATCTTGGAGTTTGACCAAAAAACAAACCAGTCCAACCTGTTTGAAACGATGGACTGCTTTATTCAAAATGGACGCGATTTCCGTAAAACAGCGAAAGCTCTGTTTCTTCACGAGAATACGATCCGCTATCGGGTAGCCAAAGTACAGGAGCTGGTTGCGCCAAAGTGCTCCAGTGATGATGTTCTGGAGGACCTCTCGATTGCGATCAAGATTTACAAGCTGCGGAAGGTGGAGAAAATGGTGTGATCGATCCATAGCCAACTAGCTATCAACTAACAATATTTGACAGTTGCTAGGCATGGATCTTATAGTTAGGAGGAAAAAACACAGAGGATCGAGGGAAAATAAGTTGGGGAAATTTTTCTTGTTTTCGATTTTATGGTGGCTTACAGGGAGTCCTTTCGCCGCACTGATCATCATTTTGCTCGTGCTCTACTTTTTGGATCTTCGCTTTGTCCGCCTGCTTCCGGACATCACCAAGCCTTATCGGCGATGGAGACGGCTATCCGCTCTTACGAACCTGCTTCGTCTCAATCCGCATGATACCACCGCTAAACTCGAGGCTGCCCGATTGCTTATGGAAAAAAAGCAGTTCAGTGTAGCTTTGTCCTATTTGGAAGAAGTCGCATCCGTCATGGAGGATTCTCCAGAATATTTGTGCGACAAGGGTACCTGCCTTCTGAAGGTGGGGCGTGTAGAAGAGGGCTTGCGGCTAATCGAGCAGGCATTAAAGGTCAATCCGCGGGTCAAATATGGAGAACCCTATCTTCGCGTAGCCGAGGCGTATGCGAAGCTTGCACAGATGGAAAAAGCGCTAGCGAGTCTGGAAGAATTGGCGAAGATGAACATGTCATCGTGCGAGGTGTACTACAAACAAGGAGAGCTGTACGCCGAGCTAAACCAAAAGGAAAAAGCCAAGCAATCGTACCGGGAAGCCGTTGAGGTTTATCGCGTTTTGCCTCCCTACAAGCGCCGCTTGGAAAGGCGCTGGGCCTTGCTGGCATGGCTGAAAAAGTAACGCAAAACAAATCAGGCAGCAGCAGTCCAAGACGTTCGTACTTGTCTTGATTCTGCTGCTGCCTTTTCTTGATTCTTGGCCTATCAGCCTGTAACCATGCGATTGACTTGCCCTGTAAGCATCAGCATCGCTTGCAGCACAGGCATCATGCTGACCACATCAGCGGATTGATAGCGAACCGTACGCCCTTCCACCAGCTCGACTCCCGGCATCCAGCTAACGGCCGTGGCGAACTGCGATTTGGTGAACTCCACTTCGAGCGTATTTTCCGATTGCTGAGCGAGTGGCTGTACCGCACTTCGGTTGATCAAAGCCTGTTTCGCCTGCTGACGGATCATCTCACGTGCGCGGACAGGGTGAATCGCTTGGGAGGAAAGTCCGGTTATACCCGTTTTCACCGCTACCGTAAAGACCCCTGGTATATCCTGCTCCACTTCCTGTGCCGTTTGGGAGTCTCCAGTCACCAGTACGACAGGTACGCCAAAAGCGCCGGCTACCGCAGCGTTTAATCCGGCTTCGCCCACTTCTTTTCCGTTCAGCACGAGGCGGTGGATCGCCACACCGGATAGCGTATGATTGAGCACGGCATCGCCAACGCCCGCTTTTCCGTGATACCCGACAAAAAAGGCGGCATCGTACGTGCTGTCGATGCCTTGCATCATGCACAGAGGCTTGAAGAAACCGCGAATGACGTCTGCCTGTGGATGCAAGTCCTCGAGAATCAGATTGTTCATCGGTCCATGCGACTCATTTACCACGATCTGCGTCGCTCCTGCTTCCAGAGCACCCTCGATGGCGGCGTTTACATCCTGGGTCAGCAGCCGTCGCCCCGCCTCATAATGCCGCCGCCCCGGGATCGTATCTTCCCACTCCGTGATCCCAGAAATCCCTTCCATGTCCAAAGAAATAAATACCTTCATCCGTGGATTCCTCCCGCCCTAAAATTACGCGTTTACGACCTCTACTTTTGGCAGCTGTCGCGAAAACAAGGCAAAGCGTTTGACCTCTCCCTCCGTATTGCGCACGAAGTGAACCACCGTATCGATACCGCGGCGCGTAAACACAAACGCATCCTTTTCGATTGGACGAAGAGGCAGTTCCGTTTTATCGAGAATCAGCACGAGCTTCCCTTCGTTTTCATCGAAGCGAACCTTTACTTCATCTCCTTCGCCGGACTTGAAGGTGCCTGTGCACGTCTGCAGTTCGGCGAGGGAAGCTTCATAGTTCGCAAACGTAGCGTACTGCGTATCGATGGGGCGTTCAAACACACTGTTCAGCAGACCCAAAGTCAAATCGGTAATTGGCGCATCATCCATATTTGTCAGCAAAATCCCTGTAATTCCCTCTTCCGGGATAATGAACATCTGCGCAGTAATCCCTTTCAGGCCGCCGGTATGCTGTACAAGGGTACGACCTTCGGAAAATGGCAGGATACCAAGCCCGTATCCATAGCTGCGAAGTGGATCAATTTTGGCATGAGGGGTTACCATCTGTGCCGTGCTTTCCTCCGAGATGATGCGCGTCCCCTTGCCAAGTCCTCCGGTACGGAACAGCTCCGCATATTGCAGCATGTCGCGAGCAGATGCTTTCAGGAAGCCCGCAGCACGCATGGAAGGAGAATCCCACCAGAGCGGTGCCCGCAGCACTTCGCGAACCCCCTCTTGTACTTGCGGAGTGTACAGCATCGCGCAGTTGTCATCATCACCCAATTCCTCGACATGAAAGACAGAGCGGTCCATTCCCAGGGGCTGCAGGATGTGATCCTTGACATAAGCCTCGTATGATTTTCCTGTAACACGCTCAACGATGGCACCCAGCAAGCCGAACGCGTCGTTGGAATAGCTGAACTGTTCTCCCGGCTTCCCGATCAGTTCAAAGGACAGATCGCCAATGTAGGCCATCAGCTCTTCAAAGGTATCAATCGGCTTTTGGCATTGCGCTTCAAAAGCCTTCAGCAGGTCGGCCGCTGTCGGGTCCGCCTCCAGGCTTCGCTGCATAGCGGGAATCAAGGAAGGCAGCGGCGGAAAACCAAGCGTATGCGTCATAAAATGATGGATCGTAATGGCTTTCGTCTGTTCTTCATCCGGCGTGCGGAATTCTGGCAAATAGGTCACTACCGGATCATGAACGGAGAGCTTGCCCTGCTCCTGCAGCTGCATGATGGCGACACACGAAAACGACTTGGTAATCGAGCCGATTCCAAACACCGTATCGAGATTCACAGGCCATTGCTCTTCCCGATCCCGATACCCGAACGCTTTTTCATAAAAAAGCTCGCCATTCTTCGCTACGGCTACCATCGCCCCTGGAACCCGGAATTCATCGATCAGCTTTTGGGCATACGCTTCAAACGGTACTGCCCATCCTTGTTTTCCCATGTTACGCCTCCTTGCTCTGCTTGATTAATTGACGGAAGTGAAACGCAACACGGCTCACTTGACCGGCTTCATCACGAACAAAGCGAATCCATTTTTCCAAGCCAGTAGGCATTTGGAAGCTGAAGGCATCCGCACCCACGGAGCGCAGCGGGTAATCTGCTCCTGCAAACGTGACCACGAGCCCAGTCTCTCCGGAAGAAACCTGTACCATTTCCCCTTCGCCAGAGCGATATTCCCCGAGGAAGTCCTGCAGCGTGTCAGCTGCGACAGGATAGTCCGGGTAAATCGCAATCGGTTCATCCACGGGCAGAGACTGCACAGTATTGATGGTGGCTCCGAGAAGCTCGGCAGATGGTGCGCCATCCAGATTTGTCAGGACGATGCAGGTGATCTTTTCCTCAGGCAAAATGCACAGCTGTGCCGCAATCCCTTTTAATGCTCCGCCATGCTCGATCAAGGTTCCGCCGCGAAACTGTGGCGTCACCATAAAGCCGAAGCCGTAATGACGAGCTGGCTCCAAGCCGGCGTAGTTGCCAATCATTTGCTGCACGCTCTTCTCCGAAAGAATCCGCGTCTCCCCAACCTTCCCGCCTGTACGGAAGATTTCCGCATACGCGAGCATGTCACGTCCTGTGGACTTTAAAAAACCGGCAGCCCGCATCGCAGGGGCATCCCACCAGAGCGGTGCAGCAAACACGACCTTGCCCTCTTCTGTCTTTTTGCTCGTGTAGAGGGTCGTAATGTTCTCGTAATCCCCCAAATCTTCCGTCAAAAATACCGTGTGCCCCATTCCCGCCGGATCCAGCAGATGCTCCTTGAGATAGCTCTCATACGTTTGGCCGCTGACGCGCTCGATAATAGCACCCAGCAGGGCATAGCCATCGTTGCTGTAGGAAAATTCAGTCCCTGGCTCTCCCAGCTGTTCTACATCCAGCTCGGCGATAAAGGCCATCAGCTGCTCGTATGTATCAATCGGTTCGTGAGCAGTAAGATCAAAATTTCTGTCCGATTCCTGCAGAGCGGGATCAATCTCCATGCTGCGTCGCATCGCAAAGTAAAGCGTGGGCATCGAAGGCATTCCGGATGTATGCGACATCAGATGGGCAATCGTGATACGCTTGCTGCTCTCCGCATCTTTCGTCCGAAACTCCGGTAAATATTGGACCACAGGATCGTCCACAGACAGCTTTCCAGCTTCCTGCAGCTGCATGATGGCTACGCAGGTAAAGGATTTTGTGATCGAGCCAATCCCAAAGACAGTATCCAGCGTCACCTCTGCCTGCTCTTCAGCATCGCGGTAACCGAAACCTTTTGTATAGACATGCTCCCCAGCTTTGGCGATCCCGATAAATGCTCCAGGCAGCTTGGCCGTCTCCATCAATTTCCCTACATAGGCTTCCAGTTGTTCCATGTCACTACTCCCCCTTTGGGCTTCGTTTTAGGACATATGAATGCACTGTCTGATCACTCTTTAACAGACCAACTACTTCATATCCTTCTGAAAAGGCAGTCTGACAAGCTTTTCGCAATGCAAACCGCCACTCTTTTGCAAGCGGTAGGTGTTCTTGCTTCATCGCTTGAATGTTCGCAGGCACACTCAGCAAAATTCCTGCGGTGTCGTCGGTCAGCGCTTGGCGAGCTACCGGACGCGGCTGTTCATAGAAAAGCTCCCAATCCAGCATTCGTGGATACTCGCTCCACTCGCTGCGTTCATTCGAGATGCCCTGCTCCCGATTTGCCACCCGCTTTGCTTGCAAATCCCATTCTAGCAGGAACCGATCCGTTGGCATTCCTGCGTTGATGCCATCGTTCATTTCGCCGTAATAGGATTCGATGTACGTTCTTACGGAACCGCCCAGCTTGTTCAGATTCAAATTCGCATTGCGCGTCTCGAGTGGATCATACGTCCAGGTCATTTTGTCATAACCGTACGCAATCGCCCATTTGCGCTGCTCCCATTTCAGCTTTTCACCAATTCCCCAGTCGCGGTACTCCGGAACAATTCCGAGCATATGCGAGCAGAGATGGGCTTTGCCATCCTTGAAGCCGGCAAAGCCGTAGCAAAAGCCAACGGGCCGATCCTCGTGAGAAGCGGCGATGACGACTCCCCCATTGTGAACAGCCGCGATCAGCTGCGTGACCGGAGAAATGTTTTTATCAGCCCATACGATCCTTTGAAGCTCTTCCACTTCGATCATCTCTGCAACTGTCGTCATGATGCGATAGTTCAATTCTGGCTTCATCTGCCACCCACCTCGTTACCCAATCGTTACGTTTTCTGGACGAAAACTTTTCTCTAGTACCTGCAAGGATTTTACGACTTCCCAGTTTATTTCATAGCCAATCCCTGGTCCTTCTGGAACCGCGAGTACACCTGGCCTTAGAAACTCGACTTCAGGCAGCACGATGTCCTGCTTCCAATAGCGACTGGAAGCGGCTGTATCCCCAGGGATCTTAAAGTTGGACAAAGAAGTAATCGCGATATTATGCGCACGGCCGACGCCACTTTCAAACATGCCGCCGCACCAGACCGGAATGTTGTTCTCCTGGCAAAGATCGTGAATCTTCTTGGATTCAGTCAATCCTCCTACCCGGCCCACTTTGATGTTAATAATCCTGCAGCTGGAAAGCTCGATCGCCCTTCTCGCATCTTCAACGGTATGGATGCTTTCATCGAGGCAGATCGGCGTTTTCAATTGACTCTGCAGACGAGCATGATCCACGATATCGTCGTGTGCCAAAGGCTGTTCGATCATGATCAGGTTGTAATCGTCGAGCTGTTTGATCAGATCGATTTGATCCAGGGTATAGGCTGAATTGGCATCTGCCATCAATGGCAGGTCGTCGCCAAAACGTTTGCGCAAAGCATCAATCAGTGCGATATCAAAGCCCGGCTTGATTTTTACTTTGATTTTTTTGTAGCCCTCAGCAACGAATCCTTCTACTTTGGAGACGACTTCTTCGACAGTAGGTTCAATCCCGATGCTGACCCCTACATCGATCTCCTTGCGCTTGCCGCCCAGTGCCTGTGCCAAGGAAATCCCTTGCTGCTTCGCATACAGATCCCAAACGGCACCTTCCAAAGCTGATTTTGCCATATGATGACGGCGGATCGGCGCGAACAGTCTGGCTACATCCTCCGGTCGCTCGATCTTGTTTTTGAGCAGCATCGGGATCAGCAGCGCTTCCATCATGTAAAGTACCGTTTCTGTCGTTTCTTCATTATAAAAAGGCAATGGCATCGCGACGCTCTCGCCGTAACCGGTTTCCCCCTCGCTATGGACGCTGATCAGCAAAAAGTCCCGCATCGTCTGCTGTCCGATACTGGCTTCAAAGGCTTGCTTGAGTGGTAAATGCAATCGTCTCATTTCAATTTTCTCGATTTTCATGCTTGCTGACTCCTTTCGTCATGCGCGTACAGATGACAAGCCACGATATGATCTGGCCCCATCACCGTCTCCGTCGGTCGCAGCGTCGTACATAGTTCTGTCGCGTGGCGGCACCGTGGATGAAAAGCACAGCCCACTGGCGGATTTGCCGGGCTCGGTACATCTCCGCCCAGCACGATCCTCTCTTTTTTCTTTTCCGGATTGGGGACAGGTACCGCCGAGATCAAGGCTTGCGTATAAGGGTGGAGCGGATTTTCAAACAGGCTCTTTTTATCTGCAATTTCCACGATTCGCCCCAGGTACATGACCGCGATCCGATCACTAATATGGCGAATGACGCCCAGATCGTGGGAAATGAACAGATAGGTCAGCCCCATGTCCTCCTGCAATTCTTTCATGAGATTTAAAATTTGCGCCTGGATCGACACATCGAGGGCCGAGACCGGCTCGTCAGCTACGATCAGCTTCGGCGAAACAGCGATGGCACGCGCGATCCCGATACGCTGCCGCTGCCCCCCGCTAAACTCATGCGGGTAACGATCCGCATGCTGCGGATTCAAACCGACGAGCAGGAGGAGCGCAATGACCCGCTCACGCATGGGACGGGTATCCGATGGCGACGCTCCCACTGATAATGCCTCCGCTAAAATGGTAGCCACGGTCAAACGCGGATTCAGCGACGAGTACGGATCCTGAAAAATGATCTGCATCTGGCTGCGCATATCACGCAGCTTTGCCTGTGGCATTTCGATGAGCTCTTCCCCGTGAAAACGCACAGAGCCCGCGCTCGGTTTTATTAATTGCAAAATGCTGCGACCTGTCGTCGATTTCCCGCAGCCGCTCTCCCCCACGATGCCGAGTGTTTCGCCTCTCTTCACTTTAAAGGAGACACCGTCTACCGCTTTGACATGCCCCGATGTTTGTCCGAAGAGCCCCTTTTTCAGAGGAAAGTAGGTTTTGAGGTTATCGACGACCAAGAGATCCTCGCTCATATCGCCACCTCCTTATCCTGATAGACCCAGCACCGGACAGAGTGCTTGCCTGTCAGCACGACAGGTGGTTTTTCGCTCTTGCATTTTTCCACGGCATGATCGCAGCGTGAATAGAAAGGGCAGCCCGCCTGGACTTCACCCAAGATCGGAACATTCCCCTCAATCGGTTTCAGCCTGCTCGTTTCCTCCTCGATGCTTGGAATGGACTGGAGAAGCCCGATCGTATAGGGATGCTTCGGATTGGCGAATATCGTCCGTACATCCGCTTCCTCCACGATCTGGCCGTAGTACATCACCATGACGCGGTCCGCCATCTCTGCTACGACACCCAAATCATGGGTAATCAGCAAAATGGCCGTCTGCGCCGTCTGTTTCAGGTCGTTCATCAAATCGAGAATCTGCGCCTGAATCGTCACGTCCAGCGCTGTCGTCGGCTCATCGGCGATCAACAGGTCCGGCTCGCAGGCCATGGCTATCGCGATCATGACCCGCTGCTTCATTCCCCCGGACAGCTGATGCGGAAACTCATTCACGATGCTCTCCGGCCGCGGGATGCCCACCTTGCGCAGCATCTCGATGGTTTTCGCACGCCGTTCCTGCTTGGTCAGATTCGTATGCAGGCGGTACACCTCATCGATCTGCTTGCCGATCGTATGAACGGGATTCAGGGAAGTCATCGGCTCCTGGAAAATCATCGAGATATCTCTGCCGCGAATCTCCCGCATCTCACGTTCGCTCAGCCGATTCAGCACTTTTTCCTTGAAGCGGATACTGCCCCCAAGTTCGCCTGTTTTTTTGGAGATCAGGCCCATGATCGAGAGCGAGGTCACGCTTTTCCCGCAACCCGATTCACCGACCAGTGCTACCGTCTCTCCAGCCCCAATCTGAAAGCTGACCTGATTGACTGCCGTAAAGGTTCCCCGCTCCGTTTTCAGCTTTAGAGAGAGCTGATCGATATCCAACACGGTTTCGTTCTGCTTCATCGCCACGCCCCCCTCTCCTTCGCTCGTTTTACTCGCCGACGAAATGGTCATAGGCGGTTCGTGTCAACTGCGCAATGATGCGTTCTCCTGCCTTCATGGATTCATTCCCATGCGAAAACGCCGCGATGGCAAACGCACCTTTTCCTTCGGGCAGGTAGACGATCCCCACATCATTTACGACACTGCCAATCGTCCCCGACTTGCAGGCAATGATCGTCTTGTCAGGCAGCAGATAAGGAATGCGATTGCGCAGCTGCTGCCGTTTCATGACGTCCAGAATGCCGTCGCAGGCTTCCTGGGAAACCAGCTCGCCTGACGCGATCAGCGCAAGCAGCTGGCACATGTCATCCGGCGTCGACACGTTGTTTTCGAGCGTCGCTTGGAAAATGGCGCTGTCCGCATCGATCCCGGTCGTTTGAAAGACTTCATTGAGCTTGTCGAAGCCCTCTCGTCCTTTTTTCTCTCCAGCCAATCCACCACCGATGCTCAGCAGATCCCAGCAGCTATTTTGAATGGAAATATGAGCGAGGCCCAGCTCCTTCATAAAAGCGTCTACCCGTTCAATTCCTACCAGCTCGAGCACTTTATCTGTCCCGAGGTTGTCACTGACGATAATCATCAAGGTCGCCAAGTCCTTCACGGCTACCTCAGCGCCAGGCAAAAACTCCTTGAGTACGCCAGATCCGGAGACCAGATCGTCTTCCGTCAGTCGAATCCGCGTCTCCAGGCTCAGCCTTCCCTCTACCACATCGCGAAAGAGCGTCGCCAGGATCGGAACCTTGAACGTACTGGCCATTTGGAAGTATTGATCGCTATTGATTCTCGCCTCTTCGTTTGTATCCAGATGCTTGACTGTTACCCCAAAAGTTGCGGAGGTTTCGGACAGGACTGACTCCAGCTTTTTCTGCAAGCTCATTTCGGATTACCCCTTTCACCATAGAAAAATGAATTATTTCGGATCAAGCGCATCTCGCAAGCCATCCCCTAGCAAGTTGAAGCCGAGTACGACCAGCATGATCGCGAGGCCAGGGAAAATAGACATCCACCAAGCCTGCCCCAGAAACGCTTTTCCGACGTACACCATGGCTCCCCACTCTGGAATAGGCGGCTGGGCGCCGAGTCCGAGAAAGCTGAGTGCCGCTGCAGCCAAAATACTTCCCCCGAATTGTACTGTCATCAAGACGATGATCGGTGACAAAATATTCGGAAGGATATGCTTGGCTAAGATGACCCGATCCTTGATCCCCAAAGCCCGCACAGCCTCGATGTACTCTTTTTCCCGAATCGAGAGTACGGATGCCCGAACGATCCGGACATACGAAGGAATAACCGCGATTACGATGGCAATCATGGCATTGGTCAATCCTGGCCCCAGCACGGCAATGATCGCGATCGCCAAAAGCAAGGCGGGCAGCGCGAGCAAGATATCCATGACCTGCATGATGTAAATCTCCAAGCGCCGATAGTAGCCAGCGATGACACCCAGCGTCACTCCGATGGCGGATGCCACTGTGACGGTAATCAGCCCAGTCAAAAGCGAGATTCGGCCGCCGTACAGCAGCCTGGAAAAAATATCGCGCCCGAAGTCGTCAGTGCCGAGCAAATGCTTGGCTCCCGGACCCATCATGCGGTCCTTGAAGTTCATTTGATCGATCGGATACGGCGCGATGATCGGTGCACAGACACAGCCGATGGTAAAGATCAACAGGATCAATGCCCCCGCCATCGCCGTTTTGTTGCGAAACAGCCGTTTGGCCACCTGCGACCAGTAGGATGGTGATGGAGTCACCGGAGATTCGGCCGCGCGCAGCGGCGGGTGCGTTTCATGCCCCACTTCCAGTTGGCTCAAGTTTCCGCTCACATATCCTCACTCCTTCCTACTCGTATTTGATTCGTGGATCAAACCAGCTGTAGAGCAAATCGACGATCAGGTTGGTGATCGCGAACAGAAAAGCGACGAAAAAAACAAGTCCTTGAATCGTAGGCAAATCCCGCTTCCCGATGGATTCAATCGCGAGTGAGCCGAGGCCTTGCAAGGAGAAGACTGTCTCTGTGACAATCGCTCCAGCCAAAAGTGCTCCGAACTCCAAACCAATCAGGGTAATGACGGGGATCACGGCATTTTGCAAACCGTGCCTGAGTATCATCCACAGATGCGGGGCGCCTTTTGCCTGCGCAGTTCGCATGTAATCCTGCTTGATGACATCGAGCATGCTGGATCTCGTCATCCTAGCAATCAGCCCTGCTTCTCCCATCGCGAGCGTGATCGATGGCAGGATCAGGGAAAAGAAGCCGTCGTATCCGGATATCGGGAAAATAGGCAGCTTGTAAGCAAAAATCCAGATGAGGAATAACGCAATCCAGAAGCCAGGAGCAGAAATACCGATCAAAGAGAAAAAGACCACGAGCCTGTCGACCCATGTGTTTTGCTTCACCGCGGAAATGACACCTACCACGATTCCGATGACCGTAGCCAGGATGACACTGTACAGCGCCAGTTGAAAGGTAATCGGGAAGCGCTCCACGATTTCCTGCCATACCGTATAGCCTGTGATGTACGACGTTCCCAAGTCTCCCTGCAAAAGCTTGCCGACAAAGCTGGCGTACTGGACGTACCAAGGCCGATCCAGACCCAGCTGCGCATTGAGTGCCGCGATCGCTTCATCCGTGGGGTGTTCCCCGAGCAAATATTGCACGGGGTCCCCTGGGATCAGATGAACTAACAGAAAGATGAGGATGGTGACGCCCAGGAGCGTCCCCAAGAGCGACAGCAATCTGCGAATCAGGTATCGTTGCAAAACGCCCCACCTCCCTTTCGTTATTTGGTAATGCGAATGTCACCAAACGGAATGTCACCGGTGAACGGATTGAGCTTGTAGCCTTCGATATTGCGAGTTGCGGTTACAGACTCAGCCACATAGAGCGGTACCCATGGCGGATCTTTCACGAGAATTTCTTGTGCTTCCTCGTATACTTTCATGCGCTCTTCCTCGTTCATGGTCGTGCGTCCTTTTGCCAGAAGCTCATCCACTTTTGGATTCGAGTAGTGAACGCGCTTGGAGTTGTCGGTTTGCATCAACAGATAGAGAATATCCGGATCGTTCAGTCCGAAATAGAGCAGGAACAGCTCATGATTTCCTTTGATGGCTTTATCTTTGAGCGTAGCGATATCATGCACTGCGATCTTGGCTTCGACCCCGATTTCTTTCAGCTGGCTTTGCACGATTTGCGCTACGCGCTGCAGCGCTGGATCTTCTGGAAGGAGCAATTCAAAGGAAAGCGGTTTGCCGTCTTTGTCTGCGATGCCATCGCCGTTGGTGTCGGTATAGCCTGCCTCTGCCAGCAGCTGTTTGCCTTTTTCCACGTTATGTCCGTACATATCCTTCGCCATGTTCTCGATCTTTTCGCTATAGCCAGGGATGGTTGGCGGAAGCGGTCCGAAAATCGGCTGTGCAAAGCCCGACAAGGCAACTTGCACAATCGGATCACGATCGATTGCCATCGCGATGGCTTGCTTGATCCGTACGTCTTTGAAGATTTCCTTCTGGTTGTTAAAGCCCAGATATTTCATGCCTTGTTCCATGGATTTCTCGATTTTTGCCCCCGGAATCGCTTGCAGCTCCTGTACATAGGTGCTCGGCACTTCCTGCAGGATGTTGATCGTTCCCTTTTTGAACTCGAGAATGCGCGTGTCATCGTCCTTCAGGAAACGGAAGGTGATTTTATCCACATAGGGAGCTCCTTGATTCTCTGCGAAAGGCAGTGCCCATTTGTAATCCGGGTTTTTGGCGTAGGTCACGGACGCTCCACGCTTCACTTCCGGATTCATAAAGGGTCCGGTCGCAAGCGGTGCTTCCCCGAACTTGTCTCCTTTTTCTTTCAAGCGCTCTGGATCAAACGGAGCGAGGAAGGTTCCTACCAGCATGTTTGCAAAGGGAGCAAACGGCTCCTTGAAATACACTTTTACGGTTTGGGCATCGACTGCTTCGATCTTGTCAATCGGCCCTGCCAAATCCTTGTTAGGGGAAACCGCCGCGAACCGCTCGATGGACGTTTTGACTGACTCTGCCGTCAGTGGCGCGCCGGACTGGAACTTGACGTCCTTACGCATGACCAGTGTCCACACTTTTCCGTCCTCGGAGACCTGCCAGGACTCAGCCAGATGCGGCACGAGTTTTCCTTGCATATCCCGGCTCAGGATGGAATCGTAGGGCTGGTTGTTTGTATTGTCCAGCCAGGTCGATTTCTGCGGATCAAATGTATCTGGCTCAACAGGTGCCGCGACCACAAGCGTACCGCCCTCGGTTGCAGCTGGTTGAGCAGCCGCTGGCGCATTCGTTGTGGTGCCTGAGGTGTTTGGTGCGCTGGTGTTCGTTGTCGAAGAGCATGCTGCGAGCAACAAGGACAGGCTAAGACCTATCGTTGTCAAGCTCGATAAACGCCTTTTCTTCATGGACAATCCTCCTTTTTTTGCTTCCCCTAGTTTTCTTGGACAAACGGGTAAAATTGCTCACTCGTCTTGTCATACTTCTGTATCCTTTTTTTCACCCGCTCCCGATCCAGCTGGGACACACCGCTCACCACTGCATTCAGCAGCGTGAAAATCGAGGACATGCCGCGCAGCGTCGTCGGAGAAGGTGTCGTTACTTTGAGCAAAACGTCTGCCAGAGGCCCGATCGGGGAGAGCTCATGATCCGTAATCGCCAGAACCTTGGCTCCTTTATCCTTCGCCGCCTTGGTGAAGTAATAGGTGTCCTGCAAATAGCGGGGAAATACTAGGGCTATCATCAGCCAGTCTTCATTTGCTTCCGAGATCAAATGGTTGGCATCGTCGATCTGGCCTCTGTACAGCAGCGTATCCCCTTTGACGATATTTAAGGCATACGATAGCCAATAGGCAGGAGCAAAGCTGGAGCGTCCGCCGACCACGACGATTTTCTTCGCCGAGACGATCGTCTGAATCGCAGAATCGAACAGGTAACGGTCCAGCGCATGCAAGGTCTTTTGAATAAAAGCGAGATCCTGTTCCAGCGTGAAGGAAATGACATCGTCGCTGTCGTTGAACTCGTAAGTGGTGTTGTGCAAGGTTTGCACCACGTTCTCTCGGATGACGGGAAATAGCAGCATCTGGCGCAGCTCGTTTTGCAGCTCGCTAAAGCCGGAATACCCCAATGAATAGCAGAGGCGAATCACTGTCGTTTCACTCGTCCCGCTGTATGCCCCAATCACCTTCGCCGGATGGAGAGCAACTTGATTCGGTTCATCGAGGATGTATTTTGCTACCAACTTTTGCTGGTTCGTCAAGTGCTCATATGATTTACGAATTCTCTCGTGCACGCTCTCCGTCAAATCAACAGCCCTCCTTTGACTGGTGTAGCCACTAGCTGCTGGCTGCCCCATTCATGAGCGATCTTTTAGGAACGCGTGATTTCATCCAAAGGATACACCGGTCGATTCAAGCGTTTGTAGTCAAAGGCCTGGAAGCGCAGCGTCGTCAGTCCAGGGGAGTCTACGGTGATGATCTGTGCTGCAATCGGCTCGAAGCTCGCTCGGAAATGCTGGCTGGATTTCAGAGAAACAATTTTGAATTGCGTGACATCAATTCCGTGAAGAAGGTAGACCTGCTCATCCAATACCTGTGTTTTGACCGAGCAAACGAGGATATCCACACCGTTTGCCTGTAGACGAGCCGATTTGCCGAGGTTTACCGGCTGCCCTTTTCCCATCGGAGAAGACGTAATGAACGCGCCATCTGTAAGTGATTTGACATAAGCCGTCAAAGCGATCGGCTCACCGTGCAAATCATCCGTTTTTCCTCCCAGCTGCACCTCGATCGTCGCGCCTACCCCTTTTTCATGGGCGATTGCTGCCACTTCCGGATCGTAGATGAATCCGAAGCAGGCACTGTCCAGCTCCGCTTCCAGCATGGCACGCAGCAGATACGTTCCATCTCCCGGCGTCCCACCACCCGGGTTGTCAGACGTTTCGTTGATCACGACCGGAAAGGCACTCGCTGCTTTTGCCAACGCAAGTCCTTCTTGTGGCGTTACCACGTCTGGGGCAAACTCTTCACGTTTTTCCCAAATCAGATTGGCGATAGCTTCCGCTGCCCTTTTGGCGAGCGCCTCATCGTTGTTTGCCACCGCGACTACTGTTACCCCTAGTTCGGGAATGTCTGTATACGGAAAGCCGTGAAAGAACGCACAGTCTACCATTCCAGGCTCTTTCTCCCATTTGTAGCAGGCTTCATTGATATCTTTTGCCGGAGATAGATTTGTCGTAGAAGTAGGAACGATCAGTGGGAGCTTCGCGAGGTGCATTCGCGGGACCAGCTCGCCTTTCACCATTTTCTCCGCCAGCTCTACCGCTTCCAGGCCTCGCTCGTAGCAGTCCGTGTGCGGATAGAGATGAACTCCTAGCAAAATATCTGCTTCTTTGACCATTTCGTCTGTAATATTGCCGTGCAAATCGAGGGTGACGATCACTGGAATCTCGTAACCGACCTGCTGGCGGACGGCTTTGATGAGGGCTCCCTCCAGATCGTCTACGCCTTCCGCGACACCTGCTCCGTGCAGAGACAGGCAAATCGCATCCACTTCACCGGCTTCGGCGATCCCTGTTAGCAGCTCATCCTGCAAGGAAAGAAACGTTTCTCTCGTGATCGTACCTGCCGGATACGCATTGGCCGCGAATGCACCGACGACTTCAATGCCCCGCTCTTTGGCGCCATCGATCATTCCTCCGAGAAAATCCCGCACACCCGTATGATTGGTCAAAATCTCGTCTCCGCGCGCCCATTCCCACAATTCAAAAAGCTCGCGTGTCGTAGGGACATTCGAGAACGTATTCGTTTCGTGCATGACTTCTGCAATTACGATTTTCATCACCGTTCACCCTCCATTTTTCATGTTTACGTTACTTTGAAGTATACACTTTAAAATAGATCAATGAATGAAGTCATAACTCTAGTTGCATTATAAGATGCCAATCGAAAAAGCTCAACATTAATTTCAGAAAATTATATTTTTTGTTTATTTTCTCGGTAAAAGATTTTCGGTTGAATGTATGAGGAAAAGTGTGCTGTAGTCGTGGGGCGGAAAAGAGAGAAAACGCTCTGTTAGTAGGGCCACTTGCTTGGGGTCATCCCTGCACGGCTCCATTGCAAAAGCTTAAGCCCGCGTCCAAAGTAGTCGGCTCTGAGATGCTTGTTCAGAGGTGGGCGCTAACGACAGCTTCCGCTTTCTCCATTCCGCCTCGGCTGTGTCCCTAATGCCTTCGCTTTTTTCTCTCTTTTCCTGGGCCAGCTCTTGCTTGTTCCTCAATGGATTTTTAATGAAAAAACGTTTGGGCCCATTGTTCAGAGAAACTAAAGTTATAGACGGCGTCAAAAAGAATGAGAGGCAGTCCAGAACACGAAAATAAAGTCCTAGACTGCCTCTGTTTCATTGAGCCTACGAAGCCGTTAGTCAAGAAATGTATTTCGCGACTAACGCAACTATAGTTATTAGTAAAATTCCAAATCCAATCAACCACGAAAAAACTGCCCAGTCTTATACTTTATTCATTGGTCTAAAGCTTTATTTTCAACCAACCGCAATGCTTTTTTCGTGTCTTCGTCGTAGCGATTAAATATTTGTCCCTTCTTTGGTGGCATAATAAAATCCCCTCCGGTCAACAGTGATAAGTCCATGATACCATGGACTCTTTTTTCACTGTCTACCATGAGGGGATAACACCACTCTAACGGTTCTTTTCTTTGTGAGCATGGATGAATTCTACGAATAGAACGTTGCTCGTGAATTGTATGGAATGACCAGCAAATAAAACCTTACTCCAAAGAATCAATCACCTTCTGAATATCCCGAAGGCTCGCAATTTCATGAGCAGGTACGATCTCACCCTCGTGCGTTACTCCGTGGCGATTAATCCACATATTGCGCATGCCGACCTTATTTGAGCCGAGAATGTCTGTCGTCAGCTTGTCACCGATCATGACGCCTTCTTCGGCCGTGATTCCGAGCAAGCTCATCGCATGTTCAAAAATGGATGCAGCAGGTTTGCCTTCCCCGAACTCACCGGAAATGACGATATGATCGAAATAGGGAGCAAGACTCGGCACGCCGGCCAGCTTTTCCTTTTGCAAATCTGGAGATCCGTTGGTGAGGAGCAGGAGCTTGTATTTTTCCTTCAGTTGATCCAAGACCTCGAAGGTTTCTTCATAAACAATCGGACGGTTTCTTCTCTCTGCCGGGAACATTTCTCCCAGCTTGGAGCCGAGTTCTTCGTTCTCGAAACCGAGTGCCCGCAATCCGCGTGTCCACGCTTCTTTGCGGTAGGTTGGGACGAACGATTGCAGCTTGCGGAACTCTTCCTGCTCCCCCTCAGCAAATTGTGCCCATAATCCTTCAAATGGATTGATTCCGATCATTTTCGTAAAAGGGAATGCTTCAAAAGATTCATACAATGCGCGCGCTTCACGCCGAACGGCCTCTTCCAGGAGCTGTGTGTCTACTTCGTGATGCTTGCTTGCCTCCGCGCAAGTCGCTTGGAACGCTTCCTTTACGCTGCGCTCGTCCCACAGCAACGTATCATCCAAATCAAATAGAATCGCCTTGATCGCCATTTGCCGAAATCTCCTTTTTCTCTCGTATGGTTTCTCTGCTTCCCCTCCATCCTACCAGATTCACCGCTGCACCGAGAAGACTCCTACACAAAGAATTGTCTACCATCCTGGGGATAGAGCTTGGATCAACCTGCCGTTGGAGGCGGAACTACCGGAATGCCGCTTGCCATGCTACAGAAAATAACCCGCCTTTTCCTAGCCTGGCGGGCATGAGAAGCGACTATTCCATTGACGATCAGGAAAGTCTGGCTACGGCCGTGCTGTTCCGCACTTTCCACAAAACCGGACGCTTTGCCCCAGCGGCTCGTGACATTTCCAGCATGATATCACGTCGCTTTCTGTCGCGGTTTGTGCTGCTACCACATCAATCGTGACCACCTGGATAAACTCGTGACCACAATCCGAGCAGAATCTGACCTCTGTTTGATTCAATCTGCCACATTTGTCGCAGCTTTTTTGATTGTTCAGCTCAAGGATTTTTTTGTTCAATTCAACGATCTCCTGTTGCCTTGCCCGAATCTCCTGGCACAGCGTAAGCACCACGACTTTTTCCTTTTGATCGATTGCGGGTTCTGCACCCAGTTCATCTGATGTAGATTGGAAGACCGATTGACCGATCCTTTTATAGCGATCTTGAATTTCCGCCTCTAACGATTGAATATTCAATCGGAATTTATTGACTTCGACCAATGTCTTCGCTTTTGAGCCAGCGTCGGAAACGCCCTTTTTCATCTTGTCAAAAAAGCTCATACAAGCAATCCTCCTTTTCTCGGAAGTGATGACCTACAATACAGTACTCACTTCTCTTTCCATGTATTCTGTTTTGTGCACAAGTACAAGCATCATTTTCTAATAGTCTTTGTCCGCTTGGGTATCCGCTTTGTCTCTGCACTCCGAAGGCTTGTCCATGGATGGAAACCTAGATTTCCAGGGAATGGCCTTCTTTCTGGACTTCATCGATAGGCAAGCGTACAAGCAAATGTAGTCCGATTGACATATCGTATCCCAGTGTCTGTGATCTGGAGGAGCTAGGTTCCTTCTGCTCCTTTGGAAGAGCAGGGAAAGGAGGGCGTCTTGAGAAAACAGCAGCCAATCGCGAGTCAGGATCGTCTCACACCGGAATTCATGCAATGGCTCAAGCAAAACAACGTCACCAGAAGACAGCTGAAAAGAGAACCGGCAGCATTGGATCGGTATCACCAGGAATGGATGAAAACGAAGAAAAGAACCAGGGCGAGGAGACCATCCTTGCTTCAGATGATTCCAAGCATAAGCGACATCGATTTGGGTACTGTGGTGAATAATGTGCAAATCGCAAAAGACCTCTTTAAAACGTATCGTGAATTGCAAGGATTAGGACTTTTTAAAAGGAACGGAGCCCCATGGCACTAAGGGAGAGAATTTGCTCTCCCTTTTTTTCATGCATTTCACCATCAGGGTGAGGTATTTGGCTCTCTTCCCGCTTCTCGTGACTCTTCCAGAAACGCCTGTCTCGCTTCTTTTGCCAAAGAAACAAGCAGGACCAAGACGAGAATATAGGCGATATCCATAAACCAGATGAGCATCATCGGATGAGCTAGCATCGCCCCGAGCATAGGGGACATCAGCCCGCCCATGATTCCTGCCATGACTCCCTCGATGGATGCTGTGAGAGATACGATTTTCCCTGTGAGAAATCCGACGCTCATTCCGATCAAAACAGCGAGGATCGTTGCTAGTCCCAAGTCATTTACGAGAGACACCTGGATGTTCAAGCCAAGTGAAATGCTAGACATGGCGCCAAGCACCATAGCGAATATCATCCCATCCATGCAGGCTAGCTCGGACCGATTTTTGTAGGTATAGCCTATGCTGCTTGCCGTTAGCAAAATGAGGAACAACATGTTCAGAAAGAGCATCTTGGCCTCCTGAGATTACTTATTTTTTTCTAGCACGTTGGCAGATTTACTTTTTCGCCGACAGCCACATCTGCAAAACACCGTGCACCTACTCCCCCGACAAAGGCATCGAAAAGCCATTTGGACCACCTCCTGCCATACCATATGAGTGCTGCCAAGAAAGTTGTCTGATTGCAGGGTTGGCATTTTCGCCAATTTTAGAAAAATGGTTTTTCTCCTACGTTCACTGCAAGAGATCTCTACATGAAAAAGACGCCTGCACACACCAGCGTAGGAGTGAACCGACGTCTTTCCTTTTTTATGTATCCCTGTCTACTTTTCATTTTGTTGCTTTTCAATTTGTTCGAGTGCCCTGTCTATTTTTCTGTTCTTATCTTGATTTTCCAGATAGTGAATCAAGCGGTCCAGCTTTTCATTTCGATCTCGATCGTGTCGATTTTTCTGTTTCATAAACTTTAGGAAACTTACCAGCACATAGATGATAAAAGCATAGAAAGCTAGCGTAAGCAGTATAGGGACCATCGCAGCCCCAAATTCAGGTCCTATATTCATCATGTAAAAAACACTCTCCCACAATAATATTGGAAATATATTACTTATTCTCATGATATCAGGTATCCCCATTTTCCTCCAGAGTATTTTGAAAACATGGCTCCGCGAAGCCTTGTAGCGGAGTCTTAGTTGCACTGATACTACCTAAGAATCTTATAAATTTTTACTGCATGAAAAATGCCAGTCAAAAGCCCGATTCTTAAGAGCTTTTGACTGGCATTTTAATAATCAGGCGGCTCTCTTTTGCAGACTTTCCTGTCTACCTTTGAGCGATAACCCGAAGCAGACTAAGAGAACCAGACAGGCGAGCGTATACGGGTAATTGATATCCAGATCGAACAAGAATCCAGCTACAATTGGTCCTACAATATTGCCCAGACTTGAGAAAGCCGAGTTAAGACCAGCTACATAGCCTTGTTGATCCTTGGCGAGCATGGACATTTGCGTGCTGACGGCCGGGCGCAAAATATCGATCGCCAGAAAGATAATGAACGTAACCGCAAAAATCAACCAGAAGGTGTGGACGAAAAGGGTCAGCAAAATAAACACACCGGCAACCAGGAGACAAATCGAAATGACGCGCTTCTCTCCGAACTGCTGCAAAATCCAGCTAAAAATCGTAACCTGGACCACCGCACCAGCAATGGAACCGAACGTAATGATAAAGGCAATATCTTTCGGTTCGAACCCAAACTTGTGATCGACAAACAGTCCAAACACGGTTTCAAAGTTTGCCAATCCGAAAGTCATGACGAAAATAATGATCAGACTTAAGAAATACGGCTCTTTATAGGACTGCTTCAATTGTTGCAGAAGACTGCTCCGCTGTGCTGCTGGAGCTGGTGAATCGTTGTCCTTTGCCGGATGAGATTCCGGAAGAATAAGCAAATTGATCAAAGCAGCGACAACACCTGCGAGGGCAGCGGCATAAAATGGGGCGCGAATCCCAAATTCCGCAATATATCCCCCAATACCTGGGCCGATAATAAACCCGGTGGTAATCGCTGCGTTGATATAGCCCATTCCTGTTGCTCGTTCCTCATTGGTCGTGACATCCGCCGCATAGGCCATAACCGCAGGCATGATCAGCGCGGCACTAATACCGCCGAGAAGTCTGGAGAAAAACAGGAGCCATGTTGAGCTCGCGATTCCAAACATCCATTCCGAGAATGCAAAAATGAGCATCCCAATCACAATCATTTTCTTTCTGCCAAATTGATCGGACAGGCGCCCTGCAAGCGGAGAAAAGAGCAGCTGCGTCAACGAGAAAGCTGCTACCAAGAGCCCGATAATCCCACCAGTAATACCCAGGTTCTCCATAAACTTAGGCATAATCGGGATGACAAGGCCGATGCCGGTAAAAACTAAAAGCAGGTTAAACATCAGGATCAGCATAGCTCCCCGATTTTTTAGTAACAGTGCCATTCTTTATTCCTCCAGCTTCCAAACAAAATACTGAATGTTTATTCTAGATTCGTGTGTAAAAAAACGGCTAGCGGGACGGTTTGATAATACCATGCAAAAATACGTCCATAGCCATGCGGTAGGTCGCCAGTGCTTCCTCACCCTTCATTCCTCGCGTATGCTGTCCCAAGCCGTACATCAAACTATCCAGGATGATGGCAAGCCCTGTACCATTCATCTCCTTGAATTCACCTTTATCGATTCCTTTTTGCAGCAGCTGGTGATTAAAGTCGATATACCCCTGAACCATTTCGTTGATGCGCTCCTCCACATCGGTAGCTTTCTCCGAATTGTTGAAGAACTCATCGATAGCCTTCGTCAGCGGATGGTTCAATTGATCGACCGCCAAATGCTCAGCCATGCCATACAATTTATCAGTCGTAGTCGGGTAGGACGATTCCTTTGCCAGCCAGGTCTCTTCCCATTCCCGGTTCCAGTCTTCAATAAGATGCAGGAATAGCCCTTCCTTGCTTTTGAAATGATAATAAATGTTTCCGGCGCTGCATCCTGTCGCTTTCACAATGTCTTCAATCGATGTTGCCTTATAGCCTTTTTGCACAAATAATCCTCTCGCGGCTTCCGCGATCTTCTTTTTTGTCTGCTCGGTTTGTTGCTTTTTTTTATTCACTTTCGCTTCACCTCACTCTACTGCGGACAGCTTATCCCAACCATTCACCGTATAATACTGAACGTTCATTCAGTATTATACGCAAGTATGGCCTCTTTACACAAGGTATAATTACGTAAAGCCCACTCGCATCTTTGTGGTTCTGCTGGGAAATCTTGTGAGACGTCGATCCCAGCAAACCTGGCTTGGCGATAGAAAAATCCCTTAGGATGTCTCCCAAGGGACTCTTGCTTGCGCGCTTACTCTATCTGGCTGTCAGTCAAACACCCGGACAGTACTTTCCTCAGTCCTCTTTCCAATCCCGCCAGTTCCCCAGGCATAACGCCCACAGCGCCGATGCCACAGAGCACATTCCCCGATTCCTTTTGTCCTTCCTCATGATAGAAGGCAAAATCATCGCCCGCATCTGGAAAGAGCACCCATGCTGTTTGGGTCCCCAGGATCGCATCCTTGTACGTGTGCATCTTGTCGATATCTTCCTTTTTCACATATCGATGGACCTGATCTTTCTCCTGAACAGTCATGTACTTGAATTTCGCGTCAAAATGATGCCACTTCGAACGCCAATTCAGGCTGATATCCGGTCGATAGGGCTGCGTGTAGGAACCTCTATTGCGGGAGAAGCACTTGTTGAAATATACATCGAGACGCTTGGTTCCTTTCACGAGAAACGAGATCTTCAAGCCTTCTTTCAGCTGGGTAAATCCGTCATCGTTGGGTTCTTTGGCAAAGGAGTACGGCTTGGACTGCGCCAATCGCTCCACAGCGTCTACTACCTGGAAAAAGCACCAGTATTCGTAGAGCTTGGCGATATCTTTTCCTTCAATCAGCGAGGTGATGTCTTCCTCAGGCAAAGGATATTGGGAGCCGAGTAGTATTCGCTGGTAAAAGGAGTACCACTGCCGATAGCCATTTTTCTTCTGCAAAACAGTGGAAGACGACGGAATATGCTGCAGGCTTCCGACCTCTGCGAGCCACGGAGCAGACATCATGCTCTCCAATCGTTCCTGCATGAGCCGATTTGTCCGTTTCATTTCCAGATGATTGAAGAACCTCCGATTTGCCAGACGTTTTTCGATCTCCCGGGTGATTTCAAATGCTTCGGAAAGGATCCACTTCAGCATCCGGTTTTCGGGCGTATCATATTGGATTCGCTTTTGAATTTGTTCCAGCTCAGATGGGAGCGAACCGTTCAAGCGTTGTGCTAGCCGCGTAGATGCCAAGGCGTGGTTACGCTTTAGCGGCTGCCATAACTCTGGACTTTTCAAAATGGACGAAATGGTGCGCTCATCCATCTGGTGACTTTTCCACAAGGGCTTCACAATCGTTTCCCGCTCCAGACAGTGATGCGGCTGTCGTGCAACGCATTCCCACCACTCCTCCAGAGTAGCTCCCTCCCACTCCACGAGCAAGGCTTGCCGCAGATCGTTCCAGAGATGATACAGGATCGCTTTCCAGGCTGCATCACTTTTGACCCGCAGCTTGGTTGGCGAGACCGCCTGATAGGGGAGGGAAGCCATCCTGCTGGTGATGAACCGCAGCATGTCATCCATTTGCCCCGTGCTGATTTTTTTGCTATCCACTCTGTACGTTTGGCCACAAAAAATGGTCTCGCCGACAAAATTCCCGAAGTTCATCAGGAACAGATTGTGGTGAAGAGACTGCAGGATCATCCCATAGTTCGTCAGGAGCTCTTCTCTCTGTTGATCCGAGATTTCTTCGGCAAAACGGACGAGGAAGTCGGTATTTTCCTCCAAGGCAAGAAGAGGATCTTCACTTCCTTTTTTGTAAATCTCGTGCTTCACGACTCCCCCTTCTCCCTTCTTGACTATGAAATAAAGCTGCAGTAGCCCGTTTTCATCAGCTGTGAGTACATGCTGTAAATCTTTTTCCCGCTTAACGGATATCGGTAAAAGGTCTCGTACTCTACGACGTCTTTTTCTTCCTCTGTCAAAAGCTCTGCTTGCACGTCGTCTCCCATCGCAAACCGCAGAAGCTTGGTCAATAACGTCTCCAGCTGTTTGCGATTTCCATGCAGCTTCGGCAGAACCTTTTGGACGATCTGCGCATCGAGTGCCCCGCGAACGCTGCTGTACTCATAGTAGGAGGAGAACAGCACATACGTCATGATCTCATCAATCACCCGGTAGCCAAAGGCGTAGCCTTCTGCTTCCAGCAGCTTGTGCAATTCGGAGAGCTCCTGGTAGGCACCATTCAGGATTGGCCTCCACTCTGACTCGCGATATTCCTTTGCATACAGGGACAAATGGTACTCGCCGCCTGACGTGAACCAGTCGTTCTTCTCTTCTACCGTGGAAGTGTGTACATAGTCGTGCTCTTCCGACTCTTCCATCCAATATTTCATCATCTCCACCCGATTGCACTCTAGGACATTGGCGCGATCCAGTACCTTCGGGCTGAACATGTAGGTCGTTTCATCAATATTGACCGTCCCGATGAAATACAGGTTGAGCGGAATTTCCATACTGGGTGGGACTTCATATTGCTTGTGATTGCCATCGACTATCGTTACCGCTTTCTCGAGATCATGGCAGTTATGAAGCTGTACGGCCTCTTGCAAGACTTCTCCACTCTCGGATATTCTTCTGCTTTCCAGACAGCTCAGGAAGTCAGAGAAGTAATACTCCACTTTGGCCAAATTCATTTCGTCCAAGATGACAAAGTACGGCTGCTCCGGGTTTTCCTTTGCCCGCAGCATGATGCGCAAAAGCGGTGTCGCTTCATATTGCTCCGTCAACGGGTTGTACATGCCTAGCAGCCCTCGGTGGTCCAGCCAATCCGGTCGAACGGAGAGGAATGCTAGATTATCTGCATCTCGATTCTTACCGGCAGCACCCCGTCCATTTTTGCCACAGATCATATACTCAGCAAACAGCTGGGCGATTTTCGTTTTTCCCGTCCCAGACATACCAGACAAAATCAGAAACGGCTTGCTTTGCAGAGACGCCACAAACCGGGCAACAAAGGACGGAGAAAACGTGAACTGCCTGCTTTTCATAAACCGGACGATATCGTCAATATAGGTATCCTCTTGCTGGATCGACTCTGCGTAATCGCCAAACAGCTGCTTCCATTTTTCCTCGCCGTTTGCCACATTTTTCACGACTTCATTCTGAATCACTGTCAGTCTGTCATGATGAACAGGCGTCAACGTCGGAGTCGTGAAAACATTGGTATCAAAGCTGATATTTTCCGTAATGATCCATTCTACCTTTCGACGATTCGGAAAGCGTTCTTCGTTCTCTCGATACTCATAGTCTCCCGTTACCTTTCCGATCCCGACCAGCTGTCTCCAGCCTCGGTTGGCGATGACGATATCACCTGGCTGGATGTCATTGTAAAAGGACCAGAGCGTGAACACATTGCGTACAGGCTCTTGTTCCGGCTGGTAGACTTTTTTGTACATGTTCATCAGCTCTTCGCGAGAGCCGTATTGCTGCAAGCTGCCCATTTCGTCCCAGCCGACAAATATTTCTCCCTTGGTCCATGCTTCCTCCCAGTGGGACGCATTTTCGCCGGGGGCAATTTTCCATACGAGCGGCTCCCGAGTCGGCGCGGCTTCCTTATACTGAAGCGGCAATGGCAGCTGAATCTCCTTTTTCAAGGCAGCCTTCAGAATCGCGATTAGCAAAGCACTGCGCAGCACTTCATCCTTGTCCTGCACAATCGTTTGGGAAAGAGTATCGTAGGTCAAAAACGCGAACTGCTGACTAGGGAGCAGCTGCCCTCCCCACGGCTTCCAAAGATCATCGTATTGTTCGAGCCAGCTCAGCATTTGCGGAAGAAACGATTTATTCCCCGCTTTGGAATCCAGATCACTATAGAGATGAACAGTCGCGTTTTCAGGATATTGATAGAGAGCCACCTGCATTGCCCGATAGACAAGCTCTGTCTTGGGCCCTCGAATCGCAAAGGCGTATCCCCATTCTCCGTCCTCTAGTCCGGGAATTTCTTTTCGCTGCACAAACTGCACGGTCAAGCGCGTTTCCTGCAAGAGGCTGTCCTTTTCGATGATCTTTACCAGTACGGGAATCGTCCCCAGATACGATTTATCTGAATCCTCCTGAGGGTATTCCGGGATGACCTCGCAGCGCAGATCATTGGAAAAGGGAATGGTGAAGGCGGTATAGGTGTGATTCAGCAAAGCTTTAAATAGCTGACGGGTGATTTCGTATTTTTTCATGGTTTGCTCCTCTCATGTCTCTCGTGACAAAACCTGTCAGAGAACAGATGTTTCTTTTCTGCTGACAGGTTTACAGTCATTCGTTCCAATCATTTATCAGGAAGTGTACGGAGGGACACATGGCTTAGTGAAGCGAAGACCGGTATGACTCCAGCTTCTCCAGCAAGCGGTTCAATGCTGACAGATCATTTTGCCGTTCTTTGCGTTCACTGTCCGCCTGTTTCATGTTCTCATGCAGGTTTTGCTCGATCGGTCCGAAAAGACTCTCTATCCCATCGTGCACCATTTGCATGACTTGCTCCTCTGTCTTATACAAGCCGATGCGAATCTGGGTGTTCAGCTCCTGCAGAGCAATCATCTGCTTTTGCAGTACTTCCTGCTGCCGTCGATTGGCTTCTTCTACTTGCAGCCGCAGGCGTTCATTTTCCGCCTCCAAGCGTTTATTTTTCGCATACGCGTTGATGATTTCCTCAATAATCGTCACGACAATTGGCAGAATGATTTTCACGGGAGGCGGAGCTACCACTACAGGCAGTACCTTGGCGATTCCTGCTATGCCTGAGATGTCGATTTCATCTTCCTGTCGTTTTTCAGCGCCCCCTACAGACCCTTCCTGGAACGATTGCTTGTCTCCCACGGGTGAAGGCACGGATTCCAGCGTAATTTGCTCCAGTCGCCGTCTCAGCACTTCGTTCACAGTAAGATCCGACTGGATAGACGTTTTGATCACTTCAAATTGGTCTGTCAAAAGCTTCTCCAAATCACCGCGCAGAGCATCCAGTCTTGTACGGGGGTCTTGTCCGCCGAGAGCCAGCTGGTACGCCTCGTCTCCTGCAAGCTGCAGCTGCCTGCGAACCTTGCTATGCAGCGATTGCGTAAACGAATTCTTTTTGCCAGAAAGCTCGGCCAGATACGACATCACTTCCCGCTCGGCATCATCGACAGCATGCGCGGATACCCAAGCGACCAAACCTTTCACTGCGGCGATCAGTTGATCTGTCGGAGCTGCCAGCATCCGCAATCCGTCCATTTCCTTCAATTTTTGCAGCAGCTCAATTTCCAGATCGTGGATCGCACTATTCTCTATCAGGACAGGTTCATTCATGATCCGACCTTTGAACGCCTTTGCTGCGTTTACGGTAACAAAGGAATACAGCTTCTCCACGCCATGAATCCCGTTCTTCTCCGCTTCTCTGCGCAGATTTTCATGGAATTTTTCCCGGACTGCAAAATCCAGCTGCCTGTCCTCTTCCTCGGAGAAAGTCTCCATTTTACGATTAATCACGGTAATCAGCGGCTTTTTCTTGATGAGGATTTTGACTGCTTCCTCTGCCACTCGCTTGCTGTCGTGAGACTCACTGTTATCAATCACGAAGCAAATGATATCATGCTTGTCCAGCTCTTGAAGTGAGATTTGATAGTCCTGTTCGGGCCCGTTAATACCGGGAGTATCTGCCAGACGGTACCCATTCCACTCGTATTCCGTTACTTTATGCGTTACCGGAACGTCACCGGTTTCGGCCCGTTTCTCGCCAAACAAGGCATTCATGAGCGTGCTTTTCCCCGCGTTGTAGACACTGTAAAACATAAGCGATGGCTTAAATACGTCCAGCTTCTCCTGAATGTCTCCAGCCGTCTTACCAAATTCGGCGGCTTTTTCCTGCTTGGCAAAAAGCTGAGAGGCTTCCTGCACATAGCGTGTCAGCTCTTTCTTATAATCAATGAGAATGTATGAGTTGTTCATCCCTAACCTCTCCTTTTTGATACGTCAGCGTCTGCAGTTTATCGGCAAACTGTTTCAAGGCCAGCTGCACCTCGTTCAATGCGTTTCTCTGCTCGTAAAAATACTCAGCGATCAGCTCTTCGATGATGGCTTTCACAAATGGCTCTAGCTGCTGCTCTACCTGGTCGAATACCTGCTCCATCACTGCCGAAAGATTGTTGCCGATTCTCATTTGTTTGATTTTCTTCATTTCCCTCACTTTTAGCTCCGTAAACTTCTTATCCAAAAAGAAGGATTGGAAGCGCTCGATGATCCCCCGCGGATCTCTTGTCGTCTCGCTCGTTGTATATTCGGTATAAGCAAACTCGCGGTATGTGCCTGCAAACGACGCATCGATAAACAAGGGGAGGCTGCTCAGCTGCACATGCTCAAAATCAGCAAGAACTTTTCCGAGCTTGATTGGAATCAACCTGTTCAGCTCCTCGAGCAATTCCTTTTCCATCACTTTCGTAATCTGTTCGCTGCCAATCGCTTCCCCGCCGTCAAAGCGATACCCGAGTGACGTTAATTCCGACTCGATCCGCGCTTCTTTGTTCATCCTGACTTCTTGGAACAGATCGGTGTGCATCCTGCGCAAGAGCTCCACTTTTTGTTGAATCTCTTCGGATATGCCCTGAAAGGACTTCCCTATGTCGCGGATGCCGTCAATTCGCTTGCCGTTCCATTCGTACCCATCCATCATTTCATGGATCAGCGCATTCATTTCCCTGCGGGGTCGATCCGTCTTCAGCTCTAGCGCATGCTCGGTTAAGACGCCGCCGATTTGCTCGTACAAAGCGGGGTAGCCACTCTGCCGAAAGCGTTCCTCATCTTGCTCCATGAGAGCGAGCTTGGCCAGGCGGGAAGAGAGGCTGATGAACTTCCGGTCTTTCAAATTGCGATCGATGCCTTTGCTGCGAATCAGGCCGTCCACATACTGCTCCTGTGCCTGCCGATCATGGATGCTTTTCGGCACTACTCGCTTGACTTCTTTCCCATCCACCACGTCGCTTTCTATCAAATCAGACTTGGTAATCGCGACTAGCAGCTGCTTTTCCTTTTGCGTCAGCCGCTCCAGCTCAGCGATCTCGTCCGCTTTACCTGGGGAAGAGGAGGAGACGACAAACAATATCAAATCTGCGTAGTTCACGTACTTTTTCGCCAAGTCCTCATATTCCTGATCGAGGGAGTGAATGCCCGGAGTATCGACCCAGGTCAGTCCGTTTTCCAGGGTAAAATATTGAATCGTACTCGTCTCCTGAACGATGTTCTCTTTGAAACGATTCTCTGCTAACGGACGCTCTCCTCGATCCTTGCTGCTCTCGCTGAAATCGTAGACGTAAAAGGCAGGTACCAGAGCAGGAGCCTGTACCGGACTCTCCGCGAATGGGACACCTGCAATGAAATTGCCCATCGTGCTTTTGCCTGCATTCACCGTGCCGAACACGGCCAGAATGACTGATTTTTCAAATTGGTTGATGAATTCCTTGCCTTCTATTCGTTCTTCGACCAGTCTGGCCCAGGCCTGTAGCAGGTTTTGGTAATGAGAGAGACTGTCGCCAAGCAGCTTTTTCATCGAGCCTCTCTCTTCCTTCGCCAAATGATCATGCTTGTCCAGCAGACCGGAAAGCTGCTTCACGCCTTGTAGAATCTCCGACTCACGCTCTGTAACGGAGCGGGAAAAGTCAGCAAGCCGCTTCCCAGCTGTTTGTACTTTCCCTACGAAATCAGATACTTGTTGTTCGATTAGCCCCACTGCCTACCACTCCCAATTGTCTGTCATATCTGTTCCATTCGCCCGATTAAATCTCT
This sequence comes from Brevibacillus centrosporus, assembly GCF_003710815.1. GTDB lineage: Bacteria > Bacillota > Bacilli > Brevibacillales > Brevibacillaceae > Brevibacillus > Brevibacillus centrosporus. Next base: position 71,366 of record NZ_RHHP01000004.1, read on the forward strand.
CAGTTGTTCGACTGCTGCTTGTCCCTCATCCTCCTTGGCTCGCAAAGCTCCCAGCTGCTGTTTCGCTTCGCTTTGCAGCTGTACAAGCTCTTCCCGCATTTGTGCAAGCCTTCGTTCCACACAAGCATCGAGCTGTCTGATGAAGTCAGCGCAGACATCGCTGTAAGCGGACCGGATATACCATTCGGCATTTTTGATATTCTCGTCCATCTGATCCTGGAGCTCTCTTCTCGCGTCGTAGATATCGTATTTGTACAAGGTCTTGTATTTCGGATTGCCAAACCAGCTCTCCCCGACGTATGTTTCCGTGTCGTCAATATTGACATTGGCTTTCAAATACCAGTCGAAGCCGTGATGGAAATAAAGCTCTCGAGAGAAGTCGGATTCATAGCTTTTGTCTACTTTTTTGATGCAAAGCTCGGGAGGTTCAGCACGATTATCGGATATTTGCGAATTCATCACCCCGGCGATCGAAAAAAACGAGCTGCTTGCCTTTTCCTTCTCTACCGTAAACAAGGTTGCTGCTTTTGGCAGTCTGCGAACTCCTTGTCCCTGCAATAAGGCCGCCACTTCTTCATTCAGTTGCGTCAACACCAGCGTAGCGAACTGCACCGCATCGTAGTAAAACAGCCCTTTCTGCGCTATATACTGGTCGTACTGCCCGTAGTACTCCTGCATGCTCCTTTTTGCTCGGTCCAAGTTCGGGTGAAATTTGCTCCAGAACTGTTTTTCATACTGCTGTCGAGCTGCCTGCTCCGCGGAATATTCCGAAGAAAACTCATAAGACGAGCTGTAGTGGAAGCCTAGTGAGTCATAGTCCGGGTAAAAGCGTTCCAGCGGAGCATTTTCCCGCTTGGCTAAAGCGCTTTTCAGTTCCTGTTTTTTCTTTTCCAGCAATCCGCTGCAGCTGTTCAATGCCTCCGAGCGTTTCAGCCATTGCGCTTCCTCTTCTCGTTTCGGTTCCTGCTGGTTCGTGAGCATGTCTATGTATTCGGCAGCGCAAGCGTAAAAATCACGCTTTTTCTGCGCCAGCTTTTTCTCAAAAAGCGCTTGTTTCTGCTCCTTTATCGCTTCGACCTGTCGCAATACCTCCTCTTTTACCCGCTCGATCCCACTGTTTCCAACGAGAATGGCCTCGTTCTTTTCCAGCCCTCTGAAGTAGGTATGGGAATCCACACAAAAAATGACAGGCAAACGGTAGCTCCAGCGTTTGTATATTTGCTCTTTCATGATCCTTGCGATCGTTTCGAGTTCTTCCTCATCTTTTTGATCTGCATTGGTGAGGACAAAAACGAATCGCTCCCAGAACGTTTCAGGATCACTGTTCTTTTCGATCAGCTGCTGCAGGGCCCGCACTTCTTGCTTGATCAGCTCCCCATCCACGGCATTGTGGACAAACAGGACGATATCCGATTGCTCGTAGGCAGCAAGTGCTTTTTCCGTATCTTCTTCCTTTGCGTGAATCCCTGGGGTATCGCATAGCCAAAAGTTCCCCGCTTCTGCTCTTTTCGCTTCGGCAGTAGTCCTCACGACACCGGTAGCAAAAAACTCCTTCCTCCCTAGAAGCGCGTTGCACAGCGAGCTCTTCCCTGCCTTGACCATGCCGAAATTCGAGACAATGACGCGTGAATCGTAATCCTTGATCATCCGGACGACTGCTTCGGCTGCTTGTACGAGGCGTTCGTCAACCTCAGAATTCCTAAGCTCCAAAAGAAAGGGCTGTGCCAGACTCCATCTTTGTTTCAGCATCAGCTCCTCTGCCACAGCCACCTGTTTTTCATCATTTCTTTCCATAAATCTCCCTCATTTGTTCGATCGTTTGCATCATTTCTTGGCGGAATTCTTCCGGCTTTACCACTTCCACGTACTGAGCCTGGCTGAGCAGCCACATCTTGATGCCACGGCCAAACACTTCCGCCTTTACTACGTAAGAACCGTCTTGCTCAACAATGCTCGCGTTCGGCAGCCTGTCTGCTACTGCCTCGATGGAGGCGCCCCAATACTTGAATTCGACCTTCATCAGCTTCCCCATCTGCATGAATTGCACCTTTTGACGAAATTCACCCTCTTGAAATCGTTTGGTATCCTCCATCCGGAAGTGTTCTTTCGTGACGACGTAATCACGGATGCGGTCGAGCCTGTACACGGCAGGATATTCCTTTCCTCCGTTGTGAAGATGCGCGATCAGGTAAAAGTAATACTCCGAAAACATGATCCCCAGCGGCTCCACTCTCCGGTTGATTTCATCCATGACCCCTATCTTCCTGTATAACAGCTCGACAAGCCTTCGCTCCCTGACAGCAAAAGTCAGCTCCCATAAGGTCTGGAATAACGGGCGATTATGATTGACCGGCCGATAAAGAAAGCGCTCATTATTAACCGCTTCCTTGATGTGCTTGCGATCTTCCGGTCTACATAATATGGAAAGCTTCTCCAACAAGCGATCCAGCTCATCCTTGGGAAAAGCCCTGCTCTCCAAAAGAATTTTTGTAATGCCCATAATTTCATCCGCAGCGAGCCATTCACTGCCTTCCCGCTGTAGAATATAGCCTCTTTGTGCGCGATCGTACTCTAATAGGAAGCTTGCGCCTTGTCTGTACTCTGCAAAATAATCGCGCAGATCTTCGATATCCCGTTGCACCGTTTTAGCGCTAACCCCAAATTCCTGCGCTACTGCCCCCTTTTGAAGGGGCGTCCCTTCCAGCAAGCGTTCAAACAGTCTAAGCATTCGAGCCACTTTTTGTACACTGTATTCCTGATCAACCTTCATTGAGCTGTCCACTCTCTTCCAGCAGTCGTTCCAATTCCTCTTTCAACCGGGTGAGCTGCGCGATTTCCTCGTCAAGCCTGACGCTCGATTCATGTATACGCTTTGCTTCTTTCTTCTCTAGCTGTTCAAATGTCTGGAGCTTTTCGCTGATCGCATCGCACTCGCTTTCACAGATGCTCTGCAGCTGACTCGCATAATTTTGGTAGGCCTTTTCAAAAATATTTTTTCGAAATTCGTTCCGAAAGCTGTTGTATGACCCGTAATTGCCTAAAAACGTGGATTGCAGGGAGCTCATCGCTGCCAAATCCAGCTCGTCAACTTCTACAGACAAGGGAGCTTTTATTTTAGGAAAACGCTGCATGGAATCGTTGTTTTTGCACGCTTCGGCAACCAGCATGTTGATCTCGGTAAAAAGACGTAACAATTCCTGGAATCGGTCATAGAAAAAATTGCCGTGATTCGCTTCATACCACGGGGAGCTTTCCTCATAGTCCTGATAGCAAGTCATTTTTGCCTGCTCCTGCTGCTTGAGAAATTGCTCCTTCTTCTCCAAAATTTTGCGTGCGCTCGCTTCGAGAGTCCTTACCTTCTGAGCCACAGATTCCTTTTTCTCGGCCAGCTCCACTCGTTTTCTCCTGAGCTCGCTGCCTCGCTGTGCTTCGATCGCATCCTGAATGTTGCGGACGATGAACTGCTTTCTCGACTGCATCAGCCTTCTTTTGGTCTCCACCAACGAAACGAGCTCCTCCATAATACGTGCACGGACTTCTGGTACACCGCTGTCACGGATAAAACTCTCTATTCCTTTATGCCTCCCGGTGAAATACAGGTGGGCATCTGTCAAATAGATCTGTGGATCTAAGACGCCGAATTCCTTCCTAAGCTGCTGAACGATGATCTGGCCTATGTATGCTGCTTCCTCTCTTTCTTTGGAGGAAGCATTCGTGCAGACGAACAGAACTCGGCTCCAAAACGTGGATTCCTCAGGAAACGCAGCGAGTGCATCGCGAAGTCCCGCCACTTCTGTTTTGCTCAGCTCACCATCGTTTACGTTATGGAAGAAAAGAAGGAGATCTGCCTGCTTATAAGCATCGAGCGCGATTCTCGTATCGTCAGCATCTGCTCCCAATCCAGGTGTATCGATCAATGTATAGTGCTCCGCGGCAAAAGCCTGATTCTGTACGGTTTTACGCACGGCGCCAACTGCGAATTCGTGCTCCCGATCAATCAAGGCATTGAAAAAGGTACTTTTTCCCGCTTTCACCAAGCCCGCGTTCACAATCGTCACAGGCGCCGATTCCTGCTTTTGCAAAAGCTCGAACTGTTTCCAAAATGCCAACGCTTCCTGACAATCCAAACGGTCCAAAGCCTGACCAAGCTGGGCTTGATTCATCTTGCATCCCCCAATTGTGTTGATGTATGATCTCTTTTCGGTAGAATAGCATTCGGAGATGGACAGATCCTGTCCAAGTCAGATTTACTAGGACATTTCTACCAATAATCGTATCATAGGTTATTTATCTTTACATGTTGAATCGTGTCGAATTATTAATTAAGTTGAATTTTTATATGTATTTATGTAAAAAAAGAGGCTATTCAGCAGCCATATTCATGGCGTCTGGATAGCCTCTCCTTCCCGGCTTTTAAGCTGCAAAATCCTCTTACTCTTCCATCGTAGACAAATCGCCTGTTGGTAGTCCGAGCTCCCAAGCCTTCAGCACGCGGCGCATGATTTTGCCGGAGTTGGTTTTGGGCAGCGTCTGTCTCACTTCGATCAGGCGCGGCGCTGCATGGGCGGCGAGGCGCGTCTTCACGAACTGCTTGATCTCTTCTTTCAACGCATCGCTTTCCTCATAGCCTGCCCGTAAAGAGATAAACGCTTTGATCACTTCTCCGCGCAGCGGATCGGGAACGCCGATGACCCCTGCTTCCGCAACGGCTGGATGCTCGACCAGCTTGCTTTCTACCTCGAACGGCCCCACCCGCTCCCCGGAAGTATTAATGACGTCGTCCACGCGCCCCTCAAACCAGAAGTAGCCATCTGCATCCTTGTAGGCGGAATCTCCTGTCACGAACCAGCCATTCAGGAAGTATTTCTCATATTTTTGCGGCTGGTTCCAAATCGTGCGAACCATCGCGGGCCATTTCGGCTTGATGACCAGATTGCCCAGTCGGTTGGGCGGCAGCTCGTTCCCTTCATCATCTACGATCGCCAGCGTAATGCCAGGCAGAGGCTTTCCCATCGAGCCTGGCCTCAGTGGATTGCAGCGGAAGTTGGCACAAATGGAAGAGCCGGTTTCGGTCATCCACCAGTTGTCGTGGATACGCACCTGCAGCGTCTCCATTCCCCAACGGATTACCTCCGGGTTCAGCGGTTCTCCGGCAGACAACACATGACGCAGCTTGGAGAGGTTGTACGTTTGTAAAGGCTGCCGCTCGCCCTTGGCCATCAGCAAGCGAAAAGCAGTAGGGGCGCTGAACCAGACTGTAACACCGTACTTTTCCAGTGTCGCGTACCATTCGTTCGCATGAAAACGACCTCCACGGACTACGACGGTGACTCCATTCAACCACGGAGAAAGGACGCCGCCGGATGTTCCCGTTACCCACCCCGGGTCTGCTGTGCACCAGTATATGTCCCCTTCTTGCAAGTCATATACCCACTGACCTGCCAGCTTTTGATGGATCATCGCGTCATGCACGTGGAGAACGCCTTTTGGTTTTCCCGTAGACCCCGATGTGTAGTTCAGAATCATCCCGTCTTCGCGGTCCACCCATTCGATGGTGTAGGCATCGCTTGCCGTCATCAGCTCTCGGTAGAGGATCTGATTCACCTCGGTTTTTTCCACCGCATCCGCGAGAATCACATGCTGCAATTGCGGCAGCTCCCGCGAGCGAATACGAGAGACCAGAGCAGACGTCGTGACTACGACTTTGGCACCGCTGTCTTCCAGGCGGTCTTTTACCGCTTCTTCCATGAACGCTTCAAACAACGGACCGGCGATGGCCCCCAGACGCAAAATACCGATCAGGGCTATATAGAGCTCGGGACTTCGCGGCATGAAAAGGAAGACACGGTCTCCTTTTTGCACACCGAGCGAGCGCAAACCGTTTGCAAAACCTGAGCTCAGCTGCATCATTTCCTTAAAAGTGTAGCTCTCTTCCCTGCTGCCATCCGTGTAATGCAGCGCGACTCGCTCGCCCCTGCCTTCAACAACGTGACGGTCGATCGCTTCATACACGATGTTCACTTTACCCGTTTCCGACCAAGTAAATTGCTGCTCGACATTCCGCCAATCCATCGTTTGCAGCGCTTCCTCATAGTTTTTGAGATTTGCTCTTTCATCCAGCACCATAATTTGTTCCGTTGCCACTTTTTCCACCCCTAGATACACGTATGTGAGAGTTGTTTCTGTTATATAACAATGTGTTTATTATACAACAACATTCTGTTTTATAACAGATCATTTTCTCATCATTCAAAATCCTTTTGCGGGGGATCTTGTAATGAACCTACTTACTAGTAGGCAGCCAATTGTTTGTGCTAGAGGCATTTCCAAAATAATCAATAAAACAGGCCCTTTGACAAAGGAATGATCCGCTCACTTTCTTGCCTTTCTGCTTCCACCTTTTTTCGGAATTCGGCCAATCTTTCTGCGTACAGCTGATTTTGCCTCTCTCCTTCCTGCACAAAAAAGGTCATCAGCCGCGCGTCATACGGAAAGGTCTGCTCCAAGGCCTCCAACACCCTGCGATTCCAGTCTACGAATTTTGACATCTGTTCTTTCACTCCCAACTACCGCTATGTATTTTGTCGTACACAAGCAAAGTCGGCTTCTCCCTTGTCTACGGCAGCCGCTCATGTTGGGTGCTCCTTTGAGGAACCTTCCTCCCTGAAAAAATGAAGCCAGTCAAATTCGAGGGCGTCGGCGATCTTTTTGGCCACCTTGACAGTCGGCGTCTTTACCTGGTTCTCGATATGGGTGTAATAGCTTCTGGATATCCCGCACAGTTCGGCGGCTTGCTCCTGCGTCATCCCTTTCTGCTCACGCCGAGCCTTCAGCCATTCGCGCATGGGCATCACCTCCTCAAGAATATGTTCGCTGCTCGCTAGTCTTATTATATGTTCCCTTGGGTAACATGTTAATACCATTTTAACACTAATAGGAACGATGGTTTGTTGTTTCTGGGAGTAACATTATAATTGAAGTATTCCTTAACCGATCGGTGGGTTTTTATGAAAGAGTTTGATATGAAAGAGTTTGCCAAACGACTGAAACAGGAACGCGAGAAAAAGAAGCACGAGGATCCCAAATGGACACAGGGGTACGTCGCCGGTTTGCTGGGAGTCGCCCGCCCTACATATACCTCCTACGAGAATGGAACCAAGCAGCCTCCCATGGAAACCGTCCACAAAATCGCTGACCTCTTTGCCATCTCTACAGATTACTTGCACGGGATAACGAGTGACCCCACCCCTTCAGCTCAAAAAGACGACTTGCTTGATTTGGCGGTCAGTATCAGCCGTGCCTTTCATGACTTCGATGCCTTGCCCGAGGATGAAAAGCGCTTTTTGGTTAACGAGCTGCCGGGAACAGTCAAATGGAAGCTGGAAGAATTCAGGAGGCACAAAGCGCGGATCTTGGAGCAGGAGAAGAAAAACAATACCTGAAGGATATCGTGAGTACAGGAGCATAAAAGAACATACGTTCCCAACGAAACCTATGCTATACTTTCTCTAACAATAATGACGAGAGAGTGCGCGATGCGAGCGTCTCTTCTCCTGAGCGGGTGAAATCAGGCATGCTCCATCTCTACGAAAGAACCTATCTGGAAGAATGGGTCGAGGGCCTCTACAAACAGATCGGCATCACTAGCCCGTCAGATCTCACCATCGAAAACGTCTCCGCCCGCCTCCGTATCGGCGTGACGTTCGCACCTGGAGTAGCCGATGAAGTCATCTTTGATGCGGACTACGCGCATATCTTCATCAATTCGCTGCACTGCCCCAAGCGCCAGTGGGAAGTGTTCTGCCATGAGCTGTGCCATCCGCTGCGTCACCTGGGCAACCAGCTCCTGCTCCCGGATGAATTTCGGAAGTGGCAGGAGAGGGATGCCCAGGCCTTTCAGTTTTACGCAGCCGTCCCGTTTTTCCTGCTGCAAAAGCTGGAGCTGCCTGATCACGAAAAGGAGCTTATCGACCTGTTGTCCGTAGAGTTTGGGATTACACATGGATTCGCCAAACGTCGCTGGGAGCAAGTTCTCCGCCGAATCGCCCGTGGCCGCCTGCACCATGAACTCGTCCAGACCCTTTCCGTGCCAAAGAAACAAGCTGCCCCTCGCTTAGTGCGGGAACAGCTTGTTTCTTATATGGCTGTGAAGGAGAAGGTGCGGCCAAAAGTCGCCTTCGTTCTCTCTATGAGAGCCTGATATACAACGTAAACGAGAGGAGAGCTGCCAGACAGATGGAAGATCTAGCTTTGTTGGCCAGCTATGATCCCCTCATGGTAGACAGAAAAAAGTAAGCAACTTACCCTGTCTATGATAGGGGGATTATCCTATTGGAAAAACGTCATACCAAGGGATTTCGTGCACAATTCCGCTTGATACTTTTCACCAATCTCCGAGGACTTATTAGGCACGTATGATCAGTCAGCAACCAAACTTTTGAAACAATTCAATATACTGTTTTTACGCCAGATACTTATACTTCCTTTTGTAGCATCTCCACAAACTTTATATCGGCAGGAGCAAACAGATACTCTTGCAGCTGGCCACGCTCGACCCATCGGTACTCATCGTGGTCGACCAGCGATATTTCACCGCAAATAAACTTTGCCATGTGAGCGAATAAACGAATGTGAGTAGACCCATAGAAATGGTCGTTAACTCCAAACGGCTCATATGGAGCGATGGAGATATTCATCTCTTCCCGCAATTCTCTTTGCAGGCAAGCTTCAATCGTTTCGCCCTGCTCAATCTTACCTCCGGGGAATTCCCACATTCCTTCTTGTGATTTTCCCTTTTTGCGTCTTGCGATTAGTAGTTGGCCTTGGGCATTTTGGATTATGGCTGCGGCTACTTCGATCATCTTCTTCTGTTCACTTCCTATACGATTACCTTGTTAGCCACTGGTACGAGTGCTGGGGGCATTTCTTCTTTTAGTTGCCAGATCACGCTCATGGGTTTGCTACCTTCGTGTCTTACGTATTCGGCCTCTCCTAAGAAAATAAAAGGAGCTGTGTACTGATTTTCTTCTTTATATTCTCTCACAAAGAGCGCGATACGATTACCCGTTTTCATATGGTTGATATATCGTTGAGCCGTCACAGAATCCGAGGACGTACGACTCTGTGTCTGCCAATGGAAAAGTCTTTCGTTTATTGCGTAATCCTCGTAAAGCGTAGATGGCGAAAAATCTTTGTCTGACTTGTTCAGGGTAATGAAGAAAACATCTGTCTCTTTGTCTGCGAAATATTTAACTCCTTCACGGAAGCTAGGCGCCTTTTCTTCATTCCAGTAACCGAATGCCGCTAGTATTTGATCCGTCGAATACGTACAATGGACGTCAAGCGGGCTTGGGTATGGGAATGGGTTTGGCTTGTCCACAAAGCTGATATGAGTGTAGTTGAATTTGAGGATATCTAGTATCTCCTCTCGGAAAACATCGCAAGAAATAATAAATTGTACGCCCTCTTCTACACTACCAAATCCTTGTTTCTTTGGCTCTGATCGATAGAACGTATAATAAAACATCGTGAGCATGATAAGTTCTTCTTCAGTTTGTAGCTCCTGCCCTCCTTCTAAGTAAGAAATGAGGAATTTGAGGATTCGCCTCGAGTTGATGCTCAGCAAGGAGGGGATCCGTTTTATTAGTTTATCACCCTCAGCAAATTCAAATGGCTCCATCAATCCCGCCTCAACCATTAGCCCACGGAAGAACCGATTTCCGGTCCGACCACCATAGAATTCATGAATGCTTATTCCGTGGTAAGTCAAGAAATTCTCCAGGGTCAACTCTAAGCCTGAGTCATCGGTAAAATACTTGAGTTTGTTAACCAGATTTCTTCGTGTATTAGTTCCTTGTTTCAGATTTCGTAGAATGTATTCTTTCGCTTGTTTCTCTAACTGAATAAAACTACCTCTGGGTAAACTCGAAAACCCATGCTCTACATAGTGCTGAACAGAATGCTTTGTTTTCCCAGTAAGTGCCCGGAATTTTTCTTGGAAGCTATATTCATTGTGGGCTTGCCCAATGAAATCAAGTACGGTGAGACATTCCTTTCCATCCGCCAGTCGCAGTCCCCGACCTAATTGTTGCAAGAAGACTGTCAAGCTATCTGTCGGACGTAGGAAAAGGATCGTATTCACTTCAGGGATATCCACTCCTTCGTTGTATAAATCCACCACAAAAATCATCTTGATTTCTCCTCGAGCCAATCTATGCTTCGCTAGATTTCTACCTTCCTGAGGAGAATCAGCATGCAAAGCAAGCGAGGGAATTCCAGCCTCATGAAACACTTTGGCCATATAGATGGCGTGATCCACACTCACACAGAACCCAAGCCCTTTTACGTCATCCAGATCGGTTACGTATTTTTTCAAACTATTGATAATTTGCGATGCACGAATCTTGTTATTGGTATAGAGATTCTCCAATTCCATTAAATCGTAGCCCCGACGAGACCACTTCACTTGGGAAAGGTCAACACTATCCGTCACTCCAAAATATTGAAAGGGGCTCAACAATTTTCGGTCGATGGCATCCGTCAGACGAATTTCAGCGGCGATCGTGTTCTCAAAGTAATGAAAAATATCTTTCCCGTCCATCCGCTCTGGAGTTGCTGTTAGTCCTAGTAAAATCTTCGGTTCATAATAGGATAAAAGCTTTTGGTACGAAGGTGCCGCTGCATGGTGAAACTCATCTACCACAATATAGTCATAGAAATTTGGCGTAGTGATGTCAGCAAGCTTCATTGAGTTAAAGCTCTGGATGCTGATAAACAAATAATCGATCGACTGCGCCTGATTACTTCCCACCTGCAATTCGCCAAAATTTAAGTCCTTCAAAATATACCGAAATGTATCCCGGCTTTGTTTCAAGATCTCTTCACGATGCGCGATAAATAGAAGTCGCGCACGAGTATTGTTCTGTGCAAAACGTTTGTAATCAAAAGCAGAAATAACTGTCTTTCCTACACCAGTAGCAGCGACTACTAGATTTTTCATCTTGCCATACAGACTTCGTTGGGCTGCGAGCTTTTCGAGTACTTCCTTCTGGTAATCAAACGGAGTAATTTCGAAACCAAAATGGAGATCATTCTTTTCTTTCTCTTTCTTCTTGAGAGCTTGTTTGAGCTGCTGTTCATGCTCGGCGTCATTTGCCCGGAAGGTCTTGAACTCCCTGTCATTCCAGTAACTTTCGAAGGTTGCTTCGATCTTTTTTAGTACATCGTAGGAGTCTTTTTCCGTTACCTTCACGTTCCACTCGAGCCCACTCGTCAGTGCTGGATTCGAAAGATTGGACGAGCCAACATACGCCGTGGTAAAGCCCGTATCTCGCTTGAAAACATAGGCTTTTGCATGTAAACGAGTACGGTCGCTATCATAGGATACCTTCAATTCCGTGTTTGGTAGCTTGCTCAATTCCGTTACAGCCTTGTAATCTGTAGCTTCCATATACGTAGTCGTAATGACTCGCAGTTGCCCACCATTTGCCGTGAATTGTTCCAACCGTTCCATGAGACACCGAAGACCGCTCCACTTGATAAACGAAACGAGCAGATCAATACGGTCTGCTGTCACGATTTCGTGTTGGAGTTCATTCATCATGTTGGGCTCTGAGTGTGACCCCGTGAATAACGAGCTTTGTGATAACGGAGTGGCTGGTCGTGTTGGTTTGTCTTCTTTGATGCTTCTTATGCTGTTTACTTTGGAATAGACGTATGTGAGGATTTCTCCCTGTTCATCAAGCTTTAGATCTTCCAAGTCCTCTTCGTCGAGAGCGTTCTTTAATGTAGCGATAATTTCGTTGCATGTGTGGATCTGTGCCAGGACTGCTTCTTCATCGGACGACTGTTCTCGAATTAGTTTGAGGGCTTTGCGCGTAACCGTAGATATGTAGTTGGAGAGGAGTTTTCTTGCCTCTTCGGCGTCTAGTGGTTCTTTGCCGATTTGGTATAAACTTGGGTCTAGGGTGGATAGGTGCTTTAACGTTGAGTTGTTGATTAGTTGTTCGTATAGGCCTTGTTTCATGGGGCACCTCAAGGAATATTATTTAGTGCTAAGTTTTTATCAAAACGATATGAAAGAACCAGCATCTCACAATTGATTTAAAGGTCCTATTATTTAGATATATCTTGCTGTGCCTCTAAAGACTTCTCGTACGTGCCAGTGTTTAAAAGAATCCTTGGGAGCATAGTCTGGACGGATAGGCTTGCGGAGTGATGTTCCATGGTATCTCATTAACCATTCCTCGAAGCCATTCGTACCATGTGCCTCCTCTGATACGAGTAAGCAATCCTCGTTTGAAATCGTAAATACTCCTCTATCAAACATTTTATGATGCAGGGAGCATAACGCTATCCCATTCTCTTCACAATCCGGTCCACCTACTTGATGCCATTTGATGTGCGCTGCTTCGATGGCAACTATGTTCCTACCTAGACGAACATTAAAGCCACATACAGCACAGCTATATTCATATGCTCTCAGTATTCTTTCTCTGAAATTAGGATCTCGATGTTTCTTTTTAAAATAACTGAAAGTAAGACCTGTTTCCTCCAGGATATCGTCATGCATGGTATCCGGAAAATGTTCATTTAATATTTGCGAAGCTAGTTCCGGAACAAATTGATTGTTACTTTTTAGAAAGTCAACTACCTCAGGGATGAATCCACCTACAATTCTTTCTGTAAGTAGTTGCTTGTCGCTGAAGCTCTTTTTATCAACAGACGAAGATAATTGCCACAAACCATCTCCCACTAGCCGAACAAAGGGCTCTTCCGGATGATAAGACTTCCTTGCGGGTCCAAATTCTATAAGCAAATGCTTTAGTTTCTCTCTTACTTCCTCATATGGGAGAGCTACTCTTTCTCCGTTTTGGAATTGTCCAAGCGCATAAAGAATTAATAACGGCTTGTGCGGTGCTCTTTGTCCGTTCTTTTTCCAGACGGAAATGGCTGAAAGCTTATTTTTTAGTTCTGTTATGTTCATTCACCGATCACCCTATTTTAGGCATATCTGTTTTTAATAATTTTCCTGTGATTTCGGATCTGCAGTAAAGAAATAGGCCTATTTTAGTATACCATATTATTCCTTTATATCTTTTGAGTGGGAACTAATATTAATGATATGATTTTTTGAACTGTACTTAAATTACACAGCCATTCACATAAAAAATGCTACCCAAATCAATGAGTAGCATTTCGTCAATTTTGCTGAACGGGAAACCTGTCAATCTAAGTTACTGACAATATGTCGGTAGTTCAATCAGTTTGTTGTGTCAAATTTCTAAAGAAAACCAGTCATGAAAATGGCCTAGAATGGAGCCTTTGTCGTTAGAAAATCTATATAGGCATTCCATTCAAAAATCCAAATATCGCACTTCGAAATGCCACCCAAAACTAAAGAAAGCGAGGAATTTCCTAATCGATATTCCATAGACAAAAAAAGAAAAAACCCTGATTTCTCAAGGCCACTGAAGAACTTACACTTTTTCAGGACAACAAAAATGGAACGAAACAAAAGACGACCGTTATCCCGATTTTTTGGAGTAATGGTCGTCTTTTTCCTGCCCAACTGTGGTAGGTGGATGGTTTCTTACTTCATCAGCTTCAATATTCTTTTCACATTTACAGTAAAGATCGCCATCGCACCTTGTAACTCCATGCCAACAAGACCCGAAGATGACGCTACGTCATACCCGTGTCTGTGTTTGAGTTCGCTGTTCTTCGCTTCAATTTTGTATCGTTCCTTCGCTTTTTCTCTGAAGTACTCACTTTCCTGAAACTCCATTTGTTCGGTGTGTTCGGTGGATTTTATACTCACCGAGTAGGTTTTGCTTTTCGCACCTTCGGTGTAGCATCCTTCCTTCAAGGGACATCTCTTGCACGTTTCCACATCAAAGTAATAGGTATCTGTTTGGTTGTTGCCGACTCCTTTCTTTCCTTGCCGCGCTTTCCGGACCGCGAGATGGCCAGCCTTGCACACATACATTCCCGCATCTTTATTGAACTGGAATTCGTCTTCTCTCTTACGAGCTCTTTGCGTAATAAGTGGATTCAATTTGGCGACCAATTCTATGTCATTGCTGCTGCTGTACGTAATGTTATCTCTTTCCGAGTAGGCAGTATCTCCAATTACCGTTTTGACTTCCATACCGGCTGTCTTGCTTTTTTCGATCAGCGTCTGCAACTGCTTGCCGTCATTCTTTTCGCCCGTCGTCCAACGGCTGCCGTTATAATCCGTTCTTCGGTCATAGCCATGTGAGTTTTGTATCCAAAAAATGCGGAGTCCGCGCTCTTGTGACCTACCCTTGCATCCTGGTCTTCAGAGATTCGGAGCTGCTCCAGGTCATCTGAGATCGTTTCTTTCAACAGATTCAGCGGTTCTTTTATTTTGGGAAGCTGACAAATGCCTCCTTCAGCTTCCAGTACGGCGATGAGTTTTTGGCAGTAGCCAATTTCGTCCTCCAGAACACCTGAGGTGTTCTTTGCTGGGAACTTTGCTTTCAAGGATTCATTAACCTTGTAGACGGCTTTCCTCAGTTTTCGAGAGCGGTCCAGCAAGATTTCTCTCGGGGATTTCTGGTTGTAGCGAGCTTTCGTATGAGTCGCATCCCCCACCCTGTCAATTTGAATAGAGTCGTTTCCGTCTGTTTCCTGAAATTCCCGAAAATCCAGTTGTATCAAGGGTTTTCGGGTGTTTAATAGATTGAAAGTTTACGCTTGTTTCCTGTGATCTTCTGTAGTGGGTGACCATTTTGTGACCAAAATGAGATTACTAGAGTTTGACGTTTCAAATTCACTCAAATTATAAATTGAAAGTTAAGTATTTTTTGGGGATTTAAAGTTTCTAGAACAAATCCAGAATATCCATGTCTTTTTGCTAATTACTCAAGAAAATACCTCAAGGATTTATGAGCTTATTGGCTTAATTCCTCTTATCGAAAATACCATATTTCTAGTATAATTATGCGTACTTGATATTTAGAGATTTTAATGTTGCATAAGATGGGTACCATAACGGAGGACCATATTTAGATAAATATCCTAACTGATTTATATACTTTTTTACTGGTTCTTCCTCATTCAATTTGACCAGTAATTCCCAACAGCCTTCTACGTCTTTAAGGGCCCGATGCGACTCATTCATATCGATGCCATAGCGTTGACACATATTTCTTAAAGAGTGAGGATACACATGTCGATCACGACAAATGGTCAGCGTATCGATAAAATGATTGCTGAAGGTTCTTCCGGCATGCCTTAATAAGGCGAAATGAAGAAAACTGAGATCAAAAGCTGCATTATGGGCGACAATTATATTGCTACCTATGAAACGATTTAATATCCTAATTGCGGTTTCTTCAGAAAGGCCATTTTGCAAATCGGAAGACTGTATTCCTGTAATTTCAGTAATTTTAGGTTTAAGTTCCCCATCAAAATGAATCAGTGTGATGTATTGACTGATAATCTTACCTTCATGACAACGAATGGCTGCAATTTCTATAATTCGATCGTTTTTTGGATCCAAGCCGGATGTTTCAAAATCTAGAACCGTAATGTTGGATAAGTCCATCTTTTTGCCCCCCATAAACTATCTAACCGGAATCATAGGCTATAACAACTTTCTGAACTTACCAAAATCAGGGGGACGTTTAATAAATTTATTCTTGCCGTTTTGATCTTTATCAGAAATTCCTTGTTGAGCTTGGTATATAGATTTTATTGGTAATTCGATTGTAACAGTAGCATCAATTTGATTTCCCTTCAATCGCATTACATCTCTTTTATAATGTTCACGAAAAGGAGAAAACCCCAAAGAGCTACCGTAGTTACCTGTATTGCAAATTATAACATTACATAACAACAGCCGCTGCAATGAATCTGCGATAGAAGCAAATCCTTCAACATCAGTGTTATACGCAACAACAAATAATGTCTGCACCTTTGACTGCAACAGAAATTGGATAGGTAGATTCAACAAGTCAGCACAAATAAGGACCGCCCAGTCTCCAACCTCTTGACTTTGAAACAAATATATCTTATTTCCATGCTGAAATCTTAGTCCTGCCGCCTGCAGCATTTTTTCCTCCTCATCTGCAGGCATAATTTTTGGAACGACAATAATATTTGCGTTTTTCTCTCGAACTTCCACTTCTTTTTCGTTATGTCCAATGACGGACGGTATGGCAATGAATGCATCATTATTAACGGGAGTGTCAGACTCATTTACGGAAGCAGAAAACGGTCCAAATTCCAACCCACCTATAATAATAAAACGGTTCTCTCTGCATACTGCTCTTACATATGTATACAATTGTTCCCTGGGGAGGAAAAATTCTGGAAAAACAAGAAAGTCCGATTTGTCCTGTTTAGCGGTTTCTACAGCTTTGTAGAAGAAATCCAGCTGCTTCGCTGGATTCTGGAAACGATACCGCCTTGAACGATCATACCATGTATTAAATTCTCCAGGATGCCCCGCTTGTGCTACGGTAATCTTTATTGTTTCCCTCATAGAATTCATATTCGTCCGTCCTTTGCCAATATGTTCAGGTCCACTGAAATTAGTTCTAAGATTCCTCCGCTCCAAACTAAATAGTTTTTATTAGCTGTCCTCAAATGATCCTCAATGCGTCGTGCATATTCTTCTAAAGTAATTACATTTTGTTTAGCCATCGCCTTGAACGGTAGTTTTAACTGTCCTAATTGATGATATTGAGTTTGGTAGATCAGCAGCAGCATATTTAATGTACTAATCAGTAAGGTAGTTAAACTAGTTGAAGGGCCTGACCCTTCAAGAATTATTTGTTGTATGCTATGCCACTGAAAAAGCTTTGAGAACTCCGAATAATCGGAAGTATCCCGATTGCTCGACAACATTTGCAGGATAAGAACAGAAAGCGCTAAACAATAGACGAAGTCCTTATGATCTGTTTGAATACTTTCTTTATCTGATTCGGGCAAATTATTCATGAAATTGTTCAAATACTCACTGATTAGTTTTAATCTATCCAATTCTGGGTCGAGCATATTTGGGCATGCAGGAGTATCAATCTTAGGGAAATTTTGACTATCAAGACTATCTCCATTCTTTACCGATCTCCTCCAATCAGTCCATTCTACCAGTGAGATAGTTATTCTTCTTGTCGTGATATTATAGGCCGACTGTCTTGCATCGCCATTTTGTTTGAGTAATTGCTTGATAAACAAGTAAATTAAATTAAGAGCTTCGAGTTCCGACAATGGGTTTGTCAATCCGCTTTTATCAGGTTGCACACTAGTTGAAACAGCTGTTAGCCAATCTATAAGAGGGATTTGAACATTATTCAAAGGAGAACATTGGTTATCCGAGAGATCTTGAATGAAATCTCTTTTCCAGTCATTTGGGAGAACCTTAAGACCGTTAGACGCCATACAAAGAGCTTGTTTTATCCGAGCGAGGTTAATAAGTCTATTTTTTGTATAGGCAAAAAACAGATTTCCCGATGTAATATCCAATGCTCTCGCAAATCTCTTTACATATTTGTCGCTTCCCTCTTTATACCGCATCCAATCCTCTATTACCCTGTCTAATAAATCAATTAGCTCGTGGATAGCTTCATTCCTGATCGTATTTACTTTAAATTTCATCCATAACTGAAAGGTTCTTTGCGGGATATGCTTAATACTGTGCTTAGCTAAAATCAGGGAAAAATCCAGCCAATAATCAACGTTCTGTTCACTTGGACTTAAGCTGTGAAAATAAGCCCAAGCCCAATTAATAAAATCCTCCTCTTCTGTGACGAGTACATTTCGAGCGGATTCTTCTTTACCCCTGCGTCCTTTGAAAATATCAAGCAGAACTTTTAACCTACTGGCTGACAATGATTTCTTTGCATCTGAATTCTCGTGAAAATGAATTGATTCACGCAGATTCATTTTGAATAGGGCATAAGAATGGGTAACAGATTTAATTGATTCCCCAGCTATCACTTGAATTACGCCAGGGTCTCTTGTGATATCGGTAACTGTAAACATTCTGTAGATAGCTTGCTTCTCATGCCAAATAGGCAGTAGGTTATACCAGCTCATTACTGCTCGAAAAAGAACGCCTTGAATTACGTTCCTCTTACTATAGGGAATTAAGCTCCAATTATCTGCCAATGCTAGTAACACTCTAGTTCTTAAGTAGGAACCGTAAAAACCAATATTCTCCGAATTATATTCATTTGAAACTGAGAATTGTCTTAGAAATGATTCTAATTCTTGTTCGATCGCTTCGTTAGCAGCAATATCAAACAAATGCATAATGTAATAATCAATTAAAGACACCTTAAATGGGTATTTCTCAACGGCTCTCAGTAACCTATCCTTGGCGCGATAATGCCTAAATGGCCTTTTCCGTTTTGTTGTTTCAGCTATGCCTGTTCTTATACGCCAAGAAGAGAATGCGACCTTTGTCTCATCTTTTATTTCTCTTTCCTCGAATGTCGTATCAATCAGCTTTAGCAATTCGCGTATATACAAATCTAATTCTTCATGATTCATGGCCAATAAAGAATTCTCGCCGATTTGTGAAAGTTTTTCTATCACAGCTGTTGAACCAGGAATTCGATCTCTTCGCTTGATTGATTTTGGACTTTCACTTTTCTTGATTTCCTCTAGCTGCTTTTCCAAAAAAATATTGAGCATAGAATTCTTATCAAGACATTCCAACTGGTTTATTTGCGTTTTTAAGCTCTCATACCTGCTTTCTATTTTCGGACTTACTTTTTCCTCGGCGAGGCTAAGACCCACAAGACCAAGCAATCTATTAATTTCCTGAATGGATTTCCAAATGATTTCTCTGTTCGAAGAAATAATCATCATATCATCCGTATAACGAGTGATGTAGGCAAGATGTAGTACTCCTGTATCTTTTTTAAGTTCATTTTTCAGTTCCAATAAAAAATTATTCATAGGAATATCTAGATAAATTGTTAATGCACAATTAGACAAAAAACCTGAAGCGACAAGTCCAATCGGTAATGTTGTATTCAACAACTCCTGAATATTATCCGAAGATCCATCACCGCTTGGAAAAAGACTTTCTTCAAAACTTTTCAATTCATTATGTGACTGAAGTTCATTGATAATGCCCGAATAATCTGTTTGAAATTGAAGCATTTGCTTCAATAGCATATTCCATTGTTTCACACAGTCTTCGGACATTACATTTGCTTCGAATAGCTGCTCGAAACGCTGTTTTAAAGCTTGTAATATATGTTCTCTTCTCAGAGTTGGATAGAACTCCTTAATGTCTGCTTCTCCATAGTAAGCTTCCTCATAACTCTCCAGGACTTTTTCAAACTCCCTTACTCTTTGTTCCCTTAAATTCCTTAGACTCCATTGGAAGCTTTCATACAGGGATTTATGGTTGTAATGAATATACAGACGTTCATAACTTCCATCGAACTCATTTTTTTGAAATATTCGCTTCAGGCGATTATTATAACTCCAGGGAACCATCCAATTGTATGTCTTTCTTAATTCCGTTTCATTCACTGGAATTAGTTTTCCAATCTCTTCATTTGTATCGAACCATTCACTTAGCACAAGTACCACAACCGTCCAGGCTACTTGATCCCTTAACGAGAATTGAACCATAGGTCGATATCTCTTATGATCATTTTTCGGAGCTTTTGGTAATAAGTAGGCTATAGTTTCTTCCATTTTGTAAGGCTTCACATCATCAAAGATTTTAAAATCATGCTTTATATTTTGTAATCGCGTATCCAAATTCATTTCAAAGTCAGATATTTCTACCGGATCGAATATTCCGTAAGAAGTTTGAGCAAAATGACGGGCTTTTTTCCACGCAATGTAAAAATAATGTAAAGGGATTTCCTTTGGGCTAAATATTTTTTTCATCTTATCCCCCGAAGAAAGCATTTGATACACTATTTTTTCGACATTATTTCCCAAAATCCTCTAAAAACCAAATACAGCCCCGTCGCAAATAGAAGGCATGTTGAGGTGGCCTATGTACACGGAGATACATCAGTTAAAAGAACTAGGATTGAGTAAAACACAAGTCGCTAATAGGTTAGGGTTCAATGTTAATACGGTAAGTAAATATTGGAATGTTTCACCAGAGGGCATGGTAGATATGCGGAACCGAGTAAAACAGACAAAATATTCCGCTTATGAGGAGACCATTCTTGGTTGATTGTGGAAGTATCCAGATGTGTCCAGCTCCCAGATTCAAGACTGGCTTAGAGAACGTTGTCCCGAATACAAGGGGAAAGCTAGATCCATAAGAAATTGGGTGGCTAAACTGAGAAAGCAGCATGACATACATAAATCCATTACTCCAAGACAATACCAGGCAGTGGAAGACCCACCTATGGGATTCCAAGCTCAAGTAGACTTTGGAGAAAAAAAAGTAAAAAACGTTAATGGTGAAACCATAAAGATATATGGATTTGCTATCCTTTTTTAGTTGAAAAACCGAGGCAGTCGTTTTGCTACTGGTTAGAAAACCGAATTGCTCTGATTCTATATTTGACATAATAATCGCATTTTATACTCCTATCTAAATTAGCAGAATGATTCACTGGATTGCTTTACAGTTTGTATAATTGGAAAGACAGTTTATATAATAAATTTAACTCAGCGACTATTACTTTTCATCACCCTTAAAAAGTGAACGACCGTTTTGTAAAGCTCGGTCAGGGAAGCGGCTTTTTGACGTTATTAATAGCAAATGTTGATACACTAATAAGTATTTTACAACATATATAATTATCTGCTAAGTTTCGGGGATTCTCCTTATTGTGTTTTCAAATTCCCTTGGATATCTGACCAACCCACAACTATTCCGTTCCGATCAAATTCCACAGAAGATAATCCATATCCCCAAGTGACCCCACTGAATGTCATCCGAAAAGCTGTAGGCGTTCCCATCGCATTAATTACATCCTTAAGAGAGGATCCCATAGTGAAAGGAGCAGCTTCTGGATTCTCATCACCAATTGATACATATAATTTGGTTCCAATTTCTGACCATCCAATCACTTGCCCTTGTTGATTAAACTCAATACTTGATAGATCATAACTCCATGTTTCCCCTCCAAAGGAATTTCTTAGAGTATTGGGAGTTCCCATCGCTTCAATGACTTCTTTTTTTGGTGAACCTAAGGTAAAAGGAGGTACTTTGGGTTTGGCCACCCCAATAGATACCTTGAGTTTATTTCCAATATCCGCCCACTCTATGACCTTACCTTGTTCATTAAAGTCGACTTGGGCTAAGCCGTAACTCCACGTTTCTCCCTGGTAAGTTTTATGAGAGCTGCTTGGTGCGCCCATGATTGATAATACCTCTTCCTTGCTTGACTCTAGTGTAAAATGAGATAAAGACGGCCTTACAGATGGGTTTATTAGTTGCTCAGCACTAGCTGATTTAGTTTTTTCTGTTTTTGATTCTATTTCATTCGTTTTTAATAACTCGTTTACAAGCAGGCTTCCATTTTCTGATACGTCTACTAAATACTCACTGTTAAAACTCTTAAATTTTGAGGTTCCGTCACCATATTTAATGCTATATTCCTCGTAAGTTTTTACCCGGAGCTGTGATTCGTTGATTTGCTTTATATCTCGAGCTTCAAAGGCTAATAATCTTTCGAAAATATTTTTTTTACGTAGATAATCGATATATTTCCTTTGTTCGTCATATTTCTTTCCGTTCGGATTAATATGTGGTTCAACAATTGAAAAATCGTTCTTATTCAATGCCTCCACACTCAAAAATACATAATTATACATAAATTCATTTATTTTGCTATCATCAGCTACTTTTGATTGGTTAATAGTTGTATCTAGTAGCATTGATTCGCTCGGTTTTAAAACATTTTGTTCTGCACTGAGTTGTAGGTCCGCTACTTGTGATGCCGATGGTACCTGGTTCGATCGGGGTTGAATGATTAGTGTTTGGTTATCATCCGAAGCTTTATTCGTGCTCGGTTGTAAATTTGAAGAAGTATATTCTGATTCTGGTTTTGTGGTTATTCCTCCCAAAATGCCAAAAGCTGTTCCGATTATTATGAAGAATAATCCAACATGTAAAAAATGTTTCATCCAGTTGACACCAAGACAACTACCGTTAGTTTTGGGAGTAAATTGGACCCTATAACTGTTTATGTTCTCTTCAATGTTAGAGACATCTTGACTTGCTGAAGAATGATCAGATTGGTTAGAATTATCTTGATTAACATTTCGCTCATTCTTATGTTCTTTTTGTTTCTGATCCTTGGCATTAGAATGATTCGTTTGATAGTGTTTCCAATATTGTTCGTTATAAAATTTACGCTGATTCTCATTAATTAGAACATCATATGCCTTCTTCAGTATTAAAAAGTCTTCATGTTTTCCTCCAACATCAGGATGTGTGTATTTAGCTTTAGTACGAAATGCTTTTACAATTTCTTCTTTTTTTGCATGTGGTGATACTCCCAATAAACTATAATAATTAACAAACATGAAACCACCACATTTCATTAGTTTCAATGTCCTTCATAGAAAACCGATGACTTTAATGAATGTTTACAATTTCCACAAATAGCTCGTTGAATATGCTGATAATCAACATTATTCTTTGCTCCGCAATTTTGACAGACCAGTATTCTCCCATGCAATTCCTGCTGTGATATTAACAACCCTATAAGATCATTACGGTTTATCAATCTGACGCAAACTTTTTTAGCCAATGCTTTCGAAGATTCAGTAAAATATGATGTTGTAACTACCCATGCCTCTGAACAATCATAAAAAGTTTTTCCCGTATGAACCTCTTGAATTGCTGAATTACCTACTTTGTTAGTGTTCCCGTATCGCTTCGCTTGGACTGCAATTACCTTGTTATCTTTTCTTAGAACAAGATCAACTCCTTGGTCCCCAGACTTAGGTGTAATTTCTACTTGGTAGCCCAAATCCTGAAAAAGATACTTTAGCCGCTGTTCAAACTGAAATCCATCCATATTATCAATTTCTTCAATCCCACAAAGACGCTCTTGTACTTTTTGATTCCACTCATGTTCCTTACGTTCTCTCTCTTTCCTTTCTCGTTCCTTTCTAACCTGCTTCTCCCTTTCTCGACGTTCGTTTTCATTACGCCTCATTTCTTCCTGATATTGCTCTTCTTTCTTCTTTTTTAATAAATCCTCCCTCTTTTTAATTACTTCGTCGACTATGTTATTGTTACGATTATTGATTTCCTGCAGATTATTATTAACTTCAGTAATAGCCTTATAATGAGTTTTTTTTTGATAAAATATTTGAAAAAAGAGAAGATACAATCCCAACAATACGGATATTATGGAACCATACATCCAACCTGAAAAGTGCATTCCATTTATTACAAAAAATGCGAATAAAAAGGAACATAATAAAAGAGATGCAGCTATTGATTGGAGGGACGTAGTGACAAGAATTTTAGTATGGGATTTTCCAGATGTCAGTTGTTGAAAGACTTTTTGTGAAAAAACTTGAACAAAGCAATGATCGCAATACTCTAAAGTATATTCATTTATTTCGTAGGCATTTGAATTGGGCATTTTCTCATAACGTAATTTGGGCAATTTGGGTTGATCACAATTGTAGCACTTATCCATTTACCCTCCGCCCTTTCAATCAGTTATGAGACTAAGAAATCATCCTTTAGAACAAAAAATAAAAAAACCAAGCATTCTATACTTAAATTAAGGACCAATTAACCTAACGATAACTTTGATGTAACATTTTTATGCAATTATTAATACGAAAATTGCTTCATTCTTGCAGCTTTTGCTAATTTCTTTGTCACCATAAGTACTATTAAAAAATTTCAACGTAAATGGACGACAACAATAGCCAAAAGGCAACTAAAGAGTACCCATTTGGCTAATTGAATCGTTTATGAAAGCCTGTTACTCTAAAGACGTAGAACAAAAACAATCTCACAACAATTTAAGAAAATTTTGGACTACCATAGGCAATAGCGTTCAGAAGAATGACTTATTATGTATTTGGCAAGTAAAAAGTACAGAGTTCGGCAACCATTTTGTGCATAGCCTTGCCAGGCTAAATTTGTAAGATCATCGGTGAGAAAGAGCATGCCGAAGACGATAGCTCTCCCCAGTGAACGCTAAGATATGAGCATGATGCACAAGGCGATCTATCAAGGCAGCTGTGAGGCGGTTATCTCCGAAAACCGTATTCCATTGGCTAAATTCCAGGTTTGATGTCACAATCACACTAATCTTTTCATAGCACTCTGAAATTAGATGGAAAAGCAGATCAGCACCATCTTTATGAAATGGGACGAAGCCCAATTCATCTAATATAAGTACGTCAGCCTCCATTAATTCTCTTTGGAAACGAGGAAGATTGCCCGCTTGAAACTTGGTTTGTAGAGTGGAAACTAACTCTGCGACTCGATAAAATTTTACCTTTTTCCCCTGTTTGCAGGCCTCCACACCTATTGCTGTGGCCAGATGTGTCTTGCCTGTGCCGACGGCACCCAACAATATGATATTTTCCTTTCGCTCTACAAATGAAACTCTCTTCAATTCCTCGATTGTTACACTGTCTGGCAGTGTGACTGACTCGAAGGAGTATCCTTCAAAGGTCTTTATCTGCGTGAACCTTGCTTTTTGCAGCAAGCGACGTATTTTCCCCTGCTCACGGGAACTTCGTTCCGCCGACAGTACAGCGTGGAGAAACTGGGTAGGTTGTTCAAATGGTACTTGCTCGTAAACATTCATGACATGGGCTAATCTCATCTGCTTGCAGAGTTGGCGTAATTCTTCTCTCATTTTCGCACTTCCGTTCGTTGAAGCTGGTCATATCTTGTTAGATCTGGCTGGTATCCAACGAAAACGGATGGTGTGCGACTGTCAACCATCGGTGACTGGATTCGTTCTGGGTGATGTAAGCGGTAAAGAGCATGCTCTAAATGATTTACATCATCGTTATTTTCATGAGTAAGGCATTTTTCAATTTCCTCGATCTGATATGTCTTTAGCATGCGAAGGATCCAACCGATTCTTGCTTTACGACTTTTTCCTTCTACAGATTGCAAAAAAGCCTTTGTCTGATTGGGAAGAAAAGCAAGAACGGAACTGTAGTCGAGAGCTTTCGGCTTACTCTGGAGTGGTTGCAACAGTGCTTGTAGATCTATGGGAATTGACTCGTCCATATATCCCCTTGGGAAAGTAATCAGCACCTCGTAGTTGTCATTTAGAATGTCAACTTTGTTCCACCAATACTTCAACCACACTCGTTCGTGAGAACGAATAAAGGGGACCTTCACTATTTTTTGGTCCATAAGAACTTCGCCATAGCCATTGGCTTTTACAGACTCTAAGCGGAAGGTTTCATAAGGAACGGTAGGGAGCTCCAAAAGCTTGGTTTTCTCTTGTTCCCAAAGGTCTTGCTGTAAGACTCCTTTTGCATAATGGAGCCTTTTCAAATCTTCATGAGCTTGTTGATTGATGATCTTCTGGAGTTGATCAAGATCATTTGCTACAGGCAATGGAACACACCAGTTTCGACGAGCATAGCCCACCTTATTCTCAACATGCCCTTTCTCGTTTCCTTGTCCAGGATTACAGAAATCAGGCTGGAATCGATAATGGAGAGCAAAACGTTGAAATTCTTCTGTTAGCTTTCGTTTCCCATCGCTACCTGAAGATACAACGGCTGCGGAAAGATTGTCGAACCAGATTCGGTTAGGTACGCCGCCACTCATTTCGAATAGCTGCCGTAATCCCTCCAAGAAACACTCTGTATTCTCCTTCGGAGTAACGAAGATAAACGCTGCATTACTATATGGATAGGAAAGGATTAGCATTTTTCTCTCTACCAGTTTCCCAGCTTGAACTGCTTGAAAAGATCCAAAATCAGCCTGAGCTTCTCCACCTGGGTGTTCTAAACGAACATAGGGCTCCGTTTTTTCGATTTGCAGTTCGGATTTCCGTTTAGCCACATAGTACCGTACGGTACGGTCTGATCCTGCAAAGCCACATTCAGAGACAAGGCGATCATAGATACGCTTCGACGTGTGGCGTTGTTTTTTTGGACGTGTTTGATCTTCCAGAAGCCAGGTATCCACTTGCTCACAGTAAGCTTCCATAATAGGGAATTTTCCTCGAAGAGGAAGGGCTTCTTTGTTCCAATCTGAACAGTCGGCATATTTCCTTGCCGTTCTCCAGTTTACCCCAAGCTGATCTGCAATCTGAGAAATGGATTGATCTTTTACATCACGTAAGTATTTGATATAGTGTTGTTGAGCCATTGCCAGCATTCCTTTCATCCCTCTCCTATCTGTTCGCCAAATAGAAGAGTAGAGGGTTGTTTAGTTAGCTGGCAAGGCTTTTTTCATTTGCGGAAATGGTCTGCACTTTTCGGTTGCCGAAGTGTGTACTTTTATTTTGCCAAACACAACTTATTACGGGTTTCGTACCGTTGATAAGCGTTCTTTTGAGCGCCTTTTATTTTTTCCTGAAAGGAGGGCGTCACAATTTGAATATCCATCAAATCCAAAATAATGATCGGGACTACCCTGATGTTTTAGATGTGAGCGACATTCAACAAATCCTCGCGATCGGCGATCGGCAGGCGGCAGGCATACGAGCTTGTTAATTCTGGACAATTTCATGTGGTGAAGATCGGAAAGCGCATTAAAGTATCCAAAAAAGTATTTCTGCAGTGGTTGGAGGGTAGCCTTGAAAGTCAAAACTGATACTAAAAAGATTAGGAAGGGAGATCACCACTAATGGCTGGTACTGTACAAAAAGTTGGGACATCATGGTGTTATATCGTGGATCTAGGAAAAGATGTTAACGGTAAACGCAGGCAAAAGAAAAAACGTGGCTTTCGAACGAAAAAAGAAGCACAAGTTGCTCTCGCTGAAGTCGTGCATGAATTAAGCAAAGGTACTTATGTAGCTCCTTCAAAGATCAAGTTTAAGGATTATTTACTGCAATGGTTGGAAGATAAGCAAACCAAAGTAAACGAAGCAAGTCTTGACACCTATACATGGATAACCAATAAGCACATTATCCCTGCTCTTGGAGAGATAGAATTGTCAAATCTGACCCCGATGATGATTCAGCAACACTATAATCATCTCACAAAAAACAAAGTCCTATGCGATGAAAACATCCGCAAGGTCCATATTTTAATTAAAGACGCACTGAAAAAAGCAGAACGCTGGGGTCTTGTCGCCAAAAACGTTGCCACTCTCGTAGATGCCCCCAAGGTCTACAAAAAGGAAGTTAAGGTCTGGGACGCCGATCAGGTGCGAGCTTTTTTGGAGGTGGCCAAGAACAGCCCTTATTACATGATTTTTTTGTTGACCATTACGACTGGCATGCGAAAAGGAGAAATATTAGGAGCTGCCTGGAGGTATCTCAACATCGAGGAAGGATATCTAAGCATTGCCCAAGCCCTTAATAAAAAGGGCAAGCTTGTTTAAAATGTACCCTATAGAGTA
>NZ_RHHP01000040.1 GCF_003710815.1 Brevibacillus centrosporus
AGTTTTCAAAGAGCATTTTTTAATCCTGTTTAAAAGCGACAGGAATTTCATCTTACTACATCCGAACCTATAAAGTCAAGTGTTTTTTACACTTTATCCAATGCTCGTTATGTAGTCGCACTCTCTACGGAGCGCAGGTTTACAATGTATCACATTGCAAGCTAGTTATCAACCATCAAAACTTTCCAGTTCAAGGTCGTTTCGAATGAAAGTTCATGGTCGGGAAGACAGGATTCGAACCTGCGACCCCTTGGTCCCAAGCCAAGTACTCTACCAAGCTGAGCTACTTCCCGACTATATCCTTTTCACTTTAGGTGAAAAGTGGCGTGCCCTGAGAGATTCGAACTCCCGACCTTTTGATTCGTAGTCAAACGCTCTATCCAGCTGAGCTAAGGGCACATATGGAGCGGACGAAGGGTCTCGAACCCTCGACCTTCGCCTTGGCAAGGCGACGCTCTACCAATTGAGCTACGTCCGCATGTGATTTGTAGTTGTTAGGGTTGTTTGGTGCGGTCGAGAGGACTTGAACCTCCACGGTGTTGCCACCACTAGAACCTGAATCTAGCGCGTCTGCCAATTCCGCCACGACCGCATGTGAAGTTGTAAAAACTGGTGAGCCATGAAGGACTCGAACCTTCGACCCTCTGATTAAAAGTCAGATGCTCTACCAACTGAGCTAATGGCTCGTACTATAAAATTCGCCATGTACACATTTAAAGTATAAATGGCGGAGCTGACGGGACTCGAACCCGCGACCTCCGGTGTGACAGACCGGCGTGAACTCCAACTTCACCACAGCTCCATATTCAGTTGCACCCTACAGGTACTTCGATCCTCCTTAAAACGCAAGGAGAAAATTTGGTTGCGGGAGCAGGATTTGAACCTGCGACCTTCGGGTTATGAGCCCGACGAGCTACCGAGCTGCTCCATCCCGCGACAGGGACCTGATCGGTCAAGTAATGAAAATGGTGGAGGCTGACGGGATCGAACCGCCGACCCTCTGCTTGTAAGGCAGATGCTCTCCCAGCTGAGCTAAGCCTCCACATCCCCACAAAGTGACGTTTATGCTCTGAAGCATATTCCGAGTACTTTGCGGCCCCCCAACAAATGAGGGTTCTTATAGGTGACCCGTAGGGGATTCGAACCCCTGTATGACAGCGTGAAAGGCTGCTGTGTTAAACCGCTTCACCAACGGGCC
>NZ_RHHP01000041.1 GCF_003710815.1 Brevibacillus centrosporus
GCTTTCTCAACAATCTGAGAAGCGGTGGAAGCCCGCTTCTTTTTTATTTCGTTATCCGCTCTCGCTTTACTTCTCCACACGCTCCAGATTTCCATTCTCATCCATCTTAAAGATAGCCTTGTTGGAATCTTCCTCTTGCAAAAAGGCAAGCTTGCGTGCTCGATCCATGATCTGTACGAGTGCCCGGTAATCTTCGTTCACGCCTTGCACTTGATCGAGCTCTTTCCTAGCACGCTCGTTTGCTTCTGTCAACTCTTTTATTTCCAATTCTTTTCCTTCTAATTCTCGTTCCAGTTGCTTGACACGACGAGACAACTCTTTTTGATTGACCAACATACGAATAACGGATTCAATCTGCTGCTCTTCGTCCAGCTCTCTCATGTCGAAATCAACCGGACTTGGGGCTTGACGTGCTGGAGGGGTAGTGACACTTTCCACCTCTGCTACTACAGCTGGTGCTGGTGCGGAGATTCTTCCCATTTTCTTTAACTGCTGGCGCTGGCTTTTTGCAATAGAGATAGCGGCATCGTATCGTTTGCGGACGCAGCTATTCCATCGGAAGCCGCATGCAGCAGCTGTCCTTCCCAACCTTTGACCCACTTCTTCAAATGCGGCTAATTGGGTGCCGCCTTCGCGAATGTGGCGCAAGGTGACTTCCGCCAACACTAGATCGTCGTCTTCGGTCCATGCGTCTTGTCTGGAAGCTACCATATGAGTCCCTCCCGTTACCTTTAAAAAGGATGATGTAGTTTCATCCTATGCTTTTCCCTACTCTTGTAGAATCGCTTTCTACTAGAAAAAGTATGTCCAAGCAAATAAATGTTTAAACGGAAGAAACCTGACCCTCTCGCAGCCTAACGTTTACGCAGAAATTTTTGCACGACGCTTACATGTTCATCCGTTCCCCAAATGCTCGCACATTGGCTAACTTCTTTTTGGATCCGCTCCTCTTGCGGTAGCCCATTGCGCTTCCAGTGCAGCATGCGCATATAGCCCTCGATCCCTACCAATGGCTGTGCAGCAATTTTCCGTGCAAACCTCTCCACTTCCTCCTGAAGCTTTTCAACAGGATACACTTCATCTACAAAGCCGTATCCTTTCGCTTCAAGGGCACTCATCCGCTCGCCTGTCAAAAGCAAGGCAAGGGCCTTGGATTCAGGCAGCTTGTCCAGCAAGCGGCTTCCACCGCCCCAGCCCGTGGTGATATGCATGCTGATTTGGACGAAACCAAAAACCGCTTGATCACTGGCAAATCGAAAATGGCATGCACCGGCAAATTCACAGCCCCCACCTACGGCTGCTCCATTTACCATAGCGATGACCGGCTTAGGAAAATGGTCGATAGCCGAGAGCAGTCCCGTTACTTTGTGTAAGAGTGGGAACGACTGTTCATATCCACGAACAGCGATAAACTGATTCAAGTCCCCACCGGAGACAAAGCTTTTGCCCGTTCCCGTTACAATCAATACTTTTACCTGGGTATCCGTTTCGCAATCCTTTAGCACAGCAGTTAGCTCATCCACCAGCTCCATGCTGATCGCATTATGTACTTCTGGCCGATGCAGTGTAATGGTAGCTACACCGTCCTGTTTCCCTACACGTAATGTTTCCATGATCGTTTCCCATCCTTTTCCGACGTTTCCCACCTTCTATTTTACCTCCCGTTAGCGCAAAATCCTACGGAGATTAGAAAACATAAGCTCATCGTGCCGTGCAGGATAATTCGCAAAAAAAGAAGGCGGCACATAGCCCCCCCCTCTTCCATACCTATAGGACTGTTTTAGGACAGCAAGCTTTTCATTGCCGATGAGTTAAAGCCCACGATAAGGTTTTCCCCATCAGTCAAAATCGGACGTTTCAGCAGCTGCGGCTCTTCGCTCAGCATTTCCAAAAGCTCTTTTACCGACATGTCGTTGATGTCTACGTCCAGGTTTTTAAAGCGTTGACTTCTCGTGGACAGAATTTCATCCAAACCGTTCGTCGTCATTTTGATAATATCGAGCAGCTCTTCAGCTGTCGGTGGATTTTTAAACAGATGACGCTCTTCGTAGTTGACACCATTCTCTGCCAGCCAAGCTTTCGCCTTGCGACAGGATGTGCAGCTCGGATACGTGAAAAACGTTAATTTACTTGTCTGTGTACGTTCAGCAACTGCCATCGGTTACCCCTCCATCTCATCTATGCAATTCGTTCATTTCGAACAAGTATTTCTTTCGTTCTTCCCATTTGATGGAAACAACTACTTGCAAAAAGTAAGCTAATAAAGAAACCTTCCTTACTACGGATTATAAATGTGTTATTAACACTATGTCAATAGTAGTTAATCTAAAAACTAGACGCAAAAAATTGCACGGATATGCGTCTCTTGCACACTACAACCTTAACAATCTAAGGAAAATCGGATACACTTATGATGATTTGCTTATGAAGGGGGTTCTGGCATGGATTGCGACGCTCAAAAGTTAACCAGCGCTTTAGCTGACCCCACCCGTTTTTCCATTTACCAATATGTTGCTTATAGCAAAGAACCGATTACTGTTACAGATGTAGCCGAACATTTTTCAATCCACCCCAACGTGGCTCGGCTTCACTTAACGAAATTGGAGGACGTTCACTTGCTTTCCGCCGTTTCGGACAAAAGCGGTAAGGGAGGACGTCCCAGCCGATTGTATTCGTTGTCCGATCAGGTGGTAAGCCTACAGTTTCCGCCGCGTGACTATCAGCTGCTAGCCGATATCGCGATTGAGAGCTTACTTTCGCTCGGCGAAGCAGGCGAAGCCGCATTGATCAAAATGGGATATCGCATCGGCACGGAGATGGCAAAACGGGCGGTAGCGAAAAGTGGTTTGAAGCTTGCGACTGCTACTATGGAAGAAAAACTGAGCCACATTCAGCGATTGGTTGTTGCCCAAGGATTGAAACCGGATATTGAAGCGCTTCAGGATGGGGTTCTTCGTTTTCGTGTAAACAATTGCACGTTCTCGGATACAGCCAAGAAGCACCCTACCGCTGTGTGCCAAATGCATAACGCTCTTTTAATGGGGATATTTGAATCGTACTTGGGGAAAATTGAATTACGTGAGGATGAATCCATGATTGGCGGATGCAAATCGTGTAATTATACAGTGATACAATACTGATATTGGACACCCTGTATTTTCCTATCTGCCAAAAAACCGTCATACCTTCCCGTTTACACACCTTCGCCCGTCCTATATAATGAGGAAGGAATCTTGTAAATCTTACCGTTCTATGCAAAAAGGGGGGACACAGATGGATCGTATGTATCGCGTTCTCGGTTTTTGGACCATCGTCATTGCGCTGATGTCTTTCTGGGGCGGCTTGTACCCAATGGCGCTGATTTTCTTCGGTCTGACAGCCTTCTTCGTAGCACTGAGCTACATGGCTTTGACTGAGCGAGTGTACCTGAACATTTTCTTTGGATTTATGTTCCTGTCTTTTGTAGGGTTCACGTACTACACATTCTTCATCATGCCAGTTGGCGGTGGAGAACACGCTATGCTTCAAATGATGCTGTAACGAAAAAAGATGCTCCCTACAGAGCATCTTTTTTATTTGTTGTTTTATCGCCAAACTTCCTCGAGAAAACGCAAGCCTGTGTGATTCTCGATCGCTTTGGACTGAACCATAACGCGAAATCGGCCTCCCAAGCCTGCTGGATCGATCAGCTGCTGGATGGCCCGGTTGCGTTTCATCGCCACGCTGGTAAACGGATCTCGGTCCTGATGAGCCACGGCCTTGTGCAGCAGACCGCTCCTGATCAAAAACTTGTCCTGCCGCAGATAGGCGATCTCCTTTAATCCCTCTCGCTCTCCGAAATCTCCCCACGCTGAAAAATTCACGTGAGCCGTTATATCCTCTTCTCCTGGATGCGCAAAAGGATTATCGTGCGCCTGATGACGATAGTAGCACATCAGCGTTCCATTTTTTCGGCTAGGGTGATACAAATCCTCTTGGCGATCTCCGTAGTCGATGGTCACAACAAAGCCTCGGTTCAGGAGCCGCGCTACGTCCCGCGCCGCCTGCTCCATGCCCAGATTGATCTCTATGCGCATTCCATTTGGCAATTTCCAATCCTGTTCTTCTAAAAAAGCAGCCAGTGCGGGTGTAACCGCGCCCTTTTCTTCTCCAAAGCCCGATTCCTGACTACTCACCCACACCTCCTGCCAGCCTCGTGCTGATTTTTCCACGATATGCACCGGAAAAGCATCCAGCCATTCGTTTGAGAGAATGACCCCTTCAATCGACTGCTTGTCCGCAGCTTCAGCGAGAGAAGAATACCAGTGCTTTGGCACATCATGAGCGCTCAGCGCTTCCTCCTGCAGCTTTCGATGATACGGGCTCGTTTCAATGAGGATGACCTTCATCGCCTGATACAGGTCTGGTGCTTCCTGCTGCAGCCGATCGAGTATATTGCAGCACTGTCTTCCTGTTCCTCCCCCAATCTCGACGAGGACAGGTGCTTGCATCTGCGAAATACGCCACATATCCGCTACTACATCTGCCAGCGTTTCTCCGAACACAGGATGGACCGAGGCGCTTGTAAAAAAGTCGCCGTCTTTTCCCACCTTTGGTTTGTCCGACATGTAGTATCCGTAAACCGGATGGTACAAAGCCAGCTCCATGTAACGCGCAAAGGGAATGGCCCTCTCGGAACGACTCTCAATTTCCCTGTGAATGACGGCATATAGATCCATATAGACTCTTCTCCTGCTATTCAAATTCAACCTGATAAGGCTATAATACGAAAAGAAGTCATACAATGTGGAGAGAATAGGTGCATTCATCTCGTACACCGCTTCCCATCACGATACAAAAGGTGAAATCATGCGCAAATTTCTGCTCATCTTGTTCCTAGTTGTATGTCCGCTGACGGTATTCGCCGAGGAGGAGAAGCCCGTTTCTTTGGAGCAGCTGATCTTGCAGCAGCATTTTACTCAAAAAGAATTGGAGCGTACCCTCACCCTCATCAAAAAAGAGGAGACACGGACCCAAGGAGATATTGCTCAGCTCGAGCTTGATCTGAAACGACAGAAGCTGGTTATCGAAGCCATGCATCGCCATGCAGGGGAAGTGGCGAGGGCCTATTATACAGGCGAGCGCGCCAATCTTCTGACACTGCTGCTCAATGCGGAAAATTTCAACGAGTTTTTATTGATGTTTGATTTTATTCAAATTCTCTATGACCGGGATATGCAGCGGCTGGAAATGTATCAGACGGAACGAACCAAGCTAGTCACCATGCAGGAAGAAGAGCACAACCGCCTCGCACAGCTGAAGGAGCTGCGGCAAAAATACGAAGCGCAGCTGTCTGAGATGCTTGCCATTCAGGCTGAGAAAGAGAAAAACGTACAAAAACTGGACGACCCCACAACCGTCGAAGCCCTGATGGATCATCTCATCGCTGATTGGCAAAAACGGGGACTGCCCGCGTTTCAGACGTTTTTCGGCGTTCTCGCTGATGTCATGGTGCAAGTGCCTGAGCTCGCCACGCCCGATCGCATTCAGTCAGATGGACTACTCTCGCATACACTCGTCATCAATCAGGATGATTTCAACCAGTTTCTGATGAATAAAGACGAACTGTTCAAGCAATCCCACTTTTCCTTTGATGACAACAAACTGATTGTGGACGGTACCTACGATCACATGCAGCTTCGGCTGGTCGGCACGTACGAGCTCGTCTCTCCTTCTGAATTGAAGTTCCATATCTCCGAGCTGTACTTTGATGGTTTTGCCTTACCACCATCCACTGTTGATGATATGGAAAAAATGTATGATCTCGGCTTCTACCCCGGATTGATTTCCCCGAACATTCAAGTGGAAGGCATCTCGATGCAAGACGAGGAGCTAAAGCTTCATTTGCGCTTGAATCTGCCTTTCGGGTTTGGCAGCAAATAGGAAAAAGAAAGAAGGCCAGCTCCCTTTAGCTGGCTTTTTTCTTTGATACAACTGTACTCACATGCACAGCCATTTCCTGATCTAGGCGTTGCATATACGCGATGGCGTCTTTCGTAAGGGTCGGATATTTTTCTCCCTTTTCGAGCATGGCTAACGTCTGGGGAACGGGATAAATGACATAATTGCGTTTCCCTGCCTTGCGAAAGAAATGCACGTAGGTCGGAATCATCTCGGCGCTTTCGATGGACGCTACTCCTGTCTCGCTTTTGTGCAGCGTCATGCGCAGAATTGCTCCCACGTCCTTGTAATCCCAACGCTGAGCAGAAATGAAATTGCCCAGAGAGTAGGCAATCAGGCCTTTATGCTCTCTGCCATCCTCCAGGGTTACCGTCTTCCATTCATAGGGCTGTACAACGTGTGGATGGGCTCCCAGGATCAGATCCGCGCCGTACTGAATGCACAGCTCCGCCGTTTTTTTCTGCGCTTCATTTGGCAGGCGCTGATACTCGACTCCAAAATGAAGCGCTACCGCTACCAGATCTGCCCCTTTTTCGCGTGCCCGGGCGATGTCTTTCTTGATCAGAGCAGGATCGATCAGATTGATCAAATACGGCTTGCCGGCAGGAATGGGAATCCCGTTCGTTCCGTAGGTATACGACAGTAGTGCAAGTGTAAACCCATCCTTTTTCAGCAGCAAGGGCTCATCCCGCTCTGCTGGACTGGCAAAAGTACCGGTATGCAGAATGCCAGCCTGATCAAGATGCTGGATGGTTTTCAAAACTCCTGGCTCTTTGCGGTCCAACGAATGATTATTGGCGGTCGATACGGCAGTAAATCCGACGTCCTTTAGCGTGGTAGCCAGTTCAGCCGGCGAATTGAACATGGGATATCCGGAATATCCAGCTTCCCTGCCACTCATTGTCGTCTCGAGGTTGCCGATCACCCAATCTGCCTCCCGAAAAAGCGGCACCACATTCGTAAAGAACGAGTGAAAGTCATACTCCTTTTTGCCCGGATTCCAAGAAGCATCCAGCTGCTCCTGGTGCATCATGATATCCCCTACGGCCATCACCGTCAGGCGCTGTTCGGGAAAACGGGAGGTTGGCTCTTCCACAGGGGTTGTAGCAGGTGGTTCTTCCGGCTTTTCAGTCTGTGCTGTTTGTTCCTCTGAAGGCGTAACGGGAAGAGTCGGAGCCGCCGTTTCAGCAGGAGTGGTGGAGGGTCTTTCCTGATTGGCAACGGGCGGGACACAACCCGTCATGCTTACACAGCCAATCGCCAGGATCACAGCCCAACGGCACCATTTTTCAGTCATACATACGTCTCCTTTTTCCTTTGTGACCCTTCCCTTTTCGCCACCTGCTACGAAAATCCTCTCACGGGCTACCAAACAGCGGCCTATTTCAAACTTATCGTAACAACCCTGTCACGAAAGGATTGAAGTTTTTCTCGGAATCAATCGTCGTTTTCGGTCCGTGTCCCGGATACACGATCGTATCGTCATTGAGCTCGAACAATTTGTCCTGGATGCTGATCATGAGTGTTTCGTAATCCCCGCCTGGCAAGTCCGTACGTCCAATGCTCTGCGCAAACAAAACGTCCCCCCCAAAGCAATGTCTGCCTATGACGAAAGAGCAGCTGCCTGGGGAATGTCCCGGGGTATGCATGACCTGAATCGTGAAGCCTGCAATCTCCAATGTTTGTCCGTCTGCCAGCTCATTTTCCGCTCGCTCGCATACAATCGGCTCGGGTAAATTCCAGCGGCTGGAACCATTCAAATCCGGATCTGTCAGCCAATCCTGCTCCAAGGGATGGATGTAGACAGGTGCATGAGTCAATGCCCGAACATCATTCAACCCTCCGATATGATCGAGGTGGGCGTGTGTAAGCAAGATCGCTACCACCTGTTTATTCTTGATAGCTTGCAGCATGGGCTCGGGCTTCATCCCCGGGTCAATGACGATCGTCTCACCTGTACCCGTGTTTGTGAGAACATACGCATTGGTTTGAAAATCTCCGAGTGGAAAGACTTGGATCGAAAGTTGTTGTTCGCTCATAGGAACCTCCTCATATTTTTGATACGATAAGAAAAAAGCTCTTAGGTGGTGGATCGTATGCGTTCTATGTACGGCGTAGAAATTCAAATACCAGCAGGAAAGCTGCCTGGGTTCTATGCTCAAGTCATACATAAAATTGGCGATCATGTCAATGTATTTGACCGGGATCAATTGCTTTTCATCGTGGAAAACGAGGACGAGCGCGACAAGCTGGAAGAAGTATTGCGCAAGCCCAATATGCTCGGAGACGTGTTCCCTCTTCTCCTCATGCCTTCGACCGCAAAGATCGAGTCGTTGGATGACAGAGGCTTCATCAGTCAAAACGAGCATCTTTATCTTTATGCAGATCGTATAGCTGTGTTCACGCTGCCGGAAAATCTCGGAAGTGAACCGGATCGCTGGGCAGCGCGCGAACAGCTGAGAGAACATTTGGTAGGCCAGATTCCCGGCTCCCCTGCGGCTCCCGCTCCTTCCTACATCATCGACGGCTCCCTGACTGAACTGGTGGAAGGGATTGCGCGGGCTTACCAGGTATCTTTGGAATGGGTCCATCGCGAAGAATAAAGCAAAAAGGAAGGTGCGTTCCTAATCGAACCACCTTCCTTTCGTATTCGCTCTAAAGCTTGTCAAAACGCATCCAGGCCACCAGGTTATTGGCGAGTCCAAAGCTCGCCTTGTAGCTTTTTCCCTGATAGATAACTTCCTTTTCGCCAGTTCCCATCCCGTATAATTGGGTCAGCTTTTCGGAAGCGTCATACATGGCCAGCCCTCTGATCGTTTTAAACTTCTGCGCATCCTCCTGCGGCACTCCGCTTAGCATGATGGATTGAAGCTGGCCCTTCTGCACTTTCAAAATGAGCTGGGTCCGGTCGATCAGCAGCATCCCCATGACGGCGTCTCCCTCTCCTGCCGCCATTTGATCCACCGTGTATGTCTGCCTCGTCACCATATCCATGAAATCAGCCTTGGTCGGCCTTAGAATTTCGATTGCTTCCTTGACGTTTTGACCTAAATAGACTCCATTAATCCCATACTCTTTTGGATTTTCTGCATCAAATTCATTTCCAGAGCATGCCTGCAGGAAAATAACTGCCAATACGAACATCACCATCATTTGAATAAATCGGGTATACTTCATGACGCCCACCTTTTCGCCAGTATGTACCCCGCTATCTTACCGCACTGCTGTCTATGCGGCAAGAATGGTTGTTATCTCCGTGGCCCCGTCACTTTCTCCCGCGGGCGATTCGGTGGTTGGTTGCTATTCATGCTCTGCTTATAGCCCTCTACAATTTTCAAGAGGGAAGCGAAAAATGGCGAGCCAAACACGGCTACGATTCCCCAGATCCAGGTTCCCAGCTTCCACGAATGCTCTACATAGGCCGTCTTTGCTCCAGTCAGGATGAGGGCAGGGTCTATGCCCATCACCCCGAAAATGATGCCGGCAGCTACAACAGAGATGAGCAGATT
This sequence comes from Brevibacillus centrosporus, assembly GCF_003710815.1. Taxonomy (GTDB): domain Bacteria; phylum Bacillota; class Bacilli; order Brevibacillales; family Brevibacillaceae; genus Brevibacillus; species Brevibacillus centrosporus. The sequence goes on from NZ_RHHP01000041.1 coordinate 9,450, forward strand.
GAAAAAGCGTTTGTAGTGATTCAGCCTGGCTGCATGATTCACATCTTCCCAGCAATCCTCCTTGGGCTCGTAATCCGTTGCCAGAAATGGAATGACCGACTTGCACGCCTCTGTTACCCCAGCTGCTGCACTCGATACCGCCGTTACATAAATAAGAAACGCTATAGATGAGTCCAAATTCACCACACCACTCCACCCCCTAGTACATTTGTATGGGAGAAAGCGGATAATCATGAACGAAACCGTTTTCCTGGGGCGGATTTTAAGGTAACATGGACGCATACCACCATTTTAAGGAAAGGGGTTTTTTCTATGTCTAACAGCTCTTACATCTGGGATTCCTACGATCTGGTACGCAACATCACCCTGTCCGCATTGAACAGTGTTTCTGAAGAGGTGGCAGACGTCATACCTGAAGGCTTTAACAACAACATTCGCTGGAACTTCGGTCACATCCTGGTTACTCAAGACCTCTTCATGTACGGCCCAAGCTGTCCGAACTTGCCTGCAAACTATGCAGCACTGTTTGCGCCAGGTACCAAGCCTGCAAACTGGGAAGGCGACGTTCCTTCGTTGGCAACTCTCGCTGCGCAATTGGAGGAGCAAAAGGCTCGCATTAAAGAAACCTTTGCTGATCGTTTGGATGAAAAGCTGTCACAGCCATTCCAGCTCGGTAACAAAGGAACTATGAACACCATTGGCGAACTGTTTACTTTTTCCTTGTTCCATGAAGGTATGCATATGAACGCGCTGGGCGCTTTGAAGAAAGCAACCACTACAGGAAAATAGGCATGCCTGCAAAGCAAAAGCCCGGGATTACAATCCGGGCTTTTTTTGTATCCTTTGCTAACCGCGCTTTTCGCAAAAATGAAACCGCCCCCAATAAGGGAGCGGTCCTTGTCGAGCCCAATTGCTTATGGGGTTTTACCGATTATTCTCTTTGGCACTTCAACCTCCACGAGAGAGTTTGCTTTACCGTAAGAATCTAGGTTGTTCCACCAACGCGACTTTCGCCGACTGCTTGTTCATGTGTATCCACGGATATTCGCCTCCTGCAAGGCTTTACGCCGTTTAAACCATGAATCATCGGGCTCGACAAACCTATTATGATCCCATTTCTCAAAAGCTATACACCTTTTTTACAAAAGATCGGCAGCGAGCTGTGCCAGTACGCTCCGTTCGCCTTTTTCCAGCTTGATGTGCCCCGCCAGCTTTTGATCCTTGAACAGCTCCACGACATAGGTCAAGCCGTTGTTACTCTCATCCAAATACGGATGGTCAATCTGTTCCGGGTCACCCATCAGCACGATCTTGGAGCCATCGCCAACGCGGGTCAGGATCGTTTTCACCTCATGCTTCGTCAGGTTTTGCGCTTCATCGATAATGATGAACTGCCCTGGGATGGAGCGCCCCCGAATATAGGTCAATGCCTCTACCTGCAAACTCCCCATGCCCGCCAAAATTTTATCCAAATCTCCAGGACGTTTCGTATTGAACAAGTATTCCAGATTATCGTAAATCGGCTGCATCCATGGCCTCAGCTTTTCTTCCTTCTCGCCAGGCAGGTAGCCGATGTCTTTTCCGAGTGGAACAATCGGTCTTGCAACCAGAAGCTTTTTGTATTTCTGCTGATCCTCAATTTGCAAAAGTCCTGCGGCCAATGCCAGCAGGGTTTTTCCTGTTCCGGCCTTGCCAGTCATGGTGACCAGCGGGATATCGTCTCGAAGCAATAGCTCTGTCGCCATTCGCTGCTGAACGTTCCGCGCTCGTATCCCCCAGATCGGGTCGTCATCCGATACGAGCATCTCCAATGCTTTGCCATCTGGATCAACCTTGCCGATAGCGGATATTGATGGGTTGATTTCATCCTTCAATACCAGGAATTGATGAGGATAAAATCGGTATTTTGGAAAACAAGAGGCAAGCTGCAGCCTTCGCGTCGCATAGTAAGATTTAATGATCTCGGAGGCGACCATCATTTTCTGATACCCCGTATAAATGCTGGAGAATTCACCTACCACGCGATCAGAAAGGAAGTCTTCCGCTGTCAGGCTCAGCGCATCTGCCTTGACACGCATCAACGCGTCCTTGCTGACGAGAATGACGGGGCGGGGGTTTGGAGAAAGGTTTTCTTCTTCTTGCAGATTCAATGCGACAGCGAGGATGCGATTGTCGTTCGTCATTTCGGTAAACTGTTTTTGCAGCTGATGCAGCGAAGAATGATTCAGCTCCACTCGGAAGAGTCCGCCCGTTTCCAGCGTGATCCCTGTGTGCAAGTGTCCCAGCTCACGGAAGCTGTCAAAAAGCCGCGAAACGTACCGTGCGTTGCGGCCTATTTCATCCATGTACCGCTTTTTGGAATCAATTTCTTCCAACACCACTGCGGGTATAACAATTTCATTGTCGGCGAAGGAAAACATCGCCCGTGGATCTTGCAGGAGTACGTTGGTGTCCAGTACGTAGATTTTCTTCAAAATCTCGCCTCCTATTACCCATCTTATATACCCTATGCAATTTTTGGAGGGATGCTCTGGTGCGGCGACGTGATGTACTACAGTTTATGTTGACGGATACACAGATAGACGGACCTTTCCCAGAATGAAAACAAGCTGGCCGGAACAAAATACTCGTAACTGCTGGGAAAAGGAGAATGCCTGTGAAACGGACTGTTACCTACTACCTTGGTATTTGCGTGTTGCTCACCGCATGCATGTCAGGCAATAAACCGCCGGCCAACCAGGCTGCGCCGCCGCCCAATCAACAAGTGCCCCATACGCAGCGCGTTCAGCAAACTGCGCCGCAGCCGACGTATAATCAATCCTCGCAAGCGACAGCGGATCGCCTCGTCCAGCTGGCGACTCGTGTGAAAAAGGTAAACGGTGCGACTGCTGTCGTGATCGGAAAAATTGCCGTCGTAGGTATCGATGTGGATGCGAGTCTGGACCGGCCAGAAGTGGGAGTCATCAAGTACACCGTTGCCGAAGCGCTCAAGGAGGATCCTCAGGGGGCCAATGCGGTTGTAACGGCTGACCCTGATATCGTCCAGCGCCTCCGAGAAATGACGGCAGATATTCGCCGCGGTCATCCTGTATCCGGTTTTGTCGAAGAACTGGCGGATATCGTAGGACGCATCATTCCTCAACTGCCTCGTGATGTACGCCATCGTGAAGAAACACCGTCACAAGAAAATGAGCAGCGCATCAACAAGAGCAACAACTCACATCCAACCGGGAACAAGAATATCAACGTCAATCGAACAGGTGCACCTTAAACACATGCAGCAAAAAAAGGCATTCGCCCAGGCTTTTACGCCCGGGAGAATGCCTTTTCTGATGGCGCCGCCGCCTCCAAAGAAGGCAGGGAATCCAATGCTTGCTGCAAATCCAAAATCAAATCATCCACATCTTCGAGTCCAGCCGATAGACGGATCAGCCCGTCGGTAATCCCGCGCTGTGCTCTTTCCTCTGCTGGCATCGCCGCATGCGACATCGCTGCCGGGTAGGAGAGAATCGTTTCAACGGCCCCCAGGCTCACAGCGACGATCGGCAGCTTCACCCGATCAAAAAGCGCTTTTGCCCGTTCGCGGCTCCCTACGTCAAAGGAAAGCACAGCACCATGACCACTGGCTTGCGCTTCCTGGATCTCATGGCCAGGATGGTCAGCCAGACCCGTGTAATAGACGCGCGTGACGGCAGGATGTGCCTGGAGCCAATGCGCGATTTTTTCTGCAGTACGTGTGCTGACATCCAGACGCGCTTTTAATGTTTTCAGACCGCGCATGACCAGCCAGCAGTCCTGTACGCCGAGAATCGCCCCCATGCCGTTTTGTATAAAGTAGAGCTGTTCTCCCAGCGCTGTATCGCGTGTAACCGCCAAACCAGCTACGACATCGCTGTGACCTCCGATGAATTTTGTCGCGCTGTGAATGACAATATCTGCCCCCAGCTCCAGCGGGCGCTGATAATACGGGGTCAAAAACGTGTTATCCACGATGACCAACAACCCGTTTTCTTTCCCAATTTGACACACAGCCGATAGATCTGTCACCTTTAGTGTAGGATTGGACGGTGTCTCCAAATAGATGCCCTTTGTCGTCGGCTGGATCGCAGCCCTGACGGCTTCTGTCTGTGAGGCATCAACGAACGTGACGGTTATCCCCATCCGGGACAGCACTTTCGTCAAGAAGCGAAAAGTCCCTCCATAGACGTCCTCTGCAACGACGACATGATCCCCAGCGGAAAAAAGCATGAACACGCTGGAAATGGCAGCCATACCGGAAGCAAAAGCGAAGCCTCTCTCTCCGCCCTCTAGACCTGCAATCGCGTGCTCCAAGGCTTCGCGGGTCGGATTGCCGGACCGCGCATAATCGAATTTGCCTGGCTGATCCAAATCAGCCTGATGAAACGTAGAAGCCTGGTAAATCGGTACCGACGACGCGCCTGTAGCCGGATCAAAGCACGATGTGCCATGCAGCACTCTGGTGGCAAAATTCATCGCACACTCCCCCCAAGCGTCAAGCTCGCATCCAGCGCCTGGCACAAGTCTGCAATCAGGTCATCCGGATGCTCAATGCCTACAGACAAGCGGAGCAGACGGTCACATACCCCGACATACTCGCGAATCTCCAGTGGGATATCCGCATGTGTCTGCGTCGCCGGATATGTACACAACGATTCAACCCCACCCAGACTTTCTGCAAAGGATACGATTTGCAAATGCTTCAAAAACGGCTTCACTTGATCCGCTGAGCGCACCCGGAAGGAAACCATGCCACTAAATCCACTCGACTGCTTCAACTGCACCTCGTGTCCCGGATGATCCACCAGCCCAGGATAAAAGACTTCCGTTACGGCTGGATGCTCTTTCAGCTTGCTCGCCACGGCAAAGGCATTGGATTGATGGCGTTGCATCCGCAAGGCCAGAGTCTTCATCCCCCGAAGCAGAAGCCAGCTGTCCTGTGGACCTAAAACCGCTCCGATGGAATTATGCAAAAAACGGATTTTTTCCGATAACTCTTGCCCTTTTGTTACGATCAAACCTGCCAGCACATCATTGTGTCCGCCGAGATACTTGGTCGCGCTATGCAGGACGATATCTGCTCCCAGCTCAAGTGGACGTTGACAATAGGGAGTCATGAACGTATTGTCTACGATGGTCAAGAGACCGTGCTGTTTTGCAAGCTGCGCCACTTCTCCTATATCCGTAATCTGAATCAGGGGGTTTGTCGGTGTCTCCACAAAAATGGCTTTGGTTTCAGGCTTCACAGCTGATTCCAGCACTGCCAAGTCACGCAAATCTACATACGAGAACGTCAATCCGTATCGGGACAAAACCTGTTCAAACAGTCGATATGTCCCCCCGTACAAGTCTAGTGAGACAATCAAATGATCTCCTTGGGAAAACAAGCCCATGACGGTGTGGATAGCCGCCATTCCGGAAGCACACGCGAAGCCGCCATCGCCTGATTCCGCTGCCGCAATCGCCTCTTCCAGAACCACCCGAGTAGGATTCGCTGTTCGCGTATAATCAAACCCTGTGCTTTCCCCCAACGTCGGATGGCGATAAGCTGTTGAATAGTAGACAGGGAAATTAACCGCCCCCGTCTTTTCGTCTTTCCCTACACCCGCTTGAACAAGTTTTGTCTCCAAATGCATCTGTTTTCTCTCCCTCCAATAGTGTAAGAGGGGCATGAAAAAAAGCCCCTTTCCTCTGAAAGAAGGCTTTGATTACGTCGCCGTAAGCAAGACCTTCTCATCTTTCAGAGTTTGATAACTCTGCAGGAATTAGCACCATTATCTCCCTGTATAAATACAGGTGATTGGTTGCCGGGCATCATCGGGCCAGTCCCTCCGCCTCTCTGGATAAGAAGATTGCTATTCAATTTGATTGATCCTAATACTAACGGATGGGCATCTTCCTTGTCAACAGGATTTTCCACCTAGCCCCTTCGCTAGTTTGCGTTCTTCAAAGCTTCCATCACTTGATTGTCCAGCTTGGCCGCTGCATTTTTATCGTATGTTTTTTCATATTGCGGCTCGACAGAAATACGAGAACCATAGAACATGATGTCCCGCACTGCTTCAATGGCTATTTCCACCATAGCCAGCTTGAGTGGAACACCTTCGAGCCTTTCCGATTTTACGACCGCCCGACCGTTGATCGCATAAGAGGAGCCAGCCCCGATCAGATGCAAAACAACCTGCGGCTCTTTTGTAATATTGGTTAAGATGCGCGATCGGTTATCCACAGCAAAGCGGATCAAATCGCTAGACGCCGCATAAGTCCAGGACAAGGAACTGAGGGCAGGAGAACCCGACTCGTGATCGATGGTAGCCAGCGTGACAAAACGCTCCTTTTGCAAGAGCCCATACAATTCTTCTGACAGGGATCGGGAAACGGTTTCAGCCATTTTGCTTGCCTCCTTGTAAACGTAACGTACGCTTATTGTACCCTCCTGGAAAAGGTTTAGGCAAACGTTTCCTCTTTGTCTTGCTTCTCCCTCTTTTTTTCCCTAAACTGGAAGAAATCCAAACGACTGAGAAATGGAGGCTACCTGATGACTCCCACTGACCGCTTGCTTACCCAAATTGACCAGTTGCTGCAGGAAATCAAAGAGGTGCGCAAACTAAACGAGCGTATGGATAAAATCGCCATGTTTCTCGAAGATATTCGTCTCGCAGACATCGTCCAAAACTATACAGCCCCGCGCAAGCTGCTCTGGATCAATTTCCTCGCAGGCCTTGCCCGGGGTCTGGGTCTGACACTAGGAACTGCCATCGTGCTTGCGCTGCTTGGCTCGCTCCTGTCTCAGTTCTTATCCATACCGATTATTGGCGATTACATAAAAGACTTGGTAGACTACGTACAATCCTACAAGCAGCCGTGAGACCCATGATTAATCGTCATCACGGTCTTTCCCGGCATCATCACCTCGTTCGCGATCATACTCCTCGGCATTTTGCTTCGACCACTCGCCCTGCTTTTTCCAAAAGCCATACGCATTCCCATTCGGATAGTGGTCAAGCTTCCCTTTTCCCTTTTTATCCTTTGCTTCGTCCTCATCGTCGCGTTTTTCAGCTTCCCGCTTCAAAATGTCAGCTAAGCCCTTGATGTTGTTTGTTGCGAACGCAGCCTGTTTCACCAGCTTATCGTTGACGTACAGCTCCAGACGAACAGCATCCTCCTGAAAGCTCAGGTTTTTCAGAGGAAGCTTGAGTGTGTATTCCCCTTTGTCATTTGGCTTCACTTCTTGCTTTTTGCCATCAAGCTTCGTCACCATCAGCTTGATTCCACTATTTTTGGCCCAACCTACGACATTGCCTTTCACTTGGATGCTTTTGGTTTTCAGATCCAGGGCAGCTGCTCCGGATAGCGCGTAGGTTTTCACTTCTTCTTTGGCCGGCGCATTGATAACCTCGATGTCCAATGTGTCGGAATCACGCTTCTCATCGTCTACGTAAACATCGAGCGTAGCCTTGCCTGTCGTGCCTTTGACGTTTTTCAGCGTAATGCTGTAGCTGCCCACACCATCCCACAGCTTTTTCACTTTTCCTTCGCCTTTTACCCCATCGATCGTCACGACAACCTTATCTACATCCTGCTTGACGATCCCCTTGACTTTCAGTTCCCCTTTTTTCGCGTCGAGCACGGCCAAGCTATGTATGATCAGCGCTGCTTCTTCCTCCGCTTGCGGGATTACCTTCACTTTTTCACTATCCACCAGCGCACTGCCAGCGTACGCACTGACCGTAACGTATTGCTCACTTGCTGTGTCTTGAGAAGCAAAGGTCACGGTAAAGGAATGCTCGCTAGTCGGAACGACCTCGATATTATCGCCATTCGGTTTTTTTACAACGACTTTGGTAACATCTTTTGTCACGATGCCTTTGATGTAAACCTTATTGCTTTTGGTTTGTCCACTGACGCTGACGATCTCCTCTTTTTCATCCGTAAAACGAACCTCCAGCCAAATATCGCTGTAGTATTGGTTGTAAATTCGCTCCCACTCTTCTTTGTTCTCTTCCATATATGATTGCAATTTTGTATTCAGTTTTAGTTCATCCACGATGATGTACAGATGCTCCGCCTGAGTTTTGAGCAGCATATTCAACGTTTCTGGATCGTTTTTCGCCAATTCCTTCAGGTTGTAGCGGGTGACTTCCTTTCCTGCCTCGTTCATGACCACTTTGGTTGCACTCGGTGATCCAAACGAGCTGGCATTCGCGAAAATCGGAGTCAATGCCCCAATAATCCCAGCTGCCGCCACTACCGCCAATACAGGCTTTTTCGTTATCTTTTTCATAGTAGTTCCCCCTCTTCGTATGCCAATAATCTCCTGCTTGACGTAAAGCACTTTTACAGACGATATACGCGTTCAATAGGTTGCATAAACAAGAAAACCGCTTCTTTTGACCTAGAAAGGAAACGCAAAAAAACCTTCCAGATCCTCTCTGGAAGGTTTCGCACACTAGCTTATTGATTGTATTTCGGCTCACTTTCGATAGCATGGAGCAGTGCCTCCACGAGCTCTGCGGGAAAGCGGCCTTCCCACTCGACCGAAGCCACTTGGCCAAAGACGATATACCAGGCACCCTCGATCCGGTAGCCCAGTCCCGTCATTTGATGATCCTCGCGCAACAGCTCCAAAAAAAACGAGGCCGTATCTTGCGCCGACCGATCATCTGGACGTGCATCTGCAACGACTTGTATTTGTATCCAATTAAAGAGGGCGTCATCTCGCTTCACTTCATTACACTCACTTTCTCTGCGCTTGTTCTGGTTTGATTCTAAGCTTCACGATCACGAGAATCAAAATGGCTACTAGCATTGCGCTCTTAACCGGAAGCTGAACATCCAGGATGGCAAATATCAATGCTCCTGCAAACAAGAGGACGTAGAGTAATATCGTTTTGAGGATCGGCATGCGAATCCTTGTCGCGAAGCCAAGATAGTAGACTAAAACCAATTGCACAAACAAAATCCAGGCCCGATTGTGATCCGCCCATAAACGAAAGCTGTCAAAGGCAGAAAGCTGATCCGGGTCGGCAGGAACGTAGGTTGACGCTAGTTGAATCCAATCCATTCGAATAATTCCTCCTGTTTCGCACACGACCAGATGTCTCGTGCAAGCCGTGGATGCAGATTTCTCCGCGGCTTCGTACTTTCGTGCTTGTACCCTTTACTATCAAAATCTATCCATTTAACTTTATCAGGTGGCGTATTTTCTGTCAAAACCTGTTACACCTCATCGCTGGCTCGCGAGCAAATGGACATGTTATGATGGCTGTGAGAATAGAAAAAGGTGGGAAAACAATGAGCCTATATGACGTAGCAGTAAAAACGATCTCCGGGGAAGAAACAACACTTGCGAAGTACAAAGGTAAAGTGCTGTTGATCGTAAACACCGCGAGCCAATGCGGTCTGACACCACAGTACAAAGGCCTGCAGGAGCTCTATGAGCGTTATCAGGAGCAAGGCTTGGTTGTGCTCGGCTTCCCGTGCAACCAGTTCGCAGGTCAAGAGCCGGGCAGTGAGGACGAAATCGCTCAATTCTGCGATAGAAATTACGGCGTTACTTTTCCCCTTTTCGCCAAGGTAGACGTAAACGGTCCAAACACCCATCCTTTGTATCAGCGCTTGAAATCTGAAGCTCCGGAAGGAAACGGTGAGGATATCGAGTGGAACTTTGGGAAATTTCTCGTCACGAAAGAAGGGCAAGTGGCCAAAAGAATTGGGCCGCGCGTCCAGCCAGAAGAGATTGCAGGCGATATCGAAGCTCTGCTGCAAGCTTGATTGACCAATCTGATACGCGTACGCCCCTTCGCCTACTATCGAAGGGGTTTTTTTCTGCCTAATCCGGAAGATTTGTTGGATTTCCCACGACAGGCGACTATACAGAATTACCGGCAAGTGCGTATGGATTGTAGTAAGACATCCGCACAAAAACCTCATTTTATAAAAAGGACGGTGATCACATCGAAACGTGCAAATTCCCCTAAATCGAACACCGCTCCTCCTCTTCGTTCTTTCGGTGGCACCCACCGTCCTTTACCGGATCGGGTGACTTCTCATGCGAAAGCAGATAAACGAAGCACCAAGCTACCAGGCAGCCGTCAAAGGAAAACGCAGGTGCCAAAACATCTTCTACGTTCCGATCCCAAGCAGCCCGTAGAGGATTTATCATTAACCCCATTTGCACCTGAGACTATCCCTTCAGAGCCCGAGCATCTAACTCCCTGTCAGCTCTGAATCTGATGTTCTCCCGTGCCACGTCTCTTCCTCCATATTCAGCACGCCAGCTGTCGCTTCGAAAAACGATGCCGTCATTTACCCGCAAATCAAATATGCCAAGAAGCCTGGGAAAACCTTGATATATACAACCGTGCTAGAAGAGATGCGAGAGGTTCATTGGGAGCAGGTGAAATGGAATCATAACTGGTCGCAGATGCATTGTGAGGCACAGATGACCGTAAACGGAGCTCGATATAGGCGGCACTTGAAGACAGTCAATTGCTATGAGAAAACGTTTTCAGTTTGCAGGAGCAACAAGTGCCTATTCCGACACTTTTTGTCCACCTCCTCCGCCACCCCCCCTTTCATTGCCCGAAAAAATAATCGGTGGGTTGCTGCAAAAAGAAAAAGCCGTTTGTCCCGGCAAAACAGGCAAACGGCTTTTCTCTATTGGTTGGTTACGCTTGTGGTTGAGCTTCCCAACGTCTTTGTTTTTCATAACGCTCACGGTCGGATTTGTTCAAATGCTTCTTACGCAGACGAACAGATTGAGGAGTCACTTCGCAGAGCTCATCATCGTTCAGATACTCGAGCGCCTCTTCCAGCGTCAAGATACGAGGAGTTTTCATTTTCACTGTCTCGTCTTTTGTCGCGGAACGAACGTTAGTCGCATGCTTTTCTTTACATACGTTTACCGTCAGGTCATTGTCGCGGTTATGCTCGCCCACGATCATTCCCTCATATACTTCCGTACCGGCTTGGATAAACATGATTCCACGGTCTTCCACAGACATCAGACCATAAGTGGTAGCTGTACCTGTTTCATGCGAAATCAATACCCCTGCATGACGTCCACCTACCGGACCTTGAACCAGCGGACGATAGCTGTCAAACGAGTGGTTCAGGATTCCGTAACCACGAGTAATGGTCATGAATTCGGTACGGTAGCCGATCAGACCACGGGACGGGATGATGAATTCCAGGCGAACCTGTCCAAAACCGTTGTTTACCATGTTTACCATCTCAGCCTTGCGTTGGCCAAGGGTTTCCATAACAGGACCTGTGTACTCTTCTGGCACGTCGATCACCAGCATCTCTGCCGGCTCCATTTTTTGGCCGTCAATCATACGCACGATTACTTCCGGCTTGGACACGCCCAGCTCAAAGCCTTCGCGGCGCATATTTTCAACCAGGATGGACAGATGCAATTCGCCGCGTCCAGATACGATGAAAGCATCTGGGGAATCCGTTTCGTCTACACGAAGAGATACATCTGTCTCGAGCTCTTCCATCAGGCGATCACGCAGCTTGCGAGAAGTTACGTGCTTGCCTTCCCGTCCAGCAAACGGACTGTTGTTCACGAGGAACGTCATTTGCAGAGTAGGTTCGTCAATTTTCAAGAATGGCAATGGATCTGGATGATCGACGTCACAAACGGTTTCCCCAACGTTGATATCATCCAAACCTGCAATCGCGACAATGTCTCCCGCTTTTGCTGTTTTTTGCTCCACGCGCTGCAGACCGGAGAAGCCGAACAGCTTTTGAATACGCATTTTTTTCAATACACCTTCACGGGTTGTTACCGAAACCATATCGTTCACGTTCATCGTACCGCGGTAAATACGTCCAATCCCGATACGACCCAAGAAGTCGTTGTAGTCGAGCATGGTTACTTGCATTTGCAGCGGCGCGTTTTCATCTGCATCTGGAGCAGGCATGTGCTCGATGATGGTGTCAAACAGCGGACGCAGGTCGCCTTCCAGCTTGTCTGGTTCCATACCAGCGATTCCTTGCAAGCCCGAAGCGTATACGATCGGGAAGTCCAATTGATCCTCTGTAGCGTCCAGGTCAATGAACAGGTCATATACTTCGTTGATCACTTCTTGTGGACGAGCATTGTCGCGGTCCACTTTGTTTACAACGACGATCGGCGTAACTTTTGCTTCCAGCGCTTTTTTCAAAACAAAGCGGGTTTGTGGCATACAGCCCTCAAACGCATCGACGATCAACAGAACGCCGTCCACCATGCTCATAATCCGTTCTACCTCGCCGCCGAAGTCTGCGTGGCCCGGGGTATCCAGGATGTTGATGGTAAACTCATTGTATTTAACCGATGTGGTTTTTGCCAGAATCGTAATTCCGCGCTCCCGCTCCAGGTCGTTGGAGTCCATCATTCTCTCCTCTACCTGCTGATTGCTACGGAATGTGCCCGATTGAATTAACAGTTTGTCAACCAGTGTGGTTTTCCCGTGGTCAACGTGGGCAATAATCGCGATGTTGCGTATGTCAAGACGCTTCATGTGAACCTCCTCTGTTATGCATACCTTTCATATTAGCAGTTCGTGAAACTCGGCACAATGGGGAGTTTTTTACGGGAATCCCTTCCTGAGTAGAGATTATTGATTTCGTCATACTAAGGAAAGGAGGTGGGTTCCCCATGGATAAAAAATGGTCAATTGCCATTGCAGGTGTACTGGCACTATCGTCTCTGACTGGCTGCGCAAGCTCCAACTCAAGCAAAGGGACACCGAATACGGGTACGCACACGCAAAACACAGAGTATCAGCGGCCAGCGGATATGCGTAACAGTCTTGCTCACGGCAACAATGCCTATACACAAAATACAAACGCCTACCATTACCGAAATGGTTATACGGCAAACGGTTTTGACCAAAACAAAGCGGAACAGCTCACTCGAGTGGCAGACGACGTCCCTGGCGTAGACCGAGCTACTGTCGTCTGCAATGGAAAAGATGCTGTCATCGGCATTCGTGTGAGAGACAACATGGCTCACGAGCAGCGAAAAGTCATCGAACAGCAGGTTCATTCCGCAGCTCGCTCGGTATCTCCTAACATGAACATCCGGGTAACGACAGAGCCGGCGATGTTCACACGGATACGCGGGATTAACGAATCCATCTATCGGGAAGCTTCAGAGCGTACCCATCCTGCAGCTCCTAACCATACAATGGTCCCGGGCAACAATTTGGTCACTCATCCCGTTCGCACAGCGGCTGAGGATTTCGTTGTATTGCTCAAGGACTTGGGTCAAACCATTACCGCTCCCTTCCGGTAAGGAATCTCCATTCATCCCATCAGCCTTTCACGTAAAAGAGGTGCGGAATCCATCCGCACCTCTTGAATACTTACATTTGTTACTTGCTTGCCACTTCAGCCAGTTTCATTTCTGGCTCAACTACTTGCAGTTCACCTGTACCGCGAACGAGCTTCTTCGCGTAGGTTTTCTCCGGCTTCAGCACGGATACCAAGTAATCGATGGCAACTTGTGGATCTACCGTCTCACCGCACGTGTAGCAATCCAGAGCCGCAAATCCACGCTCAGGATACGTGTGAATGGACAGGTGGCTTTCCGAGAGAAGAACCAGCACGGTAGCACCTTGAGGAGAAAACTGCTTAGCTTGCACGCTTAGTACCGTAGCACCGCATGCCTCAGCAGCTTCAATCATTTCTTTTTTCAAAAATTCTGCGTCGTTCAACAAGTCAAACTGAACTCCCCATGTGTCAACAGCAACGTGTCTTCCGAAAGTCGAGTATTCCATCTTTCGGTTCCCCCTTCCTAGCAGTGTGTAATGTTAAACATCGCTAGGACCTGCGTCATTCACTAACGGGGGCGGTTTCCCTCTTGTTATCCACCCTTTAAAGTGAATCCTGGTTCCTAATCCTGTTTCCAACGAAAACAACAATACCACGCTTCTGCCTAATTTGACAATACCCTATTTCGATAAATTACAGGAAAATAAAAAACGGGCGCATCTGCACCCATTTTTGGCGTTCAATCAACATTTAGACTTCCAGTTCAAACAGACGTTTTGACAACGAGGCTAATCGGCAATCAATCGCAGTAAGCTTTTCGGGGGCATTGCTACTTGCCCAATTACGCAGATCCAGCCATCGGTCCGTCTCTTGATATAAGGACTCAATCTCCCGTTCGCTGCCATCTTGCTGGAACAAGCTCTCCAGCTCATTGGCCACGCTCGGCGAGGTATTTTCAAAGATGGACATTTCCTCGTCACCGGAAACCTCGTGAATGCTCACGACTGATCCTTGGTCATAGTGGTACACCACTGTGAAACCATCGTAAATCCGGTGAACAATTCCATAGCCTCGGAATGTTTTCATCGCTTTTCGCATGGCATTAGCCAGCCCAAAATCTCGAATCAGATATGAACTGTCGCACTGAAAACGATTGCCAGATCTGGTGAAACTCAGTTGAATTTCGCCGTTTTTGTCTGTCAGAATAACGTCCCGATCCCCATTGTCACAAACTTTGACATCGACTGAAATGTGTTCATTGGTGAAGAGCGAGACGAATTGGTTCAGCTCTTCTTCATTCACCGTAAAATAGGCCTTGGCGTAGTTAGTCGCTAAACGCTGTGCCATAATATCTCCTCAATTCTTTTGGTTTGCATGGGCCAAAGATCGACCGAACAATCATCCGAATCAAAGGAGTTACGCTAAGTGTCAACGAAGGAACGCTGTAGAACCTGGCCTTGCCCCGCGAATCGAAAATCGATTTGGGTAATGAAGGCGGATCACCTACTTTTTGTATTTACGAAAAAACCATCCTTGACATCTTTATTATACAATAAGCGACTAAAAAAGTCTTGAGCGAAAAGGTGATGAATTTTCGCAAAAAAGCTGAATTTTGTATGTTGAGACGCCAATAATCGAAAAGAACTCTCTGATTCATTCATATGCTTCCCATTTCAGAGAAATTCGGAATGGTTTATGCCCCCACAGGCGGATTCATCGCTTTTTTTATAACTGCTTGTTCTTCTTCTGAAAGCGAGTACACAGAGGTGCCTGCTTCCAACGGCTTCGCGTATACACGCGACTCCTCGCGCCCGAAAATACTCGTGATCACGACTCCGTTTTGTGCATCATCAAGGATCGCCATCGAGAAACTCAGATCGCTCCCCACATCCCCAAACGCGTTGTAGCGAATCAC
Source organism: Brevibacillus centrosporus (assembly GCF_003710815.1). Classification (GTDB taxonomy): domain Bacteria; phylum Bacillota; class Bacilli; order Brevibacillales; family Brevibacillaceae; genus Brevibacillus; species Brevibacillus centrosporus. The sequence continues at coordinate 24,649 of NZ_RHHP01000041.1, forward strand.
GGCAACATTTCCATTTTGTGCAGAAAGTCTCTGTGACAGACGATTGATCATGAACTGCTGATCATTGTGCTGCTTTTTCACTTCGTCCACGAGATCGAGCAATCGATGCATCCCTTCCTCCAGATTCGCTCCACCTACTCCAGTCATGAGCCTGTTGATTGATTTGCGAAGTCGACTGACACGGACCGATTGCATGATGCATACAAAGAGCAACACGACATTCAGCGCAATGACGGCCAAGAGCAGGAGCCCGACATTCGGGATTTGTAATAGGAATGGTTCCATGAAACATTTTCTTCCTTTCTGGTGCATAGGGTGCCAAAATCCTTTTCTATTGTAACGCCGTATCGCCTGTCATTCAAACATAGTCTGCCGAAATTCACGAATTGCTAACACGTTTCTTCCTCGCTGCACCCATGGAATGAGCAGGGAGATCGCTTTTGAACCAAAAAAAGCGACACCCTCGTCTGCGAGATGTCGCTTTTTTCATTCCCTATGCCTATTTGTCAAACGCATCGTTCGCCCTTTATCCTCCAGTCTACCTACGCTTCCAGCAGCAGCATTTCCCGGCGGAGCTGTTTCAAGCGTTCTTTGGATTGTTTCACCTGGCCTTTGTCTTCTGCTTTCAGAGCATCATACAAAGTCGCAAGCTCATAATCCAGCTCCAGGCGCAATACAGGAATTCTTTCTTCGGAGTCACGTCGCTTCAAGGCGGCAATCACCTGATCCATCGTCACATTGCAAGATTTTTCGAAGATCACTTTTTTCTCAGCTCCTTTTATTTCCACTATTCTGACGGCTTCACCGTACCGGATGTGCTTCATCAGGACACTGTCTTCCAAGCGGATTCTGATGATGGCATGCCCCTTTGCCTTCTCCACAAAGTGGTTCAAAATCTTAGCCACTCGTGAGTCCGACATGGGGAAGCCTGTTAGCTGCAGCTTGTAAGAACCGCTTATCCGCTGCATTTTCCAGTTCGATTTACCGTCTGTGGTGTTCACGAGGAGGTGAAACTGCTCGGGAGATTCTTTCCACGTGACGCTCACCCCTGCTTCCACCAGGGCCTGCACCAGCGCGTGTAACGTCTTACGATCAAACCAGACAGCCAGATCGTAATATTCCAACTCAATGCCGAGACTCATCAGGGCCCCTCCCATTAACAGAATACTCAGACTAAATTTTCGCTGTAAGGGAGTGAGTGGTATATCATATTATTCAGGCGACGGTTTTGCTATTCATATCCCGGCATGTATTTTTTTCCTTCGTGGTATGATATCATATGGAGGATTCCAAGCTCCCTTGACAGGGACGTTCGCCCTTTTCTTACGTGGCGTGCGATGAAGCTTACCTAAGAGGTGTTCGCCCGAATGTCGACAATTACAGCTTTTCAGCAAGAAGATTTTGATGTTTTTGCCATTGATGGCCTTGATCAGCGGATGGAAGCAATCAAAGGCATCATTCGTCCGAAATTGGAAGCACTGGGTCAGCATTTTGCCCCGGCTTTATCCGTTGCTACCGGATCTGAGATGTTTTTTCATGTGGCCAAGCATGCACGGAGAACCGTGAATCCCCCCGTTGATACATGGGTTGCTTGGGCAGCTGATAAACGCGGATACAAAAAGCACCCACACTTTCAAGTTGGCTTGTGGGGTACACATTTGTTTGTCTGGTATGCGGTCATATACGAAGCTCCTGCAAAAGAGGAAATCAGTCGTGCCTTGCATGCGCATCTCGATGACATTCTGGCGATCGTTCCCGATGATTTCCACTGGTCACCCGATCACACAAAGCCTGACAGTGCACCGCAGTCAACCCTCGGCAAGGAAGGTGTCAAAAAGCTGGTGGACAGGCTGGCAGAGGTCAAAAAAGCCGAGCTGCTTTGCGGCATTACCATTGATCGCCATGATCCTGTGCTTGCTGACAAAGATGCTTTGCTCGCTCGCTTGGAAGCGGCCTTCACTGTCTTAACCAAGCTTTACAACCTCAGTCTTTCCCGTGCATAAACCGCCTCCCGATATGTTTTGTTAAGTTATATATGCAAAAGAACAGGTCCGCTTTCTTTCGAAAAGCAAGTGCCTGTTCTTTTGTTTTTCCCTGAAAAAACGGCGTGACTTAGCGACTGTTGTACGCTTGCAGACGCTCCATACGCTGATCCAGGTCTTTAAACATCCGTTCAAATAATTCCTGGACATAAGGTACATCCTGAATGAGACCAATGACTTGCCCCGCCCATCCGAAGCCTTTTTGATCATCGCCTTCATAAATAAAACGACAGTTGTTCTGACCGCTGATGAATGGCTTCAGCTGCTCGTAGCCTGCTCCTTCTTTTTCCAGCTCCAAAATGTTGTCGGAGCCTGCAGTGCGAACAACTCTAGCTGGTGCGCCCAAGGTTCTTTTGATGACGGCAGTATCTTGTTCCGTCCCTTTCAGCAATGCTTCCTTGTACGCTGCATGGGCATGCACACACTCCTTGGTTGCAATGAAGCGAGTTCCCATCTCAACCCCATCCGCCCCTAGAGCTAGCGCAGCCAAAATGCCGCGTCCATCCCCAATGCCGCCACTGGCGAGGACAGGAATACTTACCGAGTCAGCTACACGAGGGATCAGAACAAATGTACCGATGTCATCCCTGCCGAGATGTCCGCCGCCTTCTTGGCCAACTGCCATCACTGCATCCGCCCCGATCGACTCTGCTTTTTGCGCTTGCCGAACGGATGCAACCAGCACCAGCTTTTTGATATCGTGTCCATCGAGCTTTCGGATGAGCGGTTCCGGGTTGCCCCCCGTAACGGAAATGACTTTGACGCCTTCTTCTATCGCCACGTCCACATACGGCTCGTAGGATTGATTGTATTGGCCGATCGCAAAGTTTACACCGAATGGTCGGTCTGTCATGGTTCGCACTTTGCGGATTTCTTCTCGCAGCGCCTCAGCTGATGGGAGCGACATGGCGGTAATTTGTCCCAATCCACCTGCATTTGACACAGCTGCAGCCAATTCTGCGTATGCTAAATAGGCCAATCCACCTTGAACGACCGGATAGTTGATCTGTAGCAATTCAGTTACTCTTGTTTTCATCTTTTCACCCCATTACGATACAACTTCTCGAAAATGTGAGCAAACTCCTGCTGGACTTGGGGATTATGAATAAAAATTCGCTTGCTTTCCCCCCCTTTTTTGCTATACTCAATTTGTTTGTTTTTTCCCCTTTTATTCTTTATTTGTAAAGTGAGGCGATCGTAGTGAGACAAATGAAAACTCCTTTGTTCAGCGGGTTGTTGGAGCACGCCAACCGGAACCCGATTCAATTTCACATTCCGGGCCATAAGAAGGGTATGGGCATGCATCCGGCATTTCGCGAGTTCATCGGGGAGAACGCTCTCTCGATAGACCTCATCAATATCGCGCCACTGGATGACCTGCATCATCCCAAGGCGATGATCAAGGAAGCACAGGAACTGGCAGCCGAGGCGTTTGGCGCTGACCATACCTTTTTTTCCGTACAGGGGACGAGCGGTGCGATCATGGCAATGATTATGGCTACCTGCAGCCCTGGAGACAAAATTATCGTTCCGCGGAACGTGCATAAATCTGTCATGTCAGCGATTATTTTTGCAGGAGCCTTTCCGATCTTCATTCATCCTGCGATGGACGAGCGCTTGGGCATTTCCCACGGGATCACAGTGAAAGCCGTGCAAAAAGCACTGGAAACCCACCCGGACGCAGCTGCCCTGCTGGTAATCAACCCGACCTATTTTGGGATCGCTGGTGATTTGCGCGAGATCGTGCGGACTGCGCATAATTACGAAATCCCAGTACTTGTTGATGAAGCACATGGTGTGCATATTCATTTCCACGAGGAGCTGCCGATCTCCGCGATGCAAGCCGGCGCCGATATGGCTGCAACGAGCGTGCACAAGCTGGGCGGTTCCTTGACACAAACATCGATCCTGAACGTACGGGAAGGACTCGTCGATGTCGATCGTGTCAAAACGGTCATGAGTATGCTGACAACGACTTCCACTTCTTATATTTTCTTGGCTTCCCTCGATATGGCTCGTCAGCATCTCGCATTGAACGGACACTTGCTGACAGAACAAGCCATGAAGCTGGCGAATAAAGCACGTGATAGGATCAATGACATTCCGCGCATCTATTGTGTAGGGAAGGAAATTCTCGGCAAGCCCGCTACCTTCGCGATGGATCCGACCAAGCTGCTGATTCACGTTCGCGATCTGGGCATCACTGGCTGGGAAGTCGAAAACTGGCTGCGTGCAAAATACAACATTGAAGTGGAAATGAGCGACCTGTACAACATCCTTTGCTTTGTAACGGCAGGTGACACAGAGGAATCGATTCAGACCCTGGTAAACGCCCTGCGCGATTTGTCTGTTGAATTCGCCCATGTTCAAGCAGAGGATATGCCAACCATCTCCTTGCCGAATATCCCGATTCTGTCTACAACGCCGCGTGAAGCATTCTATGCGCCGACAGAAACCATCCCGCTTGTGGAAGCCGCAGGAAGAGTCATTACCGAATTCATCATGGTATATCCTCCAGGGATTCCGATCTTCCTGCCTGGGGAAGTTATCTCCGAAGAGAACATCGCCTACATTCAGGAAAACATTCGTGTCGGACTGCCTGTACAAGGTCCTGAGGATGAAACACTGAAGACGATTAAAGTCGTGAAGCGTCAAACGGCGATTTCGGGTTAACGTCACCATTTAGTTGAAGATAATGAAGCAAGAAGCTGTTGCCATTAAAGGCAGCAGCTCTTGTTTTTCTGTCGATTGAATGGAAAATCGAACAATAAAAAACAGGTAGTAAGGGAAAGTATCCACTTACTACCTGTTTTTTTACTTATAGACCCGAACGTTGATTTCGTTAAGGTCGGTGCTAACAAACAAATCAGCGAAATTGTCCATATCCTTAAAGGCATCAGACAAGGACATGGTCTTTTCTTTGCTCGTTCCTGGGTAGAATACAAATACAAAATCGTCAAAACCAGCTTCGTTCATTTTTTCGGAGAGTGTTCCATCGCTCATCAAACCCAAAATGCCATATTCCTTGTAATCCCCTGGCTCAGGTTCTGGATCAGGATTGGAAGGTTCTTCTCCGTCATCATCATCTCTTGGATCTGAAATAGCCATCGTATATACGTATGGATCATCGTCACGTTTGTCGATCCATACCAAACGGTTGCCGCCGATTGTCGCTTCCTCTACTTCCGCTTCATCGTCCCAAGAATAATCGCTGTAAGAGCCGTCTTCCACATCGTACAGTTCAAAATAGAAAGTCTTGCTGTTTGGAGAGAGGCGGTTGTCCTCAAAAAGCATCATATTTCGTGAGGTTTGTGGATTGATCTGATCTCGATCATTGTATCGAAGCAAAGAGGCTGTCTTGCCACGGTCAATATCGTAGGAGTAGATATCCCAAGATGGTTTTGTAGTGTCTGTGTACTCGCTCCACACTACAAAATTATCTCCCAGCTTTGCTTCCTTTACTTGAACATTTTTACGGATTTGTGTATCGTCTTCTTCGTCGATGTCATACAAGTAGACGCTGGCTTTATTCGAGCTTTCTTCCTGTACCCATGTGACAAAGTTGCCATAGAGGTCAATGCTCAATGGGTCCTTTTTCAATGTCGTGATCTCGGTGTCTTTCCCGGAATCAAGGTTGGTTACATTCAGTTCAGGTCGGCCATCCATATTCACCCACAACAAATTGTCTCCATCAAGTTTATACAACTTTTCATCTGGAAGCTGATCGTCATCTTCGTCTGTTACTTGTTTCGTAGTACCTTTAGCAATGTTGTAAGAGAAGAGAGCATCTTCGCTGTCATCGTACCACACTACATAGTGATTGCTGACAAGTGGCCGAGAAGGTGAAGCATCCACTTTTGTAATCGATTTGGAAGTCCCTTTTTCTACATCATACAGAATGACGGAATCGCTTCTGTTGCCTTCGGATATATAAACCACGTACCGATCATGCGCAGCAGGTTGACTAGGTTCACCAGAGACCTCTCCCAGAGGAATCGATTCTTTTTCGTCAATATCGTAGAGGTTCAAACGGATCTTCGAATCTTTGTCCTTTTTCGCATACAAAACATAATCATCATAGATACGCGGCTGCAGTTTATCGTAAATGGAGCTTGCTGCTTTTCGTTTACCTGTTTTGGTAGCTTCACCGAAGTATAGATCTCCATTATCAATCACTACAAAATCTGTGTCAAAAATATGCGGCAAGGATTTGTTGCTGGAATCATCTGTCAGCTTGATTGTTTTGCTTTTTGCAATGTCATAAGAGCTGACTTGATTATACTCCCCGCTTTGATCTTCGAAAATGATGACATCCTCAGAGATAGACGGGTTTACCTGATCCCCTTTTGCTGTTACAGCGGCTTTTTCCGCTTTGGTTTTCAGATTGTAGGTGTAAATATCGTAGTTGCCATTGCGCTCATCTTGCCATGCAACGTATGTATCGCCCACAGAAGGATTGCTGGCTTCACCGCTATTGGTGATCTGCTCCACATCACCGGAAGTTATGTTGTACAGGTAGATGTCCGTTCCTTTGTCACTCTTGTCGTCCCATACGATGTTTTTTCCAGAGATCTCGAGCTGCGTCACTTTGGACCCACTCGAAACCAACGATTCTTTCTTCTTGGAAACGTCGTACATGTACACGTCTGTTCCACCATCGCGAGAGTCAATCCAAACGACGTAATTTCCATCTACACGTGGGCTTGTCTTGGCAGAAGATTTGTTGCCAATTTGCGTTTCTGAATTGTCATCCAAATCATATAAAGTGATGGTTTTTTCTCCTTCAACCATCCACACGGCATAGTCAGCTGAAATGTCAAATCCTGCTTTATCAACCTCAGGCTGGCTCACGTCAATTTTGACTTCTTCGCCAAGTCTGCTGCTGGCAAATGCCGGTGACGCGCTCCACAGAGAGGTGACCAGTAAAGCCGCGGCCATCAACCCCTGTACGGGTCTACGCTTCATGAAACTATTCCTCCTCTTGCAACGATTTTCACTCTTCTCTATTATCCCCCATGAGGAGTAGGATGTCAAAAAAAACAGGCCTTGCGCAGTGGGCCTGTAGTCGGTAAACTATTCTCTTTCTTGTTTTTCACTGTGCCCGCAATCGCAGCTGCATACCGCATAAAGCGTTTTCACCGAGTTGCATTCAAAGTGCTCGATGATGGTTCCGCAAGTCTGACATACAATTGTTCCCATCTATATTCCCCTCCGCTGTCACACTGCCGAAAGCAGCATGAGTGATGGTCATATCCTCGATAATGTGATGTTATATACATCTTAATATGACACACCATTAGGAGTCAATACGGTAATTTAACACATCTTTTGTCGATTAGTATGTCACATTTAATTTTGCCATTTGCTCCATCCATGCTTCCATCTGCTCCATGATCTGTTCTTTCTCGGGCTCGTTCAGCACTTCGTGACGCAGGCCAGAAAAGCGATGAAACGAATTTGGAGCACGCAAGCCGCCCGTAAAGCGCTCGATCGCATCTGCATTGATGATGGCGTCATCCCCTGCCTGCAGGACAAGAACAGGCACGTTGATGTGATCTCTATCCGCCCAAGCACTTTCCATGGCTCGCAGCAATTCTTGAAACCATCTGACACTTACTTTGGGATAGTTCAATGGATCTGTTACATAGGCTGCCTGAACGGATAAATCTCTGGAGACCATGTCCGCCTTCACCCCGTTTGGCATCGCCAACGTCGGCATGAATTGATCCAGCATGCGAGCAAGCTGCGCCTTCCAAGCAGGAACCTGCAGCTTCAGTTCAAGACATGGAGAAGTCAGAATTAGGCCTGTGAGCCCATCAGCGTCCCCTTTCATTTGAACATATCTTGTGGCTACAAGTCCTCCCAAGCTATGCCCCAATAGGTATAATGGCTGCCCGGCAGGAGTCGCACTGCGAGCTTTTGTCATCCAATCCTCGACAGCCTCTATGTATTGCTGAAAGGACTCGATATGTCCTCTCCTGCCAGCAGACCTTCCCCATCCAGGCAAGTCACCGGTGAAGACACTCCATCCCCGTTCGTTGAAAAAAGCAGCCACATGCTCGTATCGACCATAGTGCTCTCCCGTCCCATGGATCAGTACCATTGATCCTTTTTGAGCGGGGACCAGCCATTGATGACTGTTCATTTGTCTCTCCCCTGTCCACTTGATCTTTTTGTTTCCCTTCATTGCCATGATACCTGATCTACATTAAAAACGAGCAGAAGAAAGTCTTCTGCTCGCTTGCTAGTACTGATTTTCTTCAAAAGGGATAGTAGGTAGGTACTCTTGGAAAAATTGAGCGAGGGTTTCCGCTTCGCTTTCAGAATCGAGCCGGAAAATCTTTTGCAGATATCCAGGATTTACGACATCCTCTGAACCGAGAAGGGTAGATTGCCCCGTCTGCATACAGATCACCAATGGCTTTCCATAAAACTTGTTCGTAAACACAATCCCAAAATCATGGCGAGTTCCTTCCGAGACCAATCCTAGAAAACGTACATTGGCGTTCTCCGACTCCTCGTACAAGTGGTCGTAGTGCTCCATCAGCAATCCCTCCTCATCTGAAGTTTGGCCCGAATATTCATTATGTAAATATTCGGAGTATTAATAAGTATACGCGAAAACCCACCTTTTTGCCACACCTGCTCCTTAACTGATCAAGTGCTTGGAATTCGGAATGCGATCTTCGCCTTCCTGAATCCAGCGAACCTTTTCTGCCCCGTGCAAGGATTGCGCGACAAAGGAAAGACATTCAAAGAATAACTCTACTACCGCTGTACTGTAGCGTTCCTCCATTTTCTCCAATGCATACGTCAAACGAAAAATAGATGGCACGCTTCTACGGCTGGCTTCGATGACCGATTTTCCTTTTTCCGTTGGATAAACATGGACAACACGACCATCCAACTCCGACTTTTCGATCGTTACCATCCCTTTTTCCATCAACTTCTTGATATGAATCACAATTGATGAAGGATGCCAGAAGGTCCAGTCGGCAATTTGTGTGACGCGTACGCCTTCGTAGCAATAGATGATCCAAAGGATGTTTAATTGCACGGAGGAATCCAGCTCCGCTTCCTTCGCTGCTCGCTCCCAGTCCTCTTTATTCACCACGTCGATGGCGCGCATAGTGTTAAGCGCTTCAAATACGTTTCTAATTGAGACCTCCTGCATAGGGACTATTCCTCCATGTGATTCTTTATCTTTCATGCATTCCAATATAAACAGTAATTATATTTTACACTTTTCAGAAAAGACACGCAATTATTTTTACTTAAGAATTGGCGCATTGTCAAAGAGTGGAAGCAATGCTAAACTAAACGCAGACATTCTCGGTACTAGGAGTGAGTGCAATCGTGAAACTTCAATCGGCCTACATTTATTTCGTAGAAGGATCTACTGCTACGCACGCGGATATAGAGGACGTGAAAGCAAAGTTTACTCGATATGTCGACATGACAACCAAAACAGGCCAGCAGCTCGGCTGGTCATATGCCGAGGCCGCCTTTCCTTATACCCTGGAGGAACGAGCGGAGGGCAAAGGCTCCTGGTTCCTGCTCAAAGGAAAAGACCCGAACATGTACAAAGCGATTGTCGTCGGGATCGGCTCCACTGAAGTAAACGGGCAAGAGATGCACTACATTCAAATCTCACTACCGGATTCAGCTACGCACGGGGACAAAAATAAAGCCAATGAGTACTGCCGTTATCTGGCCAAGGATTACAAGGCTGAACTGCATTTGTTCAACAAACGAATTCAGTATTTTCAACCGCGAAAACCATAGCACAACCACCAAACAGCTGAGTCAATCGGCTGTTTTTTCTTTTTTGTATCTCCCTTGCCAGTACATTTCCATAAGGTAGTAAGAAAAGAGAACCTTTACTCGTCAAACAAGAGAGGTGAGGTGACTTATGGAAGCGCAGGAATTCATTAATCTGGTGGCTGGTTCCGCCAGGCAAACGTACTTGACGCATCATGTCCTCCCTTCCATTACCATTGCGCAGGCGATCCTGGAATCGGGATGGGGGAAAAAGGTGCCGATCGATTCGACGACAGGCAGATCCTCCTATAACTTATTTGGCATCAAAGGGACTGGAACAGCAGGCTCTGTTAATGTCGTTACCAAAGAAGAGGTAAACGGGAAGATCGTCACGCAAACCGCGCAATTCAAGGCCTATTACAACTACCAGCAGTCTCTGGACGATCATGCCGACTTTTTGCAAAAACCTTTGTACAAAAAAGTAATCATGGCTGCAACCCCCGAGGAAGCCGCAGAAGCGCTTCAGAAAGCCGGCTATGCCACTGACTCTAAATATGCAGAAAAGCTAACCACCCTCGTCCGGACATACGATCTGAGCCAATACGACCAGTTTGCTCCCGAAGAGCCCTCCGGCTATCCAGCCTGGAAAGTCGACCTGGGAACGCGGGCTCTAAAGGAAGGCCTGCTCACTTCCCCTGAATGGCTAAGCAAGCTGGATGAGCCGATGCCTGTTTGGGCCGTACTCGCTGTAGCCCTTCGCTTGCTCGATAAACAGCGGCAAATGCCTTGAGCAACACAAAAAGACCCTCTTTTCAGAGGGTCTTCCTTATTCATGAGCACGTTGATCAAATCATTTGAGATCGCGATAGTGAAAAAAACCTTCCATCAACCATTCGAATGCCCAAATCAACACAATATTCCAATCCTTGCGTAACTCCGTAAAGAATCCACTCGGACGAACGGTGGTTGATATCAAAATCAGTGTAAAGGTCAGTTCCGTCATCGCGGATCTCTTTGCGGTCAGTCACATCGAAAAGGCGTAAGACAAAGGGCAGTTCAGCAAAAGGGATGGCAAATTTCTTTTCCACTTCCTGCTCAAACTCCTTCGTCATGTTCCACTCTGCCTGGATAGAATGATCATCCTTCCAGGCGATGCGTATACTCGGGCCTTCTACGTCTGTGGATGATCGCGGGGGATTTGTCTCCATTCGCTCCCATCGTTCCTTTCTTTCATGTACTCGCTTTCACCATGTATATCGGCTTTTCCACCTATTATACCATGCGAACAAGCCACGTGGGAACGCAAACAAGCTATTATTTTATCTTCCAACTGTAAACGTGTTCTCGCCGACAACGATGTACGACTTGAATTGCTCGGTTTTCATCCGGACCTGAATCGTATACGTTCCATAGGTTTCCAGCTTCGTCGATACGAATGGCTCAGAAAAATAGAAGCTATTCGCATTCTGAGTGGAGTATTTCCATTCTTTCCCTTTGTCTACTTCTTTCCCTTCTGGTGAAATCAAGACGAGCTGCATACGCAAATCCTTGGCGACGGGCGCATTGTCAACCTCTACAAACGCATTAAAGGTACGCGGCACATTTTTATCGCTGTAGCCCTTGATCGGGTTGCTGAAAACGACGGTTTTATTCCGCGTTTGCTGAATCCCCTCTAACACCAGAATATTCACGTTTGGCTTAATAATTTCCATTTTCCCGGAGCCTTGATCGTAATTGGCGAACCCGCCCATTTTATTGACCAAATCCTCCACCGAATTGGCATTGGACGATCCCATACTGTTCACGATACGTTCTCCGCCCATGAATACTCTCATGGAGCCCTCGCCCAAAGCAGTGCTTCCTACTCCAGCCACAACAGTCAACGACAACAAGGCCGACAACCATGCTTTTTTCATGTCTTAGTCCTCCTGTATGTTTGCGCGGCAGCGCTTGTTATTCCGAATTTTTTCTTACTAGTTTATACGCCTAAACAAGCAAAAAGTTGTGGTCTTGCTCGAACTTTTTTCAACAATATCCACAGTATCCACAAGTTCAAAACAATCAGGAGGAAAGACTTATGCACAAGAGGTGTGAATAAGAAGGAAGTACCCTTGACAACAAAAGGAGCAGCCTCTACTAAGCTGCTCCTTCGTATGGAAAAACAGGTTATGGTCTCTCAGACAGCTTGGTGAAGTAACGTGAGACGAGATGGATCGCCACCTCGATGGCATCTTCACTAGGCTCGATCTTGGAATGATGCAGGCCGTACGGGGTATTGACTCCAAGCCAGAACAAGAAGCCAGGAATTTCACTGAGGAAGTATCCGAAGTCTTCTCCGGTCATCGCTTCCTTGCAATGAATCAGGGTCACGTCTGGGCATTCCTCGGAAACCCATTGCATGAACTCCTCCGTCAATGCCTCTTCATTATAAACCTGGCAATAGCCGCAGCCATAGTCGATGGTAGCCGTGCACGCAAAGCCCGCTTCTATCCCCTTGACCAGTGCCTCGATGCGACTTTTTACCCGAGCCATGGATTCCATCGAGAACGTACGGATGGTACCTTCGAGTCTGGCCCGCTCTGCGATAATATTTTGCTTCGTTCCGCTCTCGATTTTACCGACTGTGATGACAGCCGAATCTAGAGGGTCGATATTCCGGGAAACGATCGATTGCAGCTGCGTCAACAGATGGCTACCAGCTACGACCATGTCATTCGCCTGATGAGGGAACGCCGCATGTCCGCCTTTTCCCACCAGATCCACAAACAATTCGGACGTATTGGCAAACAGAATGCCCGGCTTCGTCGCGATCTGTCCCACCGGATACTCTGGCGCGATGTGCAGGGCAAAAATGCAATCGGGTTTCCAAAGAGCAAACTCTTCACTCTGCATCATCGGCAAAGCGCCACCAGGGCCTTCTTCTGCAGGCTGAAAGAGAAACAGCAAATTGTCCGCAATCGGATGATGAACAAAATGCGTCACTAATCCAAGGGCAATCGACATGTGCATGTCATGACCGCAAGCGTGCATAAAGCCTTCATGCAAGGAACGGAAAGGATAGGACGTCTCCTCAGCTATCGGGAGCCCGTCCATATCTGTACGCCATGCAATCGTGCGCTTTGGATCAGTCCCTGGAATTCTTACGAGAATCCCTGTACGCCACGTCTGAATCTGAACACGGTCCTGTGGCAGGCCTTCCAAATAGCGGAGCAAATATTGCTGGGTTTTCACTTCTTGAAACCCTGGCTCCGGTATTTGATGGAGGTCACGCCGAATCTGTACAAACGTAGATGTAGCCATTTGCCTACGCCTCCTGTGCCGGACTTGACGTTTTCAGCTGGCGCGCAAACACGGCAAGGAAGTGATCCACATCTTCTTTGGTGAGTGTGAGCGGCGGCAGCAATCGAACGATCGTCTTTTGCGTAACGTCGACCAAGATTCCTTCTTCGAGCAAATTGCTCTGCAGACGGCTTGCTTCTTCAGGCGTGACAGATAGCGGGATCCCAACCATCATGCCCTTTCCGCGCAATGCTTGAAGCTGCTCGGGAAGCCTTGAACGCAAATCCTCCAAGCCAGACCACAGATACTCAATCACCTCAGCAACAGAAGAGGAAAAATCCGGGTCAAGCAGTTCATCCATCACTGCATTCCCAAGTGCAGCTGAAAGTGGCGATGGAGCAAATGTCGTACCGTGATCACCTGGCTTGAACTGGTTCATCAGCTTCGTTCCAGCGATCACCCCACCGAGAGGCAATCCGCCACCGACGCCTTTGGCGAAGAGAATCAGGTCTGGAGTCACTCCTGCATGCTGATAAGCAAAAAGCTTACCGGTGCGACCCATGCCTGTTTGAATTTCGTCCATGGCAAACAACATGCCTTCTTCTCGGCAAATCGTTTCTACCTCGCGCAGGAACGATTCCGTGAGGGGAACTACACCACCGGATCCAAGCACGGGCTCCATCAAGACAGCTGCAGGTTTGGCTTCGCGACAGATGGCTCGAAGCCCCTCTGTATCTTCTGCATCCAGCTCATATACCGGGAATGCTGGTTGCGGGAAATCCTGATAGACATGGGCTTGTCTGGTCAGACGAACCGCTCCAAGCGTGCGGCCGTGGAAGCTGTTGCGCAGGACAACAATTCCTTCGCGACCTGCCCCATCCGTTTTCGTCCATTTGTGGATCAGTTTAATCGCCGATTCAGTCGCCTCTGCTCCCGAATTGGTGAAAAAGACTTTACCCGCAATGGTGTTCTCAACCAATCGCTTGGCCAATCGAATGGCTGGCTGGTTGAGAAACACGTTGGAGATATGCAAAAACAGATCGCCCTGCTCATGCAAAGCTCTCAAAACACGGGGATGGGAATGTCCGAGCACATTGACCGCAAGGCCGGTAAACAAGTCAAGATAGCTTTTGCCATTGGTGTCGTACAGGTAGTTGCCTTCGCCTTTTGCAATCGCAATAGGCAACCGTTTGTATGTGGATACAATGTATTGTTCATCGAGTGAGCGCCAATCCATGTTCCTGCACCCCTTACAGCTGACGTAGCTCCTGCTTGATTTCTGTCTTGGAACGAGTTTTTTCGTCGATTTGCTTGATCACACGCGCTGGTGTACCCGCTACTACTGTGTACGGCGGTACGTCTTCGATCACGACTGCACCTGCTGCTACAACTGCGCCTTTTCCTACGCGGATTCCCTCGAGGATGACTGCATTCGCGCCGATGAGAACATCGTCTTCAACCACAACTGGCTGTGCAGATGGTGGTTCGATTACGCCTGCAATGACAGAGCCTGCTCCAATATGGCAGTTTTTTCCGATTGTGCCACGGCCGCCTACTACAACGTTCATATCGATCATGGTGCCTTCACCGATCACTGCACCAATATTGATCGATGCCCCCATCATAATAACTGCGTTGTTTCCGATGGTTACTTGGTCGCGGATGATGGCACCTGGCTCGATGCGGGCTTGAATGCCTTTGGTATCCAGCAATGGAATCGCGGAATTGCGACGGTCACTTTCAACTACATAGTCTTCGATTTTCTCAGCGTTTTGAGCGAGTACCGGCTCGATTTCTTTCCACTCACCAAACACTACGCCGGTATTACCTGTAATGAATGCTTTTGCACTCGCCCCAAAATCGATGCCTTCCAAATTTCCTTTTACGTATAGTTTCACAGGGGTTTTCTTTTCGCTTTTTTGAATAAACGAGATAATTTCATTCGCATCCATCATGTTCACAGGTAGATCCTCCTTTTAGTCAAAACCATTTGAAAAATGTATGGCAAAGGCCGCTTCCCGAAACATAGGGGCGCATCGTTTGCCTGATGTAAATAAGCATGCCACATACATCCTTATTTACTAAAAAACCACTTCCAAAACAAGTTTTCCGAAGACGAAAAAAAGCAATGAGTGCATGCGCCAACTCATTGCTTTCGATATCTCGGCAGCAAATCGTAAATAGCGCTCCACAAGAGCCGTTCTGCTCTCGTGACAGGATGATCATTTTTTACGAGCACCCCAACCCTTGTTATTCAGGGGAATAACAAAAGCTTCGGCGCCTTAGCCTTTCCTTCCTTCCCTGCCCCCGGACAGATTGCGAAAAGATGTACTCTTCCTCAGCGCACCTCTATTTAGACTAACTTTATTGATAATTTCACTTAACTCTACCAAAATCGCATCGGTGTGGCAACAGTTTCTGAGAAAGAAAAAATCCGTATTGACAAAGAGAATCATTTTCATTAATTTGTATCTGAGAATGATTTTCATTATCTGATTGGAGGACATTGAATTTTATGGCAAACATTTTGATGGTTTACGCAAGCATGTCAGGAAACACGCAAGAAATCGCGGAAGCAATCGCAGAAGGCGTTCGTTCCACGGGCGCTACGCTCGAAATAAAAGAAGTATTTGACGCAACGGCACAGGAGATGGAATCGTACGACGCGATTCTACTTGGGGCATATACGTGGGGAGATGGAGAGCTTCCGGATGAGTGCATGGATTTTTATGACGGCATGGATACCATCAGTCTTGCCGGCAAAAAAGTCGCCGCTTTCGGTTCATGCGACTCCGCATATGAGCATGTCGGTGCCGCTGTAGACATTTTCTTGCAAAAAGCACGTGAATGCGGTGCGGAAACACCTTTGGAGGGTTTGAAAATCGAGCTCGCCCCGACACCTAAGGAAGTCGAGGTTTGCAAAGCCTTTGGCGTATCCTTTGTTGAGCTCCTCGGCTAGCTCCAACGACCCTATCCTTTACAGCAGAAAGCGCATATGATAAAATTTTCCTCCCACATTTTTTGTTTGAGGAGGAAGAACCCTTGCAACTACATACGGATTCCATTTATTTGCGCCCTCTGCAAGAAAAAGACGTAGATGAACTACTCGAACTGCGTGTACGAAATCATCCGTTTCTTCAGCCTTTTGAGCCGATTCGCCCTGCTTCCTTCCATACCCGCGAAGGTCAGCAGGAGCAAATCGAGCAGTCTATTCGGGATTTTGCCAATGATCGCGGCTTTGCCTTCGGTGTTTTTTTGCAAGAAAACGAGCAAATGATCGGAAGGGTCGCTTTATCCAACGTAGTGCGAGGGGTATGGCAGAACGCTACATTGGGCTACTTCCTCGATCAATCGCACAATGGCAAAGGGTACACGACACAGGCTGTAAGGCTCGCCTTGCAATTCGCTTTTACTAAAGCCCAATTGCACCGTGTTCAGGCTGGCGTGATGCCTCATAACGCAGGCTCAATCCGCGTGCTGGAAAAGAACGGGTTCCGCTATGAAGGAAAATCTTTACGGTACCTGAAAATCAACGGTGCCTGGGAAGACCATAACATGTATGCCATTACGGCTGAAGAGTGGACTTTGTAACGTCCACAGGCTCTTTGGCCTGTCTCAACCGCTCCAGGATGCGCCTCTTGCGGTACAGCATCATCCCCGCTTCGGCGACATCCTGAACGGTGGAGCGATTGAGGTAGGCACCAAAAAGGATACCTGCGATTGGAACCAGCTGAAACAGCTTCTTCCATCCGAAATTCTCCGTATAGGTCACCACGACCTCTCGCCATCCCTGCAGCTGGGCCATCACATCCTTTTGTGCCGCCGGATTGTCAAACTGCGAAAGCTCTTCGAGAATCGCCTTTTTTCCTACGATATCAGAAGAAGCAAACTGCAGACATTTCACGACAAACAAACGCTCCCGCTTCTCCTCAGGACGATAGCCGTAGCTGAGCGCCATCTCCTGCAAGACCTTCAACGAAGTACCCAGCAAAAGCGGTATATCCAGAGCAAGCGTGAAAATGCCGCCAATCCCCGTAGTGGCCCCCTGTACGGTAGCAAACGTAGAGCGTGACTCACTCAGCTCACGTGCTACATCATCCATCAGTTTTACTGGAGCTTGTGCTGCCACATAAGCCACCTCACCTGAGGGCTGTCCTGCTCCTGCCATTCGCGAGCGAAACCTGCTGTACACCGCTTCATCTTGAACCAGATACGATCCGCCTGTCTCCAAAAAGACAGCCATCTCGTCAACGGCTGTTCCTAGCTTTTCCCGGACGAAATTCGGCGTGATTCGATCTAGAAGAACGAAAGGTAGGCGTCCAAGCTTTTCCCAAAACCAGAGATCCTTTTGCTCGCTCTCCCATTTCTCCACTTCTTTTAATCCCTGAAGTAATTGATCCTTTGTCTCTATCTCCATCTGTAGCCTCCTTGGGAAAAATCATCGTGTTCCTTATGTTACTCCTGCCGTTTCCACAAGCATTGATTTCGAAGGATCTGCTTTACGTATGCCTGCAGCTCTTCCGTCGAAGAAAATCGGGCAAACTCCTCTTTTTCTCTTACGATTCCCAGTTTAAAATGTTTCAGCTGTTCTCCTTCTACACGAAAACCAAACTTCTCTAGGACCGCTAGCTGTTCCTCGGTCATGAAGGTACCCTCCTATTGGAAAAACCCCCTGCTGGGCAGAGGGTTCCGTACAAGTTTATTTGACTTCGATCTTCAGAGTCATTTTCTGTTTCTTTTCTAATAGGTCGGTATCCTTCGTGTAGGATTTTCCGCCATATGTGACCTGGCACGTAAGATATTCCATAGTGTTGGTCACTTCGATCGAATAGACGCCGGGCTTACCATCCTGAAAATCGATAAGTTGCTTGACGTTTAATGAATCGACGCCTGTATCATCTGATCTGTCATCATCTCTTGTAGAGCGGGACGGTTTAATCGTAGTGAGTACTTTGTCATTATAAATGATCTTTACTTCATTACTGGATTGTATCGTCGCACCGCTACTCTCTTGTCCCGACCCGAGCGATGTTGCCCCGTCCTCCCAAACCAGATCAGGAACGTGGACGTAACGCCTGTCCGTCCTACTACTTGCGTTCAGAATGATTCGTTTCGTCCCTTTATTCACAACATGAGTCGACATGAGTACTAACTCTTCGAGATCGTTCAAATCGCTTTTCGAGTCCACTACAATATGGTCACCATCTTGATACTGTTGACCTTTTTTCGAAACCAATCTCAATGGAGTCGGGTAAGGGATTGCTCCAGAGTCCCCAATATCACAAGACGGTGCAGAAGAAATAGGACGAGAACTTTCTATGACTTGAATGTAACCGCACCAGGACTGATGGGGCTCACGTTTACTGTAATAATTGACCTTATAGCGTCCCGGATTAAAACTGGAAAGCTTGAGAGCTGTGTGATCCCCGTTTAGTTTGGATGCGTCAACTACTACATTATCCACTGCCCAAACGCCTGGTCCCTCATCATCATCTTCTTCGCTTCCAAACTCTACATGAGCAGCAGCAGTCGCAAGCCAAATGAGATGAACGGGATTTTGATACAGCCTTACGGTAGCACTCGTAGAATACAAATTTCGGCGTTCCACCATCAGGGACGATTTATCATTATTTTGCATCAATACGTCCATATTGGCAGTAGCCGTAGTAGGTTCACACACCGCAGGCGTACCAGGGACCTGGATTTGAATAGTAGAGCTTGTATCCATCTGTATTGCCTGTTCGTCTTTCCCTGTATTTGGCTCGTATGTCACACTAATCGTCAAGCCCGCCAACGTTTCTGGGATGACAACATCGAAATGCTGCGAGTCCGTCAGTGTCTGTCCAGTACCGTTCACCCACCATTTCCCCGGAAAAGGGGCATACAACGAAATGGTGTCCGGTGCTTTGGTAGCGCTAATTTTCTGATTGGGAGATAGCTTCTGTCCAGTTTCATTTGTCCCCATATATACTTCCGCTGGACCAACTTGAAGATTGACCATCCATGGTGTTAGTGCGCCGTCATCTGGTGTGAATACCACCTCGTATTTCCCGCCTTTAAGTGAACCCGAGGAAAACACGCTTCCCTTCACAGACCTCATTTCCGTATTGGTCGTTTTGTTTGACAAGCTCCACGTTCCAGCAATCTTACTGGAGAAAACCTTTGAACCAAACAAACCAAAAATAGCAACTGTATCCCCGGAAGGAATAGCATCGCCTGTCGCCTTTTCTCCTTCATAGATGTACGGATAATTCTGCTCTTCTACACGAAACCGTATATGCACCGTGCTTTTTTGCCCTTTCGCATCGGTCACGACAAAGGTCAGCGTATGTATGCCAGGAGATAGCTGCGCAGAAGGGATTGTAAATCGAGGGATCTGCCACTTCAAAGAAGCTTGCGCTGCTGTCTTTTCATTCTGGAAGGCCGTCAATTCCGTACCATCCAGGAATACTTCGCTCCTGCTTACATTTGTTCCACTTCCATAGGTCGTTTGCGTCACGTCAATATCTAGCGGGGTATCGGGGGGAAGGATAAACTCGTCATTTTTCACCCAATTCCATCCACCAGCCGACAAGCCAGCGACCTGAAAATCATTAAAAACGATCATGTCATGAATCGGCTTTTGCACAGGCGCAGGTGCCTGGCTGGTCCGCTTCATCGTTGTAGTCGCCCCCATGGCTGGCGAAACCGTTGCACCTGACAGAAGGCTGCCAGTAGCCAGACACACTAAAAGCGCTGATACAACCCATTTTTTCAATTGATGTCCTCTCACTTTCTCTACTTCATATTCTACTGGTTACCATTCGACAAATTCAGCCTTTTCTCCTTTTTGTTTCTTGACAGGGAAAACTTCCCTCCATCTCCTTCGCTCAACTACCGCCGCCTAGATATAGGAAAATACTATAAACATGATAATTTATATAGATTTGACGAATACCTACCTAGCTGGTAAAACTAGGTCAAGGAGGGATTCTCGTGACGCAAACCAACCAATGGAACGCAACCCACTACGATGAAAAAATGAACTTCGTTTCTCATTATGGCAGAGGATTGATTGACTGGCTACAACCGGTTTCCGGAGAAAGCATTTTGGATATCGGGTGCGGGACTGGAGATCTGACTGCCCAGCTGGCCGAAAGTGGGGCGCATGTAGAGGGGACCGACTTTTCCCCTGCCATGATCGAAGCTGCTCGTACGAAGTACCCTGGTCTGTCGTTTCAGATCGCTGATGCTCATACATTCCGCTCGTCCAAACAGTACGATGCAGTCTTTTCCAATGCCGCCCTGCACTGGATGAAGCGTCCGGAATCTGTCGTGGAATCCGTTTGGCTGGCTCTGAAACCCGGCGGACGATTCGTGGCAGAGTTCGGTGGAAAAGACAACTGCAAGCAGGTTACCGATGCCCTGCATACCGCTCTTGGTGCGAGAGGGATTTCTTCCGACGATCGCTTTCCCTGGTACTTCCCTAGCATCGGTGAATATACGACACTCTTAGAACGTCAAGGGTTTCGGGTCGTTCTCTCCTCTCATTTTGACAGACCCACTCTCATGCCAGACGGCGACCGAGGATTGCGGCATTGGCTGGATTCGTTTTGCAGTCCTTTTTTCACGGGCCTGACCGCCGCAGAAATTGATGAGGTTTGCACCGAGATCAGCGAGCTTTTGCGTCCTGTGCTCTATCAGAATGGTCAGTGGTATGTCGACTACAAGCGCATCCGTGTAATTGCCCACAAGCCAAGTAATATGGAGGCACATGTATGAAAAAGGTCGCTTGCCTGCACGGTCATCATTCGAATATCGCGCTTGTGGATGATGCTTTTTCGCAATGGAAGGTAGAGCTTGCCCACTACGTCGATCCCGGATTGCTTTTGCAATCGGCCAACAGTCAGCCGCCAACGCGCGCGGAAGCCGAAGCGAAGCTGGACAGTCAGCTCTCCTGGATGCAAGCGAGCACGCCGGACGCCATCGTCATCACATGCACGCAATACGCAGCCACGCTGACATCCGAGCACGAATCTGAACGAGACATCCCGATCTTTACCATCGATGGACCCTTTTTAGAAGAAGCTGCCAGACGTTCAGGCAAGCAAACCATCCTGTTCACCAATCCTGCCACTGTCAAACCCACCATGGACCGATTATGGCAGCAGGCAGCTCTGCACAGATGCACTCCCCAGATCAGCATTCATTTGATTGATGGAGCATTTTCCCTGATCATGGAGAACAAGCAGCAAGCTTACCAGGAGATCCTCTGGGAAACCATGCTAGCCCTATCCGAGGAGGATTCCATCCTGTCGGCAGCCCAGCTGTCCATGGCTCCCGCCGCACGCCAATTTCGTCAGGAGAAAGGTATCTTCATCTCCGATCCCCTACAGAGTTTGACGAAGAAAATGGTTCAAACGCTGCCCTTATCCCCTGCTTCCTTTTAAAAAAAGAAGTTCGATAAAAAAACATCCTCGTGCTATGCATGCAGCAAACATGCAGCCCGAGGATGTTTTTGTGACTTCTATGCCATTATGGATCAGACATTGGTCACCAGTACCTCTGCCCCTTCTTCCAACCCGCTCTTGATCTCGATAAAGTCCGAGCCCTCCACACCAATCTCTACTTCTTTTGGAGACGGCTGACCTGTTGAAGGATCCTTGATCATGACTGTGCCTTTGCCTTCTTCCATTACCTCAACGGCATTCAAAGGAAGCCGTTTTACCTGGTCCTTCTGCTCCACGTAAATATCGCAGTCACCCGTCATGCCATGCTTCATTTCACTGGTTTCACTCAATTCGACCTTCACAGCGAACCGTACCGATTTGTCTTCCTTGGTGCCTTCTTTCGGGATTTCGATTACCTTGCCTTTAAATGGACGATTGCCAAATGCAGTTACGTACACATCCACGCTCTGTCCCATCTTGATCGCCGGAATATCAATCTCATCCACCGCGGCAAGAAAATAGACAGATGTCGCATCCATGATCACTACAGCAGGCTCTCCTGAGGTTGGGGTCTCCCCTTCCTTTACATTCAGCTTGGTAATGACTCCGTTGATTGGCGCCTCCACTTGCTTTTTCGCGATCTCGCGCTTCTTCTGTTCCATCGTCAGAAGCGATTCTTTGAGTGCGAGTTCTTTTTCCCGCAGCTCCAGCTCGGATGACGTCATATCCATTTTAAACAAAAGTTGTCCGACCTTGATCTCGTCGTCCTTCTCCACCTCGACCTTTCCAATCTTTCCATGAGTCCCTGCCAAAAGCTCCATTTCGTCAGGCAGCTCAAACGGCGTAGCCATCTGGCTCGCGTACAGTACACCCTTGGCATCGGTGAACTGGACTTCCCCCATGTCCCCGACATAAAGGGCACCCGGTTTTTTCACCTGCACTTCCACATTGTGCACGCCGCCGATTCCTTTTTCTTTTTGTCCCACCAGATCGATATCGGTTATCGTCCCGTCCACGTAATACAAAGAGGCGGTAACGAATACCTTTACCTTTTGACCAATCCGGAATTGCTCCGCTTCATATGCGCTAAACTTCCCTGTTATTTTCAAATAGTCGGTGTTCGTCAGCTTGGCAACCACGGAATCCGGCGTGACCACATCGCCTTCCTTTACCAGCACTTCCTTGACCTTCCCCATCTTATCTGCCAGGATTCGATCTTTCTTTTGCTTGAGCTCATCCAGTTCCTTCTGGGCACGGAGTATGCTCAGCTCCTGTTTTTGGAGCTCCAGCTGTGCATCCGTGCTGTCTACCGTAAACAGCACGTCCCCTTTTTTCACGGACTGCCCTTCGCTGACCAGCAGGCGCTCGACCTTGCCGCTGATCTCCGGTTTTACTTCTTCCCGTGCTTTTGCCTCAACGGTACCGGATGCAAAAATCGTCTTTTTGACTTCCCCTACGTCGACCATCGCTGTAGGAAAAGATGGCTGCTCCTGCGGCTGCTCTTCCGTTGCCACATCCTTTGCCTTCATGGCGGTGTATCCATAGTAGCCGCCTCCACCTAATACAGCTACGACTGCCCCGATAATGATCCACTTCTTCTTGTTCATTCTCTCGTTCCTCACATTTCCTTATTCAGATCGGATCGCCTGCAGGGCACTCAAACGCGAAGCCCTAATCGCAGGGAAAATACCTGCCAATAAACCGATAACAAAAGAAAAACCGATGGCAAACAGGGCTAACCACCCCGGAATAACGGCGAGCTTCGCGGCGGCTTCTCCTTCGGCGCCCCTGCCGTAGCCCATGTTCAAATTGTCCATGAGTCCACCTGCTGAGCCGAAGTAGTTGACCACCTCGACGGCTCCCCATGCCAGTCCAAGCCCCGTCAATCCGCCGATCAGTCCGATGAAGCCAGACTCCATCAGAAACAGCCAGCGAATATTGAGAACAGTAGCTCCGATTACTTTCATAATTCCGATCTCTTTGGTACGCTCCAGAATGGACATAATCATCGTATTGACGATACCAATCGTCGCGACCAGAAGGGAAATAGCTGCGATACCACCCAATACGAGCTGAATGACAAAGAAAAACTTGTTGATCGTCTCCAGCTCCCGGGCAGGGGACCACACTTCATAGCCCTTTTCCTTTAGCGCTTTTACAACGCTCTCTACCTTCTCACGAGACTCGACCTTTACCGTCAGCTGATCAAACTCAAAGTGGTCCTGCTTGGCTTCTTCGCGAGTACGGCGTGTGGAGCCTTCCGCCATCTCGTCACCCCTGCCCCGGTTGACCCAATCGTTCAACTCCTTGACGACGCTGATCGGTACGTAGACGGCTGTGGAATAACGCTGGTTGTCAGACTTTTGCAATTGTCCAACCACCCTTACGCGCATCTCTTTCTTTTCGTACTTGGGCTCATCATCAACACGGTACTCCCGCGACAGGACAATCGTGGCTGCCTTATCCACGAGATTGAGCGCAGTCGGGGCCCCTCCCCCCATATCCGGCGGAGGCATCGCGGAAGGGCCATTTTTTCTCGCATCGACATTACTGCGGCGCGCCTCCCGTTTTTCCTTTTCCACATCGCGCATTTCTCGCGGCACATCGTAGGCGATGACGACCTCTTGCGGAGAACCCGATAAATAGGTACCCTTTTCTACATCGTTTTTGCGGTAGGCTGCTGACTCGTTGACATCGACCCCGATCAGCTCCACATAACCTTCCCGGCGACCCACCTTCAGCTTTGCCTGCTCCTGGAGGCGCTTTACCGGCATGACTGCCGCAATACCGGGAATTTTCTTCAATTCCTGAACCGCTTCGAAATTCAGCTTCTTTCGTTCATCATCCGGAATGACTCGATCCTCTTCCGGTATGTAATACATCGGCTCTACGTCCATCTCAGTCAAATTGCCGAAATTCTCCAAGCTTTTGACAGCATTCTCTTTCAACCCGAGACTCAAAGCAATCATCGCGACGATCGCCGCAGTTCCGATCATGACCCCGACCGAAGTGAGGGCAGTACGCAATTTCATGCGCCACAGATTTCGCCAAACAATGCGAAAAGAATCCATTACTTTCACAAACGTTCACCTCATACCCGCATCTACGCTGGTCTTGTCCTTTTTTGTACGACACGTCCGTCCTGCAAATAGATGACCCTGTCGGATTGTTCAGCTACCTCTTGCTCATGGGTAACGATGATGAACGTCGTTTTGTTTTCCTTGTTCATTTGCCGCATGAGTGTCAGAATCTCCTGCTCGGTTTTGCTGTCCAAGTTCCCCGTAGGCTCGTCTGCCAGAATGATACTCGGCTGATTAACCAATGCCCGTGCAATACTGACACGCTGCTGCTGTCCACCGCTCAATTCATTGGGCTTGTGGTCCAGTCTTCCGGTCAAGCCCACATGCTCGAGGATCTCTTGCGCTCGCGCTCGTCGCTTGCGGACACTTTCCCCTGCAAAAATCAACGGAAGCTCGACGTTTTCCAGCGCCGTCAAATTGGGAAGCAAATTGTAGGATTGAAAAATAAAGCCCATGCTCTTACGCCGGAACAAGCACAGCTCATTCTCACTGTAGCGCGATATTTCCTCCCCACTGACCATTACACTGCCCTCATCCGGTTTGGTTAACCCTGCCAGCAAATTCAGTAATGTCGATTTGCCAGATCCCGAGGAACCGCACAGGGCAACGAACTCCCCTTTACTAATGTGCAGATTGATATCGAACAGTACGGGAACTTTTATCTTTCCTGTCCCGTAGCTGTGATTCACTCCTGTCACTGTCAGCTCTCCTGCTGCATTTTTCATCTCTGCTACGCCCCTCATCACTTGCTCAAAATGGAAAATTTGGGTACACATTTATAGACGTGAGAGCGGTAAAAACGTAACAGGCAACTGCCAATATTTTTCAAGTTCACATGGATGCAACATGTTCTTCAAAATAATGTAACAAACCCATAACCTTTTTCGTACTTATCACTGATACACTAAGGATGTGAAGAAAACACGAGAGGGCAGATAAAGATGACCATCTATCGATTTATGTTTGAAACCGCCACACGCAAATGGGTTGAGATCATCAAGGCACCGAGCATGTTTGAAGCAGCGAAGCAAGCGAAACAGCTGGCATCTGCACGCGCGAAATCCATGTCTACGTCCATCAGCTTCTCTTTTCATCACGCTGCTTCCATAAAATAAAAGATACCCATTCGAAGACGACCGCTTATCCGCAAAACCGGAGAGCGGTTTTTTTGCATTTACGGGAATATTATTGACACCGCCGTATTTTTCCTTTTCAATAGAGATATAACAAAACAGTCCAGTACAGTGCGTAAGTCCGTCACCGAACGGGAATCGTACATTCCTACTCAACTACAAAGGGAGATAAGAAAAATGACCATGCGTAAAGCACTCACAATCGCCGGTTCCGATACGAGCGGCGGAGCTGGCCAACAGGCTGACCTCAAAACCTTTCAGGAGCTTGGCGTATTCGGAATGACCGCTCTCACCGTTATCGTTGCACAAGACCCTCACAATGGCTGGCATCATGATGTGTTCCCGATTGATGTAGCCGTGCTCGAAAAACAGCTGGAAACCGTACTCGCAGGGATCGGCGTAGACGCGACGAAAACCGGCATGCTGGGAACGACTGAGCTGGTTGAGCTGGCTGCCCGCAAAATCGAGCAATTCCAACTGAAAAACGTCGTAGTCGATCCAGTCATGATTTGCAAAGGTGCTGACGAAGCCCTCCATCCAGAGATCGCGATCAGCCTGCGCGAAGTTTTGCTGCCTCGCGCAACCGTAGCGACGCCAAACCTTTTTGAAGCCGGAATCCTGAGCGGACTGGGCGCACTGAAAAGCGTAGAAGATATGAAAGAAGCCGCGAAACGCATTCACGACTTCGGAACTTCCTATGTAGTGGTAAAAGGCGGCAGCAAGCTGCAACATGGAAATGCTGTTGACGTTTACTATGATGGACAATCCGTTGAGGTGCTGGAATCGGAGCGCTTCGACACTACCTTCACTCACGGTGCAGGCTGCACGTATTCCGCTGCAATCTGTGCGGAGCTGGCGAAAGGAAATTCCGTTCGCGAAGCCGTGAATGTTGCCAAGGACTTTATCACAGAAGCCATCCGACATTCGTTTGCACTCAATCAATACGTGGGACCGACAAACCACGGGGCTTATCGCCGTTCCAAGCAGGCGTAAGCCGTCATCCCTTTTCCATTTCATAAAAAAACTCCTGATTCGCCAGGCAAAATGCCGGTGGTTCAGGAGTTTTCTTTTTCTGATCACGCTTGCTCTTTTACGGCTTGATCCGTTTTCAACGGTACGTTCACCGTTTTCTTTTTCATGGAGCTAAGGGTAAAGACGATGATCGCTCCCCAGATCAGGGAGAACGATATGAAATGCGTAGTCGTGAACGCTTCCCCAAACAAGAAAACAGCGCTCAACAGCTGGATGGTCGGCGACAAATATTGAATAAAGCCCAACGTCGACAATGGCAGGCGCTTGGTCGCTTGCGCAAACCAGTACAACGGCATGGCAGTCCCTACTCCTGCAAGTAGAAGCAAAACGAATTTCCACCACTCCAGTGCAAACGCGGTACCTGTGCCGTTCATTTCAATGATAAACAGGTAGATAAGCGAAAGCGGCGTTACAAAAACGGTTTCCCATGCCAGACCGAACATCGCCTCGAGATTGACCAGCTTTTTCGCCAATCCATAAAAGGCAAAGGTCAAAGCGAGCGATAGAGCCACCCACGGCACCTGACCATACTCGACCGTGATGAAAATAACCCCAAGTGCAGCCATTCCCAGTGCCACCCACTGTCCGATGCCGAGCTTTTCTTTCAAAAAGATGACACCCAGCAATACGCTGATCAAAGGGTTCATGTAATAGCCGAGACTCGCTTCCATCACGTGATCATTGGTAACAGCCCAAATGTACAGCAGCCAGTTGGCACTGATTAGCATGGAGCACAGGAACAGCGCTCCCTTTAGCTTCGCTCCGGGCGCCGCCGCCCATAACGGCTTCCAACGCTTCGTAATGACAATAATGAAAAGAACAAAAATGAGTGACCATACTATTCGGTGGGCCAAAATTTCCAATGACCCCATGCTTTGAAATAGCTTCCAGTAAAACGGAAGCATTCCCCAAGCCAAGTACGCCACAATCCCGTACAAGACCCCTTGTTTCATCTCTGTGCCTCCACGTATGCCAGACTTATGGTAGTAGTGTAACGGAATTACTGGTAGATCGCTATGTATTAACAGCGAGCATACGTACCGAAGTTCACCTTTTAGTCCACTGCTGTGGTAACAAAGCAGCAGAGCATTTTGCTACCATAGTAACCAGATAAAGCGAGTCGCAATTTTTCATTGTACCAATAAATCACCTGTAGTACAATAGGTTTTATTCATAAAAGTTCACTATTTCAGAAGGGAATTTCACCTATGACATACTGGAAATCGGTGCTATTGGTTTTGCTGGGTGCTTGCAGCTACGGAGTTCTGTCCTTATTTATGAAGCTATCCTTTCAGGCTGGATTCACCCCTTATGAGATGAGCAGTAGTCAATTGATCTTAGGCGGACTGATCATGTCCATCATGGCTCTGTTCTTTTCCAAGCAGCGCTTCCAATGGAAATATGTGCAAAAGCTCATTCCTGTCAGCTTGATGATGGCATCGTCCAGTTTCTTTTACCATCAAGCCGTCAGTCAAATGTCTGCATCACTCGCTATCGTTTTTTTCTTTCAGTTCACCTGGATCGGGGTCCTTTTGGAATCTGTCGCGCAGCGCAAGTGGCCATCTCCTGCTAAATGGGTATCGATCGTGATGCTCGGGATCGGAACCGTCTTTGCGAGTGGCCTCGGAGAGTCAGGATGGCAGACCATCAGCTTGACGGGACTCGCATGCGGACTTCTGTCAGGAGCGACCTTTGCCTTTGTCATCTTTTTTAGCGGCCGGATTCTGGCGGACATGAATCCGTACCTGCGAAGTGCCATTTCAATTAGCTTGGCGTCGGTAATGATTTCGATCGTCTATCCTCCCGCTTTTCTGATAAATGGACGCTTACTGGAAGGCTTGCTGCCATTCGGACTGCTCGTCGCTCTCTTCGGTTCCGTCATTCCGATCTTTTGTTTGTCGGTGGGCGTGCCTCGCATTGGCAACGGACTGGCGACCATTCTCAGTGCAGCGGAACTGCCAGCGGTCGTTCTCCTGTCCAGCTTCGTCCTGCGTGAGTCGGTGTCGCTGTCGCAATGGGGCGGGGTCCTGATGATCCTCGCAGCGATCGGCATGCCCCAGATCAAATGGAAGCAGATTCTGATGCCTGCACAGACTGTTCAAAAGAAAAGCGCGTAATACTCACTGCAAAAAGGCGTGTGGAACCCATTGGTTCCTACACGCCTTTTCTTTTGTGAAGCTATGCGGCTTCTGCTCAAAAGCGCCAAGGGGCAATTTTGCGCTCCAGCACTTTCAGCAGCTGATTCAAAACGACCGAAATCACCATAAGTACGGCTACATACCCTAGATACTCCCCTGTCTTAAACAGCTCGGATGCATGCCTGATTGCATAGCCAATCCCTTGGGTGGAAGCGAGCATCTCAGCTACTACGACCGCAATCATAGCGCGTCCAATCGCCAATCGGATCCCGGTTACGATGTAGGACATCGAGGACGGGAAAATGACCTCTTTAAACAGTTGCAGCTCCGTGGCACCATAGGAACGCGCTGCCTTGATCAGGGAAGTATCTGTCGTCTTCACTCCTGCTGTTGTATTAATGAGGATCGGAAAGATCGACATCGTAAAGACCATCATGATTTTGGACAACAGGCCCAGCCCAAACCACAGAATGAAGAGCGGCGTCAGTGCGATCACAGGTGTCGTGTACAAAGCGATGATAATCGGATCAAACGCATAGTCAAGCTTTCTCCAGTATCCGAGAGCGAGACCGATGGGAATGCCGATAAGTGCCAGAGCAAATCCGATGGCGAGCTCGATGAAGCTGGTCAATAAATGCTCGAAGACAGCGCCGTTTGCCATGAACTGCCAGATGCTTGCGATAATATTACTCGGCCAGTTGAAGATAAACGTATCGATCATCCCGATTTGGCCAAAAATTTCCCAGATCCCCAAAATGATGACTACAGTAATGACAGGGTACGTTACGGCTGGAGAGATCATGCTTTTTCTCTTCTTTTTCGCAGGGATGGATGTACTGCCTGTCGTCACCGCTTTGCTGAGCTCGGACATCAAGCTTCCCCCCTTTGATACTGTCTTTTGACTTCGCCTTTTAAATGGTTCCAGACTTGCGATTTGTAGTCTTGGTATTCAGGCAATAGCTTTGTCTCCAAGGTACGCGGGTAAGGAATGTCAATCGTCAGCTCCTCCACGATCCTGCCGGGACGAACTGACATGAGGAAAATCCGGTTTGAGAGAAACACAGCCTCGTCTATCGAGTGCGTAATGAAGATAACCGTCTTCTTTTCGTGAAGCATCAGCTTCAGGACTTCCTCCTGCATGATTTCCCTCGTCTGTTCATCAATGGCGGAAAACGGTTCGTCCATGAGCAGAATCTTCGGCTCCACAGCAAAGGCACGAGCAATTCCCACACGCTGCTTCATCCCGCCGGATAGCTGATGCGGATACTTGGACTCGAAGCCATCCAATCCCACCATGCGAATGTAATGCATGACTTTCTCCTGGATTTCACTTTTGCTTTTTCTCTCTAGCCGCAATCCAAAAGCAATGTTGTCGAATACCGTATGCCAGGGCATCAGGGCGAAATCCTGGAATACCATCGCGCGATCTCCGCCAGGACCGTTGACTTCCACACCATCGATGTAGATTTTTCCGGCACTGGGCCGATTTAAACCATCGAGTGTATGCAAAAGCGTGCTCTTTCCGCATCCACTCGGCCCAATGATAGAGATGAATTCTCCGGGATAGACCTTTGCTGACACGTTATTTAAAGCGTGAACCTGATTGGGCTCGCCCTCGTTGTAAATGACATTGAGCTGATGAAAATCCAATACGGGAACTGCCTGCGCCATCTTCCTCCAACTCCTCTCGCTGTCAATTCGGATAAAAGCTTTCGTCGATTACTTTGTCGATCGTAAGGCTATCATCGATGATCCCGATGTCCTTCGCGATTTTGAGTGAGAACTCAATGCCGTCTTTATTGAATTTTGCATCATCTGGAATGGTGGGCAGTACGAATTCCAAGCCTTTGCGTGTAACCTCCTCGCTAAAGCCCAGTTCCTTCACACCAATTTTCACGACCTCATCCAGATTCTTAGGGTCTTTCACAAATTGAATCGATTCCACCATCGCAGCCATAAACGCTTTCAGGACTTCCGGTTTTTCACGGATCATTTTGCCGCTTGCTGTAATGACGTCATGGTTAAGCCCCTTTAACTCGTCCTTGATTACCGCGATTTCCTTCATACCTGCTTTCTCTGCTTCCACATCAGAGGGTGTAGCGATGAGCGTGACGGCTACCTGCCCCGTTTTCAAAGCTGCCAAGCGAGCAGGCGATGCTCCAGCCGAAATGATGGTCACGTCTTTATCCGGCTGCAGGCCATGATTTTGCAGCCACCATCTCATCTGCATGTCTGTTCCGTTATTGGGTTGGAGTACGGCTGCTGCTTTTCCCTTCAGATCTTCTACCTTTTGGATGTCAGGGGAGACAAAAACTTTGAAGAGCGATTCAGAAACAGAAGCCCCGATAATCTTCATGTCGGCTCCTTGTGCTACACCGGAGATCACATTTTCCGGCAGGCCAAACGTCAGATCGAAGTTGCCCGATTGCAAGCCGCGGAGCGCGACGACGCCGCCTTCCACGCCTTGAATCTGAACGTCCAAATTGTATTTCTCAAAGATTCCTTTCTCTTTTCCAACAAAAACAGTTGTAATATCTTGTGTGGTGAGGGCCGCACTGCCGATATTCAGCTTCGTCATTTCAGCCAGCTTTTGCTTGGGTGCATCTGCCTGTGCTGCGTTTTGCGCATTGGGTTGGGTTGGCGTAGCATTGGACGCTGCTGGCTGCGCAGACGATCCGGTAGAGCTGGATTGGGCACAGCCACTCATGAGCAAAGCTGTGGACATGAGCAAACCGATCACACTTTTCCATGCTGTTCTCATCCTGAATAACCCCCTTCTTACCTTGCGAACTAAGAATGAATGAAAAATCGCTGTTGACCATATACGGGCTAATCTTTTTGGTTCGATATTTTCGCAATGCGCACATCAATGACCGCGGATCGTCCGCTTTTCACGGCCTCCATGCCGGATTGCAGCGCTTCTTTTAAGTCTTGTGGGTCCACTACTGTTCTGGCGTATGCACCTCCAGCCGCTTCCGCCATCTTCGCGAGATCCGCCGGTTGATCAAAATTGACCCAGTAACGATCGTCACGCTTGGCTGCCCCATCCGGGTAGAGCTTCAGCAGATTTTGCTTGGTCGCGTTCCAGCCCTGATTGTTGTAGATCACGGTCAGAAACGGCACCTGGTATCTTCGCGACATCCAATACAGGGAGCCTGGTACTCCAAAGAGGTAGCAGCCGTCCCCGGTAAGACTTACTACCGTTTTGTCCGGTTGGGCCAGTTTGGCTCCGAAGGCTGCTCCTCCTGCCCACCCCAAGGAGCTTCCGCCATTCACAAAATGCGTCATAGGTTTTGTTCGAGGCAGATGCTGAGTCACCGCGAGTGCATTGGTGATCGTCTCATCCATGACGATCGTGTCTTCGTCAATGACTTCCCGCAGACATGCAGTCAGCCATTCCGCCGTGATCACGCCATCTTCTGGCTGCTTTTCCCGTAGCCTCCACTGCTCCCGCTGATCCGCATGCGCTCTCGCCAGCCGTTCGTATCTTTCCGAGATCACCTCTTCATCCAAGGGAACCGAGTGAATCGCGTCGATCAACTGGTCGAGTGCTTCACAAGAATCCGCCTGGTAGAAGCAGGTAGATGGCATATACCACAAAGGCAAATCTTGCTTGAGCGGATCGATATCGATGTAGTAGATTTGACAATCCTCCTTGGGCTTGAAAAGAGTCTGCACCCACGGAGCATCGGAATCGATGACGAGGATGACATCCGCCTTCTCCACCCATTCCCGCCCCTGAAAGCCTTGGTGCATCGGGTGATCCCACGGAAAATTCATATGACTGGCGTTTTGCTCAATAACGGGAATGGCCAGCGTGTCACACAAAGCGACCAGCTGCTGCACGGCCTTTGCATTTCGCCCCAAGTAAGAGGTAATGACCAAAGGATGTCTCGCGTTTCCCAGCGCAGCCATCATTTTCTCTACAGCTGAGCTGGGCAGTGGTGTCTTCTCGATTGGGGCCCATTTTTCCGGGGAATCGATACAAGGCGTGACCTCTTCCTCCAAAACCTCTCGTGCACCTGTTAGGTAGATTGGTCCTTGAGGGTCGGAGTGGGCTAATTGCATGGCCCGATACACGAGTCTCTTCACATTTTTGCCGGTGCGAATGTCGTACTCCCACTTCACGTAAGGACGCACAATCCCGCGCTGGTCATACACATTTTGCAGATGGTTGATATGTGTGTTTCTCGTTCCTCGCAGTTCCCCTTCCATGGTGTAAGGAGTCTCTCCTGAAAAAATGAAGACAGGGACGCGTGATCTCGCCGCATTGTGAACGGTCCCGCCCAGGTTTTGCGTGCCGACGTCTGTGTGGACAAACACACCCTGTGCTTTCCCACTCAATAGCGCGTATCCGTGGGCAGCACACATCGCTACGCTTTCATGCGGACATATGATGACTTCTGGCAGTGCGCGGCCTGCTGCTTTTGCCTTTGCCAAGCCTTCGATGATCGCGGGATGATCGCTCCCCAGATTGGAGAACAGATACGATACGCCCCACTCCTGCAGAGCGTCAAGCAAGGCATCCGCCGTGTTGTACGGGACCTGATTATCTTCCACTTGCCAACTCCTCCTCTTCTCTCAAGTTGTCCGATGGAGATTGATGGCGTGGTATTCGATGTATTCCGCGAGTCCCACTTCCCCATTCTCCCTCCCGATCCCGCTCTGCTTCACTCCACCAAACGGCATATGACGGTATCCAAGTGGTGTTTGACCATGACCATTGACAAAGGTCATTCCAGCTTCAAGGTCACGCGCGAGACGCAATGCCCTGTCCGGATCAGCGGACCAGACAGATGAACCCAAGCCGTACTCGGTGTGATTCGCCATCTCCACGGCCTCTTCTTCCGTTCGATACGAGATCAGGGGGATCACGGGGCCAAACTGCTCACAAGTCACGATTTCCTGTCCTGGCTCCACATCCCTGACGACCGCTGGCTGCAGGTAGTAGCCGTTCTCCCAGTTGTCTGGCTCCAGCTTTGTTCCCAGATGAGTGACCGTCGCCTGGCTATTTTTCAATCGCGCCGTCAAATCCTGCACGTACTGGTATTGCTGCTTATTGTTGAGCGGCCCAAAGGTAGCTTGTTCATTCAGCCCGTGTCCGATTTTGAACGAGTCCACATATTCACAAAGCTTCGCATGGAAGGAATCGTACAAATGCTGGGGTACGTAGATTCGCTTGATCGCAAAACAAACCTGTCCGGACCGCCGAAATACCCCTGCTGCTATTTTCGGGACGACCTCATCCAAGTTTGCATCGTCGAGAACGATCGCAGGGTCGTTTCCTCCCAATTCGAAGTGAACGCTTTTCAGAGCATCCGCCGCATCCTTCATCACATGCGCTGCGGTTCTTCCGCCACCGGTGAACGAAACTTTCCGTACGAGCGGATGTGTCGTCAAAGCCTTGCCTACATCGGCATCACCATGAATGACGGAGATCACGCCCGGTGGAAAAAGCGCTGCCATCTTTTTCAATACCGTAGATGCTCCCATAGGGGCAAAAGGAGAAGGCTTGATGACAATCGTGTTGCCGGCAATCAGTGCCGGAGCAACTTTTTGCATCGTCAGGACAAGCGGAGCATTCCAGGGGACGATGCCCGCGATGACCCCGATCGGTCTTTTCTCCACACTCACCCAGCTATGTGCATCTTCCACCCGTGTCTCTTGGAAAAAGGTCTGGGCCAGCTCAACTGTATTTTTGATCGCAGAGATCGCCAGATGCGTGATCTCCAGCTTCGTTGTCGAAAGAAGCATCCCATTTTCTCTCGATACCATAACAGCCAAATCGGAGGCTTCTTTTTCTAAGAGGGAGGCTGCCTGCTTCAAAAGAGCCATCCGCTCGTGCAACGGAGTCTTGCGCCACGAGAGGAATGCCTGATGGGCTGCTTCTACTGCCATTCCCACATGCTGGGTCGAGCCTTTTGCTACCAGCCCTACCACATCTGACAGGCGGCCCGGATCTCGCACTTCCATATAATTTTCAGTCGATATCTCTTCATTATTGATCAGCAAATGTATGCGGCCCACACTCATCCTTTTCTCGCCCTCGCTTTCTACGAATCTAGACTTGGGTTTTCGGAAGCTCGCCGATTCCTTCTTCTCGTGCACTCGCGATCATGGCCGAAGCCAGGAGCCATTTCTTCGCTCTTTCCGGATCCGCGGCCAGCTCTGCCATCTCCTTTTGCAGCTGCAGGCGATGAGCTGGATCCTTTTCTTTTACGACGTTTGTATTTTTTTCGCTAATTTTCCGAACGTATTCCATAGCCACCCGACGGCGTACTTCGTTATAGGTATCGAATTCCGGTCCAAACTCTGCCCCTTCGCTGATACGAAGCAGACGGATGCTCAGATCAATCGCGTCGTGGATACCGCTGTTCAGGCCCAAGCCTCCCATCGGGCTATTGATGTGCGCCGCATCTCCCAATAGAATCACGCGCCCGTCATAAAAGGAATCCGCCACGCGCTGATGGATTTTGTAAATGGTATTTTCCACGATCGGAAAGGTATCTGTCGTATGAAGCGCCTTTTGCAACGTTTTTTGGATGTTCTCGGGATTGAGCGCTACCTCATCGCTTGTCTCAGGTGAGATCGGGTACAGGAAACGCCATGCTTCCGGAACACGCAGAATGAACAGGAACTCTTCCGGGTCCGAAATGTAATTCACAAAAGCGAGATCAGGAATATACCGATCAAAAGGTACGGGGGTTCCTACCAGCAGCCATCTTTCTTCCAGCGTATAGCCATCGAATCCCACTCCCAGCTTTTTGCGGACAGTGCTTCTTCCTCCATCTGCCCCCAACAGGTACGGTGTGCGAATTTGATAGCTTCCCGAAGGTGTCTGTACCGTAACATTGACACCGCTTTCATCTTGTTCAAAATCAACTACTTCAGAATCGAACAGCAGCTTGGCGTGTGGGCGCGTGCTGAGGCGCTGCGCCAAAATCTCAACATAGGTGGCCTGCGAACATTGCAGACGGAACGGATATTTCGTTTCATCCTTTAAAAGGCTAAAGTCGAATTCCGCATACAATCCCGTTTTGCGGTCCCGGTATTGGACTTTATCCGCCGGCAGCCCTCTCTTCATGAGCTCGTCAGCTACACCAAAAGGCTCTAGCAGCTCCATCGTCCCCGCATGAAAGGTAGATGCACGCCATTCCCGACTCGGTGTTGAGCCCTTCTCCAAAACAACAACCGGTATTCCTTTCAGTGACAGGATGTCTGCGACAGTCATTCCTACGGGGCCAGCTCCAGCGATGACAATAGGATCCTTGAACATGGTGTCTCCACTCCTTTGCTTGAATCAGGATTATTCCACAATCGGTACGAAAACCTCGGTAATGATTTGCGAGCCACCGTTTTCCCGGTATTCTTCCTTCCGCTCGAAATCGAACGCTTCCATAATCGGCAAATCATTCGTAGAAAAGAGCAGAGCGTCTTCTGTTTCCGACAGATTCACGTGCTCATGCCAGACCCACGGCGGAATGACGAAGAAATCTCCCTCTGACCATTCAAACTTCACTCCGTTCATCACGGTGTAGCCGCTGCCTTTAAATACGTGATACACATTGCTGTGCACATGGCGATGCGCTTTTCCAAAGAATTTCGGGGGAAGCTTTTGCATGCGCGCGCCAATCCGATTATTCGCATCTTTGCCTGTCGAAGGATTGATGTACTCGATCGCATAGCCGTCAAAGGGATCCGGCTCAAATTCACTGAGTCCATCCAGGCCTTTTTGGGTCAGCTCCCACTTGTACCGGCCCAATGGCGCGATACTCGGACTCCGATCCGAAATGGGACGAACCATGCCGCCCTGATAACGTTTTGAGCTGTAATCATCCGGGACGAGCAGCTCTTGTTGCTTTTCGGGGTAAAACTCGGTAAAGCACACATTCATGAACAAAGTAAAGGGAACATCGAGGCAATCCATCCACATGATGGTCTCTTCGCCTTGATTGGTATGATCGTGCCACGTCCACGTAGGGGTAATCAGATAGTCGCCCGGTTCAAAGGGGATTTTTTCTCCGTTTACACGTCCTGATCCACCCTCGCCTTTCATAATGAAGCGCAGGGCTGTCGTCGTATGCCGATGGGCCGGAGCAATCTCTCCCGGTTTGACTGCTTGCACAGCCGCGTATAGCGTATGGGTAGCTCCCCCCCAGCCATAAGGGATCAAATCCTTCATGCCTGGATTAATCAGAAAAACAGCTCTCCTGTCTGCGCCGTCCCCTACCTGGAGCAAATCTTCCGCTTCCTCCAGATGCTTTTCAATCAGCTCCCGTTTCCATAAGTAAGGGATGGGTCTTGCTTTCGGTTCAATGGTATTCAGATCATGGATCGATGCCCACAGTGGCCCCAGATTGTTACGGTCCAGCTTTTCGTGAAACGAATGCAAATCAACGGACTGTTTCATATCGCCAAAACTCCTCCCTACTTGTATTCAACAGAGACACTGAATTCGCCGATTCTGTCGATCTGGATACGGATCGTGTCGCCTCCCTCGATTGGGCCGACTCCCTCAGGCGTCCCGGTTGTCAAAATGTCTCCGGGTTCGAGTGTCATCGCAGCAGAGGCTACCTCAAAGAATTTATAGCAGTTGTAGATCAAATCTTTTGTGTTGGCGGATTGACGCACGTCTTGATTCACCCACAATTGAAAGCCCAATTCGTTCGGATTGTTTACTTCATCAGCCGTCACAATCCAAGGACCAATGGGGGTAAACGTATCAAATGATTTGCGCCACGGGCGATCTTCCTTTCCCCGTACCGTGATATCCATCAAGGCAAAGTATCCAAATATGTAACGATGGGCCTCACATGCCGGAACGTCTTTGGCCTGCTTCCCTACTACGAAAGCCAGCTCTGCTTCATGATCCGTTCTTCTTTCGCGAAATGGCAGCTTCACTGTATCGCCAGGCCCGATGATAGAGGAGGGCGCTTTCAAGAAAAAACCGAGCTTTTCAATGGTGTATTCGGCGTTGCTGAATTGCTCATTCATCTCATCCTGATGCAAGTAGTAATTGACCGGTGCCGCCACAATCTTGGTTGGCTGCGGGACAGGCGGCTGCAGACGAACGTCCTCTAGGGCATGGGAGGGAACATGTGAAAGGGCATCTTCTATTTGTGGCTTCAGATCCTCAAATCGATCCATGAGACGAATGAGGGAAGCTTGCGGGTTGGCTTGGTCCCAGGAGATCACAGATGAGAGATCATAAATTCGATTTCCCTCAACGACGCCGGGAAGAAAATGATTAAATATCGCAATTTTCACTTTACTTACACCCTCTCTACTCGTATAGTGAGTTTATCAACTCGTTTTTGATTTCTGAGTTAAAAGTAACAAAAACCCAAAAAGTAGTCAATGTTTTTTGAAAATTAAATCTTTAACTTGCGTTTTGTTAAATCTTGTTCGTTTTTCTTCCCTATGCTGTGTATACTTGATATGAAAAAAGATACATTTGTTCATTCTGGAGGTCCCTATGCGTGATGTAAATATGAACCCGATCCGCTCGATAAACAGAGCCATCGATATTCTGCAAGCATTTACCATTGAAAGACCGAACCTCACCATCGAAGAAATCACTCAGATGACGAAAATCCCGCACTCTACTGTCTATCGCATCTTGTGTACCCTAGAAACGCGCGGACTTGTGAAGTTTGATGAAAAAAGCCTGCAATACAAGCCCGGGCTGCGTCTTTTGGAGTTCGGCTTCCTGCTCTCATCTGTGCTCGATGTCAGCAAGGAAGCGGAAGATATCTTGGCAGACCTGCAGCTCAAAACGGGTCAAACGGTCCTCATGGCAGCGAAAGATGCGGACGAAATCCTCTATATCTTCAAAAAAGAGAAGCAAGAGGGATTGAAATTCTCATCCTTTGTCGGCCAGCGACGGCCCTATATTTACGGTGTCCTCGGTCCTGCTCTCCTCGCCTTTTTGCCTGACAAGGAAATCGAGCGGATTCTGCGATTACCTGTCACTGAGCATGCGACGCATACGCTGAGAGATCCGTCAGTCGTACGCGAACGGCTGAAGCAGATCCGATCCGATCGATACTATATTGAGACAAATGAAACCAACCTCGGTGTGACTGGAATCGGCTCTCCGGTCATTGGACTTAATAACGAGGCGATTGCCGCCATTGGAATCATCGGTCCCGCGGTGGAAATCGACGACCAACTAGACGGCTTCAAGCATTTGATCGTGGAGGCTTCCGAACGCATTTCGCTGAAGCTCGGGCACAGAGTCGTCATGTAGGATAGAGATAGAAAAAAGAGCAGGAAGCCACTGGCCCCTGCTCTTTCCCATCTCTAAGATTTCTTCCACAACAAGTACATAAAGTACGGTGCCCCGATCAAGGCTACCATGATTCCCGCTGGTATTCCATCCGGGTCAGCGAGATTGCGTCCAATCGTGTCTGCCAGCAGCAGCAGCGCTCCGCCGAGAACAATGGCTACCGGCACATTCAGCTGATGCCGGGGACCTACGAGTGCTTTTGCCAAATGTGGTGCCAAGAGACCGATAAACGCGATCCCTCCTGTTACCGAAACAGCAGTGGCAGCCAAAGCGACAGCTGTCAGCAGCAGGATCAAGCGTTCCTTTTCTACTGCGAGCCCTACACCAATCGCAACAGGCTCATTTAACGATAACAGGTTCAAGCGGTTGGCCTTGTATAGCGTAAAGGGTATCAGAATAACCAGCCAAGGCAAAATAGCCCAAATGAACGGCCAATCGGCTCCCCATATATTCCCTGCCAGCCATTTGGAGATAAAGTCTACTTTTTCCCGCTCTGCTGACGATATGAGGACAATCATGGCTCCGGATAACGCCATGGAAAAGCCTACCCCAATCAGTACGACTCTCACCGGCTGCAACCCTGTACGCTTGCTAAACGAAAAGAAATAGACGCACAATGCCGTAAGGATCGCCCCTGCAAACGCAATGACCGGCAGCAGGTAGGCAAACGCCCCCGCGTCAATAGGAGCAAACAAAAAGAACAACGAAATCGCGACACCCGCACCGGAATTGATCCCGATTACCCCCGGTTCTGCCAGGTCGTTTCGAGTAACGCCCTGGAGAATAGCACCCGATAAGGCCAAAGCCATTCCTGCCAGCCACGTAATAATCAACCTCGGCAGTCGAACTTCAAACAGCACAAACTCTTCTTTAAATGTACCCTCCCCCAGCAAAGTGGGCAGCAAACGGTCATAGGACAGCGAAGAATAGCCCATTCCCATGCCGATCACGATAATGACTGCTGTCATTGCCAATAGCACGAACAAGAGAATTCGTTGTTTTCTAACAAGAGCTGGATGAATCATAGAAACGATTTCCCCCTTTTCCGGACGATGAAAAGGAAGAAGGGCAATCCCAGCACCGCAACCAATGCGACTACAGGAGTCTCGTAAGGCGCATTGACGGTTCTCCCGAGTGTATCTGCCAGCAGCATAAAAGCAGCTCCGATCACAGCAGACATCGGAATGATGTAGCGGTAATCCGTGCCAACCAGCGGACGCACCAGATGGGGAATCATCAGACCAATGAACGCCATATTTCCTACAAGCGCTACCGAAGCTCCTGCGAGCAGGATCATCACGATGAAGAGAATGGTTTTGATCAGCATCGTTTTTTGTCCTAGCCCCACTGCACCCTCTTCACTCAAGCTGAGAATCGTCAGCTGTCTGGACAAAATGACGGCCAGAATGATTCCGATCGTGATAAAGGGAATGATGATCTGCAGCTGACTCCACGATGTTCCAACGACGCCCCCTGCTGTCCACATGGAGACATCCTTGGAAACTTTGAAGTGAAGCGCTACCCCTTCTGCTACCGCGTATAAAAAGGCTGAAACCGCTGATCCCGCCAGCACCATACGCAGCGGCGAAAATCCACCTTTTTTCAGCGACCCCATACCAAAAACGAGCAGGGCGCCTATTGCCGCGCCGATGAAGCATGCCACCATGATGCCTAAATAGTTCGCTGTAGGAATCAAGGCAATCGTGATGGCCAGAGCAGCGTTCGCTCCTGCTGTCAGCCCGAGCAATCCCGGGTCGGCCAGAGGGTTTCTCGTCATCCCTTGCATGATCGCTCCTGCGACGGACAATGCCGATCCCACGAAGATGGCAGCGACCTCTCGAGGCAGACGAATTTCTCGTAGAAGTGACATTTTTTCGCCAGCTGCCCGCGTCGTCAGCGCCATCCATACATCCCTCAAGCTGGTATCTGCTGCTCCCAAAACCATGGCGATGGCGAACATCACCAAAAAAACAAGAAACGAAGCGACCAGCTTCGGCCCGAATAAATAGCGTCGATTATCGTTTGTCATTTGCCATCTCACTTTCCTCTTCTAGACGAATGAGAAGGAATTCTTCCAGAAAAGAACTCCTCCTAACGTGTCCCTTATTTTTTTCCAAGGAAATGCTCGCTGAAAAATGACAACTGATACTCCAGGGTAAGCGGATCGTTAAAATAAAACTCGTTCATGTTCGCTTCAAATACGTGATTGTTTTTGACCGCTGGCATGTTTTTATACGTTTCCGTCTCTTGGAAGGAATTGTCCGTGTCCTTGTTTTTGGACAAGATGACATAGTCTCCCGCAAATTGAGGCAATACCTCCAAGGAGAGCGCAAAATAACCTTCCTTGAGAGCCGTTTCTTTTACTTTCTCAGGCATGTTCAGCTTCATCCCCTGAAAGAGAATCTCTGTACCGCGCCCCCAGTTGTCCCCGTATACATAAAGCTGTTTATCGAAGTTTTCAATAACTGATACCGTCGCGTTGTCACCGATTTTCGCTTTGATTTCTTCCCCTGTTTCTTCCATGCGCTTTTTGAAATCATCGACCCAAGCTTGTGCTTCCTTTTCTTTGTTCAGCACTTTCCCGATTTCAACATGCTGGCTCAAATAATCTAGCTTCCCGTATGTAAAGGTAACAGTCGGAGCGATTTGCCTTAGCTTGTCGAGGTTTTTCACATCAGACAGGGCCAGGATCAGATCCGGATCCAGCTCGATAATTTTTTCGATGTTCTCTTCTGAGACTTCAGCAACGTCTTTGAGTTTGTCGTTAAAGCGTGGGTTCTTCTTCGCCCAAGCGTCTACCCCAGCCAGATTCACATTCAGTGCCATCACATTACCTGCGTAGGAAGCGAGTACGACAACCCGTTTCGGGTCTGCTGGCACTTCGACTGGTCCTTTTTCCGATTGATAAGTAATCGTGCCTGTTTTTGCTTCCTGTGTCGGTGCAGCCGAGCTGGCGTTGTTGCGCTCTTCCGGTTGCTGACTGCCGCAAGCACTGAGAATAAATACGAAGACTAGTGTAAGCGTAAACCACATTTTTTTCATGATGTCTATTCCCCTTTAGCCAAGTTGTACGTGATACACATAGGTTTGTTTGTCCGAGGATCTCGTCCGATTTCGGCGTCAATCTGGAATACTTTTTTCAGTACGTCTGGCTTCATAACGTCTTCGCATCTTCCAGCCTTCACGACCTGCCCGTCTTTTAGAGCAATCATGTAGTCGGCAAAACGTGCGGCTTGGTTCAAATCATGCAAGACCATAACGATCTTACGGTCCTGCTCGACATTGAGCTTTTGCAAAAGCTCGAGGACTTCCAACTGATGGGCCAGATCCAAATAGGTAGTCGGTTCGTCCAGGAAGATAATTTCCGTCTCCTGCGCGAGCGCCATGGCAATCCAGACCCGTTGGCGTTGTCCACCTGACAGGGCATCTACAGGACGATATTTGAATTCCTTGGTTCCCGTAACCTCAAGCGCCCAGTCGATCGCTTCGTAGTCTTTTTTGGTCAACCGTCCAAGCCCGCTTTGATAAGGAAACCGTCCATAGGAAACCAGCTCGCCTACTGTTAGTCCACTTGCACTTTCCGGTGTTTGTGGCAGGATCGCCATTTTTCTCGCAAGAACCTTCGTATTTTCTTTGGAAATGCTCTCTCCATCCAAAATGACCGTTCCGCCCTGATGGGAAATGATCCGTGTCATAGCCTTGAGAAGCGTAGATTTCCCGCAACCATTGGAACCGATGATGGTCGTGATTTTTTTATCTGGAATTTGCACACTAAGTGTTTTTACAATCAGTCGTTCACCATAGCCAATGCTCAAATCCTCGGTATACAGGCGAGCCATTATGTACCCTCCATTTGTTGAAAAAAGTTTAGGGAAGATCCTGATAATGATTATCAATTTCGTATTATACTATAAAGGTTGTTCATTTTTACTGTCAATACTTAATTAGGTTGTCATGAGCAAGAAAAGGCATTATAATTTGTTGAGAATGAGAATCACTTACATATAATAGCAGGAGTGATGGATATGGAGCAGTACGATTTATTTGACGTTACCATTATTGGTGGAGGTCCGGCAGGGCTTTACTCCACTTTCTATAGCGGACTTCGCGAAATGAAAACAAAGCTGATGGAGTTCCAGCCGCATTTGGGCGGAAAAATCCATGTGTACCCGGAGAAAATGATCTGGGACGTGGGGGGACAGACACCGATTACGGGTGCCAAGCTCATCGAGCAGCTTATCGCGCAAGGGCTTACCTTCCATCCTGAAGTCGTATTAAATGAGAAAGTGGAATCGATTTCTCGCGATGAAAACGGAATTTTTATTCTGCACACAGCGTCCGGCAAGCTTCACTACTCCAAAACCGTCATCGTCGCTGTCGGCGGCGGAATTTTGACCCCGCAAAAGCTGGATCTGGAGGGGGCAGAGAAGTTCGAGGTTTCCAATCTTCACTACACAGTAAAGTCGATCAACTACTTCCAGGACAAAACGGTCATCATCTCAGGCGGAGGGAATTCCGCGATCGATTGGGCGAACGAATTGGAGCCGATCGCAAAAAAAGTTTATTTGACATACCGGAAAGAAAACCTGTCCGCACATGAAGCCCAAGTCACTCAGCTCATGACCAGCTCGGCTACCTGCTTCTTCCAAACCACCATCACGCGACTCGTCGCTTCTGCCAATCGCGAGGTCGTTGAGTATGTAGAACTGACCAATCACGATACAGGTGAGGTCACGACTCTCGCTGTCGATGATGTGATCATCAACCACGGATACGAGCGGGATTCGAGCCTTTTGCGCAACAGCAGCTTGGACATTCAATTGGTTGAAGATTTCTACGTAGCTGCTAGCTCAAACGGAGAATCGTCGATCCCAGGGCTGTATGCTGCCGGTGATATTGTGCATTACG
This sequence comes from Brevibacillus centrosporus, assembly GCF_003710815.1. Classification (GTDB taxonomy): domain Bacteria; phylum Bacillota; class Bacilli; order Brevibacillales; family Brevibacillaceae; genus Brevibacillus; species Brevibacillus centrosporus. The sequence continues at coordinate 68,739 of NZ_RHHP01000041.1, forward strand.
ACGGCAAGCTCCACTTGATCGCAGGTGCCTTCCAGGACGCTGCGAACGCTGTTAACAAAGCCAAGCAATTTGTACAGCCTGAAGCGAATTCTTACGGAATGGTTTCTTCCCACAATGAGATTTTCAAGCAGCGAAACCGGGAGCTAGTCAAGCAAATGCTGCAAAAGTAAAACTTCACTCCCTACTTCTTTGGAACAGCCAAAAAGCTCCGTTCCTTGCCTCTCGTCAGGTAAGGAGCGGAGCTTTTTCATGATGCTTTAGGCAAACGAAAAAGAGTGCGACAGAGATCTCTCCATCACACTCTTTTCAAAACGTATGGGGCGATCGATGGGACTTGAACCCACGAGTGCCGGAGCCACAATCCGGTGCGTTAACCCCTTCGCCACGACCGCCATACAGTCGATCTATTTGGTAGCGGCGGAGGGAATCGAACCCCCGACCTTTCGGGTATGAACCGAACGCTCTAACCAGCTGAGCTACACCGCCAAGTTTTTTCCTAATCATTACGAAGCTAAAAATACGATGGAGCGGACGAAGGGTCTCGAACCCTCGACCTTCGCCTTGGCAAGGCGACGCTCTACCAATTGAGCTACGTCCGCATGAATAGGTGACCCGTAGGGGATTCGAACCCCTGAATGACAGCGTGAAAGGCTGCTGTGTTAAACCGCTTCACCAACGGGCCAAAATATGGCGGATGGAG
>NZ_RHHP01000042.1 GCF_003710815.1 Brevibacillus centrosporus
ACTTAAAGGGGAGCATATCAAAAGGAACGGGCGTTCTTTGTTCATGTAATCCACTACTGTTCTGACGAAACCGGTGCGATCCCAAAGTACTCTTCCATGGTCGTTTGTTTCTCTTCGATTGCTTGGGCAACTTCATTTCCAACATAACGCAAATGCCAAGGCTCGTAAATATACCCCGTGATGGCGTCCTTGCCCTCTGGGTAACGGATAATAAAGCCGTATTCATGCGCATGATCTGCAAGCCATTTCGCTTCTTTGGTTCCAGCAAAGCAACTGGTCGCTGCGCATTTTCCGTCCGCGCCTGACACGTCGATCGCAAGTCCGGTCTCATGTTCACTCGTTCCAGGGACTGCGCTGTATGTACGCGCCTTCTCCAGTCCATCCTGCTGCACGTAGCGATTAAACAATGCCTTCTGATAGGCATGTGGACGGTAGGCAGATACACCGGCGAGGGCTACTCCATCCGCTTTCGCAGCCGCAAACAGCTTTTCCAGCGCTTCTGCCGCTTCCTTGCGCATTTGGCGCTTTTCACTCTTGGCGGGGAGCAGATATGGCACATTCGGGAAAACGAGATCCGTCGGCTGATAATTATCCGGCAGCTGCCGCTGTTTGTTGACGAGAACGGTTACACTCTGCGGCTCCGCTACTACCTCGAGATCGAGGTCTGGAATCTGCACCGAATCAGAAGGCTTGCCGGATGGCTTCTGCTCTTCCGGTATAGTGGAAGCAGCTGGCTTTTGCGGTTCCGCAGATGATTTCGGTGGTGTCTTCACCGGCGCTTGACCTTCTGTAGGCTTCGGTGCCGTTTCAGTGGAATTGCTCGGCTGTGACTTTTGTCCCGGTTCGTTTTTTTCAGTCGAAGCAGGGGCATCGGATTGAGTAGGTGCCTCCGATTGTGGAGGAGCAGCAGCACTACTGCAGCCTGTCACGAGTAGGAGCGCGGTTGAAATCAGGAGAAAGTGACTTTTCACAGGATTCCTTACTTTTTTCATCTTGTCGTTCCTTTCAATCCCGGCGATTTCACGCAAGTCCGGTCTGGGTGTTCGTACCTGTTACCTTTATCGTACGTAATCATTATGACATACATCCACCCGTTTTCGTTACAGGTTTCCGTAGATTTATGGTCACAAAAAACCTTCGCTCCATCCAGGGATTACTGGCGAAGCGAAGGCTGTTTTGTTGACATGTTTCCCGCTATTTCTCTTCCTTTTTGGCGAACCAAGTAGCGAGGACAGAACCGGAAATATTATGCCACACGCTAAAGATGGCACTTGGCACTGCAGCAAGCGGATTGAAGTGGGCTGCTGCCAAAGCTGCTCCCAAACCAGAGTTTTGCATTCCGGTTTCCAAAGTAATGGCTTTTCTTTTAGCGAGGTTTAATCCAAACAATTTGGCAAAGCCATATCCCAGCAGGTACCCAAGAACATTGTGCAAAATGACGACTGCAAAAATGATAAGTCCCGTTTCCACGATTTTTCCTTTATTAATAGCTACCACGATCGCTACGATCAGGACGATGGCGATCGTCGATATCAAAGGCAGCGCTTTTGCACTCGCAGCAGCTTGCTTTTGAAACAGCGCTTTGACGATTACACCCAGAACAATCGGCACGATCACGACTGTCACGATGTCCATAAACAGGGACTGGGTGTTAATATTCATCCATTGACCTGCAAGCAAGGAAATGAGAGCGGGCGTTGCCAGCGGTGCGATCAGGGTCGATACAGCAGCGATGGATACACCCAAAGCCACATCTCCTTTGGACAAATACGTCATGACGTTTGAGGCAGTACCACTTGGACAGCAGCCAACCAGGATAACGCCAACGGCAATGTCAGGCGGAAGCTGCAGAACAATGGCTAGGATGAAAGCGAGCGACGGCATGATCAAATAGTGGCCAATCACACCAATCAACACATCCACCGGGCGACGAAACACTTCCCGGAAGTCTTCCGAGGACAAGGTCAGTCCCATCCCGAACATAATGACACCGAGCAGGAAGGAGATGTACCCTTTTCCTCCCACAAATGCTTCTGGGGCAAAAAATCCGAAGATCGCAAACAAGATTACCCAGATCGAAAAAGTGCCTCCTACAAATTTACTGATTTTTTCAACGGTATTCACTGCATCTCTCTCCACTCTTTTTTTATCTCTATTGTATTTTTTTCATTATACTTTACGACTTTTCATTATTCTATACACTCTCACAATTCAATCTATACTTATTACCTATATAACTATAGTTTTCATATCAGAGCGTGCGTTCGGAAAAAGACCGCCATCCTCCCACTTTGGGAAGCTGACGGTCTTTCGATCATTTTTCAAACAAACGCTTGTACTCGCCAAAGCCTTCCTCTTCCAAACGATCTTTTGGAATAAATCGAAGCGCAGCCGAGTTGATGCAATACCGAAGTCCATTCTCACCTGGACCATCCTCAAATACGTGCCCCAAATGGGAATCCGCATCTTTACTCCGTACCTCTGTACGAATCATGTTATGCGTCAGGTCCATATGCTCGGTGACTACTTCTTGATCGATCGGCTGTGTAAAGGATGGCCAACCGCAATTGGAATCAAACTTGTCCAGCGAGCTAAATAGTGGCACGTTCGAAACGATATCCACGTAAATCCCCTCTTCTTTGTGATTCCAAAATTCGTTGGTAAAGGGGCGTTCCGTTCCACTATTCTGTGTCACTTCATACTGCAAGGGTGTCAGTCGTTGCTTAAGCTCTGCTAGCTTTTCGCGATCACGCCAAGCTTCCTTCGTAAATTTCGCACGTCCGGAACCTTCCCGATAGTACTGGTAGCGTACCGGATTTTTTTGATAGTAATCCTGATGGTACTCTTCAGCAGGATAGAACGTCATGGCTGGCAGGATCAATACGGCGATCGGCTTTTGGAAACGTCCGCTCTCGTCCAGCTCCTTCTTCGATTCCTCAGCTAGACGCCTCTGTTCTTCATCGTGATAAAAAATGGCTGGCGCATACGACTGTCCTCGATCCCCGAACTGTCCGCCTGCATCAGTCGGGTCGATTTGCCGCCAAAATAGCTGCAGCAAATCTTCATAAGAAAATTTTGCCGGATCATATGTAATCTGGACCGCTTCATAGTGACCCGTCGTACCGGAACAAACCTGCTCGTACGTCGGATTCTCCACTGTCCCGCCTGTATAGCCAGAGATCACTTTCTGAATGCCTGGCATTTTATCAAACGGGCTGACCATGCACCAAAAGCATCCACCCGCAAAGGTAGCCAGCTTGTAAGCATTTGTGTCGCTACTCATGCCCTTCGCCTCCTATCGTTTTCCCTTACATGCTTTCATCCCTTCGATTGTACCTGTTTTTGAAAAAGAAAGTCCACCTTGCAACTGTTATACTTACATGCATCCTGTGAAAGGCAAAGACCCCGCCAGCTAGCGAGGTCTCTGTTTTCAATTGTCTAGCCCCATATTTCCGTTTATCCTTGCGCTGTTGCAGACTCGATAGGACTTGGAAAGGACGATGCGTCGCCCCCAAAAACGATGGAAAGAAACGCTTTGCCGGTCAACAGTATGGCTCGCTCATCTGCATCAAACATGGGATGGTGATGTGGATACGTTGCCCCGATCTCCGGATTACGTCCACCTACAAAGAAGAAGGTACCCGGGACTTTCTGCAGGTAACAGGTAAAATCCTCACTCGCCATGCTTGGATCCAGGTTTTTTACGTTTTCCTCGCCTATCAGATGTTGAAATAGCCTGCGAACGACTTGTGTCTGCTCGGGATGATTCCAAACAGCGTCATAGCCAGAACGATAGCGAACCGTCCCGACAGCACCCGCCGCCTCGCAGGTAGCTTCCGTGATCTGGCGAATCTGCTGCTCCACGAAGCCTCTGACCTCTTGATTGAAGGTACGGACATTCCCGTTGATGTGGCAGGTGTCGGGAATGACATTCGCTGCAAGCCCGCTGTGGATTGATCCGACTGACAGAACGACTGGTTCAATCGGATCTACACGCCTGCTCACGATCTGCTGCAAATTCACCACCAGCTGACACCCTACCACGAGGGGATCGATCGTCAAATGCGGCTGACCTCCATGACCGCCTTTTCCTGAGATGTCAATCTCAAAGCCATCGCCAGCAGCCATCGTATAGCCGTCTGTCACACCAATCGTTCCATACGGCTCTGTAGACCACACATGTGCACCGTAAACTTCATCTACCCCGTCGAGGCAGCCATCCTCAATCATGGCTTTTGCGCCACCGGGAGGCATCTCCTCTGCAAATTGATGGAGAAATACGACGTTTCCGGGCACCTGCTCTCGCACCTCGCTCAGTACGTGTGCGACACCAAGCAAGGCCGATGTGTGTATGTCATGTCCGCAAGCGTGCATGACTCCTGGAACACGAGATTTGTACTCGACCTGTTTCTCGTCCTGAATGGGCAGTGCGTCAAAGTCTGCACGCAGAGCGATCGTCTTTCCTGGCTTGCCGCCACGTAAAAGTCCAACGACTCCTCGGCCACCAACTTCTGTCCTGACCTCCAGCCCAAGTGCTCGTAAATAATCGGCTACTTTTTTCGGGGTATTCACTTCCTGATAGGAAAGCTCCGGATGCATGTGGAGGTCGCGTCGAATATTCACCAATTCGGGGTAAAGCTGTTCCAATCTCGTGAACAAATCAGACAACATCCGCCTACTCCCCCTTCTTTTCCTCTTACGCTTCTACGCTTCTTTCTTCTCCAGTCAGCGCTGCCGCAAATCCCGAGAGCAGCAGGACCATATGGGCAATCCCTTGCTCAAAATCCTGCAGTCGAATGGATTCGTTTGGAGCATGCGCTTTCGATCCTACCCAGCCCACTCCGGTACTCACGACTGGCAGCTTCAACGTTTCTCCAAAGGCGAACATCGGTCCTGTACCCGCTGAATTCGGAGCGAGAACCGGGCCCTTTTCGTAGATGACTTTGGCAGTGTCGAGCACATGAGCGACAAACGGATGATGGAAGTCGGAACGATACGCCTTCTGACCATTAATCATCGTCGCTTTCACATCGTCAAAGCCATTTGCCAGCAAGTGCTTTTGAATGCAAGCGAGAATATGCTGAGGATCCTGCCCTGGTACCAGACGGCAATCCACTTTTGCCTTTGCACTCTTTGGCAGAACCGTTTTGGCCCCTTCGCCTGTATAACCGCTTTCCAATCCGCAAATCGTCATCGTAGGGTGGAAGACCATCGCTTCCCGTGGATCGGTTCCCTTCTCAGCCGTGATAAGAGGTCGTTTGAGACCATACAGCTTGCTCACCGCCTCTTCGTCAAAAGGAAGCTCCGCTACGACCTGCTTCTCTCCATCCGTAGGCTCTTCGATTCCATCAAAGAAACCTTCGACCAAAATCTCGTTCTGCTTGTTTTTCATGGAAGCCAGAGCCTGCACCAAGCGCCATGCCGCATTGTCCACATAGGCTCCTACGGAGGAATGCATGTCAATATCGGCACCGACGCAAGTCAACTCCATGTATGCCATGCCTTTGATCCCTGCTACCATACTGATGCGGTCTTCCTCGTCCTTGGAGCCGAACTCCCAGATGCACGCGTCAGCGGCAAACAGCTCTTGATACTCTTTTAAATACGGCTCCAGATTCGGACTCCCGATCTCCTCTTCGCCCTCAATCATGAACTTGATATTGCAAGGCAATCCGCCAAGCTCACGATTTAAAATCTGAATGGCAGTCAACCGGGCAACCAGGTCGCCTTTATTATCGGCGACCCCCCGTGCAAACAATTTCCCGTCTTCAATGACCGGATCAAATGGCTCTGAGTTCCATTCTGCAAATGGCTCGGGAGGTTGAACATCGTAGTGGTTGTAGAACAGCAAGGTCTTCGAAGCATCGCCTTCGCTTCCCGCCGCAAAAAACGCGTAGATGACGGGGTTTCCACCTAACTCATCGAGGATCTGCACTTCGCCGCCAGCAGACGTGATCATTTTGGCAACGAAGGCAACCGTTTCTGGAATCGCTTTGTGCTGCGCCGATATGGTAGGAAATCGCAAGTACTCCTTAAGTGTTTCGATAGCACCTGGCACGCTTTCCTGAACGATGCTGACCAGCTGTTCTTTTTCCATTATTGAGCGCCTCCCATGGACCATTTTTCAAGGTGATTGTGGAATCCGAAAATTTTCGGTTCCCCAGTGGCAACCTGTTTGGAATAAGCGAAGAAATCACTATCCGAGTACAAGGAAATCAAAGGTACATCTTGATTCCAAATCGCTTGCAGCTCGTTGTAGATCTCTTTGCGTTTGTCTGGATTCGCTTCTGCTTTCCCTTTCAGGAGAAGCTCATCGACTTTTGGATTTTTGTACTTCATGAAGTTAAAGGATCCAATCGAGCTGTACAGGGAAGATACTTCCGGATCGAGCGTAAAGGTAAGACCCATTAACAGAAGTTCGTAGTCCCCAGCCTTTGCTTTTTGCATGATGGTCGGGAAGTCAAACGTAGATACTTTGACTTTCAATCCGATTGCTTTCAGGTTTTGCGTCAAAATGTCTGCGGATTGCTCGCGAACTTTGTTGCCAAGCGGAACGACAAAGTTGAGCTCATGGTTGAAGTCCCAACCAGCTTCTTGCAGCAGCTGCTTCGCTTTTTCTACGTTATAGCTGTATTTCTCCAGGTTTTTGTCAAGGTATGGGCTAACAGAAGTATACGGTCCATCCACGATTTCACCGTATCCTCGCAGTAGCTTGTCTACAATTTGCTGACGGTCAAGCGCATACGTGATCGCTTGGCGTACACGAGGATCGGAAATCTTTTCAGTGTTGAACATCATGGTTTGGAAGCCGTATTGCGCTTCGCTCTTCGTCGTCACGTTCTCAAACTTCTTCACTGTCTCGTAATCTTGCGGTGGAATTTTCCCAATTCCGTTACCAATGTTCATTTGCAGCTCGCCTGTTTGCAGCTGTGCTACGAGGTTTGGCGCAGGCATAATTTTGATGAACATTTTATCAAGCTGTGGGGCTCCCAGATAGTAGTCTGGGTTCTTTTCAAACTCGACGTACTGGTCCTTTTTGTATTGGACAAACTTGAACGGGCCGTTTGTTACCGTTGGCTTTTGCATGAATGGATCTTGCGACAAGGCAGCTGGATCAATCTTCTCAAGCGCGTGCTTCGGCAAGATCATCAGCTTTGTGCCCAACTGTTCTTTGATCATATTCGGATCGACAGGAGCTTTGGTCTTGAACTCAATCGTTTTCTCATCAATGACTTTGACACCAGGCAGTTCGGTTTTCCCATCCTCTAGCTTCCCTGTATCTTTCGTGCCTTCAAACATCGACAGGTAGCTGCCTACAGAAATCTCTACCTTTGGATTCGCAATCAAATTGAACGTGAAGGCTACATCCTCTGCGGTTACCGGTTTGCCATCCGACCATTTGGCATCCTTGTTAATTTTGATGGTAAAGGTTTGGTTGTCGGTTGTTTCAAAAGAATCAGCCAGCTTCGGAACAAACTTCAGCGGCGCTTCCATCTCGAGGAAGGAGTCGAACATGAATTTTTCTACAAACTGAGAGGCTACGTCCGCGCTGTTGATCGGGTTGAAGAGAATGGGCGGATTGACCAAGCCGAGGAACATCGTTTTCCCAGCCGCGCTGGTGGTTGAGCCACCACTGTTTGATGGTGCGGCAGTGCTACCGGTACCACTCGTCGCTGTATTGCCGCCTCCGCAGCCTGCGAGCAGCAAGAGTGAGGCAACTGCTGCAATACTGATGCTTCGATTGATTCGTTTCATTCATAGACCCCCCTATTTTTTTATTTCACCCAACCCTTGTTACTTCAAGCTTTTCGGATCCATCGCATCCCGCAAGCCGTCTCCCATGAAGTTGATAGAGAGAACAGCGAGCAAGATCATCATACCCGGTGGAACCCACAGCCAAGGTTGAGATGACAACACCGTTAACGATTGCGCTTCTGTCAGCATATTGCCCCAGCTCGCTGTCGGCGGCTGTACGCCCATCCCCAAAAAGCTGAGGGAAGCCTCCATGATAATGGCCTGCGCAATCCCAAAGGTCGCATTGACCAGAATGGGAGCCAAGCAGTTCGGCAAAATGTGCTGAAAGACAATTTTCGGTGTGGAGTAGCCAAGTGCAACACCCGCCTTGACGTAGTCCATTTCTTTAATAGAAAGGACACTCCCTCGGACAATCCGACAAATTGCTGGCCATCCGAGTAAACCTAACACGATAATGATGTTATAAAGGTCTGGACCCATGATACTGACGAGAACCAAAATAACCATCAGATAAGGGAATGACATGAAAACGTCTGTAAGGCGCATGATCACCATGTCTACCCATTTCCCAAAGTAACCGGCTATCGCTCCCAAGACGGTTCCGATCACGACGTAAATCGCAACGGCGCCAACCCCTACAGAGAGTGAAACTCGAGACGCATAGATCAGACGACTCAAAAGATCACGTCCCACCTGATCGGTTCCCAGCATATGTTCGCCTGATGGCGCTGCCGCAAATTCCCCAGAAATCTCATATGGATCACTCGGGGAGATCAACGGGGCGAAAACGGCTGACAGAATAATCAAACAAAAAACAATCAAACCAAGCACAGCGAGCTTATGCTTGAGGAAGCGCTTGGTGATCATACGCATGTAGCTTTCCTCTGCCCCAAGTTGGGCTTGAACATTTGACAACGGAATATCCTTTTCCGTGTTTACATTTGCCATCGACATAGCTGTCCCTCCCCTCCAACATTCGTCATCAATCGTACTTAATTCGTGGATCTGCTACTGAGTAGAAGATATCCGCCAACAAGTTGGAAGAAAGTACGGCAATTGCTGCCAGGAAGTTGATCGCCATAAGCGTCGGATAGTCGCGAGAGCCAATTGATTGAATCGTCAGCTGTCCGAGTCCAGGCCATTGGAAGATCTGTTCGGTAACAACCGCACCACCAATCAGGACAGACACGTCTATACCGATTACCGTAATGATCGGAATCAGGGCGTTACGGAATCCGTGCTTGTTAATAACAAAGAATTCCCGCAGCCCCTTGGATCGAGCTGTACGCAAATAATCCTGACCGAGGATGTCCAGCATACTCGAGCGAACGTATCGTACCATCCTTCCCGCAATCCCTGCAGCGAGCACCATCGCCGGCATGATCAGATGCTTGAAGGTATCGCTGAATCCGCCTTCGCTGCCGAGCGTATTCATACCTCCTGTTGGCAGCGAATGCATCTGGACGGCGAAGATGTAAATAAAACCGAGCCCAAGAAAGAAGTGAGGAATGGAGATGCCTAGAAAAGAGACCGATGTCGATAGATAATCCAACCAGGAATACTGCTTCGTCGCGCTCAACACACCAATCGGAATGGCAATGAGATAGGCGACGAACAAAGCGGTTCCCATCAGGAGCAGCGTCGGACCAATCCGGGAAGACACCATGTTGAGTACCGGCTCGTACGTCGAAAAGGAATAACCGAAATCTCCTTGAACCAAATTGCCGAGCCAGCGGACGTATTGAACATAGATCGGATCATTCAGTCCCAACGCTTCTTTTTTCAGTTCAATATCAGCTTGTGTCGTATCCGGGTTTACAAACATTTCAACCGGGTTTCCAGGCGCCAGGTTTACGATGAAAAAGCTAAAGACGGTAACACCAAAGAGAACAGGTATCGCGATTAAAAGTCTTCGTACGATGTATTGAAACAAGGTATCCCCTCTCCTTTCTGTCAGCCTAGTGGAAAATGGCAGGCTACGGTATGCTCGTCACCCTGCAGTGCTGGAGCCTGTGAACGGCAAATGTCTTGTGCCAACGGGCAGCGTGCATGAAAGCTGCAGCCTTTTGGTGGATTTGCCGGACTTGGCACGTCCCCCTCCATGACGATCCGCTCCCTGCTTCGCAGATGCGGATTCGGAATGGGGTACGCATGGAGCAGTGCCTGCGTGTAGGGGTGCCGCGGATTTTTAAAGATATCCTCCGTCTTTGCCAGTTCTACAATTTTGCCAAGGTACATGACGGCGATGCGGTCACTTATGTACTTGACGACACCAAGACCGTGTGCGATGAACAAGTACGTCAGCTGAAATTCCTTCTGCAAATCTTTCAGCAGGTTGAGCACTTGCGCCTGAATGGAAACGTCCAGGGCAGATACCGGTTCATCGCAAACGATCAGCTTCGGCTGCAAAATCAGTGCTCTCGCAATCCCGATCCGCTGTCTTTGGCCACCGGAAAACTCGTGAGGATAGCGGCTTTTGTGAAATTTCGAGAGGCCAACAATTTCCAGAATGTCATCGACCTTTCTCGAAACCTCGCTTTTATCGGTCAGCTTGTGGGCGAGCAGCGGTTCCGCTAACAAATCGCCAATTCGTTTTCTCGGATTCAAGGAAGAGTAAGGGTCCTGGAAAATGATTTGGAGGTCTGTGCGAATTTTTCGCAGTTCCATGGACGACAAGGTACTAAGCTCCTTGCCTTTGAAAATGACTTTCCCCTCCGTTTGGGGATCCAGCTGAACGATTGCTCGTCCTGTGGTCGATTTTCCGCACCCGGATTCGCCCACAAGAGAGATCGTTTCTCCCTCATAAATCGTCAGGTTCAGACCGTCTACGGCTTTTACCTGACCGACTGTGCGAGAAATAATCCCCTTTTTGATAGGAAAATACTTTTTCAGGTTTTGCACTTCCAGTAAAGGGGTTCGTTCGTCGGATTTTATCAGACTCATGCGATCACCTCTGTCCTCGGTTGGATCGGGGCTCTGTGCGGATCATCTTGTTGTAACCAGCAGCGAACCCGGTGGTCGCTCTCAGGCTGAATCGGAAGTAAAGGCGGCTTTTCGTGAGCGCATTTTTCGGTCGCGTACTGACATCTTGTGTGGAAGCGGCAGCCTTTAGGCATGTTGTGGATCGTCGGTACTGTACCTGGAATCGAGAAAAGTCTCTGATCGCTGTCGTGCTCTAAGTGGGGAATGGAATCCATCAAACCTTTTGTGTAGGGGTGCTTGGGGTCATCAAACAAAGTAAACACGTCTGCTTCTTCTACTACTTGTCCGGCGTACATGACAATGACTTTGTCCGCCATTTCCGCGATCACTCCCAAGTCATGGGAAATGATCATGATCGCCGTATTCGATTCGTCTCGGAGCTTTTTCATCAGCTCCAGGATTTGTGCCTGAATCGTCACGTCCAAGGCCGTCGTCGGCTCATCTGCAATCAACAGCTTTGGCTTACAGGAAAGCGCCATCGCGATCATGACCCTCTGCCTCATCCCGCCAGATAGCTTGTGCGGATACTCGTCTATGATCTCCGATGCACGTGGGATCCCGACTTTGGTCAGCATCTCGACCGCGTAGGCTCTCGCCTCTTTTGCTGGCAGCTTCATGTGAAGATTGATCAACTCTAGCATCTGGTTGCCTACTGTAAAGACAGGATTCAGAGAAGTCATAGGCTCCTGGAAAATCATCGAAATCTCGTTCCCTCGAATGCTGCGCATTTCCGCTTCTGTGGCTTTTGTCAGGTCTCTCCCGTTAAAAGTGATAGACCCCTTTTTAATCACGCCGGAATGGCCCAAGAGTCTCATGAGAGATAGGGAGGTCACGCTCTTCCCGCAGCCAGATTCACCTACGATTCCGATCGTTTCTCCTGGCCGAAGCTGAAAGCTCACTTCCTCTACGGAGATGACCTCGCCTTTATCGGTTTGAAACGCAGTCTGGAGCTTATCTACTTCGAGAAAGTTTTTTTCCAAGCCTCACACACCCCCGTCTTAGTGATCGTTATTCGGTATTAGACTGCCGGTTCGGGAACAGGCTTTGTTTCCTTTTCTACGGCGTAATGATAGACCAGTGCGGTCAGTGCTTTCGCTGCGTGTACCATCGCTTGCTCATCAAAATCAAATCTTGGATGATGATGCGGGTAATGAGCGCCTGTGTCTTCATTTCGTGCACCTGTAAAAAAGAACATGCCCGGTCTTTCTCGCAAATAGTAGGAGAAATCTTCACTACCCATGATGGGCGTCATTTCTATGAGCTGATTCTCATCGCTGAATGTTTTGACCGCTTCGAGGAACGCGTCGGTCTCCTCTGCGTGATTGAAAACAGCAGGATAGCCTGATTCGTATTTCAATTGGCAATCGGCATGCAGCCCCTGGCTGATTCCATTCACGATATTGGTCACTTCCCGCTGCATATGCTCTCTGACATTCTCGTCGAACGAGCGAACAGTTCCTTTGAGTACAGCTGAATCTGCGATGACGTTGCCCGCGTTTCCTGCATGGAAGGAGCCTACCGACAAAACAGCGGCCTTTTGTGGGTTAATTTGCCTGCTCACGATATATTGCAGCTGACCCACAAGCTGTGCCCCAATCGCGACGGCATCGACTGTCTCGTGAGGCGAAGCACCATGTCCGCCTTTGCCCTGCACCACGATCTCAAACGCATCTGCTGCAGCCATCGCGTAGCCTTTTGCGTACAAATAGGTGCCGGTGGGTGCTTGGGAAGTGAGATGGGTGCCGAACACGACATCTACTCCATCTAAGCAACCGTCTTCTATCATTCCGATCGCACCGCCGGGATTCAGTTCTTCCGCGTGCTGATGCAAAAGGACCACATTACCTGCCAGCTTGTCACGGTTCTCACTCAACACTTTTGCTACAGCGAGCAAAGTTGCCGTATGTCCATCATGTCCGCATGCGTGCATCACACCAGGTACTTTTGATTTATACGGAACTTCTTTTTCATCTGGGATCGGGAGGGCATCAAAGTCTGCGCGCAAGGCAATTGTCTTTCCAGGCTTCGCTCCACGAATGGTTCCGACAACGCCTCTACCACCGACCTGCGTCTTCACCTCAATCCCATAGCTCTCCAGAATGCCTGCAATCATTTTAGGTGTCTCTACTTCCTGAAAAGATAGTTCAGGGTATTGATGCAGATGTCTTCTCCATTCGACCATTTGCTCATACATCGATTCTATCTGAGTAAACCAATGATTCAGCATTCGGATTCCCCTCTCAATATGTTGGTAAAAATCCATATTTTGAGTATACGAATATTCAGATATAGATTCAATTATATTTTTCAGTTTATTCAGAATAAAAATTTTATTATGAAAACGTTTTCATCTATGATCTTGCAAGTTTGTAATCTCTGTTAACACATCGGAACACTTGGTATTAAATGATTAAAAAAGGAACGCAATACACGTTCCTTTTTTGATTAGAGCAAACAAAGCCTCTACTCCATCACTACTTTTTCCGTCTGGTGCAGGTACGTATCGAACCATTCTCCTGTGTATTGCAAGCGCAAAACCCGCTGTTCCGGATCTCCGCTGCGGGATAGCTCGTGGCTCGCCCCTGGGAAACGAATGAAGCTGACTGGTGCCTTTCCCTGATGCTGCAAGGCGATATACAGCTGCTCTGCCTGTTCGATCGGGCAGCGATGGTCCTGTTCACCATGCATGATCAGGAGAGGCGTTTCCATCTTGGCGACATGACGAATCGGGGAGTGCTGCCAAAGCTTCTCTGGATTGGTAAAAGGATTGCCTTGAATCTCTTCCTCCGTGAAATAGTAGCCGATATCGCTCACCCCGTAAAAGCTGAGCCAGTTGCAAATGCTGCGATCTGTAACCGCCGCTTTGAACAGATTCGTTTGGCCGATGATCCAGTTGGTCATGAATCCCCCGTAGCTGCCGCCTGCAACACCTAGTCGCTCTGTATCGATAAAATCAAACGTCTGGCATGCGAATTTGACTGCACTCATCAAATCGAGGTAGTCGTTTCCACCGTAATCTCCGCAGCACGCTTGGACAAATTGGTCACCGTAGCCCAAGCTCCCCCGTGGATTGGTATACAAGACTGCATAGCCTTTTGCCGCGAGCAGCTGGAACTCGTGGAAGAACGTATTCCCGTACATGGAGTGTGGGCCCCCGTGGATTTGCAGGACCATCGGGTATTTTTCACCAGGCTGAAAGCACACTGGCTTCAACAGCCAGCCGTGAAGCTTCCAGCCATCTTCCCCCTGATACTCCAGCTCGATCGGCTCAGGCAACGCCAGCTCTTCCATCAGATCATGATTGACGTCCGTCAGACGAACTTCCTCACCTGTTGATAGATTCGAAGCATACAAATCTCCGGCCGTACGCGTATCGCTGACAGCCAGTACGACGGTATGGCTCTGTTCATTTAGACTAAATCCGTAAATGTTTCGAGCGCCGCCTACGACTTGGGTAATCTTACCGTCCAATGTCGTATGATATAGACCCGAATTGCCTCGCTCACTCGCGATGAAATACAGGCCTTGACCGTCTTCCGTCCAAACTCCGCCTGGATTTGGATGGCCAGGAGAGCGCACGTCTCCAATCGTGCAATCGCCTACATGAACATCCCAGTTCGCCGTGATGCAAGTCTGTGTTCCCTTTTCCAGATCCGTCACCCAAAGGCTCTTTTGTGTGGCGATCATCCGTGTGGGAGATTCGTTACCGATATACGCCAGCTTCTTGCCATCAACTGACCAGGTAGGGTTTGAAAAGGTTCCTGCACTATTGGTCAGCTTTTTCCATTCTCCACCTGCTACGGGTACAAGATAAACGTCCAGAGCAAGATGCAGATCCGTATTATCCACACGGTTCGCCGTTATCGCCAGCCACTCGCCGTCTGGGGACCATGTCCCTACGGTGTGCTGATACTTCCCTTCTGTCAGTGGTGTGATTTCTCCGGTTTCCACTTCTACCACAGCAATCTGTTTGTTGGTATCATACACAAAGCCAGCGTCATCCGACTTGTACATCATCCGGTTAACCACGATCGCTTTTCTCGGCAATTCCTTCTTCTCGTCGGTTTCCAGGTCAGCAAACGAATCATCCGGCGCAAGTGTCGATGAAAAAGCGATTCGCTTCCCATCGGGGGACCACACCGGATTACCCGCTCCTGTTCTGCATCTCGTCAGCTGCCTTGGCTCTCCCCCGTTCACATCGATCAGCCAGATTTGCGATTTTCCCGAACGTTTGGAAACAAAGCAGATCGTGGATCCATCGGGCGACCAGCGAGGATAGGAGTCACGTACCTCACCCGTTGTGAGCGCTGTAACCGTTTGGTCTTGTAAAGATTGAAGAAACAGATGCGTTTGGTAAGCGCGATTTTCATCCACCATCGACTGCACGTACACGACTTTCCTTCCATCGGGAGAAAGCTGCGGATCACTCGCATACCGAATTCGATAAAAATCTTCCGCCGTAATGCCTCGTTTGTCCTGTACCATCGTCCTTCACTCCTCTTCTGAATGGGAATTCGCCAGGTGATGCAGAAAAAACTCGGATATTTTGTGATTCATGGTGATATGATTTTCCAGTTTCTCAGTCATGTGGCCTTCATCTTCAAAAATGTGAAGATCGACCAGCTGTCCCCTCTCTTTCATGTCCGCTACCAGCTGTTCTGCTTCACTGACAGGGACGCGCGTATCGTTGCGGCCATGAAATACGAGCAAGGGGACGTTTATACGTGCGGAATGATTGAGCGGAGCGATTTCTTCAAAAAACTCGCTGTCTTCTGCGAGCGAACCGTACTCTGCTTCCCGTAATTTGCGTCTCCACTCCCCCGTGTTTTCGAGGAAGGTCCGGAAGTGCGAGATCCCTACAATATCGACGCCAGCTGCCCATAGATCCGGATAATGGGTTAATGCCGCCAGTACCATGAAGCCGCCATAGCTGCGTCCCATGATACCGATTGCATGCCCATTCACTTCTTCTTGGTTGGACAGGTCCTTTGCCAGCCAGGCAAGATCCGCTACAGAGTCCATCCGCTTCCGCTTGTCATCCAGCTGCACATAGGTACGGCCATACCCCATGCTGCCACGCACGTTTGGTGCCACGACGATGAAGCCTTGATTCGCCAGATATTGAAAAACGGGATGGTATTCGGCGCGTATCTGACTCTCCGGCCCACCGTGCACGTGAATGACAACCGGTTTATTCCGTGCCTGTCCTTTGGAATAGAAGAAGTAAGGTACTTCCAAGCCGTCAAAGGAGCGAAAGGTTTTCAGTTCCGGTGTCACGAGCGTCTGCTCAATCACCTCGGACCTGCCAATCGTTGTAATCTGCTCGTATGCTTTTGCTGCAAGCGTATAGGTCCAGATGTCTCCTGGCATCGTAGGGCTTTTCAACGTAAATGTCAGTTGCTCATCCGACAGCCAGGCAAGTGACTGGATCACGCCAAAGGGAGTCCCTTCGACCTTCTCGTATGTACGTTCTGGTACGGAATATAACGATAAGGATGAGATGCCGCCTTCGTTTGTCGTGAATGCAATCTGCTGCTCATCCTTTGACAGGACGATTTCTTCTATGTCCCAGCCGGGAATGTGGACAATGCGCTCTAACTCAGGGCTATCAAAGGTAAATCGATACAAGCCCATCGTATCTTCGGCGCGATCTGTGACAAGATACCCCCCGTTTCCGTCCGCAGTCATTTTCAAAGACTGGAATCGCGCAGGGACACTGCAAATCGGCAATCTCGATGCTTTTTTCGTTTGCACGTCCAAGAGGTACAGTGCGTTGTCGATATTCGTTTCCTGCACGCTAAAGACGATCTGCTTGCCGTCTGGCAGCCAGCCAATCGGGACGCATCGGCCGTCATAGGCAAAGACTTCCTCGATCACGCCGCTTGCCACATCCTGCACAAACAAATCAAAGCAGCGTGGATGACGCCGGTTACTGGACCAAACTATCTTTTCCCCATTTGGAGACCAGCCACCGAAATAATGAAAATGATCAGGAGAGCTCGTGAGTGATGCGACCACTTCTCCCCTGCCGTTCAGCAGGTAAAGCTGCTGGCGTTCATCCCCTTTGCAGTCCATTCCTACAATCGTTTTTGTACCGCAAGGAGAATGGTCATACTCAACGACTCGATCAGGCAGAGAGGTGATTTGCACCGGACCTGACTCTTCCCAGCTCCACAGCTGTGCAGAGCCCGAAATTTTGCTGAGGAACGTCCATTTCTTCTGTCCAGGCACTACTTTCATCTGATAAGCGGACTGCACTTGCAAATAATCCAAGATCATACACTGTCATCCCCCTCTCGTAGTTTCCCTCCAAATCAACCAGTTCCACGAAAATCGAATTTATCCTTCAACTTCTTTTCAATTGTCTGTATTTTTTGCAAATTCCCCCAATGTGCTTCCATCAAGAAAGCGCAAACCCGTACAGGAAGAAAACTTCCTGCGAGCTTGCGCTATTACCTACTTACATGGATTTTGTACGTTCTGCCAACAGCTCTGTCTGTCTCGTCGATGCTTTTCGAGAACGAACGGTCGCGACGATAACCCCGGTCACGATCAAGAGCGATCCCCCTACTTGAATAGCGGTTACTTGGGAGCCAAGCAGAAGAAAACCAACCAGCATGGCTACAAACGGCTGCAAATTGAGGAAAATGGCAGCTTTTCCCGTGCCTACTACCTGGAGCTGCTGATTCCATACCAACCCGCAAATCCCCTGCATAAAAATCGCTGTCAAAATGAGCATGGCCCACGCCCAAAACTCATGGCTGATCACGGATGTCCGATCAAGGGTGAGGAAGGCAGCTGGGGTGAGAAAAATGGTACCTACTGTAGTGGAATACACGGTCGAGATAAACGGATGCATCGTCTCTGTCAGCTTGCGGATGATGATCATGGATGAGGAGAAGGTCACCATCGCAATCAGAATCAGCATGACACCTTTGGAGATCGTAAGTCCTGCACCGATGCCCACTACACAAAACGTTCCCAGAAGAGCCAGAGCAGAGCCAATCTTCATACGATTGGTAAACTGTTCCTTCAAAAACAGGGAGGCCAAAATTGCTGTGACAATGGGTGCCATCGATAAGATCAAGGAAGCCGTTGTTGCATCCGTGGTAAGCAAGCCATTGAAATAGGCAGTCTGATTCGCCAACGTCCCAATCAGACCAAGCAAAACCAATAGTCCCCACTCTCTCGGCTTGATTTTCACGAATTTCTTTGTGATCCACGCATAACAGAGTAAAAACAGTGACGTAAACATCAGTCGAACATCTGCCAAAAACAGGGGAGGAAATTCTTTGACCAGCATGCTGCCGAATACAAAATTGCTCCCCCACAGCGTAACACAAAACAGCAACAGCAAGTATGATCGAATCATGGTCTATCCTTCTTTCGCCCGTTACATTCAACTCTTTGCTACGCTATAGTAACCGAGAGTTGCGCAAAAGTCCATGAGATTTTCAACCATATTTTTCTGGTAAAGATGTTCTGATTTACACAATACTTCACAAGGAAAAAACCAAGTGCGCCAGCCGCTTGTAAGATCCTAGCCGCTTTTGATAATCGGGAACATCCGTGATGATCATGAGTTCATCAGCACGAAATTTTGTGACGAGCTCATCCAAAATGGGCGCCAGCTGTTTCGATGTGCCTATAATCATTTTAGTGGAACGGCCCCCTTCCTTTTTTTTACAGATCATTCTGGATGCCTCTTCCTCGGTTGCCGCGCAATACACACTGACAGCCAAAATAACTTGCGGCTTCTCATGATGACGAGTGGCTTGAAACTGTTCGCGGTAATGCGCAATGGCCTCTTCCCCAGGCTGCTCACTCATAAAGTGGCCAAACACGTAGCCAGACCCGAATTTTGCAGCAAGCTCTGCACTTTTGCGATTGGTGCCGAGCATCCATAGCTGTGCAGGAGCAGGCGGAATAGGCCGTGCGATCACGGGCTGCCCTTCCACTGTAAATTCATTGGCTAAAATAGCGGACAAGTCCCCGACAAGTTCCTCCATCTTCCCCACTTGCGCGAGAAAGCTGCCACTAATGGCCAAGGAGGCATGAGCGGACCCTCCAGGCGCACGTCCTATTCCTAGATCGATCCTTCCCGGGTACAGCGTTGCCAACAGGGCAAAGGCTTCTCCGACTTTATACGGGCGGTAATTGGGGAGCAGTACCGCTCCTGAGCCTATTCGGATACGACTTGTCTTTGCTCCGATGTGCGCGAGCAGCACTTCTGGAGTTGACGAGGCAAATTGTGGCATGTCATGATGCTCAGAGACCCAGTATCGCGAATAGCCCAGTGCTTCTGCGGTTTGCGCGAGCACTACCGATTGCTGCAGGGCAGCATGGGGGGCGACTTCTTGATAGATAGGGGAGAGATCTAGAACACTAGCTTTGATTCCTTTCAGCAAGTCAGTAACACTCCTTTCGATCACGATGAGAAGCAAGTCTACAATATGGGAGAAGAAGGCGGTGTCCTATGAACGATAGAATCACGATCCCCATTTGGGCTATCGGATCATTCCTCGTTTTAATGAATACGACGATGTTCAACGTTTCTTTGCCCAGTATCATTACGGCTTTGCATATCGATGCCGGGCTCGGCTCCTGGATCGTTTCCGGGTACTCCATCGTCTTCGCTCTTTCCACAATCATTTTCAGCAGACTCTCCGACAGTCTCCCGATCCGCAGCCTGCTCACTACTGGCCTTTCCATCCTTGGTGTTTCTTCTATTATCGGTTACATGGCGGACAGTTTTTTCCTGATTCTGCTCGCGCGCCTCCTGCAAGCCTGTGGCGCTGGGGCTGTCCCCGGACTCGGGATGATTTTGGCCAGCCGCTACATACCCGCAGAGCGGAGGGGCAGGGCCATCACGGTTCTGGCATCGGGCAGCATTTTGGCTTTCGGCTTAGGTCCAGTCATAGGTGGCGTCCTCACGCAGGTAATGGGCTTTCATGGACTGTTTTTAATCATCTGCCTGGTCTTCGTTTTGATTCCCGTTCTGTGGAAGCTTCTGCCCAAGGAGACATCTACAGGGCTGCAATTTGATATCGCGGGTGCTCTTTTGACTATCGTTGCTACGGCAAGCTTGTTGATCGCCTTGACTCAGCTGTCTTTGTTCTTTTTGTTGATAGGGATCGCTGCGATTGTCGCGAATATCCGCCACCTGCGCCAAAAAGAAAAGCCTTTCATTCATCCTTCCTTACTCTCGCATGCAGGCTATCGAAAGCTTGTCATCATCGGCTTTTGTGCATTCATCTTGAATATGTCCAACCTGTTTTTGATGCCCTTGGTACTCGCGCAGGTTTTCCATCAAAGCGCTGCAGCCATTGGACTCACGATTTTTCCTGGAGCGATATTGTCCAGTATCGTCATCCCGTTCATTGGACGCTTGATTGACAAGTATGGAAATTTTCGTTTTTTGCTCGGCGCCCATTTTTTTCTTTTTCTTTCCATTCTACTGACTGCGGTACTTCTACCACAATCACCGATTGTCATTTTACTCGCTTATGTACTGTTTGCGCCTTCTCTTTCCACTATTACCTCTACCCTCTCCAATGAGGTTTCACAAATCCTGCCGAAGGAAATGATAGGCGCAGGGATGGGACTCTTGCAGCTGTCGCAATTTCTCGGCGGCTCCTTTGCCGTTGCCCTTTGCGGATTGCTGCTCAGCTGGGAAAAGAATCTTCCTGTACAGCTTGCGTTCCAAAGCCTTTTCTTCTTACTCGCTCTCGTGCTGCTCGGTGCGATCGTGATGGTCATCCGCTACCGAAGCACCCAACAAGCACGTACATTTAGTGCCTAACCAAAAAGAAAAGACAACGGCATGCAGGGCGTGGTAGTAACCCTGCAGTCGTTGTCTTTTTTCGTTGCACCCATGTGTCTACAGCTCTCGCATTGTTGGCGGAAGCTCTCTAAATCCTTTTGTTTTGAATGCAAGCAGAATTACTCCTACAATCATCCAGCTTGTTCCTACCGCAAAAGTTTTCCAGTCAAAGCCCCACCAAACAAATCCGATGACAAGGAATCCGAGCCATGGGAGCAAGCAGTAGTTGATGAAGCCTTTCATGTCTCTCTTTCTTTTCTTCACGAAGAAGTAAGCAAAAACGGATAGATTCAGAACCATAAAGGAAGTCAGCGCACCGAAGTTGACCAGCTGAATGATCGTTTCAATCGGCATGAACATCGCAATGAAAAACGAAGCCGTCCCGACAAAAATGGTAGCATTGAACGGTGTTTTGTATTTCGGGTGAATTTTCCCCAAGAAGCCTGACATCGGGAGCAGCTTGTCGCGGCTCATCGAGTAGATAATGCGGGAGATGGCAGATTGAATCGCCAAAGCGTTTGCAATCCCCACTGCGGCAACGGCAATCAGGATGAATGGGTAGTACAGGAACGCTCCCCCAACTTCACGTGCGATATCGAAGTAAGCCATATCCGGGTCAAGGTTGGTGTAATCGGGATGTGCCAGCGCAGCCAGATAGGTTTGCGACATAAAAATCACACCGATCAGCACAAGGGTGGACACGGTAGCTCGTCCAACCGTTCTGCCGGGATTTTTCACTTCTTCAGACAGGGTAGAAATAACGTCGAAGCCTAGGAAGCCCAGAACCGCGATCGAAGCTGCACTCGCGATAAACCCGAGGTCAATCTTGTCGGCTTGGAACAAAGGTGCCAGGGAGAAGCCTCCTGCTCCGTGGCCGTCAATAAACACGAATTTGATCGCAAGAACCATAAAAGCAAGAAGGATGGCAATCTCAAAAAAGAGAAAAATCTTGTTCGTTGTGGCTGTCAGTGTTATTCCTCGTGCCGTAACAAATGTATTAATGGCCAAAAATACCAAAACGATAAGAGGCGTAGGAATAGCAGGAAAAATGCTGTTTAGCCACAACGCAGAAAATGCGGTCAGCAAAGCAGGAGCCATTAAATAATCGACGGCGATCAGCCAGCCTGTGACAAACCCGACATGGGGGTTCAATCCGCGCTGTACATACGAATAGACAGAACCTGCGATGGGAAACTCCTGGCTCATTTTGCTGTAGCTGAGTGCCGTAAAGACCATCGCGATGACGCCTACCAGATAAACGATGGGAACCATTCCAAATGTTTCATGCGCAATCATTCCATACACTTGAATCGGGGCGATCGGAAGCATCGTGATCAAACCGTAGATGACAAGATCCTTGAAAGTAAGAGCTCGCTTCAGCTCCTGTTTGTATCCAAGGTTCGTGCCGGTCTCGGGTGATTGCACTTCTGCAGCGGCATTTGACATACGCACACCTCATTCTTTGATTTTTTCGAAGCAAAGACCACCGAAGCGGTGGCGTTACTCGAGCGTTAACGCCACGTACTTCAGCTCCATATATTCCTCAAGCCCTTGGTGACCGCCTACTCTGCCGATCCCACTTTCCTTTACACCACCGAATGGCGACTGAGGATTGGCGAGGGATGTTCCGTTAATGGCCAGATTTCCTACCTCCAGACCATCAATCATCCGGAACATCCGGGCAGCGTCTTTTGTAAATACATAGGCAGCCAAACCATAAGGCGTATTGTTGCATCGCGCCAAAACTTCAGCTTCATCGGTAAAGGACAGCACCGGTGCTACCGGACCAAAAATTTCCCGTTTGGTCAGCTCCATGTCAGCTGTCACTTCATCCAGCAAGGTTGGTGCGTAGAAATACCCGTCTTGCAGACCTTCATCCGATACGCGGTTGCCGCCGACGATGAGCTTGGCCCCTTTATCTACTGCATCGCGTACCAGAGTCTCGACCTTATCCCGATAGCTCGGGTCGATCATCGGGCCGACTTGTGTGCCTTCTTCTGTTCCGACACCTACTTTCAAGCTGCGCACCTTTTCTGCAAGCTTTTCCACGAGCTCTGCACGTATCGATTCATGTGCGTAGATCAAATTGATCCCGTTGCAGACCTGCCCGCAGTTCTCAAACTTGTTGCCCATGATGGCATCAACAGCCTTCTCGAGATTGGCATCAGGAAAGACGACGACCGGTGCATTTCCACCCAGCTCCAGCGTAAGACGCTTCACATTGTCAGCCGCTTGGCGCATCAAGATTTTGCCCACCTCTGTTGACCCTGTAAACCCGATTTTGCGCACGCGCGGATCAGCAGACAATGTGGCTCCGATCTCCTCGGCAACACCTGTCACGACATTGGCAACGCCTGCGGGAATACCCGTCGCCATCAGATGATCGAGCAACGCGATCGCGATAAGGGGTGTCTGCTCCGCTGGCTTCAATACAAACGTGCAGCCTGCAGCAAGTGCCGGTGCGACCTTGTTCGCTACGATGGCGCTCGGAAAGTTGGCAGGTGGAATCAGTCCAACCACACCGATAGCCTCTTTAAAGACCATCAGACGTTGTCCTTGTCGGGAAGCTGGAATGATCTCCCCGTAGGCACGCTTTCCTTCTTCCGCATACCAGCGAATATAGACCGTCGTTCCATAAATTTCGCCTCTTGCTTCGTCTAACGGCTTTCCTTGTTCGGTCGACAGCAGCCAAGCCAACCGCTCTTGATCAGCCAGAATCCGTTCCGCCCAATCCAGCAGGTAGCCCGCACGCTGATCTGCTGGAAGCTTCGACCAAGTTGGAAATGCTTTTGCTGCAGCATCAATCGCCTGCTCGGTCAATGCTTTGCCTCCGCGGGGAACACGGGCCATCGGTTTTCCTGTCACTGGATTGATGACATCCATTGATTCTTTCAAAAAGACTTTTTCCCCATGGATCCAGGCATAGTTTAGGTCGTCATGCTGTATCTGGAACATCGTCGGTTCCCTCCTTTTCATTGCGTACGAAAAAGCGCTTTGCCTGCGTTAGATAAACTCGAAGTACTTTTTCCGCTCCCAGTCGGTTACTTCGAGGAAATAGTCGTTCAATTCATTTTGGGCAGCCGTCAGGTAATGATCGACTACGTCAGCTCCCAAAAGCTCACGGGCGATTTTGCTGTTCGAAAGCTTTTGGATGGCTTCTGCCAGATTGGCCGGCAAGCGTTTCACTCCAGGAGCACTGGAAGCATCACCTTTTGTTGGGGCTTCGATGTCGATTTTGTGCTCGATACCGTACAGTCCTGAAGCCAAGCAAGCAGCGAGAACGAGATAATGGTTGGCGTCAGAGCCCGGAATGCGGTTTTCGATGCGGCAGGACTTGCCTTGTCCATCTACGCGGAAAGCGGTCGTGCGATTATCTTCGCCCCATGTCTGTGTATTCGGCGCTCCCCCCGTATTGGCAAGGCGCTTGTACGAATTGATGTACGGCGCATAAAACAGCATGAACTCAGGAGCGAGCGCCATCATGCCGCCGAGAAAGTAACGCCCCGTGTCAGACAGCTTATAGGGATGGTTTGCATCGTAGAACACATTGTTTCCCTGTAAGTCCCACAGGCTAATATGCGTGTGTCCACTGCTGCCTGAAGCTTCAGTATCGTGTTTCGCCATAAATGTCACCATCAGGTTGTTCAATGCTGCGATCTCTTTGATCCCATTTTTGTAAATAGCCGTGCGGTCTGCCATTTCCAGCGCTTCTGCGTACTGCACATTCAGCTCGACTTGGCCGTTCCCCCATTCCCCTTTCAGAGCTTCTACAGGGATACCGGCTTCTTCCAGATAGCGAGCCAGCTGACCTAGGAACCAATCATCCACATTAAGCCGATAGATCGAATAGTCGACTGGATATGAGAAAAGCGGCTGCAAATTCGAGAAGTTCTTTTCCCTAGCAGAGTCTATCGTTTCTTTGAAAATATGAAACTCGATTTCGGATGCCGCATAGGCGCGATAGCCCAGTGCCCCTGCTTTTGCCAACTGCTTTTTCAGGATATTCCGAGGGGCGATCGTGACTTCCGATCCGTCTTTATTGTAAATATCACCGATGACCACCGCATTTTTCGGAATCCAGGGGTATGTGCGCAAAGTGGAAATATCCGGTATGACCTTGATGTCATGCAGCCCCGTATCAAAGTTGCAAAACGTGTAGTTCTCTGCGTATTTCAAGCTGACATCCCAGATGAAATTGATGGCTCAAGTGTGAATTCCGTGTACGGCGTCATCGAGAAAATAGCGCACCGGCACCTTTTTTCCAAACAGCTTCCCTTGCATATCTACACCTGCAACGGTAATCATGTCGATCGTTCCATTTTGGTACTGATCCTTTAATGCTGAAAGATCAAGCTTCCCCATGCTGCTCACTCCTTTTTGTGTGTAATCTGACGATGCTTAGTGAATCGTCCAGCCGCCATCTACCACGAGCGTGCTGCCCGTTACGTAAGAAGCTTCATCCTGAGCAAGGAACAAAACGGCATTCGCTACATCCTGGGGTTGTCCGATACGCCCTACTGGCAGACGCTCCAAAATCCATTCTTTTACTTCCTGGATCGCCAAACCTTTCTCTGTGAACGGAGTCTGAACGACGCCAGGAGCAACCGCATTGCACGTAATCCCATGAGAGGAGAGCTCCAGCGCAATGGCTTTTGTCAGCATGTGCAGTCCACCTTTTGACGAATTGTAATGAGGCTGGCAATGCCCGCTGCTGGAAACAACGCGATGCGCTTCCACGGAAGTAATGTTAATGATGCGTCCGCCTTGCCCCGCTTTGATCATTTCCTTTGCGACTGCTTGCGAGCAGAGGAATGGGGCTTTCAGGTTTACGTCATGCACTTTGTCCCATTCCGCTACGTCCAGCTCAAGGAATGGTGTAAAGGCAACGATTCCCGCATTGTTGACGAGGATATCCACTTTGCCGAATTCTTGAATGGTTTGCGCGACCATGTTGTCCACTTGATCCTTTTGAGTGACATCTACCTTTACTACCATCGCTTTACTGCCTTCAGGGGCTAGGGAAATCGTTTCATTCGCACCTGCTTCGTTCAGGTCGGCGACAACCACTGTAGCACCTTCTTCGAAAAGGCCAAGGGCGATTGCGCGTCCATTCCCCGATCCTGCTCCTATTACGATTGCTACTTTATTTTTCAATTTCATCTGTGCTCACCTTTCCTTCCAATTGTTTGATGAAATGTTTTAGAATTTTTTGATAGTAAACGAGTGACTCAATTTCTACGTACTCGTCAGGTCCGTGATGATTCGCACCTATTGGACCAAACTCGACGGCTGGAATGCCATATTGAGCAAAAAATCGCGTATCGGCCGAACCGTCCTGGCCAAACAAAGCGGTTTTCTTGCCGAAGACATGAGCGGTAGATTGGTAGAGCGATTGCACATAAGGATCAAATTCACTGGTAGTGACAGGTGAGCCGTGCCGGAGCGTTTCCACATGAGCATCTGGAACAGCCTGCCGAATGGATTCGAGAATATCCGCCGGGTTTTGTGTAGGGAGATAACGAATGTCCAAGTAGAGCGAGCAACGATCCGGTACCTGATTCAAGGCTGCACCGCCCTCAATCTTTGCTAGATTAAAAGACGGCACCGGGAAAAAACGACTGCTTTCTTGCATGAAATCAAGGGTCGCAAGCTCGTTGTACTTCTGCATGGCAGCTACAATCGCATTCTTCCCGAGCCATGGTCTGCTTCCGTGAGCAGCAACACCAGAAAACTCGACTCTGACCTGCAGGACACCTTTTGCCTGAACGGCTATATCCAGGTTGGTCGGCTCCCCGCAAATGACAAAATCACCTATGCTCCCTTGTTCAACTAGAAAACAGCTGCCTAATTCCCCGCCTTTTTCCTCATCCGGGACAAGTTGCAGAATTATGCGACAGTTTGGCGGCTGGTGAACAAGATCTGCTGCCAGATTCATCATCGCGGCTACCGATCCGAGCATGTCATAGCTGCCTCTGCCGTATAGCCTTCCACCTTCCACTCGCGGGATGAAATTCTCAGGATGTCCGGGCACTACATCAAGATGGCCATTCAAAACGAGCGTGCTGCCAGCATTCACTTGACCGATCGTTGCCGTAATCATTTTGAGCCCTTGATTCTCCCAGAGACGGACAGGAACACCATGGCGCTGTAGCCAATCCGCACAGAATTCAACGGAGTAGTTGATCCTCTCGGGAGTCGTGTTTTCCATTTGAATCAGGCTGCTAGTCAATCGAACAAGCATATCTTCCATGACGATCACATCCTTCTTTGATCTGTGCTGTTCGCTCTAGTTCTTTATTCCTATTCGATGTAAGCCGCCACTCATTAGATAAGCAAGTCCCATGCCAACATCTTCTGCTACAATTTCAATTATTTAGAATGGACAGAAAACGGGATAAATGGGTGATTATCCTCCCGTTACTCCCATTTCTCCCGATTTACCCTTTTCCGTATTGCCGCAGCACAGATGATATCCTCTCTCCGTCAAGGTAATGCCTCCGCGCCCTGTGCTCACTTCGATTAATCCCTCGCTCCGCAGCTTTTCGATGATGCTCCTGACCTTTGTTTCATGAATCACCACACCATTTTGACGTGCCTGTTCGACTAAGGAACGCCTTCCAGCATTCCTTCCGCTTGTCTTGGCTTGATAAATCAGGTTCAGGATGAATCGCTCGTTATCGGGAGTAGAGTGATACAGCTGAAGCGGTACCTCATTGGGCGAGATCGCTGCAAACTCCCTTTCGTCCCCCTCGTCTAATCCGGGTATATCACTGGCAGACAGGTTGGGATCGTTCATGAAGGCAACGTACTCCATCGCGTTTTCCAGCTCACGCACATTTCCATGCCAGTCATGTCTGAACAAAGAGGCCGACAGCGGCTCTACTAACTGTTCGTCTGCTCCTCGTCTGCGCAAAAAATGAGCAGACAGCAGCGGAATATCCTCTTTGCGTTCACGAAGGGGTGGAATCAGCAGCTGGAGAACTTTTAACCGGTAGTACAAATCGGCACGAAAAGCCCCGTCGTTGACCATCCTGGACAAATCGCGGTTGGTTGCCGCAATCACTCGAACATCGACAGGAAGCAAACGGGTTCCGCCCACTTTCAATACTTCCTTTTGCTGCAGGACACGCAGAAGCCGGCTCTGCATATTCGGAGAGATGTCCCCAATCTCATCCAAGAAGATCGTCCCTTTGTGTGCTTGCTCAAACAGCCCAGGCTTGCCCCCTTTGCGCGCCCCTGTAAAAGCTCCTTCTTCATAGCCAAACAGCTCACTCTCCAGCAAGTTATCCGGCAACGAGCTGCAGTTGACGGCAACGAACGGATACGAGGATCGGGTAGAAGCCTGATGAATCGCATGGGCAAACAATTCCTTGCCTGATCCGCTCTCCCCGAGAATCAGCACCGCAAGATCACTGTTAGCCATTTTTTCTGCTTGCTCTACTACATTTTTCATACGACTCGAGGTTGTAACTAGATCGTCAAAAGAGTATTTGGCATGATGTCCTTTTGCATGCAGCCGCAGCTTCAGCTCCTGCTCTTCTACGTGGCGTGCCGCTTTTAAGGTCAGAACCCCGCCTGTCGAGTGGCCATTTTCCTTGATAATCTGTCTGCTTGCGAGAACCTTGTGTTTTTTAATTTGCAAAAGGGCTTGGCTGAACTCGTCTGTCAGCGCATCCAACTCGATTTTGACCCGCGCAAACAAGCTGTTTACCGTGAGTTGGACGGCCTCCTGAACCGTACAATCGAACAGGGCTTGCGCCGCGGAATTAAAAAACGTAATCTTTCCGTTCATATCATAAGCGATGACGCCATCCTGTACCATGTCAAGCGTTTGCTGCAGCAGCAGCTTCGTATGAATCAAGCCTTGCATCGTGATCTGAATCCCTTGGCTCCTCGTGATGATAGATTCAGAATAAACAGACAAAATATCTCGGGCGTCACTATGCAAGAGATTAAGCTGTGTCAGGATGTCGACGAGTGTGCTGACATCGATGACCCTCTCTCCGATATCAATCACGCGGGTGACACCGTCTGGTACAAGCTGCCCTTCTCCTGGTGTAATCGCAGAAGGATACGGCGGACAATTTTGGATTTCCGGATAATATGGGAAATATCATCGCGATTTTTGGCGTTGATACGAATGCCAATATCGTGGATCGAGGCAAGCAAGAGCTCTTTCAATGGTTGGGAATTGGCTTCCTAGCATCCTTCATTATCGTTTTCCTCTTACAATACGGCTTCCTGCGTAAATTCTTGTCTCCACTGAAAGATCTGGTACAGGTAATCGGAAAAATGAATGAAGGACACCTGGATGTCTCCATCCAAGTGAAACAAAACGATGAGCTGGGCCTAGTCGCGGAGAAAGTAAACGGCTTGATCAGTCATTGGCGCACGATTATCGAAAACGTCCAAAAACATGCAGAGCACGCTGCGACATCGGCCCATGAGCTGGCAGAAGGAGCGGCTCAGAATACGGCTACCTTGCAGCAAGTGACCGAAACCATCCAGGAATTGAAGGCAGGTACAGATGCTACCTCCCTCTCTGCAAACGAGAATGCTCGCGCCATGACAGAGATGGCCACAGGCATTCAGCGGATTGCGGAATCTACCTCCTCCCTTGCAGAATCCTCCCTCGGCATGTCGAAGGAAGCGGAAAAAGGAACAGATTCTGTGCAAATGGTCATTGACCAGATGGATTCGATCAGCCGTTCTGTTCAAATCTCGGCATCCGCTCTCAGCTCACTCGAGAGCAGTTCGAAAGAGATCGGTCATATCGTCGATGTCATCACGGAGATTGCCTCCCAAACCAATCTGCTGGCTTTGAATGCGGCGATCGAGGCGGCACGCGCAGGTGAACACGGGAAAGGATTCGCGGTTGTGGCAGACGAGGTTCGCAAGCTTGCCGAACAGTCCTCCAAATCGACCGCTCAAATCACTCACCTGATCGAAGAAATTCAGCAGGAAATGGGCAAAGCCGTACAAAGCATGAAGCAAGGTACGAAAGAAGTGGAAACAGGGATCCAGGTTGCGAAAAATGCGGGAGATGCCTTCCAGCATATCCTGAATGCTACCCAGCAAGTTGCGGAGCAGGTCGAGGACGTTTCTGCTGTCTCGGAGCAAATGTCTGCAAGCTCTCAGCAAGTTTCCGCAACGGTAACGCAGCTCGCTTCCATTTCCCAGACATCCGCGGACCAGATAACGGATGTCGCTGCCGCATCGGAAGAACAGTTCTCTTCCCTGCAAGCGATCTCTGAATCGGCACAGCGTTTGAATCAGATGGCACAGGAGCTGCGCGACACCGTGAATGTCTTCAAAGTATAGCGTTCGAACTGCATCATTCGGTAGAGCAGGAGTACATCCTACATTCATTGCCCTTAGCAAACGCTTAGCGATAAGACTTTACTCATATCGTGGTAAACAGAAGACGTGTACCGGTATTCCTGATCGCAAGGAAGGCTCAACAACCCGGTCACGTCTTTCTGCTTTTCTAATGTCCAGACGTTTCGATATGGGGAGAATTCTTTCCAGAAGGTTTTCTACCCAAGCATTCCTGGCTTCTAAAAAGGAAAAGACAACGTCGTCCGTTGTCTTTTGTCGTAGCTGTTTATTTTTCAATTTCCAGCACTTCCGGATTTATCAGCGCAGGTGGTCGATTGCCAAGAATTCCTTGAACAAAGTTCTCTGCCGCGAATTGCACCATCGCCTGTCTCGTTTCCCATGTAGCCGATCCGATATGTGGCAGAGTAACCACATTCGGCATAGACAAGAGTGGATGCTTCGGGTCTATTGGCTCTTGGACAAAGACATCCAGCCCCGCTGCCAAAATCTCTCCTTCTTGTAAGGCCGAAACCAGTGCCTCCTCATCTACCGTGGCGCCGCGTGAGCCATTCACAAAAATGGCCGACTTCTTCATCAAGCGGAACTCTTTTTCCCCGATCAGCTTGGTCGTTTCTGCACTCAACGGAACCATCAAACAGATGAAATCCGCCTCCCGACAAAGCTCTTCGAGGCTGCAATACGTTGCCTGATAGGTTTTCTCAACCTCTTCATTCCGGGATCGATTGTGGTACAAGATATTCATCCCAAAGCCAAAATGGGCACGTTTTGCGATAGCAGCACCAATACGCCCCATCCCGATGATCCCAAGCGTCTTGTGGTGCATGTCCACCCCGTAATACTCAGGCGTGATATGCGACGTCCAATTGCCAGACTTGATCATGTGATCCAGCTCTGGAATGCGCCGTGCAGTCGCGAGCATCAGACCAATCATGGTGTCTGCCACTGTTTCATTCAGCACATTGGGCGTGTTTGTTGCCATTACACCGTGTCTTGTGAGCGCAGGTACATCCAGATTGTCGTATCCCACGCCCACATTACTGACGATTTGCAGGTTCGGTGCCTTTTCCAGAAGCTCGTCGTTTACCTTCAGACCCGTTCCTAACAGTCCCTTTGCCTCTTTTAATTCTTCGTAGAACGCCTGCATATTATCGGCATGAAGCTGCTCAAAATAGACGACTTCACAGGCTTCCTGGACATACTCGAGTACACTTGGTTCCACTTTTTTATAAATAATCACTTTCGGCTTCATATACATGCCCTCGCCTTCCAGAAAGTAGATGGTACACTGCCAATACGAACGAATTTGTCAGTTGTCTTTTCTTTTTCGCAAAGAACTTCTATAATTCCTGCTATTGCTTCCCTTCCTAACAAAAAGAGGCGGGGATTTCTCCCCACCCTGCGAGTAAATGCTTGAATCTGCGTCCTGCACACATCGCTTCGATTACCAAACCTTCAGTTGAATCGTGATTGTCCTTTGGTTTTGTTCGATAATCATTTCGTTGATTCCTTTACTAAAAAACGTCTATCAATAAAGTATGCAAACAGCAAACTGATAGTGGCTAGAAATAGTGGTACTCCAAAGGCTTCAATTGAGAATGGATTACCCTCTAGCTGCAAATAGTCTGCACGATACTCTAAGCGCTTTGCTCCAAATTTTGCAGTCAGCTTATCCTCCTGTTTAGCTAAATCTTCAAGTGGTGCATCAAACATAAATCTCTTCGTAGATTCGCTATGCAAGAATTCAGGCTTAACGCTCTTTCCGCTTGCAATCCATGCTTCTACTTCCTCGGCTCCCAATATTCTTGCCTCGGTGCCTGGAACAATGAGGCGATCTAACTGAGGAGCATTCTGAATTTGATATTTAGAAATCAGGTTCAGATGATATTTTGTGACTATCGGTTGCTCATTGCTCGATATAGAAATGACTTTCGTCGTTCCTGAAGCCGCATACGTATCATATATCGCGGATAACTCGCCATCATCCATACCATCGTATAACAATACGCCTGTCTGTGTCTGGTTCCACTGAAAAGCTTGATTAAACAGGTAAATTATTTCGCTCCTATCCAGGTAATATGGATCAACCTTAGGATTATTCACAAAGTGGTAGGTAGGGTAATTCATGTCGGCCGCAATTTTTTCGGCCATTGATTTGCCCAGCTGCTGGGAAATGACATAGAGGGTAGCATCGATTCCTGATGTGAGACCTGCCGAGGATACTATTTTCTCTCCACCCACTACATATCGCTGGTCCCTAATCCAGTTTGTTTCCGAGAATGACTTTTTAATTTGATCAAAGAATTGCCAATGCACAGTTGAAGATTTTCCTGTTAATAATCCCGCATCTGCCGCATTGACAGCTCCTCCACATATACTCAGAATGAACGTGTCCGAATGTTTTTGGATCCATTCACGTACAGGTTTATATTTTTCCTGGTTTTCTAAGGGCATGTATGGGATCACAATGAGATCTGGACTTTTACCTAACAATTGATCCAATTCTTCAAAAGAATAATGTGGCAACAAATCAAGACCACCTGTTAACGAGGTAACATTTTTGTCAGGAGCAATGGCGAACACATTATAAGCTTTAGTCATCGCTAACATCTGATAGGGAACCAAAAAATCAAATACTTCAGTGGTTGGACTCCCCAAAAGAACTGCGGCAGTCGGTTTGTTCGGATTATAATCAGGTATTTCTACCTGGTTTATTTTGGGGATCGGTTCATTGCGTAAGGAGTACCAATACGCCTTCTGCTCACCAAGAAAACCGATTACCCCACCTCCTCCAACGATAAACACGAGTATACCTAGATAAACAGCCAAACGTAGTAAAAACCTTTTCAAAGAAATTTCCTCCTTATTAAATCCATATGCCTTCCATGCATTTCACTATAATCCACCAATATGAACGTACTATGAACAGCGGATGCTGCTTCCCTTTGCAATCATGAAAACAGACCGTATCCCCATGTATAATGCGGGGGATACGGTCTTATCCTTCAATTAGTTATTAAACCCATTTGGAAAGAAAACGTCTATCAATCAGGTAGCCTGTCAACAAAGCCCAAACACCAAGCATAAGCGCGGTGATAAAAGCTTCCCAGGCAAATAGTTCACCCTCCAGCTCTAAATGATCAGGCCGATATTCTAATCGTTTGGCGGCCCATTTCGCTGTAAGAAGGTCCTCTTGCTTCGCTAAATCTTCCAGCGTCGTGTCAAATACAAACCTGTCTGGCTTGTGGCTATGGATGTATTCAGGTTGCACTCCACGATCTTGTTCGTTCCATGATTGACTAGCGTACGTTGACAACGTGGGTGCCTCTGTTCCTGGCACTAATAATCGCTTAATTTTGGGAGCATTCGATACTTGATACCTAGATACGAGATTTAAATCGTGTTTTGTTACGATAACGCCTTCCGAATTTGAAATTGTAAAAACCTTTGCCGTACCTAATGGCGAATACGTGTCAAAAATGGAAGCCAGTGCACTTTCTTCCATTCCTTCATAAAGAAGAACACCTACTTGCTTTTTTTGAAACTGAAAGGCCAGATTCATATAATAAATTGCCTCAGTTTTATCAATATAATAAGGCTCAACTTTAGGATTGTTCACATAGTGATAAGAAGGGTAATGCAACTCTTTCGCTATTTTCACAGCAGCAGACTCTCCTAACTGGTGCGAAATAACATAGAGAACAGCATCGATACCCGATGTGAGACCTGCTGAGGATGTAATATTTCCTGTCTGGACGAACCGCTGGTCCCTTATCCAATTGGTATCAGGATATGTCTTGGTAACCTGGTTAACGATACGCCAGTGGATGGTGGATGTTTTCCCTTTTAATAACCCCGCATCGGCAAGATTCCTTGATCCAGAACAGATACTTAATATCTTGGTTTTCCCGTGTTTTTGTATCCACTGTCGAACAGGACGGTACTTTTCTTCATCGTCCATAGGCATAAAAGGAACCACAATAAGATCAGGACTCTTTCCAAGTAACCCATCCATTTCTTCAAATGAAAAATGTGGAATGAGATCCAAACCGCCGGTTAAAGCCGCTACCTTGTTATCTGGTGCCACAGCATACACATTAAATTCGTCCGTCATTGCAAACATTTCGTAAGGAACAAGAAAATCAAATACCTCCGTAATTGGATTTCCCAATACGACTGCAACTGTCGGTTTAGTGGGATCATACTTTGGTATTTTTACTCCCTGAAAAGAAGGGCTTGATATGTTACGAACAGATATCCAATCGGCTCTTGAGCGAACAGCACCAAATGCACCAACACCCCCCACAAATAAAAGAAATAGAGACAGATATAGAACAAAACGCATGAATCCCTTCTTCAATTCGTATTCCTCCACCGGAAAATATGCTTTAATCAAGAATCAATTCTTTCAATTTTCGCAAGGTACCTTGTTCGATCCCACATGCTCGAATCAGGTACATGTCAATCGAACCGTACTTTTGAATTATGTCACTGAACACTTCATCCAAGCACTCCTTGTTAGCCATCAATATGAGTTTTATTCGCGCTGGCTTTACCTGGAATAAAGTCAACCATGACATCGCTTTACTCAATTTCTCCAAGCGTGATTTGTATAAATCATTGGTTACTAGATATTCTTGCACAACAATGGGATAAGGAACTCCCGCGATCAATTGGATTAATGCCGAAATAAAACCGGTACGGTCCTTACCCGCCGTACAATGAATTAAGGCAGGAAGATTTTGCTCTTGAGCGAGTAAGTCTATGATTTTCTTTATCTGTAGAGTGCTCTCTACTGCCATATAATGATAATAGGCTCTACTAAACTTCTTGAAATTTTCTGCTCCTGCCCTCCCAAAAAAGAAGTCTATGATTTGTCGTTTACTGGCTTGTGTTCCCTCCAGATGAAGTGGCATATTCATAACCTTAAATCGTCCGTGTGGTAATAGACGTGATTGTTTTGATTTGTGCTCTTTTGGAGAACGGAGGTCACATATGACTTTTATTCGACATTCATCCAGCTTTTTCAAATCATTTTCTGTCATCCGGGATAGATCGTCAGAGCGGTAAAGAACTCCGGTTTTCAAACTTCTTCCATCTTCCGTTTTCAAGCCTCCCATGTCCCTAAAGTTAACCAGTTTATCAAATGACAGATTCATTTCTCCAACAGCTCGCTGCAAAGGATTCCCTCCCGTTTCGTGGTTTCTCGATTAAGGATTCTGCATGTTTAACAAGGCAAGATGACGGTTAAATTTTACGTGCAACTTACTGCCTCGCCAGAAAAATACAACATTTAACAGGGC
The DNA here is from genome assembly GCF_003710815.1 of Brevibacillus centrosporus. Taxonomy (GTDB): domain Bacteria; phylum Bacillota; class Bacilli; order Brevibacillales; family Brevibacillaceae; genus Brevibacillus; species Brevibacillus centrosporus. Next base: position 35,200 of record NZ_RHHP01000042.1, read on the forward strand.
AATGAGACCGTATGTTCCAAATGTGAAGAACCCGCCAGATGAGAAGTGTGTGAGAATCACACTACCTAGCCAAGGACCAATAAAAGACCCCAGTGTAGTGAAGCTTTGCGCTCCGTAGTACGCTCCACGAAAATGAGCAGGTGTGATTTGATCCAACAACTGGTATTCCGCAGGGATAACTAGTACTTCCCCCATGGTAAAAACAACCATGGACACAACAAAGTGCCACCTCTCATTTGCAAAAGCAAAACCAAGCATCCCTAAGGCCAAAATGCTGCTGCCCATAAAAACGGACACAATAGGTTGAAATTTTTGAGCAATCCTCGTCACTGGAATTTGAAACACGATTACACAAATCGAATTGACACCGACAATGATTGCAAATAACTTCGCAGGTTCATTTTCCTGTAGGCCTAAATACTGCATAAGTGGAACAGACCATTGACCATGAACAACCGTGCTTAAAATTCCCCCTATTATGAAAAGAAGCAATGGAGCGTCTCTATAAATCACTTTGCACGCAATTACGATAGAGGACTTATCGGATTGGTTGTAGGAGGCTGGATGGCGGGTATCCTGTTTTATCAAAACGAGAAGTCCGACTCCTAAAATACAGTAGACTGCTGCCGCGACATAAAAGGATTCAATCGATCCTCCTATATCCGCCAAGAGCCCAATCAATGGTCCCAACGCATAGGCAATATTCACAACCAGGTAACGCAGTGAAAAAACTTTCAAGCATATTCCGACGGCGTTACATCTGCCATTAGTGCTTTTGAGACTGGGCTAAAAAAGCCGGAGAAAAAACCTTTGAGAAAAACAAATAGAAACAACAAAACGGGTTCCTTACTCAATGCGAAGCCTATCATAAAGACGGAATAGGCAAACATAGACAGTATGAGAACTGGCTTTCTGCCTAAAACATCCGAAAGCGATCCCGCCAAAAATCCGCCCAATGTTGCAGCCAATGGTACGATCCCAGAAAGTACACCGATGTGGATGGGCTCCATTTTCAGCACACTGGATAAATAGAGCGGCAAGAATAGAATGGAAGTGGCATCTGCCAAGGTTAAGAGGAAAGTAAAGCACACGAATAGATACACATATGGATGATGAGTCATCCTGGCCCTTCCTATGTGAGACAAGAGTACAGCTCCTTTTTGATATAAACTTTAACAATCTAAAGAAAAATGGTAATGATGAACGCATCATGAACGAATCCCTTGCTATCACCTGTACGGAAGATGCTTTATCTTTTTCGTCATGAACCGTTTGTCAATGAAGCGCGCTACCAGCAAGGAGATAATGGTTAACAGAATCAGATTCCCATAAGTCTCTAAAGAAAACGGTTTGCCTTCAAGCATAATTTGGTTGGCTCGATATTCTAATCGCTTCACAGCGTGCTCTGCACTTAAAATGTCCTCTTGCTTTGACAGATCCTCAATCGGTGCCTCGAATACAAATCTATCTGGTGAGTTTGCATGTATGAGCAGTGCATTCTCGCTTCGCCCAGCTTCCTGCCATTGCTGAATATCCTTAGCTGCAATTGTTTTGGCATCAGCCCCGGGTACGATCATTTTATCGAGCTTCGGTGCATTTGGCATTTGATACCTAGCCAGAAGTATGAGATTGTGTGCAGTAACCACTGGCCGCTCTGATTGGGAAATGGTCAATACATTCGTCGTTCCGGTATCCGAGTAAGAATCAAAGATGGAAGAGAGCGCCAATTCTTCTATTCCGTTGTATAGCAGCACTCCTGTTTTTTGCTTGTGCCACTGATAAGCATTGTTTAACAGGTATGTCATAAACTTCAAATCAATTGAATAAGGATCAACATCTGGATGATGTAGAAACGGATAAGAAGGATAATGAACCTCCTTGGCAATCTGATTCGCAACAGGTTCTCCTAATTCTTTTGAAATAACGTACAGGACCGCGTCAATTCCAGCTGTTTGACCAGCTGATGTGATTATGTTACCTTCTACGACGTACCGTTTGCTTACTGTCCAAGCAGTATCTGGAAAAAACCTTTTCATATCCGGCATGATTTGCCAATGAGTTGCTGCTGATTTTCCCTTTAGTAATCCTGCATCTGCGAGTTGAGCCGATCCTGCACAAATACTCAACAGTGTCGTATCCGCGTGCTTTTTAATCCATGTAAGGACGCTTTGATATTGACTACCAAAAATAAGCATATTCGGAACAACAATTATGTCAGGACTCTTTCCTAGCAATCCATCCAATTCTTGAAAAGTAACGTGTGGTACAACATCTAGCCCACCGGTTAATGATTTCACCTGATGATCGGGGGCAACCGCGTAAACGTTATAAGCTCCCGTTCTAGAAAATAGATTATACGGCATGAGAAAATCAAAATCTTCGGTAATCGTGTCCCCCAATACGACTGCAACAGTTGGCTTAGCGGGATCATGTTGAGGTATCGTTACTCCCTGTAAAAGAGGGACAGGCTCTTCTCGGAAGGACTGGTAAAAGTCTATCTGTGAATTTCGAAATCCGACAGCTCCGACGCTGCCAGCGATTAACACAAAAGTCACTACATAAATAGCGATGCGCATTAGTATTCGAAACATTTCAATCTCCTCCTATTACTTAACCTTCTATTCTTTCTTGTTCTGGTTAACTTCACGTCATTTCTCTTCTGCTATCGCAACTACATAAGAAAATGTCCTGATTTTCCCATCTTGTTTAAAATCAGCCCATATTTTATACAGACCGGGATTGGAGAACTTTGTCTCAAAGATTGGCTCTTCCCCATTGGATGGGTGGACATGAAGATATTTTTGAGCATTTTCATCCAGAATGACTACATGCCCCATAGCACCTAAATAAGGAGTAAGTTTGGTGCGATCCAAGTCAAATTTCAGCGAAACGGGTTCGTTTGTACGAAAAGAACTCATGTTCAGCTTTACTGTTTCTCCCTCTACCGTCTGAATGAGTTGGTCATCAGGCTTGAGTTCCTCATTGTCCACTGAAACGACTGGATTCCCAACAACAAAGGGTACTGGCTCAACCGAATATACTAGCTGCTTTGGCTTAATATCAATAAATGCCTTATAAAAACCATTCGGCAGTATTTTCCCAATCCTAAATTCTCCCTTCCCAATCCTCTCTGGATGGAGGTGGTAATACTTCTCCTGATGTTCATCCACAATGATAAAATGAAGTAGTTTTTCATGATTGATCACAAGTTCATGAGCGTCATTACCGTGCCCTTCCTCTCCATTTTCATGAACACCATCACCATCCGTTCGCAGCTGTTCTACGGCAACCACCTGTTGATTTTCAACAAGATAGCTTTCATAAAATGCATATCCCCCAAACACTACTGCTAATTACAGAAGCGCACCAAACACCGCTTTCACCTTTTCTTTTCTTTATTACCAGTTCCTTGAGTGTTGCCATCACGAATGCTATCCATCTACATGCTCATTTCTCCTCGTGTTGATGAATGATAATATCGTCGTTACTGAATTGCTGTACCCAAAATATAAATCGCTACTGTGAACACAATATGAACTCTGTATTTTCGTTAAAAGGGCTTGAATGCATATCCCGTTGAGGCTGCAACACCTTTTTAAGCACAGAAAAAGCCTGTTGGTTGAGGAAAGACGAATCGTCATTCCAGTCAACAGACTTGCGTAAACGGTCCCAAACAAATTGGTGAAGGATACAGCATCTGGTTATTTTTATTGTGTGGCAACTGTTCCTACTGAATGAAAAAGGGAGTGTATACCCCATGGAAAATTGACTCTATTTAGCCTCTCTCGCTAATGAAACGGTATCATTACAGCAGGGCAACTAGTGTCGACTGTCTGCGTACAAATTAACTTTCCTCAAACAAGAAATTCTGCCATAATCTGCTCGAGATCGAAGGGCGTTACCCCTTCCTCAGGAGAAAAAATAGCATCCGCTTGGTCTCGGGTTTCTACCGACTCCCCTCTTGCTTCCACATGGAGAGAGAACAAATCGTACAGGTCAGGCTTTCGCCAGGCCGTCATGGCTTTCCCCATCAGTACCATACCTTTTGGGTTGCCTTCGACATGATTGTAGTGGTGTGGATTTCTCGTCAATGCTAAATCTGTCCAGATGACCTCGCGTTTCACCAGGTCCATGATGACTGGAATCGCAATCTGCGTATCAGCCGTGACGTCCATCTTGTTCGCAACCGTGGCGGGCTCAAATATCTCGCCAGAAAGAGGTTTCTTCCGCATCATCCAGCCCGTAAAGCACTCTGGCAAGTTGCAGTAAGGTTGATTCGTGAAGGAGTGTAGAGTGGCTACGAGATAACGACCTCCAAAGTTCACAATGGAAGGAATATGCAGATTTATGAATTCACACGCCCCCTGAGGAGCCGAAACCATATCCCCACTGTGGGCAGCCTGGTATTTAGAGGACCGCAAATTCGTATAAGAAACATGCACCACATACTGCCAGTTCTGGTCGTACATGACGGCTGACAGATCAATATCGACACGCCCCGTTGGCTTACCATCAACATTCCCCTCTTTCCACCCCTCCCTCATCGGAAGCCGGCTTCCCCTTACGATCGTATGAAGGGCTTTGCTGGCAGACCTCTGAGAAAACGGCACGTTCAAGCGATCGTCGACGAACACTCTTCCCAATGGAGGTAGCTCAGCAAATGCTGAATCAGCGACTCTTTACATATTCGCACGATCTCCTGGCACGCAGCTTCATCGATAACTGGCAGGGTATAAGGAGCTGCAAATGCTTTTGCGACGTTTCCTTTAGGAAAGGGCAAAATGATTTTTCACTTGAAGCAGCACAGGCGTCGATACCTGACTGGCGACCTCTCCAAAAGCCAGTGCAACATACTCGCTTTATTCGGTCGAGCGCAACAGGTGATCAAGCCTTCTGGCAAATTCACCCGGCCGCTGCATCAACAACTCGATTGCATTCCAGATCTATCGCGATTGAAATGCGAGCTCCACTGATGTGTTATATGTTGTAAATGGCTTGTTATTCCGCAGGATATCAAAAGCTTCTTCACAACGGGCATATCTATGCTTGTATTCGGAGGGGTGCAGAATTTCGCCTAGTCGAATCCAGCGTTCCTTATACCTGAGCATATCCTCCACAATAGGGTGACATTGTTCCAGCAACCCAAGCAACAGCCGTCTTTCGCTCCGTTTCAGCTTGCGAAAACGGGTAGCTTCAGCCAGGCTGATATCACCATCCGATAAAGCCACTGCCAAACGCAGGACATCGGTAGCCGTTTTGAAGTATCGTCCGATCCGGTTTACGTCGGCTTTATCCTGTTTCAATAAACACCCCACCATGAATCCCACATTTTCCTTGAACGGAATCACGTCTGGCAGAATCGCATCCAATTCATCCGGCTCGGCGAACTCAACAGCAGCTCCAACATCTTCTCGGTCCGTATCTGAGATAGATGTCTTCGCTTGGATCAGCTGACGGATCATAGCATAAAAGTCATCCTTGCTTCCCAAATCAATGACTTTCAGCTCTTCGTCATTCTGAAACGTAGGTCTGCTTGTTCGCTCATAAGCAGGCAGGTCCAGTGTAAGGTAATGGTAAATGGCATTCAGATAGAGCTGTGCATCCGATGCCTGCATCACCTGCTCGGGAAATCCCGGATACATAGGCTGGTATTGCACATGTGCGCCGAGCAGCAACCGAATATCCGCATCCAGCTGACGATAAAACGCTGCAAACTGGTCCTTGGATAAGGTGCGTAAAGCATGCATCAATCGATGGGAGAACGTGTATCCAAGAGACTCCACATTATTCATAGCGGTAGCCAAATATACCTTTGGGAGTCGATCGGCTCTTTTCCCTTGGCTGACAATCAGTTTATTTGCTCTTCTTAAAAAATCGTATTGATCATCATTAAAGTGTCCAGGAAAGCTCGATCCCTACTGTCATTAGGAGTCAAGTAGAAGGAAGGATCGCAATAGCCTGAAAGCTGGGAGTTCAAAGCCGTTGACCTTGAACGCTTGATGCATTCAGCATCACATACTGCCCCAGCTGCGAACATGGCGAAAGTATTACGACTTGGAAAAATAGTCCGAATAAAAATGGGGCAAAAGCGGTCTTTTCCACAAGAAAAAAGGACAGCAACAGATGCTGTCCTTGCCTTGCCATTATCCTGTTTTCAATCCTTCTTCTCAGTCGCTGCTTTCTGAATAGCTTTCGCCAAGAACTCGGCATAAAACTTCGCACCCTCTGGTCTAAGGTGGACGCCGTCATCATAGAAAAAGATGTCCTTGCCTATACTGGCCGTGTACCAGTCGAGCAAAACGGTATGCGGGTAGGTCGCAGCTACTTTCGCAAGTGTTGTATTGACGACACTTTCCCAAGGCTTCGGAACTCTCGTATTCACCAGAATGATGTGATCAACGCCATCAAGTGAATCCAGGAGCTTGATTAGCTGTTTCTCGCTGAAGGACCCATTCGTCCCCAGTTCGATAACAACCGTGTCGCCAAGCAGCCCTTTTGCTTTGAGGTTCTCCAGCACAGCAGGAGCTTGAGACATTTGTCTTCCGATTTTGCCGTCGATGACAATGCCTGGCAGCAGCTTTTCCAGAAAAGGTTCGATATCCAGCATAACGGAGTCACCCAGAGCCGTGACTCCTTTTCCAGATCCCATCGGTTTTTGCTCTTGCTTTTCATTCGAGTCGGCTGTTTTCTGGTCTTGCTCTTCTGTCGCTGTCTGATCAAGCTGGCCTTCCTGTTTTACACCCTCATCTTCAGCGACAGCTACATCCTTTTTCTGTGCCGAATCTTTTGCTGGTGTCGATTTCCCGCCAGCCTTTGCTTGTTCGGATGTTTCCTTTTTACCGCCCTTTTCCTCCGCCTTTGAAGATGCGCTTTGCTTATTCCCAGCAGAACCGTTCGGATGGACTGGACCTACCTGTTTGGGCAGTTCAACCGTGTAAACGACATTCTGTTTAGGGGCTTCCGCTTTTTTGCTGGAGACAGGGGTTTGACTGGCAGTCGCATCAGAGGTCAGCGATGCAACACCGAAGTATGTCGCACACAAAACCACAGCGCATGCATAGGCAATGATTCTCTTATAGCTTCTTTTCTGCCCTTCGCGGCGCTGGGCCATTCGCGACCAGATTCTTCCCAGTGCTCCATGGCGAATGGGTTCCTCGATGTATTTCCATGACAGTGCTGCCAGTACTATGCAAGCGAGCACTTGAAGAATGGCGCGAGGGATCGCGTATGCATCTGTATGCTCCGGACCGGGATTGGTCAGCACAATGACCGGGTAATGCCACAGGTAGATTCCATACGACCGGACGCCAAGCCATTTCAACGGCTTGCAGCCCATCCATTTGGCGAGTGTACTCGCGGGGTGAGCCAATGCAGCGACGACGAAAGCACTTACGACAGAGAGAAGGACAAGACCTCCGCGATACAGGAACTCATCATATTGATTCGTTTTCCAAATCGCCAGTAGCATAATGACAAGTCCTGCACCACCAGCCAGGTCAATGGATAAGCGCGCACGGCGGGAAATGGTAGCGGATAGCTTGCGACTCGGCCACACCATCGCGAGTGCCGCACCGATCAGCAAAGCGAATACACGTGTGTCCGTACCGTAGTAGACACGGCTTGGATCGAGTCCAGGTTCGTACATCCACGCCATCGCTACTGCAGAGATTGCGGCAGCCAAAAGTGTAATCACGACGAGCGGACCACGTCGCTTCATATAACGAAGCCCGAGGGCGAGTAATAGTGGCCAGAACAAGTAAAACTGTTCTTCGACTGCCAACGACCATAAATGACCGAATGGCGATGGGGGGCCAAACTTTTCGAAATAGGAAACATCCTGAAAAATGAGCCACCAGTTACTGACGTACAGCACAGCTGCTGGGACGTCGCCTTTCATACTGGGAAGATGGTCTGGCTTGAACCAATTTACCCAAGCTACAACCACAACCAGCAGTAACAAAAGAGCGGGTAACAGCCTACGGGCACGACGTAACCAAAAATCTTTCATATCGAGACGTTGATTCCGGCTCCACTGGGCAATGAGCAGATCCGTTATGAGATAACCAGAGAGAACAAAAAAGATTCCGACACCCAGCAATCCTCCAGGTGCCCAATTGTAATTGATGTGGTACAAAATAACAGCAAACACTGCCAAGGCTCTCAGCCCGTCGATTCCAGCCATGTATCGGCTGGTGCCTTTCAATGGCTCAGGCATGTTGACGGCCTCCCCTGCGTGCGTGGTTCCATTCTTGATGAGACTTTGCCGTACTCGATATGCAGCTCATCTGCATTCTCCCCTTTTTGTTTCCATTCTGTTCATTGACTAAAGTTGACCGGGGTCAGCCATTCCACATCGGGAAATGCGTGCTGTATGAATGCAAAGCCCCCCTATTTTCCTCAAATAGAAAACGGGGCTGGTATCCTTTTTCATGGTTCCAATCATATTTGCCCGTATTCAGGATGTGTGTAGCGACTCGCTTTTTGGGGTATGCCCTCTTTTCGTTTATTGATGTATCATTCATCGCCTCTTTCCCGTCCCCATTTACAGGAAATTACCTTTCGTTTGCGAGTATGGGTTCATATGTACGCTTCAAGCTGAGGTAACCTCGAGTAATTCGATTATAAGACGATCCGCAGGTAAAACACGTTACAAAATGTTTACGAAGTTCGGGAGGAAACTTTCCCGGAATTCATCGACAAAAAGAAAGAGAAGCTGTTGGCGTCAATATCTGCCAACAGCTTCCTTATGTAAGCGTTGCTCCGTACCGGAAATGATCTGACAATCTATGATCATTTTCCAACATTAAATGTGATGTGTAAACAAATAATTCAAGAAAAGTCCTCCACTAATGACCGCAATTACCATGAAAATAATGCCACTGCGAATCCGTTGCGAAAGGAGACGCATGAACCCGAGACAAAAGAACACACCGGTCACCAGAAAATACGCGATTCCCACCCAAAATAAACTCCACGGCAAGCTCGCCAAATCTACATTACCCAACGACTACACCTACCCTACTCTCATCTGCTTTCCATTTTTTCACCATTGATACTCCATTATAACAGGTCTTTCGTCCAACTTCTGATCCCTATCACATTCGTAACAGAAGTTTCATACATCGATGTCTTCATGGTTTCTCCATATTGTTTTGCTACTGTCGCGTTATACAACATCAAAGGAGGCATTCACTTGTTTACATGGTATGCAGGGAAAAAGTGTCGCTATCTGTCTGTCCTGCTGGTTGGGGTCCTAACCCTGTCCGCTTGTTCCCTTACCAGTGCACCGATGAACCACGAAGGTCATGAAATGCCCACGAAGAATTCAGAGGCAACTTCCGCTGGAGCATTTGAAGTTCTGAGCGGGAACTCCTTTACGTTAACCGCCAAAGAAAGCATGTTGCATCTGGACAACCAAACAATGAAAACTGTCTGGACGTATAACGGAACCGTACCTGGCCCCCAATTGCGCGTCAAGCAAGGGGAGAAAGTAAAAATCGTACTGAAAAATGAACTCCCCGAGCCGGTCACCATTCATTGGCATGGTTTGCCTGTTCCCAACAATATGGATGGCATTCCGGGTGTCACGCAAAACGCCGTAAAACCGAATGAGAGCTTCACCTACGAATTCACTGCAAGCGTGGCAGGCACATACTGGTATCACTCGCATCAGAGAAGCTCCGTGCAGGTGGATAAAGGGCTATATGGATCTCTCGTCGTCGAGCCTGCTGCTCCTACGGCAGATCCTGCCGATCAGGATATCACACTTGTCCTGGATGAATGGATGCAGGACGACAGTATGGCCCAAATGCATGGCGGTGGCAATACCGGCGGAGGAGAAGAGATGAATGGTATGGATCATGGGACTATGGATCATGGATCTATGAACCATGGCTCCATGAGCAGCAGCACAAATCCTGCTATCAACCAAAGCCAAAATACTGCTAACGGTCACGAAGATATGGCCGGAATGAGTGACGCAGAAATGATGCCGCTGATGTATACGATTTTTTCTGTCAACGGAAAAACCGGCCCGGCAATCCCTCCGATTCATGTGCAGGAAGGAGAAAAGATACGGCTTCGCCTCGTCAATGCCGGGTATCTTTCGCATAAGCTGAACCTGCAAGGGCATGAATTCAGGATCGTCTCAACCGATGGCCAGCCCATTCACAACCCGCCCCTCATTAACGGGCAGCTGCTGAACATCGCTCCCGGAGAACGCTACGACATCGAGTTCGTGGCGACCGAGCCCGGAAGCTGGCTGCTGGAAGAAAAAAGCCCGTATCCTGGGGCAAAATCACTGGCCGTGCCCATCCTCTACAAAGGTTTTGAGAAGGAGAAAGCGAAACCGGATACGACCCAAATGCCGATCGTTGACATTACCAAATATGGCGAGGCAGCCAAAAGCAGATTCAGCTTGGATCAACCGTACGAGATTACGTATCAAATGGACCTGAATACACAGACGATGGATGGGCAAATGGCATTTACCATCAACGGGAAGGCATATCCGGATGTTCCTCCTTTGAATGTGAAAAAAGGAGATCTCGTCAAGGTCACCATGGTCAATCGTTCCAAAGAAGACATCCACCCGATGCATCTGCACGGTCATTTTTTCCAGGTGCTCAGCAAAAACGGCCAACCGGTCTCGGGCTCCCCACTCATCAAGGACACGCTGAACATTCTACCGGGAGAATTCTTCGTCGTTGCCTTTGTCGCTGATAATCCGGGAGACTGGATGTTCCACTGCCACGATCTCGGACACGCCGCACAAGGAATGGTTTCCTTAGTCAAATACGCAGGCTACCAAGCTGATTTTGTGCCAGATCCTAGCATCGGAAATATGCCAGAGTAGCTCCCATACACGATCGGAAACTCGGCTCCTCCAAGCCCTCGCTAAAATTCTGATACATTCTTTCTTTACAAGAAAAAAGAAAAGAGCAGGAACACAACCGTTCCTGCTCTTCTTTGCACGCAGTCCAAACTACAAGACTGTTTTCCATTCTACTCCGGCCGGGAAGACATCCTTTACGTGCTGTCTCAGCTTGTCGTTTGTATAAAGCTCCGTACTTAAGATGGACACGATACCGCTATCCTCTCTCGTCCGAATCAGCCTGCCGATCCCTTGACGAAGCCGCAATAGCATATAGGGCAAATCGACTTCTTCGTACGGCACGGCCGCACTTTTTCTTTTCGCAGCGTAGACGGGATCGTTTGGAGGAAACGGCAGAGACCAGATCACAACATTGGACAAGGAAGATCCTGGGACATCAAGCCCCTCCCATAGTGATACGGCACAGAGGCTGCTCTGCTCGTCCTCCTGAAAACAGGATATGAGGTGAGTGATTTCCTGATCTCCCTCATAATAAATGCGCATGTCCGCGCATTCGGGCACACTCTCTATGGCTTGCTTGAACTGCCGCATTTCCTCCAAGGAGTTGAACAACAGCAACGCACGTCCCTCTGTACGCTTCAAAAGCGCAGTCGCTGCCTTCATTTTTTCCTGGAAAACAGATTCGTCGGACAAATGCGGAACGAAAGCCTCCATCTGCTCCGGATAATCGTATGGAGACGGTACGGAAAACGATAAGTAGTGACTGATTCCCAAATTGTCCGCCACAAACTGAAACGATCCATCTACAGAGAGCGTCGCAGAGGAGAAGATGATCGGCATTGCTTCAGCAAAGACGCGCTCTTTCAAGACTTCCTGTACCATTTTCGGCATGACGATGAGTGTCGAGCCAGTCCCCGTCCCCTCCTGCGTCATCCACGAGATGACTTGGTCAGGTTGTCGGAACAAGCTCAAGGCGAGCTGCATCATCTCCAAATGCTCTTCCACGATACGCAGCTGGAATTCATCCAGCGTATATAGCCCGCTCTCCAATGCAAGCTCTTCTTCGATCCAGCCGATCTGCTCGGTAAAGCGGTTGATGGCTTGCAAAAGAGCCGTATCAAAATGAATCTCTCTCCGATTGGAGCCGATGACCGCTTGGCTATGCTTGTCCAACTGGTAGAACATTTCTTCGCTCTGGGTAATAGCGTCTTCCACAGCAACAGCAAGCGATTCACGGATTTCGCCTTTGAGCAGGCGAGTAATGATTTCTTCAAATACAGCATGGTTCAGCTTGTACGTCAGTGCCTTCTGTGCGGCAGGCTCCAGCAGATGACCTTCATCAAAGATTACCGAGCTGTGGCTTGGCAGCAGAGGCAGCTGGCCGCCTCTTTTTCTGGCCTCGTACGTCCAAACGTGCTCCATATAGAAATCATGGGAACAGATGATTAAATCGGCTGACTTTCGGTAATGGTTTCTCGATAGTGTTTGCCCACAGCGATGCTGCTTTTCACAAGCAAAGCAATCCTGGAACGAATCCCAGTTGACCATTCCCCATTTTTCATCGTTTAATTCAGGATAATCAGCGCGGTCTCCGTACGGATAAAACGACTGCAGAGCTTCATAGGCATGTACAAAAGGAGGCAGCTCTTGATAAATCAGCTGGAAGTCTTCGCCAAGCTCAGGCTGATGTCTTACTTCGTCGAGCTTTCGCAGACAGAGATACTGATCAGGAGATTTCCCCATTCTCGCATCGATGGTCAAGTCGAGATGTTTCGCTAGCTTGGCGATATCTCCCTGTGGCTTGACCAGCTGTTCAATCAGCGATTCATTGGCACAGGCGATGATTGCCGGTTTTCTCGTGTAGCGTGCGTAGCAAATGGCATACAGCAAATAAGCCAGCGTCTTCCCTGTTCCGACACCCGCTTCTGCAAAAATCGTTTGCTTTTCAGCAAAAGCGCGCTCCAGCTGAAAAGCCATGTAAATTTGTTCATCTCGTACTTCGAAGCCTGCATCTGGCAAGATGTCATAAAAAACGTCCGCCACCCAATCGCTCACTTGCGAGATAAACGACTGGGTAGGGTCGTATTGAAAAGGATACCGTTCCACTTCTGTCCTGCCTCCATTAATGAAAAGTCCATCGATCTATTTGATGCCAAGATGTAATCATGACACGTCTTGACCATAAACACAATATGAATGGCTCAAAAAGATCAAAGTGGTGGCAAGGATAAAATAACAAACCCTACTTCTGTTATACCAACGGGAAATGACAGGCGACTGACCGCCCATCAAATTGCTGAATTTCCGGCTCCTTACTCTTGCAAATGTCCTGTACATACGGGCATCTCGTATGGAATCGACAGCCGGATGGCGGACGAAGTGGGCTGGGAATATCCCCTTCCAAAATTAGCTTCTCCTGATTGCGCGAACGAGGGTCGGGGACCGGCGCCGCTGCGATCAAAAACTTGGTGTACGGGTGAAGTGGCTGTCGATACACTTCTTCCGTCGGCCCAAGCTCCATCATTTTCCCCAGAAACATGACTCCGATCCGATCCGAGAAATAACGAACAACACTCAAATCGTGGGAGATAAACAGGTACGTCAGATTGTTTTGTTCCTGCAGCTTTTGCAGCAGGTTAATAATCTGCGACTGGATCGATACATCCAGAGCGGACACGGGCTCATCACAGACGATGAACTTCGGATGCAGAGCCAGAGCACGAGCAATCCCGATACGCTGTCTCTGTCCGCCGCTGAACATATGCGGATAGCGGGAGCCGTATGCTTTACGCAGACCGACCAGCTCCATCAGCTCTGCAACACGGTCTTCCCTCTCTTTTTTCCCGAGCGACTCATGTGTGATTAACGGCTCCGCGATGATATCCGATACTTTCATCCGAGGATTTAACGAGGCAAAGGGATCCTGGAAAATGATCTGCATCTCTTTCCTCAGCTGCCGCAGTTCGTTTTGCGACAGTGAAAAAATGTCTCTACCTTCGAAATGTGCAGTTCCTTCCGTCGCATCCAGGAGCCGTATCAAGGTCCTCCCCAGCGTGCTTTTTCCACAGCCGGATTCGCCCACGATCGCCAAGGTTTCTTTCTCGTAAACATCAAAGCTGATATCGTCCACAGCATGGACCGTACCTGTTTTTTTCCCAAAGAGTCCCTTATCTACGGGGAAGTATTTTTTTACATTTCTCACTTGCATGAGTGGCTTGTCCATCTCTTCCCCTCCTTACTGATTGTATTTGATACATCTGACCAGATGATCGTTGCCCATATCGACCAGCTGCGGCTCTACTTCACGGCAAGCGTCTACCGCATATTCGCACCTCGGATGGAAACGACAGCCACGTGGAAGCTGCAGCATATTGGGAACCATCCCTTCGATACTGTAAAGACCTTTTGATTTGTTCTGGTGAACATCTCTTCTCGGAATGGACTTTAGCAAACCTTCTGTATAGGGATGCTTCGGATTATCAAACAGGTCAAAAACATCGGCTTGCTCCATGATTTTCCCTGCGTACATGACGTAGACATAATCGCACATCTCTGCGACGATCCCCAGGTTGTGCGTAATCATAATGATGGACGTGTCGATCTCTGCCTGCAAATTTTTCATCAGCTTCAGGATCTGGGCCTCAATGGTCACATCGAGAGCGGTAGTGGGCTCATCGGCGATCAACAGCTTGGAGCGGCAGATCAAAGCCATCGCGATCATCACCCTTTGCCGCAGCCCGCCCGAGAGCTGATGCGGATAGACGCTATAGCGCTTTTCCGGTTCCGGAATCCCGACCATCGCAAACATCTCGATAACTTTTCGCTTCGCTTCCGCTTTGGTCATATTTGCATTGTGCAACAGCAGCGTTTCAGCGACTTGCTTCCCCACTGGATAAACGGGGTTGAGCGAGGTCATCGGCTCCTGAAAGATCATGGAGATCTCATTTCCACGAATCGATCTCATTTCTTGCTTGGAGATCCCTACGAGATTTTTTTGATCAAAACGGATCTCTCCCCCCGCGATCTTCCCAGGTGGCGCTATCAGCTGCATAATCGACAGGGACGTCATGCTCTTTCCACAGCCGGATTCGCCCACAATCCCGACAATCTGGCCTTTTTTCACCTTGATGCTGACATCATCTACTGCAGGGACAACACCTTTATCCGTATAAAAATACGTTTTGAGGTTGTTTATTTCCAATATGGTATTGTCTTCTCTCATCCGTTAGCTCCCCCTTATTGCTTCAAGTATGGATCCAGTGCATCGCGCAGGCCGTCTCCCAGGAAATTGAACGCCAAGACGATCACTAAAATGGCGATCCCCGGTGCAATCGCTACCCAAGGGGCATTGAATAGAAACTCTTTTCCGTTGGAGACCATAAGCCCCCAGCTGGATGCAGGCGGCTGAGCCCCGACTCCCAAAAAGCTAAGACTCGCTTCAGATAGGATAGAGCCTGGGATTTCCAGCGTGAACAGAACGAGCAGCTGCGGAATGCAGTTGGGGAGAATGTGCCGCAGCATGATGATGTAGGGCTTGACCCCTACAGCTCTGGCTGCTTCCACGAATTCTTTATTTTTCAGGGACAAGGTCTGCGCACGTACCACCCTCGCCGTTCCTGCCCAGCCCACGATACTAAGAGCGATAAAGATGTTTAAGAGGCTCGCCCCCAGCGTGTACATGACCACCATCGCCAAGAGCAGGGATGGAAAAGATAGCACCATGTCCGAAATCGTCATGATGACAAAATCGGTTCTCCGTCCGAAATAACCAGCGACGATTCCGAGGACAATCCCGATCGACATCGTAATCATGCTAGGTACAAGTCCGATCAAAAGAGAGATTTGAGAGCCGTAGATAATACGGGACAAAACATCCCTGCCAAACATATCTGTTCCTAGCCAATGCTCCAGGCCAGGTTTTTGAAATTGGTTGTCGAGATTGACTTCATACGGATCATGCGGAGCGATCCACGGAGCAAAGATCGCCATCAAAACAAACAGCAAGATGACAATACCGCCGGTGATCGCCATCCGATCTTTTTTCAGCGATCGGAACACGTCCTGCCAAAAGGTTTCTTTGACCAGCTCGTCACTGGCTTCTATTACTTCTTTTTTGAGCATCAGATTTCTCGCTAGATTCATGCGTCATGTCCTCCTTTAGTCATATTTGATCCGTGGATCGATCAGGGAATAGAGTATGTCTGCAACCAAATTCCCCAAGATGACCAGAACAGTCGTGAACATGACGGCTCCCTGCAAAAGCGGCATATCTCTGCTCTGAATGGCGTTTACCGCGATCCTGCCGATTCCCGGAATACCGAATACACTTTCTGTAATGACCGCACCAGACAGTAGACCCGCCACTTGCAGAGCCATGACGGTAACAACGGGAAGCATCGAGTTTTTCAAAGCATGGTTGAGGATGACTTTGATCTCGAGATTCCCTTTTGCTCTTGCCGTTCGGATATAGTCATTTCTCATAACCTCCAGCAAGCTCGATCTCGTCAGTCGTGCGATTGTACCTGCCGAGCTCCAGCCGAGAACGATCGCCGGCATGATCAAGTACTCGGGTCCGCTAAACCCGGAAACAGGCAAGATCCCCAAAACCATGGAAAAGATGTACTGGAACAGCAGTCCTGCCCAGAAAACGGGAATAGACACACCCAATAGGGAGAATCCCATGATGCTGTTATCCAGAAAGGAACGCTTTTTCACAGCTGAAAGGACACCAGCCGGAATCCCGATGATCCATGACACCAGCGCTCCCGACATAGCCAGAGCCAGTGTGTTTGGAAAGGCATCAAGCAGCAGCGTCGTCACCGAACGATTTAATTTGTACGATGTCCCAAAATCACCGTGCAAGGCATCCCAAACAAAACGGAAAAATCGAACGTAAGCAGGATCGTCGAGATGCATTTGGGCACGGACCCGCTCTACCACATCCGTACTGATATGCTCCTTCATCATGAGAGCAATAGGGTCACCGGGAATGACATTGAGCATGATAAAGGTAATGAGTGAGATTCCGAATATGACAGGAATGGAAATGAGTAGTCTCTTTACAATGTACGCCCCCATCAGGCCCCTCCTTTTCACAACAGCCCCTATGTAAAAATAACTACCAGGCAGCAGTAGTTATTTTTACGGGAGACTGTTCATTTCTTCTTGCCTAACCGCTTATTTTTCTTCCACGATATCAATGTCATAGAAGCTCATAGCCGACCAGCCATTCCAGGAAACCTGGAAGTTCTTCACGCGAGGCTGAACGACAAACAGGTGATTGAGAGCAAAGAGCGGGATCCATGCAGCATCTTCCTGTACAATTTTCTTTTCCAGCTCTTGATACAGTTTGATCCGTTCATTTTGATCAACCATTGTCCGTGCTCTTTCTAGATCATCCTGAACGGCTTTGTTTGTGTAGTTGAAAGAGCGAGCCTTTGCATTTTTCGCAGAGAAGAACGTATAGAAGAAGTTGTCGGGATCGTTGTAGTCGGCTGACCAGTTATTATGAGCAGACGGCAGTTTCCCTTCTTTACGCGTCGCAAAATAGGTAGACTCGTCCATTTGCGTGATTTTGACCTTAATCCCTACTTTGGAAAGCATGGCTTGAACGGCCTCGTTCATTTTTAGCGTATTCGGGCTATCCGTCACCTGGGCAATTTCCATGTCAAAGCCATTCGGGTATCCGGCTTCTGCCAGAAGCGCTTTCGCTTTTTCTGGACTATATTCAATTTTTGGCAAGTCAGGGTTATAGCCCAAAAGTCCAGGCGGGGAAATGCCATCTACGAGCTTCCCTTCTCCGTTGTACAGTTTGTCCAAAAGCGTTTGACGGTCAAGAGCCATTTGGATGGCTTTGCGTACGCGCACATCGCCCAAGGCTTCCATGTCTTCGTTAAACGCATAATAATACACACCTACGATTGGCCCGCTCACGACTTGGTTCTTCCATTTGTCGTTGCCTTTAAACTGCGGGATTTGCGACGCCGAGTCCTCCAAATCCAAGATGTCCAGCTTGCCAGTCTCAAACATCATCCGGTTTGTCTCTGCATCCGGTACGATTTTCATAACCAGTCCATCAAATTTCGGTGCGCCACGCCAGTAGTCCGCAAAGGCTGTCATTTCCACACTGTCATTCAACGACCATTTGGAGAGCTTGAATGGTCCCGTACCAATCGTTTTATCCGGTTCAAGTCCGAACTGATCGCCTGCTTCTGTCACGGCTTTTCGGTTGTAAATAGAGCCTGGAGGAGTTGCGAGGTTCGCTACAAAGGGAGCAAAGGCCTCTGACAGCGTAATTTCAATCGTGTTGTCATCGATTACCTTCAACCCGCTGACACTATCTGCTTTTCCATCCATGCGCTCCTGTGCACCTGCAATCATGTCCAGGAAGTCTGTGTTCAACGCTTTTGTCTTTGGGTCCAGCATGCGATCGAACGTAAACAGCACGTCATCCGCTTTGAAAATCTCGCCATTGTGGAACTTCACATTTTTTCTGAGGTGGAAGGTGTACTTCAAACCATCAGGAGAGACATCCCAGCTCTCCGCCAGCCCAGGAACCAGCTCGGATTTACCAGGTGCGACAGTTTTGGCTTCAACCAGTCGATCGTAGATGTTTAGAGGAATCGTATAATCATCGGTCGTTAACTGAACGTCTGCCGTACCAGGATCTTTTTGCTGAGAGATAGTTAATGTACGGCCGGAGCTAGCGCTCTTTCCACAGCCGCTTAAAACAGCAGATACCAGAATAATCAGGATTAAAATGAATGAAAATAGCACACGCGAAGGTTTTTTCATAGAATTGCTCCTCTCGATCTGAAAGATGTGTCATCGGGCGTCATTCCTGTACACAGGTCATCGTAGGTGGGTACACCTCCCCCAAACACGTATATTTATAATGAATGTTACCCTTCTTTACGTTAACGCGTCATTTCACAAACTGTACAAACATTCTGGTAATTTTGATTATTCTTTTATTCATCTTGTCTAATTTTCTCATGCTTTCATTTCCTTATTTGTATAAAAATACTCCTCGTGCTTAAAAAAGGAAAATGCTGCATGAATCGATCAATTGGAAGTCGCGAGAAACGCCCAGAACAACCTGCGGGATTCAGCTTGTCTGCCCAACTGGATTCGTAAGGCTTGATGCCCAGCTGCCATCGAACAATTGGGCTATCCTGGGTGAAAATCCGCTATAGGCCTATTGCCACTCGCCACTTTCGAGATTTTGTGATCCACTACTTCTCGCCCTGAGCATTTGTTTTGTCACAATCTCGTCCCCAACAACGTGATAAAATAACAGGGACAAAGAAGGCTTACATAGGAGTGAGACAAATATGGAAAAAGTCATGTTTATTGAAATTGGGATGGGCATTGACCTACATGGACAAAACGTCACCAAGGCAGCTGTACGTGCTGTTCAAAATGCCATTCATCACAACTCGATGCCGGGTCTGCGCATGGTTCTCCCGGAAAACAATATTCACAACATGAAAGTCAATGTTCGCTTGGCCGTCCCTGCGGACCAAGACAAATTGGATTTGGACACCGTCCGTGCAGAATTGCCTTATGGGGAAGTCACGTTTGAAGTAGTAGAAGGTGGAATGCTGACCAGCAGCGGAGTGGTCATCGCTGAAAAAGAAGACAAAAACGACCTGGCCTACGTCGTCATTGCTTCCGTAGAAGTGGGATATTAAGTATAAACGGCAAAAAAACAGGCTTGCCTCGGCGCAGGCCTGTTTGCTTTACCATCTTTCTTCTTCTCGTAGAAACGGATCCAGCTCCTCGGCGGGAACGTATTGAAATGTATTCATGTCAATCGCTCCATCGTCGGACACACGCACTCCTTCTGCTTCCAATCGCATTTTTTGCTCGTGAAATGAAAATTCATCCGCCAGTGCGATCATGCCTTTCGCGTTAATCACGCGATGCCAGGGCAGTTTATGCTTTTTGCTCATGGAGTGAAGGATTCGCACCACCTGTCTCGCCCCTCTCGGACTCCCTGCCAAGCCTGCAATTTGGCCATAGGTCATGACAGTCCCTGCCGGTATTTGCGAAATGATTTCCACTGCACGCTGGGTAAATGGTCTCATTCTATGCTCCTCTCGAAAAGAAAGAGCTTGCGCGGCTTTCACCAGCACAAGCTCAGCCATTCCTGCTACCTTACTGTTCCTGCGCGGCAAAAAGCTCTTCCAGCTGGGTGATCAGGCTGCCCACGTAGGCAACTGCATCGCGGATCGGTTGTGGATCAGACATATCGATCCCTGCCATCTTCATCAGCTCCAGCGGCCGCTTCGTTCCTCCCGCTTTTAGAACCTCCAGCCAACGATCCACTGCCGGCTGCCCTTCTTCCCGAATTTTCGCTGCTACTGCTGTGGAAGCCGTCAAGCCTGCTGCGTACGTGTATGGATATAGCCCCATGTAGTAGTGCGGTTGACGCATCCAAGTCAGGCTGGACGCTGCATCGAGCTCGACAGCATCTCCCCAGAAATTCGCAAGGACCTCACCTTTCCACTCGGACATTTTCTTCGCGGTAATCGGAACATCGACTTGTGCTGCCTCGTACACTTTTCGTTGCAGCTGCGCTTCCAGCATGTGTGTCACGAAGTTGTGATAGTACGTATTCAGCAGCTGGATGATCACCCAGCGCTTCAGTCGAGGATCGTCGGATTGCTCCATAATATGTTGGGCTAAAAGAAGCTCGTTTAACGTCGACGGTGCCTCAATAAAATACATCGTCGGACGGAAGTTGATGTAAGCCTGATTTTGGCCGCAAAGGATCCCATGGCCAGCATGACCCAGCTCATGAGCCAGCGTAAACGCACTGCGCATATTGCCCGACCAGGTAATCAGAATGTACGAATGGTTTCCGTACGGAGTCGAGCAGAAGGCGCCTGTCGATTTACCTACGTTGTCTACGTAGTCGATCCAACGGTTGTCCAGCGCTGTTTCCATGATTTGCACGTATTCGGGACCCATCACTTGCAAAGCGGATTTGATCAACTTGCCCGCTTCTTCAATCGTTACAGGCGGACTAAATTCCGGATCGAGCGGCGCCTTCAGATCGCAGAACTGCAATTTCTCCAACCCCAGCTCTTTCGCTTTTAGCTTGGCATAGCGCCGCATGTGGGGAGCGAGCTGTGTCCCGATGATGTCAAGAATATTATGGTACATATCTAAAGTGACTTGCTGTGGCTGAAGCAGCATTTGCGTGACTGATTCATACCCACGCAAGCGAGACATCACGGTTTGCCGCTTGACCTCCGATGCATACACGGCTGCAAAAGAGTTTTGGTAGTTGGCAAGTGTCTGCGAAAACGATTCGTAGGCAGCGCGTCGCAATGCCGTATCTGACGACATTTCATAAACTGTTTCAAACAGGGCGAACGATACCGGATGCTCTGCCCCTTGGGAGTCCCGTACAGCTGCAAATGTCATATCAGACAGCTTCCCTCGATTGTAAATCGTGTACGGAGCAGAGAAGACCTCCCCTAACGCTGCGAGAGCGGATTCGGTATCTGCACTCAAACGGTAGGGCTTTGTTTCCAACAGCTCGTGCAGGCTCTTGCGATAAGTCTCAAGCCCCGGCTCCTCCTGCAGATACGTTTCGATCGTACCATCGGGCAAGTCGAGGATCTCGGAGGAAATGAACGAGAGTGCTGCATTCAAGGCAGAAATCGCATCTCCCACCCGCGCAGAAATTGCCTGATTTTGCGGATTGGTCCCATCCTCTGAAGTACGCAATCTGGCATAGGTCGCCACGAGCTGCGCCCTTACGACAAGCTCATCTCTCGCTTCCAGGCAAGCCAGCAAATTTTCTGCCCCACTATGTAATGTCCCTTTAAATGCAGTGAGCATGGGAAGATGGTCGATTATTTCCTGCAGCTCGGCATCCCATGCTTCTTGGGTTGAAAATAAGTCGTCCAGATTCCAGGTTTGCTCAACTGCCACATGCTCACGCGTCGTTCTAGATTTCAATGCTCACGCCTCCCTCGATTTCGGTAAAATGTTTTCTATTTATTAAAATTGGATTCTTACTGGAATATTCCTCTATTTCCAAAAAAGAAAGCAATCGCCAAAGGTAGGCTCGAAAGCAGCGGGATTCTGTCTCTTTCTGCGCTTTCCTAGGAAATGCGCAATAAAAATTAATAGAAGAAAAAACCAGATGGACAGCTATAATAAGGAGTAAGGTTAGGTATTGTACATAGGAGGTTTTCTCGATGAATTATGAATCGTTAATCGATCGCTATGCAGAGCTAGCTGTTAAAGTCGGTGTCAACGTCCAGCCTATGCAGACTCTCGTCATCACAGCTCCCATCTCCTCAGCTGCATTCGTGCGCAACGTCGCGAGAAAAGCGTACGAAGCCGGCGCCAAAAATGTACAAATCGACTGGACTGACGATGAGCTCACCAGAATGAAGTACGATCTCGCTCCTGATGAGGCTTTTCGTGAGTACCCGATGTGGCGGGCAAAAGGACTGGAGGAGCTCGCGGAAAACGGAGCGGCTTTTCTTTATATCAATGCATCCAATCCCGATCTTCTGAAAGGGGTCGACCCGGAGCGAATCTCTACCGCCAATCGCACGGCTGGTCAGGCACTCCATACGTTCCGCAGCTATTCCATGGCTGACAAAGTGAGCTGGAGTGTCATTGCCGTTCCGTCCCCTGCCTGGGCATCTGTCGTATTTCCAGACCTGCCAAAAGAAGAGCAGGAGCGCGCACTTTGGGAAGCCATTTTCCGTGCTACACGTGTCGATACGGAGGACCCTGTGAAAGCTTGGCACGACCATCATGCAAAGCTCAATGAAAAAGTCGACGAGCTCAACGCGAAGCAGTACCGCTTCTTGCATTACACAGCACCAGGGACGGACCTGACCATTGAGCTTCCCCCTCGCCACATCTGGATCGGCGGAGGCAGCGTCAATAAAGATGGCACCTCCTTCATGGCCAACATGCCAACCGAGGAAGTCTTTACAGCCCCTCTCAAACAAGGCGTAAACGGAACGGTCACCAGCACCAAACCATTGAGCTATCAAGGCAACCTGATCGAAAACTTCACGCTTACCTTTGAAAACGGACGGATCGTCTCCGCAAAGGCTGAAAAAGGGGAGGCTGCACTCACGAAGCTGATTGAAACGGACGAGGGCTCCCATTACCTGGGTGAAGTGGCTCTGGTCCCGCATTTCTCCCCCATTTCGGAGTCGAACATCATTTTTTATAACACGCTTTTCGATGAAAATGCTTCAAACCATTTGGCCATCGGGAATCCTTACCCCGTCAACATCGAAAATGGAGCCAATATGAGCAACGAAGAGCTGGAGGAATACGGTTTGAATAGCAGTATTACTCATGTCGACTTCATGATCGGTTCGGCCGAAATGAATATCGACGGGGAAACGGCGGATGGCAGCCGGGAACCTATTTTCCGAAACGGCAACTGGGCGTAATAAATAGGGGCAGGCGGAACGAGATGGGTGTTCTGCACTGCCTCTTTTCGTTTGGGGCACTCTCATGCAGCTAGTCCAATTCTCCCTAGCTTTTTCCGTTTTTCTATACCATCAGATCTACCTGCGAATAGTTCTTCCTAATCATTTATCAATCACAGGCCTAATTTACGAAAATTCCTCTTGCTCCGCTGTAAAAATTTTCATCTCCCTTACCGATATACCAATTAACCATACCTGAAATGAGTGGTTGATTTGGCCTATATCCTAGCTACTTCTTTATGGATTCTCTCCTTGGCATCACTGGAATTTATTTCCTATTTCTATCAAAGCGACCTTCTTGGAGTCGGTCCCCGCTTTGCCAATATGGCGTTGGCTGCTGTTTTTACCAGCGTGTATCTTTTTTTCATTTTTCTCGTTTGGCTGTTCCAGAGAAGGCTCAACTCCGCGGGATCTTGAATACGAAAAAGGCGTCGTCGTAGGTTCCCCCTTAGACGGCGCCTTTTTCTATTTCTTTGGATTAATGCGTGATAATCGGATACATGTGACCCTGCATGGCAAAGGATGCTTTTCCCGTTTCTTCGGAGACGACGATGATCAACGCATCGCATTGTTCGCTGAGTCCCAATGCCGCCCGATGTCTTGTACCCAGTTTTTGTTCTCCGACGGACACATGCGATAAGGGCAAGACATTTGCCGCTGAGAGGATGTGATTTTCCCGGATAACAACTGCCCCGTCATGCAAGGGACTGCCCGGAAAAAAGATCGATTCCAGCAGGGAATGGGTCATCCAGGCTCCAATCGGAATTCCGGCTTGCAGGTACGATTGGAGTGAATCTTCTCGCTCGACGACAATCAATGCCCCTTGTTTGCGCGAGGATAAATTTTGCACAGCCATGGAAAGATCGGTGTATTTGTCTGTATACGGACCCAGATAGCATTGCAAGTAAAAGGAAGCCGCCGTGGTCTCCAGCTGGCTAAACCGGCTGCGAATCTGATCGAAAGTTCCGAGCAGACATCCATTTTCATTCTCGAGTGCAAGAATGCTTTGTTCGATTGCACCGGCAATTGCCGTCAGTTGCTCTTTCATCTCTCCCTTTAGCGGAGATACGTCGCAGTTCACTCGTTCCATGAAAACCCCTCAGTTTCAATTTATCCCTTGTATGGATGATTGTTCCCCTCCCCGCGTAGAAACATTCTTTTTCTCGAATGGGAACCCATTTTCTAACAAACCCTAGAAGCAATATCGATCGAAAGGCTGATGCGGCGAAGAGGATTCAAGGAATACTGGACGGATTTTCTCGGCTGGATGTGAATCCGTTATTTGTTTGTTTTCATAAAGTACGAAGACGTAATTCATAAAAATACTGAACAATCGGATGCTTTCCCTTCATTTTCTCGGCCATGTTTAAAATTCGCTTTTTCCCTACTCGTCTGTCCACCAAAGCTAGGATATTCAATAAGATATCATTGCTCTCCATGCTTTCCTCGATAGAAATGGATAAAAATTTAGTAGCTACACCGCTGAAATTTGATTTACTTAATGCTGCTTGGGCTAACAAAAGCTCCTTTGCATATTCTGAAATTTTTCTATTTCTTGCAATTACTCTTAGACGATCTTCCGGAACTATTCCCTTGGTTTCTTTTCTGACAGCTTCGATTTCTTCATCGCTGATAGGAATTCGGATATCCGGATCACTCTTAATTTCCTGCTCCGTCTGATACCATTTGATTGAGGTCGTTTTATCACTCATATGGAGTACATTCTTTTTATCTACTGCAATATAGCACAATCCTGCTTTGTCTGGTAAATAACGATAGCCGGTCGCACGGTATTCAACTTTTCCTTGTAAGGCAGGACAGAGAAAACTCTCCAGCTGTTGTTTCAATTTGCTCCAGGACATTCCATCCTCCTATGTTGTATATCATCATTACCAAATGAGGCAGTTATTCTATTACCTATAATAAACTCTAACACATAGATCGTATTAATACATTGATCCGAAAATATTTAGCTTTTCCGCTTTTTAAACTGATAAAAAGTCAATGAACCCTTTTGATGCGTATCAGGGATGTGTTTGGCAAAATAAAAGTACACACTTTGGCAACCGAAAAGTGCAGACCATTTCCGAAAATGAAAAAAGCCTTGCCAGCTAACTAACAACCCCCTACTCTTCTATTTGGCTAACAGATAGGAGAGGGATGAAAGGAATGCTGGCAATGGCTCAACAATACGGTCAAGTCCGGATTTATGTGTAAATTCTTATTGGACTGGAGTTTCTCTCTTGCTTGGCTTTGCCCAAGATGGAGTGAACCGCACAAGGAGAGGTTCGTCAAGGAGTGCACTTGACCAACGTCTCCTTGTGCGGTCCTTTGCATCTAAGGGCAAAGCCGCATTCTGCATGAAATCATGCCTCGGTTCCTTCGGGATGTGACTCGGTCTGTCGGTTGTTTATCCACTCGTGGTATTCGTCTAACTCCAGGTACTTTCTGCCTGTACTCCACTTTTCATCTTGACTGAGGAGCATGGCACCAATGAGTCGAATGGCAGACTCACGGTTCGGGAAGATGCGAATCACCCTTTCCCGCCGGCGGATTTCTTCGTTCAGCCGCTCAACAGAATTGGTTGTACGCAAGCGTTTTCTGTACCGTTCAGGTAGCTCTAAGATGACTACAGCATCGTCAAATCCTACCTCCAAGATACCCATGGCCTTGGCAGCCTTTTCTCCAAATGCAGCAAGGGTTTCATCGAGGAGCGTACGTGCGACAGGATACTGGGAGCATCCAGAATGGCACGGACATGTTTATGGACGTCCTCTTGAAGCGTTTTCGGCGTTGCGTCCATGATATTTCGCAAAAAATGGGTTTGGCAACGTTGCCACGTACAGCCTTGAAACTGTGTATGAATCGCTTTGACAAGGCCACCATGTTGGTCGGAGACGACAAAATCAACGCCATAAAGGCCCCGTTCTTTCAGGCTGGCAAAAAAAGTGGACCAACTGTCGTAGGACTCACTGTCGCCAACCGTAAAGCCAAGGATTTCACGGCATCCGTCTTGATTGATGCCGGTCGCGAGCAGAAAGCTTCGGGAACGGATACGACCTTCTTCCCGGATTTTGACGTAGAGGGCATCAACAACGACAAAAGGGTAAGCTTGCTCGTTTAAAGGGCGTTCCTTCCACTGTTGGATCTCTTCGTCCAACCCTTTACAAAGCTCGGTAATGGTAGACTTTGAGAAAGAGGTTCCACAGAGTTCTTCCGTAATCTCTGTCACTTTACGGGTAGAGACACCTTGTACCACCATTTCCATGAGAGCCAGGACAAGAGCTTTTTCATGACGCTGATATCGTTCAAAAAGCTCGGTAGAGAACAAACCATTACGGAGGCGCGGAACACGCAACGTAATGCGTCCCACACGCGTTGTGAGCTGTCTCTCGTAGCTGCCATTACGGTAGGTGGTACGTTCATGGGATCGCTCGTAGGGTTCGGCTTGGATCTGCTCGGCAGCTTGTTTTTGCAAGAGTTGATTCAAAAACGATTGCATGATGGATGGGGCTAGCTTGCCATTTGTTGTGAAAAGCTGGTGTAATTCATCTGCGGAAAGGGTAAGATGGAAGTGAGTCATTTCATAGTTCCTCCTTGGATAATGTTGTCGGCAAACTCCATTATTTCCAAAAAGAGGACTGAAATGACTCTTCCTATTTCAAATCCTTTTTACACATAATACCGGACACTACTTGTGATCAACGCTAGTTGCACCAAATGTGTTGCTTCCAACTGCATGCTGATTAATGCTAAAAATGATTGTAGCTTCCCGTAGTAGTTGTATTTGAACGAAGGTGGTACCTGCGGTTGACTCCCATCCCACAATTCCTGTTAGCCAAACAACGTCTCCAGCAGTCACCCCAGTTATTGTGATTGTCTTTAGCGGGGTAGCTACGGTTGTGAGAAGGATTGCTGAACTCCCCGTTGTATTGGGCGAATTCTCGGAAACCTGAGATTGTTGAAATGCCCCTCTTGGACCGGTGGCTCCTGTAGGGCCTGTTGCTCCTGTTGCTCCCGGCGGATCTGGAGGTGGAGGTCCCGGATAGATTATGGGGCAACCAGGTGGCGGCCTTATTCTGAATGAATGAAACCAGTTTGATTTTAACTTTGTCCCCACCTTCCTTAAAATCTTGTTTGGAGTGATTATAGGTTAAAAAACAGACACTTTTTGAAATAATTTTGGGGGGCTAATGCGCATTATTATTATTCATGTCATCATCACAAGTTGATATTATTGCGGTATTTTCCTAAGAATAAATTATTTTACTTAGACAAGTTCGGCGCAACCTGGTGTCGCATCCATTACTCCCATTTCTCAAATTCATAAGCTAGCTGCAATGGCACTGGCTCACTGAATGCAGTGCCTGGAAACGTAAGACTTATCGGGCATTTCCTTGTACTTTCCAGCAGGTATCAGCAGCAGCGGATCATCTGCCCTTGCCGCAATTTCTGCTCACCAGTATCCAAATTGTACAAAAGCGTCTAATCTGTTCTCTTGTAAAGTGTGATCAATATCGTTTTTCCGTGTCCCTACCCAATCCCTTGTTCAATTGACGATATAGTCTCCTCCATTGGATCATCGGCACCTAACTCCGCCCACCTTCATATGCCTTGTCCACAATTCAAAGCAGTTTCCTTGTAGAGTAATGCGACGATTAACTGGAAGGCGATTCGCTTGACACGGGCCCGAATGAACTGTGCAAGATGCTGGAAACCTCGGGGATATTTTGCGCTACTCGCTGATTTCAGTAATTGACAATGGCCAGGGACTGCGTCCAAAAAAGCTGCTGGAGACGCTGCAGAAGCTCGAGAGCAGTCGGGATCAGACGCGGCATATCGGACTGGCTAACACGCATAAGCAACTGAAGCTAACGTACGGTGAGCCATATGGGATCATTTTGCGGAGCAAATTTGGTTGGGGAACCTCTGTTCATTTGACGATTCCTAAAGATTAGCCTTACGTGAGAGGAACCACCTGGTATGATAAGGGAGATACATCCATAATCACGAAAGATAATCGGAGGGGTACACGAGCATGCATGTCAAACCGCACCAGAATCACTTTCCACCCCATTTTGGCGAGTACATCGATTCTGTACCCGAAGGTGATCTCATCCTCCTCCTTCTGGAGCAAGAGCAGGAAGTCCTTGAATGGTTCAGCCCGCTTCAAGAGCAGGACAGCTTGTTCCGGTACAGCGAGGGAAAATGGAGTCTGAAAGAAGTGCTCGGACATATCGTAGATACCGAACGAATCATGAGCTATCGAATGTTAGTCGCCGGTAGAGGCGACAAGACCCCATTGCCCCGCCACCATGACATCTACGTGAGTAAAACGAGCTTTGATCGCCGACCGATTGCTGACCTGATAGCTGAGTTTCGGACTGTCCGCGCCTCTACTCTTTCCCTCGTACGCGGCTTAACAGATGAAGAACTGAAACAAAGTGGTTTGCTGAATGAGGTGGAGACAACAGCTACGGCATTTGCCTATTTCATCCTCGGGCATGCCCACCATCACCTGCGGATTGTCCGAGAAAGATACTTCCCACATTTGCCCCTGTAAAAGAGAAAGGCGCTCGACCGGTTCGTACCCACCGGTTGGAGCGCCTTTTTTTTTGCAAAAGGGTGCAATCGTTACGAAAATGGATAATGACGTGGCTCACGCTGCACAGAAATCCATTTGATCGTCGTAAATTCCTCTATGGACCATTTTCCATTGAACCTTCCGAGACCCGAACCTTTCTCCCCGCCAAATGCGATATGTGGCTCGTCATTGACGCTCTGATCGTTCACATGAATCATCCCGGTATGGATCTGTTGGGCGACTGCCTCCCCCCGTTCCAGTGAGCCAGAAAAGACTGCTCCACTCAACCCGTAGTCGGAAGCGTTGGCTACCTGGATCGCTTCTTCCTCACTGTCTACAGGGATGATCGCGGCGACTGGCCCAAACAACTCGCTTTGTGCGATCGGCATGTCATTTTTTACATCTACGACAATGGTCGGGGCCATCAGGTTGTCTTCTACACTCCCCGCAAGAACGATCCGTGCACCAAGAGCGACACTCTCGCCGATGACTCGCAATATCTTGTCTACTTGATTCCGGTTGATCAACGGCCCGATCACGGTATTCGGATCTTCCGGATTGCCGACTGCCAGCTGGCTCGCCTTATCTGTCAATCGTTCTACAAATGCACCATACACCTTTCTGTCCACCACAAATCGGTTGACGGCCATGCAGATCTGACCCTGATGCATGAACTTTCCAAACATGGCCGCTGCCACTGCCTGATCCAAATCGGCGTCTTCCAATACGATAAATGCGTTGTTTCCTCCTAGCTCCAGAGCAGTCTTTTTCAAATGCTTGCCCGTCACCGATGCGATATGTCGTCCCGCTGCTGTCGAGCCCGTGAAGGAAATCATCCGGGGGATGGGATGCTCGATAAAGTAGTCGCCGACCTCTGCCAGATCAGAAACAACCAGATTCAGGACACCGCTGGGCAAGCCTGCCTCTTCAAATACTTTGGCAATGACGCAGCCTCCGCTGATATACGTCTGCAAATCGGGTTTTAGCACGACGGCGTTGCCGGTTGCAATCGCAGCAACGACAGAGCGCATGGCCAAATGCAGGGGAAAGTTCCATGGCGCGATGACTCCCACTACGCCAACAGGCAGACAGTACAAATGATTTTCTTTCCCTGCTGTGATGGAAGAAAGCTCTTCATCATGGATACGACCCGGATAGGTCGCTGCTTCGCGCATGAAGCCAGTGGCGATTCCGATTTCCACATTTGCCTTTAGAACCGTGCAGCCTTGTTCTCGCACCATAAGAGGAACGAGCTCTTCTCTTTTCCCTTCCAAAATGGCGATGGCTCGCTCGATTACCGCTGTTTTTTCGGTTGCAGACACTTTCGCCCAAGCTCGTTGTGCATCACGTGCCGAAGCATAAGCATCATCCATATCTTGTTTGTTAGCCAGCCGAATTTCAGCCAACACTTCTTTGGAATAAGGGTTTTGGTTGACGTATTTGTTACTACTCTTGCCTTCCTTCCACTCTCCACGGATAAACAATTGATTCCACTCAGCATATTTCATTTACCCTTCCCTCCCTCTTTCATCGCATTTATACACCCAGATATTGATGCTGGATCTCCTCATTGGCTAGTAGCTCTGTCGGAGATCCCTGCCATACGATTTGTCCTTTGCTCATCACCAGGACGTGATCAGCAGCACCACATGCCAAATAAAAATTTTGCTCAACTAGTAGAATCGAAAGTCCTGTATCTTTCAACCTAGTAATGATTTCTCCTACCTGTTCGATAATGACGGGGGCTAACCCTTCTGATGGCTCATCCATTAAAATGCATTGGGGATTCGTCATCAGGGCGCGTCCGATCGCCAGCATCTGCTGCTGCCCACCTGAGAGCTGTGTCCCCATATTCTGTTCCCGCTCTTTTAAAACCGGAAACAGCTCAAAGACAGCTTCCAAGTCCCATTTCTTTTGACCTGCCTCTGTCTGTCGACTGTCTTTTGCCGGTACTATCAGATTCTCTCGAATGGTCAGTGAAGGAAAAATGCGTCTGCCCTGGGGCACCAAGCCAATCCCGTGACGAGCGATTTTGTAGGGAGGTAATCCTGAAATCGGTTTGTCCAAATAGGAAATCCTCCCTGTACGTGGAGGGGTCAGACCCGCAATCGAATGGATCGTCGTCGTCTTCCCCGCTCCGTTTCGCCCGAGAAGCGCCACGCATTTGCCTTTTGGTACCGAGAAGGAGAGCCCCTGTAAAATATGACTGTAGCCGTAGTACGTATGAACGTCTTCCAGTTTAAGCATGCTTGAGCGTCCCTCCCCCGAAGTAGATCTCTTTGACTCTCGCGTCGCCACTGATCTCGTCGGGTGAACCACTCAAAAAGACTTCTCCATGATGCAACACGGTAATGCGATCCGCGATCGAAAACACCACTTCCATGTCGTGCTCAATCACTAACAGGGTAATAGAGCGAGGCATGCTTTGGATGAGCATGGTTGTTTGGACCGTTTCTGCCGGAGACATCCCGGAGGTTGGCTCATCTAAAAGCAATATATTGGGCTTTGACGCGAGTGCGAGGATGACTTCCAGCAGTCGTTGCTCTCCGTAAGACAGCTCGCTGACGATCCGACTACGTCGTTCCCAAAGACCCCATTGTGCTAGTAGCTCCTGCGTTTCTGCAAGCATTTCTGCGTATTTGGACGCTGGCTTCAAGAAATGAAAGCGATAAGGCTTGCAGGCTGTTACGGCGAGGTGTATGTTCTCCTCTACACTCAATTCCCCGAACAAATTATTTTTTTGAAAGGTTCGAGACATTCCCATCCGCACTGCGGTGTAGGCAGGCAATCCACTGATTTGCTGACCATTTACGACGACCTTACCCTCGTTGATCGGCAAAGTACCCGTCATACAATTAAATAAAGTGGTTTTCCCAGCCCCGTTTGGTCCGATGATGACATGCCGTTCACCCTCGCGTACCTCGAGAGAAACATCCCTTAGTACTTGCAAGCCCTTGAATGATTTAGACAAATGTTCAACCTTTAACAGACTCAAAACCGTTTCCCTCCTTTGGCAGAATGGGTGTCTCCTCTTCCTTGTGTCGCTTTGGTCTGAGCTTGTTCCACAGCAGCATGGCGATCTGGAGGATTCCTCCACGTCCATACAGCACAATCGCGACGAATATCACGCCCATGATCATCGGCCATCTGTCTGTGTACGAGCTGATATAGCTTTGCAGGATGACGAAAAAGCCTGCGCCGATTGCGGGACCGACTAACGTACCCACTCCCCCTACAATGACCATGATCAACGCTTGCCCCGAGAACATCCAATGGAGAAGGTCAGGTGATACATACTGGTTGAAGTAAGCATAAAGAGCACCTGCAAAACCCGCGAGCATTCCAGACAGTGAGTACACGATCAGCTTGTAGTGACGGATATTGTAGCCCAATGCCGTCATCCTAGACTCGTTTTCCTTGATACCGCGCACACCTTTGCCCAGCGGGGATGAGATAAAGACGCGGAGCAAGTAATAGCTCACGAGAAACGCTATCGTGACCAAATAATAAAAGCCGACCCTGCTCTCTATAGCACCAAACCCGAGATTCAAGCTGGCCGATACAGCCATACCATCTGCTCCGCCTGTCACCGATTCCATTTTGTAAAAGATGGCGAAAAGCATTTGTCCAAATGCCAGTGTGATCATGAGGAAATAGGCACCAGAGGAACGGATGAACAAGAGCCCAGATACAAAGGCTACGATGCCCGATATCACGGCGGCAGCGATGATCAGAACGTACGTATTATCCAAATGGGTACCTAGCAGAGCTACTACATACGCTCCAAGTCCAAAGAAAGCAGCGTGACCCAGTGAGACTAATCCTGCAAATCCAATAATCAAGCCGAGACTCATGACGAAGATAGCCATGATCAGGACTTCACTGGTCAGCTTGACTCCATAGTTGGTCAGGATCAGGGGCAAGAGCAGCAGAATTGCGATAAATAGGGTGGGGGTCCTCCAGATGTTGGCTCTCACGCATGTGCCCCCCTTCCAAATAATCCGTTTGGTTTAATCAGCAGGACAATAATCATGATGACAAACACCATCGCCATGGTCAGAGATGGGAACCAGACGCGTCCTAACGTATCAACCAATCCGACCAGGATCGCTCCGATAAAGGCACCCTTCCACGTACCAAGACCGCCAACCACAACGATCACCAGCGACGAAACCAAGATCTCCGAGTCGATACCCACGTACATTCCCATAATGGGACCGCCTAGCACTCCGCTCAACCCTGCAAGTGCTGCTCCGACAGCGAAAATACTGGTGAATACCACTTTGATGTTGATTCCGAGCGCAGAGAGCATTTGCCGATCATCCACGCCTGCCCTGATAATCGCACCGATTCTCGTTTTGTTTTCCATGTACCACAACAAGACAGCGAGTAGACAACCAACGAGGATCACAAACAATCGATAAGCTGGAAACATTGTCCCTCCCATATCCAAAGAAACGTCCAAGGAGCTAGGAACGGGCAAAGCCAACGGGCTTGTTCCCCAGATCCACTTGACGAGGTCCGCAAAGATAAACGACAAGCCAAAGGTAAGCAGCACTTGCTCTAGTTCTTTGCCGTACACACGTTCCAGCAAAAACCGTTCCATGAGGACTCCCAGCCCTGCGACCAGCACTATCGAAGCGATCATCGCCAGCCAAAACCCGAGATTTTGCTGCACGAGCGAGTAAGCGATATACACCCCGCCCAGGTAAAAAGCACCGTGGGCGAGATTGACGATATTCATCAAACCAAAGATG
Source organism: Brevibacillus centrosporus (assembly GCF_003710815.1). GTDB lineage: Bacteria > Bacillota > Bacilli > Brevibacillales > Brevibacillaceae > Brevibacillus > Brevibacillus centrosporus. The sequence goes on from NZ_RHHP01000042.1 coordinate 68,857, forward strand.
ATAGAAAGACCCGCTGCGATCATAAACAAGAGCATGCCATAAGCTAAGCCATTCAGGATGTGCATAAACAGGATGGACGTTGCCATAATTTCCTCCTCGTCCTCATTACTTGGATTTGGCTGGAGGTGTCTCCGGAATCTTCAGTCCTTTCATCGCATCGCCCATAATTTCCTGGACGATCTTGCCGTCTTTCCATACGTTCTTGGCCAAGTACATATCCAGTGTCAGGTTGTGAGTCATGGGATCCATCGCCAGTTCACCGCGTGGACTGCTGAACGCGATGTCCTTCAACACCTTCGTCAGGTCCTCTGACTTGACGCTTCCTGCTTTTTCGACTGCCTTGGCGATCACCTGCGCTGAGTCATACCCTTGCACGTTGAAGTAGTTTGGAGTTTTGCCGTATTTTTTGGTGAATGCCTCTACAAAGGCTTTGTTGGTTGCATTGTCCAGAGCCGCTGTGTACATGGTTGCACCAATGATCCCTTCGGCGGCCTGACCTGCGGGATCGGTCACGAGCGGGTCCAAAAATTCCTGGGTACCTGTAAGCGGGATTTTCCCTTTTAACCCAAATTGCTCATATTGCTGAACGAAACGGATCGCATCGGTACCAGCCAGGAATGGGAATACCAAGTCCGGTTTGGTCTGCTGGATATCCGTCAAATACGTAGCGTAGTCATTATTGCCGAGCTTGGGCCAAGCTTCTTTGACGATCTCTCCACCAGCTGCCACGAACGCTGCCTTAAACGCTTCGATGGTTTCATGGCCGGCTGGGTAGTCAGGAGCGAGTACGTACGCTTTTTTTCCGATATTGTTGGCAATATAAGCAGCACCAGGTGTACCGTCCTGCCAGTTGGAAATAGACACGCGATAGATGTAGTCACTTTTCTTATCCCAGGAAATGTCGTTTGCGGCAGCATTCGCTACGATCAGAACGATTTTGTCTTTTTCAATCACGTCACGCAAGGCATATACGACGGACGAAGAAATCGGTCCCACGAGCAAATCTACCTTTTCGCTGTCTACCAGCTGGCGGTATTTACGTAGAGCGACTTGCGGATTCGCCTCATCGTCTTCGTATTTTACCGTTACAGGTCGATTGCCGATCTTGTTGCCATTCTGCTCGAAATACAGCTCCATCCCGGCTTTGATGCTCTCCGACAACGGAGCAAAATTTCCCGAGAAGGACAGAATGGCACCGATCTTGATCGGCTCACCTTCGCCACTTGATGCGGTCTGATTACTGCACGCACCAAGCACGAGCAAGACCAAGGTTAACAGGGTACTGATCCATATGCGGCTCTTGCCCAATCTTTTTTTGCCCACCATGTAAGACGCCCCCTTATCATTCAATTGTTTCTCTCCTTGCCTTACAAGAACATGCTGAGGTTCATTACAGATAAAACAGTCTGATCTGGATAGATCGTGCGGGATGCGATCTTCCATGTGCCACCTGATTTTTGCAGCACATCCAGACGTTCACCAAACAGTTCTTCGGTTCCCACATCTTGCGCTCGGCTGCGTTTGAACAAAAAGTGACTTCTCACTGTCAGCTTGTCGTCCTCCGAAACCGTTTCCAATAAAATGTTTGTGATAAAATGACGAGTCCGAGGTGCAGGATCTTCTGCCCACGCACTTGAAGTTCCAAGCCTTTTGACACGGGTCGTCAGGGAGGTTTTGGTTTCCTCAAAAAATGTCATGGCCTCGACGATATTCGATCCGTCCTTCTTTTCCCGAGTTGCCCGAAGTGGCATGCGATAGCGAATGTCATCTGTCAAGATCTCGAGCCACTCTTCAAATTTTCTAGCGTCTAACAAGTAAGCTTCCCGATAGTAAAACTGGGTAATTTCATAATACAAACCGGTGTTCATCGCCATCTCCTCCTTTGTGCTCCCATCCTTTCTCGTGGAGTCAATCTCGTGAGATCAGTTCCAGCCAATGCTCGTGGGTCGCGCGATGAATCGCATCCAAATAGCAGGTGGGATAGGCGATTCCTGGACCGGGGAAGTTCTCATCCGGCAATACTCGCTCAAAGCCCATCAAGTAATTTAGCAGGTTGTTATAACTGAGCACCTTGTTGCGTGCCATGTAGCCTTTGCTCGTTTGTGCTACCCTCGTCCATATCTCCGTATCGTCCTGCTCCAATGTACCCGATGGACCGAACGAACTGATGTAGCCTTTGTAAGCATCTTCCTTGTAATCATCCGGTGCTGCCTTGTCGATCATAAACCACGACCAGATCTCGATTTTATCGGGACCCAGTGGCCTCCATACGCGGAAATTCAAGTAGTTATGTAAATGGCCCTCACTTCCGTGTACGGGGCTGTTAAACGATAACGTAGGATAAATCGAGCCCACAAAAACAGTCGTTTTCGCAAATACCCGCAGCTGTTCTTTGCTCAGATTGCTCTCGAACAAGGGCCACATCTCTTCAGGCAATCCTTGATATGGCGGCCTTTCTGGTCTCCCTTGTCCTTGGGCGGTAATTACGTTGATGCCGTGACCATTTTCCAAGACCACCTGATGCCCATACCCTGCGTACAGAGGATCTTTTGGACTGATTCCCAATTCTACCGTAGAACGATGAGTAGATTGCACATGGTATGGATCACCTGAGAAATTTTCGAGCACGAGCTTCCAGTTGGTGTTCACTACCCAGCGTTGAGGGAGTCCTCTCACTTCCATCCCTCCACTGCGCCCAAGCAAAATGTCCAGGTACCACTTCATCCCCCCTAGATACTCTTCTAGTGAGCTAGCATCAGGGTCAAGAGTGGCGAAGATCATCCCTTGGTAGGCGGCGACTTGTGCGATTGGTCGAAGCCCCCAGTCGTCTTTTTTCATCTCTTCTCCGTATACCTTGTCTCCCGCTACCACTCCGATCAGGTCTCCATTCAGATTGAAGCTCCACCCATGATACGGACATAAAAAACTTTTCTTCTTACCAAAATCAGCTGTACACAGCATGGTCCCTCTATGTGGACAAGAGTTTAAGAAAGCTTTGATTTCTCCATCGTTCGTCCTGACTACGAGAATAGGGTCATCTACGATCCATCTCGTCACATAGCTTCCGGGCTCTGGCAGCTCAGAATCGTGGGCTAAAAACTGCCAGGTACGAGCGAATATTTTTTCTTGTTCCCTTTCATAGATGCTCGGATCCGTCAATATCCACTGCGGCAGCAATCCCTGCTCCATTTTCTCTTTGATTTCCTGAATGGTTTGTTTTTCAATGGTTTGTCGATACATTGCGATGGAGTCCCCCCTTTCTGTGAAGGCGCTTACAGTTCTAGTTCCTGTTTGGCGATCTTTTGCGCAATTTTAAGATATATCCATATCTTAGCTTCGAAAACGCAACAAAAAAACAGCTCCGTTCCGTCATGGTGAACAATTCAGATTTTTTAATCTTTTTTACTTGCTATAATATAGAAGAGATCAGGGAGGAGGTATGTTCATGTCCGAAATCAGTGATAAACGTATGTTGTCATCCTTGAGCAATGCGCTACGCATCCTTCGCTCCTATTCGATGGATAAGCCAAGCCAGGGAATCACGGAGATGTCTTCCAGTCTACAGCTAGGGAAAAGTACGGTTCACCGGCTCGTCTCGACGCTATCGAATGAAGGGTTTCTCGTGAAAGATTCAGAGACACAAAAGTATCGTTTAGGGTATTCCGTTTTGGCCTTAAGCGGTGTGATAACATCGAGCCTGGACATTTACACCGAGTCATTACCTATCGTTCGTCGGTTAGTAGATTCTGTGGGGGAAACGGCGCATATTGCTATCCTCGATGGCGAGGAAGTCATTTATGTCATGAAGATCGAATGCAATCATCTCGTCCGTTTTCTAACCCACGTGGGCCGGAGAAATCCTTTATACTGCACGAGCTCAGGTAAAGTCTTGCTGGCCTATAAAGAAGCAGCATTTATCGAAAGGATTATTGATCAAGGTCTTATCAAGCATTCCTCGACAACCTTGACTGACCCAGATGTATTACGGCAACATTTGCACAAAATCAAACAGGATGGCTACGCGACCAGCTACGAGGAATTGTCGGAAGGCGTACATTCCGTCGCTGCCCCTATCCGTGACTATACAGGACAAGTGACTGCTGCGATTACCATCGTAGGTCCTAAGCAGCGCATGGTTCGCTCCAAGATCCCTTTCTTCGTGAAAAAGGTACGCGATGCGAGTCAGGAAATCTCGGAAAAGCTCGGTTATTATCGCCGCTAGATTACGGCATTGTACACACAAAGACCCGCTCACATGATTGGATGAGACGGGTCTTTTTATATGCGCTTTCCTATTCAAATGCCATCGGCAAACCGATGTAATTCTCGGCGAGGCTGAGCGACGCCGCACGCGATGAAGTCAAGTAATCCAGCTCCGCCATTTGGATCCGATGCTCGAATGAGGAATGCTCATGATTCCGATGGAGCATTGTCGTCATGAACCAGGAAAACCGCTCCGCTTTCCATACACGACGCAGGCAAATTTCAGAATAACGATCGAGATAGTCAGACTTTCCCGTTCGGTAGTACGTTTCCATTCCCCTTGCGAGCACTTGTACATCCGCAGCTGCCAGGTTCAAACCTTTTGCCCCTGTCGGCGGCACGATATGGGCGGCATCTCCTGCCAAGAACAAGCGACCATATTGCATCGGATCACAGACAAAGCTGCGCATGGAGACCACCCCCTTTTGAAAAATCGGACCTTCGATTAATTGAAACCCATCTGTCGTCTCCAGTCGGGTGTGCAGCTCTGACCATATGCGGTCATCCGACCAATTGGCGATAGCGTCCTTGGGATCGACTTGCAGGTAAAGACGTTGAACATCAGGTGATCTCGTGCTTAAAAGGGCAAAACCCCGTTCGTGATTGGCATAAATAAGTTCTGGCGCAGAAGCAGGTGCTTCTACCAAAATGCCGAGCCAGCCAAAGGGATATACCTTTTGATATTCATTTCGCTCAGCCTGTGGAATATTCGGACGGCTAGGACCGTGAAAACCGTCGCAACCAGCTATAAAATCGCAGTTGAGCTCGTGCGGTTCCCCCTGATTGTCACGGAAGAGGATCTTCGGTTGATCCGTGCCAATCCCCTGCAATTTCACATCGCTGACTTGAAAGAAGATTCGTCCCTCCGCTTGAGTTCTTGCATCCAGCAAATCCTTTAGGACCTCATGCTGCGCATAGACAGTCACATACTTCCCTTCCGTCAGCTCATGCACATTAATCCGGTGTCCTTTTTTGTTGAAGCGCAGCTCGAATCCTTCGTGAAAATGCCCTTCCTTCATCATTCGCGTGCCGACTCCCAGCTGATTCATCAAATCGACGGTTCCTTGTTCCAGCACGCCAGCGCGGATTGTTCCCTCAATGTCTTCCCTTGACCGGTTCTCGAGAATCACCGATTCAATTCCCTGTGCATGAAGAAGCTGTGAAAGCAACAAGCCCGCCGGTCCTGCTCCGATAATGCCAACCTGGGTTCGCATAGATCCTACCCCCACTTTTTCTCTTTCTTTATTTATTGATAAGCCGTTGAAATGCCTCCGTACCATCAATAGCAGGTGGCCACTCGCACAGATCAAAGGGAAAGTCCGTTCCGGGCACGACTCTATCTTCTCCTACCATTTCTATGAGATACGCCAATGCGCCTGGGTTCCACAGGATAGAATCATACCAGAAGCGTTTTACGGCCTCACGAGGAACATCCTGCAAGTTTCCCGAGACTGCCTTCCATTTCTCATAGCCGGTCTGTAAACGTCCCACCTGATAAGGGAAAAATCCTCCCCCGTGCGCAAGTAAGACTTTCGCATCCGGATACCGGTCCATGATGCCTGACAGCAACAAATCTGTCGCACACACCGTCGTTTCCCATGGTACACCGATCAAATTAGGCATCATACGTCGGTTTAAGCGTGGGTCCTCACTGAGGAGGGGATGGACAAAGACAATGGCGTTTTTCGCATGGGCGACCTCCCAAAACGGAGTGAACTTTTCATCACCCAGAAGGTTTCCTTCCCAGGAGGTCGCGATGATTGCCCCCAGGAGTCCCAGATCCATAGCTCGTTCCAGCTCCCGTGCAGCCATTTCTGGATCATTCATCGGCAAGCACGCTAATGCAGACAGCCTGTTTCCATGTTCACGGGTCCACTCGGCCAAGCTATCATTGTAGATGGTAGCCAATTCATGTGTGACCGATGAAGCCAGTTCATACAGAAAGAGCTGGGGAATCGGGGATACGAGAGAGTGATGTATCCCCGCCCTTTCCTGCTCTGCCAGGTAAAGCTCTGGATTGACAAAACTTTCCTTCAATTCAAACTCCCATTTGCCATTGACGGATAAGAAATCGGCTTTCGTTGGATCTTTTTTGACCCATTTTGCTTGTATCGTATACTGATTCTCTCGCAACCACTCGATGACTTCGGGTGGGACAAAATGGGTATGAACATCGTACATGACGACACCTCCGAGTTGATACGAGAAGCAAATTTCCGCTAGCGATCCTGACGATCCGAGGCAGGAACCCCACCAATCCCCCAATGCGTTTTGGGCACTTCCGTTACAAGCACGCGAATGCGTTCTTTTGGTGAATCCAGTTCCTCCGCGACGGTCTCGGTCACCCGCTGAATCAATGATTTGACCTTTTCCGGGGATCTTCCTTCCATAATCTGAATCTGAATGATTGGCATTCCTCTATCACCCATTATTCCGTATTCCGTCATTCTGTTACGCGAAAGTCAACCGTACCCAGACCGTCAAACTTGGCAGATACCGCGTCGCCTACATGTAGCATAACGGCACCGGTGATCCCGCCCGTGAGGATGGTTTGACCCGCTTTGAGCTTCAGACCTTTTCTGGCCAGCATATTCGCCAGCATCGCAACTGAATGAGCTGGATGACCGACGACTGCTGCTCCTGCTCCCAGGTCTTTGATTTTTCCGTTGATACTGAGCGTCACACCTACCAAATCCAACTCAAAATCATTCGGGCGACCAAGCTTCGTACCAAAAACAACCTTCGAGGAAGAAGCATTATCCGCGATCACGTCAGGCAACGTGAATTGAAAGTTTTCATAGCGACTATCGATGATTTCCAGAGCAGGCAGCACGTATTCGGTCGCTGCTAGTACTTGTGCGCCTGTAACACCTGGCCCCTCGATATCTTTTCCCAAAACAAAAGCAATCTCTGCCTCGACCTTGGGGTGAATGAAATCCCGCATCGAAATTTCCTGTCCGGTCGCTACCATGTAATTGAACACGTATCCGTATATCGGTTCATTCACATTCATTTGCTTCATTTTTGCCTGGCTGGTGAGTCCCATTTTGGGCCCGACAATCTCATAGCCTGCTTCCAGCTTGATCAAAACGAGCTCTTCCTGAATCTGATAGCCGTCTTCTACGGACAGCTCGGGATGCTCCAGTGTGATTCTACTAACTTCCTGACGATCTTCTTCAGCAGATACGAGATAACGGGCAATCTGCTTGGCTACTGTTCTGTCCATAGCTCTCCTCCGTCGTTTAGATTCTTGCAGCCGCTTGTACTTGTGCAAGCTCTGCTGCTACGTCGACAATCATGTCCTCCTGACCGCCTACTACTTTGTGCTTTCCGAGCTCGATCAAAATGTCTCGCGAGTCAACTCCAAATCGTTTGGAAGCTCGCTGGGCATGTAGCAGGAAGCTGGAATATACGCCCGCATAACCGAGTACCAGATTGTCGCGAGTGATCTCCTGAGGAACTTTTAAAAGCGGAGCGATAATATCCTCTGCCGTATCCATCATTTTGTAAAGATCTATGCCTGTCACGATGCCCATGTGTTCGAGCACCGCGACGAGCACCTCCGTCTGGGTGTTGCCTGCTCCTGCTCCCAGGCACCGAATACTGCCATCAATCCGCTGAGCTCCTTCCTGAATCGCAGCCAGCGTATTCGCCATGGCGAGCGACATATTGTTATGGGCGTGAAAGCCTACATTCACGGAGAGGGAATGGCGCAGGGCACGTACTCTCTCTGCTACTTGATGGGGAAGTAACGCCCCTGCTGAATCTACGATATAGACAGTATCTGCTCCATAGCTCTCCATCAGGGACGCTTGGTTGACGAGCGTATCTACGGGAGCCATATGCGACATCATCAAGAATCCGACTGTCTCCAATCCCAAGTTTTTCGCCACTGCCAGATGCTGGGCGGAGACGTCTGCTTCCGTCACATGAGTAGCGACCCGAGCCATTTTCACTCCGAGATTCGCTGCCTCTTTTATTTCCTTAATCGTACCAATTCCCGGAATGACCAGCACGGCAATTTTTGAATTTCCACTGACCGATACGGCTGCTTCGATTAATTCCATTTCATGGGTGTGGGACAGGCCGTACTGTAAAGATGACCCACCCAGTCCATCGCCATGGGATACTTCGATGTAAGGAACATTCGCTTCTCCCAACGCTTTAGCGACACGTAACACCTGGTCCACCGTATATTGGTGAGCAATAGCGTGACTGCCATCTCGCAACGCTACCTCTGTGATGACTACATCGCGTTTGACATTCATGACCAATCCTCCTTACCCAGCGCCATCTGATTCAGTCGGTGGCGAGCCACCTCTTCGGCTACCTTGACAGCAGCTGCGGTCATGATATCCAGGTTCCCGGAGTAATTAGGCAAATAATCTCCAGCCCCTTCTACTTCCAAAAACACGGTTATTTTATTGCCGTCAAAGATCGGCTCTGTGCGCAGGCGATAGCCCGGAACATAGGATTGAATCGATGCGACCATATCGATTACAGATTGGCGGATTGCCTCTTCGTCCATCTGCCCTTCACCGACGAGTGCATACACGGTATCCCGCATGAGGATTGGTGGCTCGGCTGGGTTTAATAGAATGATGGCCTTCCCTTTTTTCGCCCCTCCGATATTTTCGATCCCTCGTGCAGTTGTTTCCGTGAACTCATCAATGTTAGCACGTGTACCAGGTCCCGCACTTTTACTAGAGATCGTCGCCACAATTTCCGCGTATTCAACTGGAGCGATTCGGTGAATGGCATTCACGATCGGAATCGTCGCTTGACCTCCGCAGGTAACTAAATTGAGATTCCCTTTGTCCAGGTGCTCCTGCATATTAACCGTTGGTACGACGAGGTCTCCCACCGCTGCCGGTGTAAGGTCAATCGCTAGCTTGCCTGCTTCCTGCAGAGCTTTCGCATGCCGCACGTGTGCCTTTGCCGAGGTAGCATCAAAGACGATATCCGCCTGCTCTGGCTGTTGCAAAAATCCATTCAAGCCTGAATCAATGGTGACATAGCCCTGTTCGCGTGCCCGGTGCAGTCCATCTGAGTCCGGATCAATCCCGATCATCGTGGTCAGCTCCAACACGTCAGAGCGCTGCAATTTATACATCAAGTCGGTTCCGATATTGCCTGAACCGAGAATGGCGACCTTTACTTTGGACATCCACGTATGCACTCCTTTCGTTACTCCGCCACAAAATGAACCTGTACTTCGCCGAGATGAGCGAGCCTTGCATGAAAATGGTCTCCAGGCTGGGCGTTCACAGCCGCAGAAAGTGCACCGGACAAGATGACTTCTCCCGCTTTTAATGGAATGCCGAATTCAAACAGTTGATTCGCCAGCCAAGCCACGCATGCTGCAGGATCGCCGAGGGTTGCTGCTCCGACTCCTGTATTCATGATTTCACCGTTTTTGTAGAGCACCATCCCCACCTGAGGCAGATCGATTGCGTCAGGCTTGACCGGTTTTCCACCCAAGACAAACAGACCAGAGGAAGCGTTGTCAGCGACGGTATCCTGGAGCTTGATCTTCCAATCCGCGATCCGACTGTCTACGATTTCCAAGGCGGGGAGTACGTAGTCGGTAGCCAATAAGACGTCCAATGCCGTTACTCGTGGACCAATCAGATCACGCTTGAGGACAAAGGCGATCTCTGCTTCTACCCTCGGCTGCAACACGCGGGAAAAGGGGATACTCCCCCCATTTTCCACGATCATATCATCCAGCAAGTGACCGTAATCTGGCTGATCGACCTTTAGTAGCTGTTGCATCGCTTCTGAAGTCAATCCAATCTTTTTCCCCACGATCCGATGTCCAGCTTTTACCTTTTTATCGACGGTCAGCAGTTGCACCTGGTAGGCTTCCGCAATGGTTATAGCAGGGTCAAGCTTCGTGATCGGCTCCACTCCCCTGCGATTCTCCAGCGCTTGCTTCAAATGCAACGCGTACTTGTTTGCTTTATCAGTCACTGCCTTCTCCTCCTGTTCCTGTGGGCACTGTCACAGTTTGATACAAACGTTGGTCAGCTCGGAGTAGAACTCAAAGCTGTGCACCCCGCCTTCGCGCCCAATGCCGCTTTGTTTCATTCCGCCAAAAGGCGTGCGTAAATCACGCAAAAACCACGTGTTTACCCAGACAATCCCCGCTTCGATCTGACCTGCCACGCGATGAGCCCTGCGTAGATCATTCGTCCAGACCGAAGCACTCAATCCGTAGTGCGTATCGTTGACTTGATCCAGCACTTCCTCCTCTGTATCAAATGGGATGACCGTAACGACTGGCCCAAAGATTTCTTCATTGACGACACGGCATTTGCGGTCCAGCCCCGTTATAATTGTCGGCTCCAAATAGTACCCGGTTTCCAATCCTTCAGGGCGTTTGCCACCGTGAACGATGGTACCTCCTTCTTCAAGTGCGAGATGAATATAGCTGGTGACGCGCTCAAAATGCTCCTCACTGATCAATGCACCCACTTTGGTCTTGGGCTCAAATGGGTCTCCGACGACCAGTTCTTTTGTTTTCGCAATGAATTTCTCGAGAAAGGGCTCGTATGCGGAGCGTTCCACGTAAATCCTCGAGCCGCACAGGCAAACTTCTCCTTGGTTAATAAAACTTGACTTCATCGTGGTTTCGATGACTTCATCGAGGTTGGAATCCGCGAAAATGATATTCGGGTTCTTGCCACCCAGCTCATACGACAGACGCTTTAACGTCTTGGCTGCGGTCGCCATGATCACTTTGCCTGTCGTCGTTTCCCCTGTGAAGCTGATGGCATTGATATCTGGATGTTCAGACAAGGCGGCTCCGGCAGAATTTGGTCCAAACCCATGCACCAGGTTTATGACTCCATCCGGTACACCGGCATCGCGACATATTTCTGTCAGCACGGTAGCGGTCATCGGAGTCAGCTCCGCGGGTTTCATGACGATGGTATTTCCTGCAGCCAGTGCCGGCGCCAGTTTCCATGTCAACAAGAGCAGCGGCAGATTCCACGGATTGATTAAACCAACGACGCCTACTGGTCGACGTATGGCGTAATTGAGTGCGATGTCATCCATCTGTGTCGCTTCTGTCGTCATCGTCCGGATGTAATCGGAGAAAAAGTGGAAATTATAGGCTGCTCGCGGAATATCGATGCTTTCCGAGAGCCAGATTGGCTTACCTGTATCCAAGGATTCCAAAGCTGCGAGCTCTTCCTTTCGCTCCAGGATCAGATCCCCAACCTTGCGCAAGACGGCAATCCGGTCGTTTGCCGGCATTTTCTTCCAAGGACCGTCCAAAGCTCGTTTCGCTGCCTTTACAGCCAGATCGATTTCGTCTACGCCACCCTCTGCTACCGTCCCCAAGCGTTCTTCTGTAGCCGGATTGATATTGTCAAATGTTTTCCCATCGAGGGACGGCACGAACTTTCCGTCGATAAAGTGGAGGCAATCGATGGGACGAATGTCGGTTTTTTGCATGATTCATTCTCCTTTTTCAAGTTCTACGCTAGTCCCTTAGGAAATAAATGAAAGGATGGCATTGGCACTGCCGGATGACTGACCGTAGCCCCAAAACTCTGCCTTTTGCTCTGGCTGTAGGACACCCAGCAACGCTGCCAGATGGCGGCCCCCCGACTCTACTCCAGCAATTCGCGAGTATTGATTCAGCATTTCTCTTGCATCCTGTAATTCCGATTTCATCAAATATTCTATGAATTGATTGTCCATGGCTTGCTCAGAGCGACTGGGCATATGGTGACGCCCACGGACAAGATTGTGTGAGAGCGCGCCGCTGCTGATAAAGATTGTTCGCTTCCCACTCTCTCGCAATACCTTTCCGATCGCTCTTCCCCATTGATAGGTTTCTTCCAAGCTCGCTGCCCAACAAACGGATAAACTGATCACAGGGATGTCTGCTTCCGGATTCAAATAGCGCAGAGGCACCACCGTGCCATAATCCCAAATATAGGTGGGATCATTGAATCCGACGACTGGGATCCCCGCATCCACTCCTGCCTTGACCAACTCATTCCCCAAAGCTTGGTCACCCGGGTATTCGTAGTAGACGCCCGAGATCAGATCCGGTGCTTCCACCGAAGTCATTACCCCACGATGTTGTGGAGTCACATCTACATAATGATGAAACGTGCCGGGAAAGTGACAAGACATCAAAACGATGACATCCGTCTCCATTTCTCGGATACGTTCCTTCATGAGTTTTAGTCCTTTGACTAAATCCTGTTGAAAGTCCGGCACATTTGCCTCGTGGCACATGCTGGGAACGTGTGCCGCCAGTAAAGCCATATTCAGCGCCATGCTGATCCTCCTCTCCGACTGGTAATGATCGTGTTTACACTCATCATAAGTTAGGTGCGTTACTCATACAACATTCGCGTTTCTCTATGTGGAACGCACCTAACATTTTTAAGAGGAAAGAAAAAAATCCTGCGGAAAAGATCCGCAGGTATTCGCAGTTAATCCCTCGTTATCAAACGTTCTGACCCTACCGATCATTCTTTTCTACGATTTCTTCAATGAGCTCCTCTGTCGCCATTACTCTCCCAAATACCTTGCTGATAATGTTCAGCGTCGCTTGATGGGATTCGGAGTCGAGACCACCGTTGGCATCACTCACGAAAACCACCTTGAAGTCGCGCATAAACGCACTCCGGGCCGTACTCTCGCAGCAAATATTGGTAACCGTACCAATAATGATGACGGTATCGACCACGTGGGGACCACGAACATTTCGCAGGAGTGTCTCCAACTGAGTATTGTAAAAGGCGTCGTAGCGATGTTTGTGTATCACATGTTCATCTGGTTGTGGTTCCAGCTCCGAGACAATCTGAATACCATCCGTAGAAGCTCTCATCCCTTTTTGTTGGAGGACAGGATTGTAAGCGGTCTCCAATGGGGAAACATCGTAGTGGTCATAGAGCACATGGGAAGTGAAAAGAACCGGAATTTCATGTTTCCTGCACGTTTCTACCAGGCGTTTCATTTGTGGAAGGAATTCACGCGCCATCGGTACCTCCATAACGGCTCCTTCCCGCACAAAATCATTTTGCATATCAACAACAATCAAGACAGCGCTTTTCTTACTAAATATCCACGGAACAGACGCGGTCTTCACACGTCATCCCTCCTTCTCTCGAATGCGCTTCCTATGCCGGAGTCTGCGTAGAAGATTGCAGTCGGATCGGAGCGGTTTCTTTTAGGGCCAATGCGGTAACACCACTGACTAGTGCACCGCCAAAAGCAATCCACAAGGGGGCTTCCAATCCCCACGCATCTGCTGCAAACCCTGCCAACGAAGGCATAATCGCCCCGCCAAAAATTTCGCCAGCAAACTGGGTGACCGAAATGGCACTTGCAACAAGATGTATCGGTAGCGACTCTCCGGGAATAATCGCCATGAACAACGGGAAGCATCCTTGGCCTACTGCCGTCAAAAAGCCCAGCAGCATCATGACAGGCAGACCGCCATGAACGATCGCGAGCATTAGTGGGGACAAGCAAGAGATGATGCAAAAAATGATGAGAGTAGGCTTTCTGCCGAGTTTGTCAGAGATCGCAGGTGCGACAAAGCCCCATATAAACGATCCGAAACCGATGGCAGCCATGATCAGTCCCATATCTTGCGTGCTGTATTTTGCGACGGTCGTCAAGTAAATCGGAGCAAACGTCGTAAATACGAACAACCATGTCATAAAAAAGCATGAGATCAAGGTGCACAGCAGTACGTTGCGGTTTTTATAGACCTGCAAGAAGTCTTGCTTGGTGATCTTGGTATGTGATTTTGGGGCATTCGCCGCTTTGGCTGAAGCACCCTTTTCTGTTAGTTTTCGAGGCTCTCTCATATATTTGGCAAGGACGAAGAACATGATCAACCCGGGAATCCCGACCAGGTAAAATGCCCCTTCCCACGAATACTTCGTCGCGAAAAACGTCACGATGATGGGGGTAAACGTCGCTCCGATCAAGCCGAGGGAGCTCTGCATGAAACCGGAGTTAAATCCCCGACGCTTGGGGGTCGATTCCGCCAATACAGTCGATTGGGCGATTGGTAATACTGGTCCTTCTGCCAATCCCATCAAGCCACGGACGACGACGAGTGTCCAAAATTGGCTGACCATCCCTGAAGCAAAGGATAGGAGGGAGAACAAAAGGGTTGCTGGCAACAAAATTTTTCGCTTCGAACCGATATAATCCGAATAAGAACTGAATAAGAGTCCGGATACCGCCCAGCAAACGGCCAGAACCGATACGATCAAACCAATTTGCCCATTGGAAAGCTGCAAATCGGGGGCGATGAAAGGAAACAAGAATACGATACTAAGCCGCTCCATAAAGACAAATCCAAACGTAAAAAACATCATGAGGACGATTCCATTTTCATACCGGAAAAATGAGCGTTTTTCCTTTAACATTTCACGTATGACCTCCTTTGATTTGGTTTCCTACTGATGGTTTGCTGCGAAATCCTACTCCTTTTGAAAGGACACAGACGATCCATCTTAGAGGCATCTTAATTGAAAGCGCATACAACAAACAACATAAGCGTTCCTTTATAGGGAACGCTCTGATACTATTTTCTTTAAAACGGTCTCTTCTTTGGAAAAGCTCACAAAAAAAGCCTAGGCTGATTGAAGTAGATGATCTCTGTATTGAGCAGGGGTCATCTTTTTTAAATTCCATTGATATCTGTAGTGGTTGTAGTAGGTCATATAGTCGTCAATCTCCCGTATTACCTCTTCCAAAGTTGCACAAGGTTTAATGGAGGCCTGGTCTTTAAAATGGCCAAAAAAGGATTCCTAGGGTGCGTTATCCCAGCAGTTTCACCGCCTGGACATCGATTGTTTCAATCGCATTTTTTAACCAGTTTTTGAAAATCGGGGTGTGTGTAATGGGTTCCCTGATCAGAATGGATGAAGGCACCATCTGCTTTTTTGAACCTTCGGTTTTTCTTCAGCTTTTGGAGGGTGTCCGTTGCAAGGTCCATGGTGATGCGGTCTGACACATGATAAGCCAGGATTTTATTGGTTGAACTGTCCTTAAGCGTTGACAAATAGGCTTTCTTGCGTGTGCCGTAATATAAATACGTGATGTTCGTCAATAATACCTTTCCGGGGATATTTTATAGGGATTGGCCTTCCTGAAAGGACACACAATGCCGTATTTCTTAATGATTCTCCTGATCCGTTTCAGATTGTAGACAACCCTAAACTGCCCCTCCAGTGTCATCTTGATGGAACGGGCCCCTTTCTGCAAAACGGATCTTTTTTAACAGTTCGTTCTCCGCTTTCAGTAAGCGGTTTTGAGCTTCGAGCCTGGCATTCTTCACTTCCAGCGTCAGCTCTCCTTTAAGAGGCCTTCCTGATGATTGGCTTCTCGTATCCTGCAGACTCAGGACACCATTTTCCCGGTAACTTGCCCGAAGATCTAATTCTTTGGAGCCCAATGATGTTCACATCGAACCCGCATTCTTCAAATATTTCCCTTGGCAGCCTACCCTTCTTGTTTTCTGTGATAAAAAGCTGCTTGAATGCATCGGTATAAGTGATTCCTTTCGATGTAACGGACTTCACATAAAGTGTCTACTCTATAGGGTACAGTTTATTATCGGATGGCTTTCATAGTTTGTCATGTGGGTGCTTCAAGTATAGAACAGGGGAGGGGCACTTTGGGTAAAATGACGGAAGTGTAAACTTGAAACTTGTGTTAACGATTGTACACCTGGATATCAAAGAAGTACTCAAGCTCTCCTAGGATTCACAGTATCAAACTCGATTATATACTCTGCTTATTGGTGATCTATCATCTATCGGACAAAAAAGCAGAGCAGAAAACAAAAGAAGCCCGAGCTATGCTTCTGGCTTCTTCTTCTCTCTGTATCAAACATAATAAAAATCAGCTCTTGGCTGCAAACGCACGCAGCTGGATTCCTGCTCGAGCAAACGCCTCATGAATATTTTGGGCAAATTCCAAGGCATGCGCCCCATCTCCATGGATACAAATGGTATCTGCCTGAATCGATACGTCGACCCCCTGTCGCGAAAGAACGCGCCCTTCTGTTACCATGCGCACCACCTGCTGCAGAGATTGTTCCTGGTCGGTGATCATGGCATCCAGCTGACTGCGCGGAGTGAGTGTTCCATCCTGCTGATAGGTTCTGTCTGCAAATACTTCGTTCGCTGTTCGCAAGCCGATGCGTTCTGCGGCCCGTGTCAATTCACTGCCTGCCAATCCAAATAAAAGGAGGGCCGGATTCACTTTGTAGACCGCTTCTGCAATCGCTTCGGCGAGCGGTGCTTTTGTCGCTGCCATATTGTAGAGCGCACCATGCGGCTTCACATGCTGCATCGTGCCTCCCTCTGCCTGAATAAACGCCTGCAGAGCCCCGACCTGATACACGACCATGTCGTACGCTTCTTGGGGTGAAATATCCATATTGCGTCGGCCAAAGCCGACGAGATCGGGTAGACCCGGATGAGCGCCAATCGCAACTGCTTTGTCCAAAGCCATGCGCACGGTTTTTCTCATCGTTGCCGGATCTCCTGCATGAAAGCCGCAGGCAATATTGGCAGAGCTGATGTAGTCTAAAATCTCTCTATCATTTCCCAAACGGTAGGCACCAAAGCTCTCGCCCATGTCGCAGTTGATATCAACGTATTTCATCTTTTACCTCCATCCAGCAGCGAGTTGCATCGCTACCCTCAGTTGTTTTAGCTCGAGCTCTCTTTCGTACAGCCATTTTTGTGCATCGCGAACAGAAACAGGCTGAAAACGAACGGTATCACCTGGTTTGAGCTGTGCAAAAACCGGTAAATCCACCGTAGCTACATATCCGATTTTCGGGTATCCGCCGATGGTTTGACGATCCGCCAACAAAATAATCGGTTGTCCGCTAGGGGGCACCTGGATCGTTCCTGCGGTTACGGCTTCAGAAGTCAGCTCCAGCGGGGAGGAAAGGGATAATATGGGTCCCGACAGCCGATAGCCCATGCGATCGGACTGTGGAGTCACTTGGAACGACTGCGCCCAAAAATCCTTCTGGCTTTGATCGGTAAAATCAGGGTACTGCTCTCCCTGCATAACCCGGATCACCGATTTTCCCATGTAGGCAAGCATGGTTTTCGGGACAAACCAGTCTGTTTGGATAAAGGGATTCGTGCCTGCCTGCTTGGCCAACTCGCTCGCGAGATATCGGCTGTAATCACCCGGAGCGCCTGATTTTACTACGTCTTTCCCCTGCAGCATTCTCCCTTCATAGCCGCCAAATCCTGCTCGGAAGTTGGTACTGCGACTTCTCATCACGACAGGAACCTCCCATCCTCCCGCCACTGCCAAATAAGCTCGACAGCCTTGTCTGACATGGGAAAACTGCAGGATACTTCCACGCCTCACCCAAACGGGGCGGTTAGCTGGCATCCGTCTCCCATCGATAGAAGGGACAAAATTCCCACCGCAAACCGCAATCAACAGATCCTCGTGAAAGAGCAGGCTCGGACCCTTTAAGGTCAGTTCGAGAACAGCGT
This sequence comes from Brevibacillus centrosporus, assembly GCF_003710815.1. GTDB lineage: Bacteria > Bacillota > Bacilli > Brevibacillales > Brevibacillaceae > Brevibacillus > Brevibacillus centrosporus. The sequence continues at coordinate 86,643 of NZ_RHHP01000042.1, forward strand.
CTGTTGGCTGGTTCCCTACGAGCATATTGGCTATTCGTGCGGCGAATGTATCCATCGCCCCTCCAACAATGACTCCATGCTGCTGATAGCCTATTCTCCCCAGGTCCTGCACCGTGGTCAAAACGCCTGGCTGAATCACCTCTACACTCATGGAGTCACCTCCTGTTGTTCCTGAAAGGCTTCCCAAGAAATGGGGCGAAAGCGCACCAAGTCACCTGCGCGAAGCAGACTTGGCTCCTGATCCTCCGGGCGAAACAAAGGGTGGGCCGTTCGACCGATAATATTCCATCCTCCTGGGCTCACGATTGGGTAGATCCCTGTCTGAGAGCCTCCAATCCCAACGCTTCCCCTCGGAATGGCCGTACGTGGAGTGGACCGGCGCGGAGTCGCAATCCGCTCATCCAGTCCACCCAAATAAGGAAACCCAGGCGCAAAGCCGATCATGTACACCAAGTATTGCTGCTCCGAATGAATGCGAATGACTTCTTCCGGAGCCAGTCCGCTGTGCTTTGCCACTTCTTCCAGATCGGGTCCGCATTCCCCTCCATAGCAAACAGGTATCTCCACGAGCCTCGGCTCTCTGGGAATCTCGCTTTCGGCATGCGTAATGATCTCGCGAAGGTACGCAGTGACTCTCTCATAAGGCGTTTGATCGCTTCTTGGATCATACAAAGCAACTGGATCGTAATACACAGTGACCGTCGTATACCCTGGAACGATTTCGACCATTCCCTTCGGCCGTTCGTCCTGCAAACGATCTGACAGCGTTTTTATTTTTTGATGTGTGCTCTGGTCAATGGTGTTTCCCAGCTTGACCACAACTCCTGAATCCCCTAAAGGGAAGAACTCGTGGCTAATCACCTTTCCGCCCCTCTCATTCCGATTATCGGGATTATCATTCCGAATTATGGATAAAGGAAAAGAGGAGATTCCCTCCTCTTGATTAACTAATTTGCCCACCCATCATCGTGATATCTTCTTCATGGGCCAGTGTCGCTTCCATAGCAATGCGCAGCCCTTTTACAATGGTTTCGACGGCCATGCTCGGTTGACCTGCCAGCCTCGCTGCCTGCTCTGGCAAATACGGAATGTGGATGAATCCTCCTCGAATGGAAGGATTCGTAGTGGCGATCCTATGCATCAATCCGTAGAACAGGTGATTGCATACAAAGGTGCCTGCCGTTTGGGAGATCGAGGCGGGAACCCCGTTTTCCCGCAGCCTCTTCACGATCGCTTTAATGGGGAGGCTCGACCAATACGCCACCGGCCCCCCCTCTACCACAGCTGTGTCAATCGGCTGATTGCCTTCATTGTCGGGGATGCGTGCATCATTGACATTGATTGCGACCCTCTCAACGGTGAGGTCTGTTCTTCCCCCAGCCTGCCCGATACAGAAAACGATATCGGGACGTGTTTCCTCGATTGCTGCATACAAATGCTCCAGCGATTTATCAAAAACAGTGGGAATTTGCCGTACTTCTACTTTGTAGTCCGAGGATTGATGCTCCGTTAGGCGCTTGACTGATTCCCAGGCGGGATTAATCGATTCGCCTCCAAACGGATCAAATCCGGTGACAAGTATTGTTTTCATGACTGGTCCCCTTCCCGGATGGTAGTCCTTATTTTGCGCCTCGCCATCCTAGTTCTCGTGAGATCTCTTCCGATGTTTTCAACAGATGCCCAATCAGGTCCGGAATCCGCTCCTTCTCAAACCTCACCTGTGGACCCGCAATGCTGATGCCAGCTACTAAACGGCCAGTATGATCAAAAATCGGAGCTGCAATCGATACCGTATCATTCTCAAGCTCCGAGTAACTGATGGTATATCCCTTTTCGCGAGCCTGCTCCAGCTCTTGCCGAAGCCGCTCTTTATCCGTAATGGTTCCATGGCCGAAGGGATTCAGCTCCGTTTCCTGCAAATACCGCTCACGTTCTTTCTCTTCTATATAAGAGAGGATAATTCTCGAGCATGCTCCTGCATACAAAGGAGATCTCCTGCCGATCTTGGTGTAGAGCCGAACAGGGTGATTCGTATCCAGCTTCTCGATGTAGATGGCTTCCTTCCCGTCTCGGATAATCAGATTCACAGCCTCTTCTACTTGATCTCGCAGCTTCGTCATGGCTGGCAAGGCGATTTGACGAATATCCAGCCGTTCTGCGACTAGCTGACCAAACTGCAGGAACAACAGTCCGAGCGAGTATTTGCCGTCCTCACCTTTTTGCAGGAAATCCATCCCCTCCAAGGAGCCTACCATCCGATGAATGGACGTTTTCGGAATCCCTGACAGCTCTACCATTTCGTTGAGGCTCAATCGGGAGTGCTCAATGAACAGGTTGAGCAGCTCCATCGATTTGACGACCGTCTTGTTTTTGTTCTGAATCATGGACTCTTCTTATCCCCCGTGTTCAGGTACTGTTTGTCCATATTTTATCATTTGTTTGAAGTTTAGAGAACGTAACTTTGACTGTTACAGCGAAATGAAATACAACAGCGCGATGTTAAAGCATAAGAGAATCAGGGCGGTAGGCACTTGTACACGAATGACATGGTTTTTGTCTTTTAAGTCAAGTAGAGCTGCTGGCACGATGTTGAAGTTCGCTGCCATCGGCGTCATCAGAGTCCCGCAATATCCCGCAAACATCCCAATCGCCGCCAAATGGTTGGCATCCACGCCGAATTGACCGATCAAGAGCGGGACAGCGATCCCTGCGGTCATCACCGGAAAGGCTGCAAACGCGTTGCCCATAATCATCGTAAACAAAGCCATCCCTACACAATAAGCGAAAACGACCCAGAACAAGGAATGTGTCGGAATAATGGTGCTGACCAAATCCGAGACGACCTTCCCCACACCAGCGCTGGTGAAGATGGTTCCCAGTGTTGCCAGCATCTGTGGGAGTACTGCTGCCCAACCGATGGCTTCCAGCAAACGACGGGATTCTTTAATCGGAGTCATCGGACGGCTTTTCGTCATCACCACTCCGACAATCAAGGAGATCAACGTAGCCAGTGCCAGTGACACCAACGTAATGTTCTTTTGATCCAGAATGAACAGCTCACCGATTTTCACATCTTTCATACCAGTGGTACCGAGAATCGTAATAACCGGAATCAGCAGGGCAGGCAGGAACAGCCAGTTGCCCAATCGCTTGCGGTTCTGCTGACGCTCTTCCCCACTCGCTTCGCCATAGCTCCCTACTTTCAAGCCTCCGGCGCCCACGATAATGACCATGACAATCACGAGAAGTCCCATGACAAACGGGGGAATGACGCTGCCAAGCAGCAAGCTGATCCCATATAGAAAATAGAAGAGTCCTGACGTCACGCGTCTCGGATTTTTCTGATCGCGGAAGGTATACAAGCTTCCGAGCAACGTGATGATACCTAGAAAAATGTAAACCGCTTCAATCGAAAGAAACAAAGCCTATTCCCCCTTCCCTGCGGATTTGTTCTGCTTATTCCCAAACCTGCGATCCAGCGAGCGGTCCAGCATATTCAAACGAATACTGTGAACGATGAGGGCCGCGATCGCGGTAGGAATCGCCCACATGGCCATCTGGAGTGGATCGGACGGAATGTTGTTCTGGTCGAAAAAGCCTTTCATGAGCAAGATGGCGCCAATCGCGATAAAGACATCTTCTCCGAAAAATACACCGATATTGTCTGCTGCTGCAGAGTGTGCACGGATATTTTGACGCACATCGTCGGGAAGATCTTTACCGTACTTGGCTTCTGCCGCCCCTTCCGCCATCGGCGCTACCAACGGCCGAACCATTTGCGCATGTCCACCTATAGACGTCAGTCCGAATACGGCTGCTACTTCGCGAATAAAGAAATACACGTTGATGATTCTGCCCGCTGTCGCCGCCTTGATCTTGGCCACAACCGACTCAGCTTGCTCACGAAGGCCATAGCGCTCCAGCAAACCGATGACTGGCAGCGTAGCGATAAAAATCGCCATGTACCGGTTGGTGGTAAAGGCTTTTCCAAACTGCTCAATGATGTCAAAAAGAGATTGCTGGGCCACAAGCCCTGTGACAAGACCTGCTACCGTAACTACCAAAAGTGGATTTAACCGTACAATGAAGCCAATGATAACAATCGCAACGCCAATCAGAACCATACTAAAACTCCCTTCAAACGATGGTGGATGTGGTTTTTCCTACAAGGGTCTGGTGCGTTGAAGACCGATCCGAGTCACGCCGTCTGCCCATTTTTCCTGGCAAACACGAACTTCGATGGGCCGATCTTTCATCCAGTCAGCGATCGCCTGGTGCACAACATGATGAGCATGTCGGCATGCGGCTAGCTCTTTCCCATAGACCGTTTCGTCATTTACCTCTGTCATCAAATCGGCGGTAACCCATTCCGGGAACCTTTCGATGAGATCATGCGAGCTGCGATTGATCGGGCTGTCCCGTGTATAGGCGATGCTTCCATTGGACAATTCAATCGGGAAATGCACTTTGTCAAAATCATTGCCCCATCGCCTGTAGGTCTGTAGCCAGCTCTTGTTGTCCGCGGCTATTTCCTGATCTTCATCGAGCCTTTTTGTCAGATACGAACGGAGGGATTCATAAGCGATTCGCTGTTCATGGGTAGCTTCCGTCAATTCCCGCCAGATCGTGTACATACGCGCACTCGGGATCCAATACGAGACCGGAAAACGCGGCGGACTGTTGTATCCGCTAAATGGCTGAATCCACTCATGAGATGGAATCCCGTGATCATCCAATACGATGTCCGGTGCCCATCGCTCCCACACTTTCGGGTAGACACGGCTTTCGCCAAAAGAGACGCCTTCCTGGAAGCGATACTTGGCAAATTCGAGCCCGCACGCGTTATAACGCGCGGCATGCAGCTTCCAGCATGGGCTTTCTTTCGCCATCTCTGCATGCAAAGCAGCTCCATCCACATTTTCCAATGGGACGATCACCAGATTGATCGATTCGAGCAGCGCGGGCTCAACCGAGAGCTTCTCGATCATTTGCAGAGCAGCATTTGTGCTCGACACTTCATTCGCATGATGTCTCGCATTGATAAAAAAGGTTGGCTTATACAGCCCGTGCTTCTCGAGGCGAGAGGATGACTTGGCAGCTTTCCCCTGAGCGAACAGTTCGACCAGCCAAATCCAGCTTCCGTTTAAAGAAAAGTCAATCGGAGTCACACTGCCGGGGATGTGTCCTACTCTCTCGTCTAGCCAGCCTTGCACATCTTCGTTGACGAAAACGTCCTCCCAGATAGATTTCTTCTCTTGCAGATTCGGAGCGTTCTGTAGGATAGGCTGCGCAGAACATGCTGCTGCAGCGAGCCATTCCCCACATTCCTTTTCCAAACGAGGCTCGCCTACTCCCTCAAACGAAAACGCCAAACGGCCATCAGCTGAAGTTTGCTCCGTGATTCGCGCCTCCGCAAAAAGCTCAGGAGCGGGGGGATGGATTACCTCTCGTTGCTGCTCATGATTGGTATACCAGACCCAGTGTTCGGAAGGAAACGCATAAAGCGCTACGCTTGCCCATGGCTTCGCTCCTGATTCTACGTGCATGAATGGGAGAATGCCTCCAGGTGCGTCCCATTCCGGATCCCCTACTCTTTTTCCATGATCGTGCATGGCATGCAGCGTATAGAAGTAAATGTCCTCGTGCAATGCTTCCAATACAGAGCTGTTCTCTTCTAAATGCGGCAATTTCTTCTCTACTGCATCCATCCCTACGTGGCATTCAAGCCTGGAAAACTTAGGAACACCCGGGTTGCTTCCTACCTGTTCCAAGACTTGCGGGAGGACAGAATCTTGATACCATTTCCAGAAACGATACGGGTTGGTAGGAAAAGACTTGCTAGCGATTTCGTTGCCTGTCGCTCCTTCGTAAATACGAATTCCTGCGAAAGGGATCATTACGTTCCCCTTCTTTGGTTGTCCAGGCATGTAAGGCAGGCTTTCCACCCAGCCTTCCCATCGCCACGCCTCTATCTCACGCCCACTCTGGTCAAAGGCAGCCACACTGAACATCGGGGCCGCTGCATCCTCCATCAGCTTCAACGAGATTTGCTCCAGGGAGAGATCCAATGCATTCGCCAAAATCGAATCAAGCGGATACAGCTCCTGCAAAAACCGATGGACCAAATCCAGATGTTTTTCGCCAGGCTGGAAAGCGCGCGCTCGAAGCTCGACACGATCGATCCCGGCAAGCTCTTGGATGTGCGGCAGAACTTCTTGCATCGCCCAGTTTAGCCCCGACTTGTTGGCATCTCTGTAAACAAAGCGCAAGAGCAGTCCCCATTGTTCGTGGATTTTGGACTGAAGCTGCTGTGACCACTCGTGAAAGGTCGGCTCACTGCAAGTGGTCGTGACTTCCAGCTCTAGCGACCCGACTGGATTTATACCCGCTTGCAGCTTTTCGATTTGCCCGAGCAAATACGCTTGAATCTCTTCCAGTTCACCAGCGTCTTTCCACTCCGCTGCCCATATTGGCTCTTCCTTTTCCATCTGGAGAGAAACTGATCTGTCCTTCTCTCTATCCCCCACATAGGTTTGCCACAATTCAACAGGCGAAAAGAGGTGCTCTGGGACGTGCAAGGTCTGTATTTCGTCAGCCTGATGAAGCGTAAACGCTTGCATTCCTAGCTGCGCACGTATCGCTACATCAGGACTGCTGCTTTTCAGCTGTGAAAATCGATGCCGCCATGTATCCTTCTTCCAGGAATCAAGAGGCTCCAATCCCTCGTCGAGAATATCCCGCGTAAAAGCGACGAGATGATCTGAGTGACTGATCAGTTTGAGTGAACGCTTTTGATTGCTCAGCTGAAGCTTCTGCTGGTTTTCCTTTTCTTCTACGGCAGTATCGATCTCCACGACAAAGCGCTCTGAAGCCGCTGTCTCTCCAAGAGTATGAGTCAAGGGGAAGCATACCGCTCCGGCTGCCTGAGCGAGTCTTGCTCCCAGCTCAATAAACGCAACGGTTTCTTCCTGAGCGGCTCGGTTCACAGACAAGCTGACATCGAGTGTCGGGAGGAGCTCTCCCTCTTTTCTTTGATAGATTCCTTCTGTCGTAAAGAGGTTATGCAAGGAGTAAAAGGACGGCTGCCGTCTATTCTCTGGTCTAGCTTCTCTCGGGCCGCTCCCCTGCTTTGCTGCTAGCAGCACATGACCGTTTTGCAGGAGACTTTTGTAATCGAATGATTCGGCAACCAAAGCGCGCGCTGCATGAAGCGTCATCAGGGGTGACGTTCCCGTTACAACCAAAATCGTACCCTCTTCTTCTGGAATCACCTGTAGAATTCCATTTTCCTGCTGCTCGTTCTGGCGATAGGGCTCTAGCGCATGGATTCTGTCTCCCAGGATATCGGTCAGCCAGTTCCATTCATGGCCGAGAACGAGGTGGAAATGGCGCTGGTCCGCTGGCATCTCACCCGCCGAATGAGAGTCGAGTCGATCCTCTGCAAACAGATTCTCGTAAACAGGAAGCGGCAAATCGGGCAAATGAAGACCGATTCTCCCCGCCAGCTCGACCATGGCAGCTGATTCCCAGCATGATCGCTGAGAAGGAACGGTCATCCGATTTCGGATTCCCTTTGGTGATGCATTGTCGTTCAGCGAAAAAAAGATGCCGTCATTGCTCCATATCGTGCTTGTACGCATATTTCACCATCCCACTTGACTCTGTTTTTCCGCAGTTCCGAATTTCGGAATGTTCATTTCATTTTTAATAGATTTATCATAAATACATATAGCTTAAAAATCAACAGTGGATTTACAAGGTTCTGAAAAAATAATCATTTTTCGCTACCCTTGCTTTCAGAGCATTGCATCTGCAGCAAGGGGAATGCCCGTTCCATGCACTTAATGAATGTTTTTCTTCTTAAATCTTCCACCCGACACATCGTGAATATGACCAATAGCCAAAAAGGCGGTCGGGTCGATTTCCTCCACAATCGATTTTAATTTAGCTTCCTCCAATCGGGTAATCACACAAAAGATGACTTTTTTATCCTCGCCGGAATACCCGCCTTCTCCGCTCAAGTAGGTAATCCCCCGCCCTAACCGCGCACCAAGAGCGTCGCCTATCTCGTCGGGGCTGTCACTGATGATATAGACCGATCGGGACTGCTCAAGACCGACCATCGTCAGATCAATCATTTTGTAGGCAATATAATAGGCAATCAGGGAGTACATCGCCCGATCCCATCCGAAAATAAAGCCAGCACTGCCCAGTATGAAAATGTTAAAAAACATGACGACTTCGCCCACGGAAAACGGGCTTTTCTTGGTTAAAAGAATCGCGACGATCTCGGTGCCATCTAGTGAGCCTCCTGCCCGAATCACCAACCCTACCCCAACCCCCACGATAATGCCGCCAAAAACGGCCGAAAGAAGCAGGTCATGTGTCAAGCTCGGTACCGGCAGCAAAAGAAAGGTACCCACAGACATCACCGCGACCCCGAATAAGGTCGAGATGGCAAACGTTTTTCCGATTTGCTTATAGCCGATAATTAAAAATGGGAGATTTAAGAGAAATAAAAAGAGCCCCAGCTTCAGGCCTGTCAAATGAGACAGCATAATGGAGAGACCGGTCACCCCGCCATCGATAATGTTGTTGGGGACAAGGAAAATTTCCAGCCCGACTGATACGAGCAAAGCACCTACGAATATAATGAACGCTCTGGTGAGGATTCTTCTCTTTTTCGTTTTTTTATGCGTCGTACCGATTACAGTCCCTACCATTTGCACCATCCTTCCCCTTTCTCTATAACTTCATCATTCCCACCACGAGCAAAAAAAATAGCCAGCCCCTGCCAAGGGAGGCTGACTTCGAAAAATGACTTTACCTAGAAGATAGCTTTATGTGGCCTTCCTTCTACTCGCTTAACGCTCTATGAGAGTAATTTGAGGTAGAAAGGCATCGATATTCTCACGTGTGCAAAATCCTTCTGAAATCGCAGTCGAACAGCCTGCCGCAACAGCATAACGAAAGGCGTCCCTGATTTCCCACTGGTGTGAAACTCCATACAGGAACCCTGCAACTACCGAGTCCCCAGCACCTATGGAATTGACAGCCTGTTGTTTCGGGAACTGTGCGACCAGCTCCGTCTCCGGACTCACCAACACCGCTCCGTTCCCTCCCAGAGTCACAATCACATTGCTTGCCCCTATTTCCATCGCCTTTTTTGCATAATACACGGCTTCCTCGAAAGTCGTTACCTGCACTCCAAAAAGTTCTCCAAGCTCGTGCTGGTTGGGCTTGATTAAAAAAGGTCCCTCTGGCAGAGCCTGGGCAAGCGCCTTTCCTTTCGCATCGAGAATCACGTTTACACCTCGCGGACGCAGGCGTTGCATGATCGAGCCGTAGAAATCTGCGGGCATGCTTGCAGGGACACTCCCTGCGAGCACAAGCACATCATTACCCGTCAAAAGATCGAGCTGGCCTAGGAGCTGGCCTTGGGCTTCGCTTGGGATCGAGGGCGACACGCCACTTATGTCTGTTTCTGTCCCCGCCTTGATTTTGATATTGATTCGCGAATCTTCTGCAATAGAAATGAGCTGGTGAACAATGCCTTCCCGCTCTAGCTCCTGTCGAATAAATGCCCCCGAAAAGCCGCCTGCAAAACCAAGAGCTACGCTCGGCAGCCCAAGATTTCGCAGCACTTTCGAGACGTTGATCCCTTTTCCACCTGCTGATTTCCACTCTTTTTGCGCTTCGTGAATGCTGCTTTGAGTCAATGTTTGAAGCCATACATGGTAGTCGATGGAAGCATTCAAGGTAACGGTATAAATCATGCGCTCACCACTTTTACGATTATCTTTTCTTTCTATTTCTACATAGCGCAGCGGATCTCTTTCTTTTTGGGGGCAGCTGCACGATTCCCACAAAACCATGCATAGGACACCCTACCAGTTGGGATAGCTCCACCCGCTTCTTCATATACATAAACCGTGATTTCTAGAACCGATCCTTTTTGGAAAGCGGTGGTGACTCTTGTCTCCCTATCCCTCTCTGGAAGAAGGGCTCATCGATCAGTTGTTCCTCACCTATGCGGGCTACAGTATTGGTACAGATGGAACGCCCCATTACCAATTTTGGGAGACGACTGATTTTCTCCCGCTCTTAACCTACGTGGATGCGCATACGGGCTGTGTGGACGGTACGATGTTTACCGACTTCCTGTTCCTTGCCCTTGGAATACTCAATGAGTCAGGCGAAGGGCGCTTTTTGACCCGGAATGAAAAGTCTCCTGCCAATTGGACGGAGTGGGTCCGTTACCTAGATGAGCTGTTCTTGTGCGATCGGAATCTGGACGCACTTTGCCAGGCTGTCCATCGATCCGCCCTCTCTAAGACAAATGTCTGGATTGCGCTCCCCTACCCGAATCCACAGGTTTTTACCAATGACCTTTTGCGCGTACAAGCCGTCGTCGAATGGATCTGCCTGTTTCTCTCGAAGTGGGAGAGCAGCCTCCTGAAATGCTGCTTGCACCTGAAAGGTTTCTATTGGCTGCAGGAGAGCCTGTATGAACACGGAGGAGCTTTCGACGATCGCTTCGTCATTAAAGAGGTAAACCAACAGATTCACTCCCTCCAGGTGGACGGTTGTCAACTGAAGTCGATTTGGATTCCTTACCAGCTGGCACACGGTTGGAACGAATGGAGCTCTTTAGGTTTTGACCTCGCTTTTCTCCAGCCCAATGCTTATTTCAATCCACAACGGAGTATTTCAAAGGCTGCTGCCTCTGCTTACGAAAATGGCATGGGCTTCGAGATCGAGTTTGATCTGGCCGTCACGTACGATCAGGCGAAAAGAGAAAAGCTGCAGGAGTACTTACGGCTTGGAGCTACAGGTGGCACGGATGAGAATGGGAGATACTTCGGCCCCTATCAGTTTGAATCTCCACTTGCCTGGTATACGGGTGGCTGGTTTTTTGGAAAAAATGGAAGAAAGCAAGCCATGGTCAGCCTCTATCATTCGAACGATCCTCTTTATAACCAGATTTTTGCCTTTTTGAACGGATTTACGGATTGCTAGAGGTTCTTCCTTTTTCCATTCCCCGCTGTTTGGGTTATAATGGAGGGATGACACTTCGTGCGGAGGATCAAACCAGATGTTGCAAAGAGAACTGACACGGGAACAAGCAGTGCGGGCAGGTGAGCAGCTCCTCGTTTTTGCGGAAGGGCCGATCATGGAGCGTGGATACTCCTACTTTTCGGATGGCGTGGTATTCAACACCCGCGTCGAAAAGGAAACGCTATTGACCAGCGATGTACAAGGCACGCAGGTATACCATGTCGTACTGGATCTCGAGGATGTCCAGAACAGTACCTGTACCTGCCCGTACAGTCGGCTGTGCAAGCATATTGCAGCGACGTTCTTTCAGATGTATAGCGTTTTCGAAAATCCACGCCAATACCTGTCCCGTGCCCAACAGCCGCGACGAGCGAGATTTTCCCCTGCTATGCTCGTTCCTACCTTTCGAAATAGTAACCAGGTGACCGCTCAGGAAGGTACAGCAGCTGTGCAGTCCCCGCTAACGCCTGGCAGTCCTGTACGTGATTGGTGGACGTTTTTGGAAAGCTGGACACGCAACCTCCCCTCTGCGATGGAAACGTATCGGGCTTCCTCGGAGCTTATGTCCAGCTATCAAAATGTCCTGAGTGTCGCTGCTGGCTGGTCAACTGCTCGTGCGCAGCTATTTACGGTGCACGCCATCGTCTTTCACCTCCTGAAGCTGCAGGAGTTCGTCAAAACGAATCGGCAGTCGTACTGGTTCCAAGACTTATCCCAGACCGCTGAACGCTTGGTTGAGCAGCTGGAAGGCACTTTGTTTTACCTGGATGTGGAGGAGCTTCACGCAAAGCATCGGGATTTACTGGAAGAGACCATGCAGATCGTCAAAAAAATGAAGGAAACGGAATCGACGGCTCTTTACTGGACCTTTGCCTACCAGCTTCTTTGGTGGCATCTGCTGCAGGTACCGGAATGGATTCAAACGGAGGTCGAGGATCTAGAACGGCTGCTTCACCATTCTTCGGCCACCCCGTCCGAGCAGGAAATTTACAAGCTGCTGCGTGCTCATTTTTATGTCATGGCAGGCAAGGATGAAGCTGCCAAAGAGACATGGATTGCCAACAGTAGACTCACGCTTTCCTTTTATCTGCCCTATTTGAAAATGTTCGCTCGAAATGAGGAATGGCAGCGCTTTTTGACGTGGACGGATTGGTTGCAGTCCCTCATCGGCCAAGCGGATCCCCAGAACTACCAGCTCGTGATGGCCATCTGGCAGGAAGCGATGGAGCGCGTCTGCAGGGCGAGTGAGTGTGGAGAGAGTCTGAAGCTCTTTTTGCCAAGCAGCTTCCACGAGTATTCGTCCTATCTATTTGATCAACAGCAGTTTCGGCAGTGGATCGATTTGCAGATGTCCTATCACGTGCCATTGACAGAGGTTTTGGCAACTCCATTTAAAGAAGTGGAAGACAGGCAGCCTTCTCTGCTCTTCCCTCTGTATGTACGAGAAATCAATCGGCTGATCGGCGAACGAAACCGACCAGCCTATAAAGAGGCTATCAAGCTGTTAAAGAAGGCCAGAGCTGCCTTTAGCAAAGCGGATCAGGAAGCACGCTGGGTGCAATTTGTCGAGCAACTGTCTACGAAGCACAATCGTTTGCGCGCCTTCCAGGAGGAGCTAAGGAGAGGAAATCTGAACTTATGACCACCGTCACTACGCTGGTGCTCGCCGCAGAGATTATGGCAGACGGGCGTTTTTTGATCACTGGATCTGGACCACACGGAGAACGAATCGACCCAGAAGCACTCGGCAGTACCTTGTTTGCATGGGATGAGAAATCGTTCTACGGAACCTTTCTGGAAAAGACCGAGTACGGCTTGCTCCTGAGTCCGTCCGAAGCCCTGTCCTTTTTTGCCTCTCCTGCCTGGCTGCAGCACATGACTTATGAACTCAATCATGCGTTTACGTCTTATCAGGAAATGGCGCGTGTCATTCAGCAAGCACTTGCTGCCGGTACCATCTCTCCTGACTTTGAGCAATGGAAGATGGGCCGCTACGGGTGGAAAATGACCGATGCTCCAGAAGACGTTTCGGGACTCTGCCGGAATTGGCTAACACTTGCCCTGGAAGAAGCACTTCTATCACGCGGTGAGGTCGGACTCGCCTGGGATCAATTATTGACCCAATTTCCGGCGCTTATGGTCATGGGCAGTGATCTTTCGCCACATTTGGAAGAGAAGGAATGGCTGCAATCCATCGGCTGGCTCCCGGATCTGACTCCTTTTCGTACATGTCTGCGCTTGGTGGAGGCCGAGGACAGCTTTTCGGATTGGCAGCTCTCCGTCTATCTGCAGGACCGCGAAGAACCGGATCGCCTCTTCTTGATCGAACGGGATCTTGATTCTCCACATGGCTATTCTCGCGCTGATATCCCTGAGGAATGGGTTGAGCACTGGGAGCGGTTCCTGCACGATCTTCACAAATGCCAGGAGATATTGCCTTGGGAGACTCCCTCCAGTGCGGAGCCCCTCTTGCTTTCTCGACTTTCCAATGAGCAAGCATGGACTTTTTTGACGGCCAGCAGCTTGCTGCTTGTGCAAGCAGGCATTCATGTCTTCTTGCCTGCATGGTGGGAACAGGCGCGCAGAGTTAGACCGAAGCTGAAAGCCAAGGTCACCTCCTCAGTCGGGGCGAGCAGACAATCGTTTTTAGGAATTTCGCAAGTGATGGAATTCGAGTGGAAGCTCGCCTTAGGTCCAATCGAGCTGAGTGAAGAAGAGTTTGAGCAGCTGATCAAGCAGAAGCAGCGGCTGCTAAAAATACGCGGACATTGGGTGCAGCTCACCCCTGATCTCTTTTTGCAGCTACAAGAGACCTTAAAGAAATCAAAAGGCAAGAATGCCCTGACGTTTCGCGATGTCATGAAGATGCATCTGACTACCCCCGAAGAGCAGGAAGACGATTTGCTCGATGACGACGAGCTAGACGCCTATTCTCTAACGATGGAAGTCGAGTTGAATCAGCACTTGCTGCAGCTCATGCACCAGCTGCAAGAGACGAAGCAAATTCCGATCCTCGACCAACCGTCCACCTTCCGCGGCACACTGCGAAAATACCAGCTGGAAGGCAGCTCCTGGCTGCTTTTCCTGCGCCGCTTCGGACTAGGCGCTTGTCTGGCGGACGACATGGGGTTGGGGAAAACCGTGCAGTTTATTACCTATTTGCTGCATCTAAAGCAAAATGGCGTATCGGACACCCCTTCCCTCTTGATCTGTCCGACTTCGGTCATCGGCAACTGGCAAAAAGAGCTGGAGCGTTTTGCCCCTTCCCTGAAGGTCTTTGTCCATTACGGCAACAACCGTCTGAAAAAGGAAGACTTCTTGCCTGCTATTGAGGGGGCAGATCTGGTCATCACCTCCTATGCCTTGTCCCATCTGGATGAAAAAGAGCTCTCCTCCATCACCTGGAATGCCATTTGTCTGGATGAGGCCCAAAACATCAAAAATGCATATACCAAGCAAGCATCGGCTGTACGTGATTTACAGGCTTGGCATCGGATTGCTTTGACAGGCACCCCTATCGAAAATCGTTTGAGCGAGCTGTGGTCTATCTTTGACTTCCTAAACCCCGGGTATTTGGGGAGCTTGGGTGACTTCGCACGGCGATATGTACACCCAATCGAGAGGGACCAGGATCAGAGCCTGATACAGCAAGTTCAACGACTGATTCAGCCCTTTTTGCTCCGCCGGGTGAAAACCGACCCTAGCATTCAGCTGGATCTGCCAGAAAAGAACGAGGGGAAAGAGTACGTCCCCCTCACTGCAGAACAAGGGGCGCTTTATGAAACAGCCATCCAGGAGATGTTTGCCCGGATGGAAAATACGAGTCCGATGGAGCGGCGCGGGCTCATCCTCACGACCCTCTCCCGGCTGAAGCAGCTTTGTGATCACCCTGCTCTCATCCTCAATGAAATCGCGACGAGTGAGGAAGCGAGCCGGTCCCATAAGCTAGAGCGGCTCCTGGAGCTAGTCGGGGATATCCGGCAAAAGGGCGAGCGCTGCCTGATCTTTACGCAATATATCGAGATGGGCAACATGCTGCAGCGTGTACTGACTCGAGAGGGCTATGGTCCTGTCTTCTTTTTGAATGGATCAACCAAAAAGGAAATGCGGGACGACATGATCGCCCGCTTCCAAAATGAAGCGTTGCCTGATCAAGAGCGCGGCGCCATCTTTATCCTCTCTTTGCGTGCAGGAGGAACCGGTCTGAACTTGACCGAAGCCAACCACGTCATTCACTACGACCGGTGGTGGAATCCTGCCGTCGAGAACCAGGCAACCGACCGTGCCCATCGAATCGGCCAACGACGAAATGTGCAAGTGTATAAATTCATTTCGCTCGGAACCATCGAGGAGCGCATCGATGAGATGATGGAAAGAAAGCTCTCCCTTAGTCAACAAATCGTCGGTACAGGTGAATCCTGGATCACGGAGCTGTCGACCTCAGAGCTTCGCGAGCTGTTTGCACTGCGCCATGAATGGCTCGATATGAAAGGATAGAGACGCGTATGGAAGACCAAAAAGACAAAAAAGGGGTGCCTCCTTCCAAAGTGGACTCCCCCAAGCAGCCACCCAAACTACCGGACGCTTGGCAACGTCTGCTCGATGCCATCCGAAAGCACTACGAATCTCCCCCTCATTCATAAGTTAGAAAACGGGCTCCGCCAAGCTTTATGGCGGAGCCTTACTGTACAGAAAAGGTCCGATCAAGTGACTGATCGGACCTTCTCTATGGGAAAAACGACCTCTACTGTCGTTCCTTTTTGCGGATCGCTGGAAAAATGGACATAGCCTTGGTGATACTCAATAATTTTATAACTCACCATAAGTCCGAGGCCAATGCCCTTTTCCTTTGTGCTGTAGAATGGCTCCCCTAACCTGTTCAGACGATCTTGACTCATCCCGCAGCCTTCATCGACAATACGGATTTTCACTTTGTCACTGCCCTCGTTGAACATGCCGACCTGAATGGTTCCTCCACCCGGCATCGCATCCATGGCATTGGTCAGCAGATTGAGAAAGAGCTGCCGAATTTGACCGGGATTACAGCGTATTTTTGACGACTCCCCATCCAAGTCGAGTTTCAAATCATAAAGAATTGTTGCCTCCTGAAGCTGCCCTACGACACTCACGAGTATCGTGCTGAGTTCCACTTGCTCCTCTAACAGGCAACGCTGCCCCGATAAAAACACAAATTCACGCAAAGTGTTTTCCAGCTGTTGAAACTCCGCAAGAATAATATCAAAATACTCCTTTTTTCCGCGATCTTGCTTGAGAAGCTGGACAAACCCCTTGATGGAAGTAACAGGATTCCAAATCTCATGGGCGACCCCAGCTGCCAGCTGGCCTACTGCAGCGAGCTTGTCAATCTTGCGCAAAAACTCCTCTGCATGTACTTGAGCGGTAATATTGCGAATCAGAAAGATCATTTGCTGAACCTCCCCCTGACAATCGAAAACAGGAGAACCTTTGGCTTCGAGAATCAGCTTACTGCCATTTCGATGCTTGCCTGAGAAAACAAGCTGCTGCGGCAATTTCCATTTAATCATTTCCTCTACATGCTTCAGGACCCGCTCTTTTTCGTCCGGTAAAATAAAGGTGAGCATGTGCTTGTCATGCACTTCCTCCGGGGATATACCCAATATCGAGGAAACGGAAGGAGAGGTATAGGTAACCATGCCTCTTTGATCGAGTACCACGATTATATCCGAAACGTTTTCCGCGATCACACGATATTTGGCTTCACTCTCTCGCATTTTTGCTTCCGCTCTTTTTAAATTCGTAATATCGACACAGGAGGCAATGACTTCTTTGACTGCACCATTTTGAAAGGTGGGACGCAGCGCCGCCAAATAATAAACTCCATTCGTCAGACCCTCGTAGTTGATATTCTCTTCGCCACTCCATGCTCGCTCATAGTAACGCGTTTTTCTCTCGGCCTCGAGAGCCGGCAAAAACTCCTTCAACTCTTTGCCCACGACTTGTTCGGACATAAGTCCAGCACGATGCATCAGCTCGCCTTCACAGAGCGTGTGGATGAACTTATCGCCTATTTTCCGAAATGTAAAAATCATGCCCTGCTGATTTTTCAAAAGATTGCCTAGTTCGCAGCGCGTGTGGATGGCTCTCCATGGCTCATGCGCGGCTTCATTTGACCGTAAGCCGTTTCCATGCTTATCCACAATCTCTTGAGCAAGCGCCATATTCATTAAGAGCTCTTGGGCAGCGACTGGCCTCGCGATGAAAAACCCTTGTGCTGCGTCACACATGTGCTTTTGCAAAAAATGCAGCTGCTCTTTTGACTCTACACCCTCTGCGACAACTTGAAGGCGTAAACTTTTCGCCATGCCAATAATGGCTGTGACCACCATTTCTTCTGCCTGATCCTGCACAAAGGATTGATCGATTTTGAGCTTGTCGACCGGAAACCGTTTGAGCTGGGAGAGCGAACTATAGCCACGTCCAAAGTCATCGATGCTGATCGTCACACCTATACGCTTCAGCTGAAGCAGTATTTCCAGAGCTTGCTCGGCATCGAACGCCATATCCTCTGTCAGTTCCAGCTCCAGCCATCTCGGTTCTAGTCCGCTAGCTTCTAGCACACGCTCTACGACCGTTACCAGATCATCGTGAACGAGGGAGAGCAGTGACAGATTGACAGAAACAGGGAACGGGGAAAACCCGGACTCCTGCCATTTCTTATTTTGCATACAAACTCGCTGTATGACCCACTCTTGAATAGAGAAAAGAGTACTTGCCTGTTGGACACCTGAAAGAAACTCTCTCGCTACCAGTAAACCCCTTCTGGGATGATTCCAGCGCAGAAAAGCCTCTGCCCCGACGATTTTTCCTGTTCTCAAGTCGATGACAGGCTGATAATGAAGCAGGAATTCCTGCCTTTCCAGAGCAAGGATGAGTTCGCTATCGTAGTCATCTGCGATACACCTTTCGTCCCTTTGCTGCCAAATCTGCAAATTGGAACACTCCCTTCCTCTGATACATGCCCTACAGCACGTATGCTCCCGGAATTTTGTTTGCTGGTATTCATTTTTTAGAATTTTTATAATCTTCCCTTACTTTACTGGAAGAATATATCTTCTGTCTAGTTCCATGGTCGCAGTGGTGAGAAATCTTGTGTGGGGCAAGCCTCTCCCCAAGGGGGACATGTCTCGCATTCGCTGTCTTTATGCGAATAGGATCATTTCTGCATAAAAAAACGGCTCGATTCGACGTCGAGCCTTTGCTTTGATCCTTCTATCCTGTTTAGCTGGTGAATGCGGTGCGAGATTGTTCGAGATAGGTTCCAAACTGGGCTTGATACAGCCTGCTGTATACCCCTTCCTGATCTAGCAGCTGTTCGTGGCTGCCCTGCTCCGTAATCCCTTCTTCTGTCACAACCATGATGCGATCCGCGGTTTTGATAGTGGCCAAACGGTGCGCGATCACCAATGTCGTTCTTCCTTTTGACAATTCCGCCAGCGATTGCTGGATTGCCGCTTCCGTCTCGGTATCCAGAGCAGATGTCGCTTCATCCAGAATTAAGATCGTCGGGTTTTTCAAAAACATGCGTGCAATCGCCAGCCTTTGTTTTTGACCGCCAGACAGCTTGACTCCGCGCTCTCCGATAATCGTCTCCATCCCATCCTGCTGCGCGCGGATAAACTCATCGAGCTTGGCACGTCTGGCTGCTTCCCAAATTTCTTCCTCTGTTGCCGTTTGGTTCCCATAGATGATATTTTCCCGAATCGATCCAGAGAACAGGAATACATCCTGTTGAACGATCCCGATCTGACTGCGCAGCGACGACAGTTTGATCTTGCGAATATCAATACCATCGATGGTGATGCTACCGCCGTCAATTTCATAGAAACGCGGGAGCAAGCTGCACAATGTGGTTTTCCCCGCTCCAGAAGGTCCTACAAAAGCAATCGTTTCCCCTGCCCGAATGTTCAAGTCGATGTTACGTAAGATACTTGACTCCTGATCATAGCTGAAGGATACGCCTTTGTATTGGATGTCCCCTCTTAGCTTCTCGACCGCAATTGCATCCGGTGCATCTGTAATATCCGGCTCCGTTTCCATAATCTCGATGTACCGTCGAAACCCTGCAATTCCTTTTGGATAGCTTTCAATGATAGCATTAATTTTTTCCATCGGACGGAAAAACACGTTGGTCAGCAGCAGGAAAGCGACGAATTCCCCGTAGGTCAGCTGATTTTGCAGGACAAACCAGCTTCCGCAGATTAAGACGAATAGGGTGACCAGCCTCATCATCATATAGCTGACGGAGGAATTTTGCGCCATAATTTTGTAAGAGAGCAGCTTCGTCAAACGGAAGCGAAGATTGTTCTCGGCAAAGCGCCCATTTTCAAAAGCCTCGTTGGCAAATGCTTGGACAACGCGCATACCGCCTACGTTGTCTTCTACGCGTGCATTAAAGTCTGCCATGTCTCCATACATGCGGTGAAAAGCAGTCGTCATTTTCCGGTTAAAGTGGATAACGAGCCAAATCATGATCGGAATCACCAAGAACGTCATGATCGCCATTTCTTCGTTGATGCTAAACATCAGGAAGAATGCCCCCACCAACGTCATGATGGCAATAAACAAGTCTTCCGGCCCATGGTGCGCCACTTCTCCGATCTCCATTAAGTCGTTGGTCAATCGGGAAAGCAGATGCCCTGTTTTGGTATTATCAAAGAAACGGAACGAGAGCTTTTGAATATGATCGTACAATTTTTTTCGCATGTCCGTTTCGATGTTGATCCCCAGCATGTGTCCCCAATAGGTAACTACATAGTTCATGGCTGCATTGAGTATGTACATGATCAGCAGTCCGAAGCAAGCCCACAGGATCAGCGGCCAGTCTTTGCTGGGCAGCAGCTTGTCAACGACCATATTTACCGCAACGGGAAAGCCCAATTCGAGCATCGCAGCTAAGATGGCGCATGAAAAATCGAGTAGGAACAATCCCTTATAGGGTTGATAATAAGAAAAAAAACGGCGAAGCATGCACGCAACTCCTCTCTCTTTCAGGCATTTCTCCAATCGAAACACATTTGATAATCATTTTCATTATATAGGCAAGCTCGCGCCAAATCGACCCTTTTCTTGGAATTCCTTTCCTAATTCTCCCTTCAGAGACACTCGTCGGAAGAAGACGGGAGTGCGCACAAAAAAGGCAAAGACCACAAGGAAGTTTTTGCCCCCAAATTTATCTACCTTTTTTACGTTTTTATAAGCTCTCGCTAGTCTTCGGATATTGTGGAAATGCGATTTGTCCTTTAATTTCAAGAACAGGACATGGGATGGCACCTCGTGATTGACCTCAATCAAATAGATCCGACCAGTTTTGTCTACCGCAAAATCAATTCCCAGCTCGGAGCGCCTTTTGAAGCGATCGAAATATCGGCTGATTTGATAGCCTAGCTGCACGAGCCTTCGTTTGACCTCTGCTGTCTTCGCTTCGGATAGTACAGCCCCTCCACGGAACTGCTCTCCCTTTTCTTGCCTTTCACTTTTACGAAAGAGTACCTGCCATTCTTTTTCCAGGCACGGATGTTTCCCGTCCCCGTATGTTCTGCGTCCGGTTTGATGTATACCGAGGAATAGCGCCGTAAAAATGCGGACAACGTCTTTCGTGACAGGACTGCCGTGGGTGGAAGGTACCTGCTTAAACCGGAAGAACGAGAATAAAACTTGTGAAGCGCCCACCACCCTCAACCCGATGCCAGGGCACATGCCTGCGCCGTATTTTGCATTGCGATTATTACGAAAAGAAAAGACCCCTAGGCACAGGCAGAAGTCAATCCCGACGGCCGTAAGGGTCCTTTTTCTTTCTGCTAGTCTTATTTCTTCCCGTGCAAATCCTGATAGGCTGGAACGCCGCCTGCTCCTTTAGCGGACAAGATTGCATTCACGACTGCTTCTGCCAGCACTTCCACGCTGAGTGCTCCGACCAGACTGACCGAGGCATCCACACCGCCTGTAGCGACAGCAAACACCGTATCCCCATCACTCATCGTATGTACCGGATTGATAGTTTTCGCCAGTCCATTATGTGCCATTTGCGCGATTTTGTTCGCTTGGACTTTATTTAAATTCGCGTCGTTGACCTCCTGCACCGAATTGATCGGATTGAGCAGATCTGTCTCTCGGGTTCCCGGCGCTGAACCACGTACATCGACTCCACACGCGGACCCTTTTTCCAGGACGACGACTGTACAACCTGTCAATGCCTGCTCGTCCGATACTTGGCCGACCCTCACGCCTGGTACATCGACAATGCTGCCCTCAGACGCCTTTACTCCCTCTGCAGGCTTTTTTTCCTCAGCCATCGCGGACATCGTCAGTAAAGATCCGGGAACAGCCGCTGCCAAACCTAGCATCGCCGTCCTTTGCAAAAACTTGCGTCGTGAAACACTTTCCTTGATCTGCTCCTTTTGTCTCTCTTCCCTTTTTGAAACCGAATCATCCCAATCATTCGCCATGTCGTACCCACCTTTTCCTAGATTTGGAGGACCGCCCATAGTTGTTTGAAAATTCTGTCTGTTTCTTTATCGTAGCGCGCATTAAGCACGGTCACAATCACCATGGAGCTTTTGAGCGGAAAGATGCAGTGCTTTTTGCCTGTTATGCTTGTTCTCCTACGCGAAAGATGATCTTGCCGATGTTCTCATTTGCCTCCATACGTCGATGCGCCAGCTGAATCTCCTCCAGCGGGAATACCGTATCGATGATCGGCTTGATCACACCGCTCTCGAACAGTGGAAGTATCTTTTGTGCGAGCTCCTGGCTTAGCTCAGCTTTGTACGCATCACTGCGCGGCGTGAGCAAAGTTCCCGTAACCTGCAATCTTTTCCCCATCAATTCAGACAGGTCGACGTCTGTCTCTTTTCCCCCTAGCGTGCCGATCAAGACCAGCCTTCCGTCCATGCTCGCGCTCTGGATGTTCTTTTTCCAGTAGGCGGCTCCGATGAAATCGAGAATCAGATTGGCCCCTTTACCGTCGGTGATTCTCTCGACTTCCTGCTCAAAGGCTGCCCGTTTGTAATCGATGACATGATCGGCACCCAGCTCTTTGCAATAAGCCAGCTTTTCCGCAGAGCCAGCTGTCACGATCACGTTTGCCTTCGATACCTGCTTGGCCAGTTGAATGGCAGCTGTTCCCACCCCGCTCGCTCCTGCATGGATCAGGACGGTCTCGCCTTCCTGCAGCTTTCCGATCCAATACAGCGTCTGATAGGCTGTCAGGAATACCTCCGGGATCGCTGCAGCTTCGATATAGCTCAGATTATCAGGAATGCGCATCGCTCGATCGGCTGGAATCACGACGTACTCCGCATAGCTTCCGCTGACCAGTCCCATGACCTTGTCGCCTGCTTGCCATGCCCCTGCCTGTTTTCCCACTTCCTCAACCACACCGGCCATTTCCACCCCGAGTCGGTTCGTCGCTTTTTTATAAGCAGACCCTCCTCCTTTTCTCGCCAAAATATCCGTACGGTTGATCGCCCCTGCTTTGACGCGGACTAGCAGTTCTCCCTCCCCTGGCGTAGGAATCGGAACCTCCCTGATTTTCAACTCTTCTGGACCACCTGGTTTTTCAACGACGACTGCCTTCATCTTTTTCCCCTCCCAATCAGGAAACGCTTTCCTTTTTCATGATCTACATTCAGTTTCCGACACGAAATACAGGCCGTCAAGTTTTTCACCCAGTTTTTGCTTATTTCACTTTGGCATAAGAATGATCGCATTTCTTTATTAGTCAGGGGGTATAAGCAGTGCTAGAATAATCAATGCGAGCATCCTGCTTTTTTACTGCAAAGGTTGTGACAGAAAGATGGATTTTTCTTGGAAACGAAACTTAGTTGTACTATGGGTTGGGGTGTTCTTTTGCAGCACAGCCTATTCCATCGCAATACCGTTCTTACCCATCTTCCTTCACAGTTCTCTCGGAGTTAATGAACACTTGGAAGCTTGGTCTGGTATTTCATTCGGCATCACTTTTCTCGCGAGTGCCTTGATCTCTCCCTATTGGGGATCTCTCGCAGACAAGTACGGCCGAAAACCGATGCTGATCCGATCTGGATATAGCCTAGCTGTGCTGTACTTTCTCACCTACTTTATCAACGACCCGTACCTGTTTGTCGTCTTGCGCATTTTCCAGGGGCTTCTGGCCGGATTTGTTCCTGCCTCTATCGCGCTGGTTGCGACAAACACACCTGAAAAACACGTTGGATATGCACTTGGAGTCATGGCGACATCAGGTGCTACTGGAGGCATCATTGGTCCCCTCGTCGGCGGCGTAGTCAGCCACATGTGGGGGAACCGGGAGGCATTTTTATTTTCCGGAGCTGTCGTGCTGATCGCGGCCCTCATCGCCACGTTTTTGGTGAAGGAGACCAATCTGAACCGCTCTGGTACACGATCGAATGTACGTGAGGATTTGCGCTCGGCTATCGCCAACAAATCGCTTATGTCGATCCTGGGCCTTAGCCTGATTGTCACGATGTCCGTCATGCTGCTAGAGCCCCTCCTCACCGTCTATGTTCTGCAGTTGGGTGCTTCCCAGAAGGATGCTTCACTCAGCGCCGGTATCATTTTCGCTGCGGTCGGGATTGCAACCGTGATTGCGGCACCGCAATGGGGCAAGCTCGGAACCAAGGTGGGCTACTCCAAAATCCTGTTTATCGGTCTGATCGGCGGCGCAGTCGGCAATCTGCTGCAGTTCTTCTTCACCAACCTGTATGGGTTTGGGGTGTTGCGCTTCGGTTATGGCTTGTTCTTCGCCGCCGTTTATCCGTCCATCAACGCGATGATCGTCAAAGTGACAGACCCCGAGTTTCGCGGGAGAGCATTCAGCCTCAACCAGTCCTCTACACAGATTGCGACGATGCTGGGTCCCGTGATCGGTGGTTTTCTCGGTGGAGTCATCCCGATTCGTGTCATTTTCATCATCAACGGTATCGCTCTTTTGGCGACCGCGATCATGATTCGATCAAAAAGACCGGATGAAGCCTATCAGAAACAAAAACAGCAAGCTACAGAAGCGAAGCTTGCGACGAAGTAAACAGGCATGAAGAAACGGGGCCCATTTGGAGGGTCCCGTTTTGTCTTTTCATATCGATTGTTCCTTACAACGCCCGAATATCCTCGATCAACGTCTCTACATTTTCCCTTTTCGTAGCCCAGCTGGTGCAGAATCTCACAACACTATGCGTCTCATCTGCTTTTTCCCAATGAGAAAACGAGTATTTTTTGCCCAATTCCTTGCAGATCTCGTCGGGCAAAATCGGGAACTGCTGATTCGTTGTCGAGTCGTAACGGAATGAAAAGCCTTTTTCCGAAAATGCAGCTCGAATCATCATCGCCAATTGGACCGCATGACGGGAAATGTCAAAATACAGGCCATCTTCAAACAAAGTTTCAAACTGGATCCCCAGCAGTCTTCCCTTCGCTAGCATCCCGCCTCTTTGCTTGATCATATACCGAAAATCCTTTTTCAGGGCATCGTTCATAATAACGACTGCTTCCCCAAACAGCGCCCCTACTTTTGTTCCCCCGATATAAAAGACATCGCAGAGTCTTGCCACATCAGCCAGCGTCAAATCACACTCCTCAGAAACGAGACCGTATCCGAGCCTAGCTCCATCCAGAAACAATGGCAACCCGTTTTCCCGGCAAACCTTACTGATCGCTTCCAATTCCGCTTTTGTGTAGGTCGTTCCATTTTCGGTCGGATGGGATATGTACACCATGCCAGGCTGTACCATGTGCTCATGAGTGACGTCGTTCCAGTGGGCATCGTATATTTCTTTGACTTGATGTGCCTGAATTTTTCCATCCTCACTCGGCACGGTGAGAACTTTGTGACCAGTCGCTTCAATGGCCCCTGTCTCGTGCACGGCGATATGGCCCGTGGCGGCACTCACGACACCTTGATGCGGGCGCAGGATGGAGGCGATCACTGTCGTATTGGTCTGCGTTCCTCCCACTAAAAAGTGGACATCAGCATTAGGCGCGTCACATGCTGTTCGAATGTACGCTCTCGCCTTTTCACAATGCTCATCCGTCCCGTACCCGGATGTCTGCTCTTCATTCGTTTCCCATAGCTGCTCCAAAATCCGCTTGTGTGCACCCTCTGTATAATCATTTTCAAATCGAATCATTCTGCGCCCTCTCCAATCGGTTCATTTTACTTTGAATAAACAACATCGAAGAACGTACTTCTGTGATTTCTGTTGGCGATAGCCCATCTAGCAGCCGCTCGATCTGTTCATCCGATCTTTCGTTCAGCTGTTGAAACAACTCCGCCCCTTTTGGAGTCAGTCGAATCAGGCTCGTCCGATTGTCCAACGGTGAGCTTTCCTTCTCGAGAAGCCCATCCTTTTGGAGCTTGGAGATGATTCGGCTCATGTAGCTGCGATCCATGTCCAGTTTTTCGACCAGCTGATTCGCAATACACGGCTCCATGAAGCCAATCTCCAGGACAACCCGCGCCTCTGTCAACGTATATCCGGTATCCAATACATGCTTATTTAACACACCAAGAATATTGGTATAGAAGCGATTGAATTGCCGAATATCTGCGATGATGCCTTCATCCAGGCTCATGGTTGGCCTCCTTTAGTGGACATAGTCAACAATTAATCTAGTTGATTTAGTAGACATTGTCAACGTATCGTTCATTCGGATGGCATAGAAGGAAAAAGCGAAAAAACTACTGGGATGAACCAGTAGCTTTCCGATCACTATGATCTTTTTAGAGGCATTGGCTTTGTTCCAGCAGGGATGAGTGATTGATAGACCTCTCCCTCTAGCTGTTCCAAATGCTCTGCCTTTGCTGTTTCGATCCACTGGGGATTTTTCATGACTTCGATCGCAGAGGCTGCCATTACCTTTCCTGCCAAGAGCATCCCTTTGTGCGCGATCGATGATTTTCCCTGACTTACGAGCTGCCAGCTATGAAACGGCGTTCCAAATGCGCACGTTGACACGTATATTTGCCCTGTAGGGACCACCCAGCTCACATCCCCTACATCCGTTGAGGCGGGGATGAAACCAGGCTCTTCCGAATAATCGTTCACTTTCTCGGACAAGACTTTTCCATTCTGCTTTTTCACTACCTTTTTTTCTTCCTCGGAAAAGGTATCCTGAATCGCTTTGGCAAACGCTACTTCCTCTTCGGTGTAGGTCTCGGCGCCATACTCCTGAAAGTTCTTGTGCAAAAGCTTACCCAGAGTAATATTCGGGATCAGGTCCGCAGAGGCTGCATCAAATTGCATTTCCAGATTCGTTCCGGTCATCAGTGCTGCCCCGCGTGCGATGTCACACACACGATCTAGTAGCTCACTCACCTGCTGGGATTTTGGAGCACGAAGCTTGTACAGAACTTCGGCTTCTTCCTGAACGACGTTGGGTGCCAATCCGCCCGCATTCGTGATCGCATAGTGCAGCCGCGCATCTGGAATCATGTGTTCCCTGAGGAAATTCGCTCCCACGTTCATCAGCTCAACCGCATCCAGCGCACTGCGTCCCATATGGGGGCTAAAGGAAGCATGACTGCTCACACCGGTGAATTTGAAATACATTTGGCAAGTCGCCAGCATACGGCAGTTATACGCAAGATTTTCATCCCATGGATGCCACGTAAAGGCAATGTCGACATCATCGAACAACCCGGCGCGAACCATGTGCGCTTTCCCACCTCCCCCTTCTTCGGCAGGGCAGCCATAATAACGAACTGTTCCCTTCAAGCCAGTTTGCTGCATGTAGTGTCGAACAGCGACTGCCGCTGCCAGCGAGCCCACCCCAAGCAGGTTGTGCCCACACCCATGACCATTGCCCCCATCGTTAATTGGGCTTTTCACAGCTATTCCTGCCTCTTGACTGAGTCCAGACAAGGCATCGTATTCTCCCAAAAAGGCGATGACAGGCTTCCCTTCACCAAAACTCCCCACCAATGCTGTCTCGATTCCACCTGCATTCCATTCCACCTGAAAGCCTTCTGCTTCCAACATACGGCCCAAAATCTCGGCAGAACGCACTTCTTCATATTTGATCTCGCTATACCCCCAGATGCTGTCGCTGATGTCGGTAAACTGTTGTTGCTTTTGTTCAATCAGATCAGATACGATTTTGTGATCATTCATTTATCTTTTCTCCTTTTCGTTTGCGAGAAATGAGTCTCTTACTCGATTACAGCCGAACTCGACTCCTTCTTTCCGGACTGGATCGTCATCCCGACCACCATAACAACGAGGCTCGACGCAACCAGGAACATGAAAGCCGCATTGTAATTTTGGTGAAAGACCGTAATGAGATAACCGACAATGGTTGGCGTCAAAACGGAGCCAATCTGTCCACCGGTGTTGATTATCCCTGTTGCGGTCCCGACCGATTCCTCCGCTATTTTTTTCAAAGGCAGTACAAATACGGTGATATTCATGGCATTCAAAAACACGTTAGACAACGATAAGTACGTAAACGCGATTGCAATCGACTCTGTATTGAACATCAGGTAGATAAATAGGGCAGAGAAAAATGCTCCTCCAATGAACATGTACTTTTCATACCCGGCGAGAAACTTGTCCAACACCCAGCCGCTTACCAAAAAGGAGAGGAATCCAAGAACATAAGGCACAGAGGAGTAAAGTCCCATCGATACCATATCCATGTTTTTGACCTTTACCCAATACGATGGCAGCCAGCTTTGCAGCCCCCAAAACACGATATTGGTAAACATCGCAGCCAGCATGAGCTTCCAAATCAATGGATTTTTCAATAGCTTTTTGATCGCTGTTTTATCAATGGACTTGCTCGCAGCTGCCGAACGATCTACCTTCTTCTCCTCTCGCTTGAGCAAAAACCAAAGGACAATAGCTAGCGCAACCCCGAGTACCCCCAAAATGATAAACATCAAACGCCAGTCGAAGGTAGCGATCAGTAGCGTCACCACAATGGAACCAAACATAAATCCGACTGATGCCCCTGCTGATATGACCGACTTCGCACGCGCTCGTACTTCCTTCTGAAAATTGTCCACGATGGCTACCTGCGTGCTTGCAGGAAAAGCCCCTTCCCCAACTCCAACGAAAAAACGTGACGAGACCAAGGAGATGTAAGAACGGGCCGTACCTGTCAGAATGGTTGCTGCCGACCACAAAAAGACGGCTCCGCTCAAGACCTTTTTCATTCCGAATCTGTCTGCCAAATACCCTCCTACCAGCTGCATGATCGCGTAGCTGAGAAAGAAGCTGCTTAGCACCAAGCCCACTTGCTCCGTAGGGAGATTCAATTCTTTCGAAATCGGGATAATGGCAAAATTGATTGCAGTCTTATCAATAAAATTCAAGATCTGCGCCAAAAACAACAGCATAAGGATGAGGTACTTCTTTTGAACGATTCCACCAAGCTTCAACCATTTCACTTCCCATCTGAGGTATTTTTCAAATGATGACTGTATTCGGAATATTCATCATTTGTTTTACACAATCTCCATACTAAATTAAAATAGAAAAAACGCTATGTATGTAATTAACAAGCGATAGCTATTCACTTGTAGGTTTTTACACATGAAAGGGAGGAACGCATGCAAAACCTGATTGTGCTTCAATCGTTTCTGGCTGAAAAACTACCCGGTATCCCTTATCAGATCTGGATGGGGCATCCTGATTCCATGACGTTGTCTTACTCAACCCCACAAATAGAAACAGAGCGTCCTCTCTTGCCCGGACGCTCTTCAGAAAAACCTTATTTCTTTTTTCAAAATCCAGATAAAGCTTATTTTTCCACGGAGCTGGACAAGGACTTTCAGATCACAATCTGTTTGTACGATAGAGACGTGAGTGCATTGCCAGCTACCGACTGGGAGGTTCTCTCATACATTTGCAGCGGCATGTACTTTCAGGAAATTCATCAGCCACTCAAAAATGATTTAGAAAAAATGGTGGACAGCCTCCAAATCCTTACCGCCACTCTCGATGTAAATGAGCTGCTAAGTAAGATCATCCAGATCGCCCTCACTGTCATACCCGCTGGCGATGCTGGCGTATTTCGGCAATTTGACGCGGAAAATCAGCAGCTAACACCGCTTACCGTTGTAGGGCTTCCTGATGGATATTTACGATATAAAACAAGATTAGGCGAGAATGTCTCCGGTAAAGTCTTCATCGACAAACGTCCGCGTCTATATAACTCTACGGCCGATATTTTATCCGAACAGACGAATCTATCCCCAGAAAACGTCGCATTCGTGAAAAAAGGGCCGTACGCCAACAGAATGATTATCGTGCCCGTTTGGTTAGATGACGAATGCATTGGAACACTGGCTATTCTGCAATTCACGAAAAAGAGGAGCTTTATTGATCGGGACGTAAAGCTCCTGCAGGGATTTTCTTCTCAAGTGGCCATCGCTTTTCATAATGCCAAGCTGTATAAGGAATCCCGGCTACATCTGGAAGAATCCAGGCAGTTAAGCAGAGAGCTGGATGAAAAAAATCAGCTTTTCCAGAAGAGAATTAACGTCCACGAAACATTAACACAGCTTTCCCTGACAAACAAAGGCATTCAGAAGATGATCTCGGAGATTAACCGCATCCTGGGACGCCATGTCGACTACGTGGATTTTCTCAACAATGACAACTCACCTGGGCGGCGCCCTTCCCCTTCTTTTCCTTTTGAGACAATCGCTCACTATTTTTCCGGCTCGCAAAAGTCGGCGGTTTCGACTACCCTGTCGAATCAGGATTACTATCTATACCCGATCTTCATTGGGTCGGTGCTATTAGGATGCATGATTGTCTCCCTTTCTCACCCTTTAAGCCAAATGGATATCGTCACGATTGAGCAAAGCGGCTCTGTCCTTGCGTTAGAAATGGTGAAAAATATTTCGATGACCGAGCTCTATCATAAAAAAGCTCTTACGTTTTTCACCCAGCTCTTAGAGAAGCAAGATTACGAAGCTTTGCTGGCCAGTGGATTGCCTTTTAATTTTAAAATCAATACCTATACGTTTGTTTGCTTATGCGAAATCCCTGGATCTTTTGAACCTTATGAAGTTGAGGCTCGGCTGCAACGGCTGCTATCGAAAATCAATCAACGGCTATCCGCCATCAATAAACTGACTTTTGGATTTCACAACAAAATCACGCTGCTTTTTTCCGTTAATGAGAATGCTGAAGTGAAGCATATCATCTCACAGCTGGAAACGATTGTTCGGGAATGGCTGAACACCGATCAACATTTTCTTTACGGTGGTATTGGAGGTGCTTACCTCAATGTAGAAGAGATTGCAAAAAGCTATGAGGAAGCCCAAAAGACCATCTCTTTTTTAATCAACCGTAATCAATCCGGTCTCATTAGCTACGAAGAGATTGGGATTAATCGCTTCTTTCTGAATCAGTCCTCGCAGGACATCGAGAAGTTTACCGAAGAAATATTCCTTCCCCTGCGCTCGGACCACATTCAAAGCAGTGATTTGGAGACAACGCTCATGCAGTATGTGGCATGTAACTTATCCGCGATCGATACGGCAAAGAAACTTCATATTCATATCAATACCCTGTATCAACGCTTAAAACGCATCGAGGAACGACTAGGTCTTCGGTTTGACAGACAGGAAGACATGCTAAAAATTCAACTGGCTTGCCATCTGAAGAATCATTTGTCTTCTTTCAAGAGCTAAGAGCAAGTTGATCGGCTTGTTGGTGCCGATCTAGTCAGTCGTTTCTTGCAAGGAAGACGTGCGGTCTCGACCTGCGTCCGTATATAACACATTAATCCTCCCAAAATTTATGCCTTTCATTCACAGGTGAATCTCTGTTATTCTGGGTCATGCCAAACAAAACAGCCGAAACTTCCTCTCGAATGGAAGTGCGGGGGATCTTCTTTTGCAGATGAGAGATCTGCATGGGGTGAATCGCCATAGTGCGTAGGGTTGTTTCCTCAATCCGAATCCGTCAGCTAACCTCGTAGGCCAAAAAAAGGAGACGATGTGAATATGAAACGCCTTGGTACAATTACGATCGCGACTTTGGGATTGGGATTTGTTCTTTCCGGCTTTTCTAACACAGCTTCTGCCGCGGCCCTTGAACAACAAACTCAATCGTTCCCATATACAGCACAATACGGATATCAACCTGTGATGCAACAACCTGTTCAACCACAATACGCGACACCCATTCAGCAGCCTGTACAACAACCGGTTCAGCAGCAGCCAGTAGCTGCTCCACAACCCGCGAAGCAAGCTAAAAAGCAAGTTGACGCTTCTGCTGTCATGAAGCAGGTAGCTGATCTGGTTAACCAGGAACGGGCTAAAGCAGGTCTGAAGCCAGTGGAGCTGGACGCTTCCCTGAACAAGGTCGCACAAGCAAAAGCCGCTGACATGTCCAGCAACAACTACTTTGACCATACAAGCCCAACGTACGGCTCTCCATTCGATATGATGAAACAATTTGGTGTGTCTTACACGACAGCTGGTGAAAACATCGCGATGGGTCAACAAGCCGCCGATGAAGTCATGAACCAATGGATGAACAGTGAAGGACACCGTCAAAACATCATGAATCCTGCTTTCACTAAAATCGGTGTAGGTTTTGTGAACGGGTACTGGGTTCAAGAATTTATCGGATAATGAAAAGGGATAGAAACGCCGAGTCCTGTAACTAGGGCCCGGCGTTTTTTTGGTTTTGTTTTTTACCTGGGCGGACGGCGGCTGCATATTCGGCGCAACATTCTGTGTTCGGCGGAGCTTTCCACGATATTAGTATCCACCCAGCCGCAGCATTCATTCGTTGAAATGCTTTCACCCTTATGTAAACCTGCTTTTCACTTCACAGTAAATTGGTTATAGCTGACAAACTCTCCTACTGGCTTGCGATAGCCTCGGATTCTTTGGCTCGAAATATCTTCCTTGCCAATCGTAATCATCAAAGCCGGTACGTACTGATCTGGGATGCTGAGCAGCTCGCGAATCGCTTCGGGATCAAAGCCAATCATCGGGCATGCAGCAAGTTGAAGGCAGATGGAGCAAACTTCACGAGCGAAAAGATCTCATCGAGCTCGCCTGCCGATATATCTAGATCGGGTATAAATTTTGTTGCAGACCGTCTTTGTTTCACCAAATTTGTAAAATCGCTCATCGGAAAAACTCCTCTCGAAATCATATATCTTAAATTAAAGGTTTATGGGGAGAAAAAGTCGTATCTCGCCAACTTTATTGAGGTAATATCTCAAATTCAAGATAATTGTATAGTGAAATTTACCAAATGTCAACAAGCATAAAGAAGACCATCCCTTCCGTATCAGAGAAATGGTCTTCTTTCCCTAATTAGTTCGGTGATACTTGCTTCGTACCTTGTGGTTGCTTCGGCCCTCCTGCACGCTTCAGAAAAAAGGAAGCAAGCAAAGCTACGACAACCAAAGCAAATGCCAGCAGGAAAGCACTTTTCATTCCTGCAATCATCGATAGCATACGCAGGGTAGATTCCTCCTGCCCAGGTGCGGAGTTTTGCAAATATTGTTCGGTCCCATTCATCATGACAGTTACCAAAAGGGCAGTCCCGACAGCTCCTGCCACCTGCTGAAGCGTCCCAATGATCGCAGTGCCATGTGGATACATTGGCGGCGGCAGCTCATTGAGTGCATTTGTCATCACTGGCATCATCAGCATGGAAATCCCCAGCATGAGCAGTGTATTGAACAGCATGATCGTGAGGTAAGAGATCGTAACGGTAATAAATGCGAATTGCAGCAAGGTGTGTGCAATCAAAATCAAGCCTACAATCGCAAGCCACTTCGCTCCGAATTTATCGAACAGCCTGCCCGTGATGGGTGACATGATTCCCATGATGATTCCACCTGGGAGCATCACTAACCCAGCCTCAAACGGACTGTAACCCAAGGCGTTCTGGAGAAAAATCGGCAATAGCATCATCGCAGCGAACATCGCCATCATCACGATAATCATGATTAAGGTAGAGATTCGAAAAATGCGGTACTGAAATGTCCGCAGGTCAAGCAAAGGCTCCGCCATTTTTAACTGCCGAATGGTGAATAGCACCAGCGATAAGAGACCGACCACAATCGGCAGTAAGACGGAGTAGCCTGCCCATCCTCCATGTCCTTCACTTGCACTGCTAAATCCGTACACAATTCCCCCAAATCCAACAGTTGAGAGCAGAAGCGATAGCAAATCTATCTTGGGTTTCGTCGGCTCTGTGACGTTTTTCAATCGGATAAAGGCAAAGATCATCACGAAAACAGCGATGGGCAGTACTCCGTAAAAAAGGTATCGCCAGCTGAAATGCTCCACAATGATTCCAGACAATGTCGGACCGATTGCCGGAGCAAACGTGATGACGATCCCGATCATTCCCATTGCGGAGCCCCTCTTTTCCAGCGGGACAATGGCAAACACCACGTTGGTCAAGAGCGGAAACAAGAGGCCGGTGCCAGCCGCCTGGAGAATCCTTCCTAAGACTAACAGGGAAAAACCAGAAGAAACCGCCGCAATGAACGTTCCCAAAGTAAATAGTCCCATCGCTGATAAAAACAACGTTCGAGTGGTAAAACGCTGTAGCAAAAAAGCGGTGACCGGAATGAGTACGCCGATGATCAGCAAATATCCTGTAGTCAGCCACTGAGCGGTACTAGGCAAAATCCCGAGGTCCGCCATGATTTTGGATAACGCCACATTGAGCAGCGTTTCATTGAGAATCGCCACGAATACACCCAAAATCATCACGATGACCACCGTAAAGTTCGCTTTGCTCCCGAATGTTCCTTGCGCTCGGTTTACGTCCTGCTGTGTGTCCACAATCGTACTCCTTTCCGTGTCGCATGGATCGCTTATAACGGATCCATGGCAGATGCACGTGAGAAAATTTCAGCTCCCCCATTCTATCGTGAAAATGAGCGGGACATTTCTTCTAAATTGCGGTATTTTCCCCCGTATCCTCTTTCGACTTCCTGTTTCGGATCGCAGCCCTTGCCAATTCATCTGCTGCTTTATTTTCAGAGCTTGGCACCCATTTCATAAAAAACAAATCAAATGGACGAATAAGCGTCAATGCTTCTCCAAGCAAGGGAACGAACCTTTTGTTTTTGACAAATTCCTTCTCAACTGCTTGGCTCACAAGCTGTGAGTCGGTCCGGAATGAGACCTGGCTATATCCCTTTTCTTTGCATATTTGCAGCGCGATTAAGAAAGCTCGGAATTCCGCTTCGTGATTGTCCATATTCCCCAATAGGATGGAATATCGCTCCACTTCCACATCCTTTTTAATAAATATTCCTGCACCGCTGGGACCAGGATTTCCGGTGCTTGCTCCATCCATATACACTTCATACATCTGCACCGCCTCCAGCTCTATCGTCATTTTCAAGGATTTATACAATCTGCCTCAACCAACAGTCATCATAGCCCATTTTAAAAGGAATGCCAATGATCAAGACTTTCCGCTTATTCCGATCATCTACAAAATTCCAAATGGTGTGGTCATCCCTTTCCAACTAAAAAGGAAAGACAGATGGATCCGTCCTTCCTTTAAGCAACAAAGTGGTAGACAATCGCTCCCAAACCTACGATGGCTGCAACTCCAAGACCGACTATGATCCAAATAAGTATGATTGCTCCATTAACCCCTGCAGCGTACATAAAATACCTCCCTGTTCTCTTCCTTTTCTCCCGTATGCTTTAGCCGCCAGCCCGCTTAAGGGTGAAGTCCCTTCCCCCTTCTGCACACCACCTGCTGTCAAAAGCGTGATTCCTCGCTTTTTTTGTTAACCGAATCGCTGCCTCAAGTATATTCGAAATGGTTGTCCGATTTGTTCAATGCCGGGAGTGTAAACTTGTGTAAACCTTTGTAAGATGCATGGCTGCGCTATAGCTCGGCAGCTGCTTACTGTATTCCGATAAAAAAACAGCCAGGCTCACATGATACGCGTCCTGGCTGTTCACTGATTATGTGCCTTGCTTAGTAAACCTTCTTCCATTCACCGATGTTGCTGGAGTCAAATTTGAATGGATCGCCCAGCATGATCTGTGTGCCATCGCCATCCTGGATCACTTCTTTGTCACCCAAGCGACCTGCCTTGAACTTATCTCCTACTTTACCGGTAATCGTCCCTTTGACGAGTGCGTCAGCAGCATAGCCTGCCAGGTAGCCTACATCCACTGGGTTCCACAGGTACATCCATGGAGTCACGCCGCTTTCGATATATTCTGCCATTTCACTCGGCAAACCAAGACCCGTCAGCTGTACTTTTCCTTTCAAGCCTTTGTCCGTGAGAACCTTACCTGCTGCTGCAATCCCTACAGTAGTCGGAGCAATGATTCCTTTAAGATCCGGATAGGACTTCAAAAGTGCTTCGGTTTCCGCTACGCTCTTGTCGCGAAGGTCATCCCCATACGCTACTTTCACCAGCTTGATATCTTTGTATTTTGGATCTTCCAGCTCTTTTTTCATCCATTCAATCCATGTATTTTGGTTGGTTGCTTGTGACGTAG
This sequence comes from Brevibacillus centrosporus, assembly GCF_003710815.1. Taxonomy (GTDB): domain Bacteria; phylum Bacillota; class Bacilli; order Brevibacillales; family Brevibacillaceae; genus Brevibacillus; species Brevibacillus centrosporus. The sequence continues at coordinate 122,206 of NZ_RHHP01000042.1, forward strand.
CACTGAGAACGGCGATTTCGCCTTTGCCGCCAATCATTTCGCTTACTGCTTGAATCTGGACGCGGCCGATCCGCTCTGGGTCAGCCTGATTGATATGAACCATCCGGCTCTGCGCATTTACTGCCGAGTCGAGGGACAATACTTTAATTCCGGCATCCATTGCCTTTTTCAAGGCTGGCTGCAATGCATCCGGATCATTCCCGACAATGGCGATCGCATCCACTTTTTGAGAGATGAGTTCCTCGATCATTTGAATTTGCGCTTCCGCTGTTGGCTGGTCTGGGGCCTTCAGGATGGCTTCGCCGCCGAGTTCCTCAATGGCGTTTTTAAAGCCTTCCATCTGCTTCTCCCCATATGGGTTCCCTGTGTTTTTAAAGATAATGGCAAATCTCTTTTTACCGCCGTCTGCACCGCCTGTGCTGCCAGCGTTGTCAGCAGACTTTGGTGCCTGCGTGCTGCAGCCGACCATAACCGTTACTGCGAGCAGTAAAGACAGACACGATGTGAAGAACTTCTTCATTTGGCTCCTCCCCTTATCTTCCATTATGTATACAAAACAGCCACGAGGACCGCTTAGTATCGGATAGAACAATCAACTGCGCCTAAAGTAAGCGCTCTCAAATCACGGATGCCTCTTCTTTTCTGTTTGTCCCATGCGTCTGTTTGTTTGTTTTGTTTATTTTTGAATGATTGGACAGAAGCAGTAGACATACAGTCCAAACTTGGAAATATTCCCCAAATACATCCTTGCTAAGATTTAAAACGGTGAAAATCCTGTTGAACAAGAGATAACAAAATTCTTCAGACAAACAAGAATGGACAATCTCGTTTTGTTTTATTTTTGTTTGTATTTTATTATTTATGTTCTGTATCTATGCATTCGTTGTATCTTTCTGATTTCCTTCTTACTTTCAAAAAATTTCTGCTGTTTTTTTCAACACACGCACTCTCTTTGCTTAAGAGATCTCGAAAATTCACGTCCCGCTTAGGAAACTCCTGGCTTTGCTGTGAAAAAAAGGCGTACTCGATTTCGTACACCTTTTCTTGCTTCTGCTTATGGAGCGACCGTTACGGCTACGTCTTTTTCCTGCAGCTGACGAACTTGCAATGCATCGATTTCATCATCGGTAATGATTTCATTGATTTGCTTTAATTCCGCAAAATAAGTAAAGGCCTGGACACCAAATTTGCTCGTGTCTGCAAGCAGATAGACTTTGTCAGAAATGCTAATCATTTTTTTCTTGACCAGCGCCTGCATTTCATTCGATTCACTGATCCCGCGCTCCAGATGGATTCCTTTACAGGAGAGAAACACTTTGTCCACATGGTATTGATCCAAAGAGCGTTCCGCGCTTGGACCCAGGAATGATAGCGATCGTGGTGCCAGCTTTCCTCCCGTTGAGATAACTTCGACCTTTTCCTTTGTACTCAGCTCCATCGCGACTTTGATGGAGTTTGTCAGGACAGTCAGCGGTATGTCGGGAATAATCGAAGCCATATACCAGGCAGTGGTGCTGGCATCCAGAATGATGCGGTCGTTTGGCTCGATGTTGGAAACGGCTTTTCTGGCGATTCGCTTTTTCTCCTCCATCATGGTAATTTCCCGCTCGATATACGGAATTTCCGGTTGGTGCTCAGTAATGCTGACAGCACCACCATGGCTCCGCAGCAGCCGCCCCGCTTCCTCCAGACGATCCAAATCTCTGCGAATCGTCTCTTCTGTCACCTGGCAAATATCGCTCAACTCGGAGACCCGGATACTCCCTCTATCGTTGACTAGACGGACAATCTTTTCGTGTCTTTCGGCTACAAGCATTGTCATCCTCTTTCCCGTGTATATTGATCGTCTTGTCGTAATTATTTGTATAGTTTTGATTATACCAGTTTTACATGCGTACGCAGGATTTTTTTTGGTTTTTCGTTTGTTTTTTTGGTTGCCTTGTCTTTATTCAACTTTTGCGTTTGGCTCTAAAAATGCAAAAGGCGCCTTCCAAATCGGTAGAGCGCCTTTTCGCTGCCTATTCAAGTTGCTTACAATGTCACTTGCAAAATGCCCATCAGCTCTGCCACTTTTTGAAACAGCTTCGCCTGATGCCCGATTGCCATCGCGCAGTGGTGTGTCGGTGATTCCTGGAACCACTTCTCCATATACTCATCCGGATGCTGGCGGAACTTGACCGGCGTCTGGGTATTCCCGATTTTCATGATCGGTCCGTTGGTCGACTCGCCTTCGCTGATGATCATTTTCAGCTTGCCTTCGCCCGTCTGCGTAACATTTAGCGTAGAAACAGGACCGGTCTTCACTTTTGCCTCTACGGACACGCCGGTTCCCTGCTTGCCATGGTACAGTCCCATCCCGCGCAAGACAGGCTTGCCCTCCGATATGGCAATATGGAAAGGCCCGTCATGACCGAGCAATATCGTCTCGTCCTCATAGTCCACAACGACGATCTCCGAGTAGCTTCCTCCTGTTCCGAGTATGTCGCAAATTTTCATGGCGACAGCAGTCTTGAGGTCCCCTTCTCCAGCGCACGGAATCCCGCGTGCCGTCAGCAGCGAATGCCCGACAATCAATCCTCCCTGCAGCTTCTCGTACTCACTTCCAGGAGCTCCATGATAATAGTAGGTCAATGCATCCAGATCGTACTCGCGGACCAGCTTTTCCTGTGCAGCCGCGACTCGGCAGGACCACTGCATCTGCTCCTCTGTCGGGCGGTTGGCGATCGGGTCTGCTGGAGAGTCCTCGCTGATCGTGAACATCTCCTGCACCTGGGCAAGCTTCTTTCGCACTTCGTTTTCCGTCACATCGCGCAGCATCCGATCGAGATCGCACATTTCCAAAATCTCTACATGCAGTCCTGCCTGTGCTTGAATCATGGTGAAGTCGCTGTACATATCGAGCATTCCGCTGTATGTATTTCCTAGAAACCCAAAGCGGCTATGACGCAGCGTACGGGGAACCGCAGCTGCACGAATCCATTCCTCGATGCTCTTCCATGCTCGAATGGCCGCTTGCTGCTCCTTTGTGTTTTCATTTGTCAGGGAAATTTGTGGTGTATAGTCCAGCCCTAGCAGTCCGTTGATGACACGAAACGGAATATTCGCCCTCGCAAACGCATTCGATATTTCCGGTACCGGGCAAGCTCCGCAATGCGCCAGCCATTCCCCTGTCGTCGTCTGCTCGTAGTTGATTCTTGCAGCTGGCTGCAAATTCAATACCACTACGGGAGCCTTGCAGATTTGGTGCACGGGTAAAACGGCCGAGCTGGTGCAATACGTACCAGAATGACAAAAAATCAAATCCACGTTCTTTTCATTGAACCATTCCCCTGCCGCTCTTCCTTCTGCTTCCGTATCGACCAGGCCATAAAAAAAGACCTCGCCGTATTCGGACATTTTCGTCTGCATGAAACGCCCGTACTCCAGCAGTCTCTCGCGAAGTCCAGGGAACTGTTTCCAATAGGCGGCCAGGCCAATCGTATACAGGCCAATCCGTGCCTTTTTTATCGGTTTAATCGGTTGAAGAATCGTCATCCTGCACCACTCCTTGAAAAAAATACGAGCTTTATGCGTCCATTGTATTCGCTTACAATAAAAGAAACATCCATGCATCTTGTTCATTTATAACAGAATCTTGCTCAAGGAGGGCTAAAATGGGAAGCTACATGGAAAAAGCCGCACATGACTGGACGGACGACTCCATCCGAATCATTGCGACTCCGAGCATGGCGGCAAAATCAACTTATTTTTATGTCCAGGAAGTGGGCCATTTCCGTACACTTCCTACCTATTTCACCGAGCGTCAAAGCTTGAATTCCTTTTTAATCGTGTATACTTTGGCCGGAACGGGCTACTTGCACTATCAAGGGGTGACACATGAGCTAAGCCGCAACCAAGTATTTTTTATTGACTGTCAGGAATATCAGCATTACAGGACAGACAAGCATGAGCTGTGGGAGCTCGTCTGGGTCCATTTTAATGGAAGCAACAGCCGTGGCTATTTCGAGCAATTCATGAAAAATGGTTCACCTGTACTCACCCTGGATGAGTCCAGCACTATACCGCAGATCCTCTCGCAGCTTCTCGAGGTGAACCTGCAAAAAGACATCCGAACCGAGCCTCTTTCCTCGAAGTATCTCGTAGATTTGCTCACAGAAATGATTATCATGACGAGTCCCCAGGAAGCGGACGGCTCCTTCCTGCCGGCTCATATCCAACGAATCGTTTCTGACCTGGACAAACGCTTTCAGGAGAAGATCTCTTTGGATGAACTGGCGAACCAGCACGCCATCAGCAAATACCATTTGCTGCGCGAGTACAAGAAATACACTGGGTATACACCCAACGAGTATGTGATTCATCGACGAATCACGTACGCAAAGGAGCTCCTTACCTACTCCGATCTGACCATTGGCGAGATTGCAAGCCTGTCAGGAATGGATAATGTCAGCCATTTTATTCATCTGTTCAAACAACGTGTGGAGATGACCCCGTTGGCGTACCGCAAAAAATGGCAGGGTATCCACTAATGCCGAGGGCGGATAGCAGGAAGCGTTACAGACACTGCCGTTCCGCGTCCGACTTCACTTTCGATATCGATCTGGCCTCCATGAGCATCCACAATCCCTTTGACCACAGTCAGACCGAGGCCCGATCCACCGCGCTCTCTCGTTCGTGAGCGATCCCCACGATAGAAACGGTCAAAGACAAAGGGCAGATCTTCTTTCGGAATTCCAGCACCGTTGTCTTCGATATGCAGCTGGACCCGATCTCCTGAAAGCTTTACCATGACCGCTATTTTCCCGTTTGCTTCCAGATGCTTGCTAGCATTGTTGAGCAGATTTGTCATCACCTGTGCCAGCCGCTCAGGATCGCCCATCACCCACGCATCTGCTGCGAGTTCCTTTTCTATCTGGATGTGGTCACGGATAAAGGCTGCACTCATCGCATCGAGGACTTGCCCGGCAAGCCCGCTCAGATCGATCTTTTCACGATTCATGCGCAAAGCCCCCGACTCGACTTGAATCACCTGATCCAGATCCCGTACGAGCCTACTCAAGCGCAAAACCTCACCACGTGTCGACTCCAAATGCTCAGGGCTTGCTTCCCAAATACCATCGATCATTCCTTCGACTTGTGCCAAAAGCGTATTTAACGGGGTTCGCAGCTCGTGCGCAATATCAGAAGTCAGGCGCTTGCGCAGTTCCTCCTGATGCTGTAGACTGTGCACCAGATTGTTGAAGGTATCGACGAGCGAAGCGATTTCGTCGTGACCACCGGGTTCGGCTACACGGACAGACAAATTGCCCTTTGCTACTTTCTTTGCAGCAGCACTGATTTGGACGAGTGGCTTTACCAATGTACGTGCCAGCAACACACTCATGAGAATCACGAGCAAAATCAGAGCAAACATCGTCCATTGCATGGCATTGGTATGCGCCAGCTGAAAGTGATTTTCCATGGACTGATACGAATTTTCATCATGGTAGGCGATGGAGAGATAGCCAATTTCTCGCCCATTAAACTCCAACGGGATGTCGTCTGCCATGCTTCTGTTTTCTGCATCCCCTCCCCATGACAGGACCTGCTTATACTGGGCATCAAACAAGGTGAATCGTATGCCTAGCACCGAGGAGACTGCTTTCATTTTATCCAGGCTGTTTTTGTCCCAGCTGCCGGTTTGCTCATAGGCCTGGATGGCCAATTGGGATATTTTCTGATCTTGTTGATTTCGGACTTCATCGAGGTACATCGTGAAGTGATAGTCCATCTCTTTCATTGACAAAAAGGTAGTGAGCATGATCGCCAAGGTTCCTACCGCCATGAGCACCAATGCGAGTTTCACCCAGATTTTTCGCATGGCGTCCTCAGTTCTTCCCCGGGTTTTCAAAGCGGTAGCCGAAGCCGTATACCGTTTTGATGTAAACCGGATTTTTCGGATCATCCTCTATTTTGTGCCGCAAATTTTTGACGTGAGTATCGATCGTTCGGTCAAAGCCGTCGTAGTCATACCCCAGCACCTGTGCCACAAGTTCTTCTCTGCTCCACGTCCTCCCTGGATATCGGCATAAGGTCGTAAGCAATCGGTACTCATTCGGTGTCAGCTCGAGCCAGCCGTCTTTTTTCCGAATTCGCTTGTCCCCGAATGAAAGGTACAAATCCCCAACCGTCACCTGATCCGTCAAGGCTTGATAATCACCTGCTCGTCGCAGGACAGCCCGAACACGAGCAACCAGTTCTCGAGGACTGAAGGGCTTGACCAAATAATCATCCGCCCCGATTTCCAAACCATGTACGCGATCTGTCTCCCCGCTTTTTGCTGTCAGCATCAGGATCGGTACCCGGGAATGCGAACGGATTTTCTGGCAGATTTCTTCTCCGCCCAAATCCGGAAGCATCAGATCCAGGATGATACAGTCGGGATGAAGAGAAGCAGCCAATTCCAAAGCCTCGTTGCCTGTTTCTGCTGTCACGACATGAAAGCCATCCTTTTGCAAATAGGAAGATAGGATCTCCACTATTTGCGGCTCGTCATCTACCAGCAAAATCGTCGACATAAAGCGTCCTCCTTTGACTCGTACTAGGACTTACGATGAACGGCTTTTCTCTCTTTTCCAGAACAACAGAAAGACGAGAGAGCCTGCAAGCAATGAAATAATCAACCGAGATTTGTTTTCAGACAGGTACACCAAATCATGACCGACAAAGGTTTCGAAAACCATCGATGGAATTTTCCCCACTAGCGTAGCGAGAAGAAAATCAGCAAAGGAAATGGTTGTGAGTGCTGCCCCCAGATTGATAACTCCGGATGGAATGAGCGGATTCATCCGCAGCAAGACGATAGCCAGACCTTTGCGAAAACGGGACGCCCCGTTGATATGCTGGATCCACGAGAACTTCTCCAGCTTTTTCAGACCCTTTGATTTTTGTAATCCGTATCGATACAAGAGAAAGGCTGCCGTCGCTCCCAGTACTTCCCCCGTTAATGAAACGAAGAAACCGCCCACCAGCCCATAGACAATCGCATTCGCCCCAGACAAAAAGATGGACGGGAGCACCCCTGCCACACTGATGATAATGTTGAGGACAATACTCCCTATGATACCGAGAATTCCCCACGAGCGAATCCATCCTGCCATTCCCTCTACGTTTGTTAACCACTCCATGAAACCGCAGGACTCCTCTCATCAACTATTCTCTCTACAGAGTAAACCAAACTTGTGAAGAAATCATGATGTTGCATAAAAGAATACGTCCAGACCATACTAACACTGGTTAAGAGATTGACACTTTTTGCTAAATCACTCATTAAAATAGAACCTCAAGGTGATGGATACTGATGTTTTCGAAAAAAAATAAAAAAAATAATGATCCCACAAAAACACTACCATCTACTACCGTTCAAACCCCTGTCACACTGGATAATCTGAAACGGGTATTGGCCAACATCGACGAGGCGGAAATCATCGAACGACAAACGAATAACGGCCAGCAGGTGATGCTGCTCTATATAAGATCGCTAGTTAATCTAGAGCGATTAAATGAGGCGATTGTCGAACCACTAAACACCAGCTCCCACCTGACGATCCACGAGTATATGATATCCTCCAAAGTTTCCCGAATGATCACGCTAGAAGAGGCGGAAACCCACCTCCTGCGCGGAAATGTGATCCTGTACGGTATGGATCATGAGGAATTTTGGGCGGTCCCCCTGCAAAATACATTGAGTCGTTCCATCCAGCAATCTGGTACGGAAACCATTATCTATGGCGCAAAAGACAGCTTTAGTGAACTGTTGGAACAAAATATCACGATGATTCGCAGACGAATCCCACTGATGAATCTGAAAACGGAGTCTTTTACGATTGGATCCATCAGTAAAACTGAGGTTGTCATCCTGTACATCGAAGGAATCACCAATCCGGACTATGTTTCCATCGCTCGAAAGAAAATAGCATCGATTGATTTTGATCAATTTTTGGACTCCTCACAAGTCGCTGCCTTTATGGAAGATCATAAGCATAGCGTCTTTCCTCAGTTTCAGGAAACGGATCGTCCGGATTCCTGTGCTTTTTCATTGGGGATCGGCAAACTCGTGATTTTGGTAGGCAACACGTCTTATGCCTTAATTGCCCCTATCACCTTTTTTCATCTCTTTCAATCACCCGAGGATTATTTTTTGCGTTGGATTATTTCTAGTTTTTTGCGTTGCATCCGGTATCTGAGCTTTATCATTTCCGTCACGTTGATTCCGTTTTATGTCGCCGTGACTACACATCATTACCAGATGATTCCCTTGCAGATCCTCTTCGTCTTGTTGGAATCGCGAAGCAAACTGCCATTCAGCCCCTTTTGGGAAGCGTTCCTCATGTTGATCACTTTGGAAATTATAAAGGAAGCCAGTCTGCGAATGCCAACGAAGTCAGGACAAACATTGGGAGTCATTGGTGGGATCGTCATCGGTCAAGCCACAGTTGCAGCTGGTTTTTCCAGTAATGTCTTGATCGTACTCGTGGGCATTTCCGCCATTGCTTCTTTTTTAGTACCCAATTACGAAGTCACGAAATCCAATTCGCTCTTGCAATTTATTTTACTGATCCTCGCTGCTTATCTCGGTTTGTTCGGCATTCTACTCGGTGCAATCGGTATTCTCACCCACTTGAATGCGTTAAGTTCATTGAAGCAACCTTACTTTGCACCGGTCGCTCCTTTCTATCTCAAAGAGTGGAAGGATCTGTTCATAAGAGCTCCCTTACCATGGATGAAAACGCGTCCTGAATACTTACATCCGGTGCAGAAATGGCGAATGAGCCGAAGGAGATGATCTGGTGACCGCACTTTCGTTATTTGAAAAATCTACCACGTATAACGGTGCCTACATCTTTATGATGGCAAACCGCTTTCAGATGCTTTACTTTGTGTTCATCATGCCTACTTATTTGATTCATCCCTATATGATTTGGGGAATCGTACTCGTAGGAATCCTGTCACACTTCAATCTGATGCTGTTGTCCAAATGGTTTCGTTCGAGGTTTGCCACAAAGGGGTACGATGGCTTCGTTGAGGTTTTTGGTGAGACCTTGGTACGTTTTTTCGCATGGATCGGCTTGTTTTTTCTGTTGTTGAAAGCATCCATCATTCTCATAGGATATGTCGAGATTGTACGTACGTTCATTTACCCCTCCATGAATCAAAAATGGCTGATTCTCTTTATGCTCATGATCAGCTGGTATGTCGCTTCCAAAGGAATGGAAACCACAATCCGCTTAATTGTGATTGCTTTTTTCATGATCATCTGGATCATCCTGCTTATTGTGCCGTTCTATCTGCCGCCGATTGCGGCTTTCCATGATCTCTTCCCCTTAATCCCCCTGGAATGGACAGAAGTTAATTGGGAAGGGCTGTTATTTATATGGTCTTCGTTGTCAGGACCGGAATACTTGATTTGTTTGGGTCCCTGGCTCCGTCCGAATGAAAACACCTTCAAAAGCCTAGCGTATGCAAATGCTCTCACTGTCCTCGAATATTTGCTTTTGTTTGTTGGATCTCTCTTCTTTTTTGGATCGAATTATGTAAGTACCACTATCTATCCCGTTGTGAATATGTACCGATATTTGCAATCACCTGTCATTGAACGCATTGATATGCTACTGATTTCCATCTATCTTTTCCAATTTGTATTTGCCATTTCCGTCTTACTGCTGTGTTTCTATGGCGTAGCCAGAATCGCTGGCAGAAAAACGACCAAGCCGACCTCTCGAATGGGATATTTCGCCAGTTGGCTTACCATACTCGCTTGCACGATGATCATCAACGAATGGGCTTGGAATGGTGGCACCGTAGTAAATAGGTTGTTGAACCTGCAGATCTGGTCAGGGGCAATCACCTATCTGTTGGTTCCTTCCTTCCTTCTCATTTCGATCTATCGAAAAGGACGGGTGTAGCCATGCGCTGGATACACGCAGCTTTTGCATTGACGATTTTAAGTGGGATCATAGCGACGACGGGATGCTCTCCTTTTGTGGAGAACAATACAATCGAGGAAATCGCCCCCGTCATTTTCTGGTCGCTCAACCAGTCCGATGATAGACATTTGGAAATCAGTACGTTGGTCCCTCCCCTCATCCATGAGAAGAAAAGAATGCTGACCTTAAAGGTCGATCTGCAAAAGCAAGGTGGAAAAGAATTTAATCTGATCTATTATCGAGAATTGAAACCTGGACAGCTACGTGTAATCGTCATCAATGAAGAACTCGCTAGAAAAGGGGTGTTACCGCTCATTAGTACCTATTTGATGGATACGGACATCTCTCAGCGTTTATATCTCATCATCTCTAGAGGAAATTTTGAAGAGTTCATGAGAGAACAGCTAAATGAACAGGCGAATCTGGATTATTTCCTCTATCGCATGCTCAAACACTATGAAGCGAGTAATCAAGGAGAGATGAGCATCCTCAATCTGCATCAATTTAAAAACAAGCTGTTCTCGCCCTATGCTGACCCGTATCTACCTTTGTTTGAAGTGAAGAAGATAAATTTAACGTACAAAGGGACAGCCATGTTCAGGCATGACAAGATGATCAATATGCTTCCCCTCATGGACGACCAAATTTTTCAGCTGATTAATAATGATCACTACCTAAAGCTTTTTGCTGTACCATCCTCCGATGTCATCTTAGGTCATGTCCGCTCCAAAGTCGACATCGATCTGGACCCTTCCTACAAAAATATGACGATAAAGATTGACCTCACTGGCCGTCTTGAGGAGTATCGAGGGAACAAAAATTTACACAAGCGAGAGGATCTGGCTAAACTCCATCAAGACATTGAGAAATACTTAGTCAGTCGTACCTCCGATTTGTTGAAGACCATGCAACAATGGAAGATCGACCCTCTGGAAATTGGTACACGAACCCTTCATCCTTTTTCTAAGCCAATCAGTGATAGCGAGTGGCTGAATCTTTGGGAGAAAATGAAGTTCAAAATCGAATACCGACTCACGATCCAGCCGTTAGTTAATGTAAATCAGTAAAAGCCGAGGTGATACTTTCCTCGGCTTTTTCCCCATCTTGTCAGACTAGTTGATATCTGCAGTCTGTTCAGTCCGCTTCACATGCAATATACAATTGGACTTGCGTATTGTTGTAGACGATAGGATGCACAGTCCCCGTCCCCGTTCTTACGCTTCCTGTCGTAGCCAAAGTTTTGATTTTTTCCAACAAGCGACCGACTTGACTGTCCGCGGAAGAAGACTGGACTCCCTTTAGCGCCGCAATCACCGTCACCAATTCTTCCAAGGAAAGATATTGTCGATCAATCGTAAAGCTCTCCATAATTTCGTATCCGCCGTTCGAGCTAGGGTAAGCTACGATCGGAATTCCAGCCGTATTAATCGCCTCAAAGTCACGATATATCGTGCGAAGAGAAACCTCAAAATGATGGGCTAGCTCTGATGCACTCATTCTCCGCTTGTTGAGAAGCATGATGACGATTGCCAGAAGTCGCTCTACTTTCAATTCACTCACCGCCTCCTTGTCATCATCCGAACAAAAGAGGGGACGTGCAGCATCGAAATCTGCACATCCCCTTTTTGTTCCGTATCATTCCGTCGTATTTTATACGCCTGTACGTCTACGTTGATTGTTTGGCTTTTTCGTTTGTTGGCTTTTCATCGCTTGATTTTTTGCTTTTTGGTTAATCGGATTGTTGGCTTGCGCTTGCTCAGCCTTTTTCTCCGCGAGTCTGCGTTTCATCGCCTCTTGCAAGCTGATTTTTCCTGGTTTTTGTTCAGACGTTTCTTTTTCGTTTTGATTCGGCTCCGTCATGCGTAGCAACTCCTCATCAATAATGATCTACTCATATTGTATTCTAGTGCATGAACGAATGGGACGCCAGTAGGAATCTACCTAATCTGCGAAAGGTCTGACAAGACAATTGCCACGGTGGGAAGCAGCTCTTCCTCCAAGACGGGCTTGACCAGACAAGCACGGATGCCCTTTGCTTTCGCTTTTGCTACGATCTCATTCTGGCTGTATGCCGTTAGCAGCAGGACGGCTGCCTGGCCGCTCTTTTGGATGAGTTCTGCCGCTGTTAAACCGTCCATCCCCGGCATTTTGACATCCATCATGACGAGATGGGGGTGCAACGTTTGCGTCAAACGGACAGCTTCCTCCCCGTTTTTCCCCTCTGCCACGACATCATATCCTGCATCCTGCAGCATTTCCACCAAATCCATGCGAGTGATCGGATCGTCATCGATTACAATGATACGATAGGTTTGACGCAAAACTCCACCTCCTGCTCTACAGAGAATGGAAAGACATGCGATGACACCCTAGTCGAACTGCCGATTGTGATCCTAAAAACCATTATAGCGAGCACAGGGGATTTTTTCCAGTCACGCTTATACAGCCAGCTTCCCTCATCAAACACAATGATCAAGGACGTCTCGCCAACCGAACGAGCCATTCTTCCGTATGCTCTCCAAGCGCTGGCGCTGGTGTTGCCTTATCAAGCGCGCTTTTCTGTTCCAAATAACACGTACCCACATAGCGATGTCCCCATTTTTCCTGAATAAGTCCTCTTGCCTGAATCTGGGGATGCTGATGAAGCTCCCCGACCTCGAGAATCGGTGTCAAACAGCAGTCAATCGTCAGGGAAAATGTCGTCCACTCGGCTAAGGTTCGATTCGCAAACAGCTGCTTCATTCTTGGAAGATCGGGTTGTCCTCACGCTGCAAGCTCATGCGCGCAGAGAGCCACTGCTTTCTTTCCACGGCCAAACAAAAATTGTCCCAAAACTTTGATTCCAATGCCCCCAATGAAACGTACCGGTTATCCTGCGTGCGATAGATCCCGTAATATACATACCCTCGGGACAGCTTGGCAAGTCCATGCTGCTCGCCGCTGCCAGACTCCACTGCCACATGTGTGGTCATCAGAGACAGGACGACATCCGCAATCGCTATGTCGAGGTAGGCTCCCTTTCCTGTTTTTCCTCTTTGGATGAGGGCAGTCCAGCCGCTTTTAATAGCGTACTTGGGAACAGAGAAAACTGTCCGGTGGATCGGACAGTCGGATCAAACTTTAGCTGTTTCTTCGGAAACTGCGTTACCTGATGCTCCGTCTGCCGAAAAGGAGCGAGAGGACAAAGAGAATCAAGAAGACGACGAACAGGAACTTCGCAATCCCCACCGCTGCCGAAACGATTCCCGTAAAACCGAAAACAGCGGCAATCAGAGCGATGATCAGAAACGTCATGGACCATCCTAACATAGGAACACCTGCTTTCTTGGATCATTTCTTTTTGATTTCTTCTTACTCTTTCTTAACCGTAACTTCGGCAACTGAAACAAAGGACCGCTGCTGCTCGATGGAAACCATCAACAACTGTAGCGGTCCTTCTCATTTATTTTTGCACTGCTTGTTTTCGATAAACTTTTTCTTGCGGGATAAAGTCTTCATAATACACTCGATCCGGGGCAAACAGAATCGATTCCTTGCTTCCCAGCCCTAGAAATCCACCGTCCGACAAGCTGTTGTGCATCAAGCGATGGACGTGCTGCTGCAGGTCCTGATCGAAATAGATCAGGACATTTCGGCACAAGATCACATGAAATTCATTAAACGAACCGTCCGTCACCAAATTATGCTGAGCAAACATCATGTTCTCGCCCAAGTCGGGGTGAAAATACGCATATTGATGATCAGTCGTATAGTACTCGGAAAAGGCTTTTGATCCCCCTGCCTCCAAGTAATTTTTCGTATACTGCTGCATTTGCTTTAACGCGAAAGCTCCTTTTTTCGCAGCTGCTATGGCTTTCTCGTTCATGTCCGTCCCGTAGATTCTGGTCTTCTCATCAAGTCCTTCCTCGTGCATCAGGATCGCCATGGAGTAGACCTCCTCCCCTGTCGCACAACCAGCATGCCAAATGCGAATCTCGGGCAATCCCCTCAACAACGGAACCACCTGCTTTCGAAACGCTGCAAAAAAACTGGGATCTCGAAACATTTCTGTCATGCGAATTGACAAATCGTTCAAGAGGCGTTCGAGAACCCCTTCTTCATGCAAAACCTTCTCGAGTAGAGCCGTGATGGTCGGCAGCCTCTCCGCTTTCATTCGGTTCAAGATTCGTCTGCGAAGAGATGACCGCACGTACCCCCGAAAATCGTATCCGTACATTTGATAGATTCCTTCCAGAAGCAGATTGATCTCGATTTGCTGGCGTTCATCGTCTGCAAAGCTCTCCCGATCTGCATACACTTCCTCCGAAGCTTCGATGATAGAGATGTCCATGATCGTTTCGTTCACCTACTTTGTCAGCCACACCCGCATAAGCGAAAACAGCTGGTCGATATTAAGCGGCTTCATGATATAATCCGAAGCTCCCGCCTCCATACATTTTTCTCTTTCATTTTTCATCGCTTTGGCTGTCAGGGCAATGATCGGCATATCCGTCATGCCAAGGTCCTCGCGTATGGCTTTCATCGCCTGATAACCATCCATGATCGGCATCATGATATCCATCAGCACCAAGTCGTAGCTGCGATCTTCTAGCAGCAGATCCACAGCCTGCTTCCCGTTTTCAGCGACTTCGACCCTGACCCCTTTTCGCTCCAAAGCAGTCACGAGCGCATATACATTTCGTGCATCATCATCCACTAGCAGTACATGCTTGCCTTGGAAAAGCTGCTCATGTAAAGGAACGCTGTCTGCGATATGCACGACCAAATCCTTCTCGCTCTCGATCTCCTCCAGCAGCTGACTGCCACCAGCCGCGACTTCTTCTGCTGCCGTTTGCTCTGCGGCCTGCTGCTGGGCTTGCCGTTCTGTTCGGTTCGGAATATACAAGGTAAAGGTGCTGCCTTTCTCAGGCTCGCTCTCGACGGATAGAGCGCCTCCGAGCAACCGTGTGAACTCACGGCAGATAGACAAGCCGAGGCCGGTTCCCCCATACTGCCTGTTAGTCGTGCCGTCTACCTGCTGAAAGGCATCAAAGATGATCTCCTGCTTGTCACAAGGGATGCCGATCCCCGTATCGATCACGGAAAAGGACAATACCTGCTCTTCCTGTAACTGCGGCAGCAGCTCGCGTACACGATCTGGATGCGCTGGCTCAATCCGCAGGGTCACGCTTCCCTTTTCCGTGAATTTGCAGGCATTGGACAGCAGATTTTTCAAGATTTGATGCAGTCTTTGTCCGTCTGTCAAAAGGACGGAAGGCGTATCCGGATGCATCTCCACGCCAAAAGCAAGCTGCTTCTTCGCTGCGATCGGCTCAAACATACTCTGCATGGATTGCGGAATCTCGGAAACATTTACTTCATCCGTCAAGATTTCAATCTTGCCTGCCTCAATCTTCGACAAATCCAAAATGTCATCAATGAGACGCAGCAAATCTTGTCCTGCACGGAAGATGACGCGCGAGTATTCCTCCACTTCCTTTTCCTCGCCTTCCCCCTGATGATTCTCCATGAGCATCTGGGAGAGAATCAAAATACTATTGAGCGGGGTTCGCAGCTCATGAGACATATTAGCCAAGAAATCCGTCTTGTACTGGGAACTCGCCTGCAGCTTTCGGGCATAATCGGCAAGCTCATCACGTGTCTTTTTCAGCTCGGTCGCTCTCTGCTCGGCAAACAGGTTTTGCTCCTCCAAAAATTCATTCGTGATACGCAGCTGCTCTTGCTGCATCTGAAGCTCTTCTGACTGGGTCTGCAGCTCCTCCGATTGGGTCTGCAGCTCCTCGGTCATCACCTGGGATTCGCTGAGCAGCCTTTCCACTTCCATTCGACCCAGTACGTTGAGAATCGCCTGTCCAAACTTATCCTGTAGCAGGTCGAGCAGTGTCAGATGGGAAGCTTCGAACGGTTGAAAGGAAGCAAACTCGATGACTGCCTCCACTCTTCCTTCCACGGTAATCGGAGCGACTACCAGATTACGGGGAACCGCCTCTCCTAAACCTGACGTCACCTTGAGATAGTCCTCAGGCAAATTGTCAAAGAGAAAGATCCGTCTATCCAAGGCGCATTGCCCGACGAGCCCCTCTCCTACGCGAAAGGTGTCTGTGGTATTCTGATGCGCTAGAGCATAGTCAGCCACCCGGACAAAAACGGTCTCATTGCCGGCATTTTTCCGCAGATACACGATGCCATATGCTGCTTGAAGCTTCGGTGCGAGCACGGTAATGACCGCTTTGGACAAATCGCCAATATCTGTGATTCCCTGATAAAGGGTGGAAATCTCCGTCAAGCTTCTTTGAATCCAGCTCTGTTTTTCTAAGCTGCTCAGCAGGTCGTTGGTGGCTTCCGCTAGATCTCGGAGCTCGTCCTTTGACTGTACGTGGATTCGCGCACTCAGATCCACTCCCGTATCCGATTTCGAAATATCTTTGATTGTCCTCACGACCTGTCTAATCGTCCTGACAATGGACGAGGACAAGAAAAGGGACATCGCAAAGCTAATCAGCGTCACGCCCCCGGCAATGACATACCAGATGTAAAGCACGTTCTCGTTGCTCTGGTTCAGCTTCGCCACACGGTCTGCCGTCAGGTTCTTTTCTTTGGCTACCAGCGAAGACATTTGCGAGCGAATGTCGTCCATCGCGTTCTTTCCTGTGTTTTGTGCAAAGTACTGCTGCAATGCCGTTTCGTTGTTTTCCCTCTTGTTTTGGATGACAAACTCGCCGGTATTGGCGATCCAGCTTAAGATGAGCGGACGCATTTGCTCTAGGGCCTGCTGCTGATCCGGATTGTCCTTCAGAAGCGCGTACAGCCTGTTATAGTTATCCTGCCAGCTGCGGCTGCTGATCTGATAGGGCTCGAGGTACTGTTCATCCCCTGTAATCATGAATCCTCGCATCCCTGTCTCCATGTCCAGCATATTCTTTTGGATCTGATTCGCTAATTCATGTACGGCCATGTCATGGTTGGATATCACATCGATCTCTGCCTGCAGATTTTTCATTTGACCGTTCACGATAAAAAGGGAGATTCCCAAACAAATCACGATCGCTAGGTAGCTGATAAAAATCTTAGCTTGAATAGGAAAATTTACGCCCTTCATGTTTCCGCTTCCTCTCTCCCTATGGCTCGTGCAGAATATATTTCCCAATTATTCTATCATATTCCCTGATACATAACCGAAAAGGGAAAGAGAGCGCATGGTTTTTGCGCTCTTCGCGTTCCAAAAAGCCTCTGCTCTTCATTCTGACAAGGCACTCTTCAGCTTATCAATCGCCCGCTTTTGAATCCGCGATACACTCATCTGCGATACGCCGAGCCGTTCGGCAATCTGCCGTTGAGAATGGCCTTCGTCATAAATGAGCGAAATGACCGTTTTTTCCTCTTTCTTCAAGCAGCTCATCGCCTCATCCACCAGCAGCCGTTTCTCCAGCTGCTGGTAATCATCGGCGGGCTCTGCGATCATATCGGCGATCGTTGCTGTGCTCTCCCCCTCCGGAGAAAGCGGCGTATCTAACGAAGTATAGTTGTAGTAGTCGCGGCCCACGAGTATCTCGATCGTCTCTTCTACAGTCAGTCCTACCTGTTCGGAAATCTCTTCCATTTTTGGTGATCGCTCGAGCTTGATCGTAAGCTCGTCAATGATGCGTTGAACGAGAGAGCTCTTCTCTTTAATTTTTCGCGGTACTTGTATGTACCAGGACTTGTCCCGCAAGTAATTTTTCATATGACCGATCAAGCTTTTCATGGCATAGCCTTCAAATGGAATGTTTAAAGTACGATCGTACTGCTCGAACAAGCGAAGGATTTTGATGCGTCCCACCTGATACAAGTCCTCTGCCAGGTCAGGACGGTTTCTCGACATCTTGGAGGCCGCTGTCTGAATGACCTGGTCATAGTGCACCAAGAGTTCAGTTGCGATCTGTGGACAGCCTGTCTCCCGATAAAGCTTCATTTTGGAGTACAGCTCGTACAAAGCCTCCTTGGGTTTATTTGAATTCATACGTATTCCCCATTTCTACTGAGGCGTTTCGACAGGACGATCTCCGTACCGCTGCCGTTTCCCGTGCTCACTCGGACGTCATCCATCAGGGCTTCCATCAGAAAAATGCCGAGACCCCCAACAGCGAGATCCTTGATATCCTCTTGCTGCTCCGGAATGCCAATCCCTTCTTGGGAAAATACGAAGCTTTGCCCATGGTCTTTTATAGTAATCCGCAAATGCTCCCCATCGTGTTCCAGGCGCAAATCGATCCTGCCATTTTCGTTATCTTCATACGCGTGCAGGATCGCGTTATTGCATGCCTCCGAGACTGCCACTTTCATGTCCTCGATTTCCTCAAAGGAAAAACCAGCCTTTGTCGCAAAGCTGTACAATGTCAAACGCACAATATCCAAATATTCCGCCTGGGCGGGTATCGAAAAACTAACGTATGGGTTCATGATTGCGCCTCTTTCCTTTCCTGATTCCTGCTATTCTTCTTAGTGTACAACAGTTTTTTGTGTACCGGGTCTACTCTTGATTACCGCGTGCCGGGGGCGTTTGAACGCGAGGACTTCACCTTCTGCCATAGATCAACAGCAGCTATGACTCCCTCGAAAACGGAATGCCATCTGCCAGGCGGCTGCGCTATCTTTTTGCTGTTTTTGAAGCTTGTCATCGAAGCGATTAGGGAGGTCGCAGACTCTTTAATCGACGATGTTAGTTCGTGGACGATTTGCCCGACATCATTTGCACTGCTAAACAAATGATCCAGCATGGTAAGCTTCGTTCGTAGATCCACGGCCATTTCGTTGGCTTTTTCCACCACCTCTTTCACTTCGTCTCCGATCTCTCTTACCTCTATTTTCATTTGAACCAAGGTATTGGTGACCTCATCCAGAGAGTTCTTCACTGCTTGCAGGGTTCGAATCAAATAAAAAGTGAGGATCACAAACGCGACCGCGATCAAAAGCGCGCTAATTTCTAGTAACATAGCCTCTCCTCCCTCTGGACTGTTTCGCCTTATTACCCACCTTCCTCTACATTTGAAACAGTCTTCTTTTCATTATTTTGTTCTGTTTCAAAGAGAGCTGTAACGGGGTAAGAGTTGCTGTCAACACCTATTCCATGAAACGGAGGGATTCCCTATGGCAACCCCGGCAGCCTACTCGATGTACTTGACTGATACGCTCAATCAACAAGTAGCCAACTTCTCTGTTCTCTATATGAAGCTGCATCATTACCACTGGTACGTGAAAGGCGAAAATTTCTTCACCCTGCACATCAAATTTGAGGAGCTGTATACAGAAGTCGGTGTGCATCTGGACGCCATTGCGGAAAGAATGCTGGCCCTGCAGACGATCCCCACCGCTACTCTCAAGGAGCATCTAGCCATGGCGACGATTAAGGAGGCCACAGGTGAAGAAGATGCGAAGCAAATGGTGGAAGCACTGTCCGAGGATTTGGAGAGCATCATGAAGGAAATCAAAATCGGGATTACCTTGGCAGAAGAGCATCGTGATCAATCAACGGCTGATCTGCTCATTGCAATCCATTCCTCGTTTGAAAAGCATCGGTGGATGCTCGATGCCTACCTCGGCAAGTAGCAAAAAACCACGGAGGGACAGCGAGTCTGCCCTTCCGTGGTTTTTTCCTATAAAAAGACGACGCTCTCCTAATGAGCGTCACCTTTTACACCTGCCAGCAAAAATTGAGAGATGCCCGTAATCTCCAGAAGCTTGCGTACACCCGCCGGAATGTTCTGAACCGTCAAAGCTGCCTTTCGCTCGTTGCGAATCTTCAGGACAGAGACAAGAATTCCGATCCCGGTGCTATCGATGTAGGACAAATCTGTTAAATCCAAGACCAGCTCTTTCTCTGTTCGGTAGACTACAGTCTCAAGCTTGTCGCGGAACAATGTCGCGGCCACTTCCAAATCAAGTTCACCATGAAAATGCAGAACAATCGCCTTATCCGTTTCCCTCTGATCAATGGATAATTTTTCTGCTGCCATTTCGCATACTCCCTTTCTCTCTTTTGATTGCCTCGCATTCATTTATGTGGTGTCAGTTCGTCGAAATCATCACCAGGCACATATCGTCTTTTGGTTCTTCTGCTGTTTTCAGCTTTAATCGCTGCAGCAAAGCGCTTGGATCGTGTTCATCCTGCTCTCGCAAGATGTTTATCAGCACAGCAGCATCGTCCGTCTGTTCCTCCAGGCTTTCCACCAAACCGTCCGTAAAGAGAAGGATGCGTGTTTCCCCACGATAGGAAATCTCTCCCTGCCCAATATCGATCTGCGGAAAAAAACCCAGTGCACAGCACCCTTCTGTCAACTGCACCGTCTCTCCATCTACTATCGCGATTCCCGCCGGATGGCCAGCATTCACATACTGGATTGTCCGTTTTTCGGTATCAACGACCAAGTAAATAGCCGTGAAGTAATATTGGATGAGTCGATCTGACATCTGCAGCTGGTTCATGCGGCGATTCAGCTCTTCCATGACCGCTTTTGGCTCGCTCAAGCCCATGATCGTGTCCTTGAGGGCAGCATACATATACATGCACACCAGCGAGGACGAGATCCCATGCCCCATCATATCCAGTAAGATGACGCCATAGCGCCCTGCACCAAGAGCATGCCAGGCATAAAAGTCTCCCGCAAGCTCTGAGGAGGGTTTATAGACAGCTGATATCTCGATTGCTTGATCCCGTATCGGGCTTGAGAGCATGCTGCGCTGGACTTGTCTTGCAAGCTCCAGCTCATTTTGAATTCGCTTGTCTCTCTTCTTGCGCAAATCTTTTTCGTGCTTGAGCCGTAGAGTAGACCGGATACGCGCCAGAAGCTCCACTTTGTTAATCGGCTTCATTACGTAGTCGAGGGCACCTGCATCCAGCGCTTCCGCCATTTTATAGGAATCGCCCATGGCCGTAACAAAAATGATGGGCAGATCGCGATACCTCTCCTGACTCAAGACGGTTCTGCATGCTTCCACTCCGTCAATTTCCGGCATCATCAAGTCCATCAGCACCAAATCGACTGGAACCTCAGCCGCATTGGGAGAATCCATTTCCAGAAAATGATAGAGCTCTTTCGCCGATGAGAGCAGCACCAGATGATGATAGCCTGCTTTTCGCAAGATTTTTTCGATGATGACTAGGTTCGTTTCGTTATCGTCTACAATGACTATATCCATGGCAACCCCCTATCACGAGAAAATCAGGGGAAGCTCCCCTACTCTTTCCCTATCATAGCATGATCCTGCTGAGAGCTTCTTCCTTTTACTACCCATCTGCAAGAGATGTGAATCAGCTAATTTTCGAAATAGACTGTTCTGTGTTTCACTTTCGAAAAAAACGTTTATTGACTAGTAGGAACCAAACAAACTGCCACATAAAAGGAGAGATGGACGATGAATCAAACAGCTGAAAACAATAAAAGTCTTTTGAAAGGAATGTTGATCGGAGGAGCGATCGGTGCAGCGGCTTCGTTGCTGATGGCGCCAAAATCCGGTTCGGCACTGCGAGAGGATTTGTCCAACGCTCTGGGCTCTCTCAGCGAAAAGAGCATGGGGCTCGCTTCTACTCTGAAGGAAAGAGCGCAAAACGCTGCAGATACAATCAGCATCCAGGCTTCCGAGCTGTCGGACAAAGCAATGGAAGGAAAACAAATTGTGGCGGATACCCTTCAGTCCGTCAAAGAAGATATGCAAGGAAGAAGCTAACGGAACTTGTTCTCGTGTATCCAAACTTTTCGGTAAGGAAGTGAAAATATGGAATATCCTGCTGTCCACCAAAAATTTATCGAGATGGGATTCGAGCGGATCGAACATACGGTTACCTCGACCTATCGCCTACCTATCCTCTGTGAAAAGACAGGGCAAGTTTATCCGCTGTTTGTCACGGCTGTCACCTTTGAGCATGGCCAAACAATGATCAACTATGAAGAGGCATCCTTCGAAGAGAGCAGGAGCGTTCCTCTCTCTGTCCGAAAAGCCGCCTATGAGAAGCTGATCGAGCTGGAGCAGCGTTTTCTAGAGTCGCCGTCCGCCTCAGTCAAGCAAGCGAAGAACGGCTCCATGGCACGAAATATGGAAGAAATCAAAAAGCTTGGCGAGGAAATGAAGGATCTCAAAACAGGCAGTGAAATTATCGATGAAAACAAGATCCCCGATCCGATTCAATAGCCGTGAACGAAGCAGCTCTTAAACGTCTGAAAGCAGCCTTAGTCCGATCCTACTGGACAAGGGCTGTTTTTCTGTTGAAAAGATTCGACCACTTCGGTAAAAAGGAAACTACGTTGTTCGGCATGGAAGTTAGCATGGCTGCTTCCTAAATACGGTAAAGTGGATAAGCTTAGGGGCAAGGCAATTGAATCTGCAACAGACGAATGTATCAGATGCAACATGGCAGGACGTTCGAGCAGAAAGACTGATCAAGGAGACAGCAAATACAATCCCCATGGGCAATTACGAAATTGAACGGACTGTCACTTTACCGGTTTGAAAAGAAACGGGATCCTGTTATCGGATCTCATCAAAGACAAATAACGCGCACGTCAAAAGCCGGACATCCATTTGTAAAAGGATCCCCGGCTTTTTTTAACTCTTTTTTACAAGCATCATGGCGCTCTGCGATTTCTCTCTGACTTCCCCTCGCCTATCTTTACGCTTTTCAAATAGCGGTAGATAAGGTTGTCCAGCTTCTGTGATTTTTTTAGAACAAAGGCTCCAGAAAAGCTTGGACTGCCCGTCGCATATGCGGCTTGGTACAGTTCATTTCTCGCTTTCTCGATTTGCTTTATGATCAAGTCCCGCATGGCTTCACATCCCCTTTCGATTTGCTGGCGTTCCCGGGGCAGGAGCTTTCCCCAAGCCACGGAGAGAGCTCCTGCCTTCTTCTCGATCTAAAACATCGGCGGATAGTAGTAGATAGACGAATCGTAGTCATTTCCCTCGTAGTAGGTACCGCCCCATGCAATCACGACGATCTTGTCATTTTCCATTTCGCTCTCCAGACGCTCTGCTTCCGCCTGAATGAAGCCCATGGATCTGAGTTTTGCACGCAGCGCTTCATCGCGGGAGCGGAAGACGTTCGCAATCGCAGTACCGAAGCCTTCCTCCAGCACGCCTATTTGTTCTGCGTTGGTTCTTTCTGCTACTCGCTCGGTACGGTCCTTGTCATAGGCAAGTACAAAGATATAGTCATCCCGGTACCCCTCTAATTTGAATTTTCTGACTTGCTCTCCAGCTTCGGTGACGTTTCGCACTGTTTTCACTTTCGTATCCATGGCATACATCAAAATCCCTCCTAAATGGAATGTTGTGCTGGATGGAGACGATGCTCTCAATCCTCAAAGTGCTGCTGCGCTTGCTTGATCTGTATTACCCTTGAAAAACGTGGATGAAACAAGGCGTTACACAAAAAAAGCCACCCCTTTCTGAAGTGACCCCAAAAAGT
>NZ_RHHP01000043.1 GCF_003710815.1 Brevibacillus centrosporus
CGTTGATTCTGCTTTTTCGATCGCTTATACTTCATTGTGGAGTACCTCCTGTACGGGTAATTGTTCTTTGGACGGAACGTTTCCCAGTTTACAGAAGGTGCTTTTTTTATTCAAACCCCAAATTCATTCATTACAGGAATGGCTCGTTTTACCTTTCCACATATCAATGCACATGGAACAAGTACATTCTCTTCCCATTGTTCGTATGCAATTTCATCGAAATCGACCGTTTCTTGATCGGCAAGCAATTGCATAATCGTTCTTTTATGATGTGGAGTAAACTCATCCATTGTCATCAATCCATTCTGTACCGCAAGGGCAATTGCCCGTTTCTCCGGCTTCAATGGAGTGAGGTCATTCAGAACTTGACAGAAGTACAAGTTGTTAAACTGAGGGGGATACTGAATGAGGGACTCCATCGGAATCTTTTCAGCAGGTCGATAAACAATTTCCACTCTGGTTAGTTCCCCCACTGTTTTCTTGCCTTTCCGTTCCTCCTGCTCTTTCCTCTTGTCATACACCCTACAGTAGCCTGCCTGTTGACGTTGACTCTTTCTACCAAAGTATCTTGTTCCTTCATACAGATTCATCCGCCGCCCGGTCTTTGATGAAGTAAACACGTTAGTTATCGGACTAGGAATGTCAAATGCGACATCACAGCGAACAAACCATATCGAACTAGCGTTTTGATAAAGCGTATCTAAAAGGTGCTTGAACTCAGGCAGATAGTCTGGATGCGTTTCGATACGCAAAGAGTGCTTGTGTGCTTTCGGCTCATGGTATGGCTGATAGGAGATATGTAAGTAGGCTTCATGAGACAATTCGATATGAAGATGATACTTAAATCCCCAATCTGCTTTCCCGATAGACTCGGTGATACCATAGTAGTCTCAGATGTTTCGCTTAAATGGATTAAAGAATTTCCAATGCACATCCTTGTATTCAATGACAATCTTATCAATCGACAGCTTGATGTTGGTCATGTTCTTACCCCTCCAAAAATTTTGATGAATTTCTGGCTAAATTAGAGGGGAGGTGGCTAGCCTTTCACATGTCCTTCCCAAATGCTATATGAAACTGGCACGTTACCAGATTGATTTTGACCCTTACACTGTTTAATAGTCGGGACACCATACTCATTAGTTGCGAGAGTCCATTTTGCTTCATGTTCCTTTGCATAGTAATGATCGTTTCATCCATCTGGATAGTTGCAATGAAGAGATTTTTGTCCTCTCATCCGCCCTATCGAAATAGTCAGGCTAAAAGTTGCGTTTTTCATGGATTTTTGAGAAAAACGGGAGAAAGGGAGGATAAGCAAATTACGTGGATTAATGATGGTAACTGGGGATTTTTAAGGAAATGCAATAATATCGGAAAGTAGAATTAGGGTATATTTTTAGAGCATTATGTCCGTACACTCCATTTCATAAAAACTTTGTACGGGTATTACAAGGGTTATGTTGCCTATTTGGTGATAAAGCGGTTTATTCCGCACTGGGTAGGGTCTATATTAATCGCCGCCCAATTGGGCTTAATAAGCAAAAAGAAATCCCAGATGAGTAGTCGATTACTCGTCTGGGTTTCCGTTGGTAACGCTATTCCATTAAAAGAATACATTTCCATTTAGTCATGTGGACGTTGTAGTAGTTAAAGAAATCAAGTAAATCTTGACAAAGTAATTTCAATTCGTCAATTTCTTTATCCTTTTTTTTGTATTTAATCTCTGCCTCAAAAGATTTCTCAACGAATGAAAAGTCCTGCAACGTAAAAGGTCTGATATCCTTTTCATTCTTCGGGAATGCCCACGTGTCGATTATAGTAGGGAGATTTTCCCTATCATATTCATCTAACTCGTTATCCAACTCTACGCTGATTTTAACTACTGTTCCCGTTTTTGCAACAAATTCTGGAGAACTATAGATTTTTTCAATATCATCCCATTTGCTCAAAGTAACCCCCCCTTTAATATCCTGGCGATAAACGCTTACCCAAAGGTGTCATCTTAGCAAGTCCTTTAGCAATTACGACTGCTGCACCAACAGTCGTTAATGCCTTTCTCGTACCATTATCGTTTTGGACATACATAGAATACCGCGCTTCCCCTTTGTTCGGGAATGTGATTTCCATTTTTATCTGGTCGAAAACAGTTATACCTGAGATTGTATTTAACTTCTTCCCTTCTATCAATCCTCCAATTTTTTTATATAATTCGAGTTGCGGCTTAGGGTCTTGTCCATTCAAGGGCTTAACTTCCCAAACTTGATTTCCTAAGACAATATCGGCTTCATATTTCTTTTTCAGTAAACCGAAAAACTCAGTCTCGCCCGTTTCTAAACTCTTCTCTAACTCAGGCTGTTTTCCAGTATTTTCATATAACTTTTTCGCTACATTAATTTGTGCTATCTCATGGAATGGAGTATAGAGAGACGTATGTTTTCCATTACCTAGAGCAGTATTACCACCGAATACCATCATTGATGCTTCCCAGTCGGCTACTGCACCTGAGTTATATGTTCCTGAAATTAAATTTAATGACCAAACAGGCATATGACCACTAGGATCATGGTATTTTAGAGGATTATTATGAGTATACGTATACCGATTCAAACTCAGCGGATTATCCACTTGCCCTTTATACGTATCCTCCATGATAAAGCGCTCTATGGATAAAGGATAGGTGGCAACATTTCTGCTACCACCCCGCTCACTACGCCGCCTGTTTTGTAAGCTCAGGCATTTTATATTCCGTCTTGTACTTCATCATGCTGTATATGACGTTGACCAGTTTACGCATCACGCAAATAATCGCTTGCCACTTGGTTTTCCCTTCTGCTAGTTTTCTCTCGTAGTATGCGTGGTAGACAGGATGATTTGGTTTCTTCGCCCTTGATACACCCAGTTGACGAATTGCAAGGTTATAGAAGATATCGTACAAGCTACGGTTGCCTAACTTGCTCTTTTTACTCTTCTGCTTGTTCCCTGAACTATGCTGAACAGGGGCAATCCCAGCGAAATTTGCTAACTTGTCAGCACTGGAAAAACGTGAAATATCGCCAATCTCCGCAATTAATTCCGCGGCCGTGACCGTACTAATTCCGTGCATCGTCTCTAGTTTGTAATTCAGTAATGCAAGATGCTTCGCCAACTCTGTATCAATTTGCTCTAGCTGATGTTCCCTGATAATCAAGTCCCGAACCACATTTTTTACAAGAAAATCATTGACCCCTTGATAGTCCTTCGATGTATCTCCGTCTTGTTGTACGATAGATAGAATTTCTTCTGCCTTCTTGGTAGTCATGTAGCGATTGCTCTTCTTGTATGGAAGTTAGCCAATTCGTCCACACCCACCCCGCTCAAACAACTGGGAGAAGGATATTTCATCCAGAAAGCTAATGCCGTTTTCCCATCTACTTGTGAGAAGAATTTCTTTTAACTCGGATAGTGATAGCCTAGCAACTGATGAAGCTGTAACTTGATTCCTGTTACAACACTCACAATGTTCGCTCTTCTTGTGACAAGCTGTGAAATGGCATAGTAGAGGTCATTGGGATTAGCGGTTGGAAGTGTATCCAAATCGGAAACAAGGATTCGTGCCACACACTCTGCATCCCACGCATCTGTTTTCTTGTTATTTGGACTGCTTCTCCGCATGGATACCGTGAGTGCAGGATTTACAGATTTTACTTCATACTTGTTTTCGATAAGGAATATAGCTAGTCCTCTTCCGTAGCCGCCCACATCTTCCAGACCAAAAACAGGAGTCAAGTTTTCCTTCTTAGCTATCTTTTTTACCGATTTCAAGAACTCAGGGAAAGCTGATGGTTTGTTTCTGAACTGAATTTCTCCCTTCTTCTCCTGAAAACAATTGATAATCACTGCTGTATGATGATTCTTGTGCAAGTCTACACCTATGTAAAGGTATTTGAGTTTATGATGCATAAAGTGCCCCCTCTTCTGATTTACTTTTCAATTGCCTATGCAAAGAATGTCAGCACCCTCCGAACAAGCGTTAATCATGTCGATGAACACGCACGGATACGTCAGCTCGTACATTCTCTGTTAGACAACTGAAAAGGTTCTAAATAATTGGTTGATGAATACCTTGTGATTCAATGTGACTGTATGTATACTGCCCTTTGTAGAATCCCTCACGGTCTAGGATTCGCTTTACTTGCACTTTCGTAAATGATTTTTCTTGAGCGGTTCTGTAGCCCTCCACGTCTAGCTGTAGAGCCATTTGGGTGAGTGACCAAGTGGGATTCGTTTCACGTAAGGAAAACAATCTCCGCACCGTCTCCGCTTGTCTCTCATCTATCTGAATGGATTTTTGTCCTTTCGTTGCCGTATATCCGAAAGCAACTCCTCCCCCTGCATATCCTCCTTGTTGAGCTTTCTTTTTTCTTCCCCTCCCTAGTTTAAGCGCTATCTCCAAACGTTGGTATTGATCGAGTAATTCCATCATGCCATTGATCAGAAAATCATTAGGGTCATGGGCATAAATACTATAATTGGGCTGTTCAATTGCTTTTACGTCTACACTGTGCCGTTTTAATTCTCTTTGAATGAGGACTTTCACCATGTCGGCTCTCCACAATCGGGAAGTGTTGAGAACGATAATATGGCTTACGCTGTGCCAATGAAGATTAGCGAGTAATTCCTGTAATCCCTCACGCTCAATCGTTAATCCATTCTCGTCCACCTTTGCCCCGCTGATTCCTTCATCCTTGGAGATCCCTAGCATTTCTAGGTTATTCTCCTTACAAAAGCGCTCGATCTCCTCCACTTGGTACGATAAACTGTACCCATCCTTTACCTGTCCTTTGGTGGATACTCTGACATAACCGACTACTTTTTCCATACGTTTCACACCTACCGTTACAGGAATTAAAATTGATGTAACGCATATACGATACAATAACATTTTATATCGCCATTCCGATACAATCAACAACTTTTATGTATCGATAGAAATGTGATAAGCTTAATGGAAATAGTCATTTTTCTAAGGAGTATTTGAAATGTCAGTTAAAGTACGTCTAAATGAAATCTTAACTAGTCGGGGTATGTCCCAACGTGAGTTAGCTCGTTTGACTGGACTTCGCCCCAATACTATTAGTCATCTCTGTTCCAATACGGCAAATAGTATTTATTTTGAAACATTAGAACTCATATGTAAGACTTTAAACATTTCTATTGAGCAGCTTATTGAAATTGATTAGCTGCTTATCGTAAATTTCTACAACTTCACCGTGGAACTCGATGTGCAAGGCGCTTATCTTCGGTGCTAGATTCGGCTTTAGATGTAATTTGCCCCCCACCCTTCTAATCGTCAATGCATCCTTTTTCCATAGGTTGTACCAATTTGTCCTTATTCCTCCTACTTTTCACGCTTTGGCACCTTGAATCAAATACAATATTCTGTAATTATTATCGCTATCGTAAACGTAACAGATTCAATTGGGTGGATGTCTTCATCCCTGAACTGAATCAATAATCTCTAACCTTTTTAACGCTTCCTTTTTCGGGATGGTTATTTGCTTTGCCATACTCTTACGATTAGCAAGAGTGGAAGGTGTATAAATTGCCCTTATTCCATTTTCTTGGAACAAATTTTTAAACATAGTGTAGCCTAGATAAGTCTCAATCATGGATATATCCTCCTTATTATCCAAAAGCCATGCATAATCAATGGACTCCACATTTTCTGTGTACGGTAGTCCCTCAAGTGTCATTTTGATTATGTAGGTAAAAAAGGACTCCGTGACAAGATTAATCGCTCTCTTCTCTTTGGAATACTTTTTCAAGTCATTGTCACTTGGTCTGATTTCCAATCGCAATATCCCCTTAGACTGTTCAATGACTTCCTTCGGTTC
This sequence comes from Brevibacillus centrosporus, assembly GCF_003710815.1. GTDB lineage: Bacteria > Bacillota > Bacilli > Brevibacillales > Brevibacillaceae > Brevibacillus > Brevibacillus centrosporus. Next base: position 5,874 of record NZ_RHHP01000043.1, read on the forward strand.
CTTTATGCGTTTACATTGCTTGTACTTGTCGTATAGCATGACTCTACTACTTTTGTTAAAAAACTCTACGGTTTCATCATGATTATAGTTTCTCGTGTCTTTATATGGCATTTTCCCTTTGCTTAACTGACGAATATACTCCCCTGTTCGATTCCCAACATGGAAATTGCAGCAAACATCTAAACGGGTAATTCTCCAATCTTCATGGGCAATATGGATACCGAATAATAGCTGTAATCGTTCCTGTACTCGTTGAAAGAAGGTAGGAATATCTGATTGTTCAATGGATTTAACATTATTTCCATAAAGTAGTTTAGGAATAGAAACTTGAATCGTTAGGGCTTTGCTCCCATCTTGATACTTGATATATGGAATAACCTCGTCTTGTATTTTATATGTGGTTATGACACCCGTTTTCTGATTGCGGTATGTAAAAGATGTTAAATTGTATTGTTGTAGCATTTCTGGTTGGATAAATACAGGACTCACTTTCATTTTCATGGAATCAAACAATAAAAATCTCTCCTTTTTACTATAAATTTTAATATATTGAACGTGATTTAGCTTGTTATAACAAAATATAGCAACTCACACGATTCATCACCTCCTTCATACATTTACAATAAATTTTTGATTTTATTCGGTGTTTCTTTCCCAGCGATTCATTACGCAGGGAAGAAGCTTAATTATATAACGTTGCAATCATTTCGGGATTCACGAAATCTTGCATTCCCCACCAAAGATACTCAAGCTTGTTGCCATTCATTACTTTGCTCACACCGAATTGTTCACATATCTCAAAATACTGCTTTTTTCCGAGTACACCATCACGTTCTAACAGTTGTTTTCCCATCCAGATCATTCCACTACGCTGAATGTTTTTAACCTTGAGATGATCAAATCCAAAATAGTCTGCTAACGTAGACAACCGACCATAGATGACATGAGGACTCACTTGTTCTACGTGAACATTTCTCGTCTTTGATGGCTTGATGACATACCCTGTTTCGATTAATTCACTTGTCGTTTTCAGGTTAGCGGCTTCGACTATACCGTTTCCTTTGAGGTACTCCTTCTGATACCATGCTCCCAAAACCAACTTGATACACTGTTCTGAAACGTGAATATCCCTTCTATCCCCATTGTGATTGATCAATGTCAGTTGATGGGTGCTTTCATCAACATGTTCCCTTTTTAGGTTTCTAGCCTCACTTACTTCTCTCCCCTCTGCTCCTTCGAAAAGCAAAGAAAGGATGACAGCATCTTGGTAATTGTTACATTGAACAATCATCTCATCCACTTCGTGCTTGGTGAAAAATAAATGGTGTGCATTCCCAACCAAGCGAGTAAACCATTCTTTTCCTACAGACTCCAAGGGATTGTTATCCTTTTTTAGTCCCTCTTCAATTGACCAGTTTAGATAAGCCGAAATAGTACGTCCAGCCGTATTGATCGAATCACCTGTAGTGGCATGAAAGCTACGTAAGACTGTTTCAATATCTTCTAGCGTAAAATTATACAGTTCCTTTTGCTTTTCCATTTCAAATTGCATCGTTAGATTGAAGACTCTGGAGTAAGCTTTTTGAGTATTTTCCTTGTATCTATGAAGAAAGGTTGACTTTGTTTCAGGGTTATACATAGTTTGCACCTTACTCTCACGGTATTACTATAAATTTCAGTATTAGGATCGCTTGAAGTGATAATACTATAAATTTACAGTTTAATGCAAGGTTTATTTTTCAACTTTTTCCTCTGCATAATTTACAAAAAGAAACCCCAGACGAGTTGATCTCGTCTGGGGTTCGATGTAAATGATTAGAAGATAGTGGTAACCTCAACATCAACCCAAATATCTCTAAGCAGCTTTGACTTTATTCTAGCATTCTTCAATAAATCCATGACGTTATTGAAAATTTGAAGAGTCTCATAGTCATAAAACTTCATGATGTTCCATCCTTTATCGGTCTGGGTTATTGAATATTTTTCGCCTTGATAAACGAACTCTATCTCATGCCCTAAACCTAAATCTTCTTCAAGTTGTTCAAAAGAGTATCTCAAATTTTCTTCCATTCTTACCTCCATCGTCCTCGGGGTGGTTTTTTGGTCCAGTCCCAATCATGCTCATGTGGTACTTTTGGATGCATTTTAGGATTTCCGTGATCAGTAAAGTCAACATCTCGCAATGCTCTTCCATCAGAACCATAATATCTTCTTGTTTTCAAATCTCCATCTTCATCCATCAAGTCCATTGAAGAATTTGGTCTGCTAGACGTTGGCAGATTCCTACCTGTTGTTACAGAATGATCGGTAAGTTTTGGATAGTTAGTTAGTGCGTCTGGATCTAGATTTATCCCTGCAAGAAAATCAGGATAACCTTTTTCTATCTGATCTGCCATATATTCTTGTAGATTCCACTGTCGTAACTGTAACTGAGTTTCTCTACTAGAATTAAGGTAAACTTGGTTATCCCCTCTCATCCAAAGTATATATTTGTCATAACTTGATAAATCATCTTTTGTGAAACGATCTCCATAAGGTCTACCATCATATTTCTCTCTACTACCAATATGCTCATAATCAGGACTCCACGATGAAGAGGAACTATTACAACTTCCTCCATGTGACCATCTGCCATCTGCCGACTCACACCAATTCCCAGTAGGATCAATATTGTTAACTGGGTTGTTGTGAACATATGTGTAGCGGTTCAATGAGAGCGGATTATCCACTTGCCCCTTATACATATCCTCCGAAATAAACCGCCCTACGCTTGGATCATAGTACCGCGCACGTAAATAATACAATCCAGTCTTTTCATCATAAACCTCTCCGCTATATTTAAACGGGTTAGTCATACCCTCTGTCTGGGAAACTACTTTTCCCCAGGTGTCATACTCATACGTATTCAGGTCGTTCCCACTATTATCGCTAACAGACACAACATCACCGTGACTGTTATACCCATAATAACCACTTTCTCCAGATGCAAAGTCCTTTCGGAATAAAAGCTCATTACCCCAGATGTTCCGTGCTTGGACATTTCCAACTGCATCAAGCTCCTCAACGACCTTCCCATTCAAGTAGACGTATTTTGTTTCAGTACCATTTTCCACCTTTGTAGCACGCAATCCGTCTCCAAAGTAGGTGTAGGCTGAAGTATCTCCTGTCTTGGCATTAGAAGTACCACGTAGTCGGTTTCGTTCATCAAATGTGTACGTAACACTCCCGTTATCAACGGACTTTTTCCCTTCAAAAGGTGCATCGGCATTGAATTGACGGTTTAGTAGGTTTTCCGCCACCTGCTGCGGCGTGGCGTTTGTGTACTTCTTTTTCTTTCTCCGGATAACAGACTTGATTCCCATTACCTTCATTAACCGTTCTACGCGCTTATGGTTAATGGTTTTTCCGGTTTGTTTTCGCATATGCAGGGTTAATTGACGGTAGCCAAAGGTGTGCTCCACTTTCTCATAGATGGTCATCATCATCTGGGTAAACTGCTCATTCTCCATCTCTCGAGCACCGGGTTTGCGATTTAGCCACTTGTAATAGCTTGAGCGTGCAATTCCTGCAATTTCACATAGGAGTTGAACGCTAATTGACGTATCTTTTTGAAGCGCTTGGATGGCAAGGTAAATTGTTTCCTGCCGTGTCTGATTTAGCGTCGCCTTCTTTCTAGCTCCTCTAACTTTTTTAAGAATGCATTTTCCGCCCGAAGTCGCTCAATTTCGCACTCCATCTTCTTCATCTTGAGTTTCTGTTGATCGGCCTCTGTTAACTCCTCCGGAGTTTTCTTTCTCCCTCGGCCATCCTTTAACGCATCCTGACCGCCATCTTCGAATTTCTTCACCCATTGGTATACTTGCTGGTAGGAGACCTGAAAATGTTCAGCTGTCTTTTGGTAGTTATGTTCATGTGCCAGACAATACTGCACAATCTCAATTCGTTCTTGCCAAGTCGTAGAGCGACCCTTTGTCATAGCTTTTGCTTCCCCTTTATAGGCTTTTAAGCTGCTATGACCATTATACGTGTTGATCCAATTAAAAAGCTGTCTCGTGCTAGCAATCTTGTATTTATCGATGATCTGGTACTGAGACAATCCCCCCTCAAGGTAATCCTTTAGCGCTCGGAGCTTAAGCTCAGCACTATAGCGTTGAAGATGCGTACGACGCTCTAACCCTTCATATCCATACATCTTGTACCGACGCTGCCATTTCATTAAAGTCGTCTTGTTAATCTCATATTTCTTCGCAGCTGCCAGGAAACCAATTTCCCCATTTGATACTTCTTCGAGAATGGCGAGTTTCTCCAAAGCATTATATTTACCTCTAGACATGAAAAAGCTCCCCTCACAATAGCAAGCTTTTTATTATTTCGCCTGTCTACCGTATGGGGAGCATATCAGTCTTAGACTGCCGCTGTTGTCTTTGAACTAACGAACCCGTTAGTATAACAACAATAATGGGTCATCAAAACTCCAATATGTCCTTGGTATTAATGTGTTTTATTTCGTTAATACTTTCTGATTTCCCCTGGTTGGTCAACATTTCTAATAATCCGTCTGGGACAAGCTTAATATTCGGATTATCCTTAAAATCGGTCACACGTTTCCAAACTGCTATAAATTTGTTTTCCCCTTCGAAACCTTCAATAGCTTCGTGTTCATAAGATTTGTTGGAGAGTAACTTTGCTTCATATATAAAATCGAATTCATGACCAGTCTCGGCATAGTAAGGGAAAATATTCTCAATGATTCCCAATAGCCTTACTTCAGTAATTTCCTGATTGATTTCTTCCTTCACTTCACGAATTACAGCAGATTTACTGTCTTCACCGTATTCGATAGTTCCGCCGACTGGACGAAAAGTGATTACATCGTCCTCTTCCGGAAATTGTTCTAACAATATTGATTCCTCTTTCCAAATGATACAAAGTGAAGCCGCCCTGTATTTCAGAATTTGAGATATGCTAACCACTCCCTTAAATTGGATATAAATGTAATGATATTCCAAATGTTTTGGTAGGTAAAGTTAAACTAAATAGAGCTTTTGTTAGCTACTGTTGCTCAACTATCCTTCCCTTTACTTCTGTAAAAAAGAAGCTGCCTTCACCGTTGCAGCTTCTTTCGCTATAGAACCCGTTAGCGTAGTCACCAACCTTGAATATAATTCCTCCAAGGTCTTGTTTCAGCTTTGTCTCGCTCTTTTAAATCGGTGAAATCTCAGTCTATTTTACGCAACCTTTACAAGGAATTGGGTAATGCTTAGTTTGATTATTTATTCCGATATGAGTTATGAACCATTTTTTATGATCATGAGGATCATAGTAGAGTCTTGAATGCTCGTCATCATGTACATATTGTCCTCAATACCCACTTTTATCACCCCTATAATCACTCAGCATCGAATTTGAACTAATAATACCATTTGTCCAGATTATATTTTTACTTTTTTCTATACTTTTTTTACTGAAGTTAGCTATTTAAGATTATTCCTTATCTTTCTATGTATTTTAAATTCTATAAATTCTTCAATCTCTTTTTGGCAAATTAAGTCTAGTTCCCTCGTCTTTCTAATTAATTCATAATCTAATGATGTTACTTGGGACGACTCAACCCCCCCCATCACCAACCAGTTTAAGTCAATCTTAAAATGCTTCTTTATTTCATACAACGTTTCCACTGATGGTTTTAATTTTCCCTTTTCTATTTCACTTAACGTACCTTGAGAGATACCCATCAAAGCAGCAAAATCAATTTGAATCATGTTGTTAATCTTGCGTATATATTTTATTCTTCCTCCAATATCATTCATCTTAGACTCCTCCTTAATTAATGGGGAATATATACAAAGAAGTCCTCATTTTATTGAGGACTTCTTTTAGGTGTATATAATTAAAGCATTTGTTTGCCGAGAGTTTATTAAAGCATATACTTGCCAAAGCGGCAAAGATTTGATTTAAGTCACACCTTTACAGGTGACATCACTGATATGTAAGGTGGAGGCGGGGGGATTCGAACCCCCGTCCGAAAACAGCGATACATGAGCATCTCCGAGCGCAGTCACTCATTTAGAGTTTCGGTGACAGATTCGCGGAGTGACGCGCTGACCTGGCACCTAGCCTGATTGATCTTCTTCCTTCGGCTCCAGGCGGAAGCCTCCGGCGTATCCCACTAAAGTTGAGCGCTAGTCATGCCACATGGGCGATGGAATGGTAGCGCCTCACTGGTTATTAAGCAGCGAGAGAAAGTTGTTTGTTGCCAGTTAAATGGCGTTTGCGTTGATGACGAGGTCCGCAACCCCCCGGCTCGCTTCTCATGCTCTACCATCCCCGTCGAATCCAGAACGCCCCCAGGATAAGAGGTGACAAAAAGTCTAGGTGAAGAGACAACCATCATGTTCCGCACCTAGACTGTGTTTAACAGTGTACTGTTTACTGCTCCTTAACTATAGCACATTGGCCAAGCAAAACTCAACGTTGATTCCTGCCAGCCATGCCATCGGGAACCAGACTTGGAAAGTCAAACTTTCTTTGCCACCGCTATAGTCGTGTACATTCCCGCCATTGTGCGGGTGGCGGTTTGTAACGAAGTGCAGCTATACCAGCCTACGCCTTCTGCCGCTCACGCAAGGCACGTTCCACTTCGCGCGCAGCGTCCTTCTTCTTGAGATCCTCGCGCTTGTCGTAGTTCTTCTTCCCTTTGACCAGCGCCAGCTCGACTTTGGCCCAGCCGCCCTTCAAATAAATGCTGAGCGGTACGAGCGAGTAGCCTCTCTCGCGGATCAGGCCGTTGAGCTTGAGAATTTCCAAGCGTCTCATCAGCAGTCTGCGGGTACGCTCCGGCTCATGGTTAAAGCGGTTGCCCTGCTCGTACGGGCTGATGTGCACGTTGTACAGCATCAGCTCGCCATTTTGCACACGGGCGAAGCTGTCCTTGAGCTGGACGCGGGCAGCTCGCACAGATTTGATCTCCGTTCCGGTCAGCTCGATACCCGCTTCAAATACTTGCTCGATGTGATAGTCGTGGCGTGCTTTTCGATTTTGGGCAACTGTTTTGGTCCCGGCTTTGTCTTTTGACATGGAGATCACCTCACTTGCGATTTTCCTGCGTTTCGTACCAGTAAGTCTAGCAAATTTTAACCAGTGTGGCAAGCCATTTACCCGGCAAATGCCGCATAAACGGCCATTACACAACTGTTTAACGGCGTTTCCGCTTCGCTGTTTGCGTCACGTTTTTCCGGTTCTTCTTCTTGGAGCGAACGAGATCCTCCCAGAACCCTTTTTGACGTTGGGTTGGCGTATCTGTTCCCTCTCCAGTTCCGATAGCGACCACATCTTCACTTGCAGTTGAGGTACTGCGTTGTCCACCGCGTCGGGAAGATGTTTTGGGTCCTTCATTCTTCCTGCGCTCTTTGTACTTTTGGCGGATGGCAGCTGGATGCGGCTTATCCTTATCCTTTTGACGTTCCGGTCGATCTGAACGGGAACGGTCCTGCTTACCGCCACGACGCTCTCCACCGCGTCCGTCGATGACCTTCGGCGTGCGTTCACGACTTCCGCGGAAGCCTGCAGCCTTGGTCATACCCACGATTTCAAAATCGATGGTCCGCTCATCTACATTGACACTTGCCACGCGGACCTGTACCAGATCGCCGATGCGGAACTGCTTGCCCGTCCGCTCCCCGACCAGAGCGTACATTTTCTCGTGGTAGTGGTAGTAATCGTCTGTCAAAAAGCTGACGTGAACCAAGCCTTCGATCGTATTCGGCAGCTCGACGAAGATCCCGAACGAGGTAACACTGGAGATAACGCCCTCGAACTCTTCTCCGACACGCTCCTTCATGAACTCCGCTTTTTTCAGATCGTCCGTTTCCCGCTCGGCATCTACAGCCAAACGCTCGCGCTGAGAAGCATGCTCCGCGATTAACGGCATGTGCTCTGTCCAATACGCCATGCGTTTTTCTGACAGCTGCTCTCCAGATTCGATCCAGTCACGAATGCGACGGTGAACGATCAGGTCGGGATAACGGCGGATCGGCGAAGTGAAGTGCGTGTAGAACTCCGTGGAAAGACCATAGTGCCCGAGGCTTTCCGCGTCATAACGCGCTTGCTTCATCGAACGCAGCATCACGGTGCTGATAATGATTTCTTCCGGCTTTCCTTTGACCTCTTCCAACAGCTGCTGCAGGGCTCTCGGATGTACCGAGTTACCTTTTCCACGAATAGAGTAGCCAAAGTTGGTGATGAACTCCATGAAAGCCATCAGCTTCTCGGCATTCGGATCTTCGTGGACCCGATACATGAAAGGCTGCTTCATCCAGTGGAAATGCTCGGCTACTGTTTCGTTGGCGGCAAGCATGAACTCTTCGATGATTTGCTCGGCAATGGAACGGGTGCGGAACCCGATATCCGTCGGTGTCCCCTCTTCGTTCACGTAAATTTTTGCTTCACGGAAGTCAAAGTCGATAGCACCGCGCTGCATCCGTTGCTGACGACGCTTGAGCGCCAGCTTCTCCATCTCCTGGAACATCGGGACGAGCTCGCTGTATTTCTCGATCAGCGCTTCATCCTTGTCCTGCAGGATGCTGCGTACGTCCGCATACGTCATCCGCTCGTTGGTGCGAATCACGCTGAGGAAAATGTCGTACTTCACGACCTTCGCCTCTTTGTCCATCTCCATGTCGCAGGAGATTGTCAGTCGATCGACCTTTGGATTCAAGCTGCAAATTCCGTTGGACAAACGGTGCGGAATCATCGGAATCACTCGGTCGACCAGGTAGACGCTGGTTCCGCGGCGATAGGCTTCATTATCTAAAGCCGATTTTTCCTGTACGTAATAGCTCACATCCGCGATATGAACTCCCAGGCGCACGTTGCCATTTGGCAGCGTCTCGAGGGACACGGCATCGTCGAGGTCTTTGGCGTCTGCACCGTCGATCGTGACCATCATACGGTCGCGCAGGTCGCGGCGTCCTTTAATCTCTTCTTCGGAGATTTCACTAGGCGCAGCCTCTGCTTCGGACAATACATCCTCGGGAAATGCCTCTGGCAGGTTAAACTTGCGGATGATCGAGAGAATATCGACGCCTGGGTCGTTTTTGTGACCCAAAATCTCTACGACTTCTCCCTCCGGATTCACTCTGCCTTCCGGATAACGCACGATGTTGACCACGACTTTGTGGCCATCTACGGCTCCGTTGTACGCATTTTTCGGAATGAACACGTCCTTGCCGATTCGCTTCTCATCCGGGATGACAAATGCGTAATGCTGCTCATCCTTAAACGTCCCCACGACTTGCTTGATGCCCCGCTCTACGACGCGAATGATGCGTCCTTCCAGCCGGTTGCCCCCTGGCTCCTTCTCGACTCGAACGAATACGGTGTCGCCGTGCAAAGCGCCATTCATATCATTCGCATGGACGTAGACGTCTTCCATCTCCGGTGTCTCCGGAATGACAAAGCCAAAGCCTTTCGGGTGACTCTGCAAACGCCCACGCACCAAATTCATTTTCTCTGGAACGCCGTAGCGATTCGCCCTCGTCCTGATGACCTCGCCGCTCGCTTCCAGTCCATTGAGCGTTTTCACCAGTTCTTTAAACGTTGCGGAATCCTGAATCCCAAAAGCTTCTTCCAATTCCTTTACGGTCATCGGGTGGTATGCCTGCTCCCGCATGAACGCAAGAATATCTTGATCCTTCATTCACAAACCTCCTTTTTCGCTTGGTTGATCACCGAGCTTCCTTTTCACTCATTACTATGTAGTATTCACCGGTTACACGCATCGCAATCGGAATAGAGAAAAAGGCAGCAAGTCGCACTTGCTGCCTTTTGGCCATTCGTCTATTACGCCCCTGTTTTCAAGAAATAACCGAGCAAAATCGCAAAAATCATGAAAGCTACCGCAAATACAACGGTCAGCTTGCCCAAAAGTGCGTCAATCCCACGAGCTTTTTGTTTGCCCATGAGTTGCTCAGCACCGCCACCAATCGCTCCCGAAAGGCCGGCACTTTTACCAGATTGTAACAATACGACGATAATTAAGCCAATACTTGCAATCACAAGTAAGATTTTCGCAGCCAATGCCATCTTCATTCACCTCAAAACGTATTTCCAAGGCGGTAAAAAACCAATACGTCTACTTTATCACAATTCATAGCTAGCATCAAGCTGGCTGTGCCTACAGATTTAGTGAACTTCTACCAGAATTGTCACGTTGTATGCAGGGCAATAATATATAGAAGGAACGAATAGTGAAGTAGAGATTATTTGGAAATTGTGTACTTTCTTTGTCGGTTTTTTAGTCGCCTTGCAACTGTCAAGATTTTGCCGTAAAATTGCAGTTGAACCTTTATTACTTGCCTTGGGAGGTCTTTGTCAGATGGCTGGGTCCAACAAAAAAGACATGAATCAAAACGACGTAATTGATTCCGCGAAGGCCTTTTTTACTTCGTTTGGTATCTTGTTTCTAGTTTTTCTCATTGCACTTGTAGGATCGATTATTTTCCCACCAAAACATGGGGAAGAAGCTGCAGGCCCAGGTGGAGCACCTACTGCTAACATTGACGCTGCTGCTATTTTTAAACAAAACTGCGCTTCCTGTCACGGTCAAAACCTGGAAGGGATCGTTGGACCAAACTTGACTAAGGTTGGTGCAACTCACAGCGCTGAAGACATCCAGAAAATCATTAAAGAAGGAAAAGGCGGCATGCCTCCAGGATTGCTGAAAAAGAATCCAGAGATTCAAGCTGTTGCCCAATGGCTGTCTGAACACAAATAAGTACATAGATGGCCCGATTAAAGAACACCGGAGACTCGTCCTCTTCGGTGTTTTCGCCATTATATAAGGAAGTGAGCAGCCGAACATGAAGCCCCAACTAGAAATCGAAAATCTAGGAAAGCAGCACGCTACTCTCGCAGATGCATGGCTGTTTCGCCATTTCTCCGCAAGCGTCACCGAACCTGAAATCGTCGGCATCCTCGGCAAATCGGGGCAAGGCAAAAGCACGCTGCTCCGTATTTTGGGACGCTTGGATAAAGCTAGCCAAGGCAGCATCCGTCTCCAAAATAAAGATCTTAGTCTATGGGAGCCTGAGGCGTGGCGGATGACAATGAGCTATGTCGCCCAGCAGCCCGTGATGCTGCCTGGAACGGTCGGAGATAATCTACGTATCACGAGCGTGCTCCATCAGCGCCCTTTTGACGAAAAGCTGGCGAAAGACTACATGGAGCAGCTGGCTTTGGAACATCTGGACTGGGACAAATCAGCAGCTAAGCTCTCAGGTGGTGAAAAGCAGCGTCTCGCTCTCATCCGCAGCCTTCTCTTGCGGCCTCAGGTGCTCTTATTAGATGAAGTCACATCCTCACTCGATATGATCAGCAAACAAGCTGCAGAACGCCTCCTGATCGATCTGCATACACGTGCAGGCACGACTCTGCTCTGGATCACGCATGATCTCGAAGAAGCAAGGACAGCGTGCAACCGGATCTGGTTTATGGCAAACGGACAGCTCGAGGAGGATTCCCCAAGCCAATCCTTTTTTCGCTCCCCGCATTCAGCTGCCGCACGTGATTTTCTGAATCACCCGACTTCATCGGCAATGGCAGCCACGGAGGTACAAGCATGACCTATTCTTCCTTTTCCTTGTGGTTCGCGTTTGCCTTTGTCCTCATCGCTCTTTTGCTGTCTGTCTGGCAGAAGCTCGGTCTGGAAAAGGAAATCGCTATCGGAACAATTCGCTCAACGGTGCAGCTCCTTGTGATCGGCTACGTTCTTCAATTTGTTTTCCACTCCAACAGCACCTGGTTTATTGTGATCCTGATTGTCATGATGGTGACTGTAGCTGCGAAGAATGCCGCCAGCCGCGGTGCCCAGCTCCCCGGAATCTTCTGGCGAATCGCCTTTTCCCTGCTCATCACCGAAATCATTACGATGGGGCTACTAGTCACATTCAAGCTGATTACTCCTACCCCGCAATACTTGATTCCCATGAGCGGAATGATCATCGGCAGCTCCATGGTTGTCTGCGGACTTTACTTGAATCATATGAATCGGGAAACCGAGAGTGCCCGCGGAGAAATCGAAGCCCTGCTAAGCCTTGGCGCTACTCCTCGTCAAGCGATCCAGGGCGTTTTGAAGCGCGCAGTCAAGGCGAGTATGATTCCTACCTTTGATACCATGAAAACGATCGGTCTCGTTCAGCTGCCTGGCATGATGACCGGCATGATCGTGGCCGGTGCCAGTCCGATCGAGGCTGTCCGCTATCAAATTCTGATCATGCTCACTTTCTCCTCTTCTGCGGCTATTTCTGCCGTTCTCATCAGTCTCGTCAGCTACCGTCTCTGGTTTACCCGTGAAGCATTTTTACGTTCCTAATAACTCTTTCTCCACCAACTGCCGGGCATCTCGGCAGTTTTTTTTCGTGAACTGTAATGAAAACATGCCCGATACGTCAAATTACAAGGAGAAAGAGCAAAGGTGGTTCCGCTATGGACAAAAACGACTTGATTGAGCAATGGTTTCTGCGCTATGGCGATGATATTTACAAGTTTCTCGTTTACTACACGGGCAGTAGAGACGTAGATGACTTAGTACAGGATGTTTTCCTCAAGGCTCTCGGCTCCGTTGACTCGTTTCAAGGGAGATCGCAGCCCAAGACATGGCTCCTGACGATCGCTCGACATACGGCCATCGATCACGCCAGAAAAAAGCGTCTGCGCAGTTGGCTGCCCGACATGTGGCTCTCTCATCTGGCTTCCGATGAAAAGACCCCCGAGGAACAGCTGGATCTACAGGAAGAACAACAAGCGCTTTACCGAGCGATCCAGCAAGTAAAGCCCGCTTATCGAGAGGTACTCATCCTCCGGGGCATCAAAGGTCTGTCTGCCAAAGAAACAGCGGAAATCCTGCAATGGTCGGAAAACAAGGTCAATGTCACTTTGCACCGCGCCATGAAAGCAGTCAGAGACAAGCTGGAGCTGGCAGGAAAGGAGCTGATCGGAAATGTCATCTAAAACAGACGAGCAACTGATGGAAGAATTGCGCAAACTACCTGATATCCAGATGTCACATGACACTAAACAAAAGATCGTTTCGACGATTCGATCCAAGGAGGCACTCAACATGGAACAAACCGTACACCCTCGACGCTTCGGCTATTTCGGAAAAGGATTGGCGATTTGCTCCGTACTCGCAGCTACTGTCTGGATGGGGACCACACTCATCCAAACCAACCAGCCAGCAACATTGCCTGGCATCTCTAATGGCGCAAGCCCTACTCCTTCTGCTCCGAATCCAGTACCGAACTCTCAAAACGGTGTCGTAACCCCTACTCCGACTGCGCCAGCAACCCCTCAAGGCGAGGAATTGCTCAATACCATCCGAAAGAGGGCGGAAAAGGGAGCCGTCATCAACTCGACCTACACTGTAGAGACAACTGTTTTTGACGATGTAGAAAAGGCATGGGGGGCTCCAGACCGCTCTGTCTATGCAAATGGGCTCACATACGCTACCTACGAAAAACACGGTGTGGAGATCGGCTACAACAAAGGCATGCAAATCGTGGAAATCCGTTCGTTCGACCCGCGAATCAAGCAGCTGACCCTCGCCGATATCGAGAAAAAATGGGGAAAACCAAATCGTGTCGGAGAATTCGCCGGACAGCAGATCTACACCTACGATGTGACAGACAAGTACCAGGTCAAATTCGCGTTTGAGCCGTCAGCAGCAAACAACAACCAGATGGTGCTCGTTCGCTACAGCGTCTACTATCCGCAAGGCAATCACAATCTGATGGCGGATATGAATCCGACAGAGCTGCTGCAAAACCTGCGCGATCTCGCTAAAGACGGAAAAACGCTCGGAAGCGAGTTCCGCGTAGAAAAGGATGTTTTCGATACGGTTGAAAAAGAGTGGGGCAAACCGGATATCGTCTCGACTGTCAATGGAATCACCTACAATACGTATCGTGGCCGCGGTTTAGTCTTTGGCTTCAATAAAGGAATGCAGATCGTCGATATCCGCTCCTATAACTATCAGCTGCAGTACATCCCTCTGGCAGACGTCGTGAAAACATTGGGCAAACCGCAAAGCAACGCCAATGTCGGCGGGCAAACCATCTACACCTACAAGGTCAACGACAACTACGAGCTGAAGATCGTCTTCTCCGGCATCTACGACGGAAGCAATGCCAACAAGCTGTACATCGATCATGTCAATGTCTTTTATCCACGAGGAACGATCAACAACATGGCTGGATAACTTCCCCTAGTAGCAACGAAGCACACACGAGCTCCCCAAGAGCTTATGTGTGCTTTTTTTGGAAGACAAAAAGACGACCGGAGCCCATACGCTCCAATCGTCTTTCTGTTAGCGAAAACCTTATTTACCGATGATGTAGCCTTCCAGCTCATCCAGTACTTTGTTCGCTGCGATTACACCGCCGGAAGTGTTCCAGATGGTGTCATCCACTTTGAATGCTTTACCCGCTTTTACTACGTTCAGGTTTTTCCAGAGAGAATCATTTGTCCACTCTTGCTCCAGCTTGGAAGCTTCGCCTTTACCTGTTTCGTAAGTGAAGTAGAACATGATGTCGCCGTCCATCTCAGGAATGCGCTCTTTTGTTACTTCTGCTGCGAACTCTTCCTTGTTTTGGGAGGCTGGACGAGCAAGTCCGAGATCTTTGAAGATAGCGCCAGTGAAGGTGTCGTTGTAGTAAATGCGAACTTTACCTGGCATGAAACGTACTACGGAAACTTGTGTTTTCAGCTTGTCGCCTGCTTTAGCTTTGAACTCTTCTACACGCTTGTTCCAGTCAGCGATGACTTTCTCGCCTTCTGCTTTTTTGTTTACTGCTTCAGCGAACAGGGAGAAGTTTGCTTTCCAGTCACCGCGTGGCTCATCTACGAAAACAGTTGGTGCGATTGCACTCAATTGCTGATAAATTTTCTCTTGGCGGAATTTCATACCCAGAATCAGGTCTGGCTTCAGAGCCGCGATGGCTTCCAGGTTTGGTTGAGACTCAGAACCAACTACTTTTACACCTTCCAATTGCGGTTTTACAAAATCGTAGAACTGCGTTGGATCAGTAAAGGAACCTACAGCACCGACAGGTTTTACACCCAGGGCCAGAAGTGTTTCCACCCCTTGCGTAGTCAGCATAACAACGCGTTGTGGCGTACCTTTAATAGTCGTTTCGCCCATGACGTGTTTGACTGTGTAAGATTGATCCGCGCTACCAGTGTTGCCATTGCCGCCTGCCGCTTGTTCGGCTGGCTTTTGTTCGGCTGGCTTTTGTTCAGCCGCTTGTTGACCTCCGCCGCAGCCAGTTACGATCAACAGCATCGCCATCAGGACAGCAAAAAATGCCTTGCCGCCTGCGGTCCGATATGTACGAGAAAACATGATGAAAGGACCCCTTCCTTCTCTAAAAGTTCACGTTGAGATTGAGAATTACCTTCAATAACAATGATTATCCTACAGGCAAGCCCATAAGAAGTCAACAAGAAATTGATAATGACTATCAACATCATTGACACATCTCCCACCTCCATCTAAACTTAACCTTGTTACGAAATTCACTCTAATGAAAGCAGACTGCTAAATAAAAGGATGTAACTGCCATGAATGCTTTATTATCCAGCAATTTTCGTAAGATTTTGGGAGTCGTTTTCGCCCTTCTTTTTCTTGCTTATCTCAGCTATGCCAGTCTCGTTTTCGGCGTAATCGATACGAGCTGGCAGACGGCTATCGATGCGTACACACAGTTCAACGGCACAAACGAGCACATCGTTATCAAAGAGGTCCGTGTCCCGCGTGTGCTAAACGGTCTCACCGTCGGCTTTTGTCTCGGCGTGGCAGGTATGCTGCTGCAATCGCTGACGCGAAATCCTGTAGCAGATGTGGAGCTGTTCGGTCTCAATGCAGGCGCTTCCGTTTTCGTCGTGTTCGCCGTCACCTTCTTTGGCATCAGCTCCCTGACCGAGTTTACTTGGATCTCCTTCGTTGGTGCAGCCGTAGCAGGCCTTATCGTGTATATATTAGGCTCCCTGGGACGAGATGGTTTGACACCAGTCAAGCTCGTGCTCGCGGGTGCTGCAATTACTGCCCTGGCCGGATCTATTCGACACGGCATGATGGTATTAAATGAAAAGGCTACCGACGAGGTCCTCTTCTGGCTCGCAGGCTCCATCGGTGGCAGAAAGCTCGAATATTTGGCCACCGTGTTTCCTTACATGCTGCTCGCATGGATTGCTGCCTTCCTGCTAGCTCGCCCTATTCAAACGCTTTTAATGGGGGATGATGTCGCAAAAGGCTTGGGGCAACGAACGCTGCTCGTCAAAATCCTCACCGGTGTGGTCATCGTGCTTTTGTCCGGTTGCGCTGTAGCTGTGGCTGGCCCAATCGGCTTTGTCGGCCTGGTCACTCCTCATCTCGCCCGGTACTTTGTCGGGATCAGCACGGCATGGGGAATGTTGTACAGCGGTTTGCTCGGCTCGATCCTGCTGCTAGTCTCAGACATCGCCGCTCGCTTTATCGCGATGCCTGCTGAAGTACCGATTGGTGTAATGACAGCCCTTATCGGCATCCCATTCTTCATCTATGTCGCACGAAAGGGGCTGGAAAAAGGATGAAACAATACCTGCCTCTCCGCATTGGCAAGACATCCATTCATCTACATAAGAAAACCGTGGTTTACACAACCCTGGCGATTCTGCTGACCATTGTAGCTGCTATCGTCAGTCTGGGAATAGGTGAAATGTACATTCGCCCTCTCGACGTCGTCAAAGCCTTGCTTGGCTTCGGTGCCGAGCAAGATGCGCTAATCGTTCAGCAGTTCCGCATGCCACGGATCATCATCGCCATTCTCGTCGGTGCCGCTCTAGCTGCTGCCGGTGCCATCATGCAAGGGATCGTGCGAAATCCGCTGGCTGCTCCAGACATTCTCGGCATTTCCAGCGGGGCATCCGTGGCGGCTGTGGCGTTTTTGCTCTTCTTTGAAAACGTCAGTATCAAGTGGCTGCCACCTACGTCCTTTCTCGGAGCCATGGCGACTACGATTCTCCTTTATGCGCTCGCTTGGAAAAAAGGCGTGACCCCGCTGCGACTCGTGTTAATCGGGGTAGGGATAAAGATCGCTGCAGGCGCGGTCGTGACGCTCTTGATCATGTTCAGCCCGTTTCTTTTGCAAAACAAAGCCTTGCTCTGGCTGACAGGCAGTATCTACGGTGTGGACTGGAATGATGTGCTGATGATCCTGCCGTGGGTTGTGATCTTGATCGTGGCAGCTGCCTTGCTCGCGAGAAGAGTGAACATTCAACAGCTCGGAGACGATATTGCTACCAGCTTGGGAAGCTTCCTGCAGCTGGATCGCTTTCTCCTCCTGATCATCTGTGCCGCATTGACTGGTACAGCTGTTTCTGTAGGCGGAGACATCAGCTTCGTCGCACTGCTCGCGCCTCACATCGCCAAGCAGCTGATTGGCCCCTCTTTTGGTGGAGCCTTGCCGCTTTCGGCTTTTATCGGATCCTTGATTCTCTTGATTGCCGATCTCATCGGCCGCGTCGCTTTTTCACCGCTCGACATACCGGTCGGCGTTTTCACCTCAGCAGTGGGCGCCCCGTTCTTCATTTACCTGCTTTACAAAAATCGAAATCGCTAGTGGAAGGAGACGAATGATCATGCAAGCTCTGGAAACCCGTCAGCTCACTTTGTCCTATGGAGATCGCAACATCATTGAGACACTGGATTTGAATATCCCCCGTGGAAAAATCACCGTCTTTATCGGGAGTAACGGAAGCGGGAAGTCTACTCTGCTTCGTTCCCTGGCTCGCCTGCTCAAGCCAAAGGAAGGAGCCATCCTGCTCGAAGGGGAATCCATCGCCAAGCGCTCGACCAAGGAAGTAGCGAAACGACTGGCTATCCTGCCCCAAGGTCCTACCGCTCCGGAAGGTTTGACCGTTCTCCAGCTGGTGAAGCAAGGACGCTATCCTTACCAAAACTGGCTTCAGCAATGGTCCGAGGAAGATGAGAAAATGGTGAATCGAGCGCTGGAAGCGACTCAGCTGACTGCCCTCGCCAATCGTCCGGTCGACTCTCTCTCCGGCGGTCAACGCCAACGCGCCTGGATCGCGATGACGCTGGCGCAAGGAACGGAAACCATCCTGCTGGATGAGCCGACTACCTACCTCGATATGTCTCACCAAATTGAGATTCTGGACCTGCTGTTTGAGTTGAACGAAACCGAGCAGCGTACCATCGTGATGGTCTTGCATGATCTGAATCTGGCTTGCCGCTACGCTCACCACATCGTGGCAGTCCACAATTCCACAGTCGTGGCAGAAGGCTCGCCTGATGACGTACTGACAACGGATCTCGTGCGAACCGTATTCGATATGGATTGCCAGATCACACTCGATCCTCTGTATGGCACGCCGATGTGCATTCCGTACAGCAAAAGCCGGCTGGCTGCCGCCGTGCTGGAGAAAAAAACTGCGCTGCTTTCCTGATTAGAAAACTTGGTCCGCCAAGCCTTTTCGCAAGAGCCTTAGTTGTCTTTCTGTACAAGCAAATACTGACCCCATCCGTGCGGGTCAGTATTTTTTTGCTTTTTGCATGCACAGGCGAAAGAGATATAGGCACACTCCGCCCCTTCTCCATACAATGGAAGTATCATCGGTTTTCTGCCAGCGGAAGGGAGTGTGCGTGATGAAGCCAACCAAGTCTATCAAAGGAAACCAACAAAATCCGACGTCGACGTCCCCTCCTGACTCCCTAGGCTCCTTGCAGGAGTATGTATACGTGCGCCCAAAGTATACGACTGGATACTCTCCAGCTGCTGGCAGCGATACCAGATAGCCGTTCCGGAACCATACATTTGCATTTTGCAAAAGGCCTTATGCTCCGGGCGTGACATCTACGTAAGCTGATTGGATCCCTTCTCCGTCGACTGTGCTAAAGCTCTGTCTATACGAGTGCTTCCACCGATTCGCCGGACGGTTCTACCTGTAAGTGGTCACGGCTTTCCAGCAGGCGTCGTTCGCACTGTGCTCGAGCTTTGTGCCTCGATTTTTGTTTTTGCGGACAGTGAGCTGCTGTTTGATTTCACGACCACCCTGCTCTTGCTAGACGAGCTGGTTGCCTGTACAGAACTCATCGAAGAGGCGATAGCACAAACCGATATCCAAGCCAAACCATGCCCGCCTCGGCGATAGCTCGATAAGCAACGTAAAAAAGGGCTGTTTCCACACCTTTTACAGGTGGAAACAGCCCTTATCTTCCTATGCGATTCGATACTACTTCTTCAGGTTGTAGAAAGCAGCACGGCCGCCAAAGCGGGAAGTATCGCCCAACTCGTCCTCGATACGGAGCAATTGGTTGTACTTCGCTACACGGTCTGTACGGGAAGGCGCACCTGTCTTGATTTGCCCAGCATTTGTCGCTACGGCAATGTCAGAGATGGTGGAGTCTTCGGTTTCACCGGAGCGGTGGGAAATAACCGCTGTGTAGCCTGCGCGCTTCGCCATTTCGATCGCTTCGAAGGTCTCTGTCAGCGTACCGATTTGGTTTACTTTCACCAGGATGGAGTTTCCAGTCGCGGTTTCGATACCACGTGCCAGACGCTCCGTGTTTGTTACGAACAGGTCGTCTCCAACGAGCTGCACTTTACTGCCCAGCTTGTCAGTCAGTGCTTTCCAGCCATCCCAGTCGTCTTCGGACAAACCGTCTTCGATCGAGATGATAGGGTATTTGCTTACCAGATCTTCGTAGAACGCGATCATTTCTTCCGTCGTTTTCACAACGCCTTCGCCTTCGAAGTGGTATTTGCCATCTTTGTACATTTCAGTAGCCGCTACGTCGAGCGCGAGGAATACATCTTTACCTGGCTCATAGCCAGCAGCCTGGATCGCAGCCAAAATGGTTGTGATCGCTTCTTCGTTGGATGTGAGGTTTGGTGCGAAGCCACCCTCATCCCCTACAGCTGTGCTCAGACCTTTTTCGGACAGCACTTTTTTCAGGGAGTGGAAAATTTCCGCGCCTGTGCGCAGCGCTTCTTTAAAGGATTCTGCCCCGACAGGCATCACCATGAATTCCTGAATATCAACGGTGTTGTCTGCGTGCTTACCACCGTTCAGGATGTTCATCATAGGTACTGGCAGTGTTCTTGCGTTGAAGCCGCCCAGGTAGTTGTACAGTGGCAGACCCAAGGAATCTGCTGCTGCACGAGCTACTGCCATGGACACGCCCAGGATCGCATTTGCACCCAGCTTGCCTTTGTTGTGAGTACCATCGAGCTGCAGCATCGCCATGTCTACGCCTACTTGATCCAGCGCGTCCATACCGATCAGCTCAGGTGCGATGATTTCGTTTACGTTCTCTACAGCTTTCAGCACGCCTTTACCCAGGTAGCGGGATTTGTCGCCATCACGCAGTTCAACCGCTTCATAAGCACCCGTAGAAGCGCCCGACGGAACAGCAGCGCGGCCCATCGAACCGTCTTCCAGATACACTTCGACTTCCACAGTTGGGTTACCGCGGGAATCCATAATCTCGCGTGCGTAAATGTCTGTAATCATCGCCATTACTCATCCATCTCCTTTGTTTTCGAGCGGGTCTCCCCACCATTATTTATAGACTTGCATTCGGCACCATTTCAGTTTGTGCCAGAGCGAGCTATTTTGCAAGTAACGATTTGCCTGACATTTCTGTAGGTTGTGGAACACCGAGAAGAGCCAGCAAGGTTGGCGACAAATCAGCCAAAATACCGTCCTCGCGCAGCGTCACACCTTCTTTGGTCACAATGACCGGTACAGGGTATGTGCTGTGAGAAGTAATCGGGCGTCCAGCTGGGTCCAGCATCAGGTCAGCGTTTCCATGATCTGCTGTGATGACTGCCACTCCGCCCTTTGCCGTAATCGCTTCTACGACACGTCCCAGGCAAGCATCTACCGTTTCTACCGCCTTGATGGTCGGCTCCATGAGGCCGGAGTGTCCCACCATGTCGCAGTTGGCGAAGTTGAGGATGATCGCGTCAAAATTGTCTGCTTCGATCTCGGCAACTACTGCATCTGTCAGCTCAATCGCACTCATTTCCGGCTGCAAATCGTAGGTCGCCACTTTCGGAGACGGGATGAGAATACGGGTCTCTCCCGGGAATTCCTGCTCACGTCCTCCGCTAAAGAAGAACGTTACGTGCGGGTACTTTTCCGTTTCTGCAATGCGCAGCTGCTTCAATCCTTGCTGGGAAAGTACCTCTCCGAGCGTGTTGTCCAAATTGGACGGCTTGTAGGCTACATATCCATCGACTGACTCGGAAAAGTGCGTCAGGCAGACGAAGTAAAGATTGCGCGGGCGCTTTTCTCCCCGGTCAAAACCGCGGAAATCCTCGTTCGTGAAAGCCTGCGAGATTTGAATCGCACGGTCTGGACGGAAGTTGTAGAAGATGATGGCATCCCCGTCTTGAATCGTAGCGACTGGCGCTCCCTGCTCATCCACAATCGCGGTTGGCATGACGAATTCATCCATAATAGACTTCTCGTACGATTCCTTTACGGCTTTGATCGGATCCTGATAATGCGGCGCATCCGCGTACACCATCGCACGGTACGCCTTTTCGATCCGCTCCCAGCGCTTGTCGCGGTCCATCGCGTAGTATCGTCCTTGCACGGTTGCAATTTTCCCTACACCGATTTCTGCAATCTTGGCTTGCAAATCTTCGATGTATCCCACGGCGCTGTCAGGGGATACGTCACGGCCGTCGAGGAAGCCATGGATATACACTTGCTCGAAGTTTTGTTTCTTCGCCATTTCGAGAATCGCAAACAAGTGGGCAATATGGCTGTGTACGCCCCCATCGGACAAGAGGCCAAACAGGTGCAGCTGCTTGTTGTTCTCTTTTACATGGCGGAACGCATCCAGCAAGGTTTCGTTTTCAAAAAACTCTCCTTCGCGGATGGACTTGGTGATACGGGTCAGGTCCTGATACACGACACGCCCCGCTCCGATGTTGAGGTGCCCCACTTCCGAGTTACCCATCTGACCTTCTGGCAGCCCAACTGCGAGCCCGCTCGCTTCCAGGGTGGCATGGGGATAGTGATTCCAATAACGGTCAAAATTCGGTTTCTTCGCTTGCGCTACTGCGTTGCCGTACGTCTCATCACGCAGGGCAAAGCCATCTACAATCAGCAGCGCAACCGGTTTCGGCCGGTTTGCCATCTCGTTTCTCCTCCTATTGCTGAGCTTCGTTTACAAGCAAGCTCCGTTTACGAGCTGCAAATAACTTTCTGCAACCAGGCTCGCTCCACCGACCAACGCTCCGTCGATATCCGGCTGAGCCATGTAGCTGGCGATATTCTCCGGTTTCACACTGCCGCCGTACTGAATGCGAATTTGCTCCGCTGTTTCCTGCCCAAAGCGCTCGGCAATCGTCTGGCGAATGATCGCGATCGTTTCGTTGGCATCCTCAGCTGTAGAAGATTTGCCTGTCCCAATCGCCCAGATCGGCTCGTACGCGATCACGACATTCGCAAGCTGTGCAGCATAAAGTCCAGCCAACGCTCCCTCTGTCTGCGTACGCACGACGTTCGCTGTCTCGCCCGCTTCCCGCTGCTCCAGACTCTCGCCTACGCATACGATTGGCACCAAATCATGCTTCAGGGCAGCATGCACCTTTTTATTCACGGTCTCATCCGTTTCTTGAAAATACTGGCGGCGCTCCGAATGGCCGAGGATGACATATTTCACCCCAATTTCCTTTAGCATGCCCGGGCTGATCTCTCCGGTATAGGCTCCCTGCTCTTCAAAGTGCATGTTTTGTGCACCCAGCGCAATATCCGTACCTGCGAAAATCTGGCCCAATGCCGGAAGCGCTGTAAAAGGAGCGCAAACGACTTTTTCGACGCCAGCCTTTGTTGTCCCCGCTTTGGCTTCTTGCGCAAAGGCAGTAGCTTCTGCGATCGTTTTGAACATCTTCCAGTTCCCCGCGATAATTGGTGTTCTCAAGAAAACTCCCCCTATTCGTTATCGGCGAGCACCGCAACCCCTGGCAGTTCTTTTCCTTCCATGAATTCCAGGGAAGCTCCGCCGCCCGTAGAAATATGTGTCATTTGTTCCGCTACGCCTGCTTTTTCAACAGCGGCTACCGAGTCCCCGCCACCGATGATAGTCGTACCCGAGCATTCCGACATCGCCTTCGCTACACCGATCGTACCTTGGGCAAATGCGTCCATTTCAAACACGCCCATCGGTCCATTCCATACGACCGTTTTCGAGTCCACAATCACTTTGTGGTACTGCTCTACGGTTTTCGGGCCGATATCGAGTGCCATCCACCCATCTGGAATCGCATCGATACTCACCGTCTGCTTCTCCGCATCGGCTGCAAAACGGTCAGCGACAACTACATCTACTGGCATGAGCAAAGACACATTGCGTTCTTTTGCCTGTGCCATCAGCGTGCGTGCCAGATCCAGCTTATCGTCTTCACACAAAGAAGCACCGATTCCATAGCCCTGTGCTTTCAAAAACGTATTCGCCATGCCGCCGCCGATAATCAAATGATCGACCTTGGTCAACAGATTTTCGATAACAGCAATTTTATCTTTCACCTTTGCTCCGCCGACAATCGCCGTAAACGGACGCTCTGGACGAGAAAGAGCTCCACCCATAAAGCGGATTTCCTTTTCCATCAATAGGCCTGCTACAGCCGGTATGTAATTAGCGATCCCTGCTGTAGAAGCATGGGCGCGGTGTGCGGTACCAAACGCGTCGTTTACAAACAGATCAGCAAGCGCTGCAAAGCTTTTTGCAATGTCCGGATCGTTCTTTTCTTCCCCTGCGTGGAAGCGTACGTTTTCCAACAGAATGACGTCTCCTGCTTCCATTTGCTGAACAGCTGCTTCCACTTCTGCTCCGATGGAGTCATCCAGCTTCTTTACGTCTTTCCCCAAAAGAGTAGACAGATGGGCAGCGACCGGGGTCAGACGCATCTCTTCCACTACTTGCCCGCTAGGACGGCCAAAATGGCTTGCCAGGATTACTTTTGCCCCTGCTTCCACCAGGAATTGAATGGTCGGCACGGCAGCACGGATGCGTGTATCATCGGTGATAATCCCGTCCTGCATTGGCACGTTGAAGTCGACGCGGCAGAATACACGCTTGCCTGCCAGTTCAACATCGCGGATAGATTTCTTATTCATGAACGATCCTCCCAAATCATTGGCTTTTTATTCGTAAAACAGATATGGGAAAAGGGAGATTGCTCTCCCTTTTTTTCCACAACAGTTCTATTTTATCTGTTAGAAGCCGCGCTGCGCAACAAAATGGCACAAGTCTACAACACGATTTGAGTAACCCCATTCATTATCGTACCAAGATACTACTTTGACCATGTTTCCTTCTAGGACCATAGTCGACAAGGCATCGATTGTCGAGGATGCTGGGTTCCCATTGTAGTCGGAGGATACGAGCGGTGCTTCGGAATAGCCAAGGATGCCTTTGAGTGGTCCCTCTGCTGCTTCCTTCAACGCCAGGTTCAGTTCATCAACCGTCACATCTGCTTTCAGTTCAGCTACCAGATCCACGACAGATACGTTAGGAGTTGGTACGCGCATTGCGAAGCCGTTCAGCTTGCCTTTCAGCTCAGGCAGTACGAGTGCCACTGCTTTTGCTGCTCCTGTGGAGGTAGGGATGATATTCTCTGCTGCTGCACGCGCACGGCGCAGATCTTTGTGCGGCAGGTCGAGAATTTGCTGGTCGTTGGTATAGGAGTGGACGGTTGTCATCAAGCCGCGCACGATACCGAATTTGTCGTTCAGGACTTTCGCAAAAGGTGCCAGGCAGTTCGTAGTGCAGGATGCGTTGGAAATCACGGTGTGCTGTGCTGGATCGTATTTGTCTTCGTTTACGCCCATAACCACTGTGATGTCTTCATTGGTAGCAGGTGCGGAAATGATAACTTTTTTCGCTCCGCCTTCCAGGTGCTTCGCTGCATCTTCGCGTTTGGTGAAACGACCTGTGGATTCTACCACGATCTCTACGCCGTAATTCGCCCATTTGAGCTGAGCTGGATCACGTTCAGCGAGAACCTTGATTTCTTTTCCGCCTACGATCAGCGAGTTTTCGCCTGCTTCTACATCCAGATCAAGCACGCCATGAACCGTATCGTATTTGAGCAGATGTGCCAATGTCTGTGCATCAGTCAGGTCATTGACTGCCACGATTTCCACATCTGGATTGTTCAGCGCTGCACGAAACACGTTGCGACCAATGCGTCCAAAACCGTTAATACCAACCTTTACCATAAGGAATACCTCCCACTAGTTATATCGCTTTTTTATTGGCTATTGAGCCCCCCTCCGTGTTGAAATTTCGGGAGGCAACAATCGTTACAATCGGCAACAGCAAGGAAAAGAACAGGTACGGCAGCGTTTCTACCGTAGATACACCCAAGGCGATTGAAATCACCATCGCCAGCCCATTCCAAGGAATCAGAACAGGCATGACCAGCGTCGTGTCCATCATCGTTTTCCCCAAAAACACCCGTCCGTCGTTCCACTGTGAGAAGCGATGGAGCAAGGTAGATCCGAGCACGAGGATCGGGATCGTCTGATTGCAGCTGATGATGACGACCAACAGCGACAGGGCTGCAGCCTTCGCTACCAGAACCGTGCTCTTTTTGGTAGATCCCATCATCTTGTCAACGATGGGAGTCAAGAGGTTAGCCCTGTTCAAAATTCCGTTCAAAAATCCTGCAAGGATGATCAGGATGAGTACACTGATAATCGACAGCATCCCGCCACCGTGTACCAGCTCATCGAGTGACGTGCCTGAGTGCAGCTCGTAGCCGTAAAGCATGGAGCCTGCAAACGTCTTGGCGTCAGGAGTCGCCGTCACAAACACCAGAATGGCACTGGCAACAATTCCGTAAAGCAGGGCGACTATCGCTTTTACTCGAAAGGCAAAGGAAGCAATCAGCACAATCAGCGGCAGCATGAGCAGCCAGCTGATGGAATAATGACGCAGGAGAAGCTCCTGGTACATCTGAATGGTATTGCTCGAGCCAGCCTGTGACCGAAACAGATCGAGCACCAGGTACAGTACCACACAAATACCTACGGTCAGCCATGCAGGGCGTCGCGTCTGTCTATCCTTCTCTTCTGTCATTCCTACACTGGACAATACCAGCAAGCGGCTGCTGGAGATGGGCGAGAAACGCTCACCAACCATCGCTCCAGAGATTAATGCGCCTGCGACCATCCCCTGTGAAATGTCAGCAGCATGCGCGATCCCCATGAGCGATAAGCCGACGGTACTCAGTGTTCCCACAGACGTCCCGAGCAAATAGCTCACGGCCGCAGTCATGAGAAAAGCTAGGACCAGCAGGTAGTCAACATTGACGATGGAAAGCCCGTAGTAGATGATTGCGGGAATCGTACCTCCCATCATCAACAGCGGAATCAGCAGCCCGACCAGAAACAGGATCATCAGAACAGGCTTTGTCTGCTTGACGCCTTCCCAGCCAAAGGCAAATTGTGCTTTCCATGAATAGCCAAGCTTCACTACACTAACCAGTGTGACCAAGATCGCGAAAACAATCCCCAGCGCGAGCGGAAAACCAATCGTCAAGCTGAGCACGATACCTGCGATCAGCGAGAAAATCGGGAGCATCGCTGCCATAGGCATTTCAATCAACTTCCTTCCTTTTATACAGTCATGTAGACAACAGAGACCTCGCAGCCCCTTCATCTGTGATAAGTACATTCTGACATGACTGTTTGGCAAAGGAAA
The DNA here is from genome assembly GCF_003710815.1 of Brevibacillus centrosporus. Lineage (GTDB taxonomy): Bacteria > Bacillota > Bacilli > Brevibacillales > Brevibacillaceae > Brevibacillus > Brevibacillus centrosporus. The sequence goes on from NZ_RHHP01000043.1 coordinate 32,653, forward strand.
GAATCGCTTTTGCCTTGCTTTCGCCACCCGCAATGGATAGCACTTTCTCCGCTTCGTGAACCTCCTCCAGCTGCAATCCGATGGTCGGCATGCGCTGGACCGTCACTCCCGCCTCATCAAAGTAATACCCAAACGCCTCTGAAACCGCTCCAGCAGCCTCCAGCTCATGAAGCTCATCTTCGGAGTAGTTCCTCCGTTTCGCCATCGTCATCGCGTCACCGATCCCATGCAAGACGATGCGCGCCTCTCCCAGGAGCGAAAGGACGTCTTGTACCTGCGGCTCCTTGAGCAGTGTCTGCAGCGCTTCTGGATGGAGTCGGTCAGGCACGTGAAGCAGTCGGTAGGAAGCCCCCGTCTTTGCCGCCATCGCAGAGGCAAGCGTATTCGCCTGCAGCTCCACTCGCTCTCCAAGGCCACCGCGAGCCGGTACGAACTGGACGGAGCGGAAAGCAGCGGATGGCGATAAATGCTTCGCTACACTGGCTATGGAGGAGCCACCTGTAACCGCGACGATATCTCCCTCGGAGATGACCTGCTTGAGTACGCGAGCTCCCACGCGTCCCAGCTCTTCCTTCACCCAGGGCGACTGATCGGCATTGCCTGAGACGACGATGACTTCCGCGATCCCCAGCTTTCGCTGCAAGCCTTCAGCAAGATCTGTCAGACCGAACAATTCGCCTACCATCGGCTCCATCTCATCCAACACCTGCATGCCTTCTTCACTGAGACTCATACCCGCTGCGGTCACGTGGAGCAGTCCTGTTTCTTTTAAAAGATCCACTTCTGCTCGCAAGATCCGCTCGGTCGTACCCATTTCCTGAGCCAGGCCCCTTCTGCCAATCGGCTGCAGGTGATAGATCGAACGCAGCAGCATGTATCGGTCGCGCAAGATGGGAATCAGGTCGGGTAAAAGCTTTTGTTGCAACTCAAGTAATCGGCGCATAAACCTTCTTCCTTGTGTGTGTGGATGGGCTATTCATATTACGGGACGTTTTTTGTCCCTCTATATACATTTTATGTCCCGCGTGGAGCAAAAAAAAAGAAATCTCGCTACAACACGAATGTAGCACATCTCCTAAAAACTTGCAAGACCTCCCCAAGCCCACTTAACGTGGGGAGACCTTTTACTTGCTGGTCCTGCGCGTCAGTTCCTGATGCAGTTCCTGAAATGTCACGACATGCGTCACCGAACGGAAAACAATCTCCCCGTCGATCGCCACTACAGGAATGACCAGCATCATCTCTTCGTGCAGCACTGGATCACTCTCAATATCAACCACCTGCAGACGAAGCGGGAACTCCTTTGCCAAGGTGCGGATCAAGAGCTCCACCTCGTCGCACAGGTGGCATCTGTTTCTTCCATAGAGGACTATTTCCATCACTCGTTCTTGTACCAAACGTTAAAACCTCTTTCTTTTTGCGGACGACGGAATCATCATTTCTTCCCGGTATTTGGCAACCGTTCGGCGAGAAATCTCGATTCCCTCTGTCTGCAGCATTTCTCCCAGCTTTTGATCGGACAGCGGTGCCTTCCGGTCTTCCTGCTCGATCAAGGCCTTGATTCTCCGCTTCACACTCTCTGATGAGGTCGCTTCCCCGCTCGAAGTAGAGAGCGCAGAGGTAAAGAAGTACTTCAGTTCAAATATTCCCCTTGGGGTCTGTACGTATTTATTGCTGGTCGCCCGACTGATCGTAGACTCATGTAGACTGACCTTTTCGGCAATTTCTTTTTGCGTCATCGGCTTGAGGTAGTCGATCCCGCGATCAAAAAAGTCCTGCTGCATTTCCACGATCGCCTGTGTCACGCGCATGAGCGTCAGCCTGCGCTGCTCCAAGCTTTTCGCCAGCCACATCGCCGCATTCAGCTTTTCGTGAATGAATTGCTTCGCTTCCTCCTGGCTCTTTTGCTGGCTTAGCATTTTTTCATAAAAGCTGTTGATTTTCAGGCGAGGTGTCGCAATGTCATTGACCAGTACCACATACTCGTTTCCTACCTTTTCGACCGCTACATCCGGGATCACATAGCGTGTATCCGCATGAGAGTACGCTGCACCCGGACGCGGATTCAATGTACGCACCAGATCCGCCATCGCCTGCACGTCCAAAGGGGTGCATCCGACCTTATCGGCAATGCGCTGGTAGCGATTATCCGCCAGATCCTGCAAGTGGAACTTCACCACCTGGACGATCTTTTCATCATCGAGGGCCAGGTGTTCCAGCTGCAGCAGCAAGCATTCCTCCAAGCTTCGCGCCGCGACTCCAACCGGATCAAAGTGCTGCAGGATCGACAGCACGTCTTCGATCTCCAAAAGATCCGCTCCCAGCTTGGCGCTCGCTTCCTCGAGCGTGACCTCCAAGTATCCCTTTTCATCCAGATTTCCGATCAAGAACAAAGCAATTTTCTTTTGCAGCGGAGTAAAGCCTTTTACATACCCGAGCTGGCGTTCCAGATGCTCATACAGGCTATCCGAGCCTTGCTGGACAAAATCAAGCGGATTGTAAGTGCTTTCATTTTTAGTTGCAGTGTACTCGCCTGACGCCCGATTCCCTACGATTTCCTTCCAGTCAATTTCCGGCGTCGGCTTTTCCGCCTTGGCTGAGGCCACTTCTCGCGGTGCTTCCAGATCGAAGACTGGATTTTCGATGGCCTGCTCCTGCAAATAGGAAATCAGATCGACGGCAGAATACTGCAATATGGTAATCGCCTGACGCAGCTCCGGCGTCATCACTAGCTTCAGCGTCTGTTCTTGAAACAATCCCAGTCCCATGTTCATGAAGAAATCGCCCCTTTCCTCTTTCCGGCACTTCCTCTAGCTGCTTTTCGTCTCTCGTCTCTATTGTCATTATATTCGTTCTCCCTTGCAATTTTCCTGCCAATAAATGAATACCTAGCGGAAAAAAGTGGCCCATCGATCAAGGCCACTTTTCTGGAGGATTTGCGTTTATTCTCTTTTGCTTCTATATAACAAGTACATAAAGAAAGGGGCACCCACAGCAGCCGTAAAAACACCAGCGGGCACATCCAAAGGCACAAACAGCGTCCGCGCTGCCGAGTCCGCCAACAGGACAAAGAGTCCACCCAATAGCGCAGAGGTCGGCAGCAGGGCACCGTAGGACGAGCCTACCAGCTTACGTGCCATATGAGGTGCCATCAGGCCCACGAAGCCGATTCCTCCGGCAATCCCTACGGCAGCAGCTGCCAGGGCCACACTTACCGCGATGAGGATCAAACGCTTCCTTTCTACCTGCACCCCTACGCTTTTGGCAATATCATCTCCCAGCTCCTGTACATTAAGCGTACGCGACTGGATGATCGTCACCAGCAAAAAGCCGACTACCCATGGCAGAATGGTGAGAACATGATCCCACGAGGTTCCATAAACCGTTCCCGACATCCAGCCAAGCGCTTGGGAAGTCAGATACAACGGACCTGAGATCATAAAGTAAACGGACAACGCTCCCATTGCCGCCGAAATGGAGACACCGATCAAGGCAAAGCGAAACGGCGACAGCCCCCGCTTCCAAGCCGTCACATAAGTCAGCGAAGCTGCGAAAAAGCCGCCGATCAAAGCTACCAGGGGCAGCCAATGAATGCTGTAAGTCCCATTGGAAAAAGCGATAAACGCAACCGCAGCAGCAGTTGCTCCATTTGTCGTCCCGATCAAGTCAGGTGAAGCCAGAGGATTGCGGACGAGCGCCTGCAAAATGGCTCCAGAAACAGCCAGCGCGGCACCGACCATGACCGATACCAGAATGCGAGGCAGACGCAAATTCACGACGACCAGCTGGAAGGTGCTGTCCCCCATCCCGACTAGCGATTTCAGTACTTCCGACACTGGGATGCGAATGCTCCCCAGCCCGATACTTGCCACAATCGCCACAGCAAGCAGGCTAATGAGCATGCCGATAATCACAAAAGAACGAACGTGAATCTGAAACGAAAGCAAAGGCTTTTGACTGCGAACGACCGCAAATTTATTCATGCGCCCTCCTCCTAACGATGGCGATGACAAACGGCACGCCGATGACAGCCGTAGCCACTCCTACTGGTACTTCCTCCGGCATCAGCAGAAAACGGGATACCAGATCCGCCAAGACGAGAAACATGCCTCCCATGACCACACTGTAAGGAATCACCCAGCGATGGTCTATCCCGACCAGATAGCGGCAGATATGCGGAATTACGATCCCGACAAAGCCGATGGGACCTGTGAGCGCAACCGCCCCCCCTGCGAGAAGGACGACGACGATCACGATACAAGCCTTCACCCAGACAATTTTTTGTCCGAGGCTCTTCGCGACATCATCGCCGAGGGCCATCAGATTTAAAGAGCCAGCCAGAAAAATGGAAAGGATCCATCCAGTCACAAGATACGGAATAATCATCTGGGCGTGGCGCAAATCTCTGCCTGACACGGAACCTACCAGCCAGTAGAGTGCTTCTTCCATCGTCTTATCGTCGATGAGCATAAACAGCGAGGTCAAAGAAGACGCAAACGCAGCGACTGCCGCGCCAGAGAGCGTCACCTTTACGGGGGACATCCCTCCTCTACCTGCAGAACCAAGTATGTAGACGATCAAGGCAGTCAAGGCTGCACCTAAAAATCCGACCCACATCATCTGCGTAAAGGTAAACATACCTCCGAACAAAAACAAGGCAACGACAATCAGCAGGGCCGCTCCCGAGTTGATCCCAAAAACGGAAGGGGAAGCGAGTGGATTGCGGGTCAAAGCCTGCAAAAGGACTCCCGCCAATGCCAAGCTCCCTCCTACAAAGGCTGCTACGATCGCTCGAGGAACCCTCGTATGCAAAATGATGAGCTGCTCGTTGCTCCCGGTAAAGCTGGTATACGCTTCAATCGCAGTCGCAATGCGAAAGTTTTGGATACCGTACAGAACGCTAGCAACCATGGCTATACCTAATAAGACGATTCCTACAACTAGAACAACCGACTTTTGAACGCGGCTGTGCAAAAGAAATTTCACGGCTGTTCCCTACTTTCTTCCCAGGCAATTTCCTCTCATTGTAAGCTGTCTATTTCCAGCTCGTCAATGAGATTGATAATTGTTATCAAAAAATCCGTTGACATTCCTTTTCCTTAATTATACAGTATGACTTGTATAAACGATAATGAATATCACTATCAGGAGGTCGTCCATCATGCTTACTCCTCGTAAGCCAGTCTTTCAGGTTTTATGCTCCCTCGGCTTGTCTTTGATGCTGTTTGTCACAGGCTGCGGCTCCGGTAGTCAAAATGCTGCAGGCGGTCAAAATGCCGCAAATAGTCAGCCAACAACAGCAGCAACAACAGCACCCGCTTCAACTCCCGCTTCTAGCGATACCCGCTCGGAAGTGAGAAAGATTAAACATGCGATGGGGGAAACCGAGCTCAAAGGAGATCCCCAGCGCGTTGTGATCCTCACCAACGAAGGGACAGAAGCCCTTCTCAGTCTCGGCGTCAAGCCCGTAGGAGCAGTCAAGTCCTGGCAAGGCGAGCCCTGGTATGACCATATTAAAGAGCAAATGCAAGGTGTCACCGATCTTGGCGAGGAAACCCAGCCCAATATCGAGCTGATCGCCAGTCTGAAGCCGGATCTGATCATCGGCAACAAAGTACGTCAGGAAAAAATCTACTCCCAGCTTTCCTCCATCGCACCGACCGTGTTTGCCGAGGACCTGTCCGGAAGCTGGAAGATCAACTTCAAGCTTTATGCGGAAACGGTAAACAAAAAGGCAAAGGGTGATAAGCTTCTGGCCAGCTTTGACCAAAGAGTAGAGGAAGCGAAAACCAAACTGGGTGAAAAGACAAAGACGAAGGTATCGATCGTCCGCTTCTTGCCAGGAAAGGTCCGCCTCTACATGAAAGACACGTTTGCAGGCGTGCTGTTCAACCAGCTCGGCTTTGCACGTCCCGCTTCTCAGGATAAAGATGAATTCATGCAAGTCATCGCAAAAGAACAAATGGCTGAAGCCGATGGCGATGTCCTGTTCTACTGGGTCTCCGACTACGACGACAAAGCGGCTGCGACTTACCGTGACGAATGGGTCAATGATCCTCTTTGGAAAAACCTGAGCGTTGTAAAAAACAATCAAGTCTTCCAAGTCAACGAAGTCATCTGGAATACAGGCGGTGGCATCCTGTCCGCCAACCTGCTGCTCGATGAGATCGTGGCACACTTTTCGAAGTAAGATCGCGTAAACGCATAAAACAGAAGGGGCAACGTCACGGCGCGGCTGCCCCTTCCCTTTTCCCTTGAATGAGTTCACCCTCACGAAAAAATTGAACCAAAAGCAGGTTTTTTGTTTGCATTTGGCTCAGAAGATGTCTTATAATGGGTAAGTATTACTTTTCCATACCATACGCCTGTAGCTCAGTGGATAGAGCAATGGTCTCCGGAACCATGTGCGGGGGTTCGATTCCCTTCAGGCGTACCATCGAAGTAATGAGAAGACTGAATGATTCCAGTCTTCTTTTGTTTTCCTTCCCCTTGTCTATTTGATTTCCCCGAAGATCCTCTCCACGTCTTTTACCATCAGTTCAGCAGCCAGAATGCCTCCCGAAGAGTTCCAGATCGCTTCGTTCACCAGGTAAGCGCGCCCTGTCTTAACCACCTTCATGTTTTGCGCGAGTGGATCGCTGAGCCATTCCTTTGCTGTTTTGGTCGCTCCGTCATCGCCTTCACGATCGGAAGTAAAGTAGAAGAAAACATCCCCATCCAGCAGGTTGATCTGCTCTTTCGCAATGTCTTGCGTGAACTCATCCTTGTTTTGTGCTTCCGGTCTTGCAAATCCGATCTTATCCAGAATGACTCCCGCGAAATTGTTTTTGAGGTATGCTCGTACTTTGCCAGGCTGGAAGCGAGCCATGGATACCTGCATTTTTGTTTTATCGCCGAGCTTCGTTTTCGCTTCCTCGATCGTTTTGTTGAAAGCGTCGAGTACGGCCTTTCCTTCTGCTTCCTTGTTCAGTGCCTGTGTGTACAGCTCAAAGTTCTCGATCATGCTGTCACCGAGATTTTCGGTAAATACGGTTGGAGCGATGGACGAAAGCTGCGTGTAGATTTTCTCTTGGCGTACCTTCGTACCGAGGATCAGGTCCGGCTTCAGGCTTGCGATCAGCTCCATGTTCGGCTGCGTTTCATCTCCTACTACTTCCACTTTGCCCATTTGATCCTTGATGTGATCGTACCACGGGTCACCGATCCACGATTTGACGGCCCCTACCGGCTTGATTCCCAATGCGAGCAAGCTCTCCGTCCCCTGTGTGGTCAACACGACAATCCGCTGTGGTGTCCCTGTAATCTTGGTTTCTCCCATGGCATGCGTGATCGTTCTCGCCTCTTCTGCGGCTGGCGCTAGACTTTCCTTGGCTGCAGGTGCTTGTGTTGCGGCTGGAGCTGGTGCCGTTGTCTGACTCCCGCACGCGGATACGAGCAACGATAATACGACGAGCAGCATCGCTGTGATTCTTCCTTTTGTGAAAGCTCTGGTAAACATGAATCTTTTCCCCCTAGCATCCTTTGTTAAAAATGAATATCATTATCAGTTAAAAAGACATAAAAAAAATAAAACATCCTTTCCCGATATCCCTGCCCCCTTCTCTGTTCTCCCGATGCGCATGCGGCAGATCAAATGTTACAATTGTAACACTAATATAGATTTCTCTCGTTTTCAAATGATTTCACGCAAATCAGAGGGAAAATAGACAAACGAAAGGATTTGTCACTCTACCAAGATAAAGACGATATTTTGTTTGACTATTTATGCCAGCTTTATGCGGAGCTCTGGCTAAAAGTGGATGAACCCAATGGACTGGACGAAAATATGTTTATCTCGCTGTTTCGCATGTGGAAGGAGCATACGCCTGTCTCCCTTGTAACCAACATTAACAACCGAGACCGGAAAATCAGGCAAATCATCTTTCGCAGCCTGGAATATGTCATTTCTGAGCTCGTCCAGCCTGACTCTGAGGCAAAGAAGCCTTTTCCCCTGGAAGGACTGGACTACTATGCCCAACGCTCCCTTTCCTCTACCCTTCACGTCTTGCTAACCGAGTGGACTTTGCGCGAGTTTCGCGAGACGCCGGAGGAAATCGGACGACTCGCCTTCCAGCTGACTAGCTCGATGCGGGCCTTGCTGTAAAAGTTGCAATAAGAAAACCTCTATCGAGGCCTGCTCAAGGAGGAGCGACCGCGTTTTAGTGGAAAGTTTTCATGCGCTCCAGAATTCATAAGCATTACGCTTATAAATTCTTATACGTTGAAAAAAGCCTGCAGCAGCGGCCGCAGGCTTCTATATGTGAAAGCTATTGATCCAATTCTTTCCGAATACCCTCTTTACCCGGTAACGGATCGATCCGCTCCGACTTGCGGGAGTAAGCTTTATTCGTGACCCAGAGGGTGCTTCCGATAATTAGAACGAATATAATGACCACCACTACAAGAAAACCCGTTGTCATTCACAATCCCCCCTGTCTTTCTTTTTCTCTTCATTATACCTGATTTCTACGCTGCAGGATGTCACTCATTTAAGCCAATCTCGTGAATTTCAAATCACTCTCGATAATTCCGTCCTCAGCGATAGGAAAAAGGCATCTTCAAAGCGAATAGTTACGACATCATCCATCACAGTGCATTACACCATCCCACTGACAAGGCAGGGAACCAACAATGGACAAGCTCACTTCCTCCTTTTCATGGAAAAGGAAGAGATCCAAAAAGCAATTATCCACGCAACGGCTTTCCGATCAGCTCCTTCGTGCCTTTTTTCACTACACGACGGATGCGATTTCATTCAGTGATATGGACAACACGCTCATCTTAATCAATCAAGCTTTTGAACACAATTACGGATGGACAATGGACGAGCTAAAGGAAACACCCTATTGTTTTATCCCGGAGGATCTGAAGGTGGAAGCCCATCAGCTCTTTGACGCTGTACGCACAATGGGGGTACAAATCACCAATTTCGAAACCGTTCGCCAGCGTAAAGACGGATCCCTGATGGATGTGAACCTGACGATTGTACCCATTTTCGACGAGCATGGGACCATTATCGGTTCTGCTTGCACCGCTCGCGATATTTCGGACCGTAAAAAAGTCGAAGAAGCCTTGAAGCAGAGCGAGACCAAATATCGCCTGTTGATCGATCATACCCAAGACATTATTACGATTTTTAATCCCGCCATGGAACGCATTTATATCTCACCATCTGTCGAGCAGCATCTCGGATATTCGCACATGGAGTTCCAGTCCTCAAGTCGATTGCTGCTCGTTCACCCTGACGACATGCCTCTTATGCGAGCTTGCCACCAGCAAATCATGGCAACCAAGGAGCAAGTCCAGTTTGAAGTTCGCTCCCTAAGCAGAGACGGTTCACCCATTGTGTTTGACACACGCGGCTTCCCCATCCTCGATGATCAAGGACAGGTGGAAAACATCATGTTCGTCGCACGCAACGTAACGGAACGAAAGTATTCCGAGGCTGCCCTGCTCCGAAGCGAAGAGAAAAACAGGATCATCCTCGAGCACACCGACGATTTTATCATGATTACCGATAAACAGGGAGAAATCCTGTACCTGTCGCCCTCTCATGAACGTGTGCTGGGGCGTCACAAGCTCATGTCACAAGTGACGCTGGAGCACGTACATCCCGATGACCGCAATCTTTTCATCAAGCATTTCAACCAGTTGATCCACTATCAAAAAGCAGGAACGTACGAATTCCGCTATCAATGCGAGAACGGCAAGTGGATCGTCTTAGAATCCAAAGGTGTTCCGATCATGACCAAGGAAAATGAATGCGACGGCTTCATCTTGGTATCCCGCGATATTACCGAGCGCCGGAACAATGAAGAGCTTTTGCGCAAAGCAGAAAAGCTATCCGTCATCGGAGAGCTGGCAGCAGGAATCGCCCATGAGATCCGCAATCCCTTGACTTCTCTAAAGGGCTTCATTCAGCTGCTGTATCCGACTCTGCAGGACAACAAGCTGTACGCCGACATCATGCTATCCGAGCTCGAGCGAATCAATCTCATTGTCAGTGAGCTGCTGATCTTGTCCAAACCGCAGAATCTGCAGATCAAGCCGATTTCCCTCATCGTCCTGATGCAAAACCTGCTGGCACTGCTCGCCTCGGAGGCCAACCTGAAAAATATACGGTTCCAGACCTCCTTTGGCAAATGCCCTCCTATCGCTGGTGAAGAAAATCAGCTGAAGCAAGTATTTATCAACATTATAAAGAACTCGATCGAGGCCATTGCGAATCATGGGCAGGGGGAAATCCGTATCTCCACCCGATTGCTGCCAAATCGCCACGTCTTGGTCAGACTGGCTGACAACGGTTGTGGGGTACCCGAGGAATTATTGTCCAAGCTGGGCGAGCCGTTTTTCACGACCAAAGATAAGGGAACGGGTCTTGGCCTGATGATCAGTAACAAAATCATCAAGGATCACAATGGCACCTTCCATATCACCAGCAAAAAAAATCAGGGAACCGTCGTAAAAATCACCCTGCCGATTGTCGACGATGACATTGGGTCATCCTAACAGGGTACGATTCCTTAGGGCAATGGGAGGTGTGCAATCCATGGATTTTACGAAAATGAGTACGAGTGAGTTCGTGGCCAAAATCCACGAAGCGCAAGCCAAAGACCTCAAGAACAAGCAGCATCAAGGGTATAATCACCCTGAAAAACGCCTGCCGAACAAACAGGGCCTTTAAGCGTTTGGCCACTGCATTGGCCCCACTTACAGAAAATGCCCACCCTCGAGCACTCAGCTCAACGGGTGGGCATTTCCTTTGCTGCTTTACTGCGGATCCTGCTTGTTCAGGTTGCGGTCTCGCTCAGACTTTTGGTTCTGGCTCTTTTGATTCTTACTGCTGTGACCTTGGTTGCCGCCGTTTTGGGTGTTGCGATTGTTTGACATTCGATTCCCTTCCTTTGCTGGGGCTTAAGGTTGTCATGCCAAACGTAGTATGTCCCAAAACGCTTTCGCACCTAAGTCGTTATTTCGCTTCGCCGATAAATACTTTTTGGCCGTTCTCGTATTTGTACACGTATACGGATGCAAATGTGTTGTCGCCTTTATCGTCGAAGGTTACGTTTACGAATTTACCTTTGTAGTCTTTTGTTTTGTGAACAGCTTCCAGCACTTGCTCACGGGAAGGCTTTTTGCCGCCGTTTGCTTTGATCGCTTCTTCCAGACCATTCAGCATAACACCCATGGAGTCATAGCCAAAGGAAGTAAAGATCCCTACTTTGTTGCCAGTCGAGCTTTCGAAGTCGGAGATCCACTTCTTGCCGTCTTCTGTAGCGCCTACATCGCCAACCGTGGAAGTAAAGACAACGTTGTTCGCGTTGTCAGCACCTGCGATTTTCACCAGGTCTGCAGAGTCGTAGCCGTCTCCACCCATGAAGATCCCTTTAAAGCCTTTTTCACGCGCTTGCTTCACGATGATTCCTGCATCGGAGTAGTAACCTCCGAAGTATACCATCTCTGGGTTTGCCGCAACGATTTGGTTGATCACTGCGCTGTAGTCTTTTTCACCAGCTGTTACGCCTTCGAAGCCCAGGATTTGAACGCCGTCTTTCTCAAATTGCTTTTTCACTTCTTCTGCCAGACCTTGGCCGTATGCTTGCTTGTCATGCATTAGATAAGCTGTTTTAATATTCAGCTGATTTTTTGCGTAGATCGCTGCTTTGGATCCTTGTTGGTCGTCACGCGCGCAAATGCGGTGTACGATCTTTTTGCCTTGCTCGGTCAGGTCGGAGCCTGTTGCAGAAGGAGAAACCATTACCAGCTTTTCTTGATCGTATTGAGCAGCGGCCGTAATGGAAGCACCGGTAGTCGCATGTCCAACTACCCCTACCACGTCTGGGTTGGAAATCAGCATTTGTGCTACCGCTACCCCTTGTTTCGGGTCAGCCTGGTCGTCTTGAGCGGAAAGCTGCACGTCGAAGCCCAGTTTCTTGAAGGCTTCCGCTTTCTCTTTCAGTGCGTACTCTGCACCAGCTTTTGCCGTGCTTCCATAGTCAGAATATTGGCCCGACATTGGCCCTACGACGCCGATTACCAGCTTTTCCAATGTGCCGCCTGCACTTGCACCGCCGCTGTTGCTTTGCTCCGATGTGCCGCTTTGTTGTGGAGCAGCACTTTGACCTCCACCACAGCCAGCCAAGAGTGAACCCAACGCAAACGTAGCTGCGAGAATTGACAGTGTCTTCTGTTTTTTCATAGCAAACATCCCCCTCTTTATTTACGAACAAACTATGAACTACTACTACATTGTAAAATAAATTAGAAAATTTGCAACTAAAATAACAATTTTTCTATTCCATATGAACGATGATAATATATTTAAATAGAAACAGCCGCTTCCTGATAAGGAAACGGCTTCATTTGGAAAATACTTTCTATTCTTTGTATTTATGGGAATACGCTTTGCACATCACGTAAATGGCCACTGCCACAAAAACAATGATCATGACTACGCTGGCAATCGTGCTTCCTTGCATGTCTGGTGCTCCTCTCCGTTGCACGTGCTTTGTCTCTATTATAGGGAAGCTCGGAGACGACTACAACGGAGGATTCCTCCAGAAGCTTTCGCTGACTATGATTTGATTTCGATCGTCAGGTTGTAGGTAAGCTTTTTCGCATCGTAGCTGACTTTTGCTCCCAGCTCCTGTGCAATGAATACGAGCGGAACCAGAACCGCACCCGTCGTTACACGCGGTGCATACGGGACTCTGGTTTCCTTACCGTTTTTATAAGCAAACGTGCTATTTTGGTACATGCGCAGCGCGTACTTGTTGTCCTTTGCCACCAGAAGCGATTTGCTCATCGTATCCCAAGCTGCCGAACCACCCAAAGCAATTGCCAGCGTACTGGAGTTCACGTAAGCTACACCATTTTCCGTAACGATGTCCTGCGGGAAAGCAAGCTCCTTTCCGTTCAGGTTGACCTTGATTTTTTGCTGTTGGACCGGAGCCGACTGGGCAAAGGCAGCCGTTGCTGCTACACTGCCAGTCAAGAGCGCTGCTGTCAGGAAAAATGCCGAAAGCTTGCGAAGCATGGTAAACACCCCTCAATTGTTAATGAAATAAATTCCAAATTTTTAACTTCGACGCTTGTTTTACGGAATCCTTTTTTCTACCACTCTTTTCCTATGCAGAAGAATCCTCATTCATGCCCACACTATAGACAATAACAAACATTTACCCAGTCAAATTTTTCTTGATTAAAAAAAATATCCCGCGAACAAATGTTTTTGTGCACAAGCTGTGGATAAAACTGTGGGTAACTTATAAACGTGAGGTACTTATGGCAGAAGAGCGTTATTTCTTGATCTTCCAGGAAGCAAGCGACGAAGAATGCCTGCTGACCATCCAGCCCTATCAGGACGAGCAGTCCCTGGCGGAGGCCATCAACCAGCTGCAGGCCAAACAAATTGACGAATACACGATCATTCACGGGAAAAAGATGACGGCGAAGCTGCGTCTTGCAGTGGAATTAAGCGAGGTAGAAGACGAAGAATAAATGTTTTCTTTGCTCAATAGGTTTAAGGGTAGGCAAGTTGGCAAACATGGTAATGAGGGCTTGCAGTTAAGTGTTTGACCTTCATTGACCTTTTGTGTATGATATTCTTACAAAGAGAGGAGGAAGACTAGATGCACATGAATTTGATCCCTACTGTCATTGAACAGACCAACCGCGGTGAACGTGCTTATGATATTTATTCCCGCCTGCTCAAGGACCGCATCATCTTTCTGGGAACCCCCATTAACGATACGGTAGCGAACATTGTGGTGGCCCAGTTGTTGTTCCTTCAGGCAGAAGATCCAGACAAAGATATTTCTCTGTACATCAATAGCCCTGGCGGTTCCATTACAGCCGGTATGGCCATTTACGATACGATGAACTTCATCAAGCCTGCTGTCTCCACGATTTGTATCGGTATGGCAGCTTCGATGGGTGCCTTCTTGCTGGCAGCCGGTGAAAAAGGCAAACGTTTTGCGCTTCCGAACAGTGAAGTGATGATCCACCAACCTTTGGGTGGCGCGCAAGGTCAAGCGAGCGACATCGAAATCGCTGCAAAACGTATTTTGAAAATGCGTGACCACTTGAATCAAATCCTTGCTGAGCGTACCGGCCAGCCTCTGGAGCGCATTCAGAAGGATACAGATCGCGACAACTTCCTCAGTGCTGCTGATGCGGTTGAATACGGACTGATCGATAAAGTGATCACTTCCGAGCCTTCTTCGAAAAAATAAGCTTTCGGAATGAAAAAACACCCGCCCCGAGTTGGTCAAGACCCCAAATCATAGACAGCTAAGAAAAGCCCTACCCAACAAGCTGGCTCCGGTACTGTACCGGGGTCAGCTTGTTTAACTTTCTTTGTGGTCGGCTGTTATTGTAAAAATGGATGTATTCCTCAATTCGCCTATGTGCTTCCTCAACAGATCGAATATCATATGGATAGTGCGCTTCTGTCTTGAGATGCGAGAAGAAGCTCTCCATTGAGGCATTGTCATAACAATTGCCTCGGCGAGACATGCTGATTTGGGCGCCAACCTTTGGCAGCATGTCGTGGTAATCGTAGGACGTGTACTGGAAACCCTGATCGCTGTGAAGGGGTGCACTTTAAGTGGCTGGGTGTTTTTCTTATGGGTTACGGTATGTAGGCGTATCCCGTACGTATGGCGTAGCTGTAATCCGGTCTGCCCTTTTCTTCTGCAATTCGGCTTGCCTGCTCCCAATCATAGGGAACCATGATTTGCTCCGCCCTCCAGCCATGCGTGGTTCGCCACAATATCGCGTATTTCGCATGTGGCGACAAGGACTCCATCGCGTGTGGATGCGGCTCTTCCTCGTAATAGGCGGGAAAACCGACACTGCCCGGATTCATGACAAGCTTGCCATCTGGCAGCTGCACGCTCTTTGGCAGATGCGTATGCCCACAGACAATGACGCGTTGCTCGAGGTGCTTGAGCTGCTCCGCAACCGCTTGAAGCTCTCTGTTGGCTGCTCCGTTTTCCGTGACCTCCTCCAGCAGATACGTATCATCTGAAAAAGGCGTTCCGTGGCAAAAGAAGATGTCTTCGTAGACCCAAGTCTTCCGAAACGTACGGATCCATTCCAGGTGCGCATCGGTAAGCAATGGCTTCACCTGCTGAAACGTCAAAGACTCGCTTTGCTCCTCCAACAAAATCCGATCGCAATTTCCCATGATAGAAATGACATTCTTCTTGGCCATGAGTCTCTCCGCCGTCTCCAGAGGACATATCGGACCAAATAGCACATCTCCCAGGTTTACGATCATGTCAATCTCTCTCTTATCCAGATCAGCCAGCACTGCATCCAGAGCAAATACGTTGCTATGCACGTCTGAGAGGATCGCAATCCCTTTTGCGGTCATGATTCGCTTGCCGCCTTTTTCACAGACTTCACTTCATAGAGAGCAGCTTCCGAACTTACAATATATTCAGGCTTCGGCTTTCCGAGATTCGCTTTGTGTCCAGCGATATGAGCGTCACTCTTCTCCCATTGCTTCCAGTGAGCCTCTGACTCCCAGCGGACAATCACCATGACCTCTTCGTCTCCACGACTGACCTTTTTTACGGGAACGGTTGAATCAATGAAGCCTTCCTGTTTCTCGACTAGTCCCTCACCACTGAATCGAGCGACTACTTTATCGGCATTCCCTTCTGTTTCAACCGTTTTGCGAACCTGTACAAACATGCAAATCCCCTCCCTATGTATCTCCTTACTTAAAAGTATATTTGACAAGAATTTTCATTGTCAAATCACTGGCAAGCTGATAGAAGCGAAAAAAACCGAGCGCATTGGATTTTTTCTCCACTGAACGCCCGGTTTGTATAATGGTCACTGATCCCGTTTTTCCTCCAGCTGACCTACCTGAACTCTCAAGCTGCTGGCAGGATTTCGTTCGGTATGGATGCGAGCCGTTTGCGTTGACTCGTCCAGCTCGTCAATCCATACGGAATCTCCCTTGTAGTGTACCACGATTTTTTCGTTGGAGTGGACAATCTCCTGCGCACGTGTCAAATCCATTCTGCTTCCCTCCTGATCATGACTTCCCCGTAGTTATTCTAGCGCTTGCTTGGCTGCAGTAGCACCGGTCATTGTGTCGACACTCGTCTCCTCGATCAATCCATTCTGATCGGTGACTAGCCCTCCACCCAAGCCTTCGTTAATCATGCGGTCAATATCCATGTCATAGGAGTCGCGGCCTTCATTGCAGCTGTCTTGGCACGTATCGCGATTGGTCATTTTCGTTCCCCCTCGTTGAGTTTTTCACATGGATTAGCATGTCCCAACGAGGCAAAAAATGACGCAAAAACCGCTAAATCCGCTCCATCCAAAAAAAGACACCTCCCAAGTGGAAAGTGTCCTCTGCTCTACTACTATTCTTCTTTGCTTACTAGCTTGGCAAGACTCGTTACTGCCTGGGAGGCATCCGGCCCTTCTGCCAAAATGGTGATTTCCGTACCCGAACTGATCGCGAGGCTCATGATACCCATGATGCTTTTCGCGTTCACTTTCTTATTTTCCTTTTCTACGAACACTTCCGAAGCAAAACGGTTGGCCTCCTGCACAAAAAAGGCTGCCGGGCGTGCCTGCAAACCGGTTTTCAATTGGACCACTACCTGCTGTTGAACCATGAATGGACCTCCTTCTCTAGAGACTATTATCCTTTAGTATATCATGCATCTACATCGAAATATTTTGTTTTTCTCGTAATTTGTCAGCGATTTCGTTAATTTTTCGCAGGCGGTGATTGACTCCCGATTTGCTGACAACTCCGCTAGGCAGCATCTCACCCAATTCCTTTAAATTAATATCGGGATGAGCCATCCTCAGCTCCGCTACCTCTCGCAGGCGTTTTGGCAAATTCTCCAAGCCCATTTCCTGATCGATGAGCTGAATATTCTCCAGTTGCTGCGTCGCTGCATTGACCGTCTTGTTAATATTGGCTATCTCGCAGTTATGCAAGCGATTCACCGAGTTGCGCATATCCTTGACGATTCGTACGTCCTCGAAATAGAGAAGTGCCTGGTGAGCTCCAATCAAACTCAAGAACTCCGTAATCTTTTCGCCTTCTTTAATGTAGAGAACATACCCTTTTTTCCGCTCGATGCACTTGGCATTTAGTTTATACCGATTGGCGATCTTGGTCAATGCCTCACAAAAATCCTGATAGGCCGTAAAAATCTCCAAATGATAGCTGGACGCCTCCGGGTGATTGACCGAACCCCCTGCCAGAAAAGCGCCGCGCAAATACGCTGCGCGGCAGCATGATTTCTTCACAATATCTGGCGCCACACCCGAGAGAAACGAGAGGCTCGAATCCATGATGCCCAAATCCTGCAAAATTTCGTTCGCCTTATTGGGTATCCTTACGATGTACACATTGTTCTTCTTCAAGCGCATTTTTTTCCGGACTAATAGCTCGGCGTGAATCTGGAACAGCCTTTTGATCAAGGTGTAAATCCGTCTCGCAATCGCCGCGTTTTCCGTTGTGACATCGAGTACGAACCGTCCTGCGCCGAACTGAAGGCTGCCGTTCATGCGAATCAAGGCAGACAGCTCCGCTTTGCTGCAACAGTCAGCACCCTCCTGCATCGTTAATTCTTTTTTGGTCTGCGCGGCGAATGACATTGACCCTCACTCCTTCTCTATCTTCAGCACCTTTCGCCTGCGCTTGACGAGTGCAACCACTTGTTTACTTACTGCCAGTGCATCGTGTCGCAGATAGCCGTCCTCAAATGTGACCAGCGGCTTGGCGACGACCTGTAGCCCTAGCTGTCGCAGCTTTTTCAGATCACATGGGACAGGAGCTGCTCCCTTTTCCGCATACTTTTCCAATACATAGGCTGGCAGCTCTGCTGAATTAACAATAATCGTATCTAAAAATGGTCCATCGACGTGCTCATACATGACGTTGACGTGCTTGGAAGCGGTAAACCCATCCGTCTCCCCAGGCTGTGTCATCACGTTGCAGATGTAAATCTTCGGAGCCGTCGAGCTTTTGATAGCGTCAAACAATCCTCGAACCAGCAAATTGGGCAGGATACTCGTGTACAAGCTTCCCGGCCCAATCAGGATCGCATCTGCTTCAGCGATCGCTGACAGAGCATCTGCCAGGGGAACTGCATCCTCCGGGTCGAGAAAGACTCGTTTGATTTCCTTTCCAGTCAGTGGAATCTGCGACTCTCCTACCACGTACGACCCGTCTGTCATTTCCGCGACGAGACGAATCGACTGTGTCGACGCGGGTAAAACATCCCCTCGAACCGCCAGAACTCCGCTCAATGTTTTCACAGCTGTAACGAAGTCTCCCGTAATCTCGTTCATCGCTGCAAGTAATAGATTTCCCAAATTATGCCCTGCTAAACCCGTGCCTGCGGAAAAACGATACTGCATCACTTTTTCCATCAATGGTTCCGTATCAGCTAGAGCCGTCAAAACGTTTCGAATATCTCCTGGCGGGAGCATATCCATTTCCTCGCGCAATCGACCAGAGCTTCCCCCATCATCGGCTACTGTCACAATTGCAGTTATATGCACAGGCTCGTGCTTCAGCCCTCGTAACAAAACGGACAGACCCGTACCTCCGCCGATTACGACAAGACGCAACTGCCTTGCCTGCAGCCTCCCCATTCCCTTAGTAGGCATATGTCACCTCATTATCCCTATTGCACACAAACACATGGCCTGGCTTTTAACGGGAACGATCCCCTTTATCTTCCTGCCATCCTATGCTCACTTGTTCTTTTCCATGTCTCGATGACTAACCCGTACGGTAAAATCTTTGCCAAAGGTCTCACCCAGATGCTCCGCAATCGCTACGGAACGGTGCTTCCCTCCCGTACAGCCAATCCCAATCACCAGCTGACTTTTTCCTTCGCGCTGATAATGCGGCAGTGTGTAGGACAAAAAGTCGACCAGCTTCTCGATAAACTCTTGTGTTTCTTTGTGCTTCATCACGTATTCCGCCACTTCCGGATCACAACCGGTTTTAGGACGAAGGTCTTCTACATAGTGCGGGTTCGGTAAAAACCGCACATCAAACATCAAGTCGGCATCGATCGGTGTGCCGTATTTAAACCCGAACGAGAGTACGTTGATCGTAAGCGGTGAACCTTGCTGACCGTATTGGTTAATGATTTTTTCCCGCAGCTGGGCAGGTTTCATTTGACTTGTATCAATAATCTGATGCGCCCAGCCCTTCATTTCCTGCAGCAGGCGTCGTTCAGCATGAATTCCTTCCAATGGCGAACCGTTTGGCGACAACGGGTGGCGACGACGTGTTTCCTTGTATCTGGACACCAGCGTGGTATCACTCGCATCGAGGTAGAGAATATGGTACGAAAGTCCGCTCATCTGGTTCAGGCTTTCGATCGTGACTGACAAGCTCTCAAAGAACTCCCGCCCACGCAAATCGATTACCAACGCAACCCGCTCAATACTTCCACCGGACTGTTTGACCAGTTCAGCGAATTTAGGAATCAGTACTGGCGGTAGGTTGTCTACGCAAAAGTAGCCCAGGTCCTCCAAGCTTTGTACCGCAACCGTTTTTCCTGCACCTGACATTCCCGTAATGATCAGCAGATTTATGGCCTTATCGTTTCCCAATTCTGTCACGCAACTCGCCTCCTACGATTCTGACAATAGCATACCATATTGACCGGCCCATTCGCACCTTTTTGGGAGTTTCCCCGCTTTTCCCAACAAGGGAACAAGCCCTTATAGACAAAAAAGATGCGCGACTGAGTACCAGCCACGCAACAATTGTTTATATAGATAAGGGGGTCAATTCATTGACTTAATCATAACTCCCAATTATTTCACCTATGTTACAACCAGGTTAAGAGATTGTGACATTTTGTTCCTTTAATGCTTCATTCAGTTCTTCCACGTAGTGTTGAGCCGATTGAGCGGCAATGGAACCGTCGCCTGTAGCTGTCACAACTTGGCGCAGCAATTTTTCACGAACGTCCCCTGCTGCAAATACACCTTTTACTTTGGTGTTCATTTTTTCATCGGTCAAGACGTAGCCAGCATCGTTTGTAATTCCCAGCGGACGTACGCTTTCCGTCAGTGGATCCATCCCTACATAAATGAATACGCCATCCGTAGCGAATTCACTTTGCTCACCTGTTTTCAAGTTTTCCAGCAAAACGGATTGCACTTTGCCTTCTCCACGAATTTCTTTCACCTGTGTATCCCAGATGACTTCGATTTTTTCATTTTCGAACGCGCGTTTTTGCAAGATCTTTTGCGCACGGAATTGGTCACGTCGGTGAATAATGGTCACTTTGGTAGCAAAGCGAGTCAGGAACACCGCTTCTTCAACTGCAGAGTCACCGCCCCCTACAACAACCAGCTCTTTGTTGCGGAAGAAAGCGCCGTCACACACTGCGCAATACGATACGCCGCGGCCAGACAGCTCTTTTTCACCCGGAGCACCCAACAGACGATGCTCAGCACCTGTCGCGATGATTACGGATTTAGCCAAGTATTCTTTATCTCCAGTAACAACCCGTTTGTACGGTGCTTCGTCACCGATTTCCTTGATTTCTCCGTATGCGTATTCCGCACCGAACTGTTGGGCGTGCTCGAACATTTTGGTCGAAAGATCCGGACCGAGAATAGAGGAGAAGCCTGGGTAGTTCTCGATCTCTTCTGTGTTCGCCATTTGGCCACCAGGGATACCGCGCTCCAGCATCAGGGTGCTCATATTCGCGCGAGAAGTGTATACAGCAGCCGTCATACCGGCAGGGCCAGCACCGGCTATAATTACATCATAAATTTTTTGGTCACTCATATAGGATGCCTCCTTCGTCAAGCAGGTTTGTCTTTGCTCATTTCTTGTTTCTTATTTATACTTATTATAATGTAAGAATCTATTTAAAATCAAGCTTCGACAACACTTTGACGCACTTCGCTACCGTAGAAATAGAAACCCCGTACTTTTCAGCAAGATAGGCTTGCGATTTCTTCTGATGACTCACCGCTCCGTATACATATTCTAATGCAGCGACCCATGCGATTGATTTCCGCACTTGTACATGATTGACTGCGTACTTCTGATGCTCCGCCCAGAACTGGAGGCACCAATTCCCGGCAGCTTCCTGACCTTCCTCGAACAAGTAGAGGCGAATTCCCTCTTCTACACTCTCCACATCCTGTAGGCTTGCATCTGCCTTTTCTACTGGGTTTGGAGCATCCTGTGGCATTGCAGCTCCCATATCTGCCAAAGCCAGCAGAGCCAGCTTCTGAAGCTGCTCGTTGTCGGTCGAGTGGTAAAACTGGCGAACCGCTGTTTCCGCTTCGTCATCACCAATCATTGACAATGTCTGCAGTACGGCAAACTTCACTTCATCTCTGCCATGCTGCAGCGCCCACAGCAGCGAAGCGCGAATCATGGGATCGGTCTTGAAATCTTCAACGCCGTTAAACGTGGCTTGCTCCCACGAGACTTCCCGCTGTGTCGGGTTGTATTGATACGGGATCGGTTTTATAGTTTCCCCTTCTTGCTCGCTTTTTACCATCTGAATGTATTGATCTGCGACACCGGCTTCCGGATCCATTTGCTTTGCTTTTTGCCACCAGCGCAGCGCTTGGTCTTTTCGTCCGCTCAAATAGGCAGAGATCGCAGCGTAATGATACGTACACGCTTCATGTGGACGGCCTGCCTTCAGGATGCGCTGGTAGTGGAAGTACGCCTCTTCGTGCTGTCCGAGAACCCCCATGGTAGTTGCCAGCTTATACGTGTTTTCCGGATGGAAGGGCACAACCTTTTTCAGCATGTCCATCAGCGCAATCAATTCGGTCGTATGATTGTGATGGGAAAGCAGCACCGCCAAATTGCACAGGGCATGGAGGTTGCCTTGCTCCATTTCCAATGTCTTTTCGATCGTCTTCATGGACTGCTGAAAATCGCCTGCGTAATAATAGGCGAGCGACAAATTGTTCCAGGCTGGGAGAAAGGACGGGTCATTATCCACGATTTCTTTTAAGGTGTCCAGTGCTTCCAAAAAGCGGCCTTCTTCCAGACTGCGACGTGCACGCTCGTGCTTGCTGTAGACGTCTTCGTTCTCGCTCGGTTGAAAATGACGCGGCGGCATATCGAGCTCAAAATAGATGTAGTCTAAAAGGTCCTCTGCATCCTCACGGTATGGTCCGTTGCCATCCTCCTGGAGGTAGCGAACCGCCATTTCTTCCGCCATCTGATAATCTTCCAGATTGGCGTAGTTGTTAGCCATGTAGAAGTATACTTCCGACATGGACGTATCCCATTTTTCTATTACCTCATAGAGAACATCATTTGAGGCTTCAAACTGTCCTGTCTCAGCGAGTGCGCTGGCCAGATGGCAATGGCACTCAGCGTTGGCAGGCTCAAGCTCAATCGCTCGGCGAAAGGAACGCAATGCTTTTTCATAGTCATACCGATTTAAAAAGCGCGTGCCACGATCCACAAAAAAAGCGGCATCTTGCTTAAAGTCAACGACGGTTGTTTTCTTCAAAATACTCTTGTTATGTTTCATAGAACCTCCAACATCGTAGGAGAAGCACTCCAAGTATCGTACCAGATGCGCTCGCGCCCTACAAGCTGACTCGTCTTGTAAGTGTTTTTGTGCCTAAAAGCAGGAAAACACCACTTGCTATGGAGCCAGTGGTGTTTACAGACAAGAATGGAGCGGACGAAGGGTCTCGAACCCTCGACCTTCGCCTTGGCAAGGCGACGCTCTACCAATTGAGCTACGTCCGCATGTGGTAACATTTTCTTTATTCAATTTAAGGTAAAAACTGGTGAGCCATGAAGGACTCGAACCTTCGACCCTCTGATTAAAAGTCAGATGCTCTACCAACTGAGCTAATGGCTCGTACATGGTGGCTCGGGACGGAATCGAACCGCCGACACGAGGATTTTCAGTCCTCTGCTCTACCGACTGAGCTACCGAGCCATACTTATATTCCGTTTTTATGCCATTTAGAAATGGCGGAGCTGACGGGACTCGCTTCAACTGGCGCCACTACGTCGATTAAACGACTAAGGCAAGCCAGATCTGCAGTACCCGTGTATTCCTCTCCGTTCACCTTCTTGGGTGAACCCGTTTACGGGTGAGAGGCCCGCAACTACTTTAGAAATGGCGGAGCTGACGGGACTCGAACCCGCGACCTCCGGTGTGACAGACCGGCGTGAACTCCAACTTCACCACAGCTCCGTGGAAAAGGATATTGACTACTGTCATTCCTTCAAAACTGAATACGCATGTTTGCTAAGATGTGTG
>NZ_RHHP01000045.1 GCF_003710815.1 Brevibacillus centrosporus
ACTTGGCTTGACAATTCGTCTAATGAAAAGGATTAGCACGTACAAGTCGACGAATCGTCGTTTTTTCAACATCGAGATGTGTTCTTTAATTGGCGAGCGAGGTGTCAAGAGAAAGGAATTAAGCAAAATGCTCATATCGAAAAAAGGTACAACCTCCTCATTTTTTGAGGGGGCTGTACCTTACTAACTCAAAGGGACTTATTCAGTTGCCTCCAGAAACCCACAGTTTTTTTATCAGACTCCATAGTTGTACTACTCCCAAACTTCCGGAAGTCACGATTCCAGGTTGGTACGGACCGCTGCTTTTTTTCAATTCGCTGCCACCAATCCCCCATCGACCAGAAGCTGCTGTCCGCTGACATAGCTGTTTTTGGTCAACAAAAAGGCGATGGTTTCGGCGATCTCCTCTGGTTTACCGTAGCGGCCCAATGGGATCTTCTCGGTGGTGCGCCGTGCGATTTCCTCGGGGTTTTCTCCTTCCTGGGAGGCGTAGCTGGCGTTCCACTCCCGAATGCGCTCGGTCAGGATGTAACCAGGGGCGACCATGTTGATGAGAATCCCGTCCCGTCCCAGCTCCAAGGCCGCAGTTTTGAGTGCATTGACAAGCGCTGCCCGAAGCGAGTTGGATAGAACGATTCCGGGATAGGGGCTCTTCACTGTAAAGGAGGTGACCGCCACTACCCGTCCACCACCGCTCTTCTGCAGGAGGGGCACGGCTTTGCGCAAGAGTCTAAGCGGTCCCGTTACCATGAGCCGGAAGTAGCGTTCCCACTCCTCGTCGCTCACCTCCATGAGCGGCTTGATTGGTGGCCCACCGTGGTTCAGCAAGAGAGCGTCCAAGCGTCCAAAGCGTTCTGCCTCCTCAATGAGGAGACGAGTCGTCTGTTCCTCTGCCAGATCCCCGGAAACTCCCACGACAGTTGCCCCTAGCGCCTTCAGCTTCTCGACCGATTCCTCAGGTCGACGGCTACCCACGATGAGCTTGTAGCCTTCTTCTGCCAGTTGTTTCGCCACCGCGAAGCCTATACCGCTGGAGGCTCCCGTCAAAATGGCAACTTTCATTCCTCTTCCACCTTCCTAAGGAAATCCTCCCGAACCGGTTGGAAAATATCCAAGAAGAGAGAGTCCTCCAGCATTTCAGCTTCATGCTCTGCCTGGGATGGGATATGGACGATTTCCCCTGGTCCGAGTACCCGCTCTTCATTCCCAATCCGGAAGCGAACGTTGCCCGAGATGATCATGGAAATCTGTTCATGGGGATGGGCGTGGCCTGGTGCAATCGCGCCTTTTGGAGCCTCCACGCGTACAACCATCATATTGTCCCCCGCGAAGGGACGCAACGTGATCTCGCCCATGGAAAAGCCTTTCAACGCCGCTGTTTGAACGGCCTTCATCTTCATAGAACACCTCCGAAGAAGTTCCAGAGCAGGTGGTGGAATGCCTCTTTGTGCTCGATCTGGCTCCAGTGGCTGCATTGGCCCATCAAGTAGAGTCGCGAATCGGGAAGGTGCTCCATCAAATGGAGGCTCGTGGTATAGGGGACAATTTTGTCGTCCCGGCCATGGACGATGAGCACAGGCTGGTTGATCCGTTTCAGAGCCGATTCGGGCACTACCAGCTCATCCAAATGGCGCTGGCGAGGGGCTGGGAACATGGCCTCGTAGCTGCGTCGCACGTCCGGGCGAAGCGCAGCCTCTAGGCGCATCCGGGAAATCTCGGTGAGACGGTCCGCGATGAAGCCCTCGTCATAGGAAAACCAGCGGATCGCATTTCGCATGGTAGCTTCTGTGGGGTCCTCATAAAAACCCCAAATGCGGTCAAGCTCGGGAGGAAGCTGCATCGGTGCTCCCGCAGGGCCCATCAGAACGACTTTGTCAAAGCGCTCTGGCGCTTCCATCAAAAGCTGGAGTGCCACCGCTCCGCCCAAGGAGTTTCCGACGAGGTGAGCGCGCTCGATCTCCAGCGTGTCCAGCAAGTTCACCATTTGATCCACCCACAACCGCATCCATGCCCGCATCCCTTGGGGCGGCGTCTCCAAATGGGTGCTTCCCCCATAGCCGATAAAATCGGGGGCCAAAGTCAGGTACTTGCTCGCAAACTCAGGCAGGGCATGCTGCCAATTGGAGAGCCCCGTCGCGCCCGGACCCGAACCGTGGAGGAACAGGATCGCTTCACCTGAACCCGCCCGATTCAGGCAAGTTTCGTTACCCCCTGTTATTACTTGTACTTTCTCGATACTCATATTCCTCACCCTCCAGATAACTTTTCATTCACTTTCGTTCGGAGTGTAGGCCATTGGTTGTTGCCCACCCCCTTCGCACGATTCCCGGGGTGACCCAGCGCAACGACCATATCCTCACCAGATGGGGTGACCTGGTTGGCCAAACATCGTCCGTCCATAGGCCGCCAAGGCGTCCTCGTACATGTGGGTGGTGTGAGAGGCTACCGTGAGGAGGTCTCTGGTGAAAAGTTCTACAGGATCTCCCTTGAAAAACGCTGTTCCTCCCAAGGCAAGCATCGCCCTCGGTGCGATTTCCGCCGACATTTTTGCTGTCTGAGCGCGCCATGCGAACATCCGCTCTCTCTCCTCTTCGCTGACCAATGTTTTCCCTTCCTTCATCCATGATTCCAATTGCCCCACATAGCGGTCGACGAGAGCTTCAGCTGCGTCCAATTGCGTTCGCAGTTCGGCTAAAAGTCGCTGGCTGCTTGGTGCATCCCGTTCTTTCGCCCCCATCTGGTAGACGCGGATACGCTTTTCGGTGCGCTCGCGGAAGATGTTAAGCACGCGGTCCGCCCCACCCACGGCAATAGCGGGAAAGCCGACAAGGAACCAAGTGAAGAAGGGCATGCGGTAGATCGGCTCATCCTCATCTGCGTCACCGCCGATCGGCTTGCCTGTTCTCACTACCCTTGCGATGGGCAGGATACGGTGCAGGGGGACCCACGCTCCATCCACCACGACCTCATTACTCCCCGTAGCCCGGAGTCCCAAGGTATCCCAGTTTTCCACCACTTTGACATCAGACTTGTGTACGGCCAGCAGGCATGGTTCAGGTCCCTCGCTGTCTGGAAACTCCACCAGCGCCCCAAGCCCGATCCAATCCGCCCACAGAACACCGCTGGCAAATTTCCATTGCCCATAGAGCCGATAGCCGTTGCCGTCCCGCTCCGCCCGTCCGATCGGGGTGAACACGTCCGCGACGAGTCCGCCCTGGCCAAAAATCTCCTCGCGACCCTGAGGGGGCAAATGCGATACCCAAGCTTCATGGATGGGGTAAAAGTACGTGAGCCAGGCGGCTGCCACACTGTGTCTCGCTACGGTGCGAATGACTTTTTCGAAGACCCGCGGAGTCACAGACAGACCGTCGTACCGTTTGGGCCGCAGCATCTTGTGTATCTGTGCCTCTTTAATGGCCTGCGCCACCCGATCCGAGAAGCGAGCGTTTTTGTCCGCTTCTTTGGACTCCTCCTCCGCAAGCCGTCCGATCGCTTCTGCACTGGCTAGCAAAGCTGCCTCGTCTGGTTTTTCTTCAGTCTCGGAATTGTCATGCGTTTTATTCAGTGTCATTTTTCATCCTCCCTGAATAAGTATCGGGCTTGACTAACGCTTCCATAGTTTCGATTGAACAACGGTGAGACCTAGCAAATTCCTCGGGTTTGTTGGAGACCGATTCGTGAAGCGATTACATCACGTTTCATGATTTACGCCTCGGTTGTTTCGTCCATGGCGTGCCCTGAGCCTGGTGCCCAGCGGTCGCCCCACCAGAAAAGCCCTTCCACCAGTTCCTCTTCCCTCCACTCGAGAGGCTCCCAGTCGGGATCGAATATGAGATACCCACCACTGAACAGTTCCAATCGATGACCGCTGCCTGGGTCGCGCACGTACGTATAGATGGCTTGGCTAATGCCATGCTGACCTGGTCCGAGATCCGGTGTGATGTTATGATCGCGGAGAATGGTGAGCGCCCGAAGCACATCCTGCGCGTTGTCCAGGAAATAAGCAACGTGATGGAAACGGGGTCCAGCGTGCTTGCCTTCGTGCATGATGGCGATGTCATGCACCAGCGGGGTAACGCTCATCCAGCCCGCATGCACATCCCCGTTGTTGAGCTTGATGTACTCCCGCATCTTAAAGCCCATATGATCCGACAGCCAGTTCTGCGTGAGGGCAGGAGTGGGCGAAGTCGTGATGTTTACATGGTCGATCCGGCGGGGAGAAATTCCTCTGGACCATGCCTTATATACTTGGTTTTTGAGTCGGGAACGCTTTTCATCAGGTGCGCCGGGCCGCTCCATATCGTAGTAGATTTCAAACGGGTGGCCACTCGTAGGCACTTTAAAGCGGATGGCCCGACCTTGACCGGCCTCCTCGCCTGCCTCCACGTCTTGAACCTCTACTCCCTGACTCCTGAGATACCGTGCGTAGAGCTCCACGTCCTCCGGTTTTCGCGCTTTCCATGCGACATGGTCGACCCTGGCCCGCTCTCCGGGGATCAGGATCAGGCTGTGGTGCTCGAATTCGCCCCAAGCCCGCATGTAGATGTGGCCATCGCGCCGCTCTACCTCTTCCAAGCCTACGACATCGTGCCAAAACCAGTAGGACTTCTCGATATCCGGCGTGACAAGAGCCACGTGGCCAAGCTTTGCAACCTCATTTTGTCCCGTCATTTTTCTTCCTCCTCTTTGTTTACCCGTTCACATCTCGATTTCGCCGATCACCAGCAGTGCTTGCAGCATGAGGAATAGCTGGTAATTCACTGTTGGATTACGCAAATCCTGACCCAGAAGCGTCTCCATTTTTTGAATGCGATAGCGGAGTCCGCTCAGCGAGAGGGTTAAGTCGTTTGCCGTTTGTTCGAGATTTCCGCCGTTCGCCAGGAATACGTATAAGGTTTTGATAAATTCCGTATTTTTATGGCAATCCGCATCATAGAGGGGACCTAATTGCTGCTGGGCGAAATTTTTGATAGCGCTCTCATTTTTGTTGTTAATCAAAAGACCCACTACACCGAGAGAATCGAACAGCACCATTTTTTTGGCGGTTGGTGTGCTCATTCGCAGGGCGATGATCGCCTCATCGTAATAGTCCGAGGCTCGATCGATTTCTTCCCCTCTTGAACTGACACCGATCTGAAAGGTGTACTTATGGAACATTTGGCTCAAGCACTCGATAAAACCGATGCACAATGATGAGATATTTGCATTTTCACGCGATTCCGTTTGCACGTATAACACTACGTTGTTGCCCCTGTGGCAAATTAACACATGCTTTTTCTTGTCTTTAAAATACTGCAAGGTTGTTTCCATCAATTCTTCGTAGAAAAGCATCTCATTCGCGAGGTTCCCCTGCAGATTTTGATATTTCAACGCGACGATGTAAAAAGGCTGGTCCAGATTGAAATGGAGATAACTGCCGCGCTTCAAAATATCTTTTTTGGAAGTAAACTGCTCTTGCAGGATTTGCTCTAAGAAATGTCCTTTCATACGCTCCGTTGCTTCCAGGCTAGTCTTCTCATTTAATAAATAGAGCGAACATACGGAGGCAATCTGTTCCAACGTAATGATGTCGATCTGCGGATAATCATCCACATGCTGATAGACGAATGAACAGTAACCCGATATTTTTTTTCGGATGAAGATCGGAGTGATCAGACGAAAATGGCATTTCGCATTGATCTTGCTAGTCAGCAAAAACGATTCGTTTTCCATCCGTTCCGGCTCATGCACCGACTTTTTGAATCGTTGGATGTAGTCTTGAAAATCGTCGTTCACTTCTTGAAAACATTCCGGGGTCAGTCCGGAATAGGCATAGGAGCGAAAATTGACATCTTCAATAATCAACGAGATTCCGGTAGTATCATAGACCACATCCGCAATCGACTGAAGATCGTTCCCGTTGAGTATTTCTTCCGTCAGTTTTTTATGGATGCTGGATATTCGCGAAAGCGTATTTCGTTCCTCCAGCAGCTTCTCATAGGTCATTTCTAATTCAATGACGATGGGAGTATCTTCGTAGTAACGCAGGATATCATTTACTTCTCCGTCCCACAGCTCGAGCGATTTCGCCAGGTAGCGACACTCGGTGTGTCCCATTCCGGCGCACGTCAATTCCTTCACAATCACCCTCTGGTTGCACACGGTGGACAAATAGCCGCTGGCGTACCCGATCAAGGTATGACAGACCGGTGACTCCGTATGGCCAAAGCCGCATACGTGTTCGTGCGCTTCGTACGAGCTGACCCAAGCGCCTTCCATGTGAATGGATTTCACCTTACCATCCTGGTAAAACTCGATGTTCAGCAGGTCAGTTTGGACGCCTGTATGTCCTTTGATCATGTGCAGGATCGTGCCCATGGTGACGATATCTTCAACGGTTGGCAAATTCATCTCGATGACCTTTTTCGCATCTTTTACCCCGAGATCCCAACCATACCGGATCAAGAAGCCTTTCATTCTATCCGTACCCAGATTTTCGATCAAGTCTTTGCGAAGCGTTCCGAATGCTGATGAAGAGATGACTATCATTCTATCGTCATTCATGTGAATCGTTCCGTTTTCGTCTGATACAGTGAGATGATCGTATAAAAGCTGCTTATTAGCCAGAGCCATCTGCCTTCACACCTCTTTTCAGAGTGAGAACCTACTGTCGCTGAAACATCCAAACGTCCGTTTTTTCACCTATTAACGCAGAGCCAAGCAAATCGTCTTAGCTTCTGTAAAAAACTCCAGGCTGTGGTGGCCACCCTCGCGCCCGATCCCACTCTTTTTGAACCCTCCGAATGGCACCCGCAGGTCGCGGACAAACCAGCAGTTAACCCAGATCGTGCCGGCGCGCACCTTACTCGCAACCCGATGCGCTCGCTGCAGATTATCCGTCCATACCACGCCATTCAGGCCATATTGGGTGGAGTTGGCGATTTGCAGCGCTTCCTCCTCTGTATCAAATGGGATCAGCGTTACAATCGGGCCAAAGATTTCCTCTTGGCAAATGCGTGCATGAGGATCTTCCTGAACAAAAACAGTTGGTTCCAAATAATAACCATCTTTTAAATATTCAGTGAGTTCTGGTCGTTTCCCTCCGCAAATCAGTGTGGAATGTTCTGATTCCGCGATCTGCAAGTAGCTGGTTACCTTTTCATAATGCTCTTTACTGACGAGCGGCCCCATGTTGGTATTGGAATCTTGCGGATCGCCCACCTTCAATTGGCGAGCTGCAGCTGCAAAGCGATCCACAAACTCATCGAATATGCTGCGCTGGACGAGAATGCGTGAACCCGCCAGGCATACTTGACCGGAATTCAGAAATGCCGCCCGTATCGATGTAGGGATGGCTTTGTCCAAATCGGCGTCTTCGAACACAATGTTCGCTGCCTTTCCTCCCAGTTCAAAGGAGACCCGCTTCAACGTGTCAGCGCCATTTTTCATGATGGCCTTACCTGTGGACGTCTCCCCTGTAAATGAGATGAGATCCACTTCCGGATGGGTCGTCATGAACTCACCCGTCGAATTTGGTCCAAACCCTTGAACGACATTGACTACGCCATCCGGGATCCCTGCTTCCTTGGCAATTTCACCGAGGAGCGAGACGGTCAACGGCGTAGGCTCCGCTGGTTTGATCACGGCTGTATTTCCCGTAGCCAGGCAAGGGCCGAGCTTCCACGTCGTCAGCATGAACGGCAAATTCCATGGGGTGATCAACGCGGCTACGCCTACGGGTTCATACCGCGTGTAGTTCAAGAATTCCTCTTCCATCGGATACATTTCACTCGGATGATGCTCGATAAAATCCGCAAAAAAAGATAGATTGTGTGCAGCTCGCGGAATTTCAAACTCGTAGGCGACCGAAAAGGGCTTCCCGACGTCCAATGCCTCCAGGCGCGCCAACTCTTCTCTGCGCTCCATGATGATTTCAGCCATCCTGCGTACCTTTGCGCAACGCTCTTTCACTGTCATCGTCCGCCACGGGCCTTCTTCAAATGCACGGCGAGCTGCCTGGCACGCGCGATCCACATCCTCTTTGGTGGCTTCATGCACATTGGCGATTAGCTCCTGCGTCGCTGGGTTGTACACTTCAAACGTCTTGTTTTCGCTCGAGGCTCTATAGTGTCCATCGATGAAGAGCTTGATCTCCCGTACCCTCGAGAGGACTTCTGCCATGAATGGTCCCTCCTTATTTGGATTGGCGCTTCTTCACCGATTCTCCGGCAATCCCCCAATGCTCCGGCTGCATTTCATTCACCATCACCCTGACGCTTTCAATAGGCGCTTCCAGGACGTTTGCCACCGTATGGGAGACTTCGTGGATCAGCTTCTCTTTCTTTTCAGGCGATCTTCCTGCCAACAAATTGATTTGAATGAACGGCATCGTCTCACTCCTCCTTCTTAGTCGGTGAAAACAGCCGAAGCCTTTCCAAGTCCGTCGAGACTCACGGTAATCTCGTCCCCGGGGGCTATCGATGTAGCTTCGCATAGCGCACCGCTCAAGACCACCTCCCCCGGTCGAATCGACTGTCCAGTTTCAGCCAGTTTGTTGGCCATCCACGCAATTGCTCTAGCGGGGTGCCCCATGACTGCTGCGCCTGTGCTTGTTGAGAGGATGCGTCCGTTTTTCTTGAAAACCATGCCCATCAGACGCAGGTCCAAGCGTTCCGGTTTGTAGCAGGGTCCGCCTAAAATATACCCGGCTGAGGAGGCGTTATCCGCAATGACGTCCAACAGCGTAAAGGAGAAATTGCGATAACGGCTATCGATGATCTCCAAGGCAGGCATGACATAGGCGGTTGCGTCGAGCACCTCGGCAACCGAGGCGGCGGGACCTTTTATTTCCCGTTTGAAAACAAAGGCAAGCTCCGGTTCGATCTTGGGATGGATAAACGCCTTGAGTGAAATCGGCGATTCCTCCGGCAATAGCATACGATCCAGCAGAACGCCGTACAGCGGTTCATCGACACCCATCATTTGCTGTTTGGCAACACTGGTGAGTCCCAGCTTGCGGCCTGAGATCCTGCTGTTTTCCGCTTGGCTCCTCAGCTCGACCACACGATTCTGGATTCGATACGCCAAGTCTGAA
Organism: Brevibacillus centrosporus; assembly: GCF_003710815.1. Classification (GTDB taxonomy): domain Bacteria; phylum Bacillota; class Bacilli; order Brevibacillales; family Brevibacillaceae; genus Brevibacillus; species Brevibacillus centrosporus. The sequence continues at coordinate 9,074 of NZ_RHHP01000045.1, forward strand.
GTCAATTCAGGGTAGCGGTCGACCATCCTATCCACTTCGAAGGCTTCCCGTTCCGCTTTGAACAGGATCGACGCGATTTTCTCGATCAGTTCTGTTTCTCCCAACGAATGCTCCCCCTTACTTTCAATTCGATCATCTGTTTTTTGCAAGCATGGAGGCTACTTCCACAATCAAGTCCTCCTGACCCCCAACCGCCTGGCGCCTACCCAATTCAATCAAGATGTCACGTTCATCCACATTGAATTTTTCTGCAGCTGCCTGCGTATGCAAGAGAAAGCTGGAGTATACCCCGGAATAGCCCATGATTAGACTCCCACCCGTAATCTCTTGTGGGCGCGGCATGAACTTGGCCACCACTTGATTGGCCACATCCATGATCGGATAAAGGGCAATGTCCGTTCGATAGCCCAAACGGTCAAGCACAGCGACCATGACTTCCGTCTGGGTGTTGCCGCTGCCCGCTCCCAAACAACGGAGGCTTCCGTCGATATAGGTCGCGCCTGCTTCGATTGCGGCCAGCGTATTCGCCATCGCAAGGGAAAGGTTATTATGTCCGTGGAAGCCGATCTCGCAAGACAAATGTTGGCGCAGGGCAGATATCCGCTCTCTGGTTTCATGGGGAAGCAGCGCTCCGGCTGAATCTGTGGCATAGACGATTTCGGCTCCGTAGCTTTCAAATAACTTCGCCTGTTCGACTAGCTTTTCGACTGGAGCCATGTGCGCCATCATCAAGAAGCCAACCGTTTTCAGCCCCAGCTTACGACCTAGCTCGATGTGTTGCTTTGCCACGTCCGCTTCCGTGACATGCGTAGCGACGCGAACCATCTTTGCACCCGCTTGGACCGCTTCTTCCAGATTTTCTTGAATGCCGATGCCAGGCAGCAGAAGAACGGATATTTTCGCCTGCTTGCATTCTTCCGCTGCCGCGGCAATCAGTTCCATCTCATCTACAGCGGACAATCCGTACTGAAGGGAGGATCCGCCCAGGCCATCGCCATGTGAGACTTCAAAAAACTCAACGCCCGCTGTATCAAGCCCGCGAGCTACCGCGCGAACCTGTTCCTCTGTAAAAGCGTGTTTCATCGAATGGCTGCCATCGCGCAACGTCACATCGAGAAGATGGAGTTTGGATTGGGTTGCAGTCATTGTTCTTTTCTCCCTCCATTCCTTATGGCTTCCGTAACGTTGTTTTCTGTTTGGCGAATTCTTCGGCAACCTTCGTCGCAGCTGCTGTCATGATGTCGAGATTTCCGGAATAAGGAGGAAAAAAATCTCCGGCCCCTTCGACTTCAATGAAGACGGTCACACGGTTGCCTTCGAAAACGGGGTCGCTGATCAGTCGATAGCCTGGCACGTACGTTTGCACGGAAGCGACCATTTGGTGAATGGAGTCTACGATTTCCTCTTCTTTCCCTTTCTCCGAAAACTGGGCGTGGACGGTGTCACGCATCATGATCGGCGGCTCTGCCGGATTCAGAATGATGATCGCTTTTCCTTTTTTCGCCCCGCCAATGATCTCAATTCCTCGTGCAGTCGTTCTGGTAAACTCGTCGATGTTGGCCCGGGTCCCGGGACCGGCACTTTTACTGGCTACGGTGGCCACGATCTCACCGTACTCCACTTCAGATACGCGGTTGATTGCGTGTACAATCGGGATTGTCGCTTGACCGCCGCACGTAATCATGTTCACATTGGGCGAATCCAGATGTTCGCCGAGGTTGACGGAAGGTACGACGAACGGTCCTTTTGCTGCCGGTGTCAAATCGATGATCTGCTTGTTGATGGCTCGCAGCATTGAGTCATGGCGGATGTGTGTTTTCGCTGAAGTCGCATCAAAGACGATGTTCGCCAGCTCCGGTCGTTCCAAAAATCCCTCGATCCCATTTTCGATCACGTGATAGCCGTGCGCCCGTGCACGACGCAGTCCTTCCGACTCAGGATCGATGCCAATCATGACACCTACCTCCAGCCATTCACTTCGCTCGATTTTATACATCAAGTCCGTGCCAATATTGCCAGAACCGAGGATCGCTACTTTGACCTTGCTCATTTTTTTGTATCCTTCCCCTCTCCAAACTTGACAGTGACTGACCCGATATGGGCGAATTCAGCGGAATACGTATCACCGGCTTGTATGGGTACGGCAGCGCTTAGGGCACCGGATAAAATGACTTCGCCCGCTCTGAGCGGGATGCCGAACTCACCGATCGCGTTCGCCAGCCAAACGACAGCGTGAATGGGATTTCCCATGACGGCTGCACCCGCTGCGGTTGCGATCTGCTCTCCGTTTCGGCTAAAAACCATGCCGATGTGGTGCAGATCCAAATCATTCAGTGAGGTCGGCTTGCCGCCGAGGATCGCCCGAGCGGAGGAACCATTGTCCGCAACCGTGTCCTCAAATTTGATTTTCCAGTCACGAATGCGGCTGTCCACGATTTCAAACACGGGTATGACATATGCGGTGGCATCCATCACATCTGTGACGGTGATGCCGGGACCTCGCAGCTCTTTTTGCAAAACAAACCCAATCTCCGCTTCCAGCCTGGGCTGGATCAATCGTTCGAGAGAAATGGTATCTCCATCGACATGCATCATCGAATCCAGCAAATGCCCATAGTCAGGGGTCGCGACGTTAAACATCTTCTGCATGGCTTCGCTGGTCAATCCGATTTTCTTTCCGACAACGGTTGCCCCATGTGCGACTTTGGCCTGGATCTGCGCGAGTTGAATCTCATAGGCGTCTTTGACAGAAATTTCGGGGTAGGTTGTCGTCAGTGGTTCAAGCGTACTCCCATTGCGCTGCGCTTCCAGCAGTTGATCGGCGATCTTTACATGATTGATTCTTGCCATTTGATTTCACATCCGCTCCCGTCTGATTCTCTCCATTTCCACTTTTTGATTCCCTAGGGTATTAAAAGCTGGAGACGAGTCCCCTATTGCTGGAAAAATTGAATTACCTGTTCGCAAAACGGTTTTGTTTTTTCAATCTGGGTCCAGTGTCCGCATTGGGAAAAGACATGCAGCTGTGCATTGGGCAACAATTGTGCCAGCTTCCAGCTTGTCTGTTCGATGGGAATGATGTGGTCTTCCCTGCCGTGTATCAGCAAAACGGGACTCGTGATCCCTTTTAAGGCTTCTTCACTCAATGCAAGCGCATCGACGTGCCGCTGACGAGGCGCCGGAAACATGGCAGAGAACGATTCTTGAAACCCTTCCTGCATACTCGCTTGATAACGCAGCTCTACAAGGTCATCGTTATCCGCCATGGATGGATCACTGGAAAAAGTACGGACCAGACGCTTCATGTTCTCAAAACTCGGCGTATATCCCCAGACATCATCCAACTCCTTCGTAATGGGAAAAGAAATGCCGACACTGCCCATCAACACCAGTTTTTTGACCAAATCAGGCCTTCGATGGGCGAGATGAAGGGCGAGCGCACCCCCCATGGAATTTCCGATGATGGAGAGCTGTGGCAGGTCATTTGCTTCAATGAACGAAATCATGTGATTGACCCATAGATCAACTGAGTATTGGATTTCCTTTGGCCGCTCTGTATATCCGAAGCCGACGACATCTGGCGCATACAGGTGATAATGCTTCGACAAGAGGGGAAACACCAGACGCCAATTGGCCCACGCGGATACCCCCGGCCCTGAACCGTGAATCAGCAAAATCGGCTCCCCCCGTCCTTCCTCATGAAAATGCGTCATGATGCCGCCGGCTTCCATAAATTTTCCCTGTTCACCCAATTTCGACCACTCCCTATCCCCATTTAATTTTGTTCAGAGGAAAAGCAGAAGCACCTCACCCCTGCTTCCTCCTTTGTCTATCTGTTTTTGAAAGCTTTGCGTTCAGCCCACGCTTACACCTTGGCCGGTTCAATGACGGGCGTGCCGTACATGAAAAACTCGGCTGGCAGCGGCGAACCGTACCAGATGATCCCTTTTTCCAGCTGTTCTTCTTTCCAGGTGACGGGCTGCCACGCCGGGTCAAAGATCAGATAGCCGGCGTCACCGAACAGCTCCACGCGATTTCCACCGGGCTCGACCACATACAGGAAGTAGGCCTGACTCACCCCGTGCTTGCCGGGACCAGCCTCGATCTTGATCCCATTTTCCGTGAAGATATCGGCAATGTCGGACAGATGCTGCGGATACCCGTACCAGTAGCAAAGATGGTGCAGCCGTCCCCGCCCGCCCAGCTGATCCCCCATGAAGGCAAGCTCGTGGACCAATGGGCTCACGCTCAACCAAGCCGCCGCTTCACTTTGATTGTTCATCACGATGTTTTCCCGCAGCCGGAAGCCGAGCTGATCCATGAGGAAGCTGCGGTTCTCCGTGACATCGCTGGCCAGCAGGTTGACGTGGTCCAGGCGACGAACGGGTACGCCGCGCAACGGCTTTTTCTGTGGTCGGCTTAGCAGTTGACTCTTTTTCTCTTCGGGAGCCTGATAGTATTCGACATCCCACAAAATCTCCATCTGGTGACCGTCGGGGGTGACAAACTGATACGCCGCCCCGTGGCCCAGATCCCCGTCGATCCACTTTTGTCCGTACCCGCTGGCATCCAGCGCCTGCACGCGGCGCTCCAACGCCGTTTCGGAACTTGCCCGCCAGGCCACATGCCCCATCCCCGGCTCCTTCGCTTCCGTAATTTTCAGGGTGTGGTGGTAAAAGTCTTCATAGGCGCGCAGGTAGACCGACTGCCCTTGACGGGTCGTTTCTTCCATCCCCAGCAGTTCCTTGAAAAACCACAAGGTCTCATCCGGTTTCGGCGAATAAATTTCTACGTGGGCAAGTTGGGCGACATCAAAAATGGGTTCCTTGGACATGCTTGATTCCTCCTCGTTTTTCAATCATTCTGAATTGTTTTTTGTATAGGAAGACAATCCATCCGCTTACGACGCTCCGCGACTTGCTTCACCACCTTTCAATGAGTCTTGATGCAGCCATTTGACTAGGTCTCGTTGATTTTCCGGAGATATTTCATGCCCGACTGGATATGTGGTATAGGTTACGGAGGAAGAATGCTGCCGCAGGTATTCATCATTTTCACGACCGATCGTCACGGGGAAAATCGGGTCGAATTGTCCATCGGCAAGGAAGAAGGAAGTATCCGCAATGGGTTTGAGGGGGTATTCGTCTTTCACAAAAGCTGGAATGTAGCCATGCATGGCCCCAACACCTCGGATGGCATCTCCTAGAACCAAGGCAAGGGACATGCTCAGGACTGCGCCCTGGCTGAACCCTATCAAATATCTTTTTGCTGGATCGATCGGATAAGTAAAGGATGCATAATCGATAAAGCTCGTTAGCAGCTGTATGCTGGCATCAAATCGTACGCGCTCTGGCTTGCCATATTCTTTCATATAGTAATAGGCATAACCATTTTCGTAGGGAAGATGGCCTCGGACGCCCAATAGAATGAAATCCTCTTTCAGATCCTCTACCAAAGCCAAGATGTCTTCTTCGTTGTACCCGATGCCATGCAACGCAAAAACAGCTGGATATTTCTTACCCGGTTCCATTTGTGATGGGGTATGAAGCTTATAGGTAAATGGAAGATTCATTCCATATGCACCCCTCATGAAAATTTCATGGCTACGCTACAATCGCAAGGCCAACCACCCATTCTTGCTGAATGGTTCTGCCACGGAGTCCACGCTGAGACTCCGTGACCGTTTATCGTTTGCCGATGAGATAATGGTAAAATGAGAAATCAACGCTTTTTCGTCCAATAGCTCGAGAAGCACCAACTGGTCCCCCTCCAGATCGCTGAAGGTCACGCGGCGCATGCCTAGATCGGGAAACTCGCTGGCTCCCAGGTGAACAGAGTCGGCTAGAATCTTGTTAGGCTTGGGGCGATGTCATTTTGTTATCGTAGTAGCCTTTCACTCGGTTCACGTCATCCGGGTTGATCCAGGTAGGGTCTGTCCAGCCTTCCAGATCGTATTCACTCATGCATTGTTCCGCAAATTCCTTGAATCCGGCAGCGCTGCCTTTTGCCATCGCGTCGAGTAAAATTTCCAAGCGGCTGTTTTCGTGATTGCCGCCGTAGTTTCGCTCGTACAGCTCATGGCGACCGGCGAATTCACTACCGATTGAATCCCAGAGCAGCTTGATCAGCTTAATTTTGCTAAGTGCATCGTAGTCATTCGATCCGCGGTACAATTTATCCAGGTACGGTCTCAGCTCCGGATTTTTAAAGTCCTCAGCGCTAGATGGCTGTACGATCAATGCGCCGGCCATGATGTTTTGTATAATTTCCATTACCTTCGGATAGGCGATCGCAGACATGACCCGGTAGCAGAGCGCCGCATCAAAATTGGGAAGCACAGTGCCTTTCGTACCCTGATCAGGGTCCGTAGCCATGGCTGTGCTGAGCGACCAGAATAAGCTGCGCCATGCCAGCACTTCCCCCACATTTACTTGCACGCCACGGAATTGGATCGTGCCGGTTGTTTCCAATCCTTTCAACAACAGACCTGTCAGGAAGTCCAGCTTGACGGCAAAGCGGGTACAACCTTGGAGCAGGGCTCGATGCAGAAATCCGGATTTCAGGAAGAAGTTATTTGCCGTTTCCAGATCCCGGTAGACGATCACATTTTCCCATGGGATGAGCACTTTATCAAAAATCAGTACCGCATCATTTTCATCCATCCTGCTGGAAAGTGGGTAATCAAACGGACTTCCTGTCATTGCTGCTTTCAGCTCATACGAGGGACGAGTCAGCAGTTTGACTCCTGGTGCATCCATCTGGACAACCAACGCGACAGCGAATTCCTCTTTTTGAACCGGTGTATTTCCGTAGTTGGCTACGAAATTGTAGTTGGTCAGAGCCGAGCCTGTTGCGACCATCTTCGAACCGCTCACGATCAAACCAGCGTCCGTTTCCTTCTCTACGTGTACAAACACGTCCCCTACTTCGTGAATCGGCTTGTGCCTATCGACTGGTGGATTGACGATCGCATGGTTGAAGAACAGGACTTTTTCCTGCGCCTCCTTATACCACCGGCGAGCGTTATTTTGATATTGTCCGTAAAACTCAGGATTGGTTCCGAGCGTTCCGAGAAAGGAGGCTTTGTAATCTGGGCTGCGGCCCATCCATCCATAGTTAAGCCGCGCCCAGGCTGCGATGGCATCACGCGCTTCCAGCATCTCCTGCGCTGTTCTGCTGGACCTGAAAAACTTATGAGTGAACCCACCATTTCCCGTATCTGTTTCTGTCGTCAGAACATTGCGATATTTCGGATCGTGCAGTGCATCATACAGCCGTGCGTTTGAGCGAGCCGCGTTTCGGAACGCCGGGTGATCCACTACACTCTTTATTTTCTCCCCATTGAGCCAAATTTCACGGCCATCATCCAGACTGTCGAGGTACTCCTTGCCGGTAAACGGTTTGTTCTGTTCCATTTTCATCTCCCCCTATCTTTGTTTTCGCGCTTTTTGGCGGATTTCGGTCAACCGACTGTTACACCTTGGCCGGTTCAATGACGGGCGTGCCGTACATGAAAAACTCGGCTGGCAGCGGTGAACCGTACCAGATGATCCCTTTTTCCAGCTGTTCTTCTTTCCAGGTGACCGGTTGCCATGCCGGATCAAAGATCAGATAGCCGGCGTCCCCGAACAGCTCCACGCGATTTCCACCGGGCTCGACCACATACAGGAAGTAGGCCTGACTCACCCCGTGCTTGCCGGGACCAGCCTCGATCTTGATCCCATTTTCCGTGAAGATATCGGCAATGTCGGACAGATGCTGCGGATAGCCGTACCAGTAGCAAAGATGGTGCAGCCGTCCCCGCCCGCCCAGCTGATCCCCCATGAAGGCAAGCTCGTGGACCAATGGGCTCACGCTCAACCAAGCCGCCGCTTCACTTTGATTGTTCATCACGATGTTTTCCCGCAGCCGGAAGCCGAGCTGATCCATGAGGAAGCTGCGGTTCTCCGTGACATCGCTAGCCAGCAGGTTGACGTGGTCCAGGCGACGAACAGGTACGCCGCGCAACGGCTTTTTCTGTGGCCGGCTCAGCAGTTGACTCTTTTTCTCTTCGGGAGCCTGATAGTATTCGACATCCCACAAAATCTCCATCTGGTGACCGTCGGGGGTGACAAACTGATACGCCGCCCCGTGGCCCAGATCCCCGTCAATCCACTTTTGGCCGTACCCGCTGGCATCCAGCGCCTGCACCCGGCGCTCCAACGCCGTTTCGGAACTCGCCCGCCAGGCCACATGCCCCATCCCCGGCTCCTTCGCTTCCGTAATTTTCAGGGTGTGGTGGTAAAAGTCTTCATAGGCGCGCAGGTAGACCGACTGCCCTTGACGGGTCGTTTCTTCCATCCCTAGCAGTTCCTTGAAAAACCACAAGGTCTCATCCGGTTTCGGCGAATAAATTTCTACGTGGGCAAGTTGGGCGACATCAAAAATGGGCTCTTTGGACATGCTTGATTCCTCCTCGTTTTTCAAATCTTTTTCAGCCATTTCATTTGCAGCGTTTCCCCATGCATGCTTTTCGGGAAGTCGTGCAATTCAATCCGAAGTTTGTGGATATGGTTACTCTGTTTTGCGATGGAAGCGATTCCATGAATGAGCTGATTCTCATACGCTACTTCTACCTCATAGCTTCCTTCTACAGGCAGCGTGTAGCCTGGGTCTGGGACAACTTCAGCAATGACGCTTCTATGCTGGCTTCCGTCCCCAGTAAACTTGGACAGCGTTCCTCTGGTCTCGTAATACGTTCCAAGATATTGAGGGATCGCACTTACACATCCTGCTTTCAGCAGTTCCCGGATCAAGGTAGAACTCACTTTCTTTCCTTCCCATTCGATTTCCGGTATGGTCGTGACAGGTATCTGCCCCTTTACTTCTACTTCCATGGTGCTCATGTTGCCTTGGCCTTGATATCCATAAGTAAAATCAAAACCGGCAACCACATGCTCCGCCTGCAAACCGATGATGTATCGTTCCACAAATTCCTTGGATGGAAGCCTGGCAAACTCCCGATCGAACCGGATGACATAGAGGATGTCTACCTCCAGTTGCTCCAGCAGCTTTTCCTTTTTGGAAAATGGTGTCAAATACTCGACAACCTCCCTTCCCTTGCTCAGCACCTCTTTCGGATGTGGAAAGAATGTGATGACAGCCAGCTTAACATTACGTTTCCTCGCCAGCCTTTTCGCGCAATGGATCACACCGCGATGCCCATGGTGAACTCCATCGAAAAAGCCAAGTGCCATCACACAAGGTTCAGCATCAGTGAATGAAATGGTTGGACAATGTGTTATGTGCACGGTTTTCAAATGAATGGACTCCTTTTTCTGGCGACTTCGTCAATGCGTTGGATTTTCTTGCAGAGTCGCCAGCTCACGATATTTTCCCTGTGAAAACAGCAAAGGCTCGCCCTCATTCAATCGAATCTCCGTTACTTCCCCGATGAACAATGTGTGATCTCCCGCCAGATGCTCAGCGACCACGTTGCACGTAATCGTCGCGATCGTTCCCTGGAGTACGGGCAGGCTGTCGAGTGTATCGAATTTGACTTCCGTCTCCTCTTTCTTTTGACCGGCAAAAAGGGCCGACAACGCTTGCTGATTTTCCGCTAAAATGTTGACCGCATAACGCTTTGTCTGCTGGAGCCGATTGTGCATGTGTGCATGCAAACCGACAGAGACAAGCACAAGCTTGGGATTCAATGAGACCGAAACAAAGGCGTTTGCCGTCATGCCATAGGGTCTTCCTTCAAACTCGGTGGTTATGACTGTGACCCCCGTGGCAAATTTGCCCATAGCTGTGCGAAACAACCGATCGTCCATCAGCGTACCAGCTCCTCTTTTCCGACGTTCACCCAATTGCTGTTCGTCCAGCCATTCAGATCGTAGTCACCCATCGCTTGCTCCACAAACGCTTTGAATTTAGCGGATTGGCCGGTAGCGTCCATGATTTTCAATGTTTCCAGACGGATGTTTTCGGTATTGCCGGCGTAATTCACCTCGTACAATTCGTGGCGGCCGCCGAACTCGCTCCCGATCGCATCCCAAACCAGCTTCATCAACTTCACACGTTCTTCCGCGCTCACTCCAGAACCTTTATAGTAAACGTCCAGGTACTGGCGGATTTCAGGATTTTGAAAATCATGCGCGCTCGACGGCAATTGAATCAACCCACCGGCGACGACTTGTTCGAAGATGCTCTTAACCTTCAACCAGACCATCGGCGCCAGTACACGGTAGGATGCTCCTGCATTCGTTCCCGGCATGACGACCCCATTTGGTCCCATGGTCACCTCGGAGCACATGGCTGTGGAGAGTGCCCAGAAGGTGTTGCGCCAAGCAAGCACTTCACCGATATTCGCCTGAACACCTCTGAATTGATTGGTGCCAGACATCTCCGTCGCCTTCAGCAAGAGACCTGCCATAAAATCGAGTTTAACTGCGAAACGGGTACAGCCATGAAGGGTAAAGCGGTTGAAAAAGCCGGTTTGAACGAAGAAGTTGTTTGTGACTTCTACATTTTTGTAGGTCAGGACGTCTTCCCAAGGAATGAACACGTTGTCGAGGACGATCACGGCGTCATTCTCATCGAAGCGGCTGGAGAGCGGATAATCAAAGGGTGTTCCATTTTTTGCTGCTGACAATTCATAGGATTGGCGGCTTATCATTTTCAGACCCGGCGCGTTCATCGGGACAAAAAAGATCAGTGCATGGCTTGTGTCGCCATCCCCAAGATCGGTCGCACCGTAGTTGGAGACGAAGTTATAATGAGTTAGCGCTGCTGCGGTTCCTACCATTTTGGCACCGCTTACAATAATCCCGTCATCACGCTCGGCTACTGCGCGAACGAATGCATCTTTGTTTTCATGAAGCGGTTTGGAGCGGTCAATTTGAGGATTGACCAGCGTGTGGTTGCAGAACGGCAATTCTTTCACCGATTTCTCGTACCATCTCTTCGCATTGCTCTCGAAACCTTTGTAGTATTCCGCGAATGGACCCAAGTGTGCGGTAAACGACGCTTTGTAGTCAGGGGTCCGCCCCATGTAGCCGTAGCTCAATCTGGACCATTCCGCAACCGCATCCCTCGATTCCAGCAGCTCTTTTGCACTCTTAGGTGCTTTGTAAAATTTGTGCGTAAGGTGTCCATCTTCTGTTTTTGTCGTCAATGCAGGAGCGGTTTGTGGGTCGTGCAAGGCATCGTACATGCGTTTAATCGATCTGGCAGAATTCTGGTATGCGGGATGAGAAGTGACATCCTCAATCTTCTCACCGTTCAAATACACCACTCGACCATCATTGAGACTGTCTAAATATTCTTTTCCGTTCATCATTTTCGTACAATCCCCCCATTTTGAATCGTTTTTTCATACCTGAATGTAAAATGAAACGCAGGAAATAATAGGGAACGTATCCCTCCTTTTATTGCGTTCTAATATGAGAGAGGTAGGTTCGTTGATATTGTCCTTATCGTAATGGACTGCCGTAATATCAAGCAACGACACTATTAGTCTGAAAATTAAGTTATTTTAGACACTATCTGTTGGTCGAGGTCATCCGTCAAGCCGGTACATAGAAAAACACCGCCATTCAGAAGATGGCGGTGTTGCTTGTTAGTTGATTGTTTTGAGCTTATGCACTTCTCTCGTTGCTACAATATCGGCGATATTTGCACGATATTCTTGATAATGGCTTGACTGGATATGGCTATCTACTGCTTCGTTGTCCTTCCATACTTCATAGAGGACAAACGTACTGTTGTCGAGAGACTGGTGAAGGTCGTACCTGATACAACCGGCTTCCGCCCTCGAAGCTGTTTGTACCTTTTGGAGTTCCTGTAACAATTGTTCTTCGAGGCCTTCCTTCGGCACTAAAATGGCTGTGATTACGATTGGTTCCATGTTGTTTGACCCTTCCCCTCACTACTTGTTTATCAGGTATATATTCTGCTTCCTGGCTCATTTCACCTTCCATACGATTGGCCAAAGTGCCTGGCAGTCACTCCTGATTGGGTGCATAAGCACTTCGCCTTCGTGGACCATGGAATCAGCACGAGCGTATTGTACAGGGCAGCCCACATGCGGCTATCGGTCAGGAATTGCTTATAATAGGCGAACCCGACAAAGTTCGAAAGGAAGTACGTAATTAATGTCTTGAGGCTCAAAGTTCTTTTTTAATGCGTTATAAATAAAAAGGTCATAATTTAATGTTATGAAACTTATTTGACCATCACTTTGATAGATTAGGTATTGCCTTAAATACGGGATAAGTTCCTGTTTCTTTTAAGCAAGTATTTCGCGAGCTGTACCTGCCGAATGCGGATGAATTGGCCCACGCCACACATTCACGCCGCTATGCGGGTTATCAGGTGCAGCCGAAGAAAACAGTCGCTCTCCTAGAGGGCAGACAGTGGACAGTCAGCTATGAGGAAGGCTTGCAAAAGGTCTTTTATTCCGAAAATCTGATTGCCAGTCTACATGCCATGGCGAACTGGTTCTCCCCTTCGGATACAAAAGCGCCTACCCTTGAGGTCATTCAATTTGTCGACCGCGCGACCTACAAGAACGTGGAGCTGAGTAAAGTTCCTCTCGTCCTTTTCTCAGAAGTCATGCGTGATGTCGATCTGGTGGTCAGCGTGGCCCATGTCGGCGGCGTTGATCCGGAAGCGAGCCTGACGACCGTCGAAATGCGCCGCGTCATCGTTTCGGAATCGCTGCGTCTTTTGAAGCTTGGCAACGTGCGTATCGATAGCAACTATGCTCGCATCGAAGGAAGCCTGGGAGAGTTCGCGGTTCATCTGGGCAGTGGCATGGTCTTCAAGCAGGCAACTGGTGCCCTGCACATTATCCCGGTACACATGCAGCATCGTGGACGCCTTTTCCTGCCCTTCCTCGACGAAAATACGAAGATCAAGGACCCGCAAATATTAATGCAATTGCAAGGCTAGATGGTTAGAAAACTTGGCTCCGCCAAGCTTTTAGGTGGAGCCTTAGTACCCAAAGGGCACAAGTCTCGCTAACTCTCTTCGTTCGAAGTCTCACTATGTTGCCCTTATACTGGCTAAGAATCTTATAAATTCTTACTGTACAAAAGGCCCCTCTGAGCAGTCAGGACAAAAGTCATATTTCCTTCTCGCTTGGAGGGGTATTTTAATAAATTTACAAAATAAGGAAGGTCTTTCTTTGTTTTGAAAGAACTATATCAAAGATTTGTAAATCAAAGAGAGGGTGAAGGAATTATGAGGGTTAGAATAAGGCTTTTTCATTTTTGGGTAAGTCTCTTGCTGCTTGCGCTATCACTTGGTGGAGGCATCCGTGTGGCTCAGGCAGCCGAGCAAGAGGACAGTCCCTACCAGCCCGTACTCTATGAGAACAGCAAATTCTTCCACATGTCCGCACCTGTCAGCTGGTTGACCATTACGATCAGCAAAGGCGACACGCTGCTAGCCACGATTACCACCTACGGAGAAGATCGCCGCTCCACCTGGGGCTACCAAACCTACCTCGATACGTCCCTCTTTCATAAAGGGGACATCATCACATTCCAAATCTACGATCCTACCCAAGAAAAAACCTACACAGTCCCAGTCGAAGTGCAGCCGACCTCCTCTACCAAAACCACTCCTCCTACCAAACTGACACCTATCAAAGAAAAGGATACCCAGATTCGCGGTGAAATCCGCGGCGAAGTTCTGTACGGTTTGAAATCTCTCGTAACCATCACACGAGATGACGAAACGGTGGCCCAAGGCATCACGTATGTCAACGACGACGATTCCCAGTCCTTCAACATTCCGTTGGCCGAAGGGGTATCCCTTCAAGAAGGTGACCAACTGGCATTCACAGCGGAAACTCCCGGCTTCTTGCCCAGCGATTCCATCGAAGCGACCGTACATGCATCCGATTATTCTCCAGAAGATGAGGAAGCGGTCAACCAAGATGTCACTTGGCTGCAAGAGACGATGAGCTATATGGAATACGTACCGCCCAGAGTGGATCTTCCCACCGCAGGCATGAACGGGACAACGATCACTTGGTGGTCCAGCAAGCCTGACGTGATTGCCCCAACCGGGGAGATATCTCCCCCCAAGAAAGACGAAGAGTCCGTCACCCTGAAGGCAACCATCACCAAAGGGAACGCCTCCAAAGCAGTAGAATTTCGGGCCATTGTCCGAAAGCAAAAGGATTCCACGCCCCCGGTGACCACACTGCAGCTATGCGAGAAATGCACGCCCTCTGAACAAGGCTGGTTCAATCAATCCGTCTCCTTTACACTGTCTGCCCAAGATGATCAATCTGGTGTGAAACAAACCGAGTACCAGCTGACCAAGAAAAAATGGGAGCGCTATAAAAAAGCCGTTTCCGTCAAAAAAGAGGGCATCTACCAGATTCAGTACCGCAGCACCGATCTTGCAGGCAATGGAGAAGAACCGCAAAAGCTCGAGCTAAAAATTGACAAGACTGCCCCAAAGCTTGACGTATCGGTCAACAAATCCAAACTGTGGCCCGTCAACCACGAGCTGGTTCCCATCCAGGTGAAGCTAAAGTATCACGATTCGTTGTCTGGGCTTCATTCCGTAGAGCTGGTATCCATCACAAGCAACGAAGCAGATATGAACCCGGATGATATTCAGGGAGCGGATTACGGTACAGAAGACACCTCGTTCCTGCTCCGCGCAGATCGAACTGGGTCAGGCAAAAAGAATGCACCGCGCATTTACTCGATCACGTATGTGGCAAAAGATGCAGCAGGCAATGAGACGAAAAAAGTCGTGCAGGTAACCGTGCCGAAAAAATAACGAGGAAACAGGAAAAAGGCTTGCGTCCTGAAATTAGGAGCGCAAGCCTTCTTGCTGCAAATGAAATGCTTTATTGTTCTTCAAATAGCCCTTTTGGAATTTGGGCATCCCAGTTTTTCGGGATATCGGGTCGTAGAGCGCGTGCTACTACCGCAGCCGTATCCATATTCCTTACCTGAGACAGCTCGGTCCCCGGTTTGATGGAGGCACCTTTGGCTGCCCAGAAAATGGTCTGTTCTTCCTCGGAAGATCCACCATGCCCTGTTCCTTTTCCTCCATGATCCGTGGTGACGATGACCAAAGTATCCTCCATCAAGATTCTCTTCCAAGGCTTCAAGGATAGCTCCCACATTTTCATCCTCTTTTTGAAGCTGGTCGTAGAATTCCGGTGTGAAATAGCCGTGAGTGTGTCCGGCTCCAGCGGAATCCTCAATGATCCCGATGTTGATAGAGCCCCACGTAGCGGAGGACGCTTGCGCCAGCTTTGGACGCTCTTGCTTCAGCAGCTTCATGTAGGACGGGTACGCGTTTTTCTCTGGATAAGGGGTAGCCGCTACGATATCGTTCGTCAATCCATGCTTCTCTGGTGTGACACCGTGCAGAATCGCTCCCCAGTTTTGCGCACTGATCGTGGGCAGCATCGCTTTGGCTTCAAAGGTTCCCGCGCCTTCTTCCATCAGCTTCAGGATATTCGCAGCATTTGCCTCCGGGTTTTTCACGGCATCGCCTGCTCCATCAATCCCGATGACCACGACCCGTTTGTAAAGGAACTCATCCTGATAAGGCGCCAGCTTGTCGCTCATCATTTTCAGGTCTTTTTGGTCTACCTTTTAGTCGTTGTTGATATCCGCTGTCTGCGCTTTTGCCCATATTTTATCCTCCGATCGGCTACCCTGGTATTTTTCAATAGCTGTCAGATCATCCTCGCTAAGAGGCCATCTCCTGATACGTTAATTGAGTTTGTCACCGTGGCATCGGCTTTCGCTGTTTTGCTGCCATCGACGGTTTTTACCGTAATTTTTGCTTTTCCCGGCTTGCCGGCTACAACCGTTGGGCGGCCATCCACCATGACGATCTTGGCAACCTCGATCTGCATCCACACCCGGAGTCTTCACCAAAAAGGAAACGGTGAAATCCTGATCAGCGCCAAACTTCAATTTATCATTCTCACCTAGATCAACCCAGGTTGCATTGTCTTTGGATGTCGATTGGAAGTGAACGGCTTTGCCCAATCCTTCACGACCTTGTGCATACTTTGGTTTTCCGTGAACTTCTACAGGATAATGAGCATTTGAGCCATCCTCGATTTTGTTTTCAAACAGGAATCGATAGAGTTGCTTTTCAGGTGAAAGTTCTTTTACCATCGTCTCTTTTGCATGAACAGTTGCATTCAGATACGGGGCTTGTCCAACAACGCCACCCGTCATCAGAGTCGTAGCGGTCAGCAATGCAGCAAGCCCTTTTTCTACCTTGTAGATCTTCTCGCCGAGCTCATGTGGTAGGATACCAATCCTCCCTTTCCTTCTCCCTAATTGCATGCAGGCTGGAATGTTTTACCAAAATAATTGTAGAAGTGTATTGTAAAGCCTTCATGAAACGCAAAAGTAAAAACAGTAAATTTGATATTAATAACACATTTCAGGACTTCAAATCACAACGAAACACATATTTTCTACCTACAACCAGGAGCCTACCGAAATGCTCCTGCTAGGGACTAAGACATAAAAAGCAGCTTGCCTAAGGGACAAGCTGCCTTACCTTTGGATTATTTCGGGAGAATGAATGATTGGATTTGCTTCGGTCTTTACATTTTCTTTACAGAGGTGCCCCATGACAAAGAGGCTTGACTACGCAACTGCTAGCCAAGCCTCTTGCCCGATCTTTAGAACTACCATTTCCACACGGCGAGTCCGATCAAAAGATTCACGGCCCCTTGCACGAGCAAAAGTACCCGTCGCACCCATACGGCCGCTGCCTTCCTCTGCTCTTCGTTGATAGGCAGCAAAAACGTCTGGCTGCGATGGCGTGCCTGTCCGCCCATTCCCTTCAGCTGACTTGCCGACATCAGGAGAAAGACCGCGATGACCGCCAGCTTCCCCAGCGCTCCGGGCAGAATCAAGATCAAGAGAGAGCTGATCACAACCAATCGCAAGTAAATACCCGCGAGATCGTCCGATCGTAAAAACAGCTTCAAGTACAGGGTCCGTGCCGCGTTCGCTTTGCCATAAGGAATCAGCTGCGCTGTCCACAGCAGCCACCTTCGCGGCTTGACTCGCAGCTGCAGGGACGGAACATCCCGGAACTGATTGGCGATCTGGTAAAACCGCAGGCGCAGTCTGTTTTCCATCTCCAATAGTGAATACCACTGATATCGATGGCGTTTTACGATGGACTGGATACGAATCATTAACCAGACAAGCAGCACCATCCAGACAACGGCACCATACGGGACGTGCTGGTAAGCAAGAAAGCTTCCCTGGCTGAGCATCCAGGCGAGCACGTAATACGTCAGGATAAATCGCGCCAAGGTGTAGCGGGTTTGGCGTTTTTTGTCCGGCAGGCGCAAAATGATCCAGCTACTGTACACATTCCAGCCCTTGAGGATCAACGGCACTCCCCAATACAGCCAGCCCTGTGCACCTGTCATCCCAACCTTCCCTTGATACACAGGCAAAAACAGCAGAAGGATGAGAAACAACCCGATACTTTGGACTACAAAATTATAGACCTGCGTCTTTTGAAAATACCGATCCATTTTGGTCTCAGCAGGTGTCAAAAAGATCAGATCCGCCTCTAGCAAAAAGGTTCGATGCAGCGTTTTCGTCACAAAAAAGGCATATACCAGGGCAAGCAAATACGGGACGGGAACCCACGAAGGAATCGCCTGAACGAGACTCGGGTAGTAGTAGGCCAATAGCCCGCAAAGAAAGACGGCGACCATGAGCACGCCTCCGTTTGCCATATACTGACCGTAGCGGATTAGCTCAGCGGAAAACCGCTGCATTCGTTCGCGAAACAGCGCATCTACATCCATCATCATTCTTCCTCGACCAGGTGCAAATAAATATCGTCCAGCGAGTGCCCCGTCATTCCCGTGGACTGGCGCAGCTCATCCAGCGTCCCCTGCGCTTTGATCCTGCCTTTATGCAAGATAATAAAGCGGTCGCAATACTTCTCCGCGGTAGCCAGAATATGGGTGGACATCAATATGCCTGCCCCCTGCTCTTTGCAGCGCGCAAGCCAAGTCAGCAGCGTACGGATACCCAGCGGATCGAGCCCGAGTATCGGCTCGTCTACGATGTAGAGCGAGGGCTGGACCATCAGTGCCATCATAATCATCAGCTTTTGGCGCATTCCTTTGGAAAATTGCTGCGGAAACCGATCCTTCGCTGCTTCCATGCGAAACTCTTTGAGCAGCGGAAGCGACCTTTCCTCCCATTCCTCTTTGGACAGGCCGTGACTCATCGCCGCCAGCTCCAGATGCTCCCACAGCGTCAATTCCTCATAGTAGATAGGGGATTCCGGGATGTAGGCGTACGCGTGACGATACGAATCCGGATCATCGAAAAAGGTTCTTCCCGCTATGCTAATCTCCCCTTTTTGAGGCTCCAGCAATCCCAATATATGCTTGATTGTCGTGCTCTTCCCCGCGCCGTTCAATCCAATCAGCGCAACAATCTCGTTTTTTTGAATACGAAAGGAGACATCCTCGATTACTGCATGGCTAGCCGAATAGCCACCTGTGACCCCTTTAACTTCCAACAAGGCTGACATGGTGCCACCCCCTTTCCTTATCCAAACAGCAGGGACACAAAATCCTCTTTCTTCAGATTGCCAAAGAACGCCTGGAGGTCGGTGTCGGCAAGTGCACTTGTCACTGCTTGACGATCATACGGTATTTCGTGCAGCAGCGCCTCCAGCTCCGCTACATCTCTTACCCCGAAGAAGTCCCCGTAAATTTTGGCCGTCTGAATGCGCCCCTTCTCAATATCCAGCTGCACTTCGATCGTGCCGATGCCTTCGAAGCGCTTGGTGGCGCGATAGTTGCTTTTTGGCGATTTTCCGTAGTTCCAATCCCAGTTTTGATAGCGCTCGCGGGACAGCTCGTGAATCTTCTCCCAGTCCTCTTCGGTGAGCTTGTACTCTTCGACTTCTCCGCCGCCGAAAATGGAATGCAAAATCGCCACGCGGAACTCCTCAATCGTCATGTCCCGCTCCAAAAATTCAGTAATATTGGCGACGCGGCTGCGGATGGATTTGATCCCTTTGGACTGGATCTTTTCCGCATTTACCTTCAACGCCGATACGACATTCTCCATTTCCGAATCAAAAAGGAGTGTCCCGTGGCTGTACATGCGCCCTTTGGTAGAGTATTGCGCATTGCCGGAGATCTTTCTCTCGCCCACCTGGATGTCGTTGCGGCCAGTGAGCTCGGCTTCGACTCCCAGCTCTTTTAATGCCTGTACGACTGGCTCTGTAAATTTGCGGAAGTTGTGAAAGGACTGGCCGTCGTCGTTGGTAATAAAGCTGAAGTTGAGATTGCCCAGGTCATGATAAACCGCTCCCCCGCCAGATAATCTGCGGACGATGTGGATGTTGTTTTCCTCTACGTATGTAGTGTTGATTTCTTCGATGGTATTTTGATTTTTTCCGATGATGATCGAAGGCTCGTTTATATAAAAGAGCAAATAGTCATCGCTCGCCGGCAGCTGCTTCAGTGCGTATTCCTCAATGGCAAGATTGATTCGGGGATCCGTAATTCCTTGATTATCAATAAATTTCATCGGATTCTTCCTCCATCCAAAAACGTTCTTTTCTCCATCATACCATTTCTACTTGTCATTCGCTCCTGCGCAGAAACAGTGAGATTGTTACAGCACTTGAAAGCTGGATTATCATACGTGTTCTAGTTCCCTGACAAACGAATGATATAAGCGTTTTCTTATGTAACATTTCACTAAACTCCCACTGAGGTTCTGACGATAAGAATAAATGTCATCATAAGACTTCTTCTTTTTTTCATTTCGCTACAAACTGATTATCATGTGCTTGCTGTTACTCGCAGTACCCAGTATCGTCATTGGATTGAAAAGCTACTACTCCGCTACGGCCAATCTCAATGATCTTGGCGCGCGTTCACTGAAGAACAACGTCAAGCTGACCTTGGAAATGATTGATGCCCTCAATAAATACGTCGAAGCAGGCAAAATCAGCCTGGAAGAAGCGCAAGAACAGGTGAAGCAACACATTCTCGGACCAAAGCAAGCCGATGGCACGTTCTTCATGCGGGATTTAATCAAAAAAGCCATCGACGGCGGCGACTACACCGTCTACCAATTGGAGGACAGCAAGAATCCAGGAAAATTCCAGGAAAAAGTCGCTTATGCCGAGATGGATCCGCATTGGAGATGGATCGTTGCCGCATTTTTGCAGTCCGCTCTACCAAACCGCTTGTCTCCATGGCTTCTTCCGTCAATCGTGTAGCCGAGGGCGATTTGACTGTCGAGCCGCTGCAAGTAAAAAGCCGGGATGAGATCGGACAGCTTGCCCATGATTTTAATTCCATGACAGCCAATCTGCGCGGACTCATTTCTCATCTGGGAGAAAGCGCGGAGCAGGTCGCTGCCACCTCTGAGCAGCTGACAGCAAGTGCTGAACAAACGAGCAAAGCAACGGAACAAATCGCTGTCACGATGCAGGAAGTAGCCACAGGCACGGATGAGCAGGTTCGCACTGTCGAAGAAACCGTGCAGACGATGAACGTCATGGCCGGACAACTCCAGCATATTTCTGCCAACAGTGAACAAGTATCCGCTACCGTAGAAGAAGCTTCACAAGCGATCACGAACGGAAATCAGGCCATCCATACAGCCGTTGCCCAAATGAGCTCGATCAGCACGACTGTAAACGGGCTGGCTTCCTCGATCATAATGCTCGGTCAACGCTCGGCTGAAATCAGCAACATCATTCAAGTGATCACGTCCATTGCCGAACAGACCAATCTGCTCGCTCTCAATGCTGCGATCGAAGCAGCACGTGCTGGCGTGCATGGTAGAGGCTTTGCTGTCGTTGCCGACGAAGTACGCAAGCTTGCGGAGCAATCGGCCCAGTCCACCAAGCAAATCACGGAACTGATCGCCTCGATCCAGAACGATACGAACCAAGCAGTCGAAGCGATGGAAACAACGACGACTGAGGTTGCCGCAGGAATCGAGGTCGTAAACGTTGCGGGGCATTCCTTCCAGGAAATCTTGAGCAGCATCCAGGCGGTTTCCCAGCAAATTCAGGAAGTAACAGCGGCTACTGTGGAAATGAATGCAGGTGCCGAACAGATCACCCACTCGATCGAAGGCATTGCGAGCACGGCTGAAACGACTGCGTCTGGGACACAAAACGTCTCTGCTGCAGCCGAAGAGCAGCTTGCCTCCATGGAGGAAATCACCTCATCCGCTGGCTCTCTCTCGCAAATGGCCGAGGACCTGCAAGCGCTGGTTCAACAATTCAAAGTATAGGAAGCCTTACAAAAAACTGTCTCCTGCTAGCACTTCCCTTCTAGCACAGGCAGTTTTTTTATACGCATTTTTGTATATATTAATTATATTCTGACTCCATTTTCCGTTCTCTATTGTCGATATATTTCTTAGAAACACAACTAAAGAATCGGCAAGGTAGGTGTTCTTTATTATGGGAAAAGTACGTCGAGGAAGGGAAGATCAGCCAAGAGGAAGCCCAGGAGCAGGTCAAAGAGCATATTCTCGGTCCAAAGCAAGCGGACGGCACGCGTACGATCAACAAAAACATCGACGTGGGTGAAAATGGGTACAT
Organism: Brevibacillus centrosporus; assembly: GCF_003710815.1. Classification (GTDB taxonomy): domain Bacteria; phylum Bacillota; class Bacilli; order Brevibacillales; family Brevibacillaceae; genus Brevibacillus; species Brevibacillus centrosporus. The sequence continues at coordinate 30,683 of NZ_RHHP01000045.1, forward strand.
TTTTGTCTTGAGCGATAAAGGCTCCATGCTGGCTTCCCCCAAAATGGAGGGCAAGGAATCCTGGGATGCCAAACGTCCTGGCTCCGAAAATCACCTATGCGAAGCAGGACCCGCACTGGGGCTGGATCATCTGTGCGGGCACCTATATGGAGGATTTCAACAAGCCAGCCAAAATGGTTCTGTACAATTTGCTGCTCTTCTTAGGTCTGTTCATCCTCATCGGCATTGTCATCTCGTGGATTTTTGCCAGTCGAATCGCAAAGCCGATCAAAGCGATGGCTGTATCCGTGCAAAGAGTGGCAGCCGGTGACCTGACTGTTGAAAGTCGCTGTGCAAAGCCGGGATGAAATCGGGCAGCTCGCCGCTGACTTCAATGATATGACGGAAAACCTCCGTGGTCTGATCCAGCGAGTAGGGGCGAGTGCCGAGCATGTGGCGGCTACCTCTGAGCAGCTGACAGCAAGCGCCGAGCAAACCAGCAAGGCGACGGAGCAGATCGCTGTCACCATGCAGGAAGTCGCGACAGGTACAGATGAACAAGCGCGCACTGTCGAGCAAGCCTCTGAGACTGTCACTGGCATGTCGACACGTCTGCAGCAAATCGCGGCCAGCACGGAGCAAGTGTCTGCCACAGTGAAGGAAGCTTCGCAAATCATCGCCCAAGGAAATCAAGCCATCGGAACGGCTATTACCCAGATGAGCTCGATCAGCGACACTGTTGGCGGATTGTCTGCCTCCATTCAAATGCTTGGGCAGCGCTCTGCTGAAATCAGCAAGATTGTCGAGGTCATTACTTCGATTGCGGAGCAAACCAACCTGCTTGCGCTGAATGCTGCGATCGAAGCGGCCCGTGCAGGAGAGCACGGCAGAGGGTTCGCCGTCGTTGCGGATGAAGTACGCAAGCTCGCTGAACAATCCGCCCATTCTACCAAGCAAATTACCGGGCTGATCGCAGCCATTCAGGATGAAACGAACCATGCCGTAGATGCCATGGGAATCACGTCAGCAGAGGTGGCAGCAGGTATCGATATCGTCAACGGTGCCGGACAGTCTTTCCACGAAATCCTCCGAGGCATTCAAAATGTCACCGCCCAGATCCAGGAAGTGACGACCGCCACCTCGGTCCTGAGCTCTGGTGCCGAGCAAGTCGTTCACTCCATCGATGTCATCGCGCATACAGCGGAATCCACTGCATTTGGCACACAGAACGTCTCCGCTGCAGCCGAGGAACAGCTGGCTTCCATGGAGGAGATTTCCTCCTCTGCTGCGTCTCTATCCCAGATGGCAGAAGAACTGCAAGCTTTGGTGCAGCAGTTTAAGGTCTAGGTTTACGCCAAACAAAAGGCAGCCTCATCGGAAAGCATTCCGGTGCTGGCAGCCTTTTTCGTCTTCTCCTTGCTTGAAAGGCAATCACATTTCGCTTATGATCGAATTATCATTGCAATCCAAGGAGGTTATGTGAGATGAGTTCTGTGCCCAATATCGGTGAGGTCGCTTCGTTGATCGGAGAACCATCCAGGGTCGCTATGCTGCTCTCTTTGCTGGGTGGCAAATCGCTGCCCGCCAGTGAGCTTGCGCGTGCGGCACGCATCACGCCCCAAACCGCCAGCTCCCATTTGGCAAAGCTGGTCGAAGGTGGCCTGTTAGTGAATGAATCCTACGGCCGTCACCGCTATTACCGTTTGGCCAATGCGGAAGTCGCGCACGCTCTGGAAGCATTGCTCGCCATCGCAACTCCGAGGCCGATCCGCTCTCTGCGCGAGTCCGATCAGGTCCGTGCCATGCGCTTTGCCCGTACCTGCTATGATCATTTGGCGGGGGAAGTAGGGGTTGCCCTGACTGATCAGCTGCTCTCTCTGCAGATGATTGAAGAAGCGGATCAGGAATTTGTCTTAACGGAAACAGGGAGACAAAAGCTGCAAAGCCTCGGGGTCGATGTGGAATTCAGTCCCAAAAACCGCCGCCGCTTTGCCCGCCCCTGTCTGGACTGGAGCGAGCGCCGTCATCATCTGGCAGGTGTGCTCGGTGCGTCCTTGACCAATCGCTTGTTTGACCTCGGCTGGATCGAACGACTGCCGGAAGGACGCGCGATACGCCTCACTCCTGCCGGGATAGCTGGGCTCTATGAACAGTTCGGAGTAGACATTTCTCAAGGAAAAGAATCCGTACACTAACCGCTCATCCCGTCCGGTCACTCGAAGCCGCACTAGGCTGCGATTGCCTTTTTGCTGAAAACGTCCAGTTTACGAGAAAAATACCTGCGAAAATAAGCAGCCCACCTGCGTAAACATGCCATTGAACGACTTCATCCAGAAGCAGCCAGCCAGACAGCACGCCAAAGAACGGGGCGAGGAACAGGAAGGCGCTGGTCCGCCCCGGGTCTCCTTGGTTCAGCAGATAGAACCATGTGGCAAACTGGACGATCGATGCCATGATCGCCAGCCAGAGCACGATGAACACCGAGGTTGGCGTGAGGATCAGCTTCGGCACCTCCAGCGTGACCCCCATGATGAGCAGCACGATTCCTCCCGCCAGCATCTGATAAGCCGTCATCACCCACACGTTGAAATGAATACCCCATTTCTTCACCAGAATCGTGGCAATCGACCAGGAGATCGCGGAGCCAATGCCAAACAAGGTCCCTGTTTCCCATTGCAAATGCGATCCGAGCGTAATAAAGACACCTGCAATCCCGACCAACACCCCTGCCCATTGGCTGAAACGATACCGCATGCCGAGGAAAACCGTTCCCCAGATGACGACCAGCAGCGGATTCATGAACGTCAATATGGAAGACTCGCCAGCCGTGATAGTACGCAGGCTCAGAAAGATGCAGCCCATGACCACTGCCGTTTGCAAAAAGCCGATGAGACCGACCTTCCCCCACTCTCCCAGCGTTGCCGGAATGGGCTTTTTCCGCACCCACAGCGCCATGAGCAGTCCGGCGAGCGTAAAGCGCATCCCTACCAAAAGCAGCGGTGAAACATACGTCAAACCAATCTTTCCAATCGCAAATGAAGATCCCATCAAGGACGTTGTCACCACGACCAAAATCGCAAACAAAATTGGATTCATCACTCTCGCTCCCATCTCTTCCGTCCGGTTGTTGCTTTCATCATACCTGATGATTATTTCGATGGGAGACGAAGCATGAAAGAGAATGCTACTTGGGTATTCTTTTTCCCCAAGGCTTAAATACGGACAGCAGAAAAATAGCTGCTAGCGAAACGATCTGCAGGATGATCCCGATCAAGAGCATATCCCGATTTCCTCCGTGAAGCGCTCCAGCCGTCCAAACGTACATCCCGATAGGTCCGAGAAGGATTGCTACAACAGACAGAGCCTCCTTTGCAAGGATCCAGTGATAGCGCAGGAAGCCCCAATGAGTAAATGCCGACAGGAGAATGCCCGTAACCAGCGTCCCAATCGTCGATGCGCGGACAGAGCTCTCGGATAGGATATGCATGACCGTATAGCAAGCCTGAACGACCTGTGGATCTCCAGTGGTTCCGGCAACAATACTCAGGACCAGAAAAATGACCGCCCCTCCGAGCATGATCGCGGAGAAGATCACGTGAAGCAGCAGCAGCCACTTTTTCTGCGTCATGCTGATTGTCTTCATTTTTTACACCTCCCCAACTGCTGACTTTCTTTACAGCTGAAAACGATAACCGACGCCCCAGATCGTCTCGATATACTGGGGATTCGAGGGGTCTGTCTCGATTTTTTCCCGAAGCTTGCTCACATGAACGGTTACGGTTGCATTGTCTCCGTACGCATCCATCCCCCATATCTTTTCAAACAGCTCATTTTTGGTAAACACCCAGTTGGGATGGGACGCCAAAAAGAGCAGCAGATCGTACTCCTTGCTGGTCAAAATTGTCTCTACCCCATTTACGAATACCTTTCTCGCAAGCTTATCGATGCGGATTCCCCGTATTTTGAGCTCTTCTGCAGGCAGCTTCCGCGTCTGATCTGCAAGCAAGCGGTCGTAACGGGACAAATGCGCTTTTACTCGGGCGACCAGCTCTCCTAAGCTGAACGGCTTGCTGATATGATCATCTGCACCCAGACCCAGGCCGCGGATTTTATCGATATCCTCCTTTTTGGCGGAGACGAGCAGGATCGGGATGTTTTTGACTTCCCGCACACGCTTGCATATTTCAAAGCCGTCCACTCCCGGCAGCATCAAATCGAGCAGGATCAGATCGTACTCCTCCGTCAGCGCCTTTTGAAGTCCCAGATCGCCGCTCATCGCGATCTCCACCGCATAGCCGCTCGCTTCCAGATAATCCTTTTCCACCTCTGCGATGACTGGATCATCCTCAATGATCAGAATAGGTCGCAAAGCCGTTCACCCCTTGCCCTTGCGTCTTGGTATGGTCATGCAAATGCTCGTTCCCGCGCCAATCTGGCTCACCGCTGTCACGCTGCCCCCATGCCCTTCTATGATTTGCTTTACGATTGCAAGCCCGAGTCCGCTGCCGCCTTTCGCTGTGTTGCGCGATGGGTCTGCCCGATAAAAGCGGTCAAAGATAAACGGGAGCGCCCCTTGCTCGATGCCTGACCCGTTATCCTCGATTGCGATCATCACGTTCTCGTTGTCATGGGAAAGCGTCAGACGAACTCTCTTTTCCGGTTGATTCAGGTACTTCAAGCTATTGTCGATCACATTCATGAACACCCTCCCAAGCTTTTCACGATCGGCCATGACCAGAACGGGCGACAGCTCGGGCAGGCTGCAGCTCACATCGACATCCTCCAAGCGCGGGTCAAGCTGCAATTCTTCCGTAAAATCCTTCAAGAAAGCCGCCATGTCCATCTCCTCCCAATGGAAAGGAAGCTTCCCCTGGTCCAGCCTGGAAAACAGAAACAGCTCGTCGATCAGCCGGTTCATCTGCTCGGATTTGATCCCGATCATTTTCAAATACTTTTCCCTTTTTGCTTCGGAATCGGCAATGCCGTCCGTCATCGCCTGCACGCACGCCTGAATACCGGTAATAGGTGTCTTGAGATCATGCGAGATACTGGCGATCAGCTCTTTGCGATTTTCTTCATACTGTAGCTGCAAACGAATCGAGTCGTGCAGTCGTACTCGCATTTCTTCAAAGGCATCGCCCACTTCGCCCAGCTCATCCTTTCGATTCAGCCGAAAGGATCTCTCCAGGTTCCCTTCTTTTATGTCTCCTGCCACACGCTTTAAGGCATTCAAAGGCTTGATGATACTGCGGGAGACGAGATAAGTCAGAAGCCCGTTCGTCAGCACGATGATGACCAAAAGCGACAAAACCAGCGAAAGGATAAAATTTCTTCCCAGGGAAAGCAGGGGCTTGTTGTCAGTAAGGAAATAGGCTATGCCTGCACTCTGATCCTTGTAGGTAAATGAGAGTGTCTCGACGCTCTTCTCTTTTCTCCATGACCACGGCCTGCTATCGTTACCCCACGCCCCTGTCATGAGCTGCTCCAGCTCTGGCTTGCTGACTGTGGGCGATGCATGCACGACCGCTCCCTTTTTCACAAGTACAACGGCTGCCTGTAGTGGACCCAGCTGACCGTCCACGCTCTTCAGTACGTCTGGGTCCAGCAGACGGTCGGGATCGTGCTGTGCCATGAACTTCACGCCTGCGAACACCTCGCTCTGCTCGTTGAACAGATTGACGAAAGGAGGTCCGCCACGATCTATCCCCCCTCTTTCCATATCGCCAAAAAAGAACGTAGCCAGCGTCGATGCCGTCAATCCGAACAAGACGACAGGTACGATCATCATGGCTAGATAGGATAGCAGAAGTCTGGTCTTGATAGACATGGCGTTCATTCCCCTCCTTTACTAGCGCAGCAAAATCTTCCATATTTTTCCGATTGGTGCCGTACAAGCATTATACTATACAGCTTCGGCGGACTCACCCGATCTGACGTCTCGCTACTTCCATACGGGATGATGCCACTCCTCCAGCGTTTCTACCTGCTTTCCCGTCAGATTGATGTGCTCTACCTTCGTTTGGGAAAAGCCGCTGAGAGCTACGTCTACTTTCAGGACGAGCTCATGCTTTTCCCCTGCCGCGTCACTCCCCGATACGTGGATCTGGGCCTCCTGGCTTTTTATCCGGTTGTCCGCGTCAATGCTGGCATGAAAGGATACCTGTTCGACATCAACATCCCCTTGCAGAGCAGGCAGGCTGATTTTTGCTGGTGCGTCCTGCTTGTGCTCCGCTATTTTGGCGAACAGCATCGTCGCTGCCTTGTCTGCAAATATAGGAAGCTTATCCTCTGTCAGCTCCAGGCTGACTTGCTTGCTCCCATCCGGCAGATTTTCCACGTTGGAAAGCTCACGAATGTTACCCAGCGCAATGTTTCGGATGTGCTCCACGATCACCGGCGGCTCTGTATGCTCGCGTTCAAAGCGCCCTGTCGCCCAGTTCTTTTTCTCCAGAATGCGGTACGTGTCTCTGCCGTCTGTTTTGACAATCACCTTCCCGTCCTCTCGATAGGCTTGAAAGCTCTGCTCTTTTTCACCGAGAATGTCTTGGATGACACCGGACACGCTCGCTTCCTGCTTCTCCCGATCGACCTTTGCCTCACCGCTTACATGGATCAAGTCCTTGCCGTTGTCCGTAATACCCACGCTGACATGCGCCGTCAGATTCGGTTCTGTTTTGGTATGCTTCATCGCTGCCTGATACGCTGCCAGTCCGGAATTGTCCGCCTGCACGGGCAAACCGGCTCCCCACAGCACGACCGCACCAAGTCCGACACTCAATCCGATTCCCCACCATTTTTTCTTCATGGTCATTCACCGCCTCATTAGGTTCAGCGCCTTGCTTGGAAGGCCCTGAATAAAGAATAGCCCCGAGGTCTAAACCGCCTCTAAATCAATTCTAAAAAAAGGCTAAAGTCTTTTGCGATTGGGGGTGGAGGGGAGCAAAAAAGAGAAAAAGCCGCCCTTGCTCATGGTTCATGCGAGCAAAGACAGCCTTCGTCCTGTTTTCTTTTCTCTTTCTTAGGGCAGGGCCTGTGAAAAGATCCGTTTGACTTTGGAGTCCAGCACATGACTGCCCCCGCGCCCGCGGACATCCTCTACCATCATCACGAGCAGGAGTCTGGAATCATCGACATTGATGGCTGCGTACCAGCCATTTTCACGCCCAAGCTCGCCCTTCTTTTGCTTGAGCTCAGCTGTACCTGTCTTCCCCGCAAGCTGATGACCAAAGACACGCGCTCCTCTCCCCGTTCCCCGCGGATCCTCCATGACTTGCAGCAAATCCTGCCCAATGATCTGAGCACTTTCTTTCGTCATGACGTTCTGCTTCCAGAATGGCTCATGCTGCTCCCCCTGGATTAACGAAGGATACACCATGCTTCCATCGTTTACGTAGGCGCTGTATACCAAGGCGAGATGCAACGGGGTCATCGTCACTTCCCCTTGACCGTAGCCTGAATCCGCCAGTTGAATCTCGTTTCTCATTTCTGCGTTCGTCAGCTTGGATTTTTCCACAGGAAACGGGATCGGGATCGCCTCCCCAAAGCCAAATTCGGTTGCCTGCTGCAAAAAGGGCTCCTCGCCGATCGCCAGTGCCGTCTGCGCAAAATAGATATTATCGGAATAGACGAGTGCTTTTCGCAGATTGACCGGAGATTTGTAGTCACTGACACGCGTAACTTCGTAATTCCCCCACGATGAATCCTTTTGCCAGTGCAGCCCTGTGATGCTTCTCTCCGCTTGCGTCGTGATCGCACCGGTGTCGAGGCCAATCGCTCCCGTAATCGGTTTAAACGTCGAGCCAGGCGCATAGCCGTGTGCAAAACGGTTGAGCAGTGGCTTTTGTGGATCAGTATTCAGCTTGTTCCACTGCGTCGTCGACATGCCGAGAATAAAATCGTTCGGATCATAAGCTGGCGTACTGACCAGCGCGAGAATATCCCCCGTCTTGGGATGAATCGCTGCAGTTGTACCTGCCTCCTGCTTGATCTGTTCGTAAATCTCTTTTTGGAGCTCGGCATCAATAGTAAGCTTCACGGTCTCCCCGTTTTTTGCGGGCTTTTCCCCAATGAGCTTTTTCTCGATTCCTTCTGCATTCAAAATCGAGATTCGCCCACCTACAGACCCTCTCAAACGCTCCTCATAGATTTGCTCCAGCCCTACCTTGCCGATTCGGTCAGAGGATATATAGCCTTGTTCTTTTCGTTTCTCTAGTTCCTCGGCACTGATCGCGCCTGTATAGCCGATCAGATGTGCCATTGCTTCCTTGTATGGGTAGTACCTCACTTGCTTCTTTCTGAGGACAATCCCTTTGGTGTCCGGCAGCTGAAAGAGTCGTGTATCGTCCTGCACCAGTGTCGCAATCCGGATAAAGGTACTCTTCGCGGCAGAGCTTCCCTTCAAAAAGTCAGCTAATTCTTCTGAGGAAAGCTGCAGGATGTCGCCTACCTGACTTTGACCGGCTTGTGGCAGCTCGCTCCATTCGCTAGGATCTACGCCTACTTCCACAACGACGCGATTGGTTGCCAGTGGTCGACCTGCACGATCCACGATTTCACCGCGCTTGGGTGCCACCGTAGAAGCTCGCACTTTGTCTCCATTCTGCATGTCCGGCAGCAGGAAAGACGGATTCCACATGACGTACCAGCCTTCCTCACTGTTTTGCTGCTCCTTCACCAAGGTCGCTTTCCCTGTGAAGGCGATTGGGTCTACAAATGTCTCCATGCTGAAACGATAGTGCAGCTTGATGGTCCCATCATCATCTGGCTCTAGTGGACCGTTGTACAAGGGCTCAACCGTGACGTGACTCGCCTCGATCCCCTCATAAATATTTTGATAGCGCAAGATAAACTGCTCTTTTGTCATTTGCTGTTTGGTCTTTGCCGAAAGCTGTTCGTACATCTCCGCAAACTCTCCGTTTTGCCAGTGAGCGGTGTACGCAGAAAACATCTCTTTTGCCTTTTCTCCCTCTCGCTGGGGGCTGTCCTGCCACAGGCTCCAATAGACTACGCCAAATCCCGCCAAGACGACCACGAAGACCGTCCAAAACCATATCCATGTCTTTCGCACCAGGATCTTCTCCCTTCCCATTCCCCAAGATAATATAGAGGCATTGGAAAATATATGGAGAAATCCTCATGCACCCATAAAAGCAGGATCACAGAGATATGATATGATGTTGAATATTCAGATTATAAAGGGCGCTTGGAGGAAGATAGTTTTGGGCCAGGACATTCAGGGTATTTTGCAATCGCTGGCTGCCTTGCTCACCTCGCATGGCGTGCTGATCGTGCAAACGCTGCATCCTTTTTCCGCTATGCTTCCAGAGAATAAGGGCTCGTTCGTTCTGCTACGCACGAAAAAGGAGGCTCATCCTCAGCCTCCTTCTTCCATTTCCCACATATAACCGTAGCGAGGAATGGTCGTGACGTTTTCGCCGTAACGCCCCAATCGCTTGCGGAGCCGGTAGACCAGCGCATTGATTTCAGCCTTGCCCACATCGGGAATCGTTTTGTCCGAGCCCGCCAATCTTTCCGGCCAGATCAGCACCATGATTTCCTCGTAGCTTACTGCCTGATTGGCCCTTTGGTACAAAAGCATCAACAGATCCATATCTTTTCCTGTCAGATGAAGCCGTTTTCCATCCAGACGAATTTCCCGTCGCTCCAGATTAATCAGCAGCCCCGGCAATTCGGATGCCGCTTGCATCATGGGCAACGACAGCTCGCGAGTCGCATCCAATTCGCTTCCTTCCGCGAAAAAGGTCAGCTCAACAGCTCCCTTCGCCAGACTGATATGATCCCCATGCCGCAGCAGCTGCGGCGTATCGTAAACGTCCACTCCATTGACTTGTGTACCATGCTTGCTTTGCAAATCCGTAATGGCGTACAGCTCACCCATCTTTTGCAACAAGGCATGCTTTCGGGATACGTACAAGCTGGAGAAAGCGATGTCTGGCTGAAATTGCGTCCCGCGGCGTCCAATCGTGTAAGCGTCCTTGGACAAGAACTTTCGCTTGTGCAGCTGGTCAGGATCGCCTTTTTTAATCAGTATATAGGCACTGTCGTCCAACAACGTGCATCACCTCAAAAAACGAGTTGGCAAACTTACATTCTCTTATTTATATACCTCTACCGCCAGATTTGTCTATTCTATCATAATCACCTGGTAGGATTGTAGGTTTGCCAGTTCTCCTGAGCAACAAGCCTTTTCCATGCAAAAACTCCCGTCGATGACAGGCACCGCGGGAGCTTTGAAACTTTCCTTATCCTACACGATTCTTCTTTGAACAAAATCCAGCACCGTCGCTACATAGTGGGCATGCTCGTCTTTGATGACGCTATGACTGCTGTTCTCAAAGATGACCAGTTCGCTTTCCGGTATCAGACTTGCGATTTCCTCCGAGTCCTCCACAGGGGTAATCCAGTCGTGTCTAGCCCCCATGACGAGTGTTGGCACGTGAATGGTAGAGAGCTTGTCGCGCTGATCAAAGGTCTTTAGGAATCCGCCGAACCCTTCATTCAATGCCTCGAAGCAGCGGTTGGAACGCGCACGTGCATCCATCGCCGCTTTTCTCTCCTCTTCACTCGGATCAGCGTTGTGTGTCACCGAGTACATCGGCGCCATCAATTCATAAAACTTGGAAAGCTGCTCCTGAGACGAAAATGCCCCCTCCCACAATACCTGGGCGATTGCTTTCATCTCTTCTGTGCCCTTCTGCTCCACTATTTTTTGGGCCTTATGCAAAAACTCGTAGCTGGGCGAGGTCGTCAAAAGCAGCAGCCCTGCCACATTGTCCGGGTAGCGCAAAGCATATGTCTGGGCAACCATCCCCCCATAGGAATGTCCATGCAGGATGATTTTGTCCAATCCCAGATGCTTGCGCAGTGCTTCAATATCCTCCACGTTGTTTTCGAGTGAGTACGACTCCTGCGGTCCTTTTGCAGAACGTCCGCTCCCCCGGTTGTCGATATAAATGAGCTGCATCTTTTCCGCCAGCGGAGTCAAGCCTGGCTTGTAGCCCGTGTGATCCCCTCCCGGCCCCCCGTGAAGGACAAAGCACACCGGTTTCTGGCGCAAGACCGGCCCATCCGGTACCCATCCCATTCCTTCTACATCAAAGAAAATTCGCGTTCCGTTGATATTTGCATACATGCGCTACATCTCCTCGCTTCTTATGAGTACAGATGGCATTTGACCATTTGTCCGAGTACGTATGTTTCCTTCGGTACTTCTGTCCTGCAAATATCCATGCACGATTGACAGCGGGGATGAAAGCGGCATCCCTTTGGCGGGCTCGCAGGAGAAGGCAGATCTCCCTGCAAAATGATGCGTTCTTTCTGTTCATCCGGGTCCGAGATCGGGATGGCGGAAATCAGCGCTTTCGTATACGGATGAAGTGGATTTTGGAACAGCTCTGCCTTGCTCCCAAGCTCGACAATCTCTCCCAAATACATCACGGCCACCCTGTCCGATATGTGCTCAACTACTCCCAAATCGTGGGATATGAAAATATACGTCATGCCGAACTGTTCCTGAAGGTCCTGCAGAAGATTCAAAATTTGTGACTGAATGGACACGTCCAGAGCTGACACAGGTTCGTCCGCCACAATCAGCTGGGGACGCAGCATCAGCGCTCTAGCGATTCCGATCCGCTGCCGCTGTCCCCCTGAAAATTGATGGGGATAGCGATCCAAATGGGATGGGTTCAAGCCTACGATATGTATCGTCTCTTCAATTAATGCTGCCCGCCGCGTCTTCGGGACCTTTTGCGCGATCAGCGGCTCCTCCAGGATACGGCGAATCGTCAGCTTGGGATTTAACGTAGCAAAAGGGTCTTGGAACACCATCTGCAGCTGGCTCCGCATCGCCCGCATTTCTTTTCCCGCCAGCTTCGTCAAATCTTTTCCCCGATACCAGATTTCACCTGACGTTGGCTCCAGCAATCTCAGCAGGCAGCGGCCCGTCGTCGATTTTCCGCAGCCCGATTCCCCCACAATACTCAACGTCTCTCCCTCATGAACAGTCAGATTGATTCCATTTACTGCCTGTACATATTCCGTCGGTTGAAACCAGCCGCTTTTTGCAGCGAAATGCTTTTTCAATCCTTTTACTTCCAGAATCGGTTTCGTCACGGGATGCTCCTCCCCTCTGCCGGCACAAGGTCATCATGCAGCCAGCATCTGCAAAAAGAACCATCCTGCAAGGTAGAAAGGGCAGGACTCTCTTCGTGGCAGATTGGCATCGCCTCCGTGCATCTTGCAGCAAAACGACATCCCGTCGGCCATTCACCCGGTGAAGGGACATTTCCCGAGATGGCATACAGCCGTTTTTCTCCCCGAGAGTGATGGGGTACTGAACGGATCAGTCCTTTGGTGTAGGGATGCTTTGGATGGCGCAGCAGCGTTCGGACATCCGCCGACTCGATGACTTGACCTGCGTACATGACCAGCACGCGATCGCACATTTCCGCGATTACGCCAAGGTCATGGGTAATCAGCATCACAGACATCCCTGTTTCCTTGCGCATCTCACGGATCAGCCCCAGCATCTGGGCCTGAATCGTCACGTCGAGGGCCGTCGTAGGTTCATCGGCGATAAGAAGCTGAGGACGGCAAGCCATCGCCATGGCGATCATGACACGCTGCCTCATTCCGCCAGATAAACGGTGCGGGTACTCGCCGTAAATCTCTTGGGCGCGTGGAATTCCCACTTGGGCAATCAGCTCAATGACACGACGCTTTCGCTCCTCTTGTCCGAGAGAGGTATGCAGCTTCAGCACTTCTCCGATTTGTCTGCCGATGGTCAGCACCGGATTGAGAGAAGTCATCGGTTCCTGAAAAATCATCGCCAGCCGATTGCCGCGAATCGTCCGCATCTCTTTCTCTTCCAACTCCAAAATATCTTTTCCTTCAAACAGGACACTGCCTGCGACCACTTTACCGCTTTTGCCCAAAAGCCTCATGATCGACAAGGAGGTGACGCTTTTCCCACAGCCAGACTCCCCAACAATGCCCAGCGTCTCACCTTTTTGCACCGAAAAGTCCACCTGATCCACGACTGTAACCGCTTTTTTGCGGGCGGAAAATTGGGTGGTCAAGCCCTTTACCTCCAGTACGGGCGGTTGGCGTTTCATTTGGCACCTCCAATCCGCAAGTTCGCTTGCTTTTTTGTGTTATACTTCTGCTCATATCAATAAGTAGTAATATTCTGAAAGGTTGTGGTTGCGATGAATCTCGATAATATTGAGGCGTTCTTGTATGCGTTTCAGCTCGGTAGCTTCAACAAGGCAGCAGAAGCGCTCTACTTGACTCAGCCGTCTATCACCGCCAGAATTCAGTCCCTGGAGAGAGAATTGGAAGGCCCTCTCTTTCACCGCGACGGCAAGCAGATCGCTTTGACAGAGCGTGGCAAGCAATTTCTACCGTACGCGCAAAAAATTTTGCATGCCTATCAAGAGATTTCCTCTACGCTGCGCGAGAAGCCTTTGGCGGAAAAAAGCCTGACCATCGGCTGCACCCTGCTGATGTCTACGCATATTCTCCCGGAAATTCTCCCGATCTATCGCAGGAAATACCCAGGAGTCAACATCCGGATTCTCGTTGGGTCCTCCGACTATATCATGGACAAGGTATTGAAGAAGGAGGCCGACTTTGGACTGGTACGGACGGTGTCGCATCCCCTGATCGAATCGTTTCACTTGCACACCGATACACTCCATCTGGTCGTGCCGCCGCATCATCCGTTTCGGGAGATACCTCCCTCAAAGCTGACCTGGGACAAGGTGGGCAAAGAACCGCACATTCTTCTCGCTCACGGCACGATAGAGTGGCTCTTGGTCCAGCGCCACTATCATCGAAACCAGATCAATCCCCATATCATGATGGAAGTAGACAATTTTGAAGCAGCGAAAAAAATGGTCATGCGCGGAGTCGGCATCAGCTTTTTACCGGAGCTCTGTATAGCGGAGGAGCTGTCCAACAACCTTCTCTATGAAATTTCGCCACAGCCAAGTGCTCAGCTCACGCGCAAGATTGATATCATCTTTTTACGAGATGGCAATCGCGATCTGGTCGAATTTTTCATCCATGCCGTCAAGGCTTTGGAACGGAAAACACTCCTCGCCAAAACGTTCTAAGCTGATTTCGGGTCAAAGATATCGCGCAAGGCATCTCCTAAAATATTTACCGTAAACACAACGATCGTGATCGAAATTCCTGGAAAGGTCGCCAGCCACCAGGCATCGTGAATATATTCCTTGCCTTCGCTGAGCATCGTTCCCCATTCAGGAGTTGGCGGCTGTGCACCCAGACCGATAAAGCTTAGAGCGGCTGTATCCAGGATCGCGATGCCAATCTGCAGCGTGGTGTACACGAGCAAAGGACTCATGATATTCGGCATGATCTGAAAGAGCAAGATGCGAGCATGAGAGGTTCCCACTGCTCGGCTCGCCTCCACATATCCCGAGGATTTGACTGACAAGGTGGCACCTCGCGTCAGCCTGGCGTACTTGGGAATCCCCGCGATCCCTACTGCAATCATCGCATTCGTCAAGCTCGGACCGAGGATTGCCACAATCGCCATTGCCATGATGATGTTCGGGATGGCGAGCAAAATATCCATGATTCGCATCAAGACCTGGTCGACGATGCCGCCGACGAAGCCACTCGTCACGCCGATAAAGGTCCCGGTAATAAAGGTGATGGATACGGCCATGACGGCCACCATCAGCGTGACCCTTGCTCCGTGCAGAAGTCTGGATAAAACATCTCTGCCAATGGAATCCGTCCCCAGCATATGCTCTGCCGAAGGTCCTGTAAGCAAGTCCTCATAGAACGGTTGGGTCGGGTCGTGCGGAGCGAGCCACGGCCCGGCTATTCCTACAGCGATCACCACCAGCAGGATTCCTAAGCTGTATCGGGCCTTCGGATTGCGCCACAGCTTTTCCAGAAAGCTGTCCTCCCGAATCCACGTCATCCTGCTGGTTCCTTTTTGCGAAGGGACCGGCGGAGGGGCTGGCAGAACTGGATTGGCTTGATTCATGGTCATGTTCCCTCCTTGAGCTTTCCGACCTCGATCCGCGGATCAATGACGCTGTATAAAACGTCGACCAACACGTTGATCAGGACAAAAATCACCCCGATGAACAAAATGATTCCTTGGACGAGGGGAAAATCACGCGACGCAATGGCACTGATCGCCAGCGACCCAAGTCCAGGCCAGTCAAATACCCGCTCAATGATGACGGTACCTCCCAAGAGCGAAGCAATCTGCAAGCCCACGATCGTCACAACTGGAATCATGGCATTGCGAAAAGCGTGAACGAACAGTACCGCACTCTCCCCCAGCCCTTTTGCTCTCGCCGTACGAATGTAATCAAACGTGAGCACTTCTACCATTCCGGCTCTCGTCAATCTACTGATCACCGTAGAAGCCAATACACCGAGCGTAACTGCTGGTAAAACAAGATCCATGAAGCCAGTTCCGCCTGCAATGGGGAACCACCCTAGCTTCACGGTAAAAAACATGATCAATAAAATTCCCAACCAAAAGCTAGGGATAGAAACTCCGAGCGTAGCCAGGCTCATCGCAGAAAAATCGAGCAGGGTGTCTTTAAATCTGGCCGCGAGAATACCCATCGTAATGCCGATGAATATCGCGATCAGCATCCCGCTCGCTGCCAGCTTGACGGTGGCGGGAAAGCGCTCTATGATTTCCGTCAGGACGGGGCGTCCTGTCTTGAAGGACGTCCCCAAATCCCCTTGGACTACATGAGAAAGGTATTGAAAATACTGCGTCAACAGCGGCTGATTCAATCCTAGCTGCTCTCGGAGGGCTTGAACCTGCTCCGCCGTCGCATTTTCCCCCAGCATGATGCGAATCGGATCACCCGGGATCAAATGGATCAAGGCAAAGGAAAAGATCGAGATCCCCAAAAGCACAATCAATCCGGAGCCCAAGCGCTGTAATAGAAACTGTTTCATTATTGATTCACCCAGCTGTCCTGGTACATCAAGCCTCGCAACGGATGCATCCGTACTCCTTCCACCGGCTTACGCACCACGTTGAACTGCTTCTCCGTATAAAGCGGTACCCACCATGCTTGCTCCACGACGTATTTTTGGATTTCCTTGTAGACTTCCTTGCGGGCGGCGCTGTCTACCGTCGTTCTGCCTTTGACCAACAGACTGTCCAGCTTGTCATCCTTGACGGCACTGAAGTTCAGACCATTGGCGATTTGGCTGGAGTGCAGGAACAGGTAAAGGACGTCCGGGTCATTTAGCGTGTACCCCATCAGCGTCATATCAAAATTTCCTTTTGTCGCCGTATCAACCAAAGCGCCCCACTCCAGCGTCACGATTTTCACATCGACACCGACATCCTTGAGCATCGCTTGAATGACTTGCGCAGCCTGTGCCCATGTACCTGTTTGCGCCAAGATCTCCATCGTCAGCGGCTTGCCGTCCTTTTCGTAGATTCCTTGCGCATTCTTCTGATAGCCGGCCTTTTCCAACAGCGCCTTTGCTTCATCGGCTTTATAGGCATAGCCGTAGTCTTTTACCCCTTCATCGTAACCAAACAGGGAGGGAGGAAGCGGACCATAGGCTACCACACCTTCGCCCTGTATGACGGCCTTCATGATTGCTTCTTTATTGATCGCCATGTTCAGAGCCTGTCTGACTTCAAGCTGCTGGAATACCGGCTTTCTCGTGTTCATCATAATGAACAGCCCGAGACCATTGCGAAGCATTTCCTTTACCTCATACTGTGGGTTATCCTTGTATTTCTTCACGTCCTTGGCATCGATTTTGGAAGCAATATCGATCGATCCACTCTCCAGCGCCGCTAGCATGGTCTGGTTTTCGTTGATGAATTTGTACACGAGCTTGTCAGGGTAAACAGGGCCTTGGTTCTTGGCGATCGGATCCGCCCAGGTGAAATCTTCATTGCGAACGAAAGTAATGGACTGACCATTCTCCCAGCTCTCAAATTTCCACGGTCCGACGCCCACCGGTTGACGTCCGTATTTGTCTCCAGCTTTCTTGATCGCCTCCAGGGAAAGCGGCTGCAGCCACCCCGGATCACTTAAGTATTGCAGCAAAGGCGCAAACGGTTGTTTGAGCGTAAGGACTAACGTCTTATCATCCGGCGCTTCCACCGAAGCTACCTCAGACAGGTTGCTGCCTGCGACTTTGGCAGCCGTCTGTGGGTCAAGGGCTCGCTGATACGTTTCAGCAAACGATTTGGCCGTCAGCGGTGTGCCGTCCTGAAACTTCACACCGGAGCGTATGACAAAGGTCCATGTCTTCCCATCCTCCGACACGGTCCAGCTCTCCGCTAAATAAGGCTTGAATTCCAGCGTTTCGGGATCCTGTGTAACCAATCCCCCACCGAGGTTCCCTGCGATTTGGTTCGCGACCGCCATCCCTGTTTTTTGGATATCTAATTGATCCGGCTCGTCTTTTAATCCAATGGTGATGGTCCCGCCCTTTTTCGGCTGCAGACTCGCAGAAGCAGGCTGTTCTCCTGTCGTTGCCTGTGTACCGCTCGGCGCAGCTGTGTTGCTCGTGGACGAGCTGCTACATCCCACGAACAACGAAGCTACCAGCGGCACCATTGCCGTCAAGGCTACTATTTTTTTGAAAGATACGGTCGTACCCATATCGTCGCCCCCTCGTATGTAGTAGAAATACTTTACGAAAACAGTATCATAATTCTGAAAATGCAGATTATCAGACGTTTTTATATGGTATAGATGATTTGTTTCCTACCTGCGCAGAAAACAAGAAAAGCCGCCACAATCCCGCTCCTTTCGGCCGGATCATGACAGCTTTTACGATCTATTTATCATTATTAAGAGCATCTCCTAAGCTTTGCTTGTAAATGTTGATTGGGCTCAATGAACAGCGTATGACATTCTCCATTTGGAACGAAGATCTTGTAAGCCACTCCTTTTGGAATGACGATCAGCTCTCCTGCTTCCACCCAGATGTTGCGCTCATGGTACATCATGAGCAGTCGACCTTTGATTACATACAGGAGCTCATCCTTATCATCATGCTGCTGCCAGTCAAATTCGCCCTGGAGCTTTTCCAGTTTGATGGAGGATCCATTCATTTCCCCTATTACCTCGGGACCACTGAAACCTTGAAACTGAGAAAAATGCTGACTGATATTGATCTTTTCCATCACGATGACCCTCTCCTTTTTTCTATATCCAAATGATACGTAAATGAGTAGGGAAGTTACATAGAACACGCCTCATAGCTAGATGAGAGTTCGAATCACAAAACGATGATAAGGTGCAGAATATTGAGATACCGCACACGCGCAAAGCCTGGTTTCGATCGATAAAGCTCTCTCTTCCAGGCTCTACTCGGTCTTGCTCTTCCGCAGCTTCCCCGCCACATACAGCATCAGGAGAATGTACATCTCCGCAAATCCGAAGGTAAAGGCAGGAAGCACTCCACTTATAATGGGACCCATGCCCTTAGCCGCAAGTGGCTGTAGATACGATATGTCCACTTGAGGGATCAGGAAGACGACGAGAAATACGAGCAATCCTAGAAACACCGGAAACAATAGCTCACTCATGCGTGCGAATGCCTTTACCCCATAGCGATAGGCGATGATCACCGTCGTGTACAGGATGATAATGGCTTCAGCTGGGGTCTCCGGCATCATCTGCGTAGTCATAAATTGACCCATCTCGCTTACTAGCGTGAGGCTGCATATATATTTCAAGCAGAAAAAATTGCTTTGTGCCACTTCAATCAGGCTTTTTCGCTGCTGCTTGTGTGCGATTCCGGAGAATAACCAACCAACAGCAAGCCCCAAAAATAATGCAATCAGCATCGATAGCCAAGCGTCCTGCTTTACGGAGGACGCAATGACAGTGGGGAGCACGAGGATCGAGTCACCGATCACCCCGAGAATGATTAAAATCGTGAACTGCCTCTCCAGCTTTCTTAGCTGCTGAATGAATCGACCAATGGCATAGCTTCCGGTCTGCGATGCATTTCTGCTTGGAAAATGCTGTTTTTTATCATGCATTGTCAAACTGCTTCCTGCTCGCTCCTAATGCAGGACATTCAGCAAAAACGTGAGCGTCCCTACACTGATGACAGTCGTCACCAGCACACTGCTGGATACAAACTGCGGTCTCATATTGAATTGAATCGCGTAGATCGCAGTGGTCGCCGCTGAAGGCATCGCTGCCAGAATGACCAACACATTTCGCAGCAGCGGATCGATCGGAAAGAACAGACAAATCAAGTACGCCAACAAAGGAGACGCTACCAGCCGGATCAAGCTGACGACACTCAGCTGCTGCCATGCGAAGTTGGAGGAAGACACATTCGCCAGCTGCATGCCGAGAATCAGCATAATAACAGGGATAGCTGCCTGCGCGACCAGATCAATCGCCTGGTAGTAGCTCTCGGGGATGACGATATTCATCTGTTGCATCAAAATCGCCACTACCACGGCATAATTGGAGGGCTGCTTGAAAATGGCTTTGACCGCCGTCCCCACTCCCCCTCTTCCCCTGGAGGCAAAATACACGCCGAACACACCCATAATAATGGAGTGAAAGACCATGATTTGCACGGCGTACGTAAAACCTGCTTCCCCAAACGCAAAGAGGATAATCGGCGTCCCGTAGTTTCCGCTGTTCATGAAGGCGGTGGACAGCATCACGGCACTCTCCAGCTGCTTGTCATATTTAAACAGCTTGGAGGTCAGGAGCGTGACCAGAATCAAGACTGCCAGAAGCAGCATCGAAATGATCACGATATAAAAGAGCTGAAGATCTAGGGCCGTCTTGTAAAAGGTGCGAAATACGAGGGCGGTCGTCAAAACGTAAATAGCCAGCGTCGATATCGGTTTCAGGTCCAGCTTGAAAATGCGTTGGAGGATGTAACCGGAGAGAAAGATCAACAAGACAGGCAAAATGACTTGAACAAAGATCATGACTTGTTACCCACTTTCCGAATCAAATGAATGCTAAGAACAGTATAGCAGAGGAAGCAAAAAAAACTCGCCATAAAAAGCGAGTTTTTCCCTGCGTTTGCTTGAGATCGGCTTGATGCTGTCTTCGTCACTCCATCATCGAACAAAGTTTCTTTCCTGTCGAAAGGGCACTCAGGGGATAAACAGCTGCGGCACCGTATACAGTGCCGGCGATCCGCCCGTATGCAAAAACAATAGGTGGTCCTCTTTGGCAAAACGTCCCTCTCGGATCATACCGATCAGACCTGCCATCGCTTTTCCGGAATAAACCGGATCGAGCAAGATGCCCTCTGTTTGGGCAACCAGCTTCACGGCTTCGATCATTTCCTCGGTTGGAATCGCATAGCCAGGACCTACGAAGCGGTCATCGCAGAGAACAGACTCGGGACGAATCTCCCCTCGCAGACCAATCATTTCAGCGGTGCTGGCGAAAAGGTCCAGCACCTTCGCTTCTTGCGCCGCACGATCGCGGCTGACGTTTACTCCAATCACCTTTATGTCGGACTGGCGAGCGAGGAAGCCTGCCAAAAGGCCTGCCTGCGTTCCCGCACTCCCTGACGCCGTTACCACATAATCGTACACGATGCCGGACTCCCATGACTGCTGCTCGATTTCCTGCGCGCAAGCCATATAGCCGAGTGACCCCACTTCATTGGAGCCGCCCACCGGAATCAAATACGCTTTTCTTCCTTGGTCTGCCAGCTCCTGTGCCAGCTTCTCCATCACAGGCAGTGTGTCACCACCCGCAGGAATCACTTCGATCTTTTCCACTCCCAGCAAATGAAACAGCAGATGGTTTCCGTTCGCCTGGGGATTGTAGCCGTCGATCGGCTCTGTCAGTACTAGCTGGCATTTGAGCCCTTCCCTTACTGCGGCAGCCAGTGTCAGGCGACAATGGTTGGATTGAACGGCTCCGCATGTAATCAGTGTATCGGCTCCCTGCCTGAGGGCGTCTGCCACCAGGTATTCCAGTTTGCGTGTCTTGTTTCCCCCCACGGTCAGTCCCAGCTGATCGTCGCGTTTGATGGAAATCGTGGGTCCCCCCAGCACCTGCGAAAGCCGCTCCAGCTTCTCGATTGGAGTGGGTCCAGCCGTGTAGCGCCTGCGCTCATAGCGAATTTTGTTCATGCACTTCTCCTCATTTCCTGCGAATAGTCTCTCTAAAGAATACTACTCGCCGCAGAGGATTCCTCTATGACCAGGCGTTGTCTTTATCCGTAGCTATGCTGCATCCCTGCGCGAACATCCATCTGAACCCCGTATTGGGGAATCGGATAGCGCAGTCCATTCTTGGAAAGCTGTTCGAGTCCATCTAGTGCTTTTAGCAAAAATTCGGGCGGCAAAGCCATGAGCAGCTCGTCATCCAGAACTCCTCCGTAGCGCCTTTCGGCAAAACAGGGGATCGAGAGACTCGGCTCCCCTGTACTCAATGCACGTCCCCAGGAATCGGCGCAGGACGATTCACCAACGACACTCCACTCCAGCTTTTTGTAGCCGGACCACTGCAAGCCATTGATGAACAGAATCATCTGTCCCGGTGTTCCGTACAGCAGACAAATATCGGGTGTAAAACGCTGCGAGATCAAGGGAGAAACCGCCATGGCTTCGTATTGTCCAAAAGGCACGACTGTCATAGCTTGCTGATGGGCAGCTGCCTCTTGTTCGTTTTCAAACCAGACACCGGCCATATTCTTCCCCGACAGCCATTCCTCTGTGCGAGGATGCAGCCCGAGGACGACTCCACACTGGGGAGATACGAGATCGTCTGCCGTGATCCCGACCGTCCAGCCTAAACGGGCAGCCTGCGCCACGATCTGATCCGCTGTATGTATGGCCTGCGGACGACGAATCCGGTGGATGGCTTCCATTTCCTCGCGTGTGGCAAACAGCTTCATTCCGATCGGGGTCGTTTTTAAGCGCAAATACTGCTGCAAGCGATCGACGATTTGCTTCCAGTCATACACGGATTGCTTTTGCTCCAAGCCTATTTCTCCCCCTTATTGGCGGTTGTCCAGCATCTTCTACTGTTCATCCGCCTATTTGTCATAGTAGCTCGCATCGACATGCCGCCTACTGCCATTCTATTCCTCGCATGAATGGATAAGGACACAGGCACCCCATCCCCTTCACCTGATTAACGCTTTCATTTATGCAAAAGAAGTGCCACCTTCAACTGCTTGGCTTACACGAAAAAAAGTGAATGCGCCTACAAAAATGTTCCTCCTTCGCATACAATTGATGTAATATTCAGACACTTGTACAAAAAAACACACATCTTGTGGAAGAGGGGGAATGCTCGTGAACATGTCCAGCTGCATGACCAAAGAGTTTGTCGCTCTGCAGGCAGATTGTACTTTGGGATATGTCTTGACCCAGTTTCTTGCGCATCGCCAAGACGTAGGATGCATCCTGTATGAGGACGGCACCCTGGAAGGGATCATCACGAAATATCAGCTCTATCGCATGATTCTCAAGAATTGTCCACTCGACACTCCCATCACGCCTTACCTGTACCGCGATGTGACGACCGTTCCCTTTCACTACCCTGTCACGGAAGCGAGGAAAATCCTGCTCTCCGCAAAGGTCGCCCATGCGGTGATCGTGGATGACGATGGGAAAGTCCTCGGTGTTTCCACCAAAAGCGACTTGATTCAAAGCTTCCTGCAGCGAGAGCGTCGTTTGATCAACCAGATGACCGCCCTGATCGAAAATCTCGAGGACGGTGTCATCGGGATCGACCACATGCATCATATCCATACGTTCAACTCTGCTGCAGCGGAAATGTTTCAAATCAACTCCGCCACAGTGATGGAGGAACACATCCAGACACTTTTACCCAAGATCAGTGACGGCATGATTCACGCCCTGGAAAACGAAGCCCCTCGTGAACCGCAAAAGGTCCAGCTCCCTTCCGCTGTCGTTATGGCTTCCTACACCCCCATTTCTTTTCGCGAAAAAGTGATTGGCGCAATTGCCGTGCTGCGTGATCTCACTGCGTATGAGAAAGTGGCCCGCGAGCTGGAAACGACCAAGCGTCTCGAGGGGATGCTCGAAAGTGCCTTGGAGATGGCCTATGACGGCATCGCGATCATCGATGAGCAGGGCTGCTTTCAAATGGTCAACGATGCGCTGCTGGAGCTTTACGACATTTCGCGGGAGGAGCTGCTCGGTACACCAGCCTCGCAAAGCTTGCCAGAGCTGAACCTGGAGGACACGCTGCGCACGGGCAAAGAGCTCGTCGGCGATATTCAGATCATCCGCGGCATCAAATGCGTCATCACCCGCATGCCGATCATCGTTCAAAACAAGCAGGTGGGGGCGATTGCCAAAGTCATCTTCCGTCAGCTTCCCCATATGAAAGACCTGTTCAGCCGCATGGAAAACCTGGAGCACGAGCTCACCTACTATCGCGGCGAATACATGCGCTCCCATGTGCAAGGTACGGCTTTCGACCATGTGATCACGCGCAATTCGGCGATGGAATCCACCAAAAACCAAGCCTATCTATCTGCCCAGGGCTCCTCGACCGTCCTGATCACAGGCGAGAGCGGAACAGGCAAGGAGCTGTTTGCTCAAGCCATTCACGAAATCTCAGGGAGACCCGGCCGCTTCGTCAAAGTAAATTGCGCTGCCATTCCCGAGGAGCTTTTGGAATCGGAGTTTTTCGGTTATGCCGACGGTGCGTTTACCGGGGCTCGAAAGGGCGGAAAGCCCGGCAAATTCGAACTGGCTGACGGGGGCACGCTGTTTCTAGACGAGATTGGCGATATGCCGCTGGCGTTGCAAGCCAAGCTCTTGCGCGTTTTGCAGGAGAAATCCTTTGACCGGATCGGCGACACCGTCAGCAGGACCGTGGATGTGCGCATCGTCTCTGCCACCAACAAGCATCTCGAGGATCTGATTGCCGAACGAAAATTCCGTGAAGACCTTTACTACCGCATTCACGTCATTCATCTCGCCATCCCGCCGCTTCGTGAGCGAAAAGAGGACTTGCCCCTGCTCTGCAGCCATCTGGTGCAGAAGCTGAATAAAATTTTAGGGAAGCAGGTACAAGGCGTCACTCCATCTACCTTGGAGCGTTTGCAGCACCATCATTGGCCAGGAAACGTTCGGGAATTGGAAAATGTCTTGGAAAGGGCCATGAACCTGAACGCGGGAGACTGGATCGTCCCGGAGGCGCTGCCTGCCTTTCTCGCCAATGCAGAGCCCCTTTCCTTGCCAGCCCCTCCTCTTCTCCCAGCAAAGCTGCCAGCCATGACGCACAGCAAGCGGGATGTCATAGCGGCAGCCGAGAGAGACTTGATCGTCGCAGCTCTCTCCGAATGCGGTGGAAATCGCAGTCTCGCTGCTGAAAGACTCGCTATCAGCCGCTCGACCCTCTATCAAAAAATCAAGAAATACCAGATTGAGGAGCGAAGCTTTTTTGAGAGCAAATCCCCGTATCCGTAAAGGTACTGGGATTTTGTCATTCTCATCTCATGTCCCGTGTTTGAAATGCCGATACCTTTTAAAAGGTACTCTACTCCACCTTATTCCTGTCCATTCCGGCACGGTCAGCTTTTTCCTTTGAAAAAACGATTCATCTGCGAATAAACGGGGTAAAGATTATTCCATGGTTTTATATGGTGCAAATGAAAAGGTGTTGGGCATGACGAAGAGAAAAACCTATACTCTCCGATTTATTCTTGAATTGCTAGTCTTGTTTTCCGTTCTCCTCACTGTCTTGATTGGTGTCATTTCCTCTATTCGCGTCAATACAGCCTCACTTACCGCCAACTTTTTGGAAAACAACTTCCACTATGCCAGAAAGCTAGCGAGCAACACCACAGAAGTATTGTACGGCATGCAAAACGCAATGGACTCTTTGGCTTTACGCAGCTCAAGACAACCCATTCCCCCAGCCGAGCTGCAGGACTGGTTTGCGGCAAACAAGAATTTTTTTTACTCCATTTTGATAGCGGATGCCCAAGGAACCATACGCCAGATTGTCCCCATGGTGGAAGGAGCTGAACCAGGTACGAAGCTCACTTCTCCTGCAGCCAAACAAGCGATCTTACTGAAGAAACATTTGATCTCCAAACCTTATGTCGGCGTCACCGGCAGACTGATTCTCTTGGTATCAGCCCCCCTCTTCGATCATCAGGGACAATACAAAGGCTTTGTCGGAGGAACCATCTACCTCGAGGATTCCAATGTGTTGAACCGAATGCTGAAAGAGCATTTTTACGGCGACGGCTCATACGTGTACGTCGTGGATGAGGATGGCCGCTTGATCTTCCATCCAGTGCAAGCGCGACTAGGCGAGTCCGTCGCGATGAACCCGGCGATTCAAAAAGCACTGGCGAGAGAAAATGGTTCTGCTGAAGTCGTCAACAGCAAAGGGGATTCTTTCTTTGCAGGTTATGCCTATGAACCCATTACCGGATGGGGGATCGTATCGCAAACGCCGACCTCCCGCGTAAATGAATCCAACCTGCAGCTTCTCAAAAGCTTGCTAGCAACAGCGCTGCCTTTCCTTTTAATCATTATCGGAATCGTCTGGCTGCTCGCCAAAAATATCAGCAACTCGTTATCCAGGCTGGCTCATTTTTCCGGGGGAACGGTAAAAACGGGAAGGAAGGGTACCGAGATCCCGATGACTACTTCCAAGATTTACGAAGTGCAAAAGCTGTACCAGAGCACACGAATGGCCATGCGACTTGTAAACAAGCGGCTAATCAAGCTGCAGACCGAGGTCAGAATCGATGGATTGACCAGGCTGTACAATCGAAAGATGTTTGATTACACCCTCCAGGATCACATCAAGAACAAGACTCCCTTTTCATTGGTCATGCTGGATATCGATCATTTCAAGAAAATAAACGATACCTATGGACATGTCATGGGTGATGAAGTGCTCAAGCTCGTCTCCAAAACGATGCTGGAGCAAACTCGGGAGGATGACCTCTGCTTTCGCTACGGGGGCGAGGAATTTGCAATCTTGATCCTCGACGCCAATCAAAAATTGGCTTATCACATCGCGGAGCGTCTCCGCTACGCTGTTGCTGCGTTGGAAAATCCGACGACATCCACGATTACCATCTCGCTGGGGATCGCGAGCTTTCCGCTGGATGGGAGCAAGCCGATCCAGCTTGTCACATCTGCAGATCAAGCGCTCTACCTTTCGAAGCAGCAGGGAAGAAACCAGACGACCTTGTTTACGTCTGCGCGGCACGATGTCGAAGCCTTACCTTGACGCCCTCCCTCAAAAAAAGAGACTCGGGCACCATTCACCCAGTCTCTCTCCCATCCTTTTATGACCACTCGATCCCCTCTATTGCTTGTATCGTCTCGCTGTACTTCCATAAAAAAGACCTCGGCGCCATTCAGAGCTTGCTATGCTGCTGATGTCGGACAACGCCGTATAAATAATGGCGGCAATCCCAAAGAACAATTTGCTGAAAGTCACATTCAGGCTGATCGTAGACGGGGTTACCCCGAACTCTTCCGAGAGGTTGGGGGTAAAAATGCTGCTTGCTGGCAAAGCCAAACAAGGCGGTCCGATTCTTTGCTCATTCGAAGCTCCAATCCAGAGATCGATAAACCTGCCACGACATTGCCCGTATAATCTTGTATGGGCACGGCAATTCCCATGCCGCCCAACGAAAAATCATTCGCGGATATGGAATAGCCTTGCTCCCGAATCACAGCCAGCTCCCGCAATAGCTCGTCCGGATCGCATACGGTGTATTTCGTATAGCTCTGCAGTCCGTTGGCAATAATTTGCCGGATGCTATCCTCTGGCAGATAGGCCATTAATATTTTCGTAGTCGCTCCCGCATGAAGCGGCACTCTTTTTCCCATCGGAGACGTATAGCGAACGCTTTGGGAAGACTCCACTTTTTCTATGCAGATGCCTTCCAAATGGTCTACAATCTTAAGCATGACTGTCTCATTCGTCTGCTCGCACAGCTCTTCCATGATTGGTTTTGCGATTGAACGGAGGTTCATTTGATTGGCGACGATCATCCCTAATTCAAACAGCTTGATCCCCAGTGCGTACTTCTGATTGACAGGATTTTGTTTGACAAAGCCGCGATTTTCCAACGTGACCAACGCCCTGTGCGTCACACTCTTGTACACCTGCAAATGCTCGCTCAGCTAAGATACGCCCCACTCCGGCTTGTTTTCCAAACTCACACCTCTTGTCCTCTAAATAAGAACGGCGTTCTCTTTTTTGTTTTTTTAAAATTACAACTTATCTTTGATAGGCTGTGAATCTATTTTGGATCGGCATAAGAAAAATCTCCATGCGTCCTCCGAGGTTCGGCATGGAGATCGGTTTCAGATGATTTGCGCTAGACTAACTAGAGACAGTCCTTTTTTCTATAGGTTCTCCGCACTCTTCAAAGCGTGCTCCCAGCTCGGGAAATAGAACAATGCGTTTCTCATTAGCTCGGGATCCGTTTGCTTTACTTGCTTTTTGCTGACCGACCCTCCATTGCTCTGGATCGATTTGATTCTGTTAATGACCTCATCTGCTCCAAAAGTAGCTTCCATATGCAAACACTCCTTTCAGACTTGAAATTCACTTCTATTGTGGACAAGCAGGATTTGATCCATACGAATTTTTCAATCTTTTTCGCAACGTCTGTCTAAAATACTAACTTTAGATAGCTTACAAAAGTGATATAACTATGCTATTTTACTGGGGTGTCATCAAAAGAAACGAATTCAACTGCATAAGCCCTGCTCCAAGCGGATCGACGGGCGGGAGGCAAAATATGGCATCGTTACAAAAAATCGGAATGTTTAAGCAATTATCCAATATAGAATTGGCCAAGCTGCTCGGGAAATTGGATCGACGTACAGTAAAAGTGGGCACGGTGCTGTTTCGCCAGGGCGATCCCGGTGACAGCCTCTACGTCATCAAGCACGGAAAGCTGGAGCTATACGTCGACGCTACGTCTGGGAGATCTCCTCAAATGATCTCTGTCCTCGGTGAAGGCGACACGCTCGGAGAAATGGCGATGCTGACGGGGGAGGCTCGATCAGCTACAGCGATCGCAGCTACGGATGCGGAGCTGTACATCATTGAACGGGAGACCTTTGAGGCTCTCGTGGAAGATTTGCCCTCCCTCTCTACCTATTTCATCCGACTGCTGTCACGGCGATTGACGACGACCAACGAGCAGCTGATGACGAACAAGGAATTGACCTCCCAAGCGATCGCAAAGGAACTGGATGACTTCCCATCTGCGCTCGTAGACCTGCTGCTGTGCTGCTCCCCTTTTCCGAGGATCAGCAGCAGGTGGCTGGCAAAGCAATTAGGAATAGACATGAAAGAAGCGCTCGAGAATGAGCCAAAGATAAGGCGGTTCATCGAGGAAGTCGATACGTCACCTGGGTGGTATTCGCTCGTACCAGATACCCGTCAAGTGATGGCTGAAATTGCCACGATACGGTATGGACATGAAGAAATCCTCGAGCAGATGTCCGAGATGCTTGATTACTATGAAGCAGCACAAGAGTGGGAAGCGGCCGTCGAGCTGTTGGGTCTGTCCGGACGTTGGTCGGAAGCACTCGAGATTGTCGATCGCGTGAAATCATCGCTCGATGCTGACAGCCATATTCGTTTGTACAAATGGCTGGATGCCTGCCCACCTGAGTATATCGTCAGCCGATTTGAACGTTTGTCGTACTGGATCACGCGCGTGGAACCGCATGCCGGGATGGCGCTTCTGGATCGCGCATGGAGCGAGCACGGCGAGCACTATACGGATGAACAATGGATCGCTACTTATGAATGGGCTGCGCACATCCAGGCTCAACTAGGCAGACACCAGCAATCCATGGAATATTTGACTCTGGCAGAAGCCAAAAAATCGGGCACAGGAAGCAGCAGTTGGGAGAGAGCTCCTGGATCTCAGCTGGTTCAACAGCAATTGGCGAGAGGACAAATTCGTAGGCTGGCCGGCAGTGCGGGCGGACTTTTTCAACGCAGCCCTCTTGGCGTATGGATAGCAGCCGTCCTTGTATTGGTCAGTTTGGCGTGCTTTCATTATGTCGATCCATTCGGTGGACTGTCCCGATCAGCTATGGATTTCATCGGAATCGGGATCGCTGCTGTCATTCTCTGGATTGTCAATGTCATTCCCGACTACATCGTCGGACTGGGCATGGTGATGGCGTGGGTGATGGGAGGGGTGGTTAGTCCCGAGGTAGCATTATCCGGCTTTGCCTCTACCACCTGGCTCTACATGATCTTCATCATGGCATTCATCGCAGCCATCACTCGCTCGGGGATCTTGTTTCGGGTGTCCCTCAATGCTTTGAAACGCTTTCCGCGACACTATCGAGGACAGCTGTGGGGAGTCGTTGCCGGTGGTATTTTGCTCAATCCGCTCATCCCTTCCTCTTCTGCCAAAGTATCGCTGGGTGTTCCCTTGGCCCGCACTTTGTCCGAATCCATGGGCTTTTCCAGCAACAGCCGTGGCGCAGCAGGCTTGGGACTTGCCTCCATGATTTTTTATGGCTTTACCGCACCTTTTGTTCTGACCGGATCCTATACCAACATGATGGCGTACGGCCTGGCTTCCATCGGCGTTCCCATCAACTGGCTCCAATGGTTCGTCTATGCCCTTCCGGCGTTCCTCGTTTTTGCAGCGGTCATGCTTGTGGTCCTGCATTTCATGTTCCGCGACGTACGCCAGGTCAGAACGATCTCTGACGATGTGCTAGACGAGCAGCTGCGCTTGCTTGGTCCATGGACGAGGACGGAGCGCATCGCCGTCATAACCACTCTCGCCAGTATCACGTTGCTCGTTCTTCAACCCTTGCACGGCATCGACAGCGCATGGGTCATGCTCATCGGCTTTGCCCCTCTCGTCGTGAGCGGCACGCTTGATCGACAAGCGGTGTCTACAGGCATTGACTGGACATTCCTGCTGTTTCTCGGCGTAGCGTTCAGCTTTGCAGGAGCCACGCAAGAGCTGGGGATCACAGATGCCCTATCCGCTTTCCTGGGAAATCACATGGCCCTGTTTCTTTCCAGTCCCGCCCTGCTCCTTTCCGTTGTCATTCTCATATCCTTTCTAGTGACACTGGTCATCCGGGACGATCCAGCCGTGATTTTGCTCGTGACAGCTCTGATGCCGCTTGCCCAGCAGGCAGGTATTCATCCTTGGATTTTTGTTTTCGTTATCTTGCTTGCTACTGATCCTTTCTTTTTCGCCTATCAGTCTCCCACTTATTTGACTGCCTACTACAGTTCAGAAGGGAAGGCTTTTACTCATCGGCAGGGACAGCAAATCGCACTTGTTTATGCGGCCGCCGTCATTTTGGCCGTTATCTTGTGTGTTCCCTACTGGAGATGGATCGGCCTTATTTCCTAATTCTCTTTTCGCTTTTGTGAATGCCGCCACATTTTTTTCTAGGAAAACCGTGTAAACTGTAGTCGGCATGCTACTATGGGATCAGATGGACCCTTCCGCTTTTCTTGGAAGGGACTCTCTTTTTCCCCAAATGGGAGGAGTTCAGTCAGCCGTGAATCATTTTAGTGCATTTGACATTCTCTTGATCGCACATCTCATTGGAGATTTTCTGCTGCAAACAGAATGGATGGCCAAGTACAAAGCCGACCGCTGGATTCCTTTACTGGCCCACTGTCTTGTCTACACCTTCTCTGTTTCCTTGCTCGCCTATCTGTTTGTTCCTGGCGGGCTGTCCTTGTGGGCGATCGTACTCGTTTTTGTTTCCCACGTGATACTCGATCGCCGCAGCTTTGTGTACTACTGGTATCGCAAAGTCATGCAAGTAACCGATGACCGAAGCAAATGGCTGATGATCATCTGCGATCAAGTATTCCATCTCATCATCTTGGGGGTGGCATTGGCGATCAGCTGAAAAAGGAGTTGTTTCGTCTACTCATGAATACTTCGCATTTCCTTCGCAATTTTCCCTTTTTTCAAGATTTGGAGGAAGATGATCTGGACAAGCTTTCTCCCCTTTTTTTGACTCGTACTTATGAGAAGGGAACAGACGTCTTCCGAGAAGGCGAGCCCGGTGATGAGCTTTACATCATTCAAAGCGGCATCGTCAAAATCTATCGGGATGACGGAGTCAGAGACGTCATTCTGGCCATTTTCCGTGATGATGATTTTTTTGGAGAAATGGCGCTATTGGAAAACGAGCAGGTACGCTCCGCTTCCGCCCAGACGCTGGAAAAAACGACGCTGTATGTCCTGAAACGCCGCGATTTTGTCTCATTGGTCTATCAGAACCCGATGATCTCTCTGCGTATTTTGCAAACGGCCCTTGACCGCTTGCGCAAGACGAACGAGATGACGATGGATCTGACCATGCGCGATGCCCGTACTCGCATTGTAAAGATGCTGCTGCGACTGACAGATAAGCATGGCATCTTTCAGAAAACGGGCGTTCTGATTGATCTGAAGCTGACTCATCAACAAATCGCCGATATGACAGGCACAGTACGCGAGACAGTAACCAAGGTATTGCTTGAGTTGCAAAATCAGCAAGTCATTCTGGTCAAGAAAAAGAAAATCTACATCTGCAATCTCGCAGAGTTCGAACGGTTGGTAGAGGCATAAATGAAAAAGACCATCTGGAAGCTCTCCTTCGCCTTAAATTTGCTGGTAGTGCTGCTCTGCGTCGCTCTTTTTTGGGGAGATGCGTTAGATAAGCTGCATTACGCTGTCTACGATTACGACATGAAACAAAGTATGACCCACGCTCCCCATGAAGACATCATCGTAATCGACATTGATCAAGAGTCCCTTGATCTGATCGGAACGTTCCCTTGGCCTCGCGATACCTACATCCCTCTATTAGAAGCTCTGGCAGAGGCAAAGGTCGTTGGATTTGACATCACCTTTACCACTAAAAGCGAAGACCCGGCAATCGATGAAGCATTTGCTGCCGAGCTGGCCAAGCATGACAACATCATCATTCCATCGGTAGTCGAGCTGGAAAGCTTTTTCCGCAAAGAAACGACGGTCATCAAAGATCAGCTCATCAAAGGTCAAGCGCTGATCAAACCGATACCGGAAATTGCTTCGGCAGCCAAGACTGCGCATATCAATGCAGCACTTGATGAGGACGGCGTGATCCGGCGCACATGGCTCATGCTCGATTCGCCTGAAGGCAAAATACCTTCTCTGGCCTACCAAATGGCGGAAATGTATGGTGCAGACGTCAAGCATTATTTGACGGATCACCCGCAGACAGAGCTGCCCATCAAGTTTGACGGCTCCACCAAGGATTTCATGAACATTCCGTTTTACATGGTGCTCAGCGGCGAGGTCCCGCCTGAAACGTTCAAGGACCGGATCGTTCTGATCGGCAATGCGGCTGCAGGGGATGATGCCCATCCGACACCGATCGATAACCATATGTATCTCGTCTATGCACACGCCAATATCATCAACCAGCTGCTGCACGATCAAACGATCACGATCGCAAACGATGGTCTCATCCTCCTGCTGATGCTACTCGTGCTTCTCCTTACTGTCTGGTTTACGTGGCGCAAAAAGCCGCCATACAGCATCGGCATGGTCATTGCTGTTTCGTTTCTTTTGCTCTATGGGCAGTGGCTTTTGTTTGATACCAAGCTGGTTTACCTTTCGCCCGTCCTTCCGCTCGTCACCTTGTTTGCTGCTTTCTTTGTCAACATCGCAGCCAAGACATATATGGAAACGCGGCAGAAGCAGTTTATCACCCGCCAGTTCGGGCGCTACATCTCACCGGAGCTAGTCCGCGAGATCGCCAAGCGCGAAGTTGAGCTGCCCCTCGGTGGTGTGAACAAGGAGCTCTCGATTCTCTTCCTGGACATTCGCGGGTTCACTCCTCTCTCGGAGAAGCTGCGGCCGGAAGAAATCGTCGACTTTCTGAACCGGATGTTTGACATGATCACCACGCAGGTCCTACATAATCACGGTACGATCGATAAATTCATTGGAGATGCAGCGATGGTCCTGTTTAACGCACCTCTCGACGTCCCCCATCACGAGTATTACGCGGTGAAGACGGCATATGACATCCAGCAGGGCATGGAGCAGGTACGCAGGGAGATCTGGGAAAAGTATCAGGTCGAAGTCAGC
Source organism: Brevibacillus centrosporus (assembly GCF_003710815.1). Lineage (GTDB taxonomy): Bacteria > Bacillota > Bacilli > Brevibacillales > Brevibacillaceae > Brevibacillus > Brevibacillus centrosporus. The sequence continues at coordinate 63,770 of NZ_RHHP01000045.1, forward strand.
ATTGGCATTGGTATCAATACGGGTGAGGTAGTCGTCGGCAACATCGGTTCCTACCTGCGCGTGGACTATACAGCCATCGGCGATCACGTCAATACAGCAGCGCGCATCGAGTCAAACGCCGCCGCCAATCAGATATTAGTGTCAGAAGCGACCTATGAGCGGACGCGGTCATATTTCCGCTATGCGTCTATCGGCGAGAAGCGGATGAAAGGAAAGGCAACAAGCGTCAATTTGTTTGAAGTGACTGGTTTCATAGGAGCACCGGACGAAGTGCATGTGTCCGCGAGATTGTAAAAGGGGAGGGAATCCGGAAGTGAATATAATCCTGAAAGGACATGGAGCACGTCTCCTGGCAAGCTGGCGAACTTTCCTCTTGTTCGCCGTCATCTGCTGCTTGCTTGTCGGGGGGGCAAAGACGGCGGCGGCTGCCGATACCTCACGCGTAGCGAAGGTCGATGCCGTCACAGGGAATGTTCAGGTCAAAAAAGCAGGCGGAACCAAAGCGTACAAAGCTTTTAAAAGCATGAGCCTCAATCAGGGAGACGTCATTACTACGGGTCCGAAATCGAGCATTACCATGAGCATGGATCAGTCTGCCGAGGTGACCGTCAGTGAAAATACCGTCCTCTCACTCTCAGATTTGCAGGCTGCCATCAATAGCAATCAGACAAACCTGAAAGTTTGGTCGGGGTCAGTCTTTATCAAGGTAAAGCCATTTACAAACAAACAAGACAAATTCACCATATCGACCCCTACAGCCATTATGGGAGTTCGGGGAACACAGCTGCTCGTCAGCATCGATCCGAATACGGGAAGCTCCTCTGTCTTCGTCGCATCGGGGACCGTCGCTACCCAGGCTCCAGGCAATAGCCAGATTCACAATATTTATGCGGGAATGCTGGGCAGCTACTATCCGTCAACAACTGGCGGCTCGACGCTTCCGTCTGAATCGGCTGTCTCCTTTATTCAAGATGATGATCTATTACAATCACTCTCACCTCAGATTATCGAAGCACTCATTCGCAACAAAGCTTTGATGGATCTGGAGCACGATCAGTTCATCGCTCAGCTTAAACAGCAGCTTGTAGGCTCAGCCATCCCTTCGACGCTGCAGCTGTCATCAGACGCTGATCTGAAGCGCTATCAGCAAAACCTGGAAAACCTGCTGAACGCGTTGCTGCAAACAGCGCTTGAGAAAAACATCATTTCCAAAGACGATATCGCTGATCTGATTCAAAAAGTGAATCCAGAAGTAAACCGGAAAATCGATCTCGACAAGCCGTCTGAGCTTGACTGGAATCCCAAACAGGATCAAATGCGGGATGAATGGTTGAAATTGGAGGAACAGCGAAAAAAGCAAGCGGAGGAAGCGAAGCAAAAACAAAAGGATGCATTGACAAAACAAGCAGAATTGTTGGCCAAGCTGCAGGAGCAGCGTGACAAGCTAAACAATGCAAATGAAAAAGCCAAGGAAGAGGCCATAAAAAAGGCACAAGAACAATTCAACCAAACCCATCCAGCTGCACCTGGTTCCTCCGCTGGATCTTCTGGTAGTTCAGGATCGGGCGGCTCAGGATCAGGTGGTTCTGGGTCTGGTGGGTCCGGGTCAGGCGGGTCTGGATCTGGTGGCTCTGGTGGCTCTGGTGGATCCGATAAAGATGATCCAACCATTTCATCCATCGCCCCACTCTCCCTGGAAACTTTTCTCCAACAGTCGTACACGCTTCCAGCCACTGTAGAAGCTACGATGAACAAGGGCTCGAAACGTGAGGTACCCGTTACCTGGAGCAAAAAAGCAGACACCAGCCTCACAGGAGTCTATACCTTTGAAGGAACCGTAAAAGACTACGAGCAAAAGGTGAAGGCTACGCTTACAGTCTTCGCGCGTATCGGCACACCCGTGCCTCTCATGCAGCAGCGCATCCTGTTTGAAAATGGTGTCGTCATGGACTTCGGTTCCATGAGCTTGCCTGAAAAAGCTACGGTAACGCTGCAAAACGTTTCGCCCGATTTTTCAAACGAAACACTTTCGGCGGCCGGGCCCATTATCGATTTCGTGTTCCGTGGGATCGAGATTCATGATCCTGTCACGATTTCCTTCCCTGTAAATGGGAAATCTGTACAGCAGGTCGGTATTTTCCATAGGGAAGGCGATGAAAAATGGGAGTACGTCCCGACAACAGTGGAATCCGGAATCGCTACGGCTACGGTCAATCACTTTTCTACCTACGGCGTACTGAAAGCGCCGCAGGTGGCAGCCGTGACTGCAACACCGGATGAGGGACTAGTCGATCAGGGAACAAGCATCTCCCTTGCCTCTGAGACCTCAGGGGCTACGATCTACATCAAAAAAGGGAATGAATGGAAGACATATACCCCGAGTGAACGGCTAACCGTTCCTGGGGATGGAGATAGCATCGAGGCCTACGCCTCCAAGCTCAACATGCGAGATAGCGATCCGGTCAGCTTCTCCTACAGTACCGCACAAGCAAGCGTCATGGACGGCTCCACGATCAGCGTCAGCTTTACGCAGCCTGTGGATCCGGCTTCCTATCAAGTTCGCGTATCTTCTCCCTCTACTACGCTGCCCATTGCCTTGGTAGAGCTGCATGGAGACAGCGGATTGACGATTGCTCTTGGGGTAGACACTACAGAAATGTTGATCCAAACGTACACGGTACAATTTTTCAAAGACTCCCGTTACGTGGCGCAAAGCAACTCTTTCACATTAGGAAAGGAACCGCCACCGACGCCAGTACCGTCCGTAGATGAGATCGAGATTCACCCAGATGAATACCCGGGGAGATTCTTCTGGTCAGCGCTGGAGGGCGAGCCGCGCTACCGGGTATACGTTAACAATGAAGAGATTCCTGAGCCATTCGTAAGTACAGATGGAGCGACCACTTATCTCGAGCTGCCTGAGGGATTCTTTGAACCCGACATCAGATACGTCATTAGAGTGGAAGCTTTGGATGAAGAAGGAAAGGTAATCGCGAAGGGGAAATATGCATTTACCACTGAGCCCATCGAATTGCCCGACCTGAACATCAAAGTAACGGACAAGCGTTCCAACCGAATTGAGATTACATGGACGCGGAGCTCCTTCAATGGCTGGTATCGAATTCATTTGGAGGGCGGTAATGGAGAACCTCGTTACTACGAGACTGGTGAAACCGTCTACACATTCTCCGATCTACAACCCGATACCGAGTACTCCATTTCCATTGAGGAAGTGACCGGTGACGATATTACCGGTACAGGAGAAAAAACAGTTCGGACACTAGCTGATGAGGAACCGGAAGAACCAGGTGAGGAACAGCCTGGTGAGACCGGCGGCGACCCCGGTAGCGAGCAGCCCGGCGACCCCGGCGGCGAACAGCCCGGCGAGACCGGCGGCGAAGGTGAGGTTCCTCTTCCCCCTTTGGTGTAATCGAACAGAGAACGGTCAAAATCTGCAAGTATTCAACCATAAGGAGTAATCGCTATGAAACCAACGAAACGGACGAACTGGATGGCGCCGCTCTTGATCAGTCTGTTGACGATCCAGATGGCCACTCCTGCTTTGGCGGAAGACTCCGTGCAGACAAGCCCTGCGACGCAATCCGTGTCGGTCAAGGCGGGTAACGGTCAATTTGGCGAGGACAACGGTCCAGCCCACTCAGCATCCTTTCGCTCCCCAATGGGCATCGCTTTGCATCCGGATGGGTCCGTCTATATCGCTGATACCAAAAGCCATTTGATCCGAAAGCTGTTCCAGGAAAGTCTCTCGACATACGCTGGCTTCACCTTCTCACAAGATGCTTCGGGCTACCCAGTCAGCACCCTCTATGACGGCAGCGCGAATCTATCTGTCTTTCAAGATCCGCAGGGTCTCGCGCTGGATGCCTCAGGAAATCTATTTGTCGCAGATACAGGCAATCACGCCGTTCGGAAAATTACTGTCCAAGGAGTTACCACGATTGCAGGGGATGGCGTCATGGGCAGTCGCGATGGGAAAACAGGGAGTGCGGCACGCCTCCACTCTCCAGCTGATGTGGCAGTCGCTCCGGACGGTACTGTCTACGTAGCTGACACCTTAAATCACGTCATCCGCAAGATTGCTACAGACGGAAAAGTGACGACGCTCAACAGTCCCTCCACCCGAGTCGTGGAGCTGTCCCCCGGGAATGTCGAGCCAGCCGGAGATTTCCAGGACGGACCGCTGGCAACATCCAAGTTTAACGAGCCTAGCGGAATTTGCATCGATGCCAAAGGAAATCTGTACGTCAGTGACACAGGAAACCAACGCATCCGTTACATTGACCTGCAACAAAATACGGTCTCCACTGTTGCTGGGATTACCAGCACCAAGTACGAGCCCAGCAGCCTCTATATGGCGGGTGGCTATACCGATGGAGCGGCTGAAACGGCTCAATTTCAATTCCCCAGAGGCTTGGCACTAACAGCTGACGGTGGCTTGGTCATTGCAGACAGCCAAAACCGGGTGATCCGCTACCTGCGCGACGGCATAGTCACGACATTGAGCGCAGTAAACGGGACAGCGCAAACGGTCAGCCAAACGGGGTTCTTTGCACCATCGGCTACTGCGCCCCTCCAGCTTCCTGTGGATGTGGCCGTCGATGCTTCCGGGGCGATCTGGGTAGTAGATGTATTTGGCAATACCATTCTTCAACTTCAAATCAAAAAATAACCCGCTAGATAGTTGAAAAACCCCATGCTTTCTGGGGTTTTTATCTTTTTACTTCCCCTTCTCATTCACTAATTGCAAGATCCAGTCTTTGATATCAACGATCCTCATCGTCTTTGGCAAAGTATCCGTTCCTGTCACTAGGAAGGGAACAAGTGAATCCAACTCATGCAGGGAGCCATGAGCCCCTCCTCCGATGTGAGTAGGGGAACTTTCCGTAACAACTTCATAACCGGGTTGGACCGTGACAACAGCGAATCGTCCTTCGTGAGAGTTCATTGCCCCGTACAACCTTGCCAAAACGTCGGGATACTTTCCATACTTGATCCGATTGTTCGTTACGGTAATATCTGCCATGCTCGGGTCCCCCGATATTGTCCAGAACTGACCATACTCATCTGTGGCATTTCCACCAGGACGATAGGATAACATTCTGCTGTTTTTACCTGTTGTTACCTGCACAGTGTTGCCGTCTTTTATCGCAATGAGATCAAGCTTGCTTTCCTTCTGCAAATGCTTCACGACGTCAGATAGCGGGACCTGGTCATCAATGGCATAGACATAGGCCATCCGTTCATTGGTGCGCTTGATCTGCCTTTTCGATTCCCTCTATATTAGAGACGCCCTTTCTATGCACGGCCATATCATTCTCTGGAAAATAGGCGATGGTTACGCTTGGCAATTTCTTCTGTTTGATCAGAAAAGCTGTATCGTGTGCGGAAAACAAGTTGTTCATCCCGAATTTTTTCCACATGCGGGCATTCCTGCTATTGTTCGGGTCCAGTTGCTTCATTGCTGCATAGGAAAGCAATGGCGGTCCGGTTACTTTCACTTGTTGCGGCAAAGATGTTGTGTTCGCGATCAAAGGCGGCAGTTGTAAACTGTGTTCCGTTTTTCCTCTGAAGACGATCCCATTGATGGAAGCAGATTGTTTTCCTCTTTCCGCCAATTCTTCATGGATCGTTTTCGTCTGTTTGTTCAACTGAACTTGGTTTAACTGATAAATGGCATCCATAAGTACTTGGGGCTGATCAATCTTCATGGTTTCCTTGGGCCCGTTTCCATAAAAGATCATACGGTTTTCTTTGCCGCTGAACCAAACAAGTCCTGGAACATGATGCTGATCTGCATAAGTTCCCGTCAGCATGGTGCTGTCGATCGTCACAGACATCGTAGGAAATGAGCTAACCATGTGGGGATAATATTTTCCTCTCTCCATGAGATACTGCAAGGCGGGTGCACTGCCTTTTTTTATCGCCTCGCGCAAAGGCTTATCCATTAAAGAATCAATAAGGATAATTATAACCGGCTTTGAATTGGGGGTGTCTGGAGGCTTGATGCTTTGCAGTTTTAGATCTTGTCCGGGGTATGCCCTGCAGCTCATGATTAGCAGGCTTAACGCTATCACTAACAAGAAAGAAATTTTGTGAATTCGTTTCATGGGTAACCCCTCTTTACTATAAAAATTAGCGAATCCCACCTTATTGATGAAGGATGGGATTCTATGAATATGGATATAGGGGGCTATTATCGAGGGGTTGGAAACATTCTTTGGACCATTGTGTTAAATTCCTCAAAAAATCCAGCAACCGGTTTACCTTGCCCAACATCTGTTACATACGTATTGATACGATCCACGAACTCAGGATTAGTAGACACGTACACATTTTGAATGTTTGGATCCGTGGCCCGAACCTGCTTGGCGATCTGCCCCTCCAGCTCGGGCGTCAGCTTGCCTTGATTGGTGTTCACCACCGCAGCTACATAAGCATTTCTTTGTGTTACCAGGACATTCGCTTGCCTCACACCATTGACTTTTGCGATCTTTTCTGCAGCCTGATTGGCAATTTGAATTCGGTTGTCTGTATTCACCCCTGGTTGATCCATTGCTTGCTGCGTTTGAGCTCCTGGCTTCTGAGAGGGAAAATGAAAAGTCCTGGCTCCATCAACCCTTTGGCCGGAACAGAAGTGCCATGAAAAAACCAAATATAATCGCTGCCGATATTCCTGCACTTGTCACTTCAAAAATACCTGTGACAACGCCTATTACTCCATGCTGCTGGGCCTCCGCCATTGCTCCATGAACCAAAGCGTTTCCAAAACTTGTAATAGGCACAGTAGCGCCCGCTCCCGCAAACTTGATCAATGGATCATATAAACCGACACCATCCAGCACTGCTCCTGCTACGACCAAGGATGACATGGTATGCGCTGGGGTCAATTTCACTACATCGATGAGGAACTGTCCGATCAAGCAAATGGTTCCTCCTACTAGAAACGCCCAAAAAAACGTCATACTCCCCCTCCTGACAGTTGTTCAGCTTCAATCGCTACGGCGTGGGCAATGCAGGGTATGCTTTCTCCCTGCTGGTAAGAAATAGGAGAGAGTAAAGCTCCCGTTGCAACGACCAGAATTCGCTTCCATTCGCCTTCTTTCATACGGCGCAACAGATGCCCGTATGTGACAGTAGCACAACATCCGCATCCGCTTCCTCCCGACCACACATTGGGATTATCCCCGTAAATCAACATGCCGCAGTCCACATATCGTTCCAAAGGAATAAAAACGTTGTGTTTCGGCAGCAGCTCAGACAAGATGGAATGGCCCACCTTGCCCAAGTCGCCTGTAACCACCAGGTCGTAATGGTCGTGCGGAAGCTGCAAATCCCGAAAATGCGTTTCCAATGTTGACAAGGCTGCGGGCGCCATTGCTCCTCCCATGTTAAACGGATCAGACATGCCCATATCTACAATTCTGCCGATCGTGGCAGCTTGAATTCGCGGTCCGTTTCCCTGACTTGCCACTACAGCCGCTCCCGCTCCCGTAACGGTCCACTGTGCGGTTGGCGGTTTTTGCGAGCCGTACTCTGTCGGATAGCGATACTGTTTTTCCGCCGCCGCATTGTGACTGCTCGTAGCAGCCAAGACATAATCTGCCGACCGGCTGTCGACCAGCTGAGCTGCCAATGCCAAGCCCTCCATCGAAGTTGAGCAAGCTCCGAAGATCCCGAGGAAAGGAATCGCAAGTGTACGGGCAGAAAAATTAGCGGAAATGCTCTGATTCATTAAATCGCCAGCCAGCATAAAGTGAATCTTCTCTTTCGTTAAACCCGCTTTTTCTATCGCTTTATCGCAGGCTTCTTCCAGTAATACTCGTTCAGCCTTCTCCCAACTGTCCTGTCCGATCATAAGGTGACCGTGAAGCGTATCAAAATCATCGGCAAGCGGTCCTTGAGCCTCAAAGGGGCCGCCTATCGCCGAACTGCCGGCAATCACCGGCTTTGTAGAAAACACCCATGACTGGTGACCCTGGCGCATCCTTCATCCTCCCATTTTTATCAGAGTTTTGATCAATCCAATGAGAAAGGCTGCACCGACCCCAAACAAGATGACGGAACCCGCCAGCTTGAACATGTTTCCCCCCACTCCAAGCACGAGTCCTTCGCTTCGATGGTCGATTGCCGCAGAGGCGATGGAATTCGCAAACCCCGTCACCGGGACGCTTGTTCCCGCTCCTGCCCACTGGCCAATCCGGTCATACAACCCGATTCCGGTCAACAACGCCGAAATAAAAATGAGCACGGCCACTGTCGGATTGCCTGCCGTTTTTTCGGTAAAATGAAAGTAGTGGATGAACATCTCTTGCAAGGCTTGCCCGATCAGACAAATGACTCCTCCTACGAGAAAAGCCCTGGTAAAATTGCTTAAGAGCGGGCGGGGAGGCTCATGTTTTTTTGCCAGCTCCTGATATTCCTGCTGTACCAACGTCAGTTTTTTCTTTTTCTGGTCAGCCATCTCGTTCACTCCCGTCAGCGTATCAACAACGGTTTGATCTGGTCGATCACATCTTGAAGTTCCTCTGAATCTATCCGGTAAGCCAGCTTCATCCGCCTGTCCTTGGTTTCCAATGCGAAAAGTTCTAAGTCTGCCTGGCACTTTTTCAGCGTGGCGAACGTCAGCTTCATTTCCGTTGGCTGAGGTACCTGCAGTTTATCGTCATACAAGTCAAGGTACAGTTGCCCTCCCTTGTCAACCTGACCGAGAAAGACATTTTCCAGCGCTACTCCTGCTTTCTCCAGTTCAGCCCTCACCCAGTTGCGGTTCAATCCAATCGTAGCGAGAGGTTCGTCCATGATGGCACCGTCCATGATGACAGCCTGTGGTTCTTCTGCTGGAGAGACCGTTAACTCAAGGTGTTGCGGCGTTATAGGCTGATGCTGCGATTTGAGCAGCACACTCAGTTCTCCACTCGATTCCATCAAGGCAAATTCAACGTCTGCCACCCTGAACACGTTTTTCATCCGCAGATGCTCCAGCAAGTCTTCCGTTGTCAGCCGCTCGCTTTTCAGATTATCTTCCAGAACCTTCCCGTCCTTGATCAAAATGGTAGCATTGCCTTCCACCACATTGCGAATGACCTTGCTTTTCAGAGAGAGCCATTCAAGCAAAACTGGAAACAAAGCAAAAATGGTAAGGGCGATCAAGCTGTGATGAATGGGGCCGTCCATTTCCATAGCCATGAACCCTGCGATCGAGCCGATGGTAATCCCGACGATGTACTCGATGTATGTAAGCTGGCGAATTTGTCTTTTACCAATCAATTTCGTCAAGATAAACAAATAGGCAACAGCCCCGATGGACCTCAAGGCAATATTCAACCAATCAGGCATGTTCCATCGACCTCCAAAATTCCTGCAGGATCAGGAAGAGGAGGGAGCTCCCCCCCTTCCTGGCACTTGGTTGGAAGCAATTAGAATCCTTTATATTGCGGTTCTTCGTTTTCGAGTTCTGTCACACGTTGTTCCAGACTAGAGAGGATTGACTTCGTTTGTTCAGCGGCTTGTGTATACAATTGTTTAGCCTGCTGATTTTGGGTGTTGAGCGCAAACGTTTCCAGATTCGCTTGTGCGCCTTTTAAGCTTGCCAACGTCTGTTTAACTTGGGATGCTACTGTCATTTTTATCACCTCCTCCTACTACTCTAAGATTCAATCATTCTCAAAAATTTATCCTCCACAGTTGACCTCCCCAAACAAAAAAGCGCACCCCAAATTTTGGTATCATGGGGTGCGCTTTATCCTAATTCATTCAATTCTCGCAAACTGGCTGCTCAAACGATGTATAAGCTCCTCGTCTACATCCACACCTAATCCCGGCGATTCATCGAGAATCAGCTCATTTTTTTGATAGGTCAGTACTCCGAAGTCCTGGGAGAACATCAGGGGGCCAACCATTTCATTGGAGAAAATCATTTCTTTTGCAAGAGAGAGATGCGCTCCGGCAGCGGTCGCTATGGCGGATTCTACCATGGAACCGACCTGACAGCGCATTCCCGCCATTTCGGCTTGGGCAACCAGCTTGCATGCCGGATAGAGCCCCCCGCACTTCATCAGCTTGATGTTGATTAAGTCTGCTGCCTGCTTGTCGATGATTTCACGCATTTCTTTTTCCCCGTGCAGCCCTTCGTCTACCATGACGGGAATGATGGTCTTTCTTCTGACGTCTGCCAAGCCAAACAAATCGTCTGCTAGGACTGGCTGTTCGATCCATTCCATCTGACAATCCTCGACCTGCCTGAGTACCCGCATCGCCGTAGCTGCATTGCCCCAGCCCTGGTTGGCATCCACGCGCAGCTGGATGTCCTCGCCGATCGCCTCCCGCACAGCCCGAATTCGCTTCACATCGACAGCGGGGTCTGTACCCACCTTGATCTTGATGCTCGTATAGCCTTCGGAAACAGCATGTGCAGCTTGTCTTGCCATCTCTTCCGGTGCCAGGATGCTGACGACACACGGAACCGTCAACGTCGCATGCGATTTGCCCCCCAGCAGATTGTAGACAGGCTGGTTCGCCGCTTTCCCCATGATGTCGTAGCAGGCAATATCGATCGCTGCCTTTGCCGTCGGCGCGTGGTAAACCGCATTGGACATGAGCCGGTGAATTCTTTCGATATGGAATGGATTTTCTCCGATGAGCAAGGGCGCGATGTCATTTACCAGCATCTGATACGTGCTGGAAAAGGTCTCTCCCGTCACATGGGAGTCAGGCATGCCTTCCCCATACCCGATCACTCCTGTATCCGTTGTCATTTTTACAATAATACTCGGCAGCTCATGATACGCATCGTACGCCACGATAAACGGCCGCAGCAGGGGAAGCTGGGTCGCGAACACTTCGATTGATACGATTTTCATAAAATCCCTCCTCCGTTTTTTCTTCGGATGCTTCTGATTTCATAGTAGTCCATCTCGGTGGGGATGAAAAATGAGGTTGTCCAATGGTAACTATTAAAAAAGCAAAAGAAAAAGACGATCTCGGACTTTACCGAAAATCGCCTTGCTCACACGCGAAATGTGGTCTGCTTGACCTCTTCCTCAATAATGACGTCGCTGATCAGGGCGATGCCTGTTTGCGACAGGACGGCACGCTTGATCGCTTCCTCACTCCCGCATTCAATCGTGGAAGCAGGCTTGCACTGGATCTCGTCTAGACACTCTTTAATGACCCCTTCCAAGTCGTAGGTAATGAAGGGATATACCTGGAAAAGCTCAGAAGCGCTGCGGGACTTGACCATCTGCGGATGGGCGACAAGCACCAGATCCTCTTGATCAATCAAAATCTCCTCGATTCCCGGCCGATTGCACTTCCCGGCAACGATGCCAATATCCGCTTGGTTGGCCTCTACCAGCTTGATCGTCTCCTTGCTGTTGTAGCAAAGCAGCTTCATCTGCACTTGCGGGTGAAGATTGAGGTAAATGCTCAGCAGCTGTGATAAATAGTAGCTGCAGTAAAATTCCGGCGCTGCTACGATCAATTTGCCGTTTGGCTTCTCCGCTCCAGCTCCTCCAGATTCTGAAACAGTTTGTCGGTATGCTTTTTCAAAAGCTTGCCTGTCGGGGTCAGAAAGGTCCGCTTCCCTACCCGGTTTAGGAGGGTGTGACCGATATCCCGCTCCAACGCCTGAATCTGCAAGGTAATGGTCGGCTGTGAGTAACGCAGGATTTCCGCCGCTTTTGTGAGGTTGAGACATTCTGCCACCACATGAAATGTCTTTAATTGACGAAGTTCCATCTGCTTTCCTCTCTTTTTGTCTGGATCAGACCTAACAACAAAGCTGCCCCTAAGCCGAAATCGACCAAGGGACAGCCCAGAGCTTACAAAACGAAAAACAAAAAGCGCAGCACTTCCATGTAATCGTTCGTTTCAAACTCAACCGTCTTGTGACCCGTCTGTTTTGCACCCGGATAGAAGGAGCCGCTGTATGCATGATAATGCTCACGGAAAGCGATCTCGACACGGTAGGATTCCGGTAATTTCACCAGGTATTGGGAGAGGTCATCTCCCACAACGGCTTCGACCTGCTCCTTGATCTTCTTCAACGCCAGATCAGGATGAATGGATAGCGAAGCGTTGCCGATTCCTTCGCTCACTGGCACCGTTTTGATGTTTGGATTCAGCTTCTGGGCATCCTCACAAATCATCTTGTCACCCGTAGCAAGCAGGACGGGAACCCCTTTATACGCTGCGATGTACGTGTTGATCGTCAGCTCGCTGGCGATTTCCCCATTGATTTTGACATGCTCATTTCGCATGTTCATGGTGTGCGCCAGAGGATTGCCGTTTTTGCCGCCTGCGGAGTGGTAGCCGATCAGGAAAACACCATCGAAGCTTTCATCCAAGCCTGCCATCATACTGAACGGATCATTGGTCCACCCACGCAAAATTCTGACTTGCTCGGGCAGCTTGGACGGATCCAGGTTGCGCGCAGTACTATGCGCGTCCTTTACGAGAATGTCTTCCACCCCAGCAGCGAGTGCTGCCTCGCACGCAGCATTCACTTCTTTGGTCATTTGCTCCGTAAAATATTTGCTGAATGATTTCTCGATGTCTGCCTCGTTCCAGTTGGTAATGCCGGTGATGCCTTCGATATCGGCGCTGATGAACAGCTTCTTCATACAGATACCCCCTTTTGTTTGAAAACAAGAGATTCCTGAATAAACTGACGGAATAGCGCAAGGAACATCGGATGGCGCTTGGTCATGCATTCCGGATGCCATTGAACCCCTAGCAAGAATTGATCCTCCGTGCTTTCTACTGCTTCTACAATACCATCTTCTGAATAAGCTGTCGCTACGAGATTTGTCCCTAGATCCTTCACAGACTGGTGGTGAAAGGAGTTCGTAAAAATCCGCTCTTCTCCAAAGATTTCATAGAGCTTCGTGTCCTTTTTGATCTGTATGGAATGATAGAGTTCATCGGATGCCGTCTGCTTCGGATAGTGCCCCAGCGTACCCGGGATTTGGCTGTGGATATCCTGGTAGAGCGTTCCTTTTAAAGCGACGTTGATCAGCTGGATCCCCCGGCATATACCGAGGATCGGCATCTTTTGGTCATAGGCGCTTTTGAATAGGGAAAGCTCGTAGTCATCCCGGATAGATGATTGGGAGTGCAGCTCCTTGACCGGGTTCTCTCCATAGTAATAAGGAGCAATGTCATTTCCGCCGGTAAAAACAATCCCGTCTACTAACTCTATGTATTCCTCGTAGCTCGTCTTTTGATCCAGAATGGGAATGGTGACGGGAATGCCGCCAGCCGCATAAATCGAATCCGTGTAATTTCGACTGACCGTGCTGTACATCGTGTCTGATAAATAGGTGGTAATGCCGATAACAGGTTTCATGGCTCTGTCTCCCTCACGAGGGCAGGGCCGAAAAGCAGCTGCTCCCCGACCCTTCCTCATTCAAATGTTTATTCTACGTGCGCGTATTCAAAGATCGTGTGACCGATGTAGTTTTTCAGAACACCTTTGACATTTGGCTTCGCCAGGAACTGGTCTTCATAGAAGCGCAGCGGCATCAGAGGCATTTCGTCTGCCAGGATTTTTTCTGCCTTCGCATAGTTTTCCATCCGTTTTGCCTGGTCGGAAATTTTGCGGTTTTCGTCCAGCAATCGGTCGTACTCTGGATTGCTCCAGCGGATGTCGTCCGATGCGTTCACGCTCTCGAAAATATCAAGGTTTGTCATCGGGTCTGGATAGTCTCCTGTCCAACCATCGCTGGCGATGTTGAAGCTGCCGTTTTCGATTTCATCCCAATACACTTTCGATTCGAAGGTTTCGATATTGACGTTTACACCCAGGTTTTGCTTCCACATACTTTGCAGGGCTTGCGCGATGTCTTTGTCGGACTGGCTCGCCATGACGATCATCGTGATCTCCGGAATTCCCTGGCCGTCTGGATAGCCTGCTTCTGCCAACAGCTTTTTCGCCTCGTCGACGTTTTCTGTGAACATGTTGCCTGCTACATCGCGGTATTCCTTGTCTTTTTGCACGCCGTCCGGAATCCCGTACGGAACAAAGCCGAATGCAGGTTTTTCTACAGATTGGACGATGCTCTTGATGATCTGCTCGCGGTTGATGGCCATGCTGAAGGCTTTCCGTACTTTGGCATCATCAAATGGCTTCTTGGATGCGTTGAAATCGAAGTACTGCATCCCGATACGAGGAACGGAGAAGAACTCAGGTGTGTTCTCGAATCGCTTCATCCCTTCTGGCGTCATGTTGTCGGATACTTGAATCTCGTCGTTCGTGTACGCTGCCAGCTCAGCCTCGCTAGACTCGATAAATACGATTTCCAGCGTATCCAGCTTCACTTTGTCCGCTTCGAGGTAGTTTGGATTTTTCTTCAGCACATATTTTTCTTTCGGCTTCAGCTCGCTCAGCACGAATGGCCCTGTGGTCAAATACGTCTCGGGAGATTTCGTCCAGCCTTCTTTTTCCACGGCATCCTTGCGAACTGGATAATAAGCTGTTACGCACAAGAGCTCCAGGAAGTACGGAGTCGGGCTTTCCAGTGTTACTTCGAGCGTGGATTCATCCACGGCTTTTACACCTACCTCATCCGCCGATGCTTTCTTCTCGTTGTAGGCTTTTCCGTTTTTGAGGTAGTACAGGTAGAAGGCTGCACCGGAAGCGACATCCGGGTTCAGTACGCGTTTCCAGGAGTATTCAAAGTCCTGCGCGGTTACCGGCTTTCCATCGGACCATTTGGCATTTTTGTTGAGCTTGAAGGTGTACTTCGTTCCTGTCGAATCCAGCTCGTAGCTTTCTGCGAGGGATGGTACAGGTTTTTTCCCGGATTCATCGATTTTATAAAGGCCTCTAAACAGGTTTTGCAGCACGATGGAGGAACGCGCATACACGTTCAGTGTCGGGTCCATTTCCTCTGGTTCCTTGCTCAATGCATAAATAATTTTTTGCTCTACTGCCGGTTTTTCTGCTGTTGCCTGTGGAGCTGCCTGTTGCTGACCTTGTGGTGCCGTCGTGCCGGAGCTGCTGGAACTGCTGCAGCCTGCTGTGACGGATGTGATCGCCAAAAGTGCAGCGAGCACCAAGCCCATCTTCTTTTTCATACTCGTCCCCCCATTTTTGTAAATATTATATGAGCCGTCCCAAAAGAGACCGCATTCATATCGAGTGGAATGGAATCTGCAGCGTTACTCAATCAGATGGCACGCCACCATGTGTCCATTTCCCATATCCCGCAGCTTGGGCGTTTCCTCTGCGCATTTGCTCATGGCATACGGGCAGCGCGTCCGGAACGTACAGCCGCTCGGCGGATTCATCGGGCTCGGTACGTCTCCCTGGAGGTGAATCCGTTCGCTTTGCTCGGCGGTATCCGGGTCTGCGATCGGGACGGCTGACAGGAGTGCTCGCGTATACGGATGCTGCATGTTCGTATACAGCTCGTTTACATCGGCGTATTCGACCAGACTCCCCAGGTACATAACGCCTACTTTGTGAGAGATGTGTCGCACCATGGACAGGTCGTGGGACACAAACAAATAGGTCAGCCCAAATCGCTCCTGCAATTCCTCCAGCATATTGACCACCTGCGCCTGGATCGATACGTCCAGAGCGGAAATCGGCTCGTCACAAACGATAAACTCCGGTTCAACAGCCAGCGCCCGGGCGATGCCAATCCTTTGCCGCTGACCTCCCGAAAACTCATGCGGGTAGCGATTGAGGTGGTCAGCTTTCAGTCCGACCAGCTCGATTAGCTCTTTGACCCGATCTATCCGGTCTTTGCCCTGGTAGATGTTGTGTACAACCAGCGGGTCTCCGACGATCTCCGCGATGGTCAAGCGAGGATCGAGCGATGCGTACGGGTCCTGGAAAATCATTTGCATCTTTTTCCGGTACGGCATCATCTCTTTATGCTTCAAGCTGCTGATGGACTTTCCATCGTACAAGATATCTCCGCCGGTCGGTTCATACAGCTTCAGCAAGGTTCTTCCGATGGTTGATTTGCCACAGCCAGACTCTCCAACCAGCCCAAAGGTTTCCCCTTTCGAGATGGTAAAGCTCACGTCGTCCACCGCTTTCAGCAGGGTAGAGCTGCGGCCAAAAAAGCTTTTTTGCACTTCAAAGTACTTCTTCAGATTTCGTACCTCTACGAGACTTTGTTTGGCTTTTCCCATTAGCTGATCACCTCTTTCGCATGAGGAGCTGCTTTCGGGTGCATCAGCCAGCACGCCGCTTGATGCGTATCGGATAGTGAAATCTGCTGCGGAGGAAGCTTTTCACAGATTTTCATCGCATGTGGACATCTGGCTGTAAATGCACATCCTTGCGGCGGCCGCAGCAAATCAGGCGGACTGCCCGGGATGGAGATGAGCTTTTTCTTCTCGCCCTCGGAAAATTGCGGAATCGAGCGAAGCAGCCCCCACGTGTATGGATGCTTGGGCTCATAAAAGATCTCCCGCGTCGTCCCCTGCTCGACAATCGTCCCCCCGTACATCACGACGATTCGGTTGCACATGTTCGCAATCACGCCGAGGTCATGGGTAATCATGACGATGGACACATCCATCTTGTTGCGAAGATCGCGCATGAGGTCGAGAATTTGTGCCTGTATCGTTACGTCCAGCGCCGTCGTAGGCTCGTCGGCTATCAGCAGCTTCGGCGAACAGGACAGCGCGATGGCGATCATGACCCGCTGCCTCATCCCCCCGGAAAATTCGTGAGGATACTGCTTCAGCCTGCTTTCTGGGCTCGGAATTTCGACGGTCCGCAAAATTTCGATCGCTTTTTTTCGCGCCTCTTCCTTGGACAGCTTTTGGTGAATTCGCAGCGGCTCCATGATCTGCTCCCCGATCGTGAAGAGCGGATTTAATGAAGTCATCGGGTCCTGAAAGATCATGCCGATGTCATTTCCGAGCATTTTCCTCATGGCTTTTTGGTCTGTTTTGACAAGCTCGATCCCATCGAATAGAACGCTGTCCGCTTCCAGCTTGGCGTTGGACGGCAAAAGCTTTAAAAGAGAGAGCATCGACACGCTTTTACCCGAGCCGGATTCTCCTACGATGCCGATCGACTCGCCCTTGTTCACGTGAAAGGAAATACCCCGGACTGCCTGTACCTGTCCTGCTTCGATATGAAAGGTCGTTCTCAGATTTTGAACATCGAGTAATTTCACGTTAACACCGCCTTTATTTCTTTAACCGCGGATCCAAGGCATCTCGCAGTCCATCGCCGATAAAATTCAGGGCAAACATCGTCACACTGATGGCAATAGCCGGGAACAGCATTTGATAAGGCTGGGTAAACAGAGTCGGGACCGCATCGTTTACGAGAGTCCCCCAGCTCGCCATCGGTACCTGAATCCCGATTCCCAAAAAGCTGAGAAACGCTTCCGTGAAGATCGCGGATGGAACGAGGAAGGTAACGGTTACGATAATGGGACCCATGCTGTTCGGAATCAGATGCTTGAACAAAATTCTCATGTTCGAAGAGCCTGTCGCCCTCGCTGCCAGCACGTATTCCTGATGCTTGAGCGTAATGACCTGAGAGCGAACCATGCGCGCTGTTCCGATCCAGTAGGTCAGCGACATGGCGAGCAGGATACTCTCAATCGTATTTCCCAGGAACATCATCAACAGAATGATGTAGAGCAAGTCCGGAACCCCGATCATGATATCGACAATGCGCATCATCACCATGTCTACTTTGCCGCCTAAGTAGCCGGAAATTCCTCCATAAATAACCCCGATCACCAGATTGATCGCGGCAACTGCCACACCAATCGTCAAGCTGATTCTCGCTCCGTACATGGCACGGACGAAAATATCGCGTCCAAACTTGTCTGTCCCAAACCAGTGTTCACCGGATGGGCCTTGGTTCTGATTCGCGATGTCCTGACCATCGTACGTGTACTGGGAAAGCCAAGGTCCGACGATCGCGGCGATGGCGATCACGACGATAATGAAAAGTCCGATCATTGCCAGCGGGTCTTTGCGAAACCGGCTCCATGCGTCCTGCCAGTAGGATTTGCTCGGTCTGGCGATGGCGTCCGTCTGCCGCGCGGAATCCTTTAGCCGGGTAAAATCCTCATCGGGAAGATCTGCCCACGCCTGGTCCATATCGGACAAAGGAACAGCTCCCTCGCTCCTTTTCGCTGCGTAATTCATCAGTCATCACCTACTCCTCAATTTTTACTCGTTTATCGATAATGGCGTAGAGAATGTCTACGATAAAGTTCGAAATGATGATGAATATCCCGAGGAAGACTGTCAATCCGAGGATGACGGAGTAGTCCCGGTCACTGATCCCTGATACGAAATCCCGGCCAATGCCTGGAATCGAGAAGATTCTTTCCACGATAAAGCTACCCGTCAAAAGTGCTGCCACGAGAGGTCCCAGATAAGTAACGATAGGAATGATCGCATTTTTGAGAGCGTGCTTGAAAATGACGCGGTATTCAGGAACGCCTTTGGCTCTAGCTGTCAGTATGTAGTCCTGGCGCATGACCTCGAGCATGCTGGAGCGCATCAGCCGGGCAATATAGGCGATCGGTCCAAAAGCCAAGCCTGCGACAGGAAGGATGTAGTGCTTCCAGCTAGACAGTCCGTAAGAAGGAAGCAGCTTCATCACAACGACGAATAAAAACAGCATCAAAACCGTCATGACGAAGTTCGGAATCGAGATCCCGATGGTGGCGACGATCATGGAAAGCCAATCCGGCCACTTTCCTCTCTTGATCGCCGACGTGATCCCCAGCAGCATGCCGACGATGAGTGCGATGACAATCGCGATCAAGCCCACTTTTGCAGAAACGGGGAAGCCGCGGGAAATCAGCTCGTTCACTGTGACATCTGACTGCTTGAAGGAAATCCCCAAATCCCCTTGGGCGATGCTCTTCAGGTAGTTCACGTACTGCACGCCTAACGGCTCATTTAACCCAAACTTCTCTTCCATTTTTTCCATTACGCTTTTCGGGACTTTTCTCTCCTCAGCGGGACTGAACGGTCCTCCCGGTACGGCGTGCATCAGGAAAAAGGTGATAGTGATGAGGACAAACATCGTAAGAATACTGGCAAAAAAACGCTTTACGATATAACCAGCCATCTCGAACCGAACCTCCTTTTTCGCATTACGGTTTGTTCCTGCCTTTTATTTCCTCTGACAATCGCTGCAAATCGATACGGTAAATGGGACGCGGTCTGCCGCGTTGACTCATGGATTCACTGCCGATCGCTTCAGCGATTCCTTTTTCCTTCAATTTTTGAATCATCCTCGCCGCATTGCGTTCTCCCGTATTCATTCCGACGCTGATTTCCCGCGTCGTCACCTCATTTTTCTGGATAATCTGCAGCCACGAAAACATCTTGCGCACAGAGGTAGAGACGAAATCGCCGCGCTGCTCGTCGATGAGGGAATAATCCAGCGTATTCCTCGTCCCGAGCGGCCCTAGGACCTTCATTTGGTCATCAATGAGATAAGCGCTGTTTCCCGGATTGCGGACAGCGAACTCGACGGCTCTGTTGGCATTGTACAAAGCACGTTCGACCGTGTCTCCCATGCCAATCCCGAGATTGATCGTCCCAACTTCCCCATTTCCGTTTTTCAGAATGGGGAAGTTCGTAAAATCCTTGGTCACTTTCTCCACGATTCCACGCGTGGTATACAACGTGTACTCGCTTGGGTCCCCACTTGTCGTTGAGGCAAACAATCGCTTGCTGAAATCTGTGATCTTCTTTTGAAAACGATCCGGAACGCTTTTATCTCTTTCGTACTTGCCTTCCTCGTTCGGCTCAATCTTGAACTGCAGCACCGTGATTTGCGCCAGCTGCTTTTTCTGATCTCTCGCCAGCCATAAAGCCTGGTTGATCGTATCGCGAATGAGCTGCCTCGTGCTCTTGATGAAAAAGACGGGAAGCTGATTCTCCTTCAATCTCTGATAAACGGAGTGGATAGATGTAGCAACGACCTGCACCTTTCCTTCCTGCCACAGGTTCATGTGGTGTTCGTACAGCTCCTCGGAATTCTGGAAGCCATCCATGTTTTTGGAGTACCATTTCACGTTGGAGATCTCGATTTCGTCGAAAAATTCACGCAAATTCTTCGCTGGAACACCGTCAAAGCTGATGATCGGAAAGAAGTGATAATGACGATAAATTTGCAGGATGACCTTGTAGAGCTCAGCACCATCAAATGGAATGAACAAGGAGCAGGCATGCGAGGGGATCAAGTCCTGCGTGGTCAGGAACGGGACGTCTCCACTAAAGAAATAGACATCAAAAACTTCCATGCTTCCCACCAGCAAGTCTCTGGCATTTTTCTCGGAGTCGTAAATGAGTTTGGTAGGCTCAATCTGCGGAAATTCCTTCAACACCTCACAGATGTCATCCACTAAAAGCTTGGGTCCAATAACGGCAAATGAGAGGGACAACAAATCACCTTCTACTATTCTTTAATTAGTCCGATATTTAATAAATAACATATACAACGGTAAAAAAATCCGGTAAATGTGAGTAAACCCCCAATCATCATCACTAAAATCGTTCTCTAATATGTCTGTAATTAGGCTTAAGCTAATGTTATGCACAAAACTTTGAATTGTCAATCTATAATAAATATTCATATAAATGAAACGTCAGCTTTTCTGACATTCCACATCCATGTCGGAAATAGCGATGCAATCAGCCTCTCCCCTATACAAAAAGCCGTTCTCCCCCACGAGAGAGAACGGCGATGGCCCCATCAATCCTTGCTATTTTTGTTCACGATCGCCTGCTCGGGCAGCAAGCGGTCGAAAGTAAAGACATTCGCCAAGCGCAGCGGCGTAAAGCTGGAGGCGAAACCGATCCCAAGCTCTGCCTTTTGCGGATGCTTGGCGTCAGGAATACGTACAGCCAATCCCTCTGGCTCCCGGAAGGAAAGATCCGTCCCTGCTGTAATCAGCTGTTTGTCCACTACCTTTCCTGTGTTCAGGTTAACCACCGTCACGTAGGTATTTCCCGTTGGCTCCACAGAGCCGCTTGACCCGTAGGAGTTGCCTTCAAGCAGGTACAGGTACCCACCGTAGGAGGCAAAGCCCTGGAAAGTCCCCACGCTCGGCTGGGCAACATCTGCGATGGGCTCATATTCCTGGCGCAATACCTTATCCAGCTCGAAGACACCAAATCGGAACGCACCGTCCTGGCGGTAGCGCATGGTCAGAAGTCCGTTTGCCTGATCGATATTCACGGTGGTTCTATCCACCCCTTCGACCAGCTGATGCTTCTGCAACTCTTCGGAGTCAGGCGTCAAAATCTTGCCGTTTTCAAAAGGGAATCTCGCCAGCTGTGTTCCCCATCCGCTGCTGCCTTCCGTCACAGAATCCGTCTCTGTCCACAAGTACGTGGTATCCCCGTCCGTTTCGACTCCCATCTGCACGCCATGGCCGAAGCCTTTCAGAAACATGTAGCCCAGCTTGTTGCCTTCCAAATCCAGCTGGGTCAAGGTCATGTCGCCGTTCTTGTCACGCTGCGCACCAGAAACTGGCCCACTTTCACCCGGTAGCTGCTGCCCTCCTGCCATCAATTGCAGAACATAAATCCTTTGATGGACGTCATCGATGGCAAACGACTGCATGACCGTCCCATTATGCAGCTCTTTATCCCGAATGAGCTGTTCTGCGGGCGCGGACAAATCAAACATTTTCGATTTCAATGAAGACTTTTCTGCATAGGCCATAGGCGCAGCAGTAGTCAGCAAGCTGATCACCGCGAGTCCCGTCACCCATTTCGATACCCATCGCTTCATCCTGCTACCTCCTGTTTCTCATTCCGAATGATTGATCAGTTTTCGCTTGATTCGCTTGAGTTCTTTCATGACGAGTCCTCCTCGCCCGAAAACGTCATGCAGCCGGATATACTGACGGTAGAGATCATCATACACGGCCACGTTTTCGGGGATTGGCCGGAAGGTTTCTTCCCTCACTTTAGCCATTTGGATGGCAGCAGCTGCGAGATCCGGATAGCCTCCGCGCTCCGTACCTGCCGCGACGGCTCCGTGAATGGCCGCGCCGAGCGCCGTTGTTTCTGCTGCAGCCGCGATCTTGATTTCGCGCCCTGTCACATCCGCGTAAATCTGCATGAATAAGCGATTTCGCTTGGGCAAGCCGCCGCAGGCAAAAATCTCATTCACGAGTACCCCTGCCTCTTCAAAGGCTTCCATGATCTTGCGCGTCCCAAATGCAGTGGATTCTAGCAAGGCTCGATAAATTTCCGGAGGCTTGGTTTGCAGCGTAAGACCTACGATCAGCCCACTCAAATCAGCATCCTCAAGAACAGACCGATTGCCGTTCCACCAGTCCACAGCCATAAGACCATGCTGTCCAGGCTTCAGCTCGGCTGCCCTTTGCTCCAGCCAGGTGTGTACACTGACACCCTCTTTTGCCGCCGCTTCCTGCACGTAGCCAGGTACAGCCTGATCACAGTACCAGCCAAACAAATCCCCCACTGCTGGCTGTCCCGCTTCATACCCGTACAAGCCCGTGATCATCCCATCTTCTACAACGCCACTTACTCCCTCTACACTCACTTCGTTATGACTGAGGACGAGCAAG
The DNA here is from genome assembly GCF_003710815.1 of Brevibacillus centrosporus. GTDB lineage: Bacteria > Bacillota > Bacilli > Brevibacillales > Brevibacillaceae > Brevibacillus > Brevibacillus centrosporus. The sequence continues at coordinate 86,344 of NZ_RHHP01000045.1, forward strand.
CAGAGTGATGTCCCCATCGCCATGACCATTTGACCCGAGCGAACAGCTCCACTCCCTGCTACTCCTGCATGAGCATCGATGATGGCAACCGCTACAGCTGTCCCTGGACACAAGCCTGTCAGTTGAGCTGCCTCTGCACTCAACTCTCCTGCCCGAGTACCCAAGGGTAGTACATCTCCTCCAAGCTTGGTGTCAGTCAAATCCTCGAGCCTGGGATCGAGCTGTTTGAAAAATTGCCGAGGCGGATACCCGTCATGCTTGTGCCAAAATGCCTTGTAGCCCGCACTGCAGTTGCTCCTCACCCAGTTCCCAGTCAGCTGCTGTACGATCCAGTCTCCCGCTTCTACGAAACGATAAGCCGCTTGATAGATTTCTGGGGCCTCATTCAGCACTTGCCAGACCTTCGCTACCATCCACTCGGAGGAGCTTTTCCCACCATAGCGGGCAAGAAACGTCTCGCCGCTTTCTTTGGCCCATTCATTGATCCGGTTGGCTTCCTCTTGCGCGGCATGGTGCTTCCACAGCTTGACGTAGGCGTGCGGCTCATTCCGATAGCGTTCCTGGACGCATAAAGGCTGGCCCTTTGCATCTACTGGCAAGATCGTGCAAGAGGTAAAATCCACACCAATCCCGATGATCTGCTCTGGTCTTACGCCAGAAATGCGGAGAACCTCCGGAACAGACTGTTTCAATACTTCTCTATAGTCATCCGGGTGCTGCAGCGCCCAGTCCTGACCGAGCGCCTTTCCCGAGCCTGGCAGTTTCTCTACGATCGTGCCGTGTCTGTACAAAGTCGCATGACTGGCGAGCTCGCCCCCCTGCTCGACATCCGCGATCACCACTCTGCCTGACTCTGTGCCGAAATCAATCCCTATGACATACCGTTTCTCCATAGGTCCTTCCTCTCCTCAAGCGTTGGCTAGTGTGAGAAGACGCTCCCGGATGCGCATGGCAGGAAGCGGATTGTTTACCGTCATCAGCAGGGAGCCGCATCCAAGTGCGTAATAGACTTGCTGCTCGTCATCCGGTGAATAGCACCACGGCAGGATTCCCTGCTCCCTATATTCTTGTACCAGCTGTGGAGTCAGCAGTTTCATGTGGATGCCGACTGCCCACATTTTGGACAAGGTACCGCCTAGGCCATCGATGTAGTTGGACATCAGCTGTCCAGGAAACCCTTGCGTCTTGCACGCATGGACGTCATGCAGATGGGTAATGACAGCTGCATCGAAGCTAGTGAACACGCAGTTTGCTAGAATCCCGCGCTCCCGGAGGAGGGAGACCGCGGCATCCGCGACCTCCTTTGCATCCGGGCTTGGCTTGATTTCCACATTCAACAGGACATCCGGATAGCTTGCGAGCAAGTCGCACAGCTCTTCTAATGTAGGAATCTTCAGACCTTCGTATACTTTCCCGAACCATCCGCCTGCATCGAGCTGCTTTAGTTCTTCCATTGTATAGTCGCTTACTTTGCCTGATCCATTTGTCGTTCTATCTACCGTTTCGTCGTGGATGACCATGATGACTCGATCCTTGGAAAAGCGCAGATCGAATTCCAGCATGTCGGCACCTAGCTCGATGGCCTGCTGAAAAGCGAGCAGCGTATTTTCTGGATAAGCCGACTTCCAGCCTCTATGTGCTGCGACGATGATTCCTTGCTGTTCCTGCAGCGCCTCTATCATGCTGATGTCCCTCCTGTTTTACTCGCTAAGCAGACGTTCTGCTTCTTTTTTGAAAGTATCCAATGCTGGCTCGATTGGCTTATTGTCGTACATGATCGCCTGAATTGCCTTGAAGAACTCTTGCATGATTTGCGGCCAAGCCACGTCCTTGTTCGTATCTACTGCGTACTGAAGCTGATCGTATGCTACCTTGCGATTGGGGTCCTTCGCCCACAGCTCTTTGATTGGCTCAGACTCGACCATCTTCTTGGTAAACGGCAGGTAACCAGAATCGAGAATAAACTGCTGGCCGCCCTGCGGATCGGTATTCACCCAGTTAATAAACTCCCAAGCGGCATCCTTATTCGTAGAATCAGTGAGCATCGCGATATTTGCTCCACCCGTTGGCGTCGCAAAAGCCACGTCTTTTGGCAGGAAGGCGGTCACGTAATCAAATTTGGCGTTGCTTTTTACCGATCCCATCACACCGGTAGACTGGAACATGATCCCGATCTTTTCGCTCGTGAACATCTGGTTGACGATATTGCCGGAGTCTTGTGCTGGCGGATAGTAGAGAGCTCCTGTGCTTTGCAAATCTTTCAAGTACTGGAACGCTTTGACCCCTTCGCCTTTTTCAAAACCGATCGAGGTGGCATCATCATTGAAGAACTTTCCGCCTGCCTGGCTGATCATAGCGATGGGATACCACGTGTCATACGGCATGCTCAGACCATAGCGTTTGACTTCTCCATTTTCTTTGACGACTAGTGCTTCGGAGACCTTTTTCAGCTCTTCCCAGGTAGTCGGAATCGCCAGACCTTTTTCATCCAGCATCGTTTTGTTGATGTGCATGATCGGTGTCGAACGGTTGAGCGGCAGCGATACGATCTTGTCGTTAAATACGGAGTGGCCCATCAGACCTTCCGGGAAGTCATCCTTGCTCGTATTGGTTTTTGCCATGAAAGGCGTCAAGTCTTCCAGAACCTCTGCCTCGGCAAACATCTGGACGTAGGCGCGCTCCAGCATCGTGATGTCAGGGGCCGTTTTGGCAGCGATCGATTGCTGCAGCTTGGTCACAGTCTCATCGTAGCTGCCCTGGAACGTCCCCACTACTTCGATGTTGTCATGCGTATCATTGAAACGCTTGATCATAGCGCTGATGTACTCGCCGTTTTTGCCACCCAGCGAATGCCAGAACTGCACAGTGGTCTTCCCAGCCGGAGTCGATGCAGACGGCTGCGTGGTGGATGGAGTCGGTGCGGACGATTCAGACTGGGTGCCTGAACATCCGGCGAGCACCCCGGAAATCACGGTTGTTGCTGCCAGTACGATGGCAGAAAGCTTTTTGTTCATGGAAGTTCCCCCATTCATCTTTTATTTGATGCCGGAATACACAAAAGCTTTGACGATTTGCCTGGAAGCAAACAGATACACGATCAGGATCGGAACAACCAATACCACGTTGCCCGCCATGATGATGTGCCAGTTGCTGATGCCTTCTGTCTCGCGCAGCATGGCAATTCCCATGGTGAGCGGCCGGACAGCCTCTGAATCCGTCATGACCAGCGGCCAGAAATAGTCGTTCCAGTGACTGACGAAGCTGAACAGAGCGACTGTGGAGATCGCAGGCATGGACATGGGAATCATGATTTTCCAAATGATCTTGAATTCGCTCGCGTTATCCAATCGGGCTGACTCCACAATCTCCTGAGGGATTTGCATGAAATACTGCCTGAGGAGGAAGATGCCAAACGCGTTGGACATAAAAGGTAGGATCTGTGGCCAAAGCGACTTGATCATGCCTGCGTCTGCCAGCATCAGGTAGACAGGAATGAAGGTGACCTGGCCCGGAATCATGAAGGCGAGCAAGACCATGCCAAACAATATTTTGTTGCCGAAAAACTTGTACTGCGCAAATGCGTAAGCCGCGGGGATCATGACCGCAAGCTGGATCAAGATGATCGAGGTCGTGACGATCACGGAGTTTTTAAAATAAGTCAGGAAAGGTCCGGAGCTCATGGCCTCCACAAAATTGCTCCACTGCAAAGAAGCAGGTATCCAGGTCGGAGGAAACTTCATGGTCTCCTCAAAGGTTTGAAGCGAGGTAGAGATCATCCATAGGAAAGGGAAGATAAATCCCATGAGCACGACCGCTTTCCAAAACATGCTCCACGTCTTGCGGACAGAAGCAATCTTCGGTTTAGAACCGGTTCTCGTCACAGAATCGATGCTCAGCTCTGGACCGCCCCCCGACTGCTTTTTCCCTTCTTTTTGCAACTGCACCGGTTGGGCACCTCCTTTTTTTGAAGTCGTATCACCGACGATTATTGATAGTGAACCTTATTGGATAGCAATCGGAAGTAGATAAAGGTCAGCACCGTAATAATCGCCATCAAAACGACTCCAGTGGCTGACGCATAGCCGATGCTCGTCGTTCTGAATTCATAAATATAGTAGACAAGCGTGGTCGTAGAGCCATTTGGTCCCCCACCCGTCATGATCTTGACTGTATCGAACACCTTGAACGAGCCGATCGTCATGATCACCAGGATAAAAAACAGCTGAGGGGAAATCATGGGCAGTGTAATCTTGTAAAACACTTTGAATTTGCTGGCGTTATCAAGCGCAGCGGCTTCGTAGATCGTCTGCGGAATGTTTTTCAAAGCGGCCACGATCAGCAGGGAATAGTAGCCTACGTTTTGCCACACCGAGACGATGATGATGGATAAGAGCGAGGTACTGGAGCTTTGCAGCCATGGGAGAGCTGGAAGTCCAACCGCTTTCAGTGCGAAATTGAGCAGCCCGTAATTGGGTTCCATCAGCCACATCCACACCAGTGCAATCGATACGATCGAGATGATATGCGGTGTAAAAATGCCGGCTTGCACGAGGGCGTTGAAGCGAGTGTTTTGATTCAGCCACAAAGCGATGAAAAGGGACAGCGCCATCGTGATCACAACCACTCCGACAGTGTAGAGCACGGTTGTGAGCAAGGCGTTGTAGAAATCGCCGCGAGAGAAAATTTCCGTGTAGTTGTCTGCCCCGATAAACTTGCTTTTATCTTTGTTCAGCAGGTTGTACTTGAACATGCTCAGCTTGACTAAGTAAAGAATCGGGTACACCACAAAAAGGAGGATGCCGATCATCGCCGGCAGGACCAAAGCGTACGGGCGAAGCTTTTGCCAGACTCTCGTGTTATTCATGCTGCTGCCCTCGCAGTGCCGCCATATAGGCAGCGTGGCGAACGTCATCCTGTGCGATGCGATGCTCGTCTTGCCTAAAAAAGAAGATCTTTGACGCGTCCACACCGAGAAACACTTCCTGATCGACGGTGAACTGATCCTCCGTGCATTTGATCATAAACGCGTGCTGCTTCGTCTTTACCTGGTAGATCGTTTCGGAGCCGAGCATTTCCCGCGTTACGATCCGGCCACGAACACCAAAATGAGAATCCGTACGCTCTGCCGTCAGCACGGCACCCTCTGGTCGAAACCCGAACTTCACACCATCCATGCCCAGATCTCCCACATTCATCGGAGGGACACCAATAAACTGCGCCGCAAACAAATTGTTCGGCTGACGGTAGATGTCTTCAGGAGCCGCTTCCTGTTGAATACGTCCCTGATTCATCAGTACGATGGTGTCGGCCATAGACATCGCCTCCACCTGATCATGCGTCACGTAGACAAACGTCGTTCCCAGCTTCTTATGTAGCTCGATCAGCTCGATGCGCATTTGTGCGCGAAGCTTGGCGTCCAGATTGGACAGCGGCTCATCCATGAGGAAGACGGACGGCTTTTTGACCATCGCACGAGCCAGAGCGACCCGTTGCCTTTGTCCACCAGACAGCGCGGACGGCTTACGGTTCAGGTACGGGCTCAATCCGACCGTCTCGCTAATGCTTTCTACCAGACGATTTCGTTCCTCTTTGCTCACCTTGTTGTTCTTCAAGCCGAATTCAATGTTCTCGCGCACGGTCATCGTCGGGTACAGGGCGTAGTTCTGAAAAACCATAGCTACCCCTCTTTGTCCGGGAGCGATGTCTGTGACATCCTCTCCGCCGATAAGCACCGATCCTGCGGTCTGACGATCCAGTCCTGCAATCATTCGCAGCAGTGTCGTCTTTCCGCAGCCGGACGGTCCAACCAACACGGTGAATTTCCCATCCTCAATCTTCAGGTTCAAATCTTTGATGATGACATTTTTCTCAAACGCTTGTGTGACATTCACAAACTCGATCGCTGCCAATCGTACTCCTCCCCGTTCTGCACTCCCCGCTTTTCTCATCCAATGGGAGAAGCAGTTTTGCTCGATATTGCTCATTTGTGTTCGTTTTTATTATAAAAGGGCTTTTTACTGAAAATATGAAGCGCATTTTAAGAAATTGTAAACTTGGATGATTGCGCTTACATTTTCGTTTTCCAGATGACTCGGGAAGGAGGAGCCACTGGTCAATCCTCTCTCCTCCTGCTGCCGGTCATTACTACCTTCATTTCCTGTGTGTTATAATCCTTGTAAGACTTGCCCGGCTCAATCACTTGTGATAGCTGCATCGCAAGCGATAGCTGCATCGCAAGCGATAGCTGCATCACATGCGATGCTCACCATTGAAAGTCGAGGTAGGTCTTTTTCCACTCTCTGTGTGCCAAGGCAGATTCCATTGCGCCAACAAAGTCTTCTGCCTTGGCCACCACTGTGTAGGAGTCAGGAATGAGGGGACGAAGAGTGTCCTGACAAGCCTTTTGCTGCATGACTTGCAGCACTCCCTCGAAGTCCGTGATCGAGCTGCGGCTGCTGCCGTAGAGTGTCAGTCCCTTCTCCAGCACATCGCGCGTATTGATAGGGACCAAATCCTCGCTCACACCCATCGCGATCAGATGACCACCTGCTGCCAAAAGAGTAATCCCTTGGTTGATCGCACTTTCGCTGAACTTCCCACCTGTACACTCCACAACAATATCTACTGGCTCACCTGATGAGAAGTCGTACTGCTGTACCATTTCCGTACGAGCGAACGTGAATTGATCCAATTTCTCCCGGATCGCTCCAAAAACCGTCAACCGATCGGGACCAACCCCAAAAGCGTGATGGAGCATAGCGGCCGTCAAATACCCCACAGGCCCGTCGCCAAATACGGCAATTTTCGCCTGACCGAGCAAGTCGTTTACAGGGCGGAGCGCGCGGTAGGAAACACTGCAAAGCTCAGTCAGCACAGCGATTTCATCAGGGATTGACTCCGGGATCGGGATGGCGCATGGCTCAGGGATGACCAAACGACTCTGTGCGATTCCATCTGTGCCACTTCCCAGAAACCTGCTATGCGTGCAATAGTTATCTGAGATTTCCCCTCTGCATGCTGGACAGCTGTGCGCCTGCCCCTGTTCCTCTAGCAAATAGCCCGCCAAATACGGAACAATCACAACCTTCTGACGATGAGAAAGCCGTGTGGACTCTCCGCCCACAATCGTTCCGATTCCTTCGTGCAAAAGCGCCATCGGCAGCTTTTTAGCGAGGACTTCCGGTTTTCGTGTACCTCCGAAATAGCGAAGATCGGCATGACAAATGCTGGCGAGAGTCGGTTCAACTACGACGTATCCCTCGGGAACACTGCGGTGGACGTCCTGCTCCAAGACCACATGGGGCTCCGTCAAGCGCAGCGTTCGCGAATGTACTGTTTCTGTTGTTGTGGTGCCCACCAACAGAACACCTCCATCTGAAGTTTCTATGATTATGAATTCCGGGCCTAGAAAAGCGCCCGGAGAGATTCACCTGCTAGACGGTGATGACGTTGATTCCGGTATCGTGAAACGGCTTGATGTCGTATTCCGCCACTTCCTTGCCCGTGATCAGGGTGTGAATCGAGCTGTTAGGCGCGACTTTGTACAAAGACAGCTTGCCGATCTTGGTGTCATCGGCTACGACAATGACCTCTTGGGCTGCAGCGATCATTCCCTGCTTCGCCAGCACCAGTTGCGCCTCTGGATGCATCAGGCCATGCTTGGGATGGATGGCGGGTGTGCCGATAAAAGCCTTGGACACATGCAACGAGCGAAGTACGTGATCGGTAAACATCCCGTTGAGCATGAAGCTGGATGGGTAGAGCTCGCCCCCTGTCACCGTGACTTTGACGCCAGGAGCATCCCTCAGCTCAGCTGCAACGTTGATGTCATTCGTAATGACCGTAAGATTGGAGCGGTTCACCAGATTTTTGGCGATATGCAGCGTCGTCGTTCCCGAATCGATGATGATGTGATCGCCGTCCTCCACCAGACTTGCCGCCATCTTGCCAATGCGCATTTTCTGATCGAGTGCCACATTCGTCCGTTCGTTGAAGGAAGGCTCATTCGGTGTCAGTCGTTCCACGATCACTCCACCATGAGTCCGCTTGAGCAGTCCTTCCTGCTCAACTTCTGCCAGATCCCTGCGGATTGTCGCTTCATGGACGCCAAATTCCTTGGCGAGCACGGAAACAGACGCCGTCCGATGCTGTCTCACATATTCAACGATCCTCAATTTTCTTTCTGCCGCTAGCATAACCCTCATCCTTTTCCCCTGAATAAGTTCGTTTCTCACTTTATTTGCGCACTTTGTTCGTTTTGTTCATTTGTGCTCATTCTTGCACTTTTAGATTACCTTGCCACAATTCTCCTTGTCAATATCGAACTTTTTGCACAAATGTCCGTCTATGCCTATCGTACCAGGCATTCCGGGAGTCATTGTGAAGTTATCGTTAAGTTTTTTTGCGCGACTCGCAAGCAAAAACGCGCAAATGCTCTGCGTACTCTTCCCAGATTAGTTTGATGCCACGCTATTTTTCATGTTTGAATATTTTCAGATGCGGGAAATTAGAGGACAGCACCAAGCGACTTCAACAGGACTCGGAGGAGAGCGTTATGGCGATCAACAAGAAGGTTTTAACAGGCTTCTTCATTCTTTTAGCGTTATTACTCATCATCAGTTCCCTATCTATTTTTCAAATGAGCCGAATGGGAGACCACTCCAAGGAAATCAAAGAGAACTGGGTTCCCAGCCTGTCTTTGATCAGTGAAATCAATGTGCTTGATACAAATGTGCCACGGTGGTCAACCGGATTGGGTTGGAATCTGATCCGCAAGAAATTTCCAAGCTGCTCTCCCAGCTTCAAGTGTTTCAGGAGCGAATCCACAAATCGACAATGGAGTATGAAAAGCTGATAAATAGTGACGAGGAGAGACAACTCTATAGTGAATACAAGCAGTTATGGACAGCTTACGAACAGCAGCTTCAGCAAGTAATCAATCTGGCAAAAGGCAGTGACACAGGCAAAACCATTCAGGAAGTGAAGAAAGTTACCGCGACGTGGGAGCAATCCCAGCAGACACTGGTCAAACTGAAGGAGATGAACCAAAGAGGTGCTACGGAGGCAACGAACCAATCGGTCAACATTTATAATTCGGCGTTCATTACCGTGAGCATCGTAAGTCTGATCGCCTTGGCGGTTGGAATCGCTTTGGCTATCATGACGGTTCGGGATCTGCGCTCTGTCGCATCGAGCATTCACCTCTCTTCTCAAGCAGTCGCCAGCTCTTCAGAAGAGATCACCGCCAGCATCCAGGGAATGGCGGGAGGAAGCCTGCACCAGACCAATATGGTAAACAACATTTCTGAAATGATCGAGGAAATGGATAAAGCAATCGTACAAATCGCCTCCAATATTGAACAGACGAGCTCGCTCGTCAATCAGACCTCCGACATCGCTGAAAATGGCGGGAAAATGATGAACAAAGCCATGTCCGGTATGCAGGAGATCTCCAAGAAAGTGTACGAACTTCTAGACAACTCTAAGAAAGTGTACGAACTTCTAGACAACTCTAAGAAAATTGATTTGAACGTGACCACAATCAAGGACATTGCGGACCAAACTAAGCTGCTCGCATTGAATGCATCCATCGGGGCAGCGCGTGCGGGCGAGCACGGCAGAGGCTTTGCTGTTGTGGCCGACTCGGTAGGCAAACTGGCCAATCAGAGTGGAGAAGCGACGAAGGAAATCATTCAGCTCGTCCATACGATGCAAGCGAGCACACAAGATGCGGTGGAAACCGTACGCACAGGAAATGAGCTGATCACGAATGCCGGTCATTCGTTTACCGAAATCATTGCGTACGTGAACAACTCAGCAGAGAGAATCACCGATGTAGCTGCGAGCTGCGAGGAGCAATCAGCGCAGACGAGTACTATTTTGCATTCGGCGCAGAGCATCGCCGCTGTAACCGAGCAAACCTCTGCGAGTACGGAAGAGACGGCATCTGCCACAGAAGAGCTTGCGAGCATGGCTGAAAAACTAAATATTCTTGTCACCAAGCTGTGATTATTGGCTGTCCACACGATTTCCTTTCTGGGAAAGTCGTGCGGGCAGTTTTTTATTGCTGCGGTTCCGTTAATAAAGCATGGCCAAGCCAAGTTTTCTCAAGTCGAATCAGGTACAGGAATTATCAAATGTAAGAAGCCTATAGGGAAAGGGGGAGCTTCTTCTCGCATCTCAAACCCTTATGATTTCCGAAGCTTAGAGGAAGCACAAAGTTGAATTGATGAGTATATCCAAATTTACAACCAAAGTCGACCACAACGAAAATTAAAAAGTTAACACCCGTGGATTAGCGTAATTTGATTCAGCTTTTCCGCCAGCTCCACGTACGGCTCATACATCATGACATGGAAGCAGGGATGGATGTATTTGTCCAGCTGTTCCTTGAGCGCCTCCACCACTTTCGGTGGGCAATGTCCCGCGTTCAGCGTGCCGATCGCTCCTGCGAAATCGATGAACGTATTTCCGTCCACGTCCGTCAAGAGCGCGCCTTCTCCTTTCACAGCAAACGTGGATACAGTCGTAAACGGCCCCCTGGGTACATGCTGCTCATAGGAATCTCCTCCTCATTCTTTGTTCCACTGGTTCGTCTCAGCAAAATTCATGCCATTTACGAGGAGTGAATGTGTTTGGCACATCTATTGCTAGACGAAATGGGTGCAGCATATTTCAGCAAAGGAGGCTTGTACCCCATGACGGACAGCCTTATACGGATTGAAATTCGCAGCCATGCTGTTTACCGCCGCCAGCTACGGAAGGCATGGTCAAGAAATTTCCGGTAGCGGGCTCCGCCTACTCTTACGCGCGCCAGACCATTAACCCCCACTTTGGTTTTCTCGTCGGCTGGGTATCACTCTTAGATTACGTCTTCTTGCCCATCATCAATGTGCTGCTGGGAACGATCTATCTATCAGCGGCCTTCCCAAACGTTCCTTCCTGGATCCTCGGTCTTCTGCTTGCAGCGTTAGCCATTCAGCATTTGACCGGGACCAGCCCAACAGGCAGCGCTTTTCCCATCACACCGTTTTACGGAGAAGGCATGTCATTTCCGACACTCATGGCAGGTGCAGCCATCCTCTGTTTCTCGTTCCTGGGCTTTGATGCCGTGACGACCTACACGGAAGAAGCGATCAATCCGATGAAGACCATTCCACGCGGCATTTTTCTCGTTGCCCTGATTGGCGGCGTCATCTTCATCATTGCTTCCTATTTCACCCAGCTGGCTTTTCCGTCCGTTGCGCCGTTTCAAAACCAGGACTCTCCTTCTCCTGAGATGTCCATGATCCTCGGAGGTGACCTGTTCCATTCGATTTTTGTCGCCGGTAGTATTACAGCTGCACTCGCCTCGGGGATCGCTTCCCATACGAGCGCATCCCGACTCTTGTTCGCAATGGGACGGGAAAATGTCCTACCGAAAAAATGGTTCGGCAAACTGCATCCCGTCAAAGGCATTCCCGTCGGCAATGTGCTTTTCATCGGGATCGTCTCCCTCTCATCCCTTTTTCTGACTCTGGAGACAGCACTTGCGTTCATTAATTTTGGGGCATTGACCGCTTTTACTGCCGTGAATCTGTCTGTATTCGCCCATTTTTACATCCGCAAAAAGCAGCGCTCTGCCAAAGACACCCTCAAATATTTGATCTCCCCGCTGATCGGGGCCAGCTTTGTCGCCTTCCTCTGGGGCAATCTCGACAGCCACGCTTTGACTCTCGGAATCGTTTGGACGTTGATCGGTATTGGCTACTTGCTGTTCAGTACCAAGACATTTCGCAAAAGTCCGCCGGTGATCGACTTCGAGGAATCCATGTAACCCAGCGGCATTCGCTTGCGGTAGCAGAATCAAAAATTTATCAGGCTGAGGTGACTACCATGTCTTTTGACTATCTGTACGATCAATCGGAAACGATGCTCTCCCGCTATGTAGCTTTTACGACAGACAATAACCGCTATGACCTGGGGCTGTTCTACTCCCAGCACTTTGATGGGAAGAGCTTTGTCCTTTCCTTGCAAAACATGCAGTCCGTACTGATTTCCTCCGATGAGATCGCCTTCGAAAACGGCTGGGTCGACAAGCTGGCCATCCGTGCAGAGGACGTGGAGGTCGTATCCAGCTTTTTGAAAAAGACGCTCTCCAGCCTGTTCCACAATCACGATCTGGATTGACAGAGGTGAGTTCCAAAGATGAAAGTCACATTCGATATTGTGAGCAACTGTCACGGAGTGGTTGAGCGTCTGCTGTTGGAGGAAGGCTCCTATGTCTGTGAGAGAGAAGCACTCTGTCTCGTAAAAACCAGCGGAGGGAGGTTGGTGGAGGTGCCGGCTATGTTCAGCGGTTACCTCTGCGGCTATCACGTGAGGATCGGGGATCGCGTCAGGAAGGAAGGATGCGTGGCTTCGTTGTCCGAGAATGCCTTGGAGCTCTGTGTGAGCAGCGATTGAAAAGCAAAGCAGCGTCGGTCAAAGGGTCTCATCCTCCCTCAACCTGACGCTGCATTTTGTTTTTTACACGAGACTCCGGCGTGCCCGAATCTCTTCCCTTGCCTTGTCATTCATTCTCGCCGGACTCCACTTTGGTTCCCAGACGAGTGAGACCTTGACGCCTTTGACTCCCGGTACGGCAGCTGCTGCCTCTTCTACATTCGTTACGATTTCATCCGCCAGCGGGCATTGGGGTATCGTCAGCGTCATTTCAATATTTGCTTGCCCATTGTCCTCTACTGCAACCTCATACACGAGTCCAAGGTCCACGATATTGACTCCCACTTCTGGATCGAGCACTTCCTCCAGTGCTCCCCAGATGGCATCTTCCGTTTTCAAAGCAAGCACCTCTTTTCCACGATTTGCTACACTTTAAGATGCCCACTGGCAATCGTTACTTATTCGTTCTTGCGGTATTCACGCGATAGCTCGCTCTTTTTTCGATTTTTCCAATCAGCATGTCAACGACAACGACGAGGACCGCTGCCGGGATCGCCCCGGCCAAAATCTTCTGGTCATCGGTCGTAGAAATTCCCCGCATGATCATTTCTCCTAAGCCGCCTGCCCCGACGAATGTCGCAATCGTCGCAGAACCTACCGCAACCACAGCGGCAATGCGGACTCCTGCCAAAATGATCGGCAAAGCGAGCGGCAGCTTCACGTAGGTCAAAAGCTGCAAGCGCGTCATGCCCATGCCTGTTCCTGCTTCGATCATGCTCTTATCCACGTTTTCCAGCCCTGCATAGGTGTTCTGCACAATCGGCAGCAGCGAGTAGAGAACCAGCGCCACAATCGCTGTGCTGTACCCCAATCCGAGAAAGATCATAATGATCAAGAGCAGCGAGATCGTCGGAATCGTTTGGACGGTATTGATGATCGTTTGAATGGTCACAGCGATCTTCGGATTGCGTGTCATGAATACCGCGAGCGGAACACCGATCACGATCGCCAGCAAAATGGCGATAGCACTCATGTAAAGATGCTCTCCTGTCAGCTCCAGGATCTGCCCGCCATACCTCGAAATAAATTCAAAAGCATTCAACGAGCCCACCTCCCTTTTGCGTTACTTTTGAATCAAGCCTTGCTCCTGCAAAAACGTCCGGGCGATCTCTTCCGGGTCGTGTTTCTCGACGTCCGCCTGATAGTTGAGCGCGGTCATGGTTGGCGTATCAATTTTATTACTCAGCTTGTTAATGAGTTCGGTTAGCTGTGGGTACTGCTTGAGCGTATCGTTGCGCACGACAGCGGAAGCACCATACGGCGGGAAGAAATGTTTGTCGTCCTCCAGCGTGACCAGATTAAATTCCTTCAGGCGCGAGTCCGTGGAGTAAGCCAGCACAATATCTACCTCTCCATTTGCAACGGCTTTATAGACCAGACCGATATCCATCGGAGTCTTTTTGCCAAAATCAAAGCCGTATTCCTGCTTGAATGCCTCATACCCGTCATTGGGTCGCTCCAGCCAGCTCGCATCTGTACCGAGATGCAGCTCCCTCGCTACCTTTGCCAGGTCGGAGATTTTTTTCAGCTGGTATTTATCCGCGATTTCCTTGCGTACCGTAAACACGTAGGTGTTGTCAAAGCCGTAAGACGGGAACCACTCCTGATCAAACTTCTCCGCTACGCCTTTTTTCACCAAATCAAAGGCTTCCTGCGGGTCTTTGCTGAATTCCTTCAGCCCTAGGCTACTCGTCAGATCCGTCCCCACGTAGCGGATAGCTGATATTTGAATATCGTTGTTCTCCATGGCCTTGAGCACAACTGGAGTTGCCCCCAGTCCTCCAACCAGATCGACCTTGATATCGGAATTCCCCTCGATGACCTGCTTGAGCATTTGCGCCATGATCGTCTGTTCGCTCGTTGGCTGGTGCCCGATCTTGACGACATTACTGGAGCCGCAGCCTGCAAGCAAGACTACTGTAAGAACGGCCGTAACAAAAGTGTATATCCATCTCTTTTTCATTAATTGCTCCCCCTTAATTCGCGCGATTGCTTCTTAGACCTTTTGGTGTGCAAACATTTTGTATTTTCCGTGTAATAAAATCGGCTATCGTCGCCAGCATCGCGGTTGCAAGCGCTCCTGTCAAAAGCATGTTGTCGTTTGCAACCCCAAGTCCGGTAAACACCAGATACCCGAGTCCTCCTCCTCCGATCACCGCAGCGAGCGTTGCCCAGCTGATGGTATATATAGTTGCCGTCCGAAATCCACCCATGATAATCGAGATCGCGAGGGGCAGCTCCACCTTCCACAAAATTTGAAAGCTGGTCATCCCCATTCCCTTCGCCGCCTCTTTCAGCGCAGGGTCTACCTCCATGATGCCGGTAAAGGTGTTGCGAAGCATGGGTAAGAGCGAGTAAAGAAACAGTGCCACAATTGCTGGTACGGCCCCGATTCCAAGCAGCGGGATCATCAGCCCTAAAAGGGCAAGGCTGGGAATGGTCTGCAAAATATTGACAAAGCCAATGACGTAGCGGTTCATTTTTTCCGTTCTCGTCAGGATGATTCCGAGCGGCACAGAGACGAGAAATCCTGCCATGACCGCGATAAACGAAATGTAGCTATGCTCCCAGATCAACAATAAAATCTGCTCGTGCCTCTCCTGGATGAACTGGATAAATTCGCTCATGTCTTCCCCTCCCTCTTTTTACGAAATGCTCCAACGGGGAAGCGTCGCTTTTTTCGCCGACGAGACTGCCTGCCGCTCCTGTGCGCCTTTCAACCGCTTGATTCCGATAAAGTCCGCCACAAAGGAATTGGCAGGACGCTGCAGCAGCTTCTCGGGAGAATCCACCTGTACGACAGCGCCATTGTTCATCAAGCAGATGCGATCGGATATCTTGATCGCTTCGTCCATGTCGTGCGTTACGAAAACGATGGTCTTCTTGATCGTCTTTTGCAGCCTTACAAACTCATCC
This sequence comes from Brevibacillus centrosporus, assembly GCF_003710815.1. Taxonomy (GTDB): domain Bacteria; phylum Bacillota; class Bacilli; order Brevibacillales; family Brevibacillaceae; genus Brevibacillus; species Brevibacillus centrosporus. The sequence goes on from NZ_RHHP01000045.1 coordinate 101,743, forward strand.
TGCAGCTGCTCCCGGCTGATCGGATCCAATGCACTGAAAGGTTCATCCATCAAAATGATCGGCGGATCTGCCGCCATAGCCCGGATAACGCCAACACGCTGCTGCTGTCCACCACTCAGCTCAGCCGGGTATCGGTTTTTGAAAACCTTCGGGTCCAGCCCGACCATGTCCAGCAGCTCATCGACCTTTTTTTCATACTGCGCTTGGTCTGCTTTTTTCAGTCTAGGCACCAAGGAGACATTTTGGCCAATCGTCATATGGGGAAACAGAGCAATTTGTTGAATCACATATCCGATATTGCGCCGCAGCTCAACGGGATCTGCCAAGGAGACATCCTCCCCATTGATCTCGATTCGCCCTGAGGTAGGCTCGATCAGGCGGTTGATCATTTTCATGGTCGTCGTCTTGCCGCAGCCACTGGGTCCGATCAAGACGAACAGCTCACCCGCTTTGATTTGCAGGTCAAGCTTTTGGATGATGGAGACATCGTTGATGCGCATCTCTACGCTGTGAAAGGAAATCATCTACCCCAACTCCTCCTCAAAAATTTTATGGAAAGAAAAAAAGCCGACACACTGCGTTTCATCAGGAGGGCCCTTCCCGACAAAAGCAAATGAGTCGACTATTCTCTCACATACAAATATGAACAAATAAGCTTGATAGGTGCGGACGACCCATGCCCAAATAGAGCAAAAGCCGTTTGCACATAAAGCAAGCGGACAAAAAGAAACTTGTATGCATGATCTGCTTTAGCCGACGAGGTTAGCTGACGGGTAGGATGGCAGTTTGCATCCCTTCTGTTTTCACAGAATTAACCCCAAAGATGGTTCCCCCGTTTTCGTCTGAGACGAAACTAGGCCCGTATTTAATTAGGTAAGACGAATTGTCAAGCCAAGT